>CAWGIW010000026.1:0-127689 GCA_963822825.1 uncultured Actinomycetes bacterium | reverse complement strand
TACCCCGGGTGGCTGATGTGGCTCGTCGTCCACGTCACATTCCTCACCGGCGTCAAGAACCGCTTCACTTCGCTGCTGCACTGGGCCAACACCTTCCTCGGCGGACGGCGCGCCGAACGGACGATCACGTTCCGGCAGGCGATGGCCCGCGTCGCGATCGACCAGGCAGGCGGTGACAAATTCATGCAAGCGCTCATCCCTATACGGGACACAGGCACAGAACCGGAGTTGGAAGCCGCGCCCGGACAGAACGGCTGACAGTCCGCGAGACCCAGGTCCTGGCCTGACCTTGTGCTTTGTCGCGGAGGAAGGCGGTGGCCCTATCGTGCTTATCTGGAAACCTGCCGAGGGTGGAGGCGACATGCTGAGCCGGGACTCTTGGAGTGCCATGTTGGTTTTGATCGAGACGGTCCAGTCTGCCGCTGGCGAGTAGGGGTGCGCGCCGGCTGAAAGTTCGGCTTCGCTGAGGTTCACGATGTGAGCATCGGGCAACCGGCTCGGCCGGCGGCTTCGCCGGTCACCCAGAAGCGGGAGTTCTGGGCCCTGATGGGTTACGCGGTGGTCCTGGGGGTGTTCGGCGCGGTCAGCAGGCCTGGTCTTCATCGGCGTGATCAAGTTCGGGGGCAAGTGGTACAGCAATTCCCACCCGGGCTGGTTCGGCGGGCACTGGTGGTGGGTGGCGGTCGCCGCGGCAGCCGGTGTCGCGGTCGGCCTGCTGCGCCGCCTGACCCGGCTGCCGGAGGAGGTTCCCGGCTTGTTCGATGACCTGAAAACCGAGCACGTCGACCCGGGACTGGTGCCGGGGGTCGTGGCCGTCTCGGCGGTGTCGCTGATCGGGGGCGCCAGCCTCGGCCCGGAGAAGGCGCTGGGAACCATGGGCGGCGGGGCGGGCAGCTGGCTGGCCCAGCGAAGGACGCTCGGCGCCCAGGACTCCCCGGTGAACACCCTCGCCGACTCGCCGGGGCCTACGGCGGGCTGTTCTCCAGCACGGTGATCGTGGTGCTGCTGATCCTGGAGGTCGCCCGCCCGGGCGGGCAGCGGCTCACCAAGGCCCTCGCCGCGGAGATCGTGGCATCGAGCGTCTCGTTCGGCATCTACTTCGCCATCGCCGGCGCCGTGTTCCTGGACGACTACCGCTCAGCCTGACCCTGGAGCACCAGGCGCATGACTATGGCCTTTCAGTAAGGCGGGCGGGGAGTTGATCGCGCGGGCCAGACAACTCGGCCAGGAATTGCGGAATGACTCACAGTATCGATGAAACCAGACGCGCACGTAACCACCTAGCTGGAGGCTTTACCTCCATTTGGTCAATTCCGGGCAAAATCCCCCCGGGGCGCTTTACCTAAATATGGGAAACCTTACGTTCTGCTGGCATCGTCGTGGGGCGTGATGCCACGGTCGCCCGTGGTGCAGGCCGGACACGGCCTAAGAGGCGGGCGCCGCCCCGGGACTGGACGCGGCCAGATCCGGGAGGGGCCGCGCGCTGCCCGCCTGACCGGGCCGCCCGCCGGGCGACCAGCGGCCGCTGATGCAGAGCCAGATCAGCGCGGCGGCCACCGCCGCCAGGATGATCGGGACGACGCCGTGGATCACGACCTGGACCAGGGACGCTAGCCAGTGCGGATGCAGCCCGGTGTGGTAGCGCACCCCGGGGATCTCCGCGACGGTGGAGGCCATGGCGCGGATGATGACGATCCAGTCCAGCCGGGTCGCGGGCATCAGCGCGAGCAGCGGGAAGATCATCGCGTCATACCAGGGCCGCTGCTGCGGCGTGCAGATCAGCCAGGCCAGCGACACCGCGAGCACCGGCCGGACGAACACCAGCCCGGGCGGGCTGGCCAGGCCCCGCTGGCAGCCCCCACAGCAAGACCGCTGCCAGCACGGCGAACCCGCACAACCCCGCCACGTTGATGAACGTCACCGCGTCGTGCAGGCCCAGCGCCCGGGCGAGCAGCTGCCACGGCTCGTACAAGTCAGGCGCACCGGCCCCGCGCGACACCACCGCGGTCACCGCGGCCCGGCCCGCCAGCAGGTAACACGGCACCACCACCGCGATGGCGGCCACCGCGACCGCGGCGAGCGTCCGCAGCGAGCGGCGCGCCACCCAGGCCGGGCCCAGCAGGAACAACGCGAACGGCGCCTTGACCGCGATGGCCGCCCCGATCAGCACGCCCGCCGCCAGACCATGGGCCGCCCCCCGCCACCCCGCATCCACCCGGCGCACACACAGCAAGCCCAGGAACCCCACGGCCGCCGCCAGCCCGTCGATGTGACCACCGCCGAGCACCGCCCACAGCATGAGCGGGTTCACCGACCACAGCAGATGCGCCCGCACCCGCGCCGCGCCCTCCGACCGCAGCAGCCAGTCCAGCGCCAGCGCCACCGCCAGGAAGGCCAGCGCGTTCAGCGCCTTCAGCCAGAACACCGTCCTCGCCATCGACGGCCCAGCCAGCCCCGACGCGACCTCCTCCGACCACGTCCCGAGCGGGCCGTACACCGAATGCGCGGTCTTCCATGAGTCGGGCCCGAACCGGCCCACCGGGTCCCCGGTCGCCTTGAGCTGCGCCGGGGTCATCACATACGGGCTATGGCCGAGCGCCGCCATCCGCCCGTATATCGCGTAATCAAGCATGTCGGTGGAGCCGAGCGGCGGCATCACCATCAGTGCGATCACGGCCAGCAGGCATCCGATCAGCAGCGCCCGCGGGCGCGGGCGCCAGCCACGGCGCACCGCGAACAGCGCCACGACCACGCCCAGCCCGCCGGTACCCACCGCGAGCCACGCCAGCCCGGCCACCATCACGTCAGAGAGGCGAACCGACTCGAAGTACGGCGGCCACGGAAACGCCGACGGGAACTTCGTGACCGCTACTGACGGCCCGGAGATCCCCACCATGACCATCAAGGCGACGCTGAGCACCAGCGCGGCGGCGCCCACCCGCGCGAGGCGCAGGGTACCGGCGGGCAGGCGGGAAGGACCCGCCTGATGCGTCAGGCGCATGGCGACGGGCCTTTCTGCCGGTATGACGGCTGCCGGTATGACGGGCTGATCACCGGATCAGGGAACCCAACATGACATTAGGAGCATAAGGAGCAGATTCAGAGGATCAGATACGGACCGTCGGGGAGAACCTGCCTATACGAAAGCTTTACCCCCATTTGGGGAATCACCGAGCTCACGTGAGGAGCAGGCGCCCGATTCGGGTGCTGGCGACCCACAGACCGACCAGGCCCATGAGCACCAAGTATCCCACGCTCCACAGTAGGGCCGGGGTAACCGCGCCCAGCGTCAGGCCCCGGAGCAGGCTCACGCTCTGATAGAGCGGCGTGCACTCCACCACGATCTGGAGCGGCCGCGGATAGACGCCCAGCGGGTAGAAGGTCGTGGAGAAGAGGAACATCGGCAGCGCCGCGAGCATGACGAACTCGAAGTGCTGCCAGCTCCGCATGAAGGTGGTCGCCGCCATACCCGCGGCCGCGAACGCGAACCCGGTGAGCACGGCGACCGGCAGCGCCAGCACCGCCCAGGCCGAGTGCACCAGGCCCATGGCCAGCATGACCAGCAGGAAGGCCAGCGCGTACAGGCCGCCGCGCAGCAACGCCCAGCTGATCTCGCCGAGGGCGACGTCGCCGGCCCGCATGGGCGTGGCCAGCGCCGCGTCGTAGAGCTTCTCGTACTTGAGCCGGAAGAACACGTTGAAGGTGGAATCGAAGATGGCCCCGTTCATCGACGCGCTGGCCAGCAGGGCGGGGGCCACGAACGTGGCGTAGGCGACCGGACCGCCGGGGCCGGTCACCGAGCCGACGAGCTTGCCGAGGCCAACGCCGATCGACAGCAAGTAGAAGAGCGGCTCGGCCAGGCCCGTCGCGAAGATGAGCCACATGTGCCGGTAGACACGCGCGTGCCGCTCCACCAGGTGGAGGCTGGCGCGCCCGCCCATGGCCGCGCGGGCGCGGCCGAGCCGCCCGGGCACCGGGAGGACCCGCAGCGGCAGGTCCCGGACGTCAGCCATGCCGAGCCCGGACGCTGGGCCGACAGGACGGGACGCCAGGCCAGCAGCGCGGCACGCTAGACATCGAGCCGCCGCCGGTAGGTCCAGTTCCCCACGGCGATCCCAGCCGCGGCCACGGCAGCCAGGTAGCCGACGTGCACGAGCGCGCCGCCAGGATCGGCGATGCCCAGGCTGAGCGCGCGGCAGAGCGCTACGCCGTGCCAGAGGGGGGTGAGGTAGGCGACCGGCCGGATCCACGCGGGGAGCTGGGTGATGGGGAAGAACGTGCCGGAGAACAGGAACAGCGGGATCATGCCGAACCGGTAGATCACCGCGAACGAGGTGTCCTTCTGCCGGGTGACAGCCCACGCCTCGACCGGCGCCGCGAAGGCGAGACCGGTGAGCACGGCGACCGGCAGGGCCGCGATCACCCACGGCGAGCGCAGCGCTCCGAACGACGCCGCCACGACCATGAACAGTGCGGAGTTCATGGTCAGCCGGAGCGTGACGAAGAGCAGATGGCCGTGGAACACATCCGAGGGGCGCAGCGGCGACGACACGGCGGCCTGGTACGTCTTGTTCCACTTCACGGAGCCGAAGACCGGGTAGGTCGACTCCCCCACGCCGGTCTGCATGGCCGCGGCCGCCAGCAGCCCGGGGGTGAGAAACGCGAGATAGCTCACGCCGCCCAGGCCCCCCCGGCCGTGCGCATCGACCAACGTGCCCAGCCCCAGCCCCATCGCACCGAGGTAGAGCAGCGGGTTCAGCACGCTGGAGTAAATCGATCCGCGCCAGGTCCGCCGGTAGTCGGTCAGCCAGAACCGCAGCTGGCGCCCGGCAAAAACCGAGCGGCTGGCCGGCGCGGGCGGAGGTCCGGCCGAGCGTGCGGGCGGGGCTGGCGGCGCGGAGGCGGGCAGGGCGCTGGAAGCCATCAATCCTCCAGTCGGCGGCCGGTCAGCCGGAGGAACACATCCTCCAGCGTGCTCCGCCGGACCAGGGAAGTCACCGGTTCCAGGCCCAGACCGCGGACGGCGGCGAGGGCGGCGTCCCCGTCACCGACGTAGAGGAGGATCCGGTCGGCGAGCACCTCCCGGCGTTGCGCCAGCACTCCCGCCAGCTTCTCGGCGGCTGTCTCGTGCTCCGCCGGGTCGAAGCGGAGTTCCAGCACCTCTGGGGTGGAGTATTCGTCGATCAGATCGCGCGGTGAGCCGCTCGCCGCGATCTTCCCGGCGTCCATCACCACCAGGCGGTCGCACAGCTGCTCCGCCTCGTCCATGTAATGCGTGGTCAGCACCAGCGTCACGCCGTGGCGTTTGAGCCGGAACAGCCGGTCCCAGACCACGTGCCGGGCCTGCGGATCAAGGCCGGTGGTCGGCTCGTCCAGAAGCAGGATCTCCGGTTCGTTGATCAGGGAGCGGGCGATCGTGAGCCTGCGTTTCATGCCGCCGGACAGCGGTTCGACCTTGTCGTCCTGCCGGTCGGTGAGCTGCACGAAGTCCAGCAGCCGCGCGGAGCGCTCGCGGATGACCGCGCGGGGCAGCCCGAAGTAGCGGCCATAGATGAGCAGGTTCTCGCGGACCGTCAGCTCCACGTCCAGGGTGTCCTCCTGCGGCACCACGCCGAGCCGGGCCCTGATCGCCGGGCCGTCCGCCACCGGATCGAGGCCCAGGATGGACAGCTCGCCTTCGCTCGGCGGCGAGACACAGCCGATCATGCGCATGGTGGACGACTTGCCTGCGCCGTTCGGCCCCAGGAAGCCGAATGCCTCGCCACGGCGCAGTTCGAAGTCGATCCCGTCTACCGCCGTGAAGCTTCCAAAACGCTTGGTCAGGCCACGGGCACGAATGAGCGCGGCGGCAGCAGACACCTTCGCGACGTTACCTTGATGGCCCGACATTTCCGAACGGGTATTCTGCCCGCCGCCGACGCGCGCCACCTCCGGGAATCAGCCCAGTGGCCCGCCTACCAGGCCGGGGCCGGTACTGTCGCATTCATCGGTATTCACCAGCGCAGGGGCTCGTGAGAGGAAGATGCCCAGGTGACGTACGCCCGTGCACTGTATGAACGATTCAGGCATCTCATCCATGAAGTTGCCAAATTCGGTGTCGTGGGCGCCTTCGCCTTCCTCGTCACGGAGGTCGGCACTAACCTCCTGCACTTCCAGGCCGCGCTGGGCCCCCTGGTCTCCAACGTGATCGCGACTGGGGTGGCGGCGTGCGTGTCCTTCGCTGGCAACCGGTACTGGACGTTCCGGCACCGTGACAGGAGCGGCCTCGGCCGCGAATACTTGATCTTTTTCGTGCTGAACGCGATCGGGCTGGTCATCCAGCTCGCATGTCTCGGCTTCGCCTATTACGTGCTCGCCAAGACCGACAAGCTGTCTTACAACGTCGCCTTGTTTGTCGGGATCGTGTTGGGCACGCTGTTCAGGTTCTGGTCCTACCGGGTCTGGGTGTGGCGGGCCGTACCGGCTGAGGACGCCGCCGGGGTAGCGGGACTGCCGGAGACGGTGGGACGGCCAGCCGCCGCGGGACACGCCACCATCGGGCCGGCGGGGACCGCCTGGCCGAACGGGTCAGACTGGCCGAACGGGTCAGAACTGCCGCAGGCCAACGGGTACCGGATGGACGGCCCGGGCGCGGCACCCCCGGTGAGCGGCGGGAATGGCGTGGCGGGCCGGGCGCGTCCCGCTGGCGCGCGCTCCGGCGGCGGACGGCATGCGCGGCGGCCTAACCGCTAGGAATGTTCTACGGGGTAGCGCCGCAGCCCGTCCCGCTCCCCCCCACCAAGCGCAGAGGCTGGCTGAACGCCGCATTGGCCTGCGCCTGGCTGAGCACGCCAGTGGCGACGAGCCTGCCGAGGACGTGCTGTTCGCGGGCCCGTGCCCGGGCGTAGTGGAGGATCGGGTCGTCGGTCAACGGCCCCTGGACCAGTCCCGCGAGCGTCGCCGCTTCCGGCCAGGACAGGCCCGCTGACGTGGTTCCGAAGTAGCCGCAGCTCGCGGCGGACAGGCCGTAGTAGCCGTGGCCGAAGTAGGCGACGTCCGCGTACATCTGCAGGATCTGCGGGTGGGTGTAAGTCAGGTAGAGCTTGACGGCGAGCCCCAGCTCCTCGACTTTGGCGGACACTCCAGCTCTTCCGTTGCTGTAAAGCAATTTGGCCAGTTGCTGGTCGAGGGTCGCGCCGCCCTGGTCACCCTGGCCGGTGACGGCCGCCTCCGCCACCCGGGCGATGGCCAGCGGGTCGATGCCGGGCTCGGAGTAGAACCGGTGATCCTCGGTCGCCACCAGGGATTCCGCGAACCGGGCCGGCACCGGCGGTCCGGGGTAGACGGCATGATGAGCCAGGCCCTGTGTCCGGACCAACGCGGGAGCGGTCCCGACCGACGGCGTGACCAGCAGCAGAGCGCCGAAGGCGAGCACGCCGAGCACGACCAGGACGAAGACGAAGGACGCTGCTCGGCGCAGCAGCCGAAGCCCGCGACGTCGTCTGCGGGGCACCTGGGAATACTGGTAAATCTGGGGGGCCCGCCAGTCGGCGGGCGCCAGGTAGCTGGGGCTGGCATCGCCCCAGTCATCCACGCGCGGCAGGGGTGCCGTCGGTGGATCAGGCGGTCCGCCGTCCCACGCCGATCCGCGTGCTGTCATGCGCGCGCTCCGTTGGAGTTGCCCACGGCTAACCTCGCCCTGGGTGTGCCCACGCTATGCCCGCCCAACCCGGCCAACGAATGATCGACCCGCCGAAGTGCCCGGAGCGGCCAGAAACCTGCGCTGGGGCTTGCCGTCGGCTTTCCAGGGGCCTGGGACGGCGGGTCGTGGGGCTGGTGGCAGCCAGGGCCGCGGCTGTGTTGCCTGGCTGGGCTGGCGGGCCCGGTTGCGCTGATGCGGCGCCAGGCACGCCGTGCGCTATCCTCGTCAAGTCCGGCGCGTACGGACGGGACGTGGCCCAGCTTGGTAGGGCACTTGACTGGGGGTCAAGGGGTCGCGGGTTCAAATCCCGCCGTCCCGACGCAGTATAAGCAGGTCAGAGGCCACTTTGCCAGGACGGCAAGGTGGCCTCACGATCTTTTGACCGCACGCTGGCCGCAGGTTTCTGCGACATTCTGTTGTGGCATTCTGTTGGGCGCCCAGCCCCAGCCCCACGCCCAGTAGCCCTCTCTGACGCTGGGTCAAGTGGGCCACGAGGCCGGTGCGGAGGCGCGTGCCTGGTCGGGCTGGAGTAGCGCTCCTCGCGCGCGTCTACGGATCAGCCCGAGGAAGGCCGAGTACTATGCCGTCATGTCCGTTGGTGTGGCGGGTCCGCTGTCCGCCGGGGATGACTTCCCGGTACCTCGGACGATCCGGGGTGTCCTGCTGCCGGAAGAGGCGGGGGACTTCGACCGGGAATTCCGGGCTGCGATGGCGCAGGCCACAGAGACGCTCGATCTGACTGGTGTGCTGCAGCTGCTCGAGCGCTGGCGGCGCGTCGCGGAGTCGTCGCGGGACGCGCGGGCTCACCGGCGCATGCTCGAACACGCCGACCAGCTCAGCCGCGAGGATACTGCCGATGAGGTGTTGACGGAGGCTTGGTCGGTCACTCGTAACCGTCTGGGCCTGTAGACGGCTCGCGGCGAGATCAGTCGGTGTATTTGGTCGAGACGGAAGTTGACGCGCTCGACGAGGTCGCCGCGCTCCCGGCCGAGGCCTTGCCCGCGTATGCCGAACTGATGACCCTGCTGGAAGTTGCTCCGTGGCCGGGCGACCCGTACAACTTGCAGCGCCCGGGCGCGAATATGCGCACCCACACGTTCGGTGGCGGCGCCCACGGGCTCGCGATTTACCTTTTTCTAGAGCAGACCGGCGAGTCGTGATACTTCGAGTGCTCTGGGTCGGTTCCTAAGAGATCGCCCGACGCAACTGCCAGACCCTGACCACAGGGCGGCAGGCCCGCACCGCAGGTGTTCGGTCGTGGGGACCACCTGGGTCACCTCGCCCGCCGGGTAGGTGACTGATCGGCAACAAGGCCGGGGCTCACTGGCGCGCTATAGGTGTTCTGACAGCCAGGCATGCACCTCGGGTACACGATTCTGCACTAGCGTCAGGTGCCCGTCGTCGTCGAGCAGCCGGGCCTCGACGCCGGGAATGTGCGCGGCCAGCCATTCGCCGTGGCCGAACGGCACGAACATGTCCTGCCTGCCGTGCAGCAACAGGACCGGGACAGTGATGCCGGCCAGGTCGAATCCCCACGGCCTGACCATGCAGTTGTCGTCCCACCATCCCTGGCTGCCGGGCGCCAGACCGTCCTGCGAGGAGGAGGTCAGGTACTCGGCCAGCTCGCCGCGCAGGACCGCGGCATCTGTCGGCGTGAGAAGCGACTCAATCGCCTTGGCCGCATCCTCGGGCGACGTGGCCAGGAGTTCCTCCCGGTCCTCGTCCGTCTTTGCCCTGGCCGCAGCCTCGTCTGTGAGGAACAGACGGGTGTCATCCACGTTGCCCTGGCCCATGCCGGTGAAATAGTCAAGGCCCTCAGCGCCGTACGGGGCCGGCGAGGCGAGCGAGGCGGCGGCGGTCACCAGGTCCGGGAGCAGGGCAGCGCACGCGAGCACGTGCGGGCCGCCGCCTGAGATTCCCCATGTTGCCAGCCGGTTGACGCCAAGGTCAGCGCAGATCGTGCGGACATCGCCGGCGCAGTCGGCGACGGTGCGCCCCGGCTGCGGCGAGGACCCTCCGTAGCCCGGCCTGTCGTAGCTGATGAGCCGCAGCCCGCGAGCGGCGGCATCCCGCACGTTCGGGCCATAAAGGTGCCGGGAGTTCGGCGTGCCCATGTGGACCAGGACCGGCCGGCCAGCGGGATCACCGGACTCCTCGACAGCCAGCGTCCGGCCGTCCGGGGTGCGAACTGTGCGCTCCACGCTGTCTCCTTTGCTCCGCGCCGTGTCCACTCTTAGCCATCAGCGCACGGGTGACGTTAGAGCAGGTAGTTGCCGGCGGCAACTGAATACTTCGGCATTGAGGGCCGACGATGACTGGGCCTTCTGCTGGCTCACGAGCACAAGGTTGCGCGACCGAAGCCGGGGAACGGGCGTGACAGTTTGTTACATGCCGTCAGCGGGATCAGCCCGTCAGGGCCTTCCAGGCATCGGTAATGATCGTCTCCAGGCCTGACTGAGTTGGATGCCAGCCCAATTCGGTGTCAATGCGTGAGCTGTCGGCGCGGAGTTCTCGTGGTTCGCGGGCTGGCGGCCCCCAGCACACGGGAACTGGCCGTCCTGTGATCCGCTCAGTGACCTCGATTACGTCGCGTATGCTCACGCCGACCCCGCTGCCGACGTTATAGACGCGATGCCCGGCGGGGTCGGCAACGTCGAGCGCTGCAGCATAAGCCCGGGCCAGGTCGCAGACGTGGATGTACTCCCGGATCGCCGAGCCGTCACCGTTCACGTTGAGGCTATCGGCCTGGCCGGCGGCGACGAGGAGAGTCTTGGGGATGATCCGTGAGGTGTCTGGGTCGCCGTGGCCGTCTACCGCACCGGCCACGTTGAAGGTTCTGAGCGTGACCGCGCTGATGGTTCCGAGCGCAGCCTGATAGCCGATCGCCGTCTCGGCGGCGAGCTTCGACGCGCCGTATGGATTGCCAGGCGCCGGTTCCTGTGCTTCAGTAATGGGCTGCCTTTCCGGTGCCCCGTAAACCGCGCCAGTGGACGCGAAGACTAGCCGCAGCGGGTGGCCGCATCTTCGAGCTTCCGCATTCATGGCATCCAGAAGGTTGAGCGTGCCGGCGACGTTGACCCTGAAATACCGGACAGGTTCTTTAAACGACTCGCGGACCAGGGTCAGCGCCCCCAGATGACATACCGCGTCGGCGCCCTTCACGACCCGTTCTAGTGCTGCCAGGTCGAGTATGTCGCCAGTCCGCAGCTCGCACGGACTAGGCATGGACGTGCGCGCGAATCCGACCACCGAATGCCCTGCCGTGGTGAGCTGCTGGACGACGGCGCGGCCGACGAATCCGGTGGCTCCAGTAACGAGAACGCGCATGTCTTCGTTGCCTTACCTGTGCTGACCGAGCAGAAGGTCCTGGTGATGCCACGCCAGTTCGACACACGCTTGCGCAGCCGGTGCCAGCGGCTCGGCAGCCAGTAGCCCGAAGCAGCATCACACCGCCACGGCACCCCAGTCGAGCCATCCGCGCCGAATACGATGTCGCCTTCGTTATTCCAGGTGACAACATCGGAGAAGACCTGATCGAAGACTTCAGCATCAATGACGAGAACCGTCAGTATCTCACCGGCAAGCGTCAGCGGTCCAGCCCCACGCCCAGGCACCACACCCGGATCTGGCCATCCCTGCGGGCCTTGTTGAGGCTGGCGAACGGCTCCTCGGCATCGTAGTCGATCGGCCCGCTAGCGCTACCGTCGTGCTCAGGGTTTCCCAGGAACTCCTCGGACATCTCGCGCAGGATGTTATGCCAAATATCGAAGTCTGCCCTGATACTGGGCGGCGCGATCCCAGAAGGCTGGAACACGCCTGCGGGGATGATGTGAGTCATTCCGTCGGCGAGGGCGACATTCTCAGAATTTCGGCGGTGCAACAAGAGCGACGATTGACCCGTGCCCGAATCGTGCCGGATGGTCAGAGTGTCGGTGCTAGGCAGCACTGGCCGACGTGACAAGTCGAAAGGATCACCGATCAGGCTGCGGAATGGCAACTCCGACGACCTGATCCGGGCAGCGTCCCCATCGCAGCGGAGCCACGCGCCGGCGATCTCGTGCGCAGCCACCTCGCATACGTCGACCATGTCGAAGTAGGTCGTGTGACCATACGTCTGATCCTGGTGATTGCGGTCGCAGACCAGATCCAGCAGACGGTACGAAATCCGATTCTCGAACAGGGACGGTGGGTCAAGATCCCGGATCGCGTGACAGTACCTAGGGTAACGCCCGCCATGAGGCATAAGCGGTCGGCAGTGCTCGCTCTCAGCCTCGCCCCCCGTGATGGTATGGGGTGACTCGTCAGCCCACGCCAGCTTGAGCGCTTCGAGGCCCACCGGCTCGGCAGGCATCCAGCCAGTCGAAGTGATCAGGGGCGTCCCAGCGATCCGCTCCACTCCCCCATACAGCGATACCGTGGCCTTGGTGAGCTGAGACCGCCGGTGATTGAGGGCCATACGTACCTTGCGCCACGCATCAACGTCTTCTCGAACATCACGAGCCACGATGTGACCTTGCCCGGCCGAGACGCCCGGAGCTGATCGAACGCGTGTGAATATCACGGAGTTCTCGTCGCGCACCGGTTTGCCGTCCCATCCTTGAACGCCGTTCCATTCCGCCAGGGAGCGTGAACCACCATGACCATGACGGATCTCTATGCGGCAGCAGACTCAGGAACACCGAAAGGATGGCGGTACGCCTGAGGATGGGGCGGGCTGCCGACGACGAGAACTCGGCAGCAGCATCCGGCACGCGACCCAGGATTCCCGGCGCGCCGGGCTGGGTCAAGCGTGGCGCCGAAGAGGTGATCGGTGGCGCGCTCGTCCAACCTGGCAACGTGGCCGTCCATCTTCACGGCTGCCGGTTCCCGGTCATGCCGATGTGAGTATGCGTAGAGCGTAACCATTCTCTGTGCCTGGCTATTAGCGAAGAGCTCGTCAGCGGCCTGGCAAGCGAATCAATTATGCACGTTTAAGTAATGCGTTCATCTGTAATGGTGATCTCACCGTGATCACGAAGATGCAAGCGTGCGCTGAATCGGCGGTCATTCAGTCGCCGGGCGCTGTCCGAGATAGGCGAGCCTGATCTCTTGGAATCGATCGCGTCTAGCCATATGATCGCTAACTAGCGTAGGTTCTGGGGCAGCCGGCCCCGTCGAAGGAGTGATCATCTGTGCATGCACGTCGTCGGTTATCGCTGGTAAGCGCCGTCGCCGCCGGCACCATGGTGGGCATGCCCACGGCAGCGCTCGCCGCGCCGCCGGGCCCCCGCCAGGGCCCTGTGGTCGTGAACGCCGCGCGCCAGGCGGCCGCCGGGGCGCGGCAGGCATTCGAGGCGCGGGCAGCCGCGCGGTTCCACCCGCACGTGGCAGCCGCGGAGACACCGCTCGCGCGGACCGCGCCCGGCACGGCGTTTAGCAAGATCACAAATGTCGGAAGCGCCAGCAGGGACACGTTGCCGTCGTCGGCCGAAATCGAGCCGGACACCCAGACCGAGCCGGATGTCGCCATCGACCCTGGTCACCCGGCCATCGTCACGGCTGTTTTCCAGCAGGGCCGGAACGGCCCGTTCGGCGGATCGGCCGATCCCGGCTACGCGACGTCACAGGACGGCGGGCGGACCTGGGCCGACGGCAACCTGCCGATGCTGACCACGGTGGTCGGCGGGCCGTTTCAGCTGGCGTCGGACGCGGCTGTCGCGTTCGGGCCGGATGGCTCGGGCTATGCCCAGACGATCCCGTTCGATGAGACGGACGCGCGCAGCGCGGTGGCCGTGCAGCGTTCCACCGACGGCGGGGTGAGCTTCGGTCCGCCGTCACTGGTGGTGGACGACAACAATGTGAACATCTTCAACGACAAGAACTGGATAGCGGTCGACAATTCCGCCCGCAGCCCGCACCTTGGCCGTGTCTACTCGGTGTGGTCACGGTTCATCACCACCGGCTCCGGGCTCAAGCGCCGTGACGCATTCGCCGGGAGCGGTCAGTTTCTCCGACGATCAGGGGAAGACGTGGTCGCCCGTCCGCTTCACCACCTCGGCGACCGCCGACACTGAAGGCCTTATCCCGCTCATCCACCCAGATGGATCGATCACCGTTATCTACGACCTGTTCGTCCCGGATGCCGCCAACCCGAACCAGGGCAACGACTACGAGACAGCGCAGACCTCTCATGACGGCGGCCTGACCTGGAGCGCACCAGTGACCATTGGCCAGTTCCTCGGCTCAGGAGTGCCGGGAATACGGAGCGGCGGGCTTCCTGCCGCAGCGATCGACCCAGCCAACGGGCACATGTACGTAGTCTGGCAGGACGCCCGGTTCAACCCCTCCGGGCTCAACGACATCGTGCTGTCAATGTCGGCTGACGGCGGGCAGAAGTGGAGCGCACCGCGGGTCGTTGACCCCATGATCGCCGGGCTCGACCGGTTTACGCCGGCCGTGGCCGCTGACGCGGGAGCGGTGCACATCACCTACCGGACGCGAGGCGCGAATGGGACGGCCGCCTCGGTGAGCGAGGACTACATCGCCTCCACCGATGGCGGGAAGACATTCGGGTTCGAGTACCAGGTCGGCCCGCCGAGCGTGCTGCGGTGGGCTGCGGTCTCAAGTGAATCGCCACCGCCAGTGGCGTTCCTCGGCGACTACATGGGCCTGGCCGCGACCCCGCAGACGGCCGAGCTCTTCTGGTGCCTATCCTCGAAACCTCCACTCAACGGCCAGTTCCACCAGACCGCCTGGGGTGCCACCGTAACTCGCTAGCCTGGCGGCCGACCCCGAAACAATGGCATTGACGGGCGACGATATGCGGCAGGCTGGCCAGGCTGGTGAGCAAGCTTGATCGCTGCCCGGTGGCGAGCTACGCGGCAGTCGGCTCGCGTCGGGCTGGACGCCGATCGAGTTGCTCAAGCATCTTGCCCATGACGAGCTGCGCCGGATGGAGTGGCGATTCGCAGGCCGCGATGTCGGCGACCCCTGGGCCTACCGGGTCGAGAGGCCGCGCCTGCCATTCCGCCAGGCCCTCCACCACCCGGTCGGTAATCGACCGTGATCGTCCGTCAGCAAGGGCGATGAGTTCCTTGCGCCCATCAGCGCGGCGATCGGCACGGCAGATGCCGGGCAGCCGTTCGCTGTCGCGGCGACGCCGATCCACGACGGGCCCGTGGCGCTCGACCTGTCTATAGTCCAGCATGATCCTTGGGATCCGACCGCGGTCACCGCCATCGCGGAGTTGGGCATCTTGGAGTGGCTCCCAGGTTCTGATTGAGTTACGGTGCGCGGCCTCTACCTGAACCTCAACCCACTGCTTGGGCCCGACACCCGATGAACTTACGGGCGAGACCACTAAGCCTCGATCCACCGTGTAAATAGGGCTGTGTTTGGGCGCGTCAACGCGAAAGGTGCCCTCTGAACTGGGACGATGGGAGTTACTGAAGCTTCCACGTTCCGAGCGGAGAGGACACCTCGCAGGTGCGATTGTTACACGGGCTGGCGAAGACGTGCGCGACGTTTGATGACCCGAATCTCGTGTCGCGGGCGGGCCTGGTCCCGGTGATGGCCCTGGCGCAGCGGGCCGGCCTGGGCGGCCTGATCGAAGCGCATGTCGCGATCGGCCGTGCGTGCGGGGTGAACGCGCATCTCAAGGTGGCGTGCCTGGCTGCCGGGATGATCGCTGGTGCGGACAGCATCGATGATATGGACGTGCTGCGGCACGGCGCGATGCCCACGCTGTTCGGCGGGATCCGCGCCCCGTCCACGCTGGGCTCGTTCCTGCGCTCGTTCACCTGGGGGAATGTGCTCCAGGTGGAGAAGGTGCGCCGGCTGCTGCTGGCAGACCTGGCCCGCCGCACCCCGCTGCTGCCCGGCAAAGACAGTGTGGCGTTCATCGATATCGACTCCATGCAAAAACGCGTCTACGGGCATAAGAAGCAGGGCGCGGCGTTCGGCCATACGAAAATCCAGGGCAAGAGCCTGCTGGTCCGTGGCCTGAATGCGCTGGCAGCCGTGATCAGCACGCCGCTGGCCGCGCCGGTGATCGCCGCCACCCGGCTGCGCGGCGGCAGCGCCGCGTCCTCCCGCGGTGCCGCCAGCTTCGCCGCGGTCTCGGTCAGCACTGCCCGCGCCACCGGGTGCACCGGGACCCTGGTCGTGCGGACGGACTCGGCGTTCTACTCCGCGGCGTTCACCGGCGCCGTGCGCCAGGCCGGGGCTTACTTCTCCGTCACGGCACCGATGAACCCCTCGGTCAAGGCGGCGATCGCCGGCATCCCCGAAACTGCCTGGACAGCGATCCGCTACCCCCGGGCGATCTGGGATGACCAGCTGCGCTGCTGGATCTCCGACGCCGAGGTCGCCGAGGTGGAATACACGGCGTTCGCCTCGAAGAAAGACCAGGCCATCACCGCCCGGCTGATCGTCCGCCGGGTCAAAGACCTCAACCGCACAGCCGCCCCGGGCCAGGACGAGCTGTTCCCTGCCTGGCGTTACCACGCCGTGTTCACCGACTCGCCATTCGAGCTGGTCCAGGCGGAGGAACAGCACCGTGACCACGCCCAGGCCGAGCAGGTGTTCGCCGACCTGACCGACGGGCCCCTGGCCCATCTGCCCTCCGGCTCGTTTCCCGCGAACGCGGCCTGGCTGGCCTGCGCCGCCATCGCGCACAACCTGCTGCGCGCCGCCGGGTCCCTGGCCAGCCTCACCTGCGCCAAGGCCAGAGCCGCCACCCTGCGCCGCGACCTCATCAACATCGCCGCCCGGACCGCCCGCCACGGCCGCGGCCACATCACCATCCACCTGCCAGAAGGCTGGCACCGCGACCAGGAATGGATGAACCTCTTCGAAGCCGCCTGCGGCCCACCCGCACAGACGGCCTGACCAGCCCAGACCCGGTCACCCGCACTTCACACGGCCCCTGACGGCCACCCCATCCCAGCCCGGCACGAGGACCTGGACAAGCCGCAGAACAAGCCAGCGGCGGGAAACCCGCGCCCGGCAACACCACCGAGATCACCGTCAGCTGGAAAGCACGCAGCCCAAGAGTCAGAATTCACGCGGTGGATCGAGGCTAAGGCTTAGCTGACGGTGGCCTCGGTCGCGGTAGCGGAGAGGCTGGCACCGGAGAGTTCGGGCAGGCGTGCGGCAGCGGCTGCCGCTCCAGGCGGCGCTCGCGGCGGTGGCGCCAGGCACGGCGGATGCGCCTGGCCAGCACGGCGACGGTGAGCAGGCCTAGCAGCAGGAGGACCGCCGCGAGCACCGCGGCCGGGATCGGATGCAGCAGCGCGAAGACGACCATGCCCGCGACCGTCAGGTCCTCCAGCATGCTGGCGATGATGTTGCTGACAGGCTCCGGGCTGGTGTTGACTCCCAGCCGCACGCCGGTCTTCACCAGGTGGGTGATCAGGGAGGTGCCGCCTCCGAGGGCCGCCGCGGCGGCGGCCTGCGGCAGGGAGCCGTGAGCATGATGGGCCATCAGCACGCCGATCGCGCCACCCAGGATGGGCCGCACCGCGGTGTGCGCCAAGTCCCAGGCTGAGTCAAGATAGGGGATCTTTCCCGCCACGAACTGGCACGCGAACAGCACAGCTGCCACAGCGAGCACGTCTGACCGCTCCAGGGCAGGCGGCACCGCGGACATGTGGCCGAACCTGCCAAGCAGGCCGAGCATCAGCACCACCGCGTAGGAGTTGATCCCGCTCGCCCAGCCACTGGTGAAGATCAAAGGTATGGCGGACATTCAGATGGCTCCGATTCCTGCACCCCACGGGCGTTGTGAAGAACAGCAGGACTCTACCGAATGACGATGTCAGACGGGAAACACTGAATCGGCCGGGCTTGCAGTCTCGCAGCTCGCATTGAGCCTGCGCGACAATGCCCGCATGGCAGTGGTAGCCGGAGAAGATTCGTGCCTGTTTTGCGACATCGTCGCGGGCCGCGAGGAGTCCAGCCGCATCTACGACGATGAGCAGGTTACCGCGTTCATGGACATCCAGCCGGCGACCCAGGGGCACTTGCTGGTGGTTCCCCGGGGCCCACGTGGACTTTCTGGAGTCCCCTCGACGAGGATCTCGGGGCGCACATTTTCCGGGTGGCACACCGGCTGGCGCGGGCGCTGCGCCGTTCCGGCCTGCCGTGCGAGGGAGTGAACATGTTCCTCGCCGACGGCGAGGCCGCGTTCCAGGAAGTATTCCATGTGCACCTGCATGTGTTCCCGGGGACCGCAGGCGACGGATTCCGCATCGACGCGCAATGGCGGCGGCGCAGCCGCGGAGAACTCGACGCCACGGCAGAACGCATCCGTCAGGGCGCCCCGCTCCTTTAAACAGGCGAGGTGAGGCAGCGCCTGACATCAGAGGTCTCCACCCGCGCCAATTGCCGATCGCACCACAGCCCACAGTCGGGTATCTGATCAGGAATGAGTCGGTTTAGTAACTGAACCCAGGGACTGGGTGCCGGTTTCCAGGATGTGGGCGTTGAAGGTGACGTGATCGATGATCGCGGCGCCGAGGCGCGGGGGTCGGGGAAGATGGTGCCCCATTCGCTGAAGGGCAGGATGGCGATGGCGATGGAGGCTCGTTCGTCGCGCTCGGTGATGAGCTGGTAGAGGAGCTCTGCGCCACGGGCATCGATCTGGACGTAGCCGAGCTCATAGCCGCTGTCCTGGGCCCAGTGGTGCGCCAGAACCGACCCGGGCGGCGAGTTGGCGCAGGGCCAGCTCCAGCACGTCGGTGCGGCTGTAACTGCCGTGGTCGGCGGCGATGTAGTGGTTGCCGATCAGCAGCGAGAAGGTGAGCAGGCAGCGGGCCTCAACTTCCCCGGGGTCGGTGGACAAGCCGGCGAACAGTGCCCGAAGGTGACCCATGCGCCGGTTGTCGATGCGCCGCAGGCGCTCGGCGACCGCGTGATCGCGCCGGGCCCAGTCGCGGATGGCAAGGTCGATCTGCACGACGCTGGGGGAGGTCAGCGTGAACAGCCGCCGCAGCTTGGCGTTGGTATCGCCGCCTTCGCTCTCCAAGCGCTCGGCCACCTCCTCAGTGGTCGCCTGCTCCCAGGTGTCGAGCATCGCCGTCAGCAGCGCGCTGCGGTCTTCAAAGTGCCAGTAGAAGCCGCCCCTGCTGACGCCAAGCTCCTTCGCCAGCGGCTCGATCCGTACCGCGTCCGGGCCAGCCCCGGCAAGAGTCCGCAGCCCCTGCCTGATCCACTCGCTGCGCGAGGTGCGGGTCGGCGGCGCCATCGTCTCTCCCTCCTGTTCCGTGCGGCGGTGACATCCGCCGACGGATGAACCGGAAAATCATCCATACAGTACTGTATGGATGAACGGGCGAAGCTCCGCTCCAGCTGGGTCCGCAGCAAGGGATGGGAAGGAGAGTAGGTCCGATGCCGGATGCCTATGTGCCAGAACGGGCTCGCGTGGTGGTTTCCGTGGTCAGGAGCCTCGCATGAGCGACTACCGGACCATTCGCTACCAGCGCCAAGGCGGAATCGGCACCTTGACCCTGGCCCGTCCCGGTAAGCGCAACGCCCAGAATCCGCTGATGTGGCAGGAACTGGGCAGGCTCGGCGCAGAGCTGCTGCCCGACGAGACCCTGCGGTGCCTGGTGGTCGCTGCGGAAGGGCCGGTGTTCTCGGCTGGCATCGACCTCGCCGAGGGGATGGCTGGGCTGCTGGCCGAGTGGGCCGGCGACGAGCGGGCCATGGCCGAGGGCATGGCCGCAGCGGGAACGTTCAGCTGGATTCCTGAGCTTGGCTGCACCAGCATCGCTGCTGTGCGGGGTCACGCTTACGGCGCTGGCTTGCAGCTAGCCCTGGCGTGCGACTTCCGGATCTTCGCCGAGGGCACGAGAGTCGGCCTGCCCGAGACCCGCTTCGGGCTGCTGCCCGACATGGGGGCAACCGTCCGGCTGCCCCGGATCGTCGGTGAGGCCCGGGCCCGCGAGCTGATCCTGCTCGGTGAGGTCATCGATGCAGACGAGGCACTGCGGATCGGGCTGGCCAACCAGATGGTCCCCGGCCACGACCTCGAAGCCGCCGCAGCGGAACTCGCTGGGCGACTGGCCGCCCAGCCACCGCTGGCAGTACGAGGCGCCAGGCGGGCGATCGACGCAGCGTGGCATCGCGGCCCGCAGGAAAGCTTCCGGCTGGCTCTCGAAGCGCAGCTCCGCTGCCTGAAATCCGAAGACTTCAAAGAAGCCCGCCAGGCCATGGCCGAAGGCAGGCCCCCACACTGGCGAGGGCGCTGACCCCCAGAGAAGTCGGTTCATGACGCGAGCTGTGCCACCGTGGCCGATGTGGTGGTGGCGACGGCAGCGATTCGCCAGTCGCCCGCGGGTCCATCGCAGAATGCCTGCAGGAGGCACTATGGGCAAGCTCCATACCGAACTGGACGAACGGCTCACGAAGTTTATCGCCAGCCAGCCGGTCTTCTTCGTGGCCACGGCGCCTTGCCTGGCCCCTGACGGCAGCGGCGGGCACGTCAACGTATCACCCAAGGGGTATGCCGGAACGTTCGCGGTCCTCGGCCCGACCACGGTCGCGTACCTGGACCTGACCGGCAGCGGCGCAGAGACGATCGCGCACCTGCGGCAGAACGGCCAGATCACGATCATGTTCTGCTCGTTCGGCCGCCGGCCGAAGATCTTGCGGCTGTACGGGACCGGGCGGGTCATGCTGCCCGGGACGGCGGAGTTCGGCTGGCTGTCCGGACGGTTCCCGGCCTCGGGTCTCGGCAGCAACCCAGCGAGCCGGCGCGCGATCATCGTCGCCGAGCTGGACCGGATCGCAGACTCGTGCGGCTACGCGGTACCGGTCATGGAACTGGCCGAGGAGCGGGACGTGCTGGCCCGTTCCGACGAGCGCAAGACTGCCGAGCAGCACGCCGCCTACCGGGCGGCCAAGAACGCGGTCAGCATCGACGGCTTCCCAGCCATCGACCCGGTCGTGGTGAGGTGAGGCCCCAGCCGCACTACCACGGCCCCGGCCGGGCCCAGCCCGGCCGGGGGCCAGCCCGGCCGGGGCGGGGAGCGCCCATCCAGCCGGCGGCCGCCATCGGCCGTTCCGCAGGTCGGCCAGCCCGCCTGGACAGTCATGTGGTTCGTGCGGTTTCCCAGTGGATGGAGTTGAAAGATACATGCATCCGGCAGAATCTTGGCTTCGCCATGCGCGGGCCTGGGCGCTGGTGGGCGCGCGCAACTCCAACCTCCTCGCGACCGTGGTGGAGATGGCCCGAAGCTTCCCATCGAGCGCGCGTTCCACCTCATGCTGACCTGCGATCTCAAGCGCCGGGCAACGCGGGCGTCTCACCCAGCCACTGGCTGAGACGGTTTTGCCGACTCCGCGGGCTTGAGCGTGAGCAGGTTGGCTGGCTTGGGCGTGCTGATGTAGTACCCCTGTCCGAGGTCGCAGCCGAGCTCGGACAGCAACCCCAAAGTGGCGGAGTCCTCGATTCCTTCGGCCACGATACGCAGGCCGAGCGCGTGACCGAGCTCGATGGTCGCGCGGACGAGGTCGAGGGCGCGGCCGCGGTGGTCGCCACTGAGCGCGGCGATGAAGACCCGGTCCAGTTTGAGTTCCTTGACCGCCAGTTTGCTGAGGTGCGCGAGTGACGTGAAGCCGGCGCCGAAGTCGTCGATCGACACCACCACGCCAAGGTCCCGGAGTTCCTGGATCACACTCTGGGAACGATCAAAGTGCATGATGGCGGTGGTCTCGGTGATCTCCAGAACGAGGGCTTCGGCGGGCACCTGGTGACTCTCGAGAAGGTCGCGGACGAGCGTCGTGAAGTGGGGGTCGAGCAGGTTCACCGGTGAAATGTTGACTGATACCGACAGGTGGTTTCCGGCGCGCCGCCAGGCAGCGCACTGCGCGAGGGCGTCGGTGAGCACAAAGGTCGTGATCGATCCCATGAGGCCGGCTTCTTCGGCGAGCGGCAGGAACTCAAGCGGCGAGACGATGCCGAGCCGGGGATGTGCCCAGCGGAGCAGGCTTTCCACGGCGACGATCTTGCCGGTCTGCAGATCGAGCTGTGGCTGGTAGTGCAGGTCGAGCTGGCGCTCGTCGATCGCCGTGCGCAATTCGTCCAGCAGGAGCAGCCGGTTCCCGCTCCGGTCGAGATCCGGCTCGTAGGTCGCGAAAGGTGCGCCGGCCAGCTTGGCCCGGTACATCGCGACGTCGGCGCACCACAAGAGGCCTGCCGGGTCGGTGGCGTCAGTGGGCGCGAGCGCGATGCCGATGCTCGCGTCGATGTGGACCCGCACCGCGTCAATCATGAAGGGCTCGGCCAGCCCCTCCGTCAGCCGCTGGGCCACCGTGGTGGCGTAGTCCGCGTCCACGTCCACGAGTACGACGACGAACTCGTCACCCCCGAGCCGGATAAGCAGGTCGTCCCTGCGCACGCAGCCGGACAGACGCGGGCCCAGCTGTTGGAGGAGCTTGTCGCCGACGGAGTGGCCGAAGGTGTCGTTGACCGCCTTGAAATGGTTGAGGTCAACGAAAAGGAAGGCGATGGTTCGCCGTCGCTCTGTCGCCTCGTCATAATCCGCGAAGAACGCGTCGACCACGGTACTCAGGCAACGGCGGTTGCCCAGGCCGGTGAGCTCATCGGTGACGGACTGCTGGCGGCGCTCCTGGCTGAGGGTCCTCATCCCGCGCACGGACAGGGCCAGCCGGATGCCGACCAGCAGGAGGGCGGCGGTCGCGAGGCCGAGTGCGAGCCGGCTCGTTTCACGCAGGTTCCCGAAGAAGAGAACGGTCAGCGCGGACGCCGCGCTGATCCCTGGAATGACGAACGACGCTGGCTTCTGAACGGCCCGCGGGTTGGCTGGCCGCGGGCGCAGCCAGACGGACATCGACAGCAGAAGCAGCGACGTCGGCCAGGCGACCGCGTTGAGCATGAAACCCATCCGGGACGCCCCGAATGATGTCCCGAAGAGGTTGGCCGTGTCACCCAGGCCGTTGGTGGCGAGTCCCGCGGCCATCAGGAGCCATGGTGCCTTCCGCCTGCCGGGCATCACCGTCGATCCGCCCATGATCAGGCTGAGCAGCAGTACGTCCCCGATCGGGTAGGCCAGGTTGGTCGCCGTCGCGGCGGCATCGCCGCCAGTCAATTGAAGGACTCTGCCGAACACGAACGCCGCGCACACCGACGCGGTGCCCACGCTCGCGACGGCACTGTCCAGCCAGTTCGGAGTGGTGAGCCATTTGGCATCCCCGCGGATGAAGATCACGGCCGCCACGTAGGCGAGCGGATAGAACCCGAGGTAGAGAACGTCCGCGAGCGACGGCGTCGGTGGCGTGACGCCTCCCCGCGACTCCAACGTCAGCGCGACGTCGCCGAGCGCCCACAGGGTCAAGGCGAGGCCGAGCGTCAGCGCCACCCCGTGCCTCGACCGCCGGGTCAGCCCGCGGGCGATGCACAGGGCGGCGGCGGCCAGCTCGAAACAGTCCACCATCCAGTCGCTGACGAGCCGCGAGTGCCCGCTGGGACCCTGGACGATCAAGAACGCGAGGTACCCCGCCAGGAGGACGCCCATGAGCGCGTATGTGGCCCACAGGACGGTCGTGGCGCGATCGCTCGACCGCGGTACGTGATGGTGGCGCCCCGGCTCGTCGTGTTTGTCCCTATCTGGCCCGGCGGGGACGGCATCCCGAAGTACATCCTGTTCTGCCCCCATGCGGTCATCGTAATCGATCAGTCACACCTTGTCACCGACCGGGTGCCTGACCTGCGCTGCCGCCGGTTCGGAGATCATTCCGCTCCATGTGCAGCGGTCGGCACGTCCGGTAGCTTGACGCTGGCTTAGGCGCTCCACCACCCGCAGTAACCGTGATCACTGCGGCGGCTGGCTGCCCGGCGGTCCGGGACGCTGGCCGATCGCATCGGCGAGCAGCCGCAAATGCCCCGCTGGAAAAGGACGGAGATCGGGTCCTCTCAGCAAGAGGCGCACAGCAGGACCGCCAGGATGCTGGCGAACGAACAGAACCGGAGCCGGGCCATGCGGCCCGGCCGCGACTGGCACCCGGCCCGCGGCCACCGGCCAGGCGCCTCCGATCTTCTCGCCGGTGCTGAGATCCGGGTGATGCGTAGACTGAATTTGTGAGCGTAGCGTGAGGAGTTGCGCCGGCTGGGCGAGGAACTGCCGGAGAGTGAGGTACCCGCGGTGCTCGCCGTCCGGAGTGATCGTCTGTGACACCGGCCCGCTAGTGGCCGCCGCGCTGTCGAACGACTCTGACCACCAAGCGTGCGTGGCGCTGTCCTCCGAGTTGCATATTGTCGGGAGCGAACTACTCTACGACGTCCCCGTCGAATAGCCCCCGGAACTGTGCCCCGCGCAACCACAGCACGGCTGACGCTACTCGCCCTGATCTGGGGTTCCAGCTTCCTGTGGATCAAGCTGGCCCTCCGGGGCCTCTCACCGGTCGAGGTCACCTTCGCCCGGCTGGTCCTCGGCTCGGCAGTGCTGTTCGCCTTGGTCGCTGCACAGCGCAGTTCTGTGCCGCACTCCCCCAGGCTCTGGGCGCACATCACCGTCGCCGCGCTATTCGGGAATGCCTCCCCGTACCTGCTATTCGCGGTGGGAGAGCAGAGTGTCAATTCATCCACTGCCGGGATACTGAACGCCACCACGCCGCTATGGACCATGCTGATAGCACTGGCTACCCGACACCAGCGCAGCACATCAGTGCGCCAGGTCGCTGGGCTGGTCGTGGGGTTCGGCGGGGCGTTGCTGATCTTCTCACCTTGGAAAGGCTCTGGCTTCGGTTCGGCAGGAGCGATCGAATGCCTAGCGGCAGCGGCCAGCTACGGGATCAGCTTTGTTTACATGGACCGGTTCCTGGCTCGCCGGGGTATCAGCCCGGTCGCCCTCGCGGCCTGCCAGTTGCTGGCAGCATCGATCCTGGTGGCCATCACCTTCGGCGTGACGGGCGCACCGAGCCCGCGGCTTGATGTCACTGTTGTCACGAGCATCGCGGTACTCGGGCTGATCGGAACAGGCATGGCATATGTGCTGAATTACCAGATCATCACCAGCGAGGGGGCCACCGTCGCATCGACGGTGACCTACCTACTGCCCGTGGTCGCGATTGTTCTTGGCGTCTTGGTCCTCAACGAGCAGATCACGCTCCTGATCGTCGCGGGAATCGCGCTCATCCTGGCTGGCGTGGCATTGACGCGAAATCGCACCCAGGAAGCTTCGCCGAGAGCAGACCGCTGTACCTAGTGCCGCATCAAGCTACGCACGCCAAGGTCCCAGTCAGATCGCGGCGCCAGTCGGGCGGCCAGGGTGCACAGCGTCCCCGTCCCAGCCCCCGGCACTGGTGGAGTTAGAATATCGCTACTGCTTGCGAACGGGGAACGGGGTTGACCATGCGCAGCAAGCGCGGCAACGCGTCCGCCGACGTGGTCCTGGAGCTGTACGAGACGCTCCGGGACAGCCGGACCGAGGAGATGCTCGCGCTGGTTGACCCGCAGGTTATCTGCCTGCCGCTGGTCTGGGCCGGGCTGGGCGTATACGAAGGGCATGACGGCATGCTCCGCCTCGACCACGACATGCACGCCGCACACGGGAACTACCAGATCACGATAGACAAGATCACAGTGCGGAACGGCGGGTCAACCGTAACGGTGCAGGCTGTGATCCTGGCTGAACCCGGCCGCAGGCAGCCACCACTACCGGTCAAGAGCGTGTACACCCTCCGCGACGGGCTGATCACCTTTATTGAGAGCCTGCCCCACCATCAGCGAGACGACTGATTGACGCGAACAGCGCGTTCAGGCAGAGGCCCGGTCACCGTCGTGGCGGCCGGGCCTCGTTTACGGAATGGGCAGCCAGTTCCACGGCGGCGGGCCGAGAATTCCGCCAGTGGCATCCGTCGGCACGGTGACGGTGTTGCCGAGGTTTTTGGCATTCATGTAGTTCACGATCCCCTGCAGTGACCCGATCGTCTGGAGCGCGTCCGCGCACAGCGGTGCGTTCTCGGCGGACGGGTTCGTGCATGAGCCCGGGGCAGCGTCGTGGAAGCCGACGATTGAGCCGCCGTTGATTCCCGGGTAGAAGGTGCCGCCGCTGGAGGATCCCTGCGTGACGTCGGTGACGATCTGGGCGGATGAGATGCCGGTCCAGTCCATGCTGTCCACGATTCTCGGGGCGTATGCCGTGTTCACCTCGAACGGCTGCACCATCTGCAGGCCGAGGTCAGCGGCATCCACGGCGTACTGCCCGGTGAGGTCGCCAAAGGGTGCCCTGGCCATCGTCGGCACGGGAGCGCCAGCATTCTCGATGGCTGTCTGGGTCTGGGACAGCTGTGCGGCAACCTGTGCGTCAGTCAGCGCCGCGGTGCCGGTGGAAGCGCCAGTCCAGTCGGTGTGGTCCCAGGTATGGTTCTCAACGAGATCCCCGGCTGCTACCTCGGCCTTGATAATGGCAGCCGTGTTGGCATTGATCTTGTCACCTATCACAAAGAAGATGGCGCGCAGGTGAAGTGCCTGCAGTGCGGCAAGCAACGCCGTGTCGTAAACGTCAGGGCCATCATCGAAGGTGAGTATGACGTTTCCGGCTGATCCACTGTTGCTGAGCGGCGTCACGGGGGTCACAGCCGGGGTGGTGGTGAACGTTAGCGGCGCAGCCCAGGCCGAGCCTTTGGAATTGGTCGCCGCCATCTGGAAGGTGTACGAGGTGCCCGCGGTGAGGCCGGTGATCTTGATGGCGACCTTTACCGCGGCGGTGCCAGCGGGAACTGCGACTTGAGCAGTCTCCTGGCCGTAGGTTGAATCCGGCCCCCACTGGAACCATGCTTCTGTCGCCAGCGAGCCTGGGTTGACGGTCCCGTTCAAGGTGGCTGTCGTCCCTGCTATCACCGTGGCGTCCTCGGTGACGACGACGGGGACGGCGGACTTCGCCGCGGTAGCGGCGAAGGCAGCGGGAGCAGACGCCATGACGGCTGCGAATGCCACCGCGGCGGCGATCGTGGCCATACCTAGCTTGCGTTTCATTCTTTTCCATCCGAGGGGATTTGGTGGTGGCCCGACCGTCTTGACCAGCTTGTCAGTGAGTCCGGCCAGTGACTTGACCTCGGCGGCGTAGCCGAGATACCCCTCATGGGGGAGAAACCAAGGAAGGCGGCGGCGGGCGCTGGCGGCCCGGGTCCTTGATCACCTGGCCGAGGCCGGGCACTCCGGCCTCACCTGCTCGGAGCCGGTCACCGGGTGGTGCGTGGCGGAGAGCGGGCCAAGCCGGTGAACGACCTCAGCTGCGGTGCCTTGGTGGACGACATCGTGTATGAGGTGGCGCTCACCGCGATCCAGTCCCGCGGCGGGTAGCCGTTGGGCGGATATCGGGGCCCGTATATGGCAAAGGCCGCCTAGCGGGACCTTTGGCACTACAGCCGCATCCGGTTCAGGCGTTCAGTCGGTGACAGGCGTTCTTCCCGCCGGTCAGGCGGTGAGCAGTTGCCTCGGCAATCGACGCCTTCCCGAAGGTGGTTTCAGAATGAAGATCTCTGGCATCGGCCGCGAGAACCACCTGATGATGCTCGACCACTACAGCCAGACCAAGAATCTGCTGGTCAGCAACAGCACCAAACCCTGGGTCTGTTCTGACCCAGATGCCTGACCTTCCAGCACCCCCCGCATCACTATGAAATGGAGCTAGCCATGAGAGCCGCCGTAGTCACCGACTTCGCCTCACCCCTCGAGATCCAGGACCTGCCGATACCCGAGCCCGGCGCTGGTCAGGTCCTGGTGCGCATCGAGGCCAGCGGGCTGTGCCACACCGACATCCACGCCGCCCACGGTGATTGGCCGGTCAAGCCCACCCCTCCGTTCATTCCCGGGCACGAGGGCATCGGCGTTATCGAGACGCTCGGTGCCGGAGTAACATCACGGGCGGTCGGCCAGCGCGTCGCCATCGCCTGGCTCGGCTACGCCTGCGGTGAGTGCCGGTACTGCATCGGTGGCTGGGAGACCCTGTGCGAGAAGCAGGAGAATTCCGGCTACTCCGTCAACGGCACCTTCGCCGAGTACGCCGTGGTCCCCGCCGCGTTCGCGGCACCGGTCCCGGACAGCATCTCCGCCCGCGACGCCGCGCCGCTGACGTGCGCCGGCGTGACCACCTATAAAGCGATCAAGGTCGCCCGCGTGGCACCGGCGGAGACCGTCGCGATCTTCGGTATCGGCGGCCTCGGGCATCTGGCCCTCCAGTACGCCCGCATCGCCGGGGGCTTCGTCATCGCCGTGGACATCGAGGACCACAAGCTCGCCATGGCTACCGAACTCGGCGCCGACCACGTCGTCAACGCCCGGACCAGTGACCCGGTCGAGGCCATCCAGGCCCTCGGCGGCGCCGACGTCGCCGTGGCGCTGGCCGCCTCCCCCGCGGCCTTCGACCAGGCATTCCGATCGCTGCGCCGCGGCGGCCGGCTGGTCTGCGTGGCACTGCCCGCCGACGACGCCTCGCTTAACCTGCCGATCTTCGACACGGTCCTCAACGGCAAGACCGTCATCGGCTCGATCGTGGGCACCCGCAACGACCTCGCTGACGTCTTCGCCCTGCACGTCGCCGGGCGGACCAAGGTGATCGCTGTAGACCGCAAGATCGACGAGGTCAACCAGTCCATCGACGACGTGCTGTCCGGCCAGGTGCCAGCCCGTGTCGTCTTCCAGTTCTGAGCCGGGAAGCCAGCCGGGATCGGAAACACGATGACGGTCGGGTCCTCCGCGAGCCGGACGCTGCGTTGAAGGGCACCGGCCAGCGAGGTGTGGCTGAGGACGTGTCAGCTCTGGGCCGGGCGGGCCCACTTGGCCACGACCTTGTCGAGGACCGGCGCCAGGTTCTGGAGCTCGTTGAGGTGAGCGGCGGACAGCCGGGCCAGGCGGGTCTCGCCTTCGGCCGTGAGGCGGACCCGCGTGACGCGGCCGTCTGCGTCATCGCCCCACCGCTCGACGAGTCCGGCCTTTTGGGCGCGGTCAACCAGTTCGACCGTGCTGTGGTGCCGGAGCAGCAGGTACCCAGCGAGATCGCCGATTGCCGGGCCCTGCACTCCTGGATGACCCTTGATCGCCAGCAGGAGCTGATGCTGCGCTGGGGTCAGGCCCACGGCGCGGGCCTGGGTCTCGCTCCAGTGCTGAAAGCGTCGCATGCTGGTGCGGAACGCCAGCAGGTTCTCGTAATCTTCGCGGGTCAGCTGATGCACATCCTCACCGCCCGTCTGTGGCTGGATTCCGCCGTAGCGGGAGACCGGCTCGCTTCGTGAGCAGCATAGAACCTCGCGCGGTGACCTGCTCCTGGCGCCGAAGCCGGCCGGGCGCGCGTGCCGTCCGCTCAGGCCCGGCGCTGGGCCGCCAACTTATATCGTGATACGATTTATGTCGGTCGCCACCGGCTTCGCCGCCCCCCTAGGTTCCGGCGGGGCGGCAAGCCGGGGACCCCCGACCCGACGTCATCCTCAACCTCGAAAGCGAGACCATCGCCCGCGCCATCCACCAGAACTATGTCCGCAGGCGCCTCGCGCAAGGGGCAGAACCCGCCGGCGATCCGGCCCTGTCCGCGTGGCCGGACCTCCCCGAGGGCTTGCGGGAATCGAACCGGCTGCAGGTGGCGGACATCCGCGCCAAGCTCGACGCGATCGGATACGAATTTCTGCCGATCACCGACTGGGACGCCGAGCCGTTCGAGTTCAGCGGCGAGCAGGTGGAGGCGCTGGCCCGGCGCGAGCACGGCCGCTGGTGGAACGAGCGGCTACGAAGCGGCTGGCGGCTCGGGCCGGTCCGTGACGGGCGCGCCAAGCTGTCGCCCTACCTGGTGCCATGGGAAGAACTGGGCGACGACGTCCGCGACCTCGACCGCGACACGGTCCGGCTGATTCCGTCCATCCTCGCGACGGCGGGGTTCGCGATCGTGCCGCTGCCAGGAGGAGCCAGCCCAGGGCCGGCCAGCCCAGCACCGGCCACCCCGGTGGCGGACGCCAGCCGGCCTGCTCCCTGAACAACCACCAGGGGAAATCAACCACCATGGGAAAGGCAACGGGGCTCCCACATCCGGGCGGCCGGACGCCCAGGCCAGGACTGAATGACCCTAGGACGAGCGCGGCATATCGGTGTTATTTGGTTATCGCGGTCAGGGCGCTGATATCCGGGCACCCCGACCCGGTCGCGGGCCACTCCGGGTTGAACTGGGGTTCTTCCCGATGCCTGGGCCGGTCTAGCGGCGGCACCCTGGGGGCATGAACACCACAGCCATGGATGCAGACGGCGCCGGCCACACGGCGGTGAACCCGGAAGCCAGCACCCGCAGTGGACCGGGGCCGCTGGGCCGGCCCGCTGCGGACCCGATGCTGGCTGGAGCCGCCGCAGGGGGCGCCGGCTACTTCGGGGCCGAGCCGATCGCCGTGCGGGTCGTCCTCGCCGTCCCCACCGTGGCCAGCCACACCGACCTGCGGATCCCCGGCGCCGAACGCGCCGGGGCAGGCGGCCCCCAGCCGGGGAACTTACGGCAGCGGGCCGCTCGCAGCGCGCACTTTCCCAAGGGGAGATGCGAAGACCGTGAGTGATCCACATCGGGGTACGCCCCGGGGCACCGCCGCTCATCCGTGGCCGAGCATGACGTTCCGCCCGGATCTGGAGGCCTGAATGCTGGAGCCCCAGAGCCCGCTGCCGTTCGTCCTGCTGATGGTCACGTTCGGCGCTCTCATGTGGTGGATGCTCATCACCTGCCGGACCGCACTTCGCGTCCTGGCCGCCTGCCTGGCCTTTACGCTCGCGATGGTCTTCGGGGTGATGGCCGTCAACAAGTACTACGGCTACTACGAGACCTGGGGGGCGGTGATCGGCGACCTCACCAGCCAGGGCGTCAACCTGGCGCCCCCGGCGCCTGACCGAGGCCTCCTGTCCCGCTCACGGCTCGGCCCGCCCGGCAGCAGCCAGATATACCGCGGGCTGGCCCAGCAGGAGGGTTACATCCTGCGCCTGGCCGTGCCCGGCCGCCGCAGTCACATCACCAGGTCGGTGTACGTCTACCTGCCGCCGCAGTATTTCCAGCCGAAGTACAAGGGATACCGGTTCCCCGTGATCGAGCTCATCCACGGCCAGCCCGGCGAACCACAGGACTGGATCAACGTCGTGGGGGTGACGGTGGCCCTCGATCACCTGGTGAACAAGAACCTCGCGCGACCTGCCGTGCTGGTCATGCCCGACGCGAACGGCAGCCAGGATGTCTCGTTGCAGTGCCTCAACCAGGTGGGCGGCCCGCAGGACCTGACCTACCTGGCCGAGGACTTGCCGGCCGAGATCGCGCACATCCTGCGGGTCCAGCCACCCGGTCCCGCCTGGGGGGTGGCCGGTTATTCCGAGGGCGGGTTCTGCGCCGCCAACATGGCCCTGCAATTCCGGGATCGGTACGGGTTTGCCGGCGTGCTCAGCGGCTACTTCAGCCCGTTCGCCAACCGGCTGGCGCATCCGATTCGGTCGGTGAGCCCGTTCGGCGGCCGCCCCAGGTTGCAGCGGCAGAACACCCCGCTGGACGAGGTCCAGCAGTTGCCGGCGGGCGCGGTCGTGCCCCGCTTCTGGCTGGGCGCGGGGGCGGCTGACAAGGTGAGCGTGGCCGATGCCGAGTTCTTCCGGCAGGAGCTTCAGCTCCGGCAGGCGGATGTGCCCCTGACCATCACGCCGGGGGGCGGCCACGACATGGCTACCTGGCAGGCAGAGGCCCCTCGGATGCTCAGATGGATGACCGAGGGCCTGGCTCAGATGGCCATGAACGACGCGGTGGCCCAGCCGGCCAAGGCCGCGGCCACCGCCTGCCGCTGGCCCGCGGTGTGCTAGCCCGGCCGGTCCAGTTGTAATGGCATGATTGCTCTACGTAAACCTCCCGATGGGCCGGCGCGTCTTGCAGGTAACGATGGGGGACGGTAGACGATGACGACTGGGGAGTCGGCTGGCTACGGGCCGGCCGACCATGTGCCGACGGGGCCACTGCACAGCCGGGAAGAGCTGGAGTGGTTCAGGCCGCCGGCAACGGCCGGCCTGACCGGCTATGAGACGACTGGACCGCTGTTCACCAAGGAAGAGCTCGAGCGGCACAAGCCGCCGCGAACGCGGAGAAAGCTGGACTGGGGCACCGCGGCTACCGTCGGCACCAGTTGTGGTATCGCGTTAGCGATCGTGGCGGCCGGTGTGGCGTGGGGCGCGGCCGAGGGCTACTCCCCCGGCCGCATTGTCCGGGAGATCGTGCATGGGAGCCCGAGGGTCCGGACCGTCACGCGGGCGCGGAAAGGGACGGCCGCCGCGCCTGCGCCGACACCGTCGCCGGTGCTGAGTTTCGTTGCTGGTCGTCCGGTGGTGCGCCAGGTCACGGTCACGCCGCGGCCAGTGACAACCGTGAACCCGCCGCTGCGGTCGGCGCGGACGGCGGCTCATCCGGCGCAGCAGAAGAAAGCGGAACCACCAGCGGTGCCGACGACGCCTGCTGCGCCGGTGCCGACGACCGCGCCGCCGCCGGTGCCGGCGGCCCCGCCGCCGTCGCCGACGACCGCGCCGCCGCCGCCACTGCCCACCGCGAGTGTGAGCCTGACCGCCGCACCGAAGGTCTCCACCAGCCCATAGCCAGCCGACCTGAACCGCGCGTCGACGAGTTCCTCGCCCTTCCGGCGGACCAGGCGGGCTGAGGAGCGGGCCGCGACCGCAGATGTCGTCGGCGGGCGAGGTTCCGCGCAGGTAGGGCTCGAGCATCGGCCCGGGACCCGCTCCGTTCACGCTATTTTTACGGAACGCCCGCAATTTTCACGGTGCATTAACTATGGCAGGCCTACCGTCCCTGTCGGAGCCGTTCTCTAGGCATGCGAAGCGGCATGAAGAAATGGGAGCCGACATGAACGTAAATAGGCGGCGACTAGGCCGGCGCCTGGTCCTCACCGCTGCCCTCGTGCTGGTCACCGTGGCGTCGACGGCCAGCGTCGCGGCGGCCGCGCCGACCTCCGGCGCCGCCCGGGCCACGCCTGCGGCCCACCTGCTGCCGGGCCAGCCGAACCTCGGCCCGAACGTCTACGTGTTCAGCCCCAGCATGCCGCAGAGCGAGATCCAGGCGACGGTCAACTCGATCGCCACCCAGCAGGTCCCCAACCAGTTCGGGACGCAGCGTTACGCGCTGCTGTTCGAGCCGGGCACCTACGGGTCGGCGGCGGATCCGCTGACCTTCCAGGTCGGCTACTACACCCAGGTGGCCGGCCTGGGGCCTCGCCCGGCGACGTGACGATCAACGGCACCGTCGACGTGTACAACCAGTGCTTCCCGGCGACCCCGCCCGCCACCAGTGCCAACTGCATAGCGCTGGACAACTTCTGGCGCTCGCTGTCGAACCTGACCATCAACGTCACCGGCGGGTCCGGCTGCCAGGCCGCGACGGACTTCTGGGCCGTCTCGCAGGCCGCGCCCATGCGGCGGGTTCAGGTCAACGGCAAGCTGTCGCTGATGGACTACTGCAATGGCGGCCCCGACTACGCCAGCGGCGGGTTCATCGCCGACTCGGCTTTCACCGGCGGCGAGCATCATCAACGGCTCCCAGCAGCAGTTCATCGTGCGCAACAGCAACCTCGACGGCTGGACCAACGGCGTCTGGAACCAGGTCTTCTCCGGTGACGTCGGCGCGCCCGCGCAGAGCTTCTCGGCGGCGTCGTGCCCGGGCGGAACCCCGCCGTACACGACGCTGGCCACCAGCCCGGTGACGCAGGAAGAGCCGTTCCTGTAGACCGACTCCGACGGGCAACGACAGCGTGTTCGTGCCCGGCGGTGCAGCACAACTCGGTCGGGACTTCCTGGGCCGGCGGCGCCGCAGCGGGCACGTCCATCCCGATCCGCAAGTTCTTCATCGCCAGCCCGAGCACGCCGGTCCGGCCATCGATGCCGCGCTGGCCCGGGGCCGGAACCTGATCCTGACTCCCGGCGTCTACGACCTCAAGGCGCCCATCCTGGTCACGCGCCCGGACACCGTGGTGCTCGGACTCGGCTTCGCCACGCTGGTCCCGCAGAACGGGACCGCGGCGATGCTGGTGCTCGCCGATCCGGGAGTGAAGCTCTCCGGGATGATCTTCGACGCCGGGCCCAGGAACTCGCCGGTGCTGCTGCAAGTCGGGAGCCCCTTCGGGCACACCGCCGGCGACCCGGCCGATCCCACGCTGGTCCAGGACGTGTTCTTCCGCATCGGTGGCGCCACGGCCGGCCAGGCCACCAACAGCCTCGTGGTCAACAGCTCCAATGTCATCCTCGACGACATCTGGGCCTGGCGGGCCGACCACGGCGCCGGCGTCGGCTGGACCAGCAACGTCGCCGACACCGGGCTCATCGTCAACGGCAACGACGTGACCGCCTACGGGCTGTTCGTGGAGCACTACCAGAAGACCCAGGTGATCTGGAACGGCCAGGGCGGCACGGACATCTTCTTCCAGAACGAGATGCCCTACGACCCGCCCAGCCAGGCGGCCTGGATGGACGGCGCGAACGACGGCTACCCGGCGTTCGAGGTCACCGGGAACGTCAAGAGCTTCCACGGCTACGGGCATGGGCAGCTACTGCTTCTTCAACCAGGGCGTGCCCATTTACGCAACGGAGGGCTTCCAGGTTCCCGACACTCCTGGCGTCGAGCTTCACGACATCCTCACCCGGTACCTCAGCGGGTCGGGTGGCATCAACTCCGTGGTCAACGGGACCGGCGCACCGGTGAGCCAGGCCCAGCCAGGTCCCAGCGACGTGGTGAGCTACCCCTGACGAGCCGAGGCCGCCGGCGCCGCCGGCGTCGGCGGCCTCGCGGCCAGACCCGGGCCGGTTACCGCCAGATGGCCGCGGCAACACCGCCGGGAGCGTAGGTGTAACCACCCGTGCTCTTGGCCTTGTAGGGATCGGCGGACAGGTGGCTGTAATCGATGCTGAAGTCGTACTCGGCGCCGGTCGGCACCTGGTGGCCGCCCGGATTGGGCGGCTGCACCACGCCGCGATCGGTGAATGAGCCGTCACGGAAGTAGAACTGGCTGGGGTTGACGCTGAATCCGCCGGCCCCTCCGATGATCACCCAGCTGATGATCACGCCGCCGCTCTGGTCCCCTTGCGTGTCCACCATGGCGATGCGGGCACCGCCAGGCGCGGTGTACCACGCGAGGGCGCTGGGACTCGTGTTGTCCGTCGCCTTGAGCGTGACCGCGGGGGAAGTTATCCCTTTCACCGCATCCAGCCGGGCCGTGCTTTCGGCGAGCAGGCAGGACGCGACGTTGATCCCCTCGATGGTGCCGCCGGTGCGGAAAACCAGGTCGCACACGGGCTGGCGGGCGGCCAGCCATGCGCTGTCGTCAGCCAGGATGGCCGTCCGCTGCGCCTGTGACCCGCTGTTGTACTTGGCCAGCTGGGCCGCGTCGATGGCGACGTCCGTGTTCTCAATCTTGGCCTCGAGGCACTGCTCGATGGCCAGAGTCGTCGCCAGGCCGCCGCAGCTGGCCGGGGCCGACCGGTCCATGGCCGGGTGACCGGGGTCGAACAGCTCGACGATGTCGGTGAACTGCCCCGCGCCTGGGGAAGCCGTGGCCGTGCCGCCCAGGGTGGCGGCGGGGGCCGGCGCCGGGGCCGTGGGCCTGGCCGTCGCCGGGGCCGTGTCCGTTGAGCTGCTACTGGCGGGCGCGGAGGAGCCGCCGCAGGCCGCCAGCGCACCGATCAAGGTCGCGGAGATCGCCGCCTGCGCCAGCCTGGTCCCGCTGGCCACGCCAGCCCGGCCAGCCGTGCGGCTCGGCTCGCACTTTTGACCCATTTGGCCACGCCCCCATCTTCCACCCATAATTCCCACCCTGTCCCGGAGGGGATGCTAGCTGGTCGCCGGGTCGTCCGGTGGGATCTGTACGCGGCGGGTCGGGCACGGCCCGGAGCAGCCGCCCCTAGGACGTGTCCCTAGCGGAACGACTCCAGGTAGCCGGGGGCCGGCGAGCCGACCCCGGTCACATCGTCGTAACCCGGCGTGGCCCGCAGCGTCCAGTCGGTCCCCAGCGTGAACAGATCACCCTGCCGCACCCCGGCGGCAGCACCCTCGTCGATGGTGACGGCGTACGTCTGGCCGGCGGGCTGGTCGGTGATGTCGCGGAACGCGGCCTGGCCGAGGGTCTGGTAGCGCTGGTAGATCTCGGGGTTGGCGAAGCCGACCGGGACACCCCCCGCCTCCTCCGCGTCGGCCTGGAGGCCGGCGAACAGCGGGGTGGACACGCTGGTCCCGCCGACGCCTGACTCGGCCCAGCCGGTGGAGCCGTCCGCCAGTAGCCGGGTGTATCCGACCATGGTGGCGGCGTACACGTCGCCTTCCATGGCGACGTCGGGCACCACACGCATCGCCGCGGCCGACCGCGTACCGGTGAGCAGCGCATGGGACAGCGAGTCCGGCACGACGCCCTGCTGGTAGCTCGGCTGGGGGAAGTAGTTACTGGTTCCGCCGCCGGCGCCGGCCAGGAATGTGCCAGGCAGCTGTGACCAGCTTGTGCCGCTGCGCAAGGCCGCCTCGGTGTCGCCCATGCCGGTCTCGAACAGGTACTGGTCGCGGGCGCCGATGCCGATCGCGGTCGCCCCGACCGCCGTCACCCACGGGTCCGACGACGGGAAGGTGGTCTGCGGCTCCGACGAGTGGGCATCGCAGCTCAGGCCGTTGCTCACGATGGCCGGGTCTTCCGTGCTGCAGTCGCCGGACGGGAAGTAGAAGCCGATGCCCTCGGTTGCTCCCTCCTCGAAAATCTGGGTGAAGGCCTCGATGGTGCCCACCGACTCGTTGCCGTTCGTGTCGTAGATGTCCTCGCCCCATGAGTTCGTCACGATCGTGGCCAGGCGCTTGTTGACGATGGCGCCGAGGGCGCTGAGGAGATCGTTGTCCTGGCACGAGTTCGCGCCGATGTAGAGCACCTTGGCCGCCGGCGCCATGGTGTGCACCGCCTCGACGTCGAGCGATTCTTCCGGCTCCCAGGTAGCGGCGCCGCCGCAGACGCCCTGGCTGTCCCACGCCGAGGGCGTGACGACCTCGCTGAGCTGATCCGGCGCGAATTGCGGGACACCGTTGAATTGATCGAACGCGGCGACGTCTGACTTGATCGTCGGCGAACTGTAGGCGTTAACCACGGCCACCGTGACGCCCTGGCCGGTCAGGCCGGTCCCGGCGACCTGGTAAGCATCGCGGATCTGGTTGGGCGTGTACCCGCACACGGGTACCGGGTTGGCGTGCCCGTAGGCATCGGCCAGGTCGCTGGGCGTCTGCTGCCCCCAGTACGTGGAGCACGGCGACAGGCCGGCAAACGGAGGACTGCCGTTGCCGCGCCCGGTCCGCCGGGCCCGGCGGGCCCGGCGGGCCGCCGGGATGATGGCGGGGATGGTGGCGGGGCGCGCCACCCGCGGCGCGTTGCTCAGCCCTGAGACGCCTAGTACCGCCGAGACCAGATCGGCCGGGACCGCGGCGTCGCTCCTCGGCGCGTAGTAGACGTGCCCGGATACCTCATAGTCACCGAGGCCTGTGCCGAACGCATCGCGCACCGCCGTCGGCGTGCCGGTGACGGACACGGACTGCTCGGAGCGGCCAGTGATCTTCAGGCCAGCCCGGGTCAGCCAGGAGTCCACCCTCGTGACCTCGGTGTTCGTCGGGCCGAAAGCGGCCTTCTGCTGGGCGGCGGTCAGGTAGTGGTGGTACTCGGCGCTCCCCGGCGTGGCGACCGCCTGGGCGTAGGCGGCCAGCCCGGCCGGGTCACGTCCAGCCAGGTAGACCTGCGCTGACACGGTCGTAGCGGCCGGAGTTGCCCCGCGGCTCGCGGTCGCGGTGGCCCAGGCTGGATGGGTCCCGGCCAGCGGCCGCACCGGCGCGTTCGCTGCTTGCGCGGAGCCCGGGATGGCGAACGCGCCCGCGGCCGCCGCGGCGGCGACCGGCAGGGTGGCCGCGGCGACGATCCGGCCGCGCCGCCTGCGGGCTGCATTGGACATGAACGGTCCTCCCCATGAAGCAGCCCGCCAGCGGGCCGCGCTGTCGTCTGACCGCCCGGCCCGCCGTCGTCGTCCCGGCCACCAGTGCTGACGTCCCCCCGCGGGCGTCCCGCGAGCCGGGCAAGAACTTACTACTACCCGCTGTAATCACTTAACTACCTCATGCGGCGCGTCCCGGATAAGAGCACCCGCTAATTGAAGGGATGGGTCGCTCGGGCGGCGGTGAGGTGAGCCGCTGGCGGCGGCTGGCCGGTAACCGCGAGGTCAGATCGCCCAGGCTGGTCACGAGGCCGACCAGGGCACCGACGTCCGCCTCCGTGGTCAGCGGGTTGAGGAAGCAGGCCCGCAGGACGGTCCGGCCGTCGAGTTCGGTCGTGGTCAGGAAGCTGTGCCCGCCGAGCTGAATGCGCTGCGCGATGTTGGACTGAATCCGGTCGGAGTCTGCGCCGGCCCGGTAGCGGAAACAGACCACGCTCAATCCGGCCGCGTCGAGTTCCAGCGAGGGGTGGTCGCGGACGCGGGCCGCGAGCGCGTCGGCCAGGTCGAGGTCGTGCTCGATCAGCCTCCGGTAGCCGCCGCGGCCCGTCGACTTGAGCGCGGCCCAGACGCGAAGCGCGCGGAACGGGCGGGTCTGCTCGGGCCCGTACTCGCTCAGCCACGGCGCGTCACTGACACCGGCCGGGTCGTGCTGAACCCGGAGGTAGGGCGGAACGAGGCTGAAGGCGTCTCGCAGCCGCCCGGGATCGCGGACGAGCAGCGCGCCGGCGTCGACCGGGACGTAGAGCCACTTGTGCGGGTCGATCGCCACGCTGTCGGCGCGCCCGAGACCGGCGAGGTCGCCGCAGCAGCGCTCGCTGAGGATCGCGGGCGCGCCGTAAGCCCCGTTGACGTGCAGCCAGACGTCGTGGCGCGCGCACACATCGGCGATCTCGTCGAGCGGGTCGATCGCGCCCGTGCTGGTCGTCCCGGCGGTCGCGACGACGGCGATAGGATGCTCCGGCCGCTGGGCGGCGGCGGAAAGCTCGCGGTCGAGCCGGGCGGCGTCGAGCCGCCGCCCGGCCGAGGCGGTCAGCCGGAGGTTGCGCCGCCCAATCCCGAGCAGCTCCACCGCCTTGGTGATGGCGCTGTGCGCCTCGGTGCCCGCGTACACGGTCAGCGGCACCCCGCCGGCCAGGCCGTCGGCGCGGGCATCGAACGGCGCATGCCTCTCGCGCGCCGCAGCGAGCGCCGTCACGGTGGCCAGCGAGCCGCCACTCACCAGGAGGCCGCCGGCCGCCGCGGGCAAGCCGACCATGTCGGCGAGCCACCGGATCACCAGCCGCTCGATGTGCATGGCCGCGTGGTTGCCGCCCGCGCAACTCGGGTTGGCCGCGGTCGCGAGGAGGTCGAGAAGCAGCGCCACCCGGTCCGGCGGCGAGTTCACCCACGCGTGAAACCGTGGGTGGCCGTTCCCGAACGGGAAGCGGAGCACGTCATGCTCGACTTCGGCGAGGATCTGCTCGATCCCCACCCCGTGCTCGGCCCACTCCTCGCCGCGCCACCGCTCGGCGAGTTCCTTCGGTACCGGTCCGAACACCGGCCGTTCCGGCAGCCCAACGATATGGTCGGCGGCCAGTCCCGCGATACGCTCCGCTGCTGTCCGCAGCGTCGCTTCATCCCAGGACCAGCCGCCGGGCAACCGTTGTAGCTCATCCATGGTCTGAATAATGCCGTCAGCCGCCGGCCCGGCCAGCCGGCTACGGCAGCCGGCCGAGGACGCGCCCGCCTGCCCTGATCTAGCCACCCGCCATGGCCCCCACGATCAGGTACGGCTCTGCGCCCGAGGCGACCGCCTCCGGCAGCGGGGTGTCCGGCGGCTCGTGGGACAGATCCTGCTCGCAGGCGAAGAACCGGATGAACGCCCGGCGCGCGCCGCCGTCGTGGTCGCGGATGGTCCCGGCCAGCGCCGGGTAGCGGCTCTCCAGCGCGTCCAGCACCGAGCACTGGGTGACCTCGCCCGCCACGTCCAGCTCGACTTCGCCGTCGATGCGAGCCAGCGTCCGCAGGTGCGCGGGAAGCACGACCCGGATCATGGCAGCGTCTGGGCCTCGACCGACAGCACGGCCGGCAGATCCCGCACGATCGGCGCCCAGTGATCGCCCGCGTCGGCTGAGGCGTACACCTGCCCGCCCGTCGTGCCGAAGTAGACGCCGCACGAGTCGAGGGTGTTGACCGTCATCGCGTCGCGCAGCACGTTGACGTAGCAGTGCTCCTGCGGCAGGCCGTTGGTGAGGGCCTCCCACTCATCCCCGCCGCTCCGGCTCCGGTAGACACGCAGCCGCCCTTCCGGGGGGAAATGCTCCGTGTCGCTCTTGATCGGGACCACGTAGATGGTGTCCGGCTCGTGCGCGTGCACGTCGATCGGGAACCCGAAGTCGGTCGGCAGGTTGCCGCTGACCTCGTGCCACGACTCGCCGGCGTCATCGCTGCGCATGACGTCCCAGTGCTTCTGCATGTACAGCACGGATGGGCGGGAGGGATGCATCGCGAGCCGGTGCACGCAGTGCCCCACCTCCGCGTCGGGGTCCGGGATGCCCTCCGATTGCAGGCCGTGGTTGATCGGCCGCCATGTCTGGCCCGCGTCATCGGACCGGAACGCGCCCGCAGCCGAGATGGCGGCGAACATCCGGCCGGGCCTGGCCGGGTCCAGGATGATCGTGTGCAGGCACATACCGCCCGCGCCCGGCTGCCAGGACGGCCCGGACTTGTGGCCGCGCAGGGCGGGCAGTTCCTGCCACTGCTGGCCGCCGTCGGTTGACCGGAACAGCCCGGCGTCCTCCACCCCGGCGTAGACCGTATCGGGATCGTCCAGCGACGGCTCCAGGTGCCAGACCCGCTCGAACTCCCATGGATGCGGCGTCCCGTCATACCACTGGTGCGTCCCGGGGACACCGTCGTAGGCGAACTTGTTGCCCACCGGCTCCCAGGTCACGCCGCCGTCATCGGAACGCTGGATCACCTGCCCCGACCAGCCGCTGCACTGCGAGGCGTACAGCCGGTTCGGCTCCGCCGGCGACCCCTTGACGTGGTAGATCTCCCACCCGGCAAAATGCGGCCCGCTGACGTCCCACCGCTCACGCTTGCCATCCGAACTCAGCACGAACGCGCCCTTGCGCGTGCCCACCAGTACCCGTACGCCACTCATCTGCACTCCCCTTCCAGCAGTGCCAGGCGGCGGCCCGCCCGGCCGTGACCCTCGCCTGACCCGGCCTCCGCCTCATCTCCACCGGCCTATCACGGCCCTCGGACGTTCTGACGGCCGCCAGGCCGGAAACTCATCGCCCCACTGCCTCCCAGTCGATGAAAACCGTCGTCCGCATCCGAGGATGGCTCTAGTACACAGGGACATCGGACATGGTGGCCGGCGGCCGGCGATAGCGGCGCTGGAGCCGTTTGATCGTTGCCGACCGCCGGCAGTTCTCGGTGAGTTCGGGACAGAGTTCCGCTGCGCCCAGGGAGGTAGATCATGGGTGACGGGCACGGCGCCGGAAACGGCGCGCGGCTGCGGCTGGCCCGGCAGGCTCGCGGGTTCTCACAGCAGCACCTAGCCGCCATCGCCGGCGTGTCGCGGCAGACCTCTCCGCGGTAGAGTCTGGCCAGTCCGACCCGTCTCTGCGGGCCGCGCTGGGGCTAGCGTGAGCCCTAAGCATGACCGTCAAGGAGGTATTCGGGTCGTTCAGCCCGGCTCCGCAGGTCGTCGCCAGGCCGGTCGCGCCGCTGGGCGGCGAGGGAGCCAGGGTTACGCTCGCGTCGGTGGGCGAGGACTCGTCGCGCTGCCGCTGTCGGGCGCCGCCTGTGTGACCCCGCCAAGATCCAGCTCATCCGGCTGAGGCGTTAGGCAAGGCCAGCCCACAGGTAGCGAATGCCGATCGCGACCACGATGAGCGCCACGAGGCGCCGGATGATCGTTTCTGGCAGGTGCGCTTGGAGGCGGGCGCCGAGGTAGCCGCCAGCCAGCCCGCCAGCTCCCAGGGCGATCCCGGTCGGCCAGTTCGGCGCGACGCTGCCGGGGTGATTAATGGACAGGAAGGAGAAGGTCACGACGCCCGCGAGGGAGGTGACAAAGGTCGAGGTGAGCGCCGCTGGCGCGACCTGGGCTGGCGGCCGGCCGTCGGCGATGAGGATGGGGGCCAGGATCGATCCGCCGCCGATGCCGTAGATCCCGCCGACGCAGCCCGCGGCGGCGGCGATGAGCCCGGTCACCACGCTGGGCAGCTGTTTTCTGCCCGGGGGGCTGGCGGGTGCTGGCCGGGTCAGCGCGAGCCAGGTTCCGAGCGGGATCAGCACGGCCCCGACGACCAGGTCGAAGATGACCGGTCCGGGCAGTAGGTAGACCCGGATGACCGAGCCGGCGATGACGCCGGGCAGCGTTCCGGCCAGCAGCACCCACAGCAGGCGCCCGCCGGTCTGTCCCTGCTGCCGGTAACGCCAGATCGCGCCGGGGGTGGCCACCACGTTGTAGAGCAGGTTCGTCGGGGTGACCGCGGGGCTTGGCGTGCCGAGCACGCTGATCTGGAAGGGCAGCAGCAGCACCGCTCCGGACACACCGGCCGGAGTGGTGACCGCCGCGATCACGAACGCCGCCGCCAGGGCCGTGATCTCAGCCCAGGCGCCGTTGATCATCTGGCAAATGTAACGGCCAGCGGCGGCGGGTCAGGCCAGCAGTTGTACCGTGCCGGCCCGGGAAAGGTCGGAACCGCCCAGCGAGCACACGGATGACTGCATGTGCGGGTCGCGCAGCGCGGCGATCAGGGGCTCGGCTGCTGGCAGGGCGGCGGCGCTCAGCACGACGTCGAAGTCTTCCCAGATGACCGGGACGAAGCCGAGGCCGAGCGCGGTGGCGGCGGCGCGCACTCCCAGCCCGGCGCCGGCCTGGCCGGAGGCGACGGTCATGGCGACTTCCAGGTGGGAGGCCGCCTCGGGCCCGGTGACGGACGCGGGCAGGATTCCGGCGTCGGTCAGCAGCCAGTCGAGCAGCACGCGGGTCCCGGTGCCGAACTGCCGGCGAGCGACCCGCAGGTGGATGGCCGCGGCGTCGGCGGTGCCGCGCCAGATCCTGGTCAAGCCGTGGCGACCGCCTTGTCAGTGATGACGCATTCTTGCGGAGTCGCGCAGGTGGTTGACCCGCCGGGTAACGCTGGCTGGGCCATGACTACGAGGTCTCCCGAGGCGCCGGGCGGCCTCAGGGCTTCCGGTCCATCTCCGCCCGGGCGCCTCATGGCTTCCGGCCCACCCCGACGAGCGCCCAGAACTTCCCCGGGTCGTCCGGTACGTCGTCCGGCGAGTCCGACCGCCATTCCGGAATGTAGACCAGCCCGGGATCCACCAGGTCGAACCCGTCGAAGAACCGCTGGATGCCGGACCGGGGGCGGATCGCAGACTGCGCCGATACCCGCTGGCTGTACAGCTTCTGCGCCGCCGCCGCCAGGTCGGGCCTGCTCTCGCTGGTGGCATGGCTGATGGCCAGGAAGCTTCCCGGCGCCAGGGCCTCCCGCAAGGCGGCGACGCTCCGCAGGGGCTCGGCGGAGTCCGGGATCACGTGCAGGACAGCCAGCATCAGCAACCCGACGGGCTGGGTGAAGTCGATCAGCCGGCGCGTCTCCGGGTGGCCGAGGATCTGCCCGGGGTCCAGCAGATCAGCCTGGATGACCGCGGTATCGTTCCGCCCAGCCAGGATCTCCTTGCTGTGGGCGACGGCCACCGGATCGACGTTGACGTACATCACCCGGGTGCCGGGCGCGGCCTCCTCGGCGACCTCGTGCACGTTCCGCTCGGTGGGGATGCCCGAGCCGACGTCCAGGAACTGGCGGACGCCGGAGCGGGCCAGGAACCGCACCGCGCGGCCCAGAAAATCCCGGTTGGCGCGGGCCAGGTCCCGCACCGTCGGATCGACCGCGAGGAGCGCGCGTGCGGCGTCCTGATCGGCCCGGAAGTTATGAGTCCCGCCGAGCCAGTAGTCGTACACCCGGGCGACGTTCGCCTTCTGGGTGTCGATCCCCTCAGGCACCCAGCTGAACTCCTCGGCCACCACCGCCCCTTTCCCCCCGGCGCCGCGACCCTGGCCGGCCATTCAGTCCGCCGTGTGCCATTGGCATTGCGGGCGCCATATCCTCGCGGGCACACAAAAGGCCCATCCTAGTGGGGGGATCATCTGTATATGCCACTTGCCTGCTCACTGTCATCCGAAACCAGATACCGTAAGATTGTCCAAATCGGGGATGAGCTCTGGGCCCGCGGGATCGGCCGGGACATCGCAGCCGTTTCGCGCGGCCTGTGGCGTGCGCAAGATGGGTACACGGGTGGCGCAACTGTCCAGGGCCACAGCGGGTGGGGGACCCGCTCTGGCCGACCACAGCGCGCCGGATTTCGGCGTCGTGGCCACGTTCACGATGAGGCCGGACGGCGAGATATGTGCCTGGAGCACGGCCGCCGCGAGGCTGTTCGGGCCGCCGGCCCAGCAGATTCTCGGCCGCCCGGTCGGCGATCTGCTGCACCCAGGCAGCCGGGCCGAGCTGATGGCCGTGCTGACCGCGCTCACCGCGGACGCGGCGTGGACGGGCGTGCTGACCGCGCTCGACGCTAACGGCATCAGCCAGCACCTATCGTTTCGGTTCGAGCCATTGACCGGCGGCGAAATGCATCCGCAGGTCGCTGTGGCCGCCGGGCTCACGGCCTCCCTGGGCCAGCAGTTGCTGACCGAGGCCGACCTGCGCTTCGGCGCCACTCTTGACCTCGGCGAGACAGCCCGCCAGATCATCGACGTCGCCATCCCGCGTTTCGCCGACGCGGGGGCCATCTACGTTCTGGAACGGCTGATGTCGGACGACGAGCTGGCTGAGCACGAGGCCGGGCGCCAGGTCGTGGCGCGGCGGCTGGCCGCTGGCTTCGCCTCGGCCGCCGATGCGGCCGGGGCGGGCGTGCCCCCGGGCGGGGACGTGCTCGTCTTCGCCGCCGGGACACCCTGCGCGCGCTGTGTCGCCACGGGCCGCCCGGTCCTGTTCAGCGGGCCTGGCGGGCCCGGGGTCCTGGCTGGCTACACCTGGTTGATGGCGGTGCCGCTGGCGGCCCGCGGCGCGGTCGCCGGGTTCATGGTGCTGGCCCGGGCGGCGGGCGGCGGCCCGTTCGGCCAGCACGCGGTCACGCTCGCCGGTGAGCTCGCGGCCCGGGCGGCGGTATACCTGGACAACGCGCGCCTGTTCAGCCGGGAGCAGCGGACCGCCGATGCCTTGCAGCGCGGCCTGCTGCCCCGCGAGCCCGCCGTCCCGGCGGGGATGGAGGTCGCGCACAGCTATCTCCCGGCCGCTGACCACATCATCGGTGGCGACTGGTACGACATCCTGCCGCTCCCCGCGGGCCGGACGGCGCTCATCGTCGGCGATGCCATGGGCCACGGGCCCGAGGCGGCGGCGGTGATGGTACAGCTGCGGGCGGGCGCTCACGCCCTGGCCGAGGCGGGGCTGGAGCCGGAGGCGCTCTTGTACCGGCTCAACCGGATGGCCGGCACGCTGAAAGAGCCCGCGTTCGCCACCTGCGTCTGCGCCATCCTCGACCCGGCCACCAGATCATGCGTGATCGCGAAGGCCGGGCACCTCCCGCCGGTCCTCGCCCTCCCCGATCACACCACGATGGTGGTGGATCTCCCGCCTGGCCTGCCGCTGGGGCTCGGGCCGACCGACTTCCAGGCGGGCCAGCTCACCCTGCCGCCGGACGCCACGCTCGCCCTGTACACCGACGGCCTCGTCGAGAGCCGGAGCCGCCCGTTCGACGAAGGCATCGTGGCCCTGCGCACCGCGCTGGCGGCCTCGCGCGGGCCGCTGCAAGACACCTGCGACACGATCACGTGGTCGCTACGCAGGCACTCCGGAGACGACACCACCCTGATCCTCGCGCGCATCGCGCGCGATCCCAGCCCGTGCGGCTACGACATGCCCTAGGCCACGGTGACCTTTACGGTCGGGTACCCGGTCGCGCCGTTGGGGAACGTGCCGACGGTGGACGGGGTCTGGACGTAGCCGGTCTTGTCGGTGGCCCGCGCCTGCAGGGTGTGCTGCCCGGCGGTCGCCTGCCATGGCAGGTACCACTGCCGCCAGGTGTCGATCGTGTCCTCGGCGGCCAGCGTGGCCTTCGTCCACTGGCCGCCGTTGACCTGCACCTCGACCTGCTCGACGCCCCTGTGCTGCGCCCAGGCCACGCCGGCGACCATCACCGTGCCCGCCTTCACGCTGCCGCCGCCTGACTTGGGCGTGTCGATGCGGGACTCGGTCTTGACCGGCGCGGTCAGCGACCAGCCTCGGTGGGTCCAGTACGGGGTGAAGGCGCCCAGCGTGGTGACTTCCATGTCGGTGACCCACTTAGTCGCCGAGCAGTACCCGTACAGCCCGGGGACGATCAGCCGGACCGGGAAGCCGTGCTCCTGCGGCAGCGGGACCCCGTTCATGCCCACGGCCAGCATCGCGTCACGGCCGTCCAGCGCGATCTCGGTCGCGACGCCAACGGTCATGCCGTTGACGTCAGTGGTGGCCAACTGGCTGACGCCGGACTGCAGCTTGGCCTGGCGGAGGACGTCGGAGAGCAGGACACCCTGCCACCGTGCGTTGCCGATGTACACCCCCTCAACCGGGTCCGACACGCACATGATGGTGACGTCGCGCTCGATCATCGGCATGTGGATCAGGTCATTGAAGGAGATGTTCAGCTCCCGGCCCACCATCCCGTGCACCCGCAGCGACCACTGCTGGGTGGTCACCTGCGGTATCACGAGCGCGGTGTCGATACGGTAGAAGCTGCTGTTGGGGGTGTAGAACGAGCTGAGGCCCGGGATGTTGATCTCCGCCTGCTTGGGGATGGGGGGAGGCTTCTTGGCGGGCGCGGCGAGCTTGACCGCGGCCCGGGACGCGTTCGCGTTGAACCGGCGGTTGGTCAGCATCTGGCCGCCCACCCCCGACCCCACTGCCACCGCGGCGGTCGCCGCCCCGGCAGCCAGGAACTTGCGGCGGTCGATGGGCCCGGCGCCGCCGGGCGAGCCGTTCACGCGAGGCTCCGGGTGCGGCCGGTCGGCGAGGAGAATGCAACCGGTTCGGACGCCCTGACCAGAGCAATGATCGCGACGACACCAGCCACCCCGCCGACCAGTGCGGGAATGGCATCGGTGGTCCGGCTGGCCGGCTGGATCAGGGCGACCACAGCACCGAGCACGCCGAACGCGCCGAGCCCGATCACCCCGACGAGGAGCCTGCGCCGGGCCAGCCAGCCGATCACCATCGCGAGGAGGGCGATGGTCACATACATGCCGCCCAGCAGCATGGTCTTGTCGTTCGTGCCGAAGTGCGCGACCGCGAACTCCTTCAGCGGGGTGGGCGTCAGGTTGATGGCCTGCCCGCCGACCGCGATGACGGGCGATGCCTGCGGCCGGACGAAGGCGGAGACCAGCATCGCGACGCCGAGGGCGGTCGCGGCGGCCAGGACGCCGGTGACCGCGCCCGCTAGCAGGCCCCGGCCCCCAGGAGGGGGCCCGTCGAAGTCGTCGTGCCTCGTGGGCGGGCGGCCCGGAGGGTCCGGGGGCCACGCGGGGTCCTGGGGCTCCTGCGGCCACGCGGGGTCCTGGGGGCCTGCGGCCACGCGGGGTCCTGGGGGGCCTGCGGCCACGCGGGGTCCTGGGGGGCCTGCGGCCACGCGGAATCCTGAGGGGCATCCCGGCCCGCCTGGTACCGCTCCTGATACCGGGAGTCACTGAAGACCGGCTGGGTGACGTTGGCGTCCTGGTACCGGTCCTGGCCAGCGTCCTGGTACCGGTCCTGCCTGGGCGCCGGCCGGTCCCAGATGGAGCCGTTAGAGCGGCCTTGGTCCTGGTAGCCGCTCCCATTCCCATTGCGGCCCCGGTCCGCATAACGCGCCTGAGTACCGCCCTGACCCTGGTAGCGGCCCCCAGAGCGGTCCTGGTCCTGGTAGCGGCCCCCAGAGCGGTCCTGGTCCGGATAGCGGCGGCCCGGAAAGGTGTCCTGACGTTGATCCTGATTACCGGACGCCCGCTGCTGCGGCCCACGATGGCGGCCGTTATCCCGGCCGCCTGGCCGAAGGCTCTCACTGTCTTGCGCGGAATCCCGGAAGCTTCGCGGCTCGTCCTGGTAGTCCATAGCTCAATTCACAGCCATTTCGGCGTCGCGCGCAGCACTACTGGGGGCTGCGGTAAGCACCTGGTAAGGACGATGGGAAATGACAACGCGGCCCAGCCAGACCGCGGCCACGAATGCCGCGGCCAGCCCGTACCCGACCGCGGACGAATTGGGCACGGTGAGGTGCCCCATATCGGGCTCCGCGGCCACGTACCCCGCGGCGGAGAAGGCCAGCCACTCCACCCGGCCATCGAGGGCGACCAGCACCACCATCAGCAGCGCGTACCACTGCATGGTCGGCGTGGTGACGGCGAGCGCGGCGCCCGTCATCACGACCGCGCCGCGCCAGGGCTGGTCCGGGTCGGTGAACAGGAGCACGGCCAGCCCGGCCACGGCGAGCAGGGCGACCGCCGTGAGGGTGGCCAGGCGCCCGCTGACCAGCAGCCCGATAAGCGCGAACCGGCCGCCGCTCGAGTAGCCCTCCTGGTTCAGGTAGCCGGGTATGAACCCGATCACCTTGCTGCCGACCGCCAGCACGTGCGGCAGGTAGACCACGGCGATCGCGCCGGCCGCGGCGGCGCTGACGGCCACCCAGCGGCGGCGCAGGACCGCGGGCGTGACCAGGGCGGGCGTCAACTTGGTCGCGATGGCCAGCCCGAGCAGGACGCCGCCAAGCACGGCCCGCCGTGGCCGGCCCGCTTTGGCCAGGACGACCAGCGCCGCGGCGGTCAGCCCGACCGCGAGGACATCCACGTGGGCGTTGTTACTGACCTCGAGGGCGACGGTCGGGCACCACGCCCACAGCGCCGCCGTCCAGTAGTCGCGGCCCATCGAGCGCAGCGCGAACAGCAGCCCCACGGCGATCAGAATCGCGCAGGCCGCCGCCGCGGCCTGCATGGGCGTGGTCTGGCTGCCAGCCGGGGACGCCTGGTCGACGGCGTAGAAGTACGCCTCGGCGACCGGCGGGTAGATGGTCGGCACTTCCGGGCGGTTGATCCTGGTGCAGCCGGGAGCCACGGGCCCCGGCGCCGCGTCCGGCTCCGGGACGCTGAGCCTGATGCAGTAGTGGCCGTCGGCGGGCCAGAGGTACGGATCGCGCAGCCCGGTGAGCTGCGTCGACGCGGGCGTGTAGGCATACGGGTCAATGCCCGCGGCCTGAACGTGCCCATCCCAGATGTAGCGGTACACATCGTCGCTCTGCTGGGGCGGCGCCGACAAGGCCGCCAGCTGAAGGGCGATCCCGCCGAGCAGGATCAGCGTCACCGACCACCGGCCGGAGAGGCCGCGCAGCAGCCAGATGGCGGCCAGGAACGCGATCCACGCGCCGCCGACCAGGGGCAGCGGCTTGATCTTGGCCGGGTCCCAGGCCGGGTGGACGAGAAGCAGCACCAGGTAGGCCACCGCCGCCAGCGCGGCGACGACCCCTGGGACTCGGACCTTGGCGCTCATGCTTCGCTACGCTGCCATGCCGATGCCCAGCAGGGGCGATGCATCCGGCGACGGTAAGAATTTGGTAAGCCCTGGTCAGGTCGTTATCGCATGGGTCAGGCGACGACTCGTGACCGTGGAGGAGCCGTCTGGCAGGCGGCGTACTTCGAGGCGCTCGGCCACCCGGTCCTTCAGGTCCGCCACATGGCTGACGATGCCGATGGCCCGGCCGCGATCACGCAGGTCGTCGATGACCGCCATGACCTGATCCAGGGTGTCGGGGTCCAGGGAGCCGAAACCCTCGTCGATGAAGAGGGTGTCCAGGTCCACTCCCCCAGCCTCCGCCTTGACCACGTCGGCCAGGCCGAGCGCCAGCGCGAGGGAGGTGTAGAACGTCTCCCCGCCCGACAAAGACGTGGGGCTTCGCTCCTCGCCGGTGTGCCGGTCGATGATCGTCAAGGTCAGCCCCGCGCGCTGCCGCTTGGTCTCGCCCTCGTCGATCCGCTTGAGCTCGTAGCGGCTCGACGACATGGCCGAGAGCCGCACGTTGGCCGCGGCGACCACCTGCCCGAACCAGTGCCGCAGGACGTACGTGGTCAGCGCGACCCGCCGGTGACCATCCATCCCCTTGGCCAGCCCGGCCAGCCGGATGACGGGATCGGTCGCCTCGGCGAGGCGGTCGGCCGACTCCTCAGCGCCGCCAACCTCGTCCAGCCGCTCGCTCAGCCGCGCGGCCCGTTCGAGCGCCCGCTCCCGGGCGCGCCGGACATCCTGCTCGGCTTGCTGCGCACGGGCGAGCCGCGGCGGCCGCCGCCACCGCCACCGCCTGGGCGTGCGGCGCCTCGCCGGGGTCCAGGCCCGCCAGGTCCTCGGCCTCAGCCGCCGCTTGCAGCGCGGACAGCGCGGCAGTTCCAGGCTGCGACCTGGTCGTCGAGGCGCGCCTGGGACTCGGGCGTGAGCACCGCCGCGCCGGCTTCGGCCAGGGTCGCGAAGCCACCGCCAGTGCCTCGCGGGTGGCGCTGACCCGGGCGCTCTCCTGCGCGGCGAGGGCAGCGGCTACCTCGTCGAGCGCCGCCGCCACGGCCTGGTCGCCGCGCGGCCTGGGCCGCGCAGTGCGGCCTGCCGCGCCGCCACCCCGCGGTACCCTGTCGCCAGCCGCTGCGAGTTCGGCCCGCAGAGCGGCCAGATCGGCCTGGGCCTTGCCGGCCTGCTCCCGCGACGCCGCGGCGGCTGCGCGGCGGCCAGCAGTTCCTCGCCGATCCGCTCCTGCTCGGCTCGCCGGTCCGCCAGTTCCGGTCCCAGGCGGTCCACGTCCGCCGCGGCCTGCTCGGCGCGCCTGATGCTCTCCGTCAGCGTGGCTGCCTCGGCGTCCAGGTCGCCCGCGGTCCGGCCCTCGGCCACCGCCGCGCAGGCCGTGACGTCGCTGGAAACCTCGTCATGCTCGGCCTCGGCGCGCCGCCGCGTGTCCTGCGCGGCGTCGCGGCGCTGGGCGGCGTCCGCCAGGTCCTGCTCCGGTCACCGCACCGCCGCGGGCCGCGCGGGGGCCGGGTGGGCCGCGGAGCCGCAGACCGGGCACGGCGCGCCGTCGGCCAGTCCCGCGGCCAGTTCCGCGGCCATGCCGCGCAGGCGCGCGTCCATGGCCGCTGGTGCGCGTCCACGAGCCGCTGGTGGTGATCCACCGCGTCGCGCATCGCCGTGTTCGTGCCGCCTCGAGCACACCCATGAGCTCGGCGAGCCGGGTCGCCGCGGCGCGCTGCTTCGCGATCACATCCAGCCGCCCGCGGCGGCCGGCGCGCGGCAGCGGCCTCGCCCTGGCCCGGCCAGCCGGCTCGCCAGCGCAGCCATCCGCTCCGGCAGTTGCTCCTTCCGGCCGCCTCCAGGCGAGCTGACCAGGGCCGATGCCGTAACAGCGGCCTCGGCGCAGGGCACGGCCGGTGGCCTCCTGAGCGGGCCGCGCCGCCTCCTGGCCTCGACGAGATGCTGCAGCGAGGCCGCTTCCCGCTCACGGTCGGCAGCCCGGGCGGCGGCCTCCGGGCCTCCGCGCCCGGCCAGCATGCCCTCCGCCGGAGCGGGGTCCAGGCCGAGCAGAACCTCACGCGCCGCGCTGACCGCGGCCTCGGCCTCGGCCAGCACCGCGAGCAACGGCCGGACCGGCCCGGCCAGCCGCGCCGCGGCCAGCCGCCCGGCGCGCTGGTCCCGCTCGGCCCGGGTTTCTCTCGTGCTCGCCGAGTCCGGCCAGGGCCTGGGTCAGCCGGGCCATCAGGCGGTGCCGCTGCTTGGCCTGCTCGTCCGTGGCCAGTGCCGCGCTCAGCTGGCCGGCGGCAAGTTCCACCGCGTCCCCGGTGAGCGCGACCGCCTCCGCCAGCTCATCACTCACCTGCTTGAGGCGGACCGCGCGCTCGGCGGCCGGCAGCGCGAGCAGGTCGGCGCGGGCGCCGGGATCGAGCCCGGCCGCCTCGGCGGCCGCCGACACCGCATCCGCGATCGCCTTCGCGGCCTGCTCCCGCTGGCGAACGGCCTCGAAGCGGCGGCGGTCCAGCTCGGCGGTGATGTGGTCATACAGCTGGGTGCCGAACAGCTTGGTGAGCACCGCCCGCCGGTCGTCGTCCCCGCCGCGCAGGAATTTGCGCGAACTCGCCCTGCGGCAGCAGCATCACCTGGGTGAACTGCTCCCGGCTGAGCCCGATGGCCTCCGTGATCAGCTCGCCGACCTCGGCCTTGTTCGACGACAGGCTCGCCCAGCGGCCGCCTCCATCCGCTGGAGATGCACCTGCATGGCCTGGGTGGTGTACCCGTCGCCGCGCTTCTTCAGCCGCTGGTGCTCCGGTACCCGGAAACCCGGTACCGGACGCCGCGCAGGGAGAACTCCACCGTCACCCACGGCTCGACGTCCGGCGCCGCGAAATCCGAATGCAGCCGGTCCGTGCGCGGAGTCCTCGCCCGCCAGGCCGCCGTACAGCGCGAACGTGATGGCGTCCAGGATCGTGGTCTTCCCGGCGCCGGTCGGCCCCTCCAGCAGGAACAGCCCGCTGCTGGCGAGCCGCTCGAAGTCGATCCGCTGCGCGCGTCGCGTACGGGCCGAACGCCTGGAGTTCCAGCCGGTGCAGACGCATCAGGCCGCGGCCTCGGCGTGCTGGGCCGCCTCGACGGCCTCCCGAGCACTCGCCGCTGGGCCTGGTCGGGCGGCCCCCCGCTGGTGAACTCGACGAACAGCCCGCAGATCTCCACCGGGTCGGCGGCCTCGGCCAGCCGGCCAGGTCGGCGTCGGCGTCGGCCGGCCCGCCCTCCGGGGCGAAGTCCAGCGACGAGGGTGTGCGGCCACTTCTCGCGCAGCCGCTCCATCGGGGCCGGCGGGCCGCACGGTGTCGGTGAGCACCACCTTGACCCAGGCCCCGGCCAGGTCGGCGAGGTCGCCATCGGCCCGGGCGAGCAGGTCGTCGATCTTCCCGCGGACCTCGCGCAGCGGCCGCGGCACCGGCGCGGGCAGCTGGGTCACGGCGACCTGCCCCGCCGCGTCGATCTCGGCCAGCGTGACGGACTTGGCCTGGGTGCGCTCCGAGAACGAGAACGCCAGGGGCGACCCGGAGTACCGGATCGTGGTCGCGCTCCCCCCGGCCCGGATTTGCTGCGGGCCATGCAGGTGGCCGAGCGCCACGTAGGAAAAGCCATCGAACACCGAGGCCGGGGCGTCGCCGATGCCGCCGACCCGGATGTCGCGCTCGGATTGCGACGCGACCGCGCCGGTGACGAAGGCGTGCGCGATGGCCACGGTGCGGTCGATGCCGCGGACGGCGGCGTCCGCGCGGATCCGCGCCGCCGCCGCGGCCAGCACCGAGGTGTGCGAGCGCTCGGCGCCCAGGTCGGCCATGACCGCATCGGGCAGCAGGTAGGGAATGCCGTACAGGCCCACCTGGCCGTGCTCGTCGCGTATGCACGACCGGCCGGGCGATGTCCGCGACCGACGTGCGCAGGTGGATGCCGGCCGCCTCGGTCAGCCCGGCGCCGAACCCGAGCCGGATCGCGGAGTCGTGGTTGCCGCTCGTGATCACCAAGGGAATGCGCTCCCGCGCGAACGCCAGCAGCGTGTGGTTAGCAGCGCGACCGCGTCCACCGGCGGCACCGCCCGGTCGTAGACGTCGCCCGCGACCACAACGGCATCCGCCCGCTGGCTGACCGCCTGCGCCGAGCAGCCAGTCCAGGAAGGCGGCCTGGTGCTCCAGCAGGCTCTCGCCGTGCAGGGTGCGGCCCAGATGCCAGTCCGAGGTGTGGATCAGTCTCATCGCCGCGCATCGACTCCGTGGAAGGTCAGTACCGCAAGATCGGCCCGGATCGAGCCATGTGACGCCCTCATCATGGCGGACACCCGAGCGGCAATCACCGGCTATCCCCGCGCCGCCCGCGTGTCGCGGCCGGCGCCATCCCGGGCCCGCGGCCCGGGCTACAGCTGGCCGACGGCTGTGACCCGCAGCACCGCCACGCCCGCCTCGTCGGAGGCGGCCAGGTCGACCTCGGCGCTGATGCCCCAGTCGTGATCGCCCGCCGGGTCATCGAAGATCTGCCGGACCACCCAGCGGCCCGGCTGCACGTCGATGATCAGCAGCGCCGGGCCGCGGCGCGTCCGGCGCCGGTGCCGATCTCGTCATGAACCTCGAAGTACGGCTCGACCGCGTCGGCCCAGGCGTCGGCGTCCCAGCCGTCGTCGCTGCCGAGCTCGCCGAGCTCCGTCGTAGTGCGCCGAGCGCGGCCAGCTCGACCCGGCGGAACAACGCGTTGCGGACCAGAACCCGGAACGCGCGGGTGTTGCGAGGTGACCGTGGCGGGCCGCGCCGGCGGCCGCGGGCTGACTTCGCCGGCCGGGTTGCGGAGCCGCTCCCACTCGTCGATGAGGCTGGAGTCGACCTGGCGGACCAGCTCGCCGAGCCACTCGATGAGGTCGATCAGCTCCTCGGTCTTGGCGTCCTCGGGCACGGTCTGGCGGAGCGCCTTGTACGCGTCGGCCAGGTAGCGCAGCACCAGGCCCTTCGGACCGGGACAGCCCATAGAACCCGACATACTCAACGAAGGTCATGGCCCGCTCGTACATGTCGCGGACGACGGACTTCGGCGCGACTGCGTAATCGGCGACCCAGGGGTGGCCGCGCCGGTAGATGTCGTAGGCGGCGTCGAGCAGATCGGCCAGCGGCCGCGGGTAGCTGACGGACTCGAGCAGTTCCATCCGCTCCTCGTACTCCACGCCGTCCGCCTTCATCTGGGCGACCGCCTCGCCGCGCGCCCTGAACTGCTGGGCCGACAGCACCTGCCGCGGGTTGTCGAGGGTCGCCTCGATGACCGACAGGACGTCCAGCGCGTAGGCCGGCGACTCGCGGTCCAGCAGCTCGATCGCGGCCAGCGCGAACGGGGACAGCGGCTGGTTGAGCGCGAAGTCGAACTGCAGGTCCACGGTCAGCCGGACCCGGCGGCCCTCGCCGTCGGGTTCCGCGAGCCGCTCCACCACCCCGCCGGCCAGCAGCGCGCGGTAGATCGCGATGGCCTGGTGGATGTGCCGGCGCCGCGCGGCGGCGTCCTCGTCATTGTCGGTCAGCAGGTGCCGCATCGCGGCGAACGCGTCCCCGGGCCGCGCGATCACGTTCAGCAGCATGGCGTGGCTGACCGTGAAACTGGACGTCAGCGGCTCGGGCTCGGCGGCCATCAGCCGCTCGAAGGTCGGCTACGCCCCAGGAGACGAACCCCTCGGGCGGCTTCTTGCGGACCACCCGGCGCCGCTTCTTCGGGTCGTCGCCCGCCTTGGCCAGGGCTTTCTCGTTCTCCACCACGTGCTCGGGCGCCTGCACGACCACCGTGCCGGTGGTGTCGTAGCCGGCCCGGCCGGCCCGGCCCGCGATCTGGTGGAACTCGCGCGCCTGCAGCAGCCGGGTCTTCGTCCCGTCGTACTTGGACAGGGCGGTGAACACGACCGTGCGGATCGGGACGTTGATGCCCACCCCCAGGGTGTCCGTCCCGCAGATGACCTTGAGCAGGCCGGCCTGGGCCAGCGTCTCCACCAGCCGGCGGTACTTGGGCAGCATGCCCGCGTGGTGCACCCCGATGCCGTGCCGCACCAGGCGGGACAGGGTCTTGCCGAAGCCGGCCGTGAACCGGAAGTTGCCGATCATCTCGGCGATGGCGTCCTTGTCGGCGCGGCTGCTCACGTTGACGCTCATCAGCGCCTGGGCCTGCTCTATCGCCGCCGCCTGGGTGAAATGCACGACGTAGACCGGTGCCTGGTGGGTGGCGAGCAGTTCTTCCAGGGTCTCGTGCAGCGGCGTGGTCACGTACCGGAAGACCAGCGGCACGGGGCGCTCGGCGGAGTGGACCACCGCGGTGGGCCGTCCGGTGCGCCGGGTCAGGTCCGTCTGGAACCGGGTGACGTCGCCGAGGGTCGCCGACATCAGCACGAACTGAGCACGGGGCAGTTCGATCAGCGGGACCTGCCACGCCCAGCCGCGGTCCGGGTCGGCGTAGAAATGGAACTCGTCCATCACCACCTGGCCGACGTCGGCCGCGGCCCCGTCCCGCATGGCGATGCTGGCCAGCACCTCCGCGGTGCAGCAGATGATCGGGGCCTGGGCGTTGACGCTGGCGTCCCCGGTCATCATGCCGACCAGGGACGGGCCGAACGCGTCACACAGTGCGAAGAACTTCTCCGACACGAGGGCCTTGATCGGGGCCGTGTAGAACGTGCGCTGGCCCGCCGCGAGCGCGGCGAAGTGCGCTCCCGCGGCGACCAGGCTCTTGCCGGAGCCGGTCGGGGTGCTGAGGATCACGTTCGCCCCCGACACGATCTCGATGAGGGCTTCCTCCTGGTGCGGGTAGAGGGCCAGCCCTTGCCGCTTCGCCCAGCCGGCGAACGCGTCGAAGACGGAATCGGGATCGGGTGTCGCGGGCAGCAGATCGGTGAGCGTCATGGCTCTCCCATCGTGCCCTGGCCTCATGCTGCCGCCCCAGTGCTTTCCATTACCCGAGGTACAACACGCGGAGCGCGACCACCATTACCACGACCGCCAAGGCGATCAATGCCTTGAGGGCCAGGCCTTTCTCGTAGGAAACGGCGCTGCGGACCTCCTCTTCGAAGATCCGGACCGCTTCAGCGTCGGCCGCAGGCGGCAGGTCGGGCGAAAGCTGGGGCGGGAGCGGGGGCTGGGGCGGGAGCGGGGGCTGGGGCGGGGGACGGGACGGGAGCGGGGGGCGGGGCGGGGGACTGTTCACGCGGGTGCTACCACCTTGCCGGTCTTCTCCGTCTTGTCCCAGTGCGCCTCGGCGTGCTGGAGATCCCGCACGTACGCAGCAGTGCTGATCGCGCACAGCAGCGGCCCGTAACCGCCGATGTACATGAACGCGGGGCCGAGGATCCGCCCGAGCGGGCGTGACTCGCAGACCTTGCCGAGGTAGGCGACGCCCATGCAGGCCGTGAGCCAGATGTAGATGAACAGTTCGGTGCCATGCGCCCAGCCCAGGGTCAGCTCGATGCCGGCGGCGGCGGCCAGATGGTGGGCCAGCCAGGTCAGCGGGCCGGGCAGGATGGCGGCCGCGAGGATGATGACGTTGACGGCCCCAGGGAACAGGACCGCCTCTTTCCAGGCGTGCCTTCCGACGACGGGGTCGATGAGCAGGGTGAAGCACGTGATGAACACGTAGGTGACCATGCCGGTCAGCCACAGCGCGTGAAACGCCGTCCAGGCCAGCGGGTCGTCAATGAAGTACAGCGTGACCAGCGATCCTGAGCCCATGATCATGAGGACCGGCAGCAGCAGGATCGAGAACCACAGCAGGCCGAAGCTGACGCTGCCGAGCCGGTTATTGTCCTGCGGCCGGAACAGGACATGCCGGAACCGCCGGGTGACCTGGAGGTTGCCGCGCGCCCAGCGCAAGCGCTGCTTCCACAGCGCGCCGATCCCCCCCGGCTCCTCCGCCCACACGATGGCGTGCGGCTCGAAGATGGCGCGGCGCCCCCTGAGCTGGGTCTCGAACGTGGTGACCGTGTCCTCGGCGAGCGTGGTCGTGTCGATCCTGCCCCCGAGCGCCTCGATGTTCGCCCGCGAGTGCAGCTGCGCCCCGCCGGCCAGGCAGGCCATCGCGCCCAGCACTTCCTGGCTCCGGCGGGCCGCGGCCTGGGCGGTGATGTACTCGTAGCCGATGAACCTGGTCAGGTAGGTGTCGGGCCGGCTGCCTTCTTTGATGTAGCCCGTCACCGATCCGACCTCGGGATCGGCCAGGTGCTGGGCCATCCGGCGGAGCGCGCTGGCCGCGTAGATGACGTCCGCGTCCATGATCAGGACCGCCTGCATCCAGTCGTCGGCGAGGATCACGGCCAGGCCGTGGTTCAGGGTCGCGGCCTTGCCCTCCCCGCCCCGTTCCCGGCGGAGGTGGACGACGGTCCCCGGATACTCGGCGGCCTTCGCCCGGACGATCTGCGGCGTGGCATCGGTGCTCGCATCGTCCACAACGAAGATCCGCAGCGACTCGCGCGGGTAATCGAGCAGCATGAGGCGGTCGATCGAGCCCGCGATGACCGCCGCCTCGTTCCACGCCGGAATCAGGATGGCGGTGCGCGGGAACCACGGCCGGCACTTCGCGTAGTGCAGCCTGCGGAAGTGCAGGCCGACGAGCAGGAACTGGCCGTCCGCCACCAGCAGCGGAATCACTCCGAGCAGCACGAAGCCCGTCAGCAGCCACTTGAGCGCCAGCACGACCTGGAGCATCAGGGCACCAGGTGGGGGAAGGCGCCATCGGCAATGCGCCGAACCGAGGCATAGACGCCAACGTCGCGGCAGTCGTGACTGTCCGTGCTCGCCACCAGCGGTACCCCGGCCGCCGCGAACGCCCGGACCGCGCGGGCCGACGGGCAGGCCCACTTCTCGTTCACTTCCAGCCGCGCGCCCGCGATGCGGGCCTGCCGAGCGAGCTGGCCCATAGCCTCATCCGGGATGTCGGACTCATCCAGCCCCATCTTGGGCAAAATGCTGAACAGGTGGGCCAGCTGGGCCCGCGCGACCTGGGTCAGGGCGCTGGCCGTCGCCTCCAGCAGGCAGTCGACCACCGCCGGCACCGTGACGTCACCACTGGCGATGGCGTCGCGCATCGCCCGCGGATGGACCGGCCCGTAGTCAGCGGGAAACTGATGATCAGCGATCAGGACGATATCTACCCCGCCGGTGCCGCCCGGCAGGTCCAGCCGCCCGGCCCGGTCCAGGATCTTGACTTCCACCGCGGCCAGCACCTCGAGCCCCGGAACCGGCGGCAGCGCGTGCACGGCGGCCAGGAACTCCGGTACCCATGGCGTGCCGCGGCGGACGTGCTCGGTCAGGCAGAGCGTGCGCAGCCCGCGCTCACGCGCCGCGGCCACGTTCTCAGCCAGGGTGCTCACCGCGTCATCGGAGAACGTGGAGTGAACGTGGCAATCCTCATCCAGCCGCACTCCGGCGTTCACGCCGCCAGCTTCTGGACGTCACTCAGCTCGATGAAACGTTCCTCGAGGTAGCGGACCATGGCCACCTCACGGAAGTCGGCATGCTCGGGCAGCGGCCGGCCACGCAGCGAGTCCAGCGCCATCCGGGGCATGTCGACGCCGCTCGCGACCGTCAGCGGCAGCGCCCCGGGGAATCGCGGGTTCACTTCCAGCAGCGCGGGACGGCCGGCCACGTCCTGGCGGGCCTGGACGTTCGCGACATAGGTCAGGCCGGTGGCCGCGACGACGGCGGCGCCGAACTGCTCGAGTCTGGTGTCGTGGATGGTGCGGCCGGCCACCGAGACGCCGGAGTCCACCCGGGTCCGCTCGCGCGGCACCGACGCGACCACGTGCCCGCCGGCGTCGGCGAGCACGTCGATCGAGTACTCGTCGCCGGGGAGGTACTCCTGCACGATGAAGTCCGCGGACGCGCCCATGGCCGCCAGGGCCGGGCCGGACGGCACGACGGAGATGTCCCGCGATCCGCTGCCGGTCCGCGGCTTGACGATCACCGGGTAGGTCCACGACGCGGGGTCGATGGCCTCGTCGAAGCATTCGGTGCGCGGCACCCGGACCTTCCCGGCGCAGCGCCGGGCCAGGGCGAGCTTGTCGAGCGTGACGTCCAGCGCGGGCCCGGGTGCCAGCAGCAGGCCGATCCCGGCCTGGGCGTACTCCACGCGGGCCTCGTTCAGCGGGCGTAGTTCGGCGTCGACGGTGGGGATGACGATGCTCACCCCCAACGCCACGCAGCGGGCCAGGGTTACGGCGGCGAAGCCCGGGTCCAGGCCGGCCGGGATCAGCGTCCTGGCGTCCGGCGGCACGAGGTAGAGCCCGGCGGCCCAGGGGTCCATGTCGGCGGCGATGAGTTCCACCGTCGGGTCATGGCGGAGGGACTTCATGACGGAGACCGCGGCCGGGCCTCCCGCGCCGGTTACCAGAACCCGTACCTGGTGCCCGGGAACATCACCGTGTGACACTGTGCACCTCCGCGGTGGAATCCGCGTTCGCGGTCGTGGTTGCGGGTGGCTCCGCGCCGGCTTCGCCGCCGGGCGGGACTGTCGATGTCCCGCTGAGGACGCTGGACGGCTGACGCTCCGCCGAATCGCGGACCACCTCGAACGGCTCGGCGTAGCGGCCGCCGCCGTAGCGTGACCAGTAGCGTGCGGTGGACTCGATCAGGCCCGGCTCCAGGTAGCCCCGCACCTCGACCTGGGAGGCGAAGGCTTCGAGCACCCTGAGCTTGCGCTCCATGTGCTGGTCGATGTTCACGAAGCGGGTAGGCCGGAATTCGACGGTGGCCGAGGGGGACTGAAAGCAGTAGACGCGGCCGATGTCGCGTACCGCCACCATGGCGGCACGGTAGGTGTTGCGATGGTCCTGGTGGACATCGTGAAACGAATGCGTGTAGATCGCGGTCGGCCGGACGGATTCGACGACGCGGCTGATGACGCTGATCGTCGGGTCGCTCTCCGAGATGGAGGTGTCCTGCAGGTCGTCGAGGTACAAGGTGGCCCCGAGCACCCGGGCCGCCATCTCGGACTCGCTCGCCCTGGTGGCCTCCATACCGCCGCGGGCGCCGCGGCTGAGGGTCAGGATCGAGACCTCGTGCCCCATGGCGCGATGAGCGAGCAGGGTTCCGGCCGCGCCGATCTCGATGTCGTCGGGGTGGGCACCGATGGCGAGCACGCTCTGCCGGCTGGCCAGCCGGACCGCGCGTCCCTTGGCCACCAGCGCCCGGACGGTGGCGAGCAGACGGTCCGGTTTCAGCGGCTTCTGCAGGAACTCATCGGCCGAGTTCCGCAGCGCGCCGACGGCGTAGTCGAGTGTCGCGTGCGCGGTCATGACGGCGACCGGCGGGTCCGGAGCGACTCGCCGCAGCGCCTCGAGCAATTCGAGGCCGTTCATGCCCGGCATCTCCACGTCGGTGAGTACCAGGTCCCAGGACTCAGAGCCGGCGAGCTTCAGGGCGATGACGGGGTCGGCCGTGTGCGTGACCTCGAAGCCGCCGCGCACGCTCAGGATCTGGGTCAGGAAGCGGGCCGATACGAGATCGTCCTCCACCACCAGGATCCGTCCCGGCGATTCGCCCCGTTCGCTGCTGGTCACGTGTCCACTCCTGTTCCCCCGAACATGCGCGGAATGCTCGCAAGGAGCTATCAATTAACTACAATACGTGATTTTCGCTGGTAGCTTGCCATCCAGTTACTGTCCCGGGGCCAGGGCGCTTTGCCCGGAGAGCCTGAGCAGCCACAGGCCGCCCCGGTACTGGCCGTCGGCGAAGACCGGCAAGTAGTCGCATTCGACGGCGCGGCCGTCGGTGAACGAGAACTGGACGCCAGTGACCGGCTGGCGGCCCAGCCGGTTTTTCTTCATCCGGGCCAGGAAAGCGGCGGGTTCCGTCAATGACCGCTCGATATGTCCCCGGAGCTGGCTGGCCGGGGTTCCGATGAGCTGGTCAAGGGAGGTCTTGAGGCCGAGCAGGTCGGCGTAGCCCTGGTTGAGCTGCACGATCACATCGTTCTCGTCGACGAAGAGCACTCCGGCGGCCGCGGCCGCGGTCAGCCGGTTCAGCCGAGCGGTCTGGTCGGCGAGGCTGTTGCAGGCGGCCCGCTCGGCCGCCAGCAGCAAGCTGGCCGCCTCCTCGGCCCGTTTGCGGCCAGACACGTTCGTCAGCGCCACCAGGAATCCGGCTCGCTGATCATCTTCGTCCGGCAGTGCGGCCACGGCGGCCTGGGCCCAGATCTGCGGGCCGCCGTTGGGCCGAAGGCGGCATTCAGTGCGCAGCTCAGCTCCTTGCGCCCGAGCCCGGGCCCATTCCTGCGCGACCTTCCCGGCATCGTCGGGGTGGAGCACCTGCGTCCAGGGCCTCCCGGTGAAGTCGCCGGCTGACCCACCGCCGAGCACGCACCACCGCTCGTTGACGGAACCGCACACTCCGCCGCGGTCCGTCCGGGCCAGGCCCACCGGGGCCAGTTCCGACAGCAACTGGAACCTGGCCTGGCTGGCAGCGAGCACGGCCTTGACGCGCTCGAGTTCGCTGACATCACGCAGGAAGCAGCAGAAGTACGTCGCATCGCCGACGACCAGCGGCAGCGGGGTCAGTTCCACGATGAGCTCGCTGCCGTCACCGCGCAGCACGGGCAACTGCATTCGGCCCGCGAACTCGCCGCGTTCGCCGGTCCGCAGGAACAGCTCGACTTCCGCCATGAACCGTGCGTGGAACCGCTCGGGGACGAGCACGGTGCGCATGTCCTGGCCGAGCGCATCCGCGCGCGGCCTGCGGAGCAGGGCCTCCGCTGCCGCGTTGAACCACACGATCCGCCGCGCCGCGTCCGCCATGACGACCGCGTCGGGCGAAGCCTTGACGAGAGCGCGGGTCACCTCCTCGCGCTCAGCCAGTTCCACGGTGTCGGAGGCACGGCGATACTGCGCCCCGATGACCGCCACCAGCGTCCGCGCGGTCGCCTGCGTTTCCGCTGTCCAGCGCGCGCTGTCCCCGACCAGGACGAGCGCGCACAAGGAGCGTCCCAAGGCGGGCTGGGTGACCGCCACCAGCGCGCTCTCCGCTCCCGTACCGCGGCCCTGGGCCGCCGCCGGCCGGGCGGCCCCGCTGCCCGGGTCGGCCGGTACGAGGGATTCGTGCAGGCAGCCGCCGGCCACGGTCACCTCGGGATGCTCGCCGAGCAGCGCGCCGATCTGCGCCAGCAGGGCCGGGGCGGCGGCCCCGGGCGGGTAAACGGCGATGACCCCCGGAGGCTCCCCCGGCCTGGGCCGCAGGGCCAGGGCGGCTCGGCCGCCGAAGGCGCTCGCGAACTGTTCGAGGACGGCCGGAAGGCTTTCAAACCGCATGCCTTCACGGGCTTTGTCACACGCGAACTCCACTACGGCGACCGGTGACGGACCCGGCCGCCTGGCCTCGACGGCCGGGCGCGGACGCAGCTTAACCAGGAGGGTCCTCATATCGCAGCCATGGCTTCTACGCTTAGTAACATAGCAGTTACTATTGCCATAGCCTCGGGTGACCTTGGGTCAGGTGGGCAAAACCAGCACCTTACCGACCGCGCCGTCCTCCGCCGCCTCGTGCGCGGCCGCGATGTCATCGAGCGGGTACCGGTGTTCCGGCAACTCGGTAAGCGCCCCGGCCGAGAGGGCGGCGGTGATGTCGGTGACCGCCCGGTCGATGGCGGGCCCAGGCAGGTTGTACAGGAGCATGAACCGCAGCACCACGTTGGCGGTCATGCAGGCGCGCACCGGCAGGGCGGGATCGCGGGGCTCAGCCGCGTACGTGGCGATGACCGTGTCCGGGCGGGACACGGCGAGGTCGAGTTGCAGGTTGGCACCGAGGGCCACCTCGACCACGCGGCCAACCGGCCCGGCGGCAGAAAGGATCTGGTCGGCCGCGTCGGGCTCGGAATAGATCACCACGTGACCCGCGCCCGCCTGCCTGGCCAGTTCCGCTTTGGCCGGGCCACTGGCGGTCGCGATGACCTGCCTCGCCCCGGCCCAGACGGCAAGCTGGATGGCGAAGTGCCCGACCGCTCCGGCGCCCCCGGCGACGAGCACGGTCTGCCCGGCCAGCGATCCGTCAGCGAGCAGGCTGCGGTGCGCGGTGATGGCCGGAACCCCGAGGCTGGCGCCGAGTTCGAGGGAGATGCCGTCCGGCAGGGGCACCGCCTGCCGCCCGGGTACCACCGTCCACTCGGCGGCCGTGCCCCAGCGGCGCCCGGCCGCGGCCAGCCAGAGCCAGACGCGCTGCCCGACCCGGCCTGGGTCCACGCCTGGGCCGACGGCGTCGATCACCCCGGCCCCGTCCTGATGCGGAATCTGGAAGCCGTCGATGGGGCGCGGAGTGGCCCCGCCGCGAGACTTGACATCCGTCGGGTTGACCGCCGAGACACCCACCTTGACCCTGACCTCACCGGGCCCTGGCTCGGGCCGTTCCACCTCCACGACCCTCAGCACCTCAGACGCGGGGCCCTGACGGTCGTAGACAGCGGCTTTCACGGTCGTGCCTCCTCGTTGGGTGCGCGGGTCAGTATGCCACGGTGATCCGGCGCCGGATCGCGTTGCCCTGCTCGAGCTCGTCGACGAAGCCGGCCGCGTAGTCAGGGATGCTGATCCGGCTCTCCCCCGAGGCATCTACCAGGAGCTGGTCGCCGCCGATCCGATATGTCCCGGTGCGCTCGCCGGGCCGGATGATCGCCGCCGGGCTGACGTAGGTCCAGTCCAGATCGGGGACGGTCCGGTAGATACCGAGCGCCTCCGCCTGGCCGAGCGCGTTCGGCTTCCACGCGTCAGGGAAGTCCGGGGCATCGACGACCCGCTGGCCCCCGGGCACCAGAAGGCTGCCCGCGCCGCCGAGCACGAGCAGCCGCCGAACGCCAGCCGTGCGCAGTCCCTCGACGAGACCGTGCGCCGGGCCGCTGAAGGCGCGATCCGGAACCGGGGCGCCGGGCTTGGGCCCGATGGCGGCGACGACCGCGTCCTGGCCCTGGGCCAGGCGCGCTACGGTGCCCGGATCGGCCGCGTCACCCACCTCGACCGGCAGGCCAAGGTCCTCGGCCTGAGCGCCGCTTCGGCTGGCGGCCGTGACGGTGTGCCCGCGGGACAGCAGTTCCGCCGTGATGGCGCGCCCGATGTTGCCACCTGCCCCGAAAACCAGAACCTTCATTCCCAGCCTCCTCGGCGGATCGTCGCCACCCGGACCCGCCCATAATCGCGGGACGGGCGGGGGCCTGCATAGGCCCCCGCCCGTCCCTGGTCGATCTTGCTGCTACGGCAGCCCGCCGTTGCTCAGCTCAATCGGGCACCTCAGCCTGGGACATTACTCGGCCTTGAGGACCGCCTCGATCTCGAGGTTAATGGTGATCTTGTCGGCCACCACGGCGCCGCCGTTCTGCATCGGGGCGCTGAAGTTCACGTTGAAGTCGCGCCGGTTGATCTCCGCGGTCGCGGTGAAGCCGGCCCGGACGCCGCCGTAGGGGTCTGGCCCGAAGCCGTTGAGCTCGAGCTTGAGCGGCACCTGCTTGGTCACGCCCTTGAGGGTGAGGTCGCCGTCCACGATGTAGTCGTCGCCCTGGGCGCGGACGCCGGTAGAGCGGTAGGTCATGGTGGGGTACGTCTCGACGTCGAAGAAGTCGGCCGACCGGATGTGGTTGTCGCGCTGTTCGGCGCCGGTCTGGATGGAGCCGAGATCGATCTCCGCGGTCACCGATGAGCCCAGCGGGTTCTCGGCGGTGACGATCTGCCCGGAGTAGGCCGTGAACCGGCCGCGGACCTTGCTGACCATCATGTGCCGCACGGAGAAGCCAACCTCGGAGTGGACCGGGTCGATGTCCCAGGTGCCGGCTACGTAGCCGGGGATCGTCGTGGTGCCTGCGCTAGTCGTCATGGTGATACTCCCGTCGTTCATATTTGAGTCTTCAACGAGTTCTGTGGCCAGTTTAACATGGTCAAGCGCTCAACTATTCCGGGGTATGCTCTGTCCGTGAACACGTCCGGGCCGAGGTGGCTGACCGCAACGGAGCAGGCCGCCTGGCGCGCCTTCCTCGAGGCCTGCCAGGAACTCTTCGGCGCTGTGGACGCACAGCTCCAGCACGAAGGCGGCATGCCGCACCCCTACTACGAGATCCTGGTGCGGCTCTCCGAGGCACCGGGCCGGTCGCTGCGGATGAGCCAGCTGGCGGAAGCGTCAGCCTCCAGCAAGAGCCGGGTGTCGCACGCGGTCGCGCGGCTGGAAGAGCGCGGCTGGGTCCGCCGGGTGAACTGCCCGACCGACCGCCGGGGCCAGATCGCCGAGCTCACCGAGGACGGTTATGCGGCACTCAGCGCGGCCGCCCCCGGGCACGTCGAGCAGGTTCGCCGCTCGCTCTTCGACGCGCTTACCCCCGAGCAGGTCAGCCAGCTGGCCGCGATCAGCACGGCGATCCTGGCCGCCGGTGATTCGGGCGCGCGCTCCGGGCGCGGAATGCACCAAGGCTGCCCGTGACTGAAGGCGCCAAGACTGCCCCGTGACCGAAGGCGGCGGCGGAACGCTGCGCCCGGGTTACTACAATCGCCGGTCATGGAACAGCGGATTGCGGCCCGGATCGGCCGGGCGGTCTCGGTCATCGGCCTCGGCACCTGGCAGCTTGGCGCCGACTGGGGCCAGGTGGACGAGAAAGACGCGCTCGGCGTGCTCGCCGCGGCCGCGAAGGCCGGCGTCACCTTCTTCGACACGGCGGACGTCTACGGCGACGGCCGCAGCGAGCAGCTGATCGGGCAGTTCCTGGCCGGCCGTCCCGGTTCGCCGGTCATGGTCGCCACCAAGATGGGGCGCCGGGTCGCGCAGGACCCGGCGCTGTACACGCTGGAGCACTTCCGCGCCTGGACCGACCGGTCCCGGGCCAACCTCGGCGTGGACGTGCTCGACCTGGTCCAGCTGCACTGCCCGCCCGCCCCGGTGTACTCCAGCGATGCCGTCTACGACGCGCTGGACACGCTGGTCGCCGAGCAGCGCGCCGCCGCCTACGGGGTGAGCGTCGAGACCTGCGACGAGGCGCTGGCCGCGATCGCCCGGCCGGGAACCGCCAGCGTGCAGATCATCCTCAACGCGTTCCGGCGCAAGCCGCTGGAGAAAGTGCTGCCCGCGGCGCAGGCCGCCGGGGTCGCGATCATCGCGCGGGTTCCGCTGGCCTCCGGGCTGCTGTCCGGCAAGTACACCCACAGCTCGACGTTCGGTGCCGACGACCACCGCTCCTATAACCGGCACGGCGAGGCGTTCGACGCCGGCGAGACGTTCTCCGGGGTGGACTACGACACCGGGGTCGACGCGGCGCGGGAGTTCGCCGCCGTCACGCCGGCTGGCCCCAGCGCCGCCCAGGCCGCGCTGCGCTGGGTCATCCAGCAGCCCGGCGTCACCACGGTCATCCCGGGCGCGCGCAGCCCGGAGCAGGCCCGGCAGAACGCGGCCGCCGCCGGGCTGGCCCCGCTCACCGGGGCCGAGCTCAGCGCGATCGAGGATCTGTACGACCGGCGCATCCGCGGGCTGGTGCACGACCGCTGGTAGCCCCGGAGCCCGGCGGCCCGGCCAGGCGGCGGGCGGCCGGTTCCCTCAGGACCGGTCGGCCGCGTCGGTCTTCCGGTCGGCCGCGCCGGCCATCAGGCCAGCGATCGCGGCGGCGCCGGGGCCGGGCTCGCCGCGCAACCCGGCCAGCGCCCCGGCCTGATCGTCGGCGTTGCGGTTCTGGCTCAGCTTGTGCTTGGCCTCCACGGTGGCGATGGTGAGCTCCACGCCGACGATCGCGCGCAGTTGCGCGTCAATGAACTCGGGCGGGGCGTCCGTCACGGCCCACGGCCGGGGCCGGGCTTCCTCGTGGCGGCGGGTCAGCTGGGTGACCACGTCACGCAGCCACTCCGGATCGCGGTGCACGGTAAGCGGGCCGGTGAAGTGCACCGAGACGTAGTTCCAGGTGGGGACCATCTTGCCGTGCCGGGTGGTGCTCGGATACCAGGACGGCGATACGTAGGCTTGCGGCCCATGCACGATCGCCAGAGCGACGGTGCCGGCCGGCACGGACTGCCATTGCGGATTGGCCAGCGCCAGGTGGCCCAGCAGCCGCCCCCCAGCCCGGTCCCAGATCACCGGGATCAGGCTGGCGATCGGCTTGCTCCCGTCGAACGTGACGAGGTCGGCCGCGCCCACGGCCTCGACGAAGGCTTCCACCTCTGCGGCGTCGGCCGCCGTGAAATGGCGTGGCAAGTACACATGTGCGACCCTACCCGGCGACCCCAGCAGTCACTCGCTAGCCGTCCCGCGCCGCGTTGGCCATCCTTCGGCCCCGGCGGCCCGCGGTCATGGCGGGAGGTCGAGGCCGCCATCGGCCGGTATTTCTTCAAGCCGCCTTTCGGATAATTTTCTTGTAGAGAGACATGACGGCACTGCTCAATGGAGAGGAGTAGGAGACGTCTGGACTGTCACCGCCTTGCTGGTAGCCTCCGACGACGCCGACAATTGTGCCCATACCTGAATGCCTGCTGATATCCGTCAGGAACGGGCCGCCGCTGGAGCCGTTCAGGAAGCCCGCGCAGCTGAACTTGAGCTGCTGCTGATGTTCTACCTCAATTGTGGCTGGCTTCCTGGTGCAAACCTTCAGGCCGCCAGCCACCGAGTACCCTTCTACTGTCACACTCACAGGAAAGGGTGAGCTGAGCCCCAGCTCCTCAGCACCAGCTCGCGCTTGCACGTTTCCATTCACGGTCAGGAATGCGAAATCTGAGTTAGGATCGCCGCCCGGGTACCAGCCGGGCGCGAACATCTGACCGGTCACTCTCCAGTCACCGAACGGGCTGATCCCATTGTGATAGAAGGGAGCGAACGTAATGTCAGCCATCGGGACCGTGCCCAGGCAGTGGGCGGCCGTGAGCAGCAGGTCCCCTCTGGGGCTCGGGACGATGCTGGCGGTGCAGAACGGGGCAGCCACGGTGAGGCCGAGCGTACGGACAAATAGCGCGCCCACCGCACCGCTGCCGCGTCCCCACTGGGCGTTGCTTCTCATCTGCACCAAGAATGCATACAGCGAGAACAACATGACAACTGTGGTGATAAGTGCGACTATCCGCCGGTGCGCCCATACGGTTCTCATACGGCTTTCCGGCTCCACGCGGGCGCACCCCCAAGCCGCATCCATCCGCGGGCGTCACGTCAGTGACATGAGATTCGTGGGGGCCTCTTACGCTTAGCTATCTCCAGACGACAGCGTATTAAACGGGATCAGACTCGGCATGTGTGCTCAAACACGGTTTAACTTGAAGGAGCCTCGTATCTTCGCGCGATGCGCGGTGCTGCCTCGTTACCGCAGCTGTTTTCGCTGCCGATATCGGCTTTCCAGCTATCCCGGTTTCACAAACCCTGATTGTGCAGGTATGTCTAACTCCTGGGATGGACACCTCTCAGCGGGAAGCCGCCGGCCAGTCGCGGGCATCGGCTGACCCGGGCCTGGCGCGGGCCGTTATGGCGTACCTTCGGGCTGTGACGCAACTGCCTGACTGGCCAGACCCGGGCCAGGTCCGCAGCGTCACCACCGAACTGGCGGCCATGCCGCCACTGGTCTTCCCCGGGGAATGCGACCTGCTGCGGCGGCGCCTGGCCGCCGTGGCCGGCGGCCGGGCGTTCGTACTCCAGGGCGGTGACTGCGCGGAGACGTTCGCCGGGGCGACCGCCGCCGCGGTCCGGGCGAAGCTGGAGACCCTGCTCCAGATGGCCGTCGTGCTCACCTACGGGGCCAGCGTCCCGGTCATCAAGATCGGCCGGATGGCGGGGCAGTTCGCCAAGCCGCGATCCCGGCCAACCGAGATCCGCGACGGCGTCGAACTGCCTGCCTATCGCGGGGATGCGGTCAACGGTCTCGAGTTCACCGCGCAGTCACGCGCCCCGGATCCCGGCCGGCTGCTGCGTGCGTACCACAGCTCGGCGGTGATCATGAACCTGTGCCGCGCCTTCGCCGCCGGTGGCGAAGCCGGGCTGAGCCAGGTCCACGCCTGGAACCAGGATTTCGTCCGGGCCAGCCCGTCGGGTCAGCGGTACGAGGTGCTCGCCGGTGAGATCGACCGGGCCCTCGCCTTCATGCGTGCCTGCGGAAGCGACCCGGAGGAGTTGCGCTCGGTTGAATTGTTCTCCAGCCACGAGGCGTTGCTCCTGGACTACGAAAAGGCACTGACCCGGATCAGCGCGGCGACCAGGCTGGCCTACGACCTATCCGCGCACTTCGTGTGGATCGGCGAGCGAACCCGGGCCATCGACGGCCCGCATGTGGCGTTCGCCGCCGGGCTGCGCAATCCGCTCGGGGTCAAGCTCGGCCCGCAGGCCACCCCCGAGGACGTACTGGGGCTGACCGGCCGGCTCAACCCGGACGGCGAACCCGGACGGCTCACGTTCATCACCCGGATGGGCGCTGCCCGCGTCCGCGAGGCGCTGCCGCCACTGATCCGGGCGGTCACCGCGGCTGGGGCACCGGTCGCCTGGGTATGCGACCCGATGCACGGCAATACGTTCGAGGCGCCCGGCGGCTACAAGACCCGCCGGCTGCGCGACGTGCTGGGCGAGGTGCAGGGGTTCTTCGAGGTGCACCGCAACCTCGGCACCCATCCCGGCGGCATCCACATCGAGTTCACCGGGGATAACGTGACCGAGTGCGTGGGCGGCAGTCACGAACTGGGCGAGGACGACCTGCACCAGCGCTACGAAACTGCCTGCGACCCCCGGCTCAACCGCAGCCAGTCGCTCGATCTCGCCTTCATCGTCGCCGAGAACTACCGCGGGCACAGATGATCACTGCGCCGATGCTCTGCGACTCCGCCGCCTCCACCAGCCGTTTAAGCTGCTCCCGCATCGTCTCCGCGCCGCCGACCGGACGCCGCAGAACAGCCTCATCGATCACGCACCACAGAAGCGGAGGACTCTCCCGGGCCAGGATGGCCTGCCGATCCATCCTGGCGGTGACATCACGTTCTGGAACCTCCCGCGCTTCCCGTGGCCGTCCGGCCAGGACTACTGCCCGCGCGTAATCCTCAGTCTGAAGCAGGCCAGGGACGAACCGCTGATCCCAGCTATGGATTTTCGCCGCCCGTTCCTCGTTCTCAACATACGGACCGAACCAGGTCGGGAACGCCTCCCGTTTCACGAGATCACGGAACCGCCCGAAGAACCCACCCGAGTCCAGCGCCTCGTCGCAGCGGTCCGCGAAGTCCTGCGAGGGCATCCGCTCGGCCATCTCGACCGCCGGAAGAAAAGATCATGAAGTGGTTTATTAGCACATAGTGACAGCCCGGCTAAGGCACGCCTAAGGGCACATCGATGGGTCCGGCCGTGCCGCTGGGCACGGGTCCATGGCCCGGGCCGCGGACGGTAGGGTCGTCTCATGACCGACCGGGCCACGCTCGAAGCGCTCTCCTCCCACGAGTTGCACGACCGCGCCGTGCACCGGGCCATGCGCCATCTGGACGTCGGCTTCCTGTGGGAACTGCTCCGCGCCATCCCAGCGGGCGAGGCAGCGGCCGGCCACGCTGATCACACCGCGGCGGACATCACCCAGGTGTCAGCGATGATCTCCGATGCGCTCGACTCCGGCGAGGGCGACGTGGCCGACTCGCTGCGCCCGCTCTACCTCGACTACCTGGAGAAGCACGGCGACTAGCCGATCGATCGTCGGCAATCGGGGAACCCGCTCGCAGGACGGCTGGCGGCACAGTCAACTACAACGACGGATTTGCGCGCCTCGCCCGTATGCTGTCTATGTAGTAACATGTCAAACATGGCTGTTGAGGATCGGCACCACCACCGGCGAGTTGGCTTGCGTGAACTCAGCCAACACACGGCGAAAGTCCTGGCGCTGGTCCGTGGCGGGGAAACCGTGGAGATCACGGACCGCGGTAAGACGGTTGCCCGCATCGTCCCGGCCGCTGACGACCGATACGCCCAGCTCGTTGCCGCGGGCATCATCCGTCCAGCCGGTGGCCCTTTCAATGTGGCCAACCTGCCCGAGCCCGGCCCCAGCGACACAGGCCGGACATCCGATGACTGGCTTGCCGATCTTCGCGGCGAGCACTGATGCTTACGCGGATCTACGCTGACACCTCCGCAGTTGCGAAACTGTTCATCGCCGAGAAGGAGTCTCCGGGCTTGCGGAAGTGGCTCATGGCTCAGCCGACGCCACAGCTGGTCTCCTCGGCCTTGCTGGGCGTGGAGCTTTTCCGCCTACTCGGCCTGGCACGTCCCGCCGCGCTCGGCGATGCGGAGCGCTTCCTGGGCGCCGACATTGACATAGTCGAGATCACTCCGCCGATACTGACTGACGCCGCTCGCGCGGCGCCGCCGAGACTTCGCACCCTCGATGCGATCCACTTGGCCACAGCACTCGATCTCGGTCCCACGGTTGGCATCATGCTCACCTACGACAAGCTCCTCGCCGAGGCGGCCCGCGCCGCAGGCATGGCCACCTTCTCACCCGGCGCCGCCTAGTCACGGCGCGCCGGACGTGCAGGGTGGCTGTGTCTCGCGCAGCCTGGCCCCGTTCTTGAACATGCGGTACTGGTGCAATCCGTCCGTTATCTGGATAAATCAGATAGCGTTGGCAGCGGTTGCATCACGCCGGACGCGGGCATGGAGGCGGGGGACCAACTTGAACACCACCAGTACCGAGTCCGCCAGGCGGTTACACCAAGTAGTACGCGGGCGACGGCAGGCCGCCGGCCTGACCCAACGGCAGTTGGCCAGGGCGGCAGGCATCAGCCTGGGAGTCCTCCGCGATCTGGAGCAGGGCGTGACCTCAAGGCCCAGGACCTGGGCACTGCGCCGCCTGAGCACAGTGCTGGACGTTTCGCTCGAAACGTGCGGGCCGCCGCCCGATGGCCGCAGCCCCAGCGCGATGCCGATCACGAACGCCGAGCGCGACGCCGGCGAAATCGGCCGCCTGAATGACGGCTCCGGTGACGACCGCGCTGGGCGGATCGTCCGCATCCAGGTGCTTGGCCCGTTGGCTGCCTGGCTAGGGAATACGCCGCTGACGCTGGGCACTGTCCACCAGCAGGCCGTGCTGGGCCTACTGGCGACACATCCAGGAGCAATGGTCAGCCGGGAGGCTATCAGTGCGGTGCTCTGGGGTGACGACCCACCACCGACCGCTGCCGAGAGGATCCACTCGTGCGTGAACCGACTCCGGCGCAAGCTTGATCCAGGCCGGCCTGCGAGGACCGGCGGTGGGCTGCTGGTGACGGCCGGAACCAGCTACCGGCTGCAGGCAGCAAACGACCGGCTTGAGCTGGACCTGGAGACATACGAGTCGCTTGCCAGGCAGGCGCGGACGGCATCGCGGGCTGGGGAGCCTTTTGCGGCGTGTGAGTTGTTCGACCAGGCACTCGGCTTGTGGCGGGGCGACCCGGTGGCTGATGTCGAGCCCCTGAGAGCCCACCCGGCGGTGGCTAGGTTGGCCTTGCAGCGAGCAGGCCTGGTGGTGGAGTACGCCGAGGCAGCGTCGGCGCATGGCTGGCATAGCAGGGTCTTGCCGCACCTGCAGGCCCTGGCCAGGCATGACCAGCTGGACGAGCACGCCCACGGCTGCCTTATGATCGCGCTGGCCGGCAGTGGGCATCAGGCGGCTGCCCTGGACCTGTACGAGCAGGTGCGGCGGCGGCTGGACGACCAACTCGGCGTGCGCCCTGGGGCTGAGCTCGCCGCCGCGCACGGCCGGGTGCTTCGCCAGGACATCCCCGCCGCCGCGTCCGATCCTGGTGCCGCAACCCTGACCACCGCCCTGGACACCACCCACGCGGACGGCGACGCGGCCGGGCGAGACGCTTCGGAAGCGCAGTGGGGTGCCCGCCCTGTGGTGGCGCTACAGCAGCTGCCTCCGCCCGTTGCGGACTTCACGGGGCGGACGGCGCAGGTCGCCGAGCTGGTGAAGATCCTCACCAGTTCCGGCGCCCAGGACGAGCATGGCGACGCCGTGGTGCCGGTGACGGTGATCAGCGGCATGCCAGGCGCGGGAAAGACCGCGCTGGCGCTGCATGTGGCGCACCGGGTCAGGTCGTCCTTCCCCGACGGTCAGCTATGGGTGAGCCTGGACGGAGCTTCTCAGCGGCCCCGCGACCCAGGAGAGGTGCTCGGCGAGTTCCTCCACGCCCTCGGTGTACCTGGGTCCGCGCTCCCCGGCAGCCTCGCCGAGCGTACCGCCTTGCTGCGGTCCCGGCTGGCGGATCGCAGGGTACTTGTCGTGGCGGACGACGCCGCTTCATCCACTCAGGTCCTGCCGCTCCTGCCTGGCACCTGTGGGTCTGCGGTCATTGTCACTAGCCGGACTCCGCTGGCCGCTCCAGCCGGCGCCCTGCTGCTCCCCATCGGTCCCTTCTCCTCCTGCGAAGCTGCTGAATTCTTCGGAAAGATCGTCGGACGGAGCCGGACCACAGCCGAACCCCAGGCCGCCGCCCAGCTGGCAATCGCCTGTGGCCTCCTGCCACTCGGGATCCGGATCACGGGTGCCAGGCTGGCGGCCCGCCCCTCCTGGCCGATCTCGTTCCTCGCGGAAAGGGTCGCCGACGAGAAACGGCGGCTGGATGAACTGCAAGTGGGCGACCTCTCCGTGCGGGCCAGCATCGCCCCCAGTTACCAGGCCCTCAGTGAACAGGCACAGCGGGCATTCCGGATTCTGACCCTGCTCGGGCCCGCCGATACGGCCGAGTGGGCCGTTGCCGCGTTGCTCGGGGAACCGGACGCGAGCACTGTGGTGGACGAGCTGGCCGACAAATCACTAATCACCCTGACCGGGACCGATCCCACCGGTCAGCCTCGCTACCGCCTGCATGATCTCCTTCGCGACTACGCCGCCGAACTGCTTGCCCATGACCCAGAGCGCGAGCTGGCAGCGGCCCAGGAACGGCTGCTGGCCAGCTGGTTGCAGCTCGCAAGCATCGCCAGTTCCCGGCTGCCCGCGGAGCCTTACTTCCCGACATCCGGAACTGACCCAGCCCCGGGCCGCGTCCCGGAGCCGTTGGCCGCCCGCCTGACCGCCGACCCCATCGCCTGGTTCGACGCTGAACGGCTCAACCTGCTCGCCGCCGCTGAGGGAGCCGGCGCGGCCCGCCAGTACCGTCACGCCGCCCAGCTAGCGACGTTCCAGGCCACTTACCACTACCTGCATAACCGTTTTGATGACGCAGAACGGATATGGCACGTGGTGCTCGAGGCCGCCACGAACGCTGGCGACCATGCGGCGGCGGCGCATGCTGAACTTCGGATCGCTGCGGTCGCGTGCTGTCGCGGTAAACATGCCGAGGCTGAGCCAGCCGTTGACCGATGCGTGGCCGCGTTCGAAAAGGCGGCCGATCACCGTGCCCTGTTGACCGCTCTGTACTGGCGATCGGTGTGCTTGATGAACCTGGGATTGTTTGTGGAGGCCGTCCTCGACGGTAGGCGCGCCCTGGCGATAGCCCAGCATCTGGGGGATCCGCACGCGGAACTGATGGCACTGCGCATGATCGGCATGGCGGAATCGAGCACGCCAGGGGGGCAGGATGGGGGTGCTGCAACATGCATGCGCGCCCTCAGCATCGCCAGGAGTACCAGAGAACCAATTTACGAGCGGGAGATCATGCATACAGTTGCCCACGTGCTCAACGGCGCCGGCCGTCATGATGAAGCCGTCAGCCTTTGCCATCGGGGAATGGAGCTAGACCAGGAAGTCGAATATCCGGTCGGCCTGGGACCCTGGCTTGGCGTCCTTGGAGATGCCTACCACGGCCTTGGGCGCTACCAGGATGCAGCCAATGTGTTGACCCAGGCCAGATCGATCTTCGAGGCGTACTCCATGCGCCGCCACGAGGCGCTGTGCCTTCTCAAGCTCAGTTACGCGCATCAGGGGATGGCCGACTACCAACGGGCGCTCAACTGCCTGGAGGCGAGTCTGCCAATCTTCCAGGAACTCCAGCTATCCCACTACCAAGAACGGGCACGGCAAATGATGGAGGAGTGTCGCGCCCAGCGACCACTCGTTCCGCTGACTACCCACCACGCTGCGTCAGTTTCCCGCCCACCGCCGCCTGGGCTTGGGGATCATGATGGTAAGAGCTAGCCGACCACGTGGCTAGGCCTAAGGGCGCGTCCGCTGGGCAGGTCCTATGGGACTCGGCCACGCCAGGCATACCTTGTTGCGGCCGGTCGCTTTGGCCTCGGCGAGAGCCGTGCCTGCGGCATTGATCATCTCGGCGAGGGTGTCCCTTGACTGATCCGTCACGGCGATCCCGATCGAAACGGTGAGCCGGAACACGAAGCCAGTGTGGCTGCCGCTCTCTACGCCGATCGACTGCCCGGCGATATTGTCCCGCAACCGCTCGGTGATCCGACGCGCCTCGTCCCCGCTGGTTCGCGGGAGCAAGACCACGAACTCTTCGGCACCGAAGCGGCCGATCACATCGTAGCCGCCCAGGTTCTCGCTGAGGGTGCTGGCGATGGCGCGGAGCACCTGATCGCCGGCCGCCTGACCCGTCGTGTCATACACGCTCCTGAAGTGGTCCACGTGCAAAATGGCCAGCGCGAGCGGATCGCTGCCGCGGAGTGCGCGGACATACTCCACCTCAGCCTCGCGGCGCCAGGTCCCGGCGTTGAGCAGCCCGGTCTTCACGTCGATACGAGCCTGGGCCACCAGTTGGGCGCTCATCATGTAACGCCGGTAGAGCAGTATTGACGGCAACGCGAGCGCCATCAGCACCGGGTTAATGGCGACGACCAACGCGAGTGAGACAGCGAGGCTGAGTTCGATCAGGTCGGAGTTGATCGCCTCCCGAGTACCGATCAGTTCGCGGACATGCGCCGCTGGGTCGGCGAGTTTGATTGCGAAAACGAGGAGGCCGTTATTGATACCCCAGGCCAGGACTCCGCAGCCGGCCACCACACCGACCCAGGTCAGCACGTGCACGCCGACCTTGGGCGCAGGCCCGGCAGCCCAGGGCGGAGCTTCATGGAACAGCCAGCTGGCACAGCCGTATGCCAGACTGATCGTGGCGTTGCTGAACACACGACGGTAGATGACCAGTCCGGGCGTCCGCCAGAGCTTATAGGCGAGCAGCGGGACCGGGGCTGCTAGGGCATAGGCTGGTGGAAGGGTTATGGCAATGGCCAGATACCAGACCGGCTGCAGGTCACGGACGAGGGCGCCGTGAATCTCCTTGACCGCCCGGGTCGATTCGATCGACACGATGCCGCAGGTCAGCAGGGCGATGAAAACAGCCAGGTGGGAAGCTGGCCCGCGGGCATGCGCTGCAGCCAGTGGAATGGCTATAGCGGCCAGGGCGATGATGCCAAGGAGATAGCCGCGGAGCGGTCCCTCGAGCGCCCAGATCTGCCACCGGCGGACGCTCCTGACCGTCCCGTACAGGCTGCCCACCACCGAACCCTGCAGGCGGAGGGCGGCCATGGCACCCCCTTTGTTGTTGCCGAGGAGATATCGGGCGTAACAGGCGGTAAGGAGCTAATGCCGAATCGTCACAGATTTCTGGCTCGTCTGTCAAGACATGGACACATCAACCTATTGGTGTCATGTCGGACCTGTAGAAGCTACAACGATCTCATGCTCCGTCATCCCAGTTCCGCCATCCAGGCAAAGGAGGCAGCCATGCGCAACGAATGGGGCTGACAGCAGTGTTGTGTCGAGCACAGGACGTCAGGACCGGGCCATTTGAGGCGCCGGGAGGCGGCGCCAGCTGATCGCCAGCGCGACGGCCAGGGCAGCGCCGAGGCCGCCGCTGATGGCGATCACCACCGCGGGGCTCAGGGCCTCGGCGGCCGCGCCCGCGGCAATGAACCACAGGCCCTGGGACACCTGCATGCCCCCATTGGCCAGGCCGAAGGCCTGGCCCCGGCGCTCGGCCGGGACGGCGGCCACGAACGCCGCGTTGGCGGCGATCTGATAGGCAGCGCACGCGCCCGAGGCGGCGAAGATGGTTAACGAGGCGATGAGGCCTGGCTGCGCCACGCAGAGCACGAGCAGCCCACAGGAGCTGATGGCCAATGGACCCATCCAGCGCTGTCGCTCGGCCGGCGGGACGGCACGGCTGAACACGAGCGCGCCGATAACACTGCCCAATGGGACCGCGGCGAATACCAGCCCCGTGCCGACAGCAAGCGGCAGCCCACGAAAGCGCGCAGCGTACGGTGCGGCGAGACCCATCGGCACCACATAGAACGCGACGAGCCAGCCGAATAACATCAGCCTGCGCAGCGTTGCGTCGCCGAAGACCAGTCTCGTCCCGGTGAGCATGTCCGCGAACTGCGAGGGATGGCTCACGGCCGCACCAGAGGCGTCGATCGCGGCGGGCCGCTTGTGGACCCCGAATCCCACCAGCAGGGCGGAGGCCGCGAAGGTGACCGCGTCCGCGAGCAGGGCGGCACGCACACCCAGGCCCGCCACCACGAGTCCGCCGAGCGCGAACCCAGCCACCATGCCGAGCTGAAACGTGATCTGGGTGACAGCGGTGCCGAGGACGTACTTCTCCCCCGCCAGGATGTCCGGAACCAGCGCTGACCTCGCCGACTTGAAGGGCGAGTCGAGCAGCGTGACAAGGAACAGGATAGCGACCATGGCCCAGAGCGCCGCGCTGGCCGCTACCGCGATGCTCAGCAGCGCCATCAGGCAGACCAGCACCATACGGGCCAGATCACAGGTGATCATCACCTGACGCCGTGGTATCCGGTCGGCGAGTCCGGACAGGCCCAGGCCACCGATGATCCACGGCAGGAAAGTCACCGCGAAGGTGAGCGCGCTCCATAACGGGGAGTGCGTCCGGTCATATACCAGGACGGTCATGGCGACCCGAGCGAGCTGGTCGCCGGCCACAGACAGCAACTGGGCCAGCCACAGCGCCCTGAACTCACCTACCGCGAACACCTTGCCGAACGTCGCCCTACGGAGCTCACCGGTCCGGTCAGCCGGAGGAGGAGACAACGGGGATGTCACAGCAGCGACGATACCCATCGCCGGCAACGGCACCAGTGCGGCATAGGTGTCGTTGGGACGCAATGCCGCGTAGTTAAGAGCCCGCAGAAAAATAACCCGTAGCTTCCCGGGATTCCGCTCAATGGTGTGATATTGACGCTATGGAAGAACCCCAGGGGATGCTGGCGGCGAAGTTCCAGGCGATCTTCCCGCATCTGGATGAGCGGCAGCGGCGGCTGCTGATGGGGGCCGAGGCCCGCTCGCTGGGACACGGCGGGATCCGGGCGGTGGCCCGGGCAGCCGGGGTCCGCGAGGCCACGGTGTCCCTGGGAGTCGATGAGCTGGAGGCGGGTGACGAGCCGCTGGGCCGGGCACGACGGCCAGGCGGGGGACGCAAGCGGGCAGCCGACCTGGACCCCGGGCTGCGCCCGGCGCTGCTGGCCCTGGTCGAGCCGGATGAGCGGGGTGACCCGATGTCGCCGCTGCGGTGGACCACGAAGTCAACCCACAAGCTGGCGGGGGAACTGACCCGCCAGGGCCACCGGGTCAGTGCTGACACGGTCGGTGACCTGCTGCGGGAGGAGGGGTTCAGCCTGCAGGGCAACGCCAAGACCATCGAGGGCCAGCGGCACCCGGACCGGGACGCGCAGTTCCGGTACATCAGCGAGCAGGTCAGAGCCCATCAAGACACCGCCGACCCGGTGATCAGCGTGGACACCAAAAAGAAGGAACTAGTCGGCGAGTTCAAGAACGCGGGCCGGGAATGGCGGCCCAAGGGCGAGCCCGCGGCCACCCGCACGCACGACTTTCCCCAGGACAGCCTGGGCAAGGCTGTGCCCTACGGAATCTATGACCTCACCGGCAACACCGGCTGGGTCAGCGTTGGCACCGATCACGACACCGCCGCCTTCGCTGTGGAGTCGGTCCGCCGCTGGTGGAAGGCAGCCGGCCACGGCGACTACCCGCAGGCCCGGCGCCTGCTGATCACCGCGGACGCGGGCGGCTCCAACGGCTACCGCACCCGCGCGTGGAAAGCCGAACTGGCCGCCCTAGCCGTGGAGACCGGGCTGGAGATCACCGTGTGCCACTTCCCGCCCGGCACCTCCAAGTGGAACAAGATCGAGCACCGGCTCTTTTCCCACATCACGATGAACTGGCGGGGCCGGCCGCTGACCAGCCACGAGGTCATCGTGCAGACCATCGCCGCCACCACCACCCGCGCGGGGCTCCGCGTGCACGCTGAACTCGACACCACTGCCTACGACACCGGGATCAAGATCAGCGACGGGCAGATGGGCGCCTTACCCCTGACCCCCCACGACTGGCACGGCGACTGGAACTACACCCTCCGCCCGCAGGAATACGACCAGGATGGCGGCGCCCCGTATCCCTTCGACCAGCCCAGTCCCGGCCTGGCCTGGCTACGCCACCCGGCCCTGACAGGGCTGCCCGCCTGCGAGTGGGACACCCTGATCGCCATGCTGATGACCCTCCACGACCAGCTGCGGGAAGCGGGCCTGGACACCCGCCGCGGTCACCGCCCGCGGCTGGCCGCCCCCGGCACCGGCCGCCGCCCCGTTCTCACCCTCGCCGACCGCCTCCTGGCCACCATCCTCCACAAGCGCCTCGCCCTGCCGCAGGTCGCCATCGCCGCACTGTTCAGCGTCCGGCCCGAGACGATCAACAAACGCATCCGCGACATCCGGCAACTCCTGGAGCAGGCCGAATACACCATCCAGCCCGGTCCGCACCGGCTCGCCACCCTGGACGATCTGTCCAGACTCGCGACCGCAGAGGGCATCACGATCGCTTCAAAGATCAAGACAGCGTGTTAATGATCTGCGGGCTCTAAGCCTCGATCCACCGCGTGAATTCTGACTCTTGGGCTGCGTGCTTTCCAGCTGACGGTGATCTCGGTGGTGTTGCCGGGCGCGGGTTTCCCGCCGCTGGCTTGTTCTGCGGCTTGTCCAGGTCCTCGTGCCGGGCTGGGATGGGGTGGCCGTCAGGGGCCGTGTGAAGTGCGGGTGACCGGGTCTGGGCTGGTCAGGCCGTCTGTGCGGGTGGGCCGCAGGCGGCTTCGAAGAGGTTCATCCATTCCTGGTCGCGGTGCCAGCCTTCTGGCAGGTGGATGGTGATGTGGCCGCGGCCGTGGCGGGCGGTCCGGGCGGCGATGTTGATGAGGTCGCGGCGCAGGGTGGCGGCTCTGGCCTTGGCGCAGGTGAGGCTGGCCAGGGACCCGGCGGCGCGCAGCAGGTTGTGCGCGATGGCGGCGCAGGCCAGCCAGGCCGCGTTCGCGGGAAACGAGCCGGAGGGCAGATGGGCCAGGGGCCCGTCGGTCAGGTCGGCGAACACCTGCTCGGCCTGGGCGTGGTCACGGTGCTGTTCCTCCGCCTGGACCAGCTCGAATGGCGAGTCGGTGAACACGGCGTGGTAACGCCAGGCAGGGAACAGCTCGTCCTGGCCCGGGGCGGCTGTGCGGTTGAGGTCTTTGACCCGGCGGACGATCAGCCGGGCGGTGATGGCCTGGTCTTTCTTCGAGGCGAACGCCGTGTATTCCACCTCGGCGACCTCGGCGTCGGAGATCCAGCAGCGCAGCTGGTCATCCCAGATCGCCCGGGGGTAGCGGATCGCTGTCCAGGCAGTTTCGGGGATGCCGGCGATCGCCGCCTTGACCGAGGGGTTCATCGGTGCCGTGACGGAGAAGTAAGCCCCGGCCTGGCGCACGGCGCCGGTGAACGCCGCGGAGTAGAACGCCGAGTCCGTCCGCACGACCAGGGTCCCGGTGCACCCGGTGGCGCGGGCAGTGCTGACCGAGACCGCGGCGAAGCTGGCGGCACCGCGGGAGGACGCGGCGCTGCCGCCGCGCAGCCGGGTGGCGGCGATCACCGGCGCGGCCAGCGGCGTGCTGATCACGGCTGCCAGCGCATTCAGGCCACGGACCAGCAGGCTCTTGCCCTGGATTTTCGTATGGCCGAACGCCGCGCCCTGCTTCTTATGCCCGTAGACGCGTTTTTGCATGGAGTCGATATCGATGAACGCCACACTGTCTTTGCCGGGCAGCAGCGGGGTGCGGCGGGCCAGGTCTGCCAGCAGCAGCCGGCGTCACCTTCTCCACCTGGAGCACATTCCCCCAGGTGAACGAGCGCAGGAACGAGCCCAGCGTGGACGGGGCGCGGATCCCGCCGAACAGCGTGGGCATCGCGCCGTGCCGCAGCACGTCCATATCATCGATGCTGTCCGCACCAGCGATCATCCCGGCAGCCAGGCACGCCACCTTGAGATGCGCGTTCACCCCGCACGCACGGCCGATCGCGACATGCGCTTCGATCAGGCCGCCCAGGCCGGCCCGCTGCGCCAGGGCCATCACCGGGACCAGGCCCGCCCGCGACACGAGATTCGGGTCATCAAACGTCGCGCACGTCTTCGCCAGCCCGTGTAACAATCGCACCTGCGAGGTGTCCTCTCCGCTCGGAACGTGGAAGCTTCAGTAACTCCCATCGTCCCAGTTCAGAGGGCACCTTTCGCGTTGACGCGCCCAAACACAGCCCTATTTACACGGTGGATCGAGGCTAAGGGTGGTGGGTTGCGGTCAAGGGTGATCGTGTGCCGGCGTGTGAGCTTCCCCCCGCAGCACGGACACCCGACCTGAGGTGACCACCGGTCACCAGGAAGGATGTCCTGATGCCTGCACCACACCCCCTGGAGTTCCGGCAGCGTGCCGTGGAGCTCGCCCGCCAGGGCACCACACCAGTCTCCAAGATCGCCAAAGACCTGGGCATCAGCGACTCGTGCCTGCGGAACTGGATGCGCCAGGCTGAGGCCGATGAGAATGGCAGCGGCGACCGCTTGTCCAGCAGCGATAAGAAGGATCTCGTGGAGCTGCGGCGCCGTAACCGGCAGCTGGAGCTGGAGAACGACATCCTGAAGCGGGCGGCTGCCTATTTCGCGCGGGAGAACGTCCTCCCAAAGTAATCTTCCCGCTGGTCCGTGAACTCGCCGACGACGGTATCCCGGTCGCGGTGGCCTGCCGGGTGCTGAATACATCGAGATCGGGATTCTATGACTGGCTCGGCCGTCCCGAGCCGCCGCGGGAGCTGCGCAATAAGGAGGTGATGAAAATGATCCGCGAGATCCACGCCGGGTCTCGTGGCAGCTACGGATCACCCCGCGTCCATGCCGAGTTGCGCCTCGGCCTGGGGATCCAGGTGAACCGTAAGCGGGTGGAGCGGCTGATGCGCGATGCTGGGCTGCAGGGCATCTACCGGCGCAAGGGGCGCCGCAACCTGGTGAATCAGGCCACCGAGGAGGACCTGGTCCGCCGCCAGTTCACCGCGCAGGCCCCGGACCGCCTGTGGCTGGCCGACATCACCGAGCATCCCGCCGGAGATGGGAAACTGTACTGCGCGGGAGTCATGGATGCTTACTCCCGGCGCATTATCGGCTGGTCCATAGATAAGCGCCAGGACACTGACCTGGTTATCAGCGCACTGGCGATGGCGGTGACCCGCAGGCAGCCGGGCGGTGATTCAACGATCCTGCATTCCGACCACGGAACGCAGTACACCTCGTGGGCGTTCGGGAAAAGACTCCGCGACGCTGGGCTGCTCGGCTCGATGGGCACTGTCGGTGATTGCTATGACAATGCCATGATGGAATCATTCTGGCACACCATGCAACTGGAGCTCCTCGATACCAGGACATGGGAAACCCGCGAGGAACTCGCAAACGCTATATTCGAGTGGATCGAATGCTGGTATAATCCTTACAGGCGCCATTCAAGCATTGGAATGCACAGCCCCGTCACGTTCGAGACCCTCTACCGGCCGCCAGGCCCCAACGCCTGACCCCACACCGGCGGTGTCCGTGCTACGGGGGGAAGATCACGTGGCGGGGTGCTGGAGGACGGGGCCTCTGGTAGATCGGGTCAACCCATCACGATCTTCCCGATTCCAAGAGGCCCCGTTGAGCGCTCAGTCTGCCATTGTGTCGTTCACTCGTGTTGTCACGGTCGCTGCGGGGGTGTTCGCGCCGGGGCATCTGGGTGAGTTAACGCAGTTCGCGCCGTTCGAGCTGGTCGATGATGTGCTGGAGCAGACCGGGGCGGTGCAGCGGCGGCTGCGGGATCTGCCGTCGCGGGCGGGGGTGTATTTCGTGCTGGCCCTGGGGATGTTCCCGCGGCTGGGGTACGCGCGGGTGTGGGCGAAGCTGACCGCGGGGCTGGGCGGCCTGGATGGCCTGGTGGTCACCTGCCCGTCGGAGAAGGCGCTGCGGGATCTGCGGCGCCGCCTGGGCGCGGCGCCGCTGAAGGCCTTGTTCGAGGTGGTCGCTGGGCCGCTGGCCTGGCCGTATGCTCCCGGGGTGCGGTTCTGCGGGCTGCGGACGGTGGCGTTTGACGGGTGCAGTTCGCTGCGGGCCCCGGCCACCGACCGCGTCCATGCCTGGCTGGGCCGGATCCGCCACCCGAATGGGTTTGCCGGGTACCCGGCGCCGCGGCTGATGACCCTGGCCGAGACCGGGACCCGGGGCCTGCTCGGCGCTGTGATCGGGGTGGCGGCGGACGGGGATGAGCGCCCTGGCCCGCCGGCTGCTGCACCTGCTGGGCCCGGGCATGCTCGTGCTGATGGACCGCGCCTATGACGGCGCCGCGTTCCTCGCCGAAGCCGCCGCGACCGGGGCACACATCCTGGCCCGCGGGAAAGCCTCCCGCCGCCCCGAAATCCTGGAGATCTTGCCCGATGGGTCCTACCTGTCCCGGATCGGCGGCCTGGACGTGCGGATCATCGAGGCGGACGTGACGGTGACCGGCGCCGACGGCAGCCGCTGCGGGGACCGCTTCCGGCTGATCACCACACTGCTCGATCACCGCCGCTTCCCCGCGCACCGCCTGGCCCGGCTGTATCACGAGCGGTGGGAAATCGAGTCCGCCTACCTCGCGCTGCGCCACACCCTGCTCCAGGGCCGGGTCCTGCGCTCCGGGGACCGGCCCGGCCTGGAACAGGAAATCTGGGCGCTGCTGGCCCTCTACCAGCTGCTGCGCATGGCCATGACCGACGCCACCCACTCAGCCCCCGGCACCGACCCCGACCGGGCCAGCTTCACCACCGCCCTGCAAACCGCCACCGACCAGCTCATCCAAGCCCAGGGCATCATCCCCGGCCCCCCCGGCCAGCCCGGCGCCATCACCCGCGCCATCCTGGCCGGCCTGCTGCCAGCCCGCCGGCCCCGCTACAGCGCACGGAAAGCCAAATGCGCCCACTCCCGCTACCCCGGCCGCACCGATGACCCCCGCCCTTCCCTCCCCGCCACCATCACCGCCGTCACCATCACCATCACCGCCCCGCCGCCCACGCAGGTGCCCCCCATCCGCCCCCGCCAGCCCCGGCCCGCCCACCGCCGCGACCAGGTCATCACGCTCATGAACACCACACCCGGCCGCCCCTGGACCGGACACGACCTCGCCGCGGAACTCCACCTCAGCCAGCCCGCCCTGACCACCCAGCTCGCCCGATGGGCCCGCACCGGCCACCTGACCCGCACCAGCCACGCAACCTACACACCAGCCATCCCGCCCTAACCCCTGGACAAACCCACCAAACCCCTAACTACGCGGCATTGCGTTGGGACGGCACCAGTGCGGCATAGGTGTCGTTGGGACGGTGCCCAGCTAGGGGTCGGTGGGGGGGGATAGGGCTTGTGAGGGGGGGCTGGTCCGGGGTCCGGACGAGGCCCAGCCGGCCTGGGCCGGGCCGCGATGGAGGATCTGGTCGATGGCCGCGCCGACTCCGCCGTCTTCGTTGATCATCCGGCGCAGCACCAGGAAGAGCGCGGGAATCGCCCAGAAGTCACCGCAGACCCAGAGGATGCCCGCACCGATCTGCTGGTCGGCGTAGGCGGGCAGGGTCACGCCGGGCACGTGGGAGTACGACGAATACCACGACACCTGGGTGAAGATGCTCATCGACATGGCCAGCATCCACATGACCACGTTCGTCGCGATCAGCGCGGCGGCCTGCGACAGCAGCGGCATCCTGCGCAGGAATGGGGGTGACGGGATGAACTGGAGCCAGAACAGGACCCCGGCGATGAAGAACGTGCCGTGCATCAGCCAGATGTGCACCGCCTGGCTGCGCTCCGCCAGTTCGAAGGCCGGCGGGATGTGCCAGAAGATCATCACGGCGCTAAAGAACACGACAGCGACCCATGGGCGCAGCATGAAGCCGGCGACGGCGCGCAGCGGGCGGGACCAGTTGTCGCGCAGGGTGGTCCGGGTCACGCTCCGGCCGAGCCTGCCCGGCAGCGCGTCGAGCAGTGGCTGCCACGGCGCCCCGGCGACGACCAGCGTCGGCGCCGCGAACATCAGGATCAGGTGCTGGAGCATGTGCACGAAGAAGTAGCTGTCCGACCAGTAGTCGATCGGCGACTGGACGGCGAGGAGCAGCACGGCGAGCCCGCCGTAGAACAGGAACGAGCGCCTGCGGCGCTGCCGGGTCCGCTCCGGCCGGGATCGCCGGGCCAGCCGGGCCAGGCCAATCTCATGCCAGACGACCAGGGCCAGCACCACGATCATGAATGGGTCGTAGGACCAGTGATCGACGAGGTAGCTCATGGCCGTCCCCTCAGCCCCCCTGACGACCCGTACGGGATCGTGACTTTGATGACCTGTACCTGCTGCCATGCGGCGCCGCCGGAGGCCAGCTGCCATACCGACAGCTCGCCAGCCTGCCCGATCAGCGCCTCAAATCCGCTACCCGGTCCTGCCGCGAGGGTCACAGCCGCGGCAGGCAGCTTCGCGGCCCCCCCGGGAAGCGTGGGAAGTGGGCGCCACGCGGCGCCGGGGCCGGCTACCGCGGCAGCGCCAGCATTACCGGCCACCGCGCCAGCGCCGCCAGTCAGCGTCACGCCGACGGTCCCGCCGGCGCCGAAGGCAGCGGACCGCACCGCCCGCCCGCGCAGCCGCAGCGGAGCGGAGAGCCGCCATTGGTGGCCACCGTCAGCCGACCATACCGTGATCAAGCTCGCTGCCGCCCCCGAGCCCGCCTCTAGCAGGGCCGCGCTCGTGACGGTACCGCTGGCCAGCCCGAGCACCTCGATGTCCCGCTGGGCGAACGAGGATGGCAGGACCGGTCCGCTGAACCGCCACGTCCCGCCCCCAGGCGCGAAGATACCCACCGTACCGGGATGGGCGCACTGCCCGGCCAGCAGCGGCGCACCGGCCGAGCTGAACGCGGCGGCGGTGAGCCGGACCAGGCCGCACGCTCGGCCTGCCGCGGACGCGGCCACGGAACGCTCGGTGGCCAGGCTCGACCAGACGGCCCCGGCGCGCGCGGCGATCTCGGCGTCGCCGTGGCTCGTCAGCGCGACGAGGCCGCCGCCGGGTGCCCCGGCGAACGCATTGGGGACGTCGGCGAGGCCAGCGGCCAGGAGCCCGCTTTGCGACCAGTGCGCGCCGTCGTCCTGGCTGGCACTCAGTGGGGAGAAGGTGAGGTCCTGGCTGGGGCGGAACGCGGTAACGAGGGACCGGGTGCCCACGCCCGCCACGGCGAGGCCGCCGTTATCAGCGACACCCGGTGGCGTGGCCAGCGTCCACCTCGCCGCGTCCGCAGGGCGCGTGAAGAGCTGCCAGAAGTCGTTGTGCGCAGCGCTCGACCCACCCATGACGACCACCGCCCACGTTTCCCCGGCGATCGCTTGCGAGGTGGCGAGCGACGGCGTGACGGCGGGCGCCGGGCGGGCCGCCCGCGGTGCCGCCACCGTGCTGCCGCACCCGCTCAGCAGCACGGCGGAAAGCAGCCCGCCCACCGCGATCAGGGCGTGTCCTGCCCGCCCCGCATGCCGTCTCGTGATCACCGCGTCCCCAGGACCTGCCGGGCCGCGGTGGACAGCTCGCTCGCGAACGATGCCTGGGAGCTCGCGGTCCCCGGGCCGGGATCGAAGTTCAGCTCCCTGCGGGTCCATCCCGTCGAGTCGATGACGTACGCGAGGTCGCTGTGCGCGATCATCCCGCCGCCAGGCAGGACCTGAGCGGCGATCCCGTACTGCTGCCACACGTGCTTGAGCTGCGGAAGCGTCCCGGTCAGGAAGCGCCAGTTCGGCAGGTCGGCCAGATGTTCCTGGCTGTCGAACGCCAGAGTGTAATCACGCTGGTAGTAGAGCGGGTTCGTAACGATCGCGACGAGTTCCACGTGCCGGGAACTCGTCCCGAGCAGCTGATCGGCCTGGCGGAATTCCTGCGCGATCAGCGGGCAGTCGCTCGTGCATACCGGATCGAGGAAGGTGAGCAGTACTACCTTGCCGTGCAGGCTGGCCAGCGAGACCTGCTGGCCGTGCTGGTCGGTGAGGTGGAACGCGGCGGCGTGGTAGTCGAGGGGGGCGCTGGATCCGTCGAGCGCCTCGGCGATGATCGGATCGGCGCTCGTGCTCGCGGACGCTGCCGCCATCGGGACCGCGCCGAGGGCGGCGACACCGAGCGCGCCGATCGCGGCGATGGTCCGGGGGCTCGCGGTCCCGAGGGCGCGGCCGAGGCGTCCCGGGCTCAGCCACTCCCGCCAGTCCCGCCCCGGGTGTGCGGCCGCGGCCGCCACCGCCGCCGGCTCGGCTGCCGCGGGCTCTGTCACCAAGGGCTCTGTCACCACGGGCGCCACCGCGGGGGCCACCGCCATCGCGGGGCTGGTCAGGGCCAGCACACCGGCGACGGCCACCAGCGCCATCGGGATCATGCTGTTGGGGTCTGTTCCGAGGCCGCCGAAGAATCCCCAGTCCTCGATCAGGACCCAGTCCGCCAGGCACACCACGGCCAGCACGATGACGGCCGGGCGCACAAGCCGGGGCGACCCGCTGAGCAGCGCGATACCGACCGCGGCCAGCACGGTCACGGCCGTCAGGTTGACGGCGAACCCGTGTGCGGCGGTGAACGTGGCGAAGCTGGAGACCAGCGATGACAGGAACCGTGGCTGGGATACCTGACCCATCTGCTGGACCATGGCCGCCAGGCCGGTCCGCTTCCCGGCCACCGTGCCCTGCCAGAAGCCTCGCCCGGGCCAGGCCTGCAGCACGGCCATCCCGGTCAGGAACAGGCCCAAGGCCCCGACGAGCAGCCGCCCGAGCCGCTGCCCGGACCAGGCCCGGTCAGGCAGTGCGACCAGCGCGCCGGCCACGCAGTAGAACACGGCAGCGCCCGGTGCGCCGAACAGCCAGGTCAGGCCGGGAGCGAAGATACCGCCAAAGGCTTCGCCGAATATCCAGACGATCAGGCCCCAGCCCAGGCTGGCCAGCCCGCCCAGGCGGGACCAGGGGCCCCGCGCCGCGGTCAGCGGCCAGATACCGACCCCGACCTGGATCCAGACGGCCGCCGCCGCCCCATCGACCGGATGGTACGTCCACCCCCGCGCGCCCCAGTCCACCACCTGCTGCACCCAGCCCGGCGAGGTCGCCGCGGCGGGCTGCATCACCTGGGACGGGAGCCCGAGTGGCATGGCCGCCTGGGCCTGCAGGATGCCGTCGAAGATCCACAGGAGACCGAAGCTGATGCGCAGCAAGCGCCGCGCCCGCGGCTCGGCGGCCAGGCCGGCCCGCCGCCGGTGCGGGTTGATGGGACCCACTCCCGGACGCTGATCCACAGGAGGGCGAGCAAGAAGAAAATCAGCAAGGCGATGATTCCCTGGTGGAGGAGCGCCGCGCGGAATGCGGCTACCACCGTCGGGTTTGTGAGCTGCAGGATGGAACCCATCCCCGACATAACATCTGCTCCTCTAGCTCACCCCGGCTGATCCTGTTTCTGCCACTCCCGGGCCCAGGTGGGGTGACACCGTCGCCCGCGAACGGCAACGTGCTGCGAGCGATCTTACGCCCGCCCGCCTGCCGAGCATCACGCAACCGCATTCCCGTATTCGCTGGCCCTCCGCATCTTCTCGGGCCACACCCGGGATCTTCTCGGCTCTTTCTATAGATCTCTTAAAGCTTGTCCCTCACAATGGAAGAAAGTGCAGGTCAAGCCCATGCAACCGACAAGCATCCAGGCAGAGGAAACGAATGCGGCGCAGGAGCAGACCGGCGGAGCGTTCCGCACCGCGGCTGCTGGGCAGGCTTGCCGCCCTGGCTGTGGCCATGATGCTGGTCGTCGTCGTGGGGGTGGCGCTGGCGTCGCCCACCGCGCAGGGCGCGGCCAGGTTCGCGATCCGGCTGGCCGCGGCGGCCAAGTCGCTGCATCGCGGGGCGCCGAGCGCACCGGCGGTGCTGCTGAACGGGCGCGTGTTCGGCGGCACGCCGACGGTCGGCGCCCTGTTCACCATGAACGGGGGACATCTGGGCGCACACGAGTGCACCGCGAGCGTGGTGGCCAGCCCGGCCGAGAACCTCGTGATCACCGCCGCGCACTGCGTGAACAGCACCGGGCAGTACGGCTTCGCGCCCGGGTATCACAACGGCACGGCCCCGTACGGCATCTGGACGGTCAGCAAGGTGTTCGTCGCCCAGGCCTGGGCGGTCTCCGCCGATCCCAACTACGACGTGGCCTTCCTGGTGGTCCAGCAGGCTGGCCGCGGCCAGAATATCCAGGAGGTTACCGGCGCTAACAAGGTCGGCACCGGATGGGGCCAGGTGCAAGCCGTTCAGGTCATTGGTTACCCGACAGTCAGCGACTCACCGATCACCTGCCGGGCCAATACCCGTGCGTTCGGCGGTCAGCAACTGCAGTTTGACTGCGGCGGGTACACGGACGGCACCAGCGGCGGGCCGTTCCTCGCTCAGGTAAGCCGGACCACCGGACTGGGCACGGTGATCGGCGTGATCGGCGGGTACCAGCAGGGGGGAACACCCCGTCAGTGTCCTACTCGTCCCGGTTCGGCCGGGCCGTGGCGGCGCTATACCGGCGAGCGGCCGCCAGTAGCTGACGGCGCGGATACCTCAGCCGACCCGGCCGGGCGGCGGAACCATCGCGTCGATCTCAGCGAGTTCGTCGGCGGAGGGTACCCACTCGGCCGCCGCCGCGTTGGCCTTCACCTGCTCGGGAGAGGTCGCGCCGGCGATCACCGAGGCACATCCCGGCTGCGCGGCCAACCCGCCGATGGCCACGTCGAGCACCGTCTGCCCGTGATCCGCGGCCCAGGAGATCAGAGCCTCGACCCGGTCGAGCTTCTCGGCCGTGACGTAGCCCTCCCGGCTGGCCAGCCGGCTGTCTTCCGGAACGGCCTGGCCACGGCGGACCTTCCCCGTGAGCAGGCCATTCGCCAGCGGGAAGTAGGGCAGTACGCCGAGGCCGAAATGCCGGGCCGCGGGGATCACTTCCGCCTCCACGTCGCGCTCCAGCAGCGACCAGTGATTCTGCGCGGAGATGAAGGGCTCCGTCCCTAGCTCGCGGGCTATCTGTGCCGCATCCGCGATCTGCCATCCCGCGAGGTTGGAGTGCCCGATGTAGCGCACCTTGCCCTCGGTCACCAGTTCGCCGAGGGCACGCAGGGTTTCCTCGATGGGTGTGGACGGATCTGGGGTGTGCAACTGGTACAGATCGATGTAATCGGTCCGGAGCCGCCGCAGAGACCGCTCGACGGCCAGCCGGATGTACGCCCGGCCGCCCTTGGCCCCGGCCGCCGCGCCGTACTTCATGTCGAATGACCGGTGCCCGAACTTCGTGGCCAGCACCACCTGGTCGCGGCGCCCGGCGAGCACCTCGCCGAGGATCTCCTCGGATCCGCCGCCGCCACCGTAGATGTCGGCCGTGTCGAGCAGGGTGACCCCGGCCTCAATGGCCGCGTCCACCACCGGCCGGGTCCCGGCCATGTCCAGCCGGCGGCCGAAGTTGTTGCAGCCCAGCCCGGCCACCGACACCAGCAGCCCTGAATTACCCAACGACCGGTAACGCATCGCTCCGCCATCACCTAGCTCTCACCGACGCCAAGCCCCGCTAACTCCAGGTAGTGATGGTACCGGGCGCGGCGTCCCGCGCCTTCCGGCCGACCGCCGCATAGACATGGGAGCGGCCTGGATTGTCCACCAGGCTGGTGCCGGGTTCTGGCCGCCACTCCGGTGCCCACACCAGGCCTGGCTCGACGGGCTCAAGGCCGGCCAGGAGGGCACGCAGCTGATCGCGGGTCCGCGGATGCCCGCTGATGCCCGTCCGGTCAAGGATCTTGACGGCGGTCTGGGCGGATTCCGGGGTGCCGTCCAGCGTCACATGGGACAGGGTGAGAAAGCTCCCGGACGGGAAGGGCGCCAGCAGCCCGCGGATCAGCCCGGCCGGGTCGTCCTCGTCGGCGATGTTGGCCAAGACGTTAGCCAAGAGCACGGCCGTGGGCACGGCGACGTCGATCAGGCTGGTCAGCTCGGGGTCGCCGAGGATCGCCGCCGGCTCGCGCAGGTCATGCTCGACGATCGCGGTGCCGGGGACGCCGCGCACCATGTTCCTGGCGTGCGCGATGACCACCGGGTCGGTGTCCACATACACCACCCGGGCACCGGGCGCCGCCCGCTGCGCGACCTCGTGCACGTTCTCCGCCGTGGGCAGGCCGACGCCGACTTCGATGAACTGGCGGACCCCCGCATCCGTGACAAGGGAATGAACGGCTCGGCGGAGGAACTCCCGGTTCGCCATGGCCGCCAGCCGGACGTCGGGAGCGACAATAAGGAGCTCCTCGGCCGCCAGCCGGTCAGCCGGGTAGTGATCCTTACCACCGAGTAAGTAGTTGTAAATGCGCGCTGGACTGGGTTCTTCCGGCCGGAAGGCCTTAATACGATCTTCCTCGGCAGTCACCGCCACGCTCCTCGGGCCACAATAGTGGGGGCTAGGACCACATTAGCGCCCAGCAGGGGGTTACATGCAATCGCATATGGGATATCATGAAACGACGCGGATGAAAGGGCAACCCGGCCACATTGTCGCGTGACCAGCGGTCGCGCAGCGACATGGCAGCCATTTCAGTCCCGGGGGGGACGGGTCGGCCGCGCGCGCCGCTTGGTTGGCGCGTGCCAGGCCAGGCAAGCACGCCTCACGGGAGGACGTGGATTATGGCGGATACGGTCGGCGGCCCGACCATCCTGCGCCTGCTCCTCGGCGCACAGTTGCGGCGCTTGCGTGAGGCGCGGGGAATCAGCGCCCAGGACGCGGCCCGCGCTATCCGCGGATCCGAATCCAAGATCAGCCGCATCGAGCTGGGCCGGAACGCGGTCCGTGAGGTGGACATCGCGGATCTGCTCACCCTGTACGGGATCACCGACCGGACCGAGCGGGAGCAGTTGCTGTCCCTGGCCAGCCGGGCCAACCAGCCTGGCTGGTGGCAGCAGTACCATGACGTCCTGCCGACGTGGTTCCAGTCGTATATCGGACTGGAGGAAGCGGCCGAGTCGATCCGCAGCTACGATCCGCAGTTCGTCCCTGGGCTGCTCCAGACGGAAGACTACGCGGCCGCGGTGCTGGCTCTCGGCGACTTCTCAATGGACGAGGCGGAGCGCCTGGTCGTCATCCGCAAAGAGCGCCAGGCGCGGTTCAACTCAGGTGCGATGCGGCTGTGGGTGATCATCGACGAGGTGGCGCTGCGCCGTCCGGTCGGCGGCACGGGGGTCCTGCGGGCCCAGTTGGAGTACCTGGTCGAAGCGTGCCGGCAGCAGCGCCTCACCCTGCAGGTGACACCGTTCGCCGCGGTGGGTCATGCCGCGCCGGGCGCGTTCAGCATCCTGCGTTTCGCCGACCCGGCCATGCCCGACATGGTCTATGTCGAGAATCTGGCCAGCGCTCTGTATATCGATAAGCCGCCGGAAGTGGGCCGCTATCTGCTGGCCATGGAGAGGCTCAGCATCGTCAGCGCGCCACCTGGCGACTCCACGGAGATCCTCCGTGCGATCTTGGCCAACTTGGAAGGATCATCATGAGCACCGTCCGCAACGGCATGCCCGCCTCCCAGCTACACGGCATAAGCTGGGTCAAGAGCAGGCGCAGCGGTCCCACGGGAGGCAACTGCGTCGAAGTCGCCTTCCTGCAGCGCGGGGAGGTGGCCATGCGCAATTCCCGGCACCCCGACGGGCCCGCGCTGATCTTCAGCGCCGCCGAGTGGGAGGCCTTCCTCGGCGGCGCGGCCGAGGGTGAGTTCGGCCCGCCCCGCGCCCCGCCGCCCCGCACCCCGCCGCCCTGTTCTCTGAGCCGCCCGCCTCGCACCTGACCGACGGCGACGTCCGGCCCGTGCCTGTGGGCCGGACGCCGCCAGAGCCGCGGTCAGCTGACCGGTAGGTCGAACTCCCCGTTCCTGACGCCACTCAGGAACGCGTGCCACTCGCGGCGGTTGAAGACGTGCGGTGCCTTGCTCACATCCTTAGAGTCCCGGAGGGCCACCAGGCCGTCGGCCAGGTGTGCCACCTCCACGCAGCCCGTGACGCTCGACGCGCTGCTCTTGAACCAGCGCGCTCCGGTGAAGTCGGGTGTCATCCGCCTTTCCTTTCCTTAATCATGTAGAGATCCCCCTTTGCGGGCTATTTCCTTTGCCGTCCTGCTGACCAGGTCCACTGAATCGGCAGGCGACAGAGCTGCGGCCCGGAGCAGGTCAAACGCCTCTGCACAGGCACGCACGTCAGAATCTCGTTCCAGGTACGCATGACCTGCGACACCTTCCGTGTACACCACGTTCGGGTCGGTGCGCTCCGGGAATTCGAGGATACAGAACGGCCCGTTGAGAGCCGGGTGCGCACCGCTGGACAGTGGGAGTACCTGCAGCGTGACGCTGGGCCACTCGCTGGCCTTGAGCAGCTGGATCAGCTGACCGTGCATCACCTCGGCACCGCCCACTGTCCGCAGGATCACCGCCTCGTTGAGGATCAGCCAGAGCTTGAGCGGATCATCACGGGTGAGCGCCTCCTGGCGCTGTACGCGCAACTCCACGGCGCGTTCGATCTGCCTGGGGCTCTGCCGCATACGTACCGCGCTCATCACGACCCGCGCGTACTCCTCGGTCTGCAGCAGGCCGTGTACCACCTGATCCTCGAAGACCCGGAGCGCGGCCGCCTCGGCCTCGAGCCCGACGCAGATACCGTATCCGGTCGGCATCACGTCGTCGTACACGGCCCACCAGCCCTTGCGGTGACCGTCGCGCGCCATGTCGGTCAGCGCCTGCCGCTGCGCGATATCGACCACGCCGTACATGTCGAGCATGGTCGTCAGATAGGCAGTTCTGGTCGGCGCCTTTCCCGTCTCGATACGCGAGAGTGTTGACGGGGCCAGCCCGAGGCGTTCGGCGGCGTCTTCGAGCTTGAAGGAGTGCGCCTCCCGCAAGCGCCTTAACTCGGAGCCCAGTCTGCGGCGACGCACCGTGGGACCTATGGACACGTCACCCCCCCTCCTTCGGTGACCGGCCCGGGGACTGACGCTCGCCGCCCCGAACCTGGGCACCCTGCTTTGACTCCTGAACTCGAAGCTCACGATACCGGAAGTTGTGAAGGTTGTGAGATCCCATTTGAAATTTCGTGGGCTAGATTTGTGCTACGCACTTGCGTGCGGTGCAAGCCCAGACCATCATGGTCCTGACACACTGTGCCTGCACCGCTACGCATTTGCATAGTACGGTGAGCAGTGGGGGGGAAGACCACTGCTCCACGGCCCGCGGACGATCACCCGGGAAGGAGCGCAACAGCGATGGCAGCCACGACCACACGTCGCGGAAAGAGCCGCCGCGAAACCGCCATGCGACCTCGAGCAGGAGCGCCTGCGGGCAGGGCGACCCACGGCCGCCTCACGATCGACGGCCAGCCCAAGAACGTGGCGAAGGCCAGGGCCTTCGTGGCCAAGGTCCTCGGCCCGGATCATCCGTGCCAGGACGTGGCCGTCTTACTCTGCTCCGAACTCGTGACGAACGCGGTGCTGCACAGCGCTTCGGGGCAACGCGGCGGGACGGTCACGGTCGTCGTGACCGATCAGGTGGAATCGGTGCAGGTCGAGGTCATTGACGAAGGCTCCGCCCGGAGCATCCCGGTGGTGAAGGCGGAGGTCTATGCCGCCGAAGGGCACGGCCTCTTCCTCGTCGAGAGCCTCGCGGACCAGTGGGGCTATGAGAGCGAAGACGAGGGCACCACGGTCTGGTTCCGGTTAGCTCGGTGAGCACCCGCCAGCTTCAGCCACAGCGGCGTCACCCGGCCGCGGCGGCGGCACACACGGCTACGCATATCCGGCCCAGATCGGCGTCACCCGTGACGTACGGCGGCATCGTGTAGACCAGGTCGCGGAACGGCCGCAGCCAGACCCCCTCGGCTACCGCCGCGCGGGTCGCGGCGGCCAGGTCCACCTCGTGGTCGAGCTGCACGACGCCGATCGCGCCGAGCACCCGGACGTCCGCGACGCCGGGCAGGTCCCGCGCCGGGGCCAGCCCGGCGGCGCAGGCCCGCCTCGATCCTGTGACCTCCCGGCTGCCAGCCTCCGGGATAGCCAGGTTCCTCGTGGCCGAGCAGCAGCCGACCGAGGCGTTCGCGATCGCGCAGGCCAGCGGGTTGCCCATGAAGGTCGGCCCGTGCGCGAGCACCGGCAGTTCGCCCCCGCGGATGCCGGCGGCCACCTCCGGCGTGCACAGCGTCGCGGCCAGCGACAGGTAGCCCCCGGTCAGCGCCTTGCCCAGGCACATCACGTCCGGGCTGACCCCGGCGTGCTCCGGCGGCGAACAGCGCGCCGGTCCGGCCGAAGCCGGTGGCGATCTCGTCGAAGATCAGCAGCACGCCGTGCTCGCCGTGCAGGCCGCGCGCAGCACCCGCAGGTAGCCGCGGATCGTGGAAGCGCATGCCGCCCGCGCCCTGCACCACCGGCTCCACGATCACCGCGGCCAGCTCGCCCGCGTGCTCCTCGATCAGCTCGCGCCAGGTTCGCCGCGTAGCCGGGATCGACCCCGGCGCCGGAAACCGGCCGGCGGCCGGCCGGCGAAGACCTGCGGCGGCAGCACCCCGTCCCACAGCCGGTGCATGCCGCCGTCCGGGTCGCACACCGACATCGCCATGAACGTGTCCCCGTGGTACCCGCCGCGCCAGGTCAGCAGCCGCGCTTGGCCGGCGGCCCAGCCGACCGCCAGTACTGCAGGCACATCTTGATCGCGACCTCGACCGAGACCGAGCCCGGAGTCGCAGAGGAACACGTGCTCGCAGCCCGGGCGGGGTGAGCGCGCCAGCCGGTCGCAGAGCCGGATCGCCGGCTCGTGGGTCAGCCCGCCGAACATGACGTGGCTCATCCGGCCGAGCTGGCCGCGCGCCGCCTCGTCGAGCACCGGGTGGCGGTAGCCGTGGATCGCCGCCCACCAGGAGGACATGCCGTCCACCAGCTCGCGCTGCCCCCGGCCGGCTCGGCCAGCCGCAGCCGCACGCCGGACGCGGACTCCACCAGGAGCGGCGGCCGGGCCCCGGGCATGGCGGCGTACGGATGCCAGACGCGGGCCCGGTCCAGCTCGGTCAGGCGCGCGGGCAGCATGTCCGCTCAGGCCCGCCGCGCCCGCCCTTGAGGCGCCTCGCGCCGCGGCGTCTTACCGGGCTGGGCCGTGCCGCCGCGCCGCGCCGCGCCGCGACGCTTCTCCCGCAGCCGCATCGACACGTGCACCGGGCTTCCCTCGAAGCCGAATCTCCTCGCGGAGCCGCCGCTCGATGAACCGCCGGTACCCCGCCTCCAGGAAACCCGTGGTGAACAGCACGAAATGCGGCGGACGGATCCCGGCCTGCGTGGCGAACAGTACCTTCGGCTGCCGGCCGCCGCGCGCCGGGCGGCGGGGTCGCCGCGACCAGCTCGGCGAGCCAGGCGTTGAGCCTTCCGGTCGGCACCCGGGTTTCCCAGCCGGCCAGCGCCGTTTCGAGCGCGGGCACCAGCCGGTCCACGTGCCGGCCGGTCGGCGGCGGAGATGTTCACCCGCGGCGCCCAGCGCGCGGTGTGCAGCTGGCGGTCGATGTCCGCGGTCCAGCTGCAGCCGCCGGTCCTCGTCGACCAGGTCCCACTTGTTGTAGGCGAGGACCAGCGCCCGGCCCGCGTCGATCACCATGGACACGATCCGCAGGTCCTGTTCGGTGAGCGGCTCGCTGGCGTCCACCAGGACCACCGCGACCTCGGCGCGCTCCAGCGCGCCCGGCGGTACGCAGCGCCGCGTAGAAGTCCGCGCCCTGGTTCTCCCTGGCCCGCCGCCTGATCCCGGCGGTGTCCACGAACCGCCAGGTCATGCCGCCCAGTTCGATGAGCTCGTCCACCGGGTCCCTGGTGGTGCCGGCGCACCTCGTCCACCAGCACCCGCTGCTCGCCCGGCCAGCCGGTTCAGCAGGCTGGACTTGCCCACGTTGGGCTGGCCGATCAGCGCCACCCGCCGCGGCCCGCCGCCGGCGTCCGACGGCTCCGGCGGCGCGTCCGGGCAGCGCGTCGAGCACCACGTCGAGCAGGTCACCGCTGCCCCGGCCGTGCAGGGCGCTGACCGGGTAGCGGCTCGCCGAGGCCCGAGGGACCACAGCGCCGCCGCGGCGGGCTCGGCCGGGCGCGTCGTCCACCTTGTTCGCGGCGACCACGACCGGCTTGCCGGACCGGCGCAGCACCGCCGCGACGGCCTCGTCGGCGTCGGTCACCCCGACCACGGCGTCCACCACGAACAGCACCGCGTCCGCCGCGTCCACCGCCAGCCGGGCCTGGGCGGTCACCTGCTCGGCCAGCGCGCGGCTGGCGTGGGCGCCGTCGCCGACGGGCGGCCTCCCAGCCACCGGTGTCCACCAGGGTGAAGCGCCCGGCCGCGCCAGGCCGCGTCGTAGGCCACCCGGTCCCGGGTGACGCCGGGGGCGTCCTGCACGACCGCCTGGCGGCTGCCGAGAATCCGGTTGACCAGGGTTGACTTGCCGACGTTGGGCCGGCCGACCACGGCCACCACGGGACCGGGACGGCGGGGGCGGTCTGGTCGCCCGTCGCTGTCGCCCGTCGCTGTCGACCCGTCGCTGTCGAACCGGCGGCTGGTCATCCGCCGCCGGGTCCCCACTGCCGAGCCGTGCTCGCCGGGCTGCCGTCGCCTGGCATCCGTCCACGCTACGTCAGCCCGCTGCCGGGCCACGCCGACGATCAGGCCGATGACCTCGTCCAGGCCAGGGCGGTCGAGTCGATCTTGCACCGCGTCGCGGCCATCACGGTCTGCGGGGCGTCGGCCGGTCCCGGCGCTGCTGCTCGGCGCGGGTCACCGTCGGGCGTGGCGCCGGGATCGGCGGCCAGGTCGGCGCTGCGGCGGCGGGCCCGGGCCTCCTCGCTGGCGGTGAGGAACACCTTGACCGCCGCCTGCGGCGCGACCACCGTGCCGATGTCACGTCCCTCGGCCACGATGCCCTCACCGGCCGCGCACGCCGCCGTCGATGATCTCCTGCTGCATGCGCGACCAGGCGCGCGCGGACCTCGGGAACCGCGTGCGACCGCGCTGACCGCGTTGGAGACCTCGCGGGTACGGATCAGGGCGGTCACGTCGGTGCCGTCGACGCGTGACCGCCGGGGCTGGCCGGGTCGGTGCCCACCTCGATCACGGGCCGCCCGGCGCTGCGCCGCCACCGCCGCCGGGTCGCCACTCCACGCCCTGGCTGATCAGCCACCAGGTCAGCGCCCGGTACATGGCGCCGGTGTCCAGGTAACGCAGGCCGAGCGCAGCGCCACGCCACGGGCGGCGCTCGACTTGCCGGACCCGGCGGGGCCGTCCACGGCGATCATCAGGCAGCCAGTCACCATGCGATGCTACCGGCGGACTGGCCATCCGTTGGCCGCGAGTGCCTGGGTCAGCCGGGCCGGACGGCCTCGGGCCGGACGGTCAGCTCGGCCACTCCCACCGGCAGTCCCGGGGAGTGCTCGATGCCGATGTCCTCGATATTCACCCCGGCGTTGCCTGCCGCCGGAACAGCCGGGCCAGTTCACCGGGCCGTCCGGGATGACCACCTGGACCACCACATCGGTCCGCGGCAGGCGTGCCCTGCTTGCCGGGAATCCGCGCCGACCCCGCTGCCTTGGTCCGCAGGCGGTCAGGATCCAGCAGCGCCGGTCGACCAGCCGGGGACGCCGCCGCGGCCCGCCCAGGGGCCAGGCGGTTCTGGCCGTCCGGAGGGCCAGGCGGCCGCAGCCGCCTCCGCCAGCCTCCGCAGCCGCGGCCAGGTCGGCGGCGACCGCCGCGAGCACCTCCGCGACCGGAGCCGCGTTGGCGGCGAGGATCTGCGTCCACAGCGCCGAGTCTCCCGCCGCGATCCTGGTCACATCCCGCAGGCCCTGGCCGGCCAAGGCGAGCGCACCGTCGCTGGAGTCGGCCAGCCGGGCCGCCATCGCCGCGGAGACCACGTGCGGCGCATGCGATACCAGCGCCACCCACCGGTCATGCTCGGCCGCACTGACCAGCACCGGCTCGGCGCCACACGCCGCGGGCCAGGGCCGTCACGGCGGCCACGGCCGCCGCAGGGTTCTTCTCCCCCGGGCAGATCACCCACGGCCGGCCGAGGAACAGGTCGGCGCGCGCGGCGGCCGGGCCCGAACGTTCCCTCCCGGACAGCGGGTGGCCGGGGACGAAACTGGCCAGGTCACAGCCGAGGGCCCGGGCCTGAGCCAGCGGGAAGCCCTTCACGCTGGCCACGTCGGTGTACCAGCGCGCCAGGTTCTGCCGTTGCGCAGCGGCGAGCGTCGGGGCCACAGCCGCGGGCGGCACGGCGAGCAGGGCAAGATCGGCAGAGCCATCAGCCTGCCCCTCCCACGGCTGGCTGCCCTCGGCCATCAGGGCGTCTCCCGCCCCGGCCGTCAGGGCGCCTCCGGCACCGGCCGCAAGGCCGCCTCCGGCACCGGCCCATTGGGCGCCTCCGGCATCACGCAGCAGCGTGCCCGCGCCGATGTCAGCCGCCAGGCGCGCGGCCGCCGCGTCGCGGTCGGCCAGCCAGACGTCCGCCGCCGCGCTCCCGGAGGGCGAGAGCCACCGAGGTCCCGATCATTCCCGTGCCGATCACCACCACCCGCCGGGGGCCAGGCATCTCGGCGGCACCGGCCCCCTCGACGGCGTTCCCCCTCGGCACCGCACTGGGCGGCAGTCCGGTCACTGGGCGATATCCAGTCGCAGGGCGATCGCACCGCGCAGGTAGACATGCTGCAGGGCGGCGCGCGACCCGGCCGTCTCCGCGTGCATGAGCAGGCGGACCACCCTTGGCATCGCACCAGGCACGGCGATCTCGGAAGCGCACAGCAGCGGCACATCCTGGAAGCCGATCTTGCGGGCGGCGAGCGCGGGAAACTCCGCGGTGAGATCGGGGGTCGCGGTGAACAGGACGCTGATCACATCGTTAGGAACCAGGCTGTTCCGCGTCATGACCTCGGTGACAAGCTCGGTCGTGGCCTCCAGGATCGCGGATCGCTCGTTCGCGTCCACCTGGACCGCACCACGGATCGCCCTGACCGTCACCAGCCTGCTCCTTCATGCCGCCTTGTCCCAGGCGTCCCCTGGGTCACTTCCGTTGAAGAAATAGACCGGACGCGCTGCGCGATTCCCAGGCTACAGACCGACCGCGGCGTACAGGTCGCCGATCTCCTTCGTACTGAGTGAACGGGTGCTGCCGGGCCGAAGTGAACCAATCGCGATGGGCCCGACGTGCGTGCGGACCAGGCGGCTGACCGGGTAGCCGGCCTCGGCGAGCATCCGCCGCACGATGTGCTTGCGCCCTTCGTGCACGGTGATCTCCACCAGGGCGCGCGATCCGGCGCGCTCGATCACGCGGAACTTGTCCGCGGTGGCGACGCCGTCCGCGAGCTCGATCCCGGTGACCAGCCGCCGGCCCAGGTCCTTCGGCACCGGTCCTGCGACATCGGCCAGGTATGTCTTGAGCACTCCGTACCGGGGGTGGGCCAGGCGGTGCGCGAGGTCGCCGTCGTTCATCAGCAGCATGAGGCCTTCGGTGTCATAATCCAGCCTGCCCACGTGGTACAGCCGCTCGGCGTGATCGCCGAGGAAGTCGGCGATCGTCGGCCGCCCCCGGTCATCCGACATGGTGGTCAGTACCCCGGCCGGCTTGTTCAGCGCCAGGTAGACGAGATCCTGGCGGGCCGGAATGCGCCTGCCGTCCACCCTGATGATCTGCTGTTGCGGGTCGACGCGGGCGCCGAACCGGCGGACGGTCTCGCCGTCCACTTCGACCCGGCCCTCGCCGATCAGTTCCTCGCAGCGTCTGCGGCTGCCCACCCCGGCGGCGGCGAGAACCTTCTGCAGCCGGACGCCGCCGGGCACGTCGGTGAGCGTGTCCCGCTCATCGTCGCCGTCCAGGCCGCCCCCGTCCAGGCCGCCCCCGCCCCGGCCGGCCCCGCCCCGCTGACTCCCCCGTCCGTCAGGGGTTCGTGGGCTCATCACCGGTGTCCTCGGGGTCGTCGACATGATCTGGCAGGAAGGGGGCGAGTTCCGGCAGGTCGGCTAGGCCCGCGAGGCCCAGCCGCTCCAGGAAGTACCCGGTGGTCCGGTAGAGGATAGCCCCCGTCTCGTGATCGGTGCCGGCCTCCTCGACCAGGCCGCGCAGCCCCAGCGTGCGCATCACCCCGTCACAGTTGACGCCACGCACCGCAGACACCCGCGCACGGCTGACCGGCTGCCGGTAGGCGACCACCGCGAGTGTCTCCAGCGCGGCCTGGGTGAGCCGGACCTCCTGCCCGTCACGGATGAAGCGTTCCACTACCGGCGCGCAGTCCTCGCGGGTATAGAACCTCCAGCCGCCAGCCACCTCACGCAGGTCGAACCCACGCCCCTCGGCTGTATATGAGCCCGCGAGCTCGTGCAGGGCCGCGGCGACCTCCTCCCGCGGCCGTTCCAGCACCTGCGCGACCACGACCTCCGGTACCGGCTCGTCCACGACCAGCATGATGGCCTCGAGGCAGGCCCGCAGGCCCGGGAGAGCCTGGCCATCTGGCCCGGTCGCCGCGGCCTCGTCGGTGGTGGCCAGGTCACCCTCGCCGGGCGGCGGGTCCGTACCCCCCGCGCCCGGGACCAGGTGCCCGTTGTCCATGCTCACTCACTGCCCTCCTGTTCCGGCGCGCCTGGCTGGCCTGGTTCCGCCCCGCCGGGCCGGCGCTCGACCGGTATCCAGGTCACGTACAGCTCGCCCAGGGGGGTGACCTGCTCGAACGACACGCTGCCTTCACGGTAGAGCTCCAGCAGCGCCAGGAAACGCGCCACCACCTCATACGTTCCGCCGCAGTCGGACGTCAGCCGCCGGAAAGTCGCCCGGCCCAGCAGGCTCAGTTGCGTGGCCAGTATCCCGGCCTGCTCACGCACGGTGGTCTGCGGCGCGTGAATGTGCTCGGTAGACACGACCGGCACCGGGCGCGGGGCCAGAGTCCGGGCGGCGATCGCGGCGAACTCTGCCGGGCCGAGACCGAGCAGCACCTCGGGCAGCAACTGGGCGAACCGGGGCTCGACGGGTACCCGCCGCGCGAACCGGCGCGCCTGGACCGTCATCCGGCCCGCGAACACAGCGGCTACCTCCTTGTAGGCGCGATACTGCAGGAGGCGAGCGAAAAGCAGGTCCCTGGCCTCCAGCAGGGCCAGATCCTCCTCGTCCTCCACCTCGCCAGCGGGCAGCAGCCGGGCCGCCTTCAGGTCGAGCAGCGTCGCGGCGACGACCAGGAAATAACTCGCCTGGTCCAGGTCCCAGCCGTCGGCGCGGGCTCCGATGAAGGCGATGAACTCGTCGGTGACCTGGGAGAGCGCGACCTCCGTAATGTCGAGCTTGTGCTTGGATATCAGCCCGAGCAGCAGGTCGAACGGGCCTTCGAACACGTCAAGGTGGACTTCGAAGCCGCCCGCCGACTGGGTCTGCTGGCCTTCGTTCCCAGATTCAGCAGCGCCGCCTGGCCCGGCCGCCACCTCGCGGATCACCCGGGGTCCACCGGATTCCGCAGGCGGCGTGCCACCAGGCTGACCGCCCCATCGGCGTCCAGATCGGCGAGGAGCACGGCGATCGCCTCACGGACCAGGCGCCCGCGGTCAACCGGGATTCCGTAGACGCGCAGTGCCAGCCGGGCGCGCTCCAAATCGAGAAGCTCGTTGGTGGACAGATAGACGGTGATTTTGTGCGGATGGGACTCGCGCCCACTCGCATGGCGGCCATCGTCGGCGGACGGTCCGGGCGCCGCGGGACGGAACAGCTCGGTGATTCCCGGCAGGCTCACCCGCCGCGAACGGGACCCTCTCGCCCTGTCTGCCGCCACCGCTCCAGCACCTCCTTGGCGAGTTCCCGATAGGAACTCGCTCCCGTGGACGCGGGGTCAAACCGGGTAATGGGCTCTCCGGCGACGGTAGCATCGGGGAATCGCACGGTGCGGCTGATTACCGTGTGAAAGACCTTGTCGCCGAATCCCTTCACCACGCCGGCGAGAACCTCCCGGGAATGCAGCGTCCGCGAGTCGTACATGGTGGCCAGCAGCCCATCGATGCCGAGGCCCGGATTGAGCCGTTTCGACACTTTGTCGATGGTCTCCATCAGCAGCGCCACCCCCCGCAGCGCGAAGTACTCGCACTCCAACGGGACAAGGACCCCGGCCGCGCAGGCCAGCGCGTTCACGGTAAGCAGGCCGAGCGAGGGCTGGCAATCGATGAGGACGATGTCGTAGTCAGGGATGAGCGGCTCGAGCACTCCGCCGAGCACGAACTCCCGGCCCACCTCGTGCACCAGCTGGACCTCGGCGCCGGACAGGTCGATGTTGCTGGGCAGCAGGTCCATCCCGTCCACGTTCGTCTTGAAGACGACGTCGCTGGCCTGCAGCCCGCGCTCCATCAGGAGGTTGTAGATCGTGTACTCGAGCTCATGCGGCTGGAAGCCGAGCCCGACCGACAATGCCCCCTGCGGGTCGAAATCCACCAGCAGGACGCGCCGCCCCTGCTCGGCGAGGGCGGCGCCGAGGTTGATGGTGGTGGTGGTCTTGCCGACCCCGCCCTTCTGGTTGCACACCGCCGCGATGCGGGCCGGGCCATGGGTCGAGAGCGGCTCGGGATCGGGGAACACCGGCAAGGGGCGCCCGGTAGGCCCGATAGCGCCGGGCTCGATCTGGATTGCGTGGGGCTCTGCCACCATCTGCTGCACCTCCCCGGCGGACTGCGCAGAATACCTTTGCTGAAACCCGGACTCTAGAGCCTGCCTCCGCTGGCGGCAAGCCGACTCACCGTTGCGGCCCTATCCCAGCGCCCTCGGATGCGCTGCCGAGTACACCTCGCGGAGCCTGTCCACCGTCACCAGAGTGTAGATCTGGGTCGTGGTGACCGATGCGTGCCCGAGCAATTCCTGGACCACCCGGACGTCCGCACCACCATCGAGCAGATGGGTGGCGAACGAGTGCCGCAGAGTGTGCGGCGACACCCCGGGCAGCCCAGCCTCCTGGGCCACCGTCTTCAGCACCGCCCACGCACCTTGCCTCGTGAGGCGGCCACCGCGCATATTCAAGAATACCGCCGGGCTGGCGGACATGCGGCGAGAACCGCTCGCGAAGGCCGGGCGGGCCCGGACCAGGTAAGCATCGAGCGCATCACGCGCGTACCGGCCCACCGGGACGATCCGCTGCCTGCCGCCCTTGCCAGAGAGTCGGATCGTGGCGGCCGGCCGGCGGCCTCGCCGCTGGCTTTCCCGCCGGGCGGCCCGCTGGCCGACCCGGTCGGCCGGGCGGCCGGGGCGAAGCCGAGGTCGTCAACATCCAGGCCCACGGCTTCGGAGATCCTCGCCCCGGTGCCGTAGAGAAGCTCGAGCAGCGCCTGGTCGCGCAGCGGCCGGAGATCCTCCGGCCCGCGGCCGGCGCCCGCGGCCGCGATGAGCCGCTCCACGTCGGGCACGGCGATGGCCCGGGGCAGCCGCCGCGGCGGTGCGGGCGGCCGGACCTGGCCGGCCGGGTCGGCCCCAGCCAGGCCCTCGGCGGCCGCGAACGCGTGCAGGCCGCGCACGGCGACCACGGCCCGGCCCGCCGAGCTCGCGGCGAGCGGCATGTGATCCTCGTCACCCTCGCGCAGCCCGGCCAGGAACGCCGCCACATCCTCCGTCGTGACCTCGCCGATCGATGTCCGGCCCGTAGCGGCCAGGGCCGCCTGGTAACGCAGCAGGTCCCTGCGGTAGGCCTCCAGCGTGTGCGCCGCCAGCCCGCGCTCCACCATCAGATGGTCGAGGTACCGGCCGACGGCGGCTTCCAGGCTCGTCAGCGGAGCACCTCGCCGACCGCTATGGACGGCAGGCCATGCGCGTCGGCCACGGGCTGGCAGGTCAGGGTGCCCTCGTAGGTGTGCAGCCCGGCCGCGAGGGCTGGATCGGCCCGCAGAGCGTCACGCCAGCCCCGGTTGGCCAGCTCGACCACGTACGGCAGCGTGACGTTGGTCAGTGCGTAGGTGGAGGTGTGCGGGACCGCGCCGGGCATGTTCGCCACGCAGTAGAACAGGGACTCATGGACCGGGTACGTAGGCGCGGCATGGGTGGTCGGATGCGAGTCCTCGAAGCACCCGCCCTGGTCGATGGAGATGTCCACGAGCACGGATCCCGGCTTCATCCTGGATACCAGCTCATTGGAGACGAGCATGGGCGCCTTCGCCCCCGGCACCAGCACGGCACCGATGACGAGATCCGCGTCGATCACCGCGCGCTCGACCTCGTAGCTGTTGGACGCGACCGTCTGGAGGTGGCCCTGGTAGATCGCGTCTGCCGATCGCAGCCGCGCCACGTTCTTGTCCAGCAGCAGCACCTCGGCCTGCATGCCGAGCGCGATCGCGGCGGCGTTCATGCCGGAGACCCCGGCGCCGAGGACCACGACTTTGGCCGCGTAGACGCCGGACACCCCGCCCATGAGCACCCCCCGGCCACCGCCGTCCCGCTGCAGGTGGTGCGCGCCAACCTGCGGCGCCATCCGGCCGGCCACCTCGGACATCGGCGCGAGCAGCGGCAGTGACGCGTCGGGAAGCTGGACGGTCTCGTACGCGATCGCGGTGGTGCCCGCGCTGAGCAGGGCCTCGGTGCAGTCCAGCGACGCAGCGAGGTGCAGGTAGGTGAAGAGAACCTGGCCCTTGCGCATCCGGTGGTACTCCTGCGCCACCGGCTCCTTCACCTTCAGGATCAGGTCGCCGGTCTGCCACACCTCGTCGGCCCCGGGCAGGATGGCCGCACCAGCGGCCGTGAAGTCGTCGTCAGGAATGGACGAGCCCGTCCCGGCGTCGCGTTCGACGAACACCTCATGACCGGCGCGGACCAGTTCGTGAACGCCGGCCGGCGTGATCGCGACCCGATACTCGTGGTTCTTGACCTCTTTGGGAACGCCCACCCTCATGGCTGCAAGCCTCTCTTCGTCGTCCCCGCACGGCCCCGTTGCCGTGCGGCACGCGTTCGGGCGGATCTCGCCGCCCCCTCAGCCGCCGCCGCAGGTCAGCCCTCGGGCGTGTCGGCCGGGCGGAGCGCCGCGAACCCACTGTGACTGGCCGCATACGCGGACAAGATACTCACACCGGTGACGCCATTGTGCAGGTCGCCCGCGAGAAACCGGGCCACCGCCTCGGCCAGCGGGACCCAGGCGATCAGCAGGTGGGCCTCCTCGTGCTGCGGAATGTACTCGCGCTCGGATTCCGGGACCAGCGTGAGGCGGCGGGCGAGGAAGACACGAATCCGCTCGGAGCTGATCCCGGGCGAAGGGAAGAAATCAGCGAGGACGAGCCAGTCCCCCGCCCGGTGCCCCGTCTCCTCCAGCAGCTCACGCTCGGCCGTGGCCAGCAGCGGCTCGCCGGCCACATCACGCAGGCCCGCGGGAACCTCCCAGAGCAGGCGGCCGACTGGATGCCGGTACTGGCGGATCATCAGGACCCGCGCTGCCTCGTCGAGGGCCACCACCGCGACGGCGCCCGGGTGCTCCAGCACCTGACGCGGCAAGACCTCGCCGTCCGGCATCCGGACCTCGTCGCTGCGGAGCGTGGCGATGGGGCCCCGGGCGTCCTCGGCCGAGGAGACGACCGGCCACTGCTCCGGGACGTCCCGGAGCCAGATCGTCTGGGTATCACCCGCGTCAGGTGCTCCTGCCGGGGCCGCCTCGTCGGCGCCGGCCTCGGGTCGGCTCATGCGCTCGCCGCGGCCCGGCGGCCGATGCCGCCCGCGGTCACTGATCGGGCATGCTCGAGCGCCGCCGCCACCAGCCCGGTGAAAAGCGGATGCGGCCGGGTCGGGCGGGACTGGAACTCCGGGTGCGCCTGCGTCGCCACCAGGTAGGGGTGGACGCTCCGCGGCATCTCCAGGAACTCCACCAGCCGCCCGTCGGGAGACACGCCGGAGCAGATGAGCCCGGCCTGTTCCAGCACCCCGCGGTAGGCGTTGTTGACCTCGTACCGGTGCCGGTGGCGTTCGGAGACGACGTCCGTCCCGTACAGCTCCCGGACCAGTGATCCCTCGGCCAGCACGGCGGGATACAGCCCGAGCCGCATCGTGCCTCCCATGTCCCGCTCCCCCGCGACGACATCCTCCTGGTCGGCCATGGTGGCGATGACCGGATGCGGCGTGTCCGGGTCGAACTCGGCACTGTTGGCATCCGGAAGCCCGGCCAGGTGGCGGGCGGCCTCGATAGCCAGGCATTGCAGGCCCAGGCACAGGCCAAGCAGTGGGATGCCGTGCGTGCGGGCATGCTGGATGGCGCCAACTTTGCCCTCGATGCCGCGCACCCCGAAGCCGCCTGGGACGAGCACCCCGTCGACGCCTTCGAGCTGGCGCGCCGCGCCCTCGGGGGTCTGGCAATCATCGCTGGTCACCCACCGGATATTCACCCGGGCGTCGTTGGCGAAGCCGCCCGCGCGCAGCGCCTCGGCGGGCGACAGATACGCGTCCGGGAGGTCCACGTACTTGCCGACCAGCGCGATGGTGATGCTGCGAGCCGGCCGGTGGACACGCCGCAGCAGGTCATCCCAGTCGCTCCAGTCGACGTCGCGGAACGGCAGGCCGAGCCTGCGCACCACGTAGGCGTCCAGGCCCTCGGAGTGCAGCACCTTGGGGATGTCGTAGATCGACGGCGCGTCGACCGCGGAAACCACGGCCTCCTCGTCCACGTCGCACATCAAGCTGATCTTGCGTTTCAGCCCGTCGCTGATCGGCCGGTCACTGCGGCACACGATCGCGTCGGGCTGGATGCCGATGCTGCGCAGCGCCGCGACCGAGTGCTGGGTGGGCTTGGTCTTCAGCTCACCGGACGGGCCGATGTAGGGCAGCAGTGACACATGCAGGAAGAAGCAGCGATCGCGCCCGATCTCATGCCTGATCTGGCGGATCGCCTCGAGGAACGGAAGCGACTCGATGTCGCCCACCGTGCCGCCCACCTCGGTGATGACCACATCCACCGCGGGGCCGCCCATCTCCATGATGCGTGACTTGATCTCGTTGGTGATGTGCGGGATGACCTGGACTGTGTCGCCGAGGTAATCGCCGCGGCGTTCCTTCGCGATCACGCTGGAGTAGATCTGCCCGGTGGTGACGTTCGCCGAGCCCTGCAGCTGCGTGTCGAGGAACCGCTCGTAGTGCCCGACGTCCAGATCGGTCTCGGTGCCGTCGTCGGTGACGAACACCTCACCGTGCTGGAAGGGGTTCATGGTGCCCGGATCGACGTTCAGATAAGGGTCCAGCTTCTGCATGGTGACGCTCAGCCCGCGCAGCTTGAGGAGACGCCCCAGGCTGGATGCGGTGAGGCCCTTGCCGAGGCTGGAGGCCACGCCCCCGGTAACAAAGAGATGCCTGGTAGAAGCTTGCCGTGATGTTTGCGATGCCGCAGCCAACTGAGGGCTCCCGTGGTTGGTGCCATGCGGGGAATCCCGCCGGTCCACGGACCATCAGAATATCAGCCCGACCGATATTCCCCCGCGCAGCGACACAAAACAGGGCCGTGCCGTGCTCATTTCCCCTGCTCACATGGACCTGGACGGGCTCGGTTCGTCGTCGGGGCACGGCCGCCGCAGGTCCTGCGCCGTGGCATGCTCCTGCTCGTCTGTCTGGCCGAACCGGGCCAGTGCCACCGCGCAGACCACGGCGAGGATGAACCCGAGCACGGCGACACCGGTCAGCCCCCGCCGGGTGTGATCACCAAGGAGCAGGATGCCCACGATGGCCGGAGGAACCGTCTCCACCAGGACGACCGCGGCGGTCGCCACCGTGACGCTGCCGCCTTCCAGAGCGGTCGCGTACAGCATGAACGACACGATCCCCGCGGCGGCGAGCGCGTAGGCGGCGGGGTCGCGGACCAGTTCCTGGGGCGAGAAGCCAGGCAGCACCCGGGCCGCGACGGCCAGCACGCCATACCCGAGACCCGCGACCGCGCCGAGCACAGGCGTGCGGGCCGGGGACCGCAGCCGCGAAGCGACCACGCCAACCGCGGCGACGCCGCCAACGGCAACGATGAGAGCGAGCTTGAACTGCGGGCTGACACCCGTCGCTCCCTGCGCGCCGGCCGACGATCCGAGCAGCCCGACGCCGGCGATAACCCCGGCCACCGCGAGCCACTCACGCCAGGCGAGTTCGATGCGCATCAGCCAGGCCGCGAGAACGGCCGTCACCGCCAGGTTCGCGGCGATCATCGCCTGCACCGCGAACAGCGGCAGCCGCCGCAGCGCGACCAGCTGGGCCACGAAGCCAAGCGTGTCAAGGCCGAGGCTGGCGATGAAGCGCCACTGATGCAGCAGGCGGACGATGAGACCGGGATCCACGCCACCCAGAGCCGTCGCCGACTGGCCCCCGCTGGAGGTACGACGGCTGGCCGCACGCACCGCCACCGCCTGCATGACCGCAGCGACCCCGTAACAGATGGCGGCCACCACCGCGGCCACCAGACTGGCCAACACAGTTACGACCCTACGCTGAGGGTTTCCTGAACGGAAACCAACCGCGGATCAAGCGTTGCCGCTCATCTGGCAGGTTTCCGGTTTTCCGGACTAAACGGCTATAGCTCAGTCACGGGACAGGCTGCTGGCCTGCGGTCCTGTCTTACAGCAACAGGGTCCGCACCGCGTCAGCGGTGGTGAACCGCACGCCCGCGAGGCCAACCCGGGCCGCCCCGGCGATGTTCTCGGCCCGGTCGTCCACGAGAGTGACCTCACCAGGCTCGGCGCCCAGCACGGCCAGCGCGCCGGCGAAGCACTCGGGATCGGGCTTGGCCGACTTCAGGAAGCAGCTGAAGATCAGGTGCTCGAAGCGCGCCGCCACTGGTAGCCCGCGCACCGCCTCCGCGACATCGGCCGGCGCATTCGACAGCAGCGCGAGGCGGTGGCCGGCCTCAGCCATGTCCGCGATGAGGGCCACCGTGCCCACCTGCAGGTGCATCCAGGAGGCAACGTCCAGCCTGGCCAGTTCCTTCACCTGGGCCGCGTCGAACGAGCGCCCGAGGCGGCCAGCCACGCGCTGCCAGAAGTTCATCGAGTCAAGCGCCGCCCGGTCATAGTCGAGGCGGTACGGCCAGTACGCGCCGCTGAACTCCGCCACGGTGCAGCCGGCCGCCCGAGCCAGCATTGCCAGGTCCCGCTCAGGCTGCGGATGGCATATCACGCCCCCGAAATCGAACATCACCCAGCTCATGGCGTCCTCTCGGTCCGGCAACCATTGACCTCCGTTGATGACTCATTCGTACCAGCTGGTCACTTTAAGTAGCTGTGTGATCAGCCGCAGGCCGGCCCGGCACAGGTCCGTCACCGACCCCGGAAGGGATCGCGACGAGCCGTTCGGGCTTCGCCTTCCCGTCAGCAGCCGGGCATCTCAGACGCCCGCGGCCTGCATGCCGCGCAGCTCGTGCTTCAGGTCCTTGATCTCGTCGCGGTACCGGGCGGCTACCTCGAACTGCAATTCCGCCGCGGCCGTGTGCATCTGGTCGGTGAGCTCCTGGATCAGGGCGATCAGGTCGACGCGCGCGTCACTGCCGCCCGTGCCCGCGGCGGCACTGGCGGCCCGGGCCCGGGAGGACAGGCCGGGGACGGGTGTCTTGCCGCGGCTCTGCTGGCGCCCGCTGCCACCGATCAGCTTCGCGGTGTCCGCATCTTCGCGGACCAGCTGATCGAGGATGTCGGCGATCCGCTTGCGCAGCGGGGTGGGGTCGATCCCGTGCTCGACGTTGTAGGCGATCTGCTTGTCCCGCCGGCGGTTCGTCTCGTCGATGGCCCGCTTCATGGACGGAGTCACCTGGTCGGCGTACATGTGGACCTGGCCGGAGACGTTCCGGGCGGCCCGGCCGATGGTCTGGATCAGCGAGGTTCCCGAGCGGAGGAATCCTTCCTTGTCCGCGTCCAGGATCGACACCAGCGACACTTCGGGCAGGTCGAGCCCTTCCCGGAGCAGGTTGATCCCGACCAGCACGTCGTATTCGCCGAGCCGCAGCTCGCGCAGCAACTCCACGCGCCGCAGCGTGTCGACCTCGCTGTGCAGGTACCGGGCTCGGATGCCCAGCTCCAGCAAGTAGTCGGTGAGGTCCTCGGCCATCTTCTTGGTGAGCGTGGTGACCAGCACCCGCTCCGAGCGTTCCGCCCGCTCCCGGATCTCGTGCACCAGGTCGTCGATCTGCCCCTTGGTCTGCTTGATGATCACCTGAGGATCGATGAGCCCGGTCGGCCTGATCACCTGCTCGACGACGTCACCGCCGACCCGCTGAAGCTCATATGGGCCCGGGGTGGCCGACAGGTACACGGTCTGCCCGATCCGCTCGCCGAACTCATCCCAGGTGAGCGGCCGGTTGTCGATCGCGCTCGGCAGCCGGAAGCCGTGCTCGACCAGGTTCCGCTTCCGTGACACGTCGCCCTCGTACATGGAGCCGATCTGCGGCACTGTGTTGTGCGACTCGTCGATGACGAGCAGGAAATCCTCGGGGAAGTAATCGAGCAGCGTGTTCGGCGGGCTGCCCGGCTCGCGGCCGTCGATGTGTCGCGAGTAGTTCTCGATCCCCGAGCAACTGCCCACCTGGCGCATCATCTCGACGTCGTAGGTGGTCCGCATACGCAGCCGTTGTGCCTCGAGCAGGCTGCCCGCCCGCTCCAGTTCGGCGAGCCGCCCGGCCAGCTCGGTCTCGATGCCGGCGATCGCCCGTTCCATCCGCTCCGGTCCCGCCACGTAGTGCGAGGCCGGGAAGATGTACAGCTCCTGGTCCTCGCTGACCACTTCGCCGGTCAGCGGGTGCAGTGTCATCAGGCGCTCGATCTCGTCACCGAACATCTCGATCCGGATGGCCAGTTCCTCGTACACCGGGATGATCTCGATGGTGTCGCCGCGCACCCGGAACGTGCCCCGGGTGAAGGCCAGGTCGTTCCTGGCGTACTGCATGCCCACCAGCTGGCGGAGCAGCGCGTCCCGCTCGATGGTGCCGCCGATCCGCAGCCTGACCATCCGGTCCACGTACTCCTGGGGCGTGCCCAGGCCGTAAATGCAGGAAACCGACGCCACTACGATCGTGTCCCGGCGGGTGAGCAGCGAGTTGGTCGCGGAATGGCGCAGCCGCTCCACCTCGTCGTTGATCGAGGAGTCCTTCTCGATATAGGTGTCGGTCTGCGGGATGTACGCCTCGGGCTGGTAGTAGTCGTAGTACGAGACGAAGTACTCGACCGCGTTGTGCGGCAGCATCTCGCGCAGTTCGTTCGCGAACTGCGCGGCCAGGGTCTTGTTGGGCAGCATGACGAGGGCGGGCCGCTGCAGCCGCTCGGTCAGCCAGGCCACCGTCGCGGTCTTCCCCGTCCCGGTGGCACCGAGCAGCACGGTGTCCTTCTCGCCGCCCTTGATCCGCCGCTCGATCTCGGCGATGGCCCGCGGCTGATCCCCCGACGGCACCATGTCCGTCACCACGTTGAACGGGGCCACACTCCGCTGCAAGTCGCTTACCGGACGCATGACCCCACTCCTCCCACGGTGCCAGGCTCCGGCCCCAAGCGCCCGTAACCCACAGCAGGCTTCAACTCCGCCATCCACCCACTGTATTTCCCGCCTCTGACATTCCTGCCCCGCGCGGAAAGTGCTCCGGAACGAAGCGCAGGGCCGAGCGCCCAGCCGACACCCGCCGGGAGCGCGGGCCGGGGCACGCGGGCCAGCGCGTAAAGAGCCGAAGGCGAAGCGCAGGCCCGCGTGCCCCGGCCCGCGCGGACCACCCCGCCTTCAGTCCCCCAAGGCGCGTGCGCGGTGCCGGAGTTCGGCCCAGAGCTCGCCGACCTCGCGGTCGAGTTCCGCGAGCGAGCCCGAGTTGTCGACCACGATCGTGGCGATGGCCAGCCGCTGTTCCCTGGTCGCTTGCGCTGCCATCCGGGCCGCGGCCTGCTCGGGGGTCATGCCGCGCTTCTGGGCCAGCCGCTCGGCTTGGACGCGGGGCGGCACGTCGACGACCACGACCAAGTCGAAGAAGTCGGCCATGTCGCTCTCGGCGATCAGCGGGATGTCCTGGACCACGATGGCCCCGGGCGGGACCGCCTTCTCCAGGGCGCGGATGCGTTCGCCCACGCGGGGATGGACGATCGCGTTCAGCTTCGCCCGCAGCGCGGGGTCGGAGAACACGATCTCGCCCAGCCGGTCCCGGTCCAGCGTGCCGTCACGCGCCAGGACCTCTGAGCCGAACACGCCGATCACCTCGGCCAGCCCGCTCGTCTCGGGCTGGACGACCTCCCGGGCCAGGACGTCCGCGTCGATGATGACGGCACCCTGCGCGGCGAGCCTGCGCGCCACCTCGCTCTTGCCCGAGGCGATCCCGCCCGTGAGCCCCACCTTGAGAGGTCGCACGCCGTCAGCCTAACCGTCCCGCGGGCGCCCCGCGCACCGGTGCGGCGGTCAGGCCCCCAGGGTGGTCAGCATGATCGACTTGATGGTGTGCATCCGGTTCTCAGCCTGGTCGAACACGATGGAGTGGCTCGACTCGAACACCTCATCCGTGACCTCGAGCGCATCGAGCCCGGTCGCGGCGAAGATCTCCTCGCCGGTCGTCGTGTTCCGGTCGTGGAACGCCGGGAGGCAGTGCATGAATTTCACTCGCGGGTTCCCCGTCGCCGCCAGCATGTCCATGGTGACCTGGTAGTCGCGGAGCAGCGCGACCCGCTCCCCCCACAGCGCCGCGGGCTCGCCCAGCGAGACCCACACATCCGTGTAGAGGAAGTCGGCGCCGCGCACTCCCTCGTTGATGTCCTCGGTGAGGGAGATCCGCGCGCCGGTCTGCTCGGCGACTTCCCGCGCCGCCTGGATCACGGCTCCGGCGTTCCATAGCGGCCGCGGCCCGACCATGCGGACGTCCATGCCCATCATCGCCCCGGCGACCAGCAGGGAGTTGCCCACGTTATTGCGGGCGTCCCCGCAGAACGCGAACACGATCTCGGCGTCGCGTTTCTCGCTGTGCTCACGCATGGTCAGCATGTCGCAGAGGGACTGAGTGGGGTGCCACTCATCGGTCAGCCCGTTCCACACCGGCACCCCGGCCCAGCGGCCGAGGATCTCCACGTTCTGCTGGGACGAGCCGCGGTACTCGATGCCGTCGTACAGCCGCCCGAGCACCCGGGCGGTGTCTTTGACCGATTCCTTGTGCCCGAGATGCGAGCCAGCCGGGTCCAGGTAGGTGACCTGCGCTCCCTGGTCGTACGCGGCCACCTCAAAGGCGCAGCGGGTACGGGTGGACGTCTTCTCGAAGATGAGGGCGATGTTCTTGCCACGCAGCCGGGGCTGCTCGGCGCCGGCCCGCTTGGCCCGTTTCAGCTCGGCCGCCACATCCAGCAGGAACTTCCACTCCTCCGGAGTGAAGTCGAGTTCCTTGACGAAACTACGGGCGGCCAGGCTGACCGGCATCGGCGTTCCCACGATCCAGGTCCGTCACTGATGGTCGCCGGCCCGGCCTGGGGCCGGGCGCGGCGGATCAGCTCTGCCCGCCGGACAGCTTGTCCCGCAGCGCGGCGAGTGCCTCGTCGGACGCGAGGGCGCCGGTTGGCGAGCCGCTGTCACTGTCCGAACTCGAACTCGAGCTGGAGCTGGAACTCGAGCTGGAACTCGAGCTCGAGCCGGACGGGCGGCGCGAGCCGCCATCCGGCTCGCCGTCGGCGGCCTCATCCTCGGACTTGCGGGCCTCGGCCACCTGGCGGCGATGCGCCTCGAACCGGGAGCGCGCCTCCGCGTACTGGTGCTCCCACTCCTCACGCTGCGTGTCGTAGCCCTCGAGCCATTCGGCCGACTCGGAGTCGAAACCCTCCGGGTAGACGTAGTTGCCCTGCTCGTCGTAGGTGGCCGGCATGCCGTAGAGGGTCGGGTCGAAGTCGTCGCCGACCGCGTCACCGATCGTGCCCTCGTTCGCCTGCTTCAGCGACAGTGAGATGCGCCTCCGGTCCAGGTCGATGTCGATGATCTTGACGAAGATCTCGTCACCAACTTGCACCACCTGCTCGGGGATCTCGACATGCCGGTCCGCGAGCTCAGAGATGTGCACCAAGCCCTCGATGCCCTCTTCCACCCGGACGAAGGCGCCAAACGGAACCAGCTTGGTGACCCGTCCCGGCACGACCTGGCCGATCTGGTGGGTCCGGGCGAACTGCTGCCACGGGTCCTCCTGAGTGGACTTCAGGGACAGCGAGACCCGCTCCCGGTCCATGTCCACGTCGAGCACCTCGACGGTGACCTCCTGGCCGACCTCGACCACCTCGCCCGGGTGGTCGATGTGCTTCCAGGACAGCTCTGACACGTGCACGAGGCCATCGACGCCACCGAGGTCCACGAACGCGCCGAAGTTGACGATGGAGGAAACCACACCCTTGCGGATCTGGCCCTTCTGCAGCGTGTTCAGGAAATTCTGGCGCACCTCGGACTGGGTCTGCTCCAGCCATGCCCGCCGGGACAGGACCACGTTGTTACGGTTCTTGTCCAGCTCGATGATCTTCGCTTCGATCTCCCGGCCCACATACGGCTGCAGGTCACGGACGCGGCGCATCTCCACCAGCGAGGCGGGCAGGAAGCCGCGCAGCCCGATGTCCAGGATGAGACCACCTTTGACGACCTCGATGACCGTCCCGGTGACGACCCCGTCCTCGTCCTTGATCTTCTCGATATCGCCCCAGGCGCGCTCGTACTGCGCACGCTTCTTGGACAGGATGAGGCGGCCCTCTTTGTCCTCCTTCTGCAGGACGAGGGCCTCGATGTGCTCGCCGGTCTTGACTACATCGTGCGGGTCGACATCGTGCTTGATCGACAGCTCACGGGAGGGGATGACCCCCTCCGTCTTGTAGCCGATGTCGAGCAAGACCTCGTCTCGATCGACCTTGACGACGGTTCCTTCAACAATGTCGCCGTCATTGAAATACTTGATGGTCTCGTCGATCGCGGCGAGGAAGGCCTCCTCGGACCCGATGTCGTTGACCGCTACCTTGGGGGTCGGGTGGGCCTGCGTGCTGCTCGTCATGTGTAGGTTGGCTCCGGCGGACAGAAAGTGGGTTTGGACGCGCTTGGACCGTCAGCCCGTCAGGCGGGGCTACAGGTGAACTGGATTTGCCTGGCCGACCTGACCAGCAACGAACAGCCTCACGGCCACCCGCAACTGTGCCTGGCCACAGCGGGACTGCACCAGAACACGGCGCAGCGCTCAGGATATGCAGAGCATAGCCAGTGGGTCAATCTACGCTGCCAACCTGTGACCTGCCGCCAGCGGGTCAATGCGCAGCTTCGGCCCAGCTGCGGCCGGTGCCGAGCGAGACGCCAAGCGGCACTTCCAGATCGAAAGCGCCGCGCATGGTCTCCGTGACAAGCTCGCCCACGGCCGCCAGTTCACCCGGGGCCACCTCGAACACGAGTTCGTCGTGTACTTGCAGCAGCATCCGCGAACCGAGGCCGCGGCCTCGCAGTTCGCGGTCGATGCTGAGCATCGCCACCTTGATGATGTCCGCCGCCGATCCCTGAATCGGCGCGTTGAGCGCCATCCGCTCGGCCATCTCCCGGCGCTGCCGGTTGTCCGAAGTCAGGTCGGGCAGGTACCGGCGGCGGCCGAGGATGGTCTGGGTGTAGCCGTCCTTGCGGGCCTGCGCGACGATCTCGTTCAGGTAGTCCCGGATACCGCCGAACTGCTGGAAGTATTCATCCATCAGCGCCCGCGCCTCATCCGGCGTGATGCGCAGCTGCTGGGACAGCCCATACGCGGACAGGCCGTAGGCCAGGCCGTAGTTCATGGCCTTGATCCGGCTCCGCATCTCGCTCGTGACCTGCTCCGCCGGCACGCTGAAGACCCTGGCCGCCGTCTCGGCATGAAAATCGCGGCCCGAGCTGAACGCTTCCTCCAGCGCCTCGTCGCCGGACAGGTGCGCCATGATGCGCAGCTCAATCTGGCTGTAGTCGGCGGTGAGCAGGCATTCGTAGCCGGCGCCGACCACGAAGCCCTGCCGGATGCGCCGTCCCTCCTCGGTCCGGATCGGGATGTTCTGCAGGTTGGGGTCGGTCGAGGAGAGCCGCCCGGTGGCCGCGATCATCTGGTTGTAGGTGGTGTGGATCCGGCCGTCCTCATCCGCCATCGGGATCAGCGAGTCGACGATGCTCTTCAGCCGGGCCACGTCGCGGTGCCGGAGCAGGTGCTCGAGGACCGGGTGACCGGTCTGCGCGAGGAGCCCGGTGAGCGCCTCCGAGTCCGTGGTGTAGCCCGTCTTGATCCGCTTGGTCTTCGGCAGGCCCAGCTCGGTGAAGAGCACTTCCTGGAGCTGCTTGGGCGAGCCCAGGTTGAACTCGTGCCCGATGATCGCGAACGCCGCCTGCTCTGACGCCTTCACATCGCCACCCAGGCTGGCCGACATAGCCGCGAAGTGATCGGTGTCGGCCGCGATCCCAGCCCGCTCCATCCGCGCCAGCACGCCGACCAGTGGCAGTTCCACATCCCTGAGCAGCTCGGTCGCGCCGCGCTGGGCCAGGTCAGCGTCGAGCGCGTCGCCCAGTTCAGCGGTGGCCTTGGCCCGTACCACCAGGGCGGTCGCGGCCTGCGCCGTCCCGTCCTCCTCGCCGGACAGGTCCAGGGTGAGCTGGCCCGTGGTGGCCGCGTCGTCGCGCAGTTCCTTCTGCAGGTAACGCAGTACCAGGTCGGCCAAGTCGAAAGAACGCTGGCCCGGCAGGGCCAGGTAGGCGGCCAGGGCGGTGTCCGTGCTGAGCCCGTTCAGCTCCACGCCCCGGGCCGCGAGCGCGTGCAGCGGGCCCTTGGCGTCGTGCAGGGCCTTGGGCCGGGCCGGGTCGGCCAGCCAGCGGGCCAGCGCGCCCTCGTCCTCCTCGGTGAGGGTGACCGGGTCGATGAACGCTCCTGCGCCGTCCGGGGTGGCCACCGCCAGCCCGTCCAGCACGCCGGTGCCGCGGCCCCAGCTCCCGCTGGCCGCCAGCCCGGCCCGCCCGTCGCCCGCGGCGTACTCGTCGAGCCAGCCGGCCAGCTCGCCCGAGCCCGGCCGGGACACCTCAACGTCGAACGCCGGGCCGGTTCCTTCCCCGGCGGCCGGCTCGGGAACGGGAGCGGCCCAATCGATTCCGTTGGGCAAGGTGGTGTACAAACGGTCCCGCAGGACACGGAACTGGAGCGTGTCGAACAGCTGGTGGATCTGGTCCCGGTTCCAGGCGGCCGGCCGCAGATCGTGGGGGCCGGTCTCCAGTGGAACGTCCCGGGCGAGCTCGGTAAGCCGCCGGTTGCGCAGGACAGCGCCGAGCCGCTCGCGGAGAGCGTCCCCGGCCTTTCCCTTGATCTCTCCGATCCGGTCGACGATCTCGGTCAGCGAGCCGAACTCGGCGACCCATTTGGCCGCCGTCTTCTCGCCGACCCCCGGGATGTTCGGCAGGTTGTCGCTCGGGTCGCCGCGGATCGCGGCGAAGTCCGGGTACTGGACCGGGGTCAGGCCGTACTTGGCGGTGACCTCCTCCGGCGTGAAGCGGGTCATGTCGCTGATCCCGCGCCGGGTCATCAGCACCGTGATGTCGTCGTCGACCAGCTGCAACGCGTCCCGGTCGCCGGTGACGATCAGCACCTGCATGCCGGCGGCGGTGGCCAGGGTGGCCAGCGTGGCGAGGATGTCGTCGGCCTCGTAACCAGCCACGGACAGCCTGGGAATGCCGAGCGCGTCGAGGACCTCGAAGATCAGGCTGAGCTGACCGCGGAAGTCAGCCGGTGTCTCGCGCCGATTCGCCTTGTACTCGACGTACTGCTCGTGCCGGAAGGTCGGCTCGCTGCGGTCGAAGGCGACCGCCACATGGGTCGGCTGCTCGTCACGCAGGACGTTGATGAGCATGGCGGTGAAGCCGTAGACCGCGTTGGTCGGCTGCCCGGTCGTGGTGGAGAAGTTCTCCGCGGGCAGCGCGAAGAAGGCCCGGTAGGCCAGAGAGTGACCATCGAGCAGGAGCAGCCGGTCGCGGTGGCCCTGCCCGCTCTCGACCTGGCTGGTGGGGCCGCCCGGGCTGCGGACCCTCTGCCCTGGAGCGGGCGCCTCAGTCGGCTTCGTCGGCACGCAGGAAGTCTAGTGGCCGAGTCTGACACCGGCAGTCAACCTGGGCCCGCGGCGCGCTCGGCCGCACATGCCAACGGCCCGGTGGCCGCCATAGGAGGACGGCGCGCCACCGGGCCGCGGCACCAGCCAGGCCGTTACCAGGACCGCGGAGCGGCGCCCGGGACGGCTGGCCCTGGGATCAAGAGCTGAACGCGAAGATGGTCGTTGAATTGAAGGTGCTTCCCGGGCCGAGAACGGTAGACGGGAAAGCCGGCTCGTTCGGTGAGTCCGGGAAGTGCTGGGTCTCGAAGGTGTAACCCGCGCCCTGCCGGTAGGTGTGGCCGCTGATACCTACCAGCGTGCCGTTGAGGAAGTTGCCGCTGTAGAACTGCACGCCCGGCTGGTCGGTCCAGACGGTCAGCACACGGCCGCTCCCTGGGTCCGACGCGCGGGCGGCGAGGTTGAGCCCGTCGGGGCCGGTCGTGGCGGGGGTCTGCTTGTTCAGTATCCAGTTGTGGTCGTAGCCCTGGGCGATGAGCAGCTGGCTCTTGCCCCCGGTCGCGGCGCTGAAGCTCGCGGGGGTGTTGTCGGGGGCGCTGACATTGTCAATCCGCCCGCCGATCGTGTGCGGCGTACGGAAGTCGAACGGCGTGCCTGCGACCGGGACTCCGTTGGGGAGCGGGAGCGGGATCTGCGTCGAATCGGTCGGCGAGTAGGCGTCGGCGTTCATCTGGACCAACTGCCGGTAGGCCGAGCCCGCGGGCGACGCCTCGCCGGCCAGGTTGAAGTAGCTGTGGTTGGTCAGGTTGAGCACCGTGGACAGCTTCGGATCGTTGTTGGTGGCCTTGTAGTGGATGCGGAGCTGGCCCCTGTTGTTCAGGGTGTAGGTCACGACCGTGGTCAGCTGGGCCGGGTATCCGGTGCATCCGGCGGGGCAGCCGGGGGACCCAGGGGCCCCGCTGGCGTCCTTGTCCGGGCTGACCAGCGTGAGCTGCACGCCGACTGAGCCCGGGCTGTTCGCCTCGGTCGCCGTCCAGATGTGGTTGCCGAAGCCGACGAGCCCGCCGTGCAGGGCGTTGACGCCGTTGTTGATCGGCAGCGTGTAGGTCTGGCCGTTGAGCTTGAACGTCCCCTTGGCGATGCGGTTGGCGTACCGGCCGACCGTCTCGCCGAAGTACGGGCCGCCGTTGGCGATCACCGGCGGGCTGTCAAATTGGACGTAGTCCTGGAGCGTTTTGAAGCCCAGGGTGACATCGGCTTCATGGCCCCTACGGCTGGGCACGGTGATCGACTGCGTGATCGCGCCGTAGGTGAGGATGTTGACCGACATGCCACGGCAGTTGCTCAGCGTGTACCGGTACACCGGGCTCGGCGTCGTGGAGGGCGGGTTCGGGGTGCTGCCGAACGGCTGTGGGCCGGAGTTCATCAGGCAGCCCGAGCCGCCATGGTGGCCCGCCGGAGCGGCCGGGGCCTGGCTCATGGCGAGCGAGCCCGCTACGGCTACGGCGAGACCGGCGACGGCGCCGATCCGCACAGCGGATGAGGTCATTCTTCGCCTGAATGGCAATCGCATGGAGACTCCCTTCGTTGGGTTCCCGGGGACTAGAGCGTGACTATCCCCCGGGGCATTGTTAACGCTCACCACAGCGAGCGTCAGCCGTTCGGCTAAGGAAGTTGTGATCTTTTCTGATGGATCTTGTGGTATGCGTGTGATCCACGAGGATATGTGCGTGTTTCTGCACGCAAGGGCGCACCTATGGCACTTCAGGAGGTTCCGGGTGATCCGGCTCGCAGCCGCGCCCGTCGCGCCGCCGCGCCGCCGCGCCCGCCGCCGGTGGGCCTGGGCCGGCCGCGCCGGGCATGACGCCCTAGGCTGCTGCTGCGGCGCCGAGCCCGCCGCACGTCGTCGGAGGTGCGGGTGGCGCAGGACAGTTCACGGGAGATCATCGCTGGTTTCATGAAAGCCAGCCAGGACACGATCGTCGGCCGGATGGGCATCGCCATTCTCGAAGCCGCGGCCGAGCGGGTCGTGGGGACCATGCCGGTCGAGGGCAACACCCAGCCATATGGCCTGCTGCACGGCGGCGCTTCCTGCGTGCTCGCGGAGAGCCTAGGCTCCCTGGGCGCGGCGATGCACGCCGGGCCGGACCGGATCGCGGTCGGCATCGAGGTCAGCGCGACGCATCATCGGGCCGTCGCTTCCGGAGTGGTGACCGGGGTCGACCGGGTGGCGGCGCCGCTGCTGAAGGCGTCCGGGGCGGCGGCGCCGCGCGCCTGCGTCGAGGCGGTGCGCAACGCGGTCACGCATGCCGTTCGAGGCGGGGCTCGCGGCCGAGCGCCGGCTGTTCGAGGAGCTGGTGACGGGCGACGAGAGCCGGGCGCAGCGCCACGCCTTCTTCGCCGAGCGCGAGGCGCAGAAGGTCAAGCTGCCGGCGGGGACGAAGCCGCGCGGACGATCACGAAGGCCGGCGGTGATCGGCGCCGGCACGATGGGCGGCGGCATCGCCATGTGCTTCGCCAATGCCGGCATCCCGGTGACGGTGATCGAGGCGGAGCAGGCGGCGCTGGATCGCGGGCTTGGCCGGGTCGGCGAGCTGTATGAGGGCTCGGCCAAGCGGGGCAGCATCACCGCCGAGCAGGCCAAGTAGCGGCGCGGGCTGATTTCAGGGGCGCTCGATTTCGAGGCGATTGCGGACGCCGACATCGTGGTCGAGGCGGTGTTCGAGGAGATGGGCGTCAAGAAGGAGGTGTTCGGCAAGCTGGACCGGATGGCCAAGCCGGGCGCTGTGCTCGCCACCAACACCAGCTACCTCGACATCGACGAGATCGCCGCGGCGACCAGCCGGCCCGGCGACGTGCTGGGCATGCATTTCTTTAGCCCGGCCAACGTGATGCGCCTGCTGGAGGTGGTCCGCGGCAAGCAGACCAGCCCCGAGGTGATCGCGACCGCGTCCGAGGTGGGCAAGCGGCTGAAGAAGGTGAGCGTGGTCGTCGGCAACTGCTTCGGCTTTGTCGGCAACCGAATGCTGGCCCGGCGGACCGAGGCGGCGGAGCGGCTGCTGCTGGATGGCGCGAGCCCGCAGGAGGTGGACCGCGCGCTGACTGATTTCGGGTTCCGGATGGGGCCGTTTGCGATGGTCGGATTTGGCTGGGCTGGACATCGGGATGCGGATCCGCAAGGCGTTCGGCAAGGTGGCGCCGGTGGCCGACGCGATCACCGCGGCGGGGCGCTACGGGCAGAAGACCGGGAGCGGCTACTATCGTCTATGAGGGCCGCAACGCCACGGCCGGACCCGGTGGTGGACGAGCATCATCGAGGCCGAGGCGGCCAAGCTCGGCATCACGCGGCGGCCGATCGGGCAGCGAGAGATCTTGGAGCGGCTGATCTATCCGATGATCAACGAGGGCGCGCGCATCCTCGAGGAGGGGATCGCCGAGCGGCCCGGCGACATCGATGCGATCTGGCTGCACGGCTACAATTGGCCGGCCTGGCGCGGCGGGCCGATGTTCTATGCTGATCTGGTCGGGCTCGCGGCGCATTCGGGAGCGGCTGCAGGAGTTCGCGGCGGCGAGCGGCGATGCGTCGCTGCAGCCGGCGCCGTTGCTGGCTCGGTTGGCGGATGCGGGGCAGGGGTTTGGTGGTGCGAAGGTGGGCTGAGCGTGCGGTTGCTCGACCCACAACACCGGACGCGGTCAGCTACGTGGGCAGCAGACCGAGGTTGAACGGATAATCTGGCATGCTGTCAGGGACCGGCGACTGGATGGAGCGAAGTTCCGGCGGCAAGTTCCGGTTGGGCTATACATCGTCGATTTCTTGTGCGTTGAGGCCAAGCTGGTGGTTGAGCTGGATGGTGGACAGCATGGTGGTCTGGACGACGTAGAGCGGCAAGCTTGGTTGGAACCGAACGGCTATGGTGTGCTGCGCTTTTGGAACAATCAGGTGACAGAGAACCTGGAAGGCGTGTTGACGGTAATCACCGCTCGTCTCGCTAAGCCCTCTCCCGCTGGCGGGAGAGGGTTGGGTAAGGGTGGTTCTCGCGGCAAGAGCACCCTCACCCCGGCCCTCTCCCGCCAGCGGGAGAGGGAGAAGCGAGAGTGATCCGGCCGCATCCTTGGGAGGCGCTTTATCCGCCCGGTCTTGACTGGGGTGCGCCGATTATGGACGGTAATTTGACAGACCTGCTCGATCGGGCCGTGGCCCGATACGGCAGCCGGCCAGCGATCGATTTCCGCGGCCGGACCATCACCTACGCCGAGCTCGGCCGGCGCGTCGGAGCCGGCGCGCGGCCTGGCGGCGCTCGGCATCGGGACGCGGGATCGCGGTCGCCCTGCTGCTGCCGAATACGCCGGCGCATCCGGTCAGCTTCTTCGGCGTGCTGCGGCTCGGCGCGCGCGTCGTGCACCTCACCCCGCTCGACCCGGCGCGCGCCGTCGCGCGCAAGCTCGCCGATAGCGGCGCCCGCACCCTGATCACCACCAACCTGCCCGGCACGCTGCCGCAGGCCGTCAGGCCTGGCGGGAAGGCGCCTGCGACCGGCTGATCGTCGTGGACGATCGGGAGTGGGGCGAGTTCGAGCGGCGCCCTGCCGATGCCGGAAGGCGCATCGGCTTGACCGGGCTGGACGGGCCGGAATCGGCTGGCCCCGGCAATCGGCCCGGACGACGTCGCCCTGCTGCAATACACCGGCGGCACCACCGGCGCTGCCGCGCGCCGCGATGCTGACCCACGGCAACCTCACCAGCGCGGTCGCCATCTACGACGCCTGGAACCGCGGCATCGGCCGCGGCCACCGGCCGCGGCGACCGGGTCATGTGCGTGCTGCCGCTGTTCCACATCTACGCGCTGACCGCGATCCTGCTGCGCGGCCTCGCCAACGGCTTCGAGATCCTGCTGCGGCAGCGCTTCGACGCCGGCAGCCGCGCTCGACGACATCGAGCGCGGCCGCTGCACCCATCTTCCCGGCGTGCCGACCATGTGGATCGCCCTGGTCAACCATCCCGATATCGGCAGCCGCGACCTGTCCAGCCTGCGCGTCTGCAGCTCCGGCGGCGCGCGCGCTGCCGCCGGAGATCGATCGTCGCGCTTCGGGCAGCTGACCGGGCTGCGGCTGGGCGGCGGCTGGGGCATGACCGAGACGTCGCCGGCCGGCACCAACCTGCTGCCCGGAGCGGCCGCAGGGCCCGGGCGAGATCGGGGTGCCGCTGCCGGGCATCGAGATGGACGTGGTCGGCGCTCGACGACCCGCGGCGCGTGCTGCCGCCGGGCGAGATCGGCGAGTTGCGCGTCCGCGGCCCGAATGTGACGCCGGGCTACTGGAACCGGCCGGAGGAGAACGCGGCCGCCTTCGTCGATGGCTGGTTCCTGACCGGCGATATCGGCCGCATGAGCCGAGGACGGCGTCTTCACCCTCGTCGACCGCAAGAAGGACATGCTGATCTCGGGCGGCTTCAACGTCTATCCGCGCGCGATCGAGGACGCGATCCACGAGCATCCCGGACGTCGCGAGGCCGCGGTGATCGGCGTGCCCGACCCGTATCGCGGCCAGGCGGCGAAGGCCTACGTGTCGCTGCGCGAGGGCGCGCCGCCGCTGACGCTCGAGGCGTTGCGCGCGTTCCTGGCCGACAAGCTCGGGCGGCACGAGCTGCCGGCGCGTTGGAAGTGCGCGACGCATCTGCCACATACCCCGGTCGGCAAGCTGGCCAAGCGCGAGCTGATGCGAAGACCGAAGCGCAGAAGCCTGCCCGTAGCGAGCGGAGGCAGACGCGCATGGACCTGAGCTTCACGCCGGAAGAGCGCGCGTTCCGCCAGCGGATGCGGGAGTTCTTCCAGCGCGAAATCCCGCTGCTCGATCCGCGAGCACGTCCAGCGCGGCGAGCACGTGCAGCGGGACGAGCAGGTCGCAGGCGCAGCGGATCCTGAACGCGCACGGGCTGGCGGTGCCGCATTGGCCGAAGCAATGGGGCGGGCAGGACTGGACGCCGGTGCAGATCTACATCTGGCAGGACGAGATGCAGCTGGCCTGCGTGCCGCCGCCGCTCGGGTTCAACGCCAACATGGTCGGCCCGGTGATCGCGCAGTTCGGCTCGGAGGCGCAGAAGCAGCCGTTCCTGCCGGCGACGGCCAATCTGGACATCTGGTGGTGCCAGGGCTTCTCCGAGCCCGGCGCCGGGTCGGACCTCGCTCGCTGCGGACCACGGCGGTGCGGGATGGCGACCATTACGTGGTCAACGGCCAGAAGACCTGGACCACGCTCGCGCAATACGCCGACTGGATCTTCTGCCTGGTCCGCACCGACCCGGCGGCCAAGAAGCAGGAGGGCATCAGCTTCCTGCTGATCGACATGAAGACGCCGGGGATCACGGTGCGGCCGATCCAGACGATCGACGGCAGGCGCGAGGTCAACGAGGTCTTCTTCGATGACGTGCGCGTGCCGGTCGAGAACCTGGTCGGCGAGGAGAACAAGGGCTGGGACTACGCCAAGTTCCTGCTCGGCAACGAGCGGACCGGCATCGCGCGCGTCGGCGTGTCAGCAAGGCGCGGATCCGGCGGATCAAGCAGCTGGCGGCGCTGGAGCGGGTCGGCGACCGGCCGCTGATCGAGGAGCCGCACTTCCGCGAGAAGGTCGCCGCGGTCGAGGTCGAGCTGAAGGCGCTGGAGATGACCCAGCTTCGCGTCGTCGCCGACGAGCGCAAGCGCGAGCGCGGCAAGCCCAACCCGGCCAGCTCGATCCTGAAGCTGAAGGGCTCCGAGCTGCAGCAGGCGACGACGGAGCTGCTGATGGACGTGGTCGGGCCCTACGTGCTGCCGTTACGACGACGGCGAGGAGGGCAGCAACGAGCCGCCGGTCGGCCCGGATTTCGCGGCCGAGGCGGCGCCGACCTACTTCAACTGGCGCAAGATCTCGATCTACGGCGGCTCGAACGAGATCCAGCGCAACATCGTCGCCAAGGCGATCCTGGGGTTCTTGAGGCGATGCCGAAAGCCGGCGTTCTTTCGACATCGACGGTACGCTGGTCGACTCCGTCGACCTGCATGCGCGCGGCTGGCAGCGAGGCGCTGGCGCATGTTCGGGCACCCGGTCAGCTTCGAGCGAGGCGCGGAGCCAGATCGGCAAGGGCGGCGACAAGCTGATCCCGGTGTTCCTCTCGACGCCGAGCAGCAGGACCACGGCGAGGAGATGGAGAATGGCGCGGGCAGCTGTTCCGGTCGGAATACCTCGCCTGGTGCGGCCGTTCTCGGCGGTGCCGGAGCTGTTTCGGCGGATGCGGGACGCCGGGCTGAAGGTGGCGGTGGCGTCGTCGGCCAAGCAGAGCGAGCTGGAGGTCTATCTCGAAGATCGCCGAGATCGCCGAGCTGGTCGACGCGAGCACCTGCGCGACGATGTCGGCAAGTCCAAGCCGGAGCCGGACATTTTCCAGGCGGCGCTGGGCAAGCTGGGCGTGGCGCCGGAGGAGGCGATCGCGATCGGCGACACGCCGTACGACGCCATCGCGGCCGGCGGGCCGGCATGCCAGCGATCGGCGTGCTCTCCGGCGGGTTCACCGAGGCGGATCTGCGGGAGGCCGGCTGCTGGCCGTGTATCCGGGGCCCGGCGCGCTCTTCCGGCCCGCTTCGAGCAGTCCGCTGGCCCCGGCCGCCGCCTAGAGGGCGGGCAAGCACCACGCCCGCGGCATTCGCCGAAGCCGATCGTCGCCGCGCCGTCGCGCCGGGCGCGGGCGCGGAGACACACCTCGTCGCCATCCTCGAGGAAGCGGCGGACCTCGCCGGATGGCAGCGTGATCGGGGCCGGCCGCCGCTGGTGATTTCCAACAGGCTGCCGCTGCCGTCCGGCGCCGAGATTGTGCCCGTGCCGAACAGGTCGCCCGGGCGGAGGTTCCGCAGCCTGTCGCTGGCTTGGTGGGCCAGCAGCTGCGCCGGCGTCCAATAGAGGTCGGTGGCGCTGCTGACCGAGAGACGGTGCGGCGCCAGGCCCTGGCGCTTGCATTGCCTCGGCGCACCAGCAGCACCTAGAGCTCGAGCGCCAGCGCGCCGCTTCCTGGTCCGCCGGCATCGGCGAGGTAGGGCAGGGGCGCCGGGTCGCCTCCGGGCGCGGCGGCTCGGGACCCGGAACGGGGCGAGCGCCTCGGGAGTGACGATCCACGGGCTGACCGTCGTGTGGAAACTTTTGGCCA
>CAWGIW010000025.1:0-702085 GCA_963822825.1 uncultured Actinomycetes bacterium | reverse complement strand
CGGTTTCATGGCGCCGCTTTCCGCGCGGCGGAGGCGGGCACACGGGGTTGCGCGAGCGATAGCGCGCTGATCACGGGCGTCCGGCCCGGCGCCGGGGTACCCGGGCGTTTGCACTCACACTATGAGAGTGCTAAACATGGTGCTGGCACTCTCCTTATGCGAGTGCCAGCATCATGGCGGGATCGGGCGATGAGGCACCTCCCGCGGCAGGAAGGGACTGCCGCGCGGGCTGCCGTCCGTCGCGGGCGTCGGCTCGATCCGCGCGTACGCCACGGAGGACTGGAGCCTATGGCAGCGAAGATGATCGCGTTTGACGAGGACGCCAGGCGCGGCCTCGAGCGCGGTATGAACCAGCTCGCCGACGCCGTGAAGGTAACTCTCGGCCCCAAGGGCCGCAACGTGGTACTCGAGAAGAAGTGGGGCGCACCCACGATCACCAACGATGGCGTGTCCATCGCCAAGGAGATCGAGCTCGAGGACCCGTGGGAGAAGATCGGCGCCGAGCTTGTCAAGGAAGTAGCGAAGAAGACCGACGACGTGGCCGGCGACGGCACGACGACGGCGACCGTGCTGGCCCAGGCGCTGGTGCGCGAGGGCCTGCGCAACGTCGCGGCGGGCGCGAACCCGATGTCGCTCAAGCGCGGCATCGAGGCGGCCGTCGAGCGGGTGAGCGAGGAGCTCTCCAAGCTCGCCAAGGACGTGGAGACCAAGGAGCAGATCGCCTCCACCGCGTCGATCTCGGCCGGTGACACGGCTATCGGCGAGATGATCGCCGAGGCCATGGACAAGGTCGGCAAGGAAGGCGTCATCACCGTCGAGGAGAGCAACACCTTCGGCCTGGAGCTTGAGCTCACCGAGGGCATGCGCTTCGACAAGGGGTACATCGCGCCGTACTTCGTCACCGATCCGGAGCGCCTCGAGGCGGTCCTTGAGGACCCGTACATCCTCGTGGTCAACTCCAAGATCTCGGCGAACAAGGACCTGCTGCCCCTGCTCGACAAGGTGGTGCAGTCGGGTAAGCCGCTGGTCATCATCGCCGAGGACGTCGAGGGCGAGGCCCTGGCGACCCTGGTGGTGAACAAGATGCGCGGGCTGTTCAAGTCGGTGGCGGTCAAGGCCCCCGGCTTCGGCGACCGCCGCAAGGCCATGCTCGGTGACATCGCCATCCTCACCGGTGGCCAGGTCATCAGCGAGGAAGTCGGCCTGAAGCTGGACAACGTCGACCTGGACGTGCTCGGCCGGGCGCGCAAGGTCGTGGTCACCAAGGACGAGACCACGATCGTCGACGGGGCCGGCGACGCGGACCAGATCTCGGGCCGGGTCAACCAGATCCGCACTGAGATCGACAACACCGACTCGGACTATGACCGGGAGAAGCTGCAGGAGCGGCTGGCCAAGCTGGCCGGCGGCGTCGCCGTCATCAAGGCGGGGGCGGCCACCGAGGTCGAGCTGAAGGAGCGCAAGCACCGCATCGAGGACGCGGTGCGCAACGCCAAGGCCGCGGTCGAGGAAGGTGTCGTGCCCGGCGGCGGCGTCGCGCTGCTCCAGGCGGGCCGCAGCGCCTTCGAGAAGCTCGACCTGTCGGGTGACGAGGCGACCGGCACGCAGATCGTGCGCCGTGCGCTGGAGGAGCCGCTCAAGCAGATCGCGGTGAACGCCGGCCTCGAGGGCGGCGTGGTGGTCGAGAAGGTCAAGACGCTGCCCGGCGGGCAGGGCCTGGACGCCTCGTCCGGTGATTATGTCGACATGTTCAAGGCCGGCATCATCGACCCCGCGAAGGTCACCCGGTCGGCGCTGCAGAACGCGGCGTCGATCGCGGGCCTGTTCCTCACCACTGAGGCCGTGATCGCGGAGAAGCCGGAGAAGGAGAAGGCCCCCGCCATGCCCGGCGGTGGCGGTGACATGGACTTCTGATCCACGGAAGTCACCTCACCCGAACGGCCCGGGGTCTTCCCCGGGCCGTTCGTCCTTCCCCGGCCGGGGCGGGAGAGTCGGCTGTGGCACAGGGTGCTCCAGAAGGCGGAAGTGGCCCGGACCTGGAATCCGGCCATAACGAAGCTGCGATCGGGCGTCCCGGACCGATAGCCTTAGAAGTGCCCATAGCATCCTGTCGGTCGCCTGATCGCTGGTTGTTCAGTTCTCTTTCGACGTGAGGTCTGCGCGTGCCTACCGGCAAGGTCAAGTGGTACGACTCCGACAAGGGGTATGGCTTTCTCGCCCGTGACGACGGCGGCGAGGTTTTCGTGCACTCGTCGGCGCTGCCGTCGGGGACGACGTCGCTGCGGCAGGGACAGCGGGTCGAGTTCGGCGTGGCCGAGGGGCGCCGCGGCGCGCAGGCGCTCCAGGTCAGGCTGCTCGAGCCGCCGCCCACCGTGGCGGCCGCCAAGCAGGCTCGCAAGAAGCCCGACGAGATGGTCGTGATCGTCGAGGACCTGATCAAGCTGCTCGATCACGCGTCGACGACCTACCGCCGCGGCAAGCAGCTGGACACCAAGGAGGCGAAGCGGATCGCCACCGTGCTGCGCGGCGTCGCCGACGACATCGAGCCCTGAGCCGTGCCAGCCGAGGGGGGACGACCCCCTAGACCCCCCCGCGCCTGGGGGGACCCATCCCCCAGACCCCCCTTGCTGGCGCGCGCCGAGGATCCGCCGCCGCCGCCGGGCGACGAGCGAGACCAGCGCCGCGGTCAGGCAGGCGGCCGCGATGGCCAGGCCGGCCTCGCCGTTGTCCAGCATCGAGACCAGGACGCCGGCCAGGCTGCCCGCCACGTTCGCCACCTGGTTCAGCGTCTCGGAGACCGCGAACGCCGACGACCGGATCTCCTCGCGGATCTCGCGCTGCACGGTGGAGTCGAGCGCCAGCTTGGCCAGCCCGGCGGCCAGCGCCGCGGTGAACGCCACCGCGATGGCCGCGGCCAGGCTGAAGAACCAGGCGCACGTCGCCGTCACGATCGGGGCCAGGGTGAGCATGGCGAACAAGATGAACTGGGGGGCCCGGGCGCGGAGCAGGGAGCCGATCGCCATCGCGGCCAGGCCGCCGCCCGCGGCCGCGGCCACCAGGGCGCCCAGCGCGACGTTGTGCGACACGCCGAAGTGCTCGCTGCGCAGGAGGAACGCCAGGAAGAAGACCATGTAGCCGGAGAACGCGCGGAGTACCGCGTTGCCCCGCATCGCCTCGCCCACGATCGGCCCCAGGTTGGCCAGGCCCCGCCACCGCCCGAGGCCGGCCTTGCCTCCCCGGCCCCCGTCGCCGTTGCGGCCTTCGCCGGGCGGCGGCGTTCCCGGCGGGAGGGCGGCGGACTCGTACGGGAGGGTGCGGCCGTCCCGGCCGGGATTGCCCGCCCAGGCGTCGTCGCGGTAGCCGGGGTCGTATCGCCCGTTTCCGTTCGGGTAATGACCTGGCGGCGGACCGTTCGCGGCGGGCGGCGCCGCGGCGGGCGCGGCCGGAGCCGGCGGCACATCCACCTGGTCCGGGAGCCGCAGCGCGAGGAACATGGCGGCGAGGTAGATCAGCGTGCCCGCGCGCAGCACCCAGGCGGCCCCGGCCGTCGCCTGGATTCCGGCCGCCACCGCCCCGCCCAGCATGGAGGCGGTCAGCGTGATGAACTGGGACCGCGCGTTGGCGGTCACCAGGGTGATCTCCGCGGGCAGCAGCCGCGGCGTGACCGACGCGCGCACCACCCCGTAGGACTTCTGCAGGACCAGGATGCCGAACGCCGCGGGCAGCAGCGTCACCGGGCTGTTAATGGCGGCCGACATCCCCCAGCAGAGCAGGCCGCGGGCCAGCAGCGTGCCCGCCAGCAGGTAGCGCCGGCCCTGCTGCATGCGGTCCAGGGCCGGCCCGATGAACGGCGCCAGGACCGCGAACGGCGCCATCGTCACCAGCAGGAACAGCACCACCCGGCCGCGCGCCTGATCGACCGACGTGCTGAAGAAGATCGTTCCGGCCAGCGACACGGCGACGAACGCGTCGGCGGCCCCGCCGGCGGCGGTCAGCTCGATGAGCGTGGACAGGCCGGTCCGCCCGGCTCCCGAGGCGCCGGTCACCCGGTGCACGAGGCCGCCGGTGCGGCGGCCCGCGGTGGCCCCGGCGCGCGCGCCGGACCGGGCTGCGCTACCGGTTCGGCGCATCGCCTCGGTCAGCCGCATGTAACCAGTATTCTTGCTGTGGGCCAGTGCGGCGACCCCGGCCCTCGGGCCGGTATCCCTAACCGGTGGGTAACCGCATTTTCATGCTGCGTGATGAGTGAGAATTGGATGCCGTGAGTCCCACCCGCACCAGAACCAGGGAACCAGACCAAGCCTGCGCCGAGGCGGTTGACCTCGCCCGGGACGCCGTGGTCGCCATCGCGGGCGCCGCCGAGGTCGGCAGTCACCTCGGCGTGCAGGCCGAGGGTGAACGCATCGTCACCCACCTGTTCGACTGCGCGGACCCGGCCTACGCGGGCTGGCGCTGGGCGGTGACGGTCGCCAGGGCGCCGCGGTCCAAGGTGGTGACGGTCGACGAGACGGTACTGCTGCCCGGGCCGGGTGCGCTGCTCGCGCCGGACTGGGTGCCGTGGCAGGACCGGCTGCGGCCGGGTGACCTCGGCGTCGGCGACCTGCTGCCCGCGCCGCCGGACGACGAGCGGCTGGTGCCGCTGGTCGTGCTCGAGGGCGACGACGCCGTGATCGACTGGTTCGCCCCCGACGCGGATGACGATGACCGGGGTCCCGCCGAGCCGGGCGAACTACCCGCGCCGGGCCGGTCGCGGGTGCTGTCCGCGATCGGCCGGGAAGGCGCGTCCGATCGCTGGTACACCAGCGAGCACGGTCCGCGGTCGCCGCTCGCGCACGCGGCGCCCGCCCAGTGCGTCAGCTGCGGCTTCTTCGTCCCGCTGAGCGGGGAGCTCGGCCGCTTCTTCGGCGCCTGCGCGAACGCGTACGCGCCGGACGACGGCCGGGTCGTGTCGGCCGACCATGGCTGCGGGGCGCACTCGGAGTCCATGGCCGACGCGGTGGCCGCCCGCACCGTGGCACCGGTCATCGACGAGCTCGGCTACGACCTCGTCGACCTGCCCGGGGTCTCGGTGGAGGAGACCGTGTTCGAGCCGCTGTCCCGTGGCGCCGACTGATCCCTTTCTCCCCCTTCCGCCTTTTCCCCCCTCTGGGACGCGGCGCGCGCCCGGCCGCGCTTCAGCCGTGGCACGTACCAGGACGCGAAGAGCCCGAACACCACGCCGCACACGCAGGTCCAGATCCACCAGCGCTGACCGGCCGGGAGGCTGTCGCGGATGATGAGCAGGACCACGAGCGCGACCGCCCATCCGGCCGTCCCGGCCCAGATCACCACCTGGTCGTTCGCCTCGAGCGGCGGCGGCGGCGCGGGCCGCGCGGCCCGCTCGCGGGTCAGCTTCATCCCGTCCAGCCCTTCTTCCCCGTTCCAACCCCTCCAGGCTACGACCAGGCTCGTAACCGTGATGTACTTAGTCCACGCCTCAGGCCTGCCGACGAAGGTAACCGACGATGACAGCAACGCGGACCAGGACCGATGCCGGGCTGGCCACGGCTCTCCGGATCTCCGTGAGCAGGCTGGCGCGGCGCCTGCGAGCGCAGCGCACCACGTCGGGCATGACCGAGGCGGTGCTCTCCGAGACCCAGCTGGCTGCGCTGTCCGCCCTGGAAGTGCACCAGGCCATGACCCCGGGCGAGCTTGCCGAGCACGAGAAGGTGCAGCCGCCGTCGATGACCCGCGTCATCGCAGTGCTCGAGGAGCGCAACCTGGTGCTCCGCTCGCCGCATCCGACTGACCGGCGCCAGGTGATCCTCACCGTCACCGAGGAAGGCCGGGCGGTCGTCCAGCGCGTCCGGCGGCGGAAGGACGCGTGGCTGGCCCGGCGGCTGGCCGAGCTGACCGCCGAGGAGCGCGCCACGCTCCGGGCGGCGGTGCCGATCCTGGAGAAGCTCAGCCAGTCGTCGTGACCGGCCCGCCCGAGGCCTGCCCAGTGTCCGGCCCGGTGTCCGGCCCGGTATCCGGCGGCGGGCGCAGCGGCCAGTTCGCCAGCGAGGTGTACCGCGGGTGCTCGGTCGCGCCCAGCCGGCTGCGGACCAGGTGCACGCGGTCCGCGGTCCACGGCTGCCCCTGGTAGCCGTCCAGCGCGGCCACCAGCTCGGTGACGTCGGCGGGCGTCCGGCACCGGGCCAGGGTCAGGTGCGGCTGGAACCGGCGCCGCTTGCCCGGCGGGGGAGCGCCCGCGCGGCTGGCGCCGGCCGCGACGGATTCGGCCAGCCGCGCCAGCGCCCGGCGGTCCCCGGACAGGCCGCTCCACAGCACGTTGGCCCGGGTGGCGGCGGGGAAGGCGCCCGCGCCCGCGAAGGCGAGCCGTGCCTGCTGATGCCCCCCGGCGGCCCGCTCGAGCCGCGGCAGCAGCCTGGCCACCGCTGCCTCGTCGACCTGGCCGAGGAAGGCCAGGGTCACGTGCCACGCCTCCCGGCTGGTCCAGCGCAGGTCGAGCCGGCTGGCGCGGAGCGGCTCGACCAGGGCGTCGAGCTCATCGAGCACCGCCGGAGGCGGCGCGATGGCCACAAACAGCCGCATGAGTTCTCCCGGAGCCGCAGCCGGTCGTCCGGGCCGCTCGATCCCCTCCCGTGCCGGGCTGGTCCTGGAGTCTAAACCGGTCCGCGAGGAGTGCGCGGGCCCGCTCAGCACGTCCGCCCGGTGCGCGTCATCACCCATGACCCAACCCTTCGACCTCGGATCTCGTCGTTCGTACGCTGTCATCCGTTAGCCGCCTCCCCGGTCAGCGGCCGAGGCGTTCGGCTACGTAGTCGATGCAGGCGGTCAGCGCCTCCACGTCGGCCGGCTCGACCGCGGGGAACATGCCGATGCGCAGCTGGTTGCGGCCCAGCTTCCGGTAGGACTCCGTGTCCACGATCCCGTTCGCCCGCAGGGTCGCCGCAATGTCGTCAGCGGCTAGCCCGCCCGTGATGTCAATCGTGCCCACGACCCGCGAACGCTGCGCGGCATCGGCGACGAACGGATCCGCGAAGGCCGTCTTCTCCGCCCACGTATACAGTATGGCAGCCGAGCGCGCGGTCCGGGCCGTGGTCCAGGGCAGGCCGCCGTGCCCGAGCATCCAGTCGATCTGTTCGGCCAGCAGGAACAAGGTCGCCACCGCGGGCGTGTTGTAGGTCTGGTCCTTGGCCGAGTTCTCGAGCGCGATCCGCAGCGAGAGGAAGTCGGGGATGTACCGTCCGCCCGCGGCGATCTCGTGCACCCGCGCCACGGCGGCCGGCGACATCAGGGCGATCCAGAGGCCGCCGTCCGAGCCGAGGCCCTTCTGCGGGGCGAAGTAGTACACGTCGAACTCGCCGGCCCGCACCGGAAGCCCGGCCGCGGCGCTGGTCGCGTCGACCAGGATCAGCGACCCCGGGTCGGCACCCGGGACCCGGTGCACCGGCATTGCCACGCCCGTCGAGGTCTCATTGTGGGTCAGCGCGTAGGCGTCCGCCCGCGGGTCGGCACTGGCCGCCGGGTGGCTGCCCGGGGCGGACTCGATCACGTCCGGCTCGGACAGCCAGGGCGCGCGGGCGGCCAGCGCCGCGAACCTAGCGGAGAACTCGCCGAAACTCAGGTGCTGGGAGTGCTCGCGGATCAGGCCGAACGTGGCCATCTCCCAGAACGCGCTGGTGCCGCCGTTGCCGAGCGCCACGGTGTAGTCGGCCGGCAAGCCGAAAAGCTCGGCCAGGCCGACCCGGATCCGCCGCACCAGCGACCTGACCGGCGGCTGGCGGTGCGACGTGCCCAGGTAGGCGGCGCCCGAGTCCGCGAGCGCGGCCAGCTGCGCCGGGCGGATCCTGGCCGGACCGCTGCCGAACCTGCCGTCGGCGGGCTTGAGCTGCGCCGGGATCACGAGGTTGCTCATGGCCGCAGCCTACCGGCGGCCCCTAACACCTGCCGGTCGAGCACCTCGCCCGCGCCGGGGACGTCGCGGACCGGCCGCACCGGGGGGCCGATGTACCTGGCGGCCGGCCGGACCAGCCGGCCGGTGCGCTTCTGCTCCATGATGTGGGCCGCCCAGCCCGCGGTACGCGCGCAGGTGAACATCGAGGTGAACATGTGCGCCGGCACCTCGGCGAAGTCCAGCACGATGGCCGCCCAGAACTCCACGTTGGTCTCCAGCACCCGGTCCGGGCGCCGCGCCCTCAGCTCGGCCAGGGCCGCCTTCTCCAGGGCCAGCGCGACCTCGTAACGCGGCGCGCCCAGCTCCTTGGCCGTCCGGCGGAGCACCCGGGCGCGGGGGTCCTCGGCCCGGTACACCCGGTGCCCGAACCCCATCAGCCGCTCGCCCCGGTCCAGCACGGAGGCCACGTATCCTTCGGCGTCCCCGGTCCGCTCGACCTCCTCGATCATGCCGAGAACGCGGGCCGGCGCGCCGCCGTGCAGCGGGCCGGACATCGCGCCGACCGCCCCGGACAGGGCAGCGGCCACGTCGGCGCCGGTCGACGCGATCACCCGGGCGGTGAAGGTGGAGGCGTTCATGCCGTGCTCGGCCGCCGACGTCCAGTACGCGTCCACCGCCTTGACGTGCCGCGGGTCGGGCTCGCCGCGCCAGCGGATCATGAACCGCTCGGTGATCGTCGCGGCCTGGTCCACCAGGCGCTGCGGCACCATGGGCAGCCCGACGCCGCGGGCCGCCTGGGCCACGAAGGACAGCGCCATCACCGAGGCGCGGGCAAGGTCCTCGCGCGCCTGCTCGTCGCTGATGTCGAGGAGCTGGCGCAGCCCCCAGGCGGGCGCGAGCATGGCCAGGGCGCTCTGCACGTCGACCCGGATATCGCCGGAATGAACCGGGATCGGGTACGGCTCGGCCGGCGGCAGCCCGGGCGCGAACGCGTTGTCCACCAGCAGGCCCCAGACATGCCCGTAGGAGACATGGCCGACCAGTTCCTCGATGTCAACTCCGCGATACCTGAGCGCACCGCCCTCTTTGTCCGGCTCGGCGATTTCCGTCTCGAAGGCGATGACGCCTTCAAGTCCTGGCTTGAAGTCCGACATCGGTCCTTCCTCTCGTCCGCAGAGGGTGTCAGAGGCTTCTCACGGCTGCTTGTGTATGTGAGTGTATGGACGAGCGAACCTGAAGGAGTGGGCAGGGTAGGGCGCGGCCCGATATGGCACTAGAGTTCACTCGAGTTCGCTGACCCGCGACGGATCATTACACATGGACTACGGAAAGAAACTCCCATGACGCCCAGGCCGGCCGCGCCAGTTCCGCGTCGCTTGTCCGAGGATCAGATAGCCGGCGAGCCGATGACGCAGTTTGCCCGGTGGATGGATGACGCGCTCGCGTCGGATATGCCGGAGCCGACGGCGATGGTGTTGTCCACCGTCACCGCGGAGGGCCGGCCGCGTGCCCGCACCGTGCTGCTGAAGGCTCATGACCGGACCGGATTCACCTTCTACAGCAACCGCACCTCGCGCAAGGGCAGGGAACTCGCCGGGAATCCGGCGGCCTGCCTGGTGTTCCCGTGGTACGGCATCGAGCGCCAGGTGATCGTGGAGGGCAAGGTCCGCGAGCTGTCGCAGGCCGAGAGCGAGCCGTACTACCGGTCGAGGCCCCGGCTTTCCCAGATCGGGGCGTGGGCCAGCAGGCAGTCGACGGTGATCGCGTCGCGGGCTGTTCTGGATGACCGTGTTGCCGAGCTGGAGCGACGCTGGCCGGAGCCCGGGCAGGTTCCGATGCCCGGCTTCTGGGGCGGGTATCTCCTTGAACCCGACGCGGTGGAGTTCTGGCAGGCTGGCACGTTCCGGTTGCATGACCGGCTGCGCTACCGGCGCGTCGATGACCGCTGGGCGGTCGATCGCTTGTCCCCCTGACGCCGCGCCAGCGTGCGGAAAGACAGCTCCTGCCACCCGTTCGGCCGCTATCCCGTCAACCTCTCCGGGATTGAGGGACCATCTTCTCGCCTCTGCGGCATAGCATCACAAGCAGGAGGATGAGGAGTTGACAGCCCAGGGGCTCATAGACACGACGGAGATGTACCTCCGCACCATCTTCGAACTCGAAGAGGAGGGCGTCGTCCCGCTGCGTGCACGCATCGCCGAGCGGCTGGCGCAGAGCGGCCCGACCGTCAGCCAGACGGTGGCCAGGATGGAACGGGACGGGCTGGTGCACGTGGCCGGGGACCGGCACCTCACGCTGAGCGATACCGGCCGGACGCTCGCCACCAGGGTGATGCGCAAGCACAGGCTGGCCGAATGCCTGCTGGTAGGGATCATCGAGCTGCCGTGGGAGGAGGTGCACATCGAGGCGTGCCGCTGGGAGCACGTAATCTCGGAGAGCGTGGAGCGGCGCCTGCTCGAGCTGCTCGGCTACCCGGTTCACTGCCCGCACGGCAATCTCATTCCCGGCCTGGCCGAACTCGGGCTGCCCGCGGAGGCGCTCGACCGGGTGGAGGCGGCCACGAATGAGGCGGGCGAGGCGCTGACAAAGATCGCATCCGCGGACGACACGCGAGTGGTCATCCGCCGAATTGGAGAACAAATTCAGAGCGATCTTGTTTTGATGCTTAAACTCAAGCGCGCCGGGATACAACCCGGACGCGAGGTGATTCTCATGGCAGCCGACGATGGTGTGCGCGTGACAGCCGGCGACTCGACGGACGCCATCTCGACCGAACTCCCCAGTCACATCGCCGGGCACATTTTCGTGTCCATTAGCAGCCGGTGTCAGACGGTGGCCGGAGCGTGATCATGTCGGTCGGCAACGCTACCTGGGTCGGGGAGCGCGAGCGTGACGGGCTGGGGTGAAGGGGTTTCCGACGCATACCTTCCGGCCGCCCTGGTCCTCGGCCACGCCGACATAGGCGTCGTGGTCACCGACCGGCTCGGCAATCTCCTCTACGTCAACGAGTTCGCGGCCCGGATGCTCCGGATTCCCGGCGATCTGGCCCGGCTGGCCGGCTGCCCCGTGGTGTCCCTGGGCCTGTTCGCCGACGACGGCGTGCGCAAGGCCGATGACCTGGCCGGTCTGGTGCTGCGCGGCCGGTCCTGGGAGGGAACGTTCGAGAGCGTGCGCGGCGACGGGTCCCGCACCCTCGTCCGGGGCATCGCCGTGCCGCTGCGTCACCCCGGCGGTGACATCGACGGCATGGTGATCCTGGCCCGGCCGGCCGGCCGGCGCCACGAGCAGGGACAGCAGAACAGGATCGCCCTGCTCGAGCGGGTGGGCGAGCGGCTGGCCGGCTCGCTGGAGATCGGCACCACGCTCAAGCACGTGGCGGAGATCCTGGTCCCCCAGTTCGCCGACCACTGCTTCATCGACCTGTTCCAGGGCAACCAGCTCATCCGCCGCGCCATGAAGCACGCGAGCGACTGGGTGCCCCCGCCGGGCACCTGGGCCCAGGTGGGCGAGCAGATCCACTACCCGGACGGCCACTTCTGCCAGCAGGCGATGGCGCGCCTCGACACGATCGCCATCAACGACCTGGACAGCGAGTACTATCCCGCGCCCAGCCCGGAGAGCATGGCGGCGGCCCACGAGGCCGGGCTGACCTCGGTGATCGCCGCGCCGCTCTACGCCAGGGGCGAGCTCCTCGGCGTGATGAGCCTGGCCCTGTCCAGGCTCACCGAACGGGACGAGCACCACTACGACGCGCCCGACCGCGACCTGATCGGCGCCATCGCCAGCCGGGTGGCCATCGCGATCGACAACGCGATGCTGTTCGAGACCGAGCGGCAGACCGCGCTGGCCTTCCAGAAAAGCCTGCTGCCGCAGGCGATCCCGGACCTGGACGGACTGAAGGTATCCTGCCGCTACGTGCCCGCCAAGCCGCTCGAGACGCAGGGCCAGGGGATCCAGACGCAGGTGGGAGGCGACTGGTACGACATCATCCCGCTAGCCGCCGGGCGGGTCGGGATCGTCATCGGCGACGTCGAGGGCCGGGGGGCGCGGGCCGCGGCGATCATGGGCCAGCTGCGCGCCGCCCTGCGGGCGTTCGCGCAGGACGAGAAGTCCCCCGCGGACATCATGCGCAAGCTCGACGAATGGTGCCGCGCGCTCACCCCCGCCGACGAGAACGGGATGGCGGCCGGGGACTCGCCCACCGCCAGCTGCATCTACATGATCTACGACGCGTGGTCCAGGGAACTGACCTTCGCGAACGCCGGCCACGACGCCCCGCTGCTGATCAGCGCCGGGCAGGTGGGGCAGCTCGAGTTCCTGCACAAGGGCGTCCTGCTCGGCGTGCGCGGCAAGGGCATCAGGGGGCTGCCCATCTACCGGGAGCAGACGATCGGGATGCCGTCCGGGGCCACCCTGGTGTTCTTCACCGACGGCCTGACCGACCGGCGGACCCGCGCCGACGGCTCGGGCCACTACACCGAGGCCGAGGCCGTCCAGATGCTGCAGCACGCGGTCCGCGCGGCCGCGGCCAGCGGAGACGCCGACGCGGTGGCCACCGCGGCCGAGAACGCGGTGCCCGGGGACATCGACGACGACATGGCCATCCTGGTGGTGCAGTCCTCCCCGTCAGAGCTCGCCTCGACCGAGCGCACGTTCCCGGCCGAGCCGATCATGGTCTCCGAGGCCAGACGGCTGGCCGCGCAGACCTTCCGGTCCTGGGGCATGGACTCCGGCCAGGTCGAGCTCGCCTGCCTGCTGGTCTCCGAGGTGGTCACCAACGCCGTCCTGCACGCCTCGATCACCCCCAGTCCCGGCCGTGACCTGGACCTGGAGATGGAGCCGCTGATCATGCCGACGCCGGTGGGCGCGCCCGCGGGCCCGTCCGGACGGTCGCCGGCCGCACCCGTCCCTGGAGGAGGCGCCGTCCCGGCCTGGGTCGACGGGCCGCCGCGCGCCTCCGCGGTCGCCAGGGAGTTCCGGCTGCGGCTGAGGCGCGGCGCATCCGCAGTGTGGGTGGAGGTCTTCGATCCCGACCTCAGGCTGCCCCGGATCCGCACCGCGGGGGAAACCGACGAAGGCGGCCGCGGCCTCTACCTGGTCGAACAGCTGGCGACCCGGTGGGGATCCAGGCCGACCCCGGAGGGCAAGGCGGTCTGGTTCGAGATGCCGCGCAGCGGCGGCCGGGGCTAGGCGTCCCGGGACGGGAGCCACCGGGTCAGTGGCCGGAGTGCGTCACCCACATCAGGAGCCCGACGAGGACGACGACCACGATCGGCCCCAGCCAGTTCTTGCGCGACACGCTCAGCTTCATCTTGCCACGCAGGCGGGTCCAACCGAAGGCCACTATGGCCCCGATGAGCACCAGCAAGATGAGTCCGTCCATACCCTCCTCCTGAACCTGCGGTTCTGCGAACCCGCTCCGAGCCTACGGCATTCGGTTCCCGGGCGCGAGACGATGTACCGTGAGGACCGGGAGCGGAGAGCCGGAAAACGGGTCAGCCAGGACAGGCCGGACCCGGGAGCCTGCGGACGGAGGCCGTGATGGCGGAAGCGTTCATAGCCGGTGCGGTGCGCACTGCGATCGGCAAGCGGAACGGGTCCCTGGCCGGGGTTAACCCGGTCGACCTCGGGGCGCACGCCCTGCGCGGGCTGGTGGACCGGACCGGGATCGATCCCGCCGCGGTCGACGACGTGATCATGGGGTGCGTCTCGCAGATCGGCCCGCAGACCTTCGACATCGCCAGGAACGCCTGGCTGTCGGCGGGCCTGCCGGAGAGCGTGCCCGGCGTCACCGTCGACCGGCAGTGCGGGTCGTCCCAGCAGGCGGTCCACTTCGCCGCCCAGGCGGTGATGTCCGGCACGCAGGACCTGGTGGTCGCGGCCGGCGTGGAGAGCATGAGCATCGTCACCATGGGCTCGACCGTCACCCTGGCCGTGCAGGCGGGCATGCCGGTCCCGTTCGGTAACGGCTGGCGGGAGCGCTACGGCGACCAGGAGATCTCCCAGTTCCGCGGCGCCCAGCTGATCTGCGAGCAGTGGGGCCTCAAGCGGAGCCAGCTCGAGGAGTTCGCCCTGGAGAGCCATCAGCGCGCGGTCCGCGCCATCGACGAGGGCCGGTTCGAGTCCCAGATAGTGCCGCTGGACGGCTTCAGCCAGGACGAGGGCCCGCGCCGGGACACGTCGCTGGAGAAGATGGCCGGGCTCGCCCCGCTCCGCCCGGACTGGGAGATCACCGCGGCGGTCTCCTCCCAGATCTCGGACGGGGCCGGCGCGCTGCTCATCGCGTCCGAGGCGGCGCTGCGGCGGCACGGCCTGATCCCGCTGGCCCGGGTGCACACGCTGGCCGTGGTCGGCTCCGACCCGGTGCTGATGCTGACCGGCCCGATCGAGGCGACCAGGAAGGCGCTTGACCGGGCCGGGTTGAAGGCGGGCGACATCGACGTGTTCGAGGTCAACGAGGCGTTCGCACCCGTCCTGCTGGCCTGGTCGCAGGACACCGGGGCGTCGCTCGACCGGGCCAACCCGAACGGCGGGGCCATCGCGCTCGGGCACCCGCTCGGGGCGACCGGGTCGATCCTGATGACCAAGCTCGTCCACGAGCTGCAGCGCACCGGGGGCCGGTTCGGCCTGCAGACCATGTGCGAGGGCGGGGGCCAGGCCAACGCCACCATCATCGAGCGGGTCTAGCCGGGTTCCCTCGGCCCGGGTTCCCTCGGCGCTGCCGGCTCCCGCGAGAGTTATTACGTCTCGGCCGTGTGGGTGAAAACGGCTCTCACCAAACGTCACGTTGCTACCGTCTGACCCTATGCGACTCGCCAGCAAGATCGGTGTCCTGACGACGACGCTGACGTCAGCGGTCGCCCTGGCGGCGTGCGGGACCGCTAGCGGTGCTTCCGGTACGGCTCCCCCGACCACCCGGGAGGTCGTGCTGCCCAGCTCCGCGCCCTCGTCATCGCACCTGGCTCCCGGCCATAGTTCTCAGCCGGGCCCCGGCCGCCGGAAGCATCAGGGCGCGCCCGCGGCCGGGGCGACGACGGCACCCCGGACCGGCAGCCAAGCGGCCGGCCCTCGGCGCCGGCGGTCAGCACCGCCCATCCCGACCACGTTATCGGCCACGGCACCCCGGCCAGCTGCACCTCGCGGGCCGTGGTCCGCGCGGTCGCCGCGGGCGGGGTGATCACGTTCTCCTGCGGTCCGCGTCCGGTGACCATCGTGATGAAGGCCACCGCCAAGATCCGCAATACCAGCGCCCGGGTCGTCCTCGACGGCGGCGGCCTGGTGACGCTGAGCGGCGGCGGCGTCCGGCGGATCCTGTACATGGACACCTGCGACCCGGCTCAGACGTGGACGACGTCGCATTGCCAGGATCAGTCCAGTCCCCTCCTGGTCGTGCAGGACATGACGTTCGCGGATGGCAACTCCGCCGGGCAGCTCTTCGACGGCGGGGGCGGCGGGGCCATCTTCGACCGCGGCGGCCAGCTGAAGGTCGTCGACTCGCACTTCACCGGTAACCGCTGTGATGCCAGCGGCCCGGACCTGGGCGGGGCGGCGATCCGGGTGCTGAGCCAGTACCAGAACCGCCCCGTCTACATCGTGCGGACCACCTTCACCGGTGGCGTGTGCTCCAACGGCGGCGCCCTGAGCAGTATCGGAGTCTCCTGGGTGATCCAGGGCAGCACCATGACGGGTAACCGGGCGATCGGCCGGGGCGCCAATCCGGCCCGGGCGGGCACGGCGGGAGGCGGCAGCGGCGGAGCCATCTACACCGACGGAGACAGCTACACGGTGACGATCGACGGCACGGTCATCACGGGCAACAGCGCCCGGGAAGGCGGCGGGGCGGTGTTCTTCGTCAGCAACGACAGGACCGGCACGCTGCGGATCGAGCACTCGAGGTTGCGGGGTAATCCCAATGCCGGCTTCCATACCGCCGGCTACCCGGGTGTCTTCTTCCTGGGCCGGGGCACCCCGCTCGTCATCGCCTCCACCCTCAGCTGAGCTTCAGTCCCGGCCCCTGCGGCTCGCGCCCGTCCGGGTTGGGCCCGGCTGGGGCGGGGTGGCGGAGCAGGTAGCCCACGCCGCGGCGGGTGTGGATGAGCGGCGGCCCGAGCCGGCGGAGCTTGCGGCGCAGGTAGCTGACGTAGGTCTCCACCACCTGGGGCTGGCCGGTGTAGCCGGGGCCCCACACCCGCTCCAGCAGCTCGGCCCTGGTCAGCACGCTGCCCTGGTCCCGCAGCAGGCAGGCGAGCAGCCGGAACTCGGTCGGGGACAGGTCCACCAGCGTTCCCGCCCGGTGCACCGTCCACCGGGACTCGTCGAGCACCAGGTCGCCGCAGCGCAGCACGCGCGGCTGAGCGTCCGTCACGGCCGGCGCGGGCTCGGCAGCCCGCGCCCGGCGAGCGTCCTCCGCATGGGTCTGGGGACTTGAGGGGCTTGAGGGGCTTGAGGGGTGGTGCCGGCGCACCCGCGCGGAACGCGGGTGCGCCGGCGACGATGACACCACGAGGGGCTGGCCGGGCGGACTCACCAGTGGGTCGCCACCGCGGTCGGCGTGACCACCGGCGTCGCGCCGGTGCCGGCGGCCGCCTTGCCGGCGGTGGCGGTGCTCAGCGGGGTGAACAGGACCAGCTGAGCGTGCAGCGTCCAGTGCGACCGGGTGCCGGCCACCAGCGCCAGGTCACCGCGGGCGAGCGCGTGCGTGGCCTGCCAGGCGTTCTGGGTGAAGGTGACCGGGTTCCGGGTCGGCATGGCCGCCTGCGGCATGGTCGCGGTCTGGGACACCGTCGCCATGGACCTGGTCACGGTGACCGTCACGGTGAGGTTGGTGTTGGCCACATGGACGGTGACGGTCTGCGCGGCCGGCGTCGGTGTCAGCATGGCGGCGGCCGTGGTCGGACTGCCGGCCAGCAGCGACGTCGCGGGGGTCATGTTGCCCGACCCCATCGCCTGCCGCGCCGCGCTGGTGCTCGCGGTCAGCGCCCGCGTGCCGGCCATCGAGTTCGCGACGTTCTGGAACTTCGTCTTGCCGGACAGCAGCCACAGGTGCAGCGAGCCGTTGGACGACCGCAGGATCAGGAACTTCTTCGTGGCCAGGACCACGATGCCGCGCTGGATGGCGAGCGTCTTGCCCTGGTGCCTGGCCTGGCTGAACTGGCGCGCCTGGGTGAGCCGGGAGAGCTGCGCGTAGGAGCTCTGCCGGGATCCGTTCCAGCTGCTCATGGCCGAGCTGAGGATGGTTCCCTCATTGCCGGCGCGAGATGAGTAGGCGGCGGCCGAGGTGACCGTGGCCGCGGCCCCGTGGTTCGCGGCCAGTGCCGCGCCCGCCGCCACTGCGCCGCCGGCCAGTATGGCGGTCGCAATGCCGATCCGGGTCTTGACGTGGCTCTTCCCGTAACGCCGATCGCGGGCCCTCATGGATGCCTCCTTGTTCGGTGGTTCTGTCTTTCGTGGACGGCGCGCCCGCTTCGCGCGTCCAGGTAAGACTTCTCGGGCCTGGTGGGTGCTGGGTAGCCGATGGACGGCCCGTCCGTATCCATGGGTCGAGATTGCCCGATCGGCCGGCCGCCGACGTGGAATCCGCGCGCCACGTAAGCAGTACGTTCGTGAGTTCACATGCTCACGCCAGCGCCCGCCGGGATGACCCGGCGGGCGCTGGCTGAGTTCAGCTCCCGGTTACATCCGCTCCGGGATGGGCACCCCGAGCAGGGTCAGGCCCAGGGTCAGCACGTCGAGGGTGAGCGCGCAGAGGGCGAGCCGGCTGGCCCGCAGCGACGCGGGCTCCGCCTTGAGCACCGGGCACTCCTCGTAGAACGTGGTGAACAAGCTGGCCACGTCGAACAGGTAGGCGCACAGGCGGTGCGGCTCGGCGGTCTCGCCGACGCCGGTGAGGACCGCGCCGAAGCCGAGCAGCTTCAGCGCGAGCGCGCGCTCGGGACCCGCGGTGATCGCTATCCCGGCCGCCCCGCCCTCCGCAGTCCCCGTGCCCGGGTACGCCGCGCTCGCGGCCGCCTCCCCGTCGGCGCGGCGGAAGATCGACCGGATCCGCGCGGTCGCGTACTGCAGGTAGGGGCCGGTGTTGCCGCGGAACGAAATCATCCGATCCCAGTCGAAGACGTACGCGCTTTCCCGCGCGGTCGACAGGTCGGCGTACTTGACCGCGCCGATACCGACGGCCTCGGCGATCGCGTCAAGCTCGGCGGGATCGAAACGTGCCGCGGCGTCGAGCTCGACCAGGATGCCGCGCGCGCGGTCGACGGCCTCCTGCAGCAGGTCGCTGAGCTGGACGTTGTCTCCGGACCTCGTCCGGAGCCGGTTGCCGTCCGGGCCGAGGACCAGGCCTATCTGGGCATGCTCGAAGCGGGTGCCCGCGGGTATCCAGCCCGCCTGGATGGCGACCGCGAACACCATCTGGAAGTGCAGCGCCTGATCCGACCCGACCACGTAGATCGCCCGGTCGATGTGGAGCACGTCGACGCGGTACCGGATGGTGGCCAGATCGGTGGTGGAGTAGTTGTAGCCGCCGTCGCTCTTGCGGATGATGACGGGCAACGGCCTGCCCTCGCGGCCGGTGAAGCCCGGCGGGAACGCGCAGAGCGCGCCGTCGCTGTAGACCGCGATGCCTTTTTCCTCCAGCCGAGCCGCCGTGTCGGCGAGCAGGTGGTTGTAGAAGCTCTCGCCCTTGATGTCGTCGTCGGTGAGCGTCACGCCGAGACGGCCGTAGATGCGATGCAGGTAGTCCAGGGAGAGGTCGACAATCTCCTGCCACAGCTGCAGCGTGCCCGGATCACCGCCCTGCAGGTCCACGACCCGCTTGCGCGCGCGCTCGGCGAATCCTGGGTCACTGTCGAAAATGCGCCGGGCCGCCTGGTAGAAGGCGTTCGGGTCGGTGCGCAGCAGCCCGGCTTCGGCGGAGTCCTCGCCGACGTCGAGCAGGTACTCGATGAGCATGCCGAACTGGGTTCCCCAGTCGCCGACGTGGTTGTCCCTGATCACCCGGTGCCCGGCGAACTCCAGGACGCGGGCGATAGCGTCGCCGACGATCGTGGTGCGCAAGTGCCCGACGTGCATCTCCTTGGCCACGTTCGGCGAGGAGTACTCCACCACCACCGTCTGCGGGCTGGTCACCGGCGCGAGCCCGAGCCTGGGGTCGTTGAGCATCAGCGAGGCCTGGGCGGCGATCCAGTCGTCGCGCAGTGTGAAGTTGATGAAGCCGGGCCCGCTGACCTCCGGCTCGGCGCACATGTCCGTGACATCCAGCCGGGCGGCCAGCTCGCCGGCCACCTCCCGGGGCGGACGGCGGAGCCGCTTGCCGAGCGGCAGCGCCACGTTGGCCTGGAAGTCCGCGAACGAAGACGGCCGGATCAGCGGGTCGGCATCGCCGTAGTCAGGGCCGAACGACGCGACGATGGCGTCGTGCACCCGCTGTGCGAGAACCTGCTGTGGATCGGCCATACCCCAAGCCTATAGGCGGTGCGGGATAACTGGCGGCGCAGGAAGTGGCCGCCGCGGCCGGCCGGCCGGCCGAGCCGCTGGGTGATCTTCTCCGTGATCTCGGCGCGGGCCAGGTCGGCCGCGAGCAGGCACGCGGAGGTGACGGCGCGGGCGGTGCTCGCGCCGTGCGCGATCACCACCGTCCCGCCCAGGCCGAGCAGGACGGCTCCGCCATAGCTCTCCGCGTCCAGCCGCGCGGCGAGTTCGCGCAGCCCGCGGCGCTGCAGGAACGCGCCCATGCGGGCAGTCCGCGTGGCCGTCACCGCGGCGCGCAGCTCGGCGATGGCGAACCGGACCGAGCCCTCCAGCGTCTTCAGCGCCACGTTCCCGGTGAAGCCGTCGGTCACGATCACGTCGACCTCGCCCGCCAGCAGGTCGCCGCCCTCCACGTTGCCCGCGAAGCTCAGCGGGAGGGCGCCGTGCGGCGGGTCGCTGGCCAGCAGCTCGTGCGCTCGCCGGGTGAACTTGTTTCCCTTGCCCGGTTCGGCGCCGATCGTCAGCAGCCCCACGCGGGGAGCGCTCACCCCCAGCGCGGTCTGCGCGTAAGCCACGCCGAGCTGGCCGAACTGGACGAGCATCTCCGGCTTGGGATCGGCGGTCGCGCCCGCGTCGATGAGCACGGTGCGGCCGGGATGGGTCGGCAGCACCACGGCGAGCCCGGGCCGCTCCACGCCGGGAAGTGACCGCAGCCGCAGCCGCGAGGTCGCCACGATGCCGCCGGTGGACCCGGCCGACACCACGGCGGCCGCGTCGCCGCGCCGGACCAGCTGGCACGCCACCGCCACGCTCGACCGCGGGCGGCGCAGGCTGGCCAGCGCGCCCTCATCCATCGCCAGGTCGTCCTCGGCCGGCACCACCTGGATCTCGTCGATGGCGCCCATCCCGCCGAGCACCTGGCGCAGCCGGGCGAGCGGCCCGGTCAGCAGGACCCGGACGCCGTGCTCGCGCTGAGCCGCGAGCGCTCCGGCCACGATCGCGTCGGGGGCGTGATCCCCGCCCATGGCGTCGACCGCGATCACCGGGCGCGGTGCGCGCCCCGGCCGCGCGGCGCCGTCCGCGGGGCGCCCGGGACCTCCCGCGCGGCCCGGATCTCCCGCGTGTCCCGGCTGGGCCTCGGTGTCCCGCGCCGGGGACCGCCGGTCCGGGCCGTCCGGCGCGGTACTCAGCGGATCACCGGGGTGCGCGGCCGCCGATGGCGTCTCATCCTTGCTGTGCCCCTCAACCTTCTCCAGCCGGTGTGGTGGCCCCATTATGGCCCTGGCGGGAAACCCCGGCGGGCCCGGCCCTTGGCCTCACCCGGCCGGCCGGCGCCGGGCCGCGGCATTGTACGGCTAGAAATACGCAGAATGGGGCTATCTGCCCAAATCATGGTCTTGGAAATTGCTGTGAGATACTTCCTGCGAATCATGGTAATTGTCTCAACGGCGCAATAGCGGAAGGAGAAACCGGAACCATCGAGGCTGCCAGTACGTATTCAGCATGGGAGTAGTTTCTGCCCGGCGTTCGGGGGGACGCGGGCAAGCGGGGGGAACCGCTGGGGAGCGGATGTCTTTGCTGCTTTTGCGCGTTTCGCGGGCGTATCGGCCACGCAACGCGCCAAACGGAGGAGAGGGCATGACTGACATCCAGCCAGAAGTACCGACGGCGCGGTCAGCGGGTCGCGGTTTCCGCGCCTATTCGGCGAAACACCTGGACACGCTCGTCCGGCGGGCCGGGTTGCCGCCGGACGAGCGGCTGGCGGTGCGGGCGGTGGCGACCGTGCTTCCGTTCCGGACGAACTCGTACGTGGTGGAGCACCTGATCGACTGGGAGGCCGCCCCCGATGACCCGATCTACCGGCTCGTCTTCCCCCAGCCGGACATGCTGCCCGAGCCGGACGTGCGGCGGCTCGCGGACATGATCGACGGCGGCGCACCCGAGGCCGGGCTGCGGGCCGCCGCGCACGAGATCAGGATGCGGCTCAACCCTCATCCGGCCGGCCAGCTGCTGCTGAACGCGCCCAGCCTGGACGGCAGGCCGCTGCCGGCTGTTCGGCGAGGTCATCGCCTCGGGGCGGACGCTCGCGGTGATGGCGCACTTCTCCCATCCGCGCGAGCTCGAGCCCGCCTGCTGGCTCACCGATCTGGAACCCGTGTTCGCGGACCGGTTCCCGTTCGAGGCCGCCCGCTACGAGGCCGGGCCCGACGAGCTGCCCGGATTGTTCCCCAGGGAGCTCGACGAGCCGGGCGAGCTGATGGTCCCGGCCATCTGACCGGCCTGTTCGCCTGCCGCCGGACGGTCCTGGCCGGGCTTGTTCTTGATGGCAAAGCAGCTGGCCGCGGCCAGGACCACGACGGCGATCGGCATCAGCATGGTCCACCGCATCGCGAGCACGTAACCGTTGCTGAAGACCTCGGCGGCGAGACGGCGCAGCTGCGCCGCGAGCGCCGCCGGGACCCCGGGCGTACCGCCCGGGGCGGAGCCCGCCGGGCCGCCGGTGAGCACTCCGCTGGCCGCGGACTGCCGGAACCCGCTGACGAAATGCTCCCGGACCGGCGCGGGCAGCCCGGCCGACCGGATGGAGGCCTGGCTGGTCAGCGAGGCGGCCAGCCGGTTCTGCAGGAGCGCGCCCACCGCGGCGGTGCCGATGACCGAACCGACCTGGCGGGTGGTGTTCAGCACGCCCGACGCCGCGCCGGCCATCCGCGGGTCGACCTCGCGCATCGCCACCGTGGTCAGCGGCGCGAACGTGCCGCCCATGCCCAGGCCCGCCACGATCAGCGCGGGCAGGAAGTCATACCAGGCGGAATGCGGCGTCGCGATCAGCACGACCCAGCCCATGCCCACGGCGAACAGGGTGAGACCGCAGATCAGGATGTACTTGCCGCCGGTCTTGTCGGTGAGCTTGCCGAGGAAGGGCGCGACGAAGATCATCACCACCGAGGCGGGCGCCAGGGTCAGCCCCGCCTTGAGCGCGGAGAAGCCGAGAGCGGACTGCAGGTAGATGGTCAACGGCAAGAAGATGCCCAGCATCCCGATGGACAGCGTGCAGGACACCCAGTTCATCAGCGTGAAATTCCGGTTGCGGAACAGGGCGAACGGGATGAGCGGCTCACGCTCCTGGCGCAGCTTCTGCACCAGGAGGAACACGGCGAGCAGCACCACCCCGGCGGCGATGATCAGCGGGATGGTGACGAACGAGGTGACCGTGCCCCAGTCGTAGCGCTGCCCCTCCACCAGCCCGTAGCAGATGGCCAGCAGGGCCAGGCTGGCCAGGCCCACGCCGAGGACGTCGAACCGGTGTCGTCTCCCGTGCTCGAAGCGCGGGATGATGAAGAAGGTCACCGACAGGACCGCGATCCCGATCGGCAGGTTGACGAAGAAGATCCAGCGCCAGTCGAAGGCGGTGACGAGCAGCCCGCCCAGGGTGGGGCCGGCGATCGTGGCCAGGCCGGCCACCGCGCCCCAGACGCCGAACGCGGCCCCGCGCCGTTCCGGCGGGAACGTCATCGTGACGATGGCCAGCGTCTGCGGCATCAGCATGGCCGCGCCCAGGCCCTGGACCGCGCGGAAGCCGATCAGCCAGCCCGGGCCGGGCGCGAAGCCGCACGCGGCCGAGGCGGCCGTGAACACCGTGATCCCGGCCGCGAACATGGTCCGCGGCCCCAGCAGGTCCCCCAGCCGCCCGGCCGTGATCACCAGGACGGCGAGCACCAGCGCGTAGGCGTTGAGCACCCACAGCACGTCGTCCAGGGACGCGTGCAGCTTGTCGATCATATTGGGAATCGCAATGTTGACGATCGTCAGGTCAAGCAGCGTCATAAAGAAACCGAGTGACACCACGACCAGGACGGCCCACGGGTTCCCGCGCAGCTTGGTCATGCCTTCGACCCTAGCTCACCAGGGCAGAGGCATAAAGGTATATCTCAGTTCGAACGGACCGGGGTATCCGCCCCGCCCGGCAGCGGGATCAGCCGCCCCCGGGGCGATGGCGCGGAAACCGCGCCGGGTATGCTCCCGGACATGGAGCTCAATGGTACTTCGGCGGTCATTTCCGGCGGCGCGAGCGGGCTCGGCGAGGCGACCGCGCGGGTGCTCGCGGCGTCGGGCGCCACGGTCGTCGTCGCCGACCTGAACGAGGACCGCGGCAAGCAGGTCGCGGACGAGATCGGCGGTCAGTTCGCCCGCACGGACGTGACCGACGAGGCATCGGTGCAGGCCGCGGTGGACACTCGCGGTGGCCACCGGGGAGCCGCTGCGGGTCGCGGTCAGCTGCGCGGGCATCGGCTGGGCGTCGCGCACCGTGGGCCGCGACGGCACCCCGCACGACCTGGCCAGCTACCAGAAGGTCATCGCGGTCAACCTGATCGGGACGTTCAACCTGATGCGGATCGCCGCCGCGGCCATGGCGAAGACCGAGCCCGCCGACGCCGACGGCCAGCGCGGCGTCGTCGTCAACACCTCCTCGGTGGCGGGCATCGAGGGCCAGACCGGCCAGATCGCGTACTCCGCCTCCAAGGGCGGCATCATCGGGATGACCGTGCCCGGCGCGCGTGACCTGGCCGCCATCGGGGTCCGGGTGAACACGATCTGCCCGGGATCATCGACACCCCGATCTACGGGTTCTCGCGAGGGGGCCGAGGAGTTCAAGGCGAAGCTGGTGGCCCCGGTGGTGTTCCCCAAGCGGATGGGACGGGCGGATGAATTCGGCCACCTGGTCCGGACGCTGATCGAGAACGACTACATGAACGCCGAGGTCGTGCGCTTCGACGGCGGGATCAGGTTCCAGCCCAAGTAGGCTGGTCGGGGCACGTATTCAGGTACCCCGATCGTTTTGGCGGCACGCATGTGCGGAATTACCGGCTGCCTGGCCCTGGCAGACGGAGCAGGGCCCGACACCGAGTGGGTGGGCCGTGCCGCCATGCGCATTGCGCACCGCGGTCCTGACGACGAGGCCTTCTTCGCCGACCAGCACCTGGCCCTGGGCTTCCGGCGGCTGGCCATCATCGACACCTCGGCGGCCGGCCGCAGCCGATGCAGTCCGCGGACGGCCGGTTCGTGATGGTCTTCGACGGCGAGATCTACAACTACGTGGAGCTGGCCCAGCGGCTGCATGCCCGGGGCGTCCGGCTGCGCAGCAGGTCGGCGGCCGAGGTGCTGCTCGAGATGTACGCCTGGCTGGGCAAGGACGTGGTCCGGCAGCTCCGCGGCATGTACGCGTTCGCCATCTGGGACCGGCGCAACCGGGAGCTGTTCTGCGCGCGTGACCCGTTCGGCATCAAGCCGTTCTTCTACGCGCTGACCACCGGCGGCCAGCGGCCCCGGTCCGGGCCCCAGCTCAGGTTCGCCTCCGAGCGCAAGGCGCTGGCCGGCCCGGGCGAGGTGACCGCGATCGACCCGGACGCGCTGCGCCGCTACCTGTCGTTCCAGTACGTGCCCGCGCCGGCCACCCTGGTGCCGCCCACCCGGGCCCTGCCGCCCGGGCACGTGCTGATCGGCCGGCCGGGCGGCCGGGTCGACGTGTTCCGGTACTGGCGTCCCGAGCTGCGGCCGGCCAGGTCCCCGTCGTCGAGCACCCCGGACAAGATCCTGACCGCGCTGCGCGACTCGGTGGCCGCGCACCTGCGCAGCGACGTCCCGGTCGGCGCGTTCCTGTCCGGCGGGGTGGACTCGGCCACGATCTGCGCGCTCGCCGCCGAATCAGTACCCGACCTGCTCACCTTCACCGTCGGGTTCGACCGCGAGGGCTACAGCGAGATCGACGAGGCGATGGCCACCGCGACCGCGCTCGGGGTGAAGTCGGTGCCCTACCTGATCGGCCCGGAGGAGTTCCTCGCCTGCCTGCCCAGGATCATCTGGCAGCTGGACGACCCGATGGCGGACGCGGCCGCGATCCCGCTGTGGTTCGCGGCCCGGGAGGCGCGCAAGCACGTCAAGGTGGTGCTGTCCGGCGAGGGCGCCGACGAGCTGTTCGGCGGCTACGGCGTCTACCACCAGCCGGGCGTGGTCCGGGCCGGCCGGGCGCTGCCCGGCTGGGGACGCAGCACGATCGGCCGGGTCGCCTCCGAGCTGCCGGCCGGAGCCCGCGGCAAGGGCTTCCTCAACCGGGCCTCGACGCCGCTGCGACGGCGGTACATCGGCAACGCCTACGTGTACCGCGGCGACGAGGCGAGCCTGCTGGTCCGGCAGGCCAACGGCAGCGAGTTCGACGTGACCGACCCGGTGTACCGGCAGGCCGCCGACGCCGGCCTGGACGACGTCGCGACCATGCAGCTGATCGACATCAACACCTGGCTGCCGGGCGACATCCTGGTCAAGGCCGACCGGATGGCCATGGCGCACGGCCTGGAGCTGCGCACTCCGTTCCTGGACCGGGAGGTGCTCGCGGTGGCGGCGCGGCTGGCCCGGGTGGAGAAGACCGCCGCGGGCACCACCAAGTTCGCCCTCCGCGAGGCCATCGGCGAACTGCTGCCCCAGGCCGCCGCGGAACGCGCCAAGCTGGGCTTCCCCGTGCCGCTCGGCCACTGGCTGCGCGGCGGCATGTATGGTTTCGCGGAGCAGGTGGTCCGCTCGGCGCAGACCGGCCAGTGGCTGGACAAGGGCGCCGCGCTCGATATCCTGCGCCGCTTCCGGTCCGACGATCCCGAGGTGACCTGGAGGCAGGTGTGGCTGCTGGTCGTGTTCTCGCTCTGGCACCAGATCTACGTGGAGCGCGTGTACGACCCGGTGGCGCTCGGCTGGGAGACTTCAAGGGACCCGGCCGCCGGCTGACGACCTAGACGACCTAGACGACCTAAAGGAACAACGAGCGTGACCACCCCCAGGATCAGCGTCGTCGTGGCGTTCTTCAACAACGAGGACGACCTCGGTGACTGCCTGGACTCGATCGCCGCGCAGACTCATCCCGACCTGGAAGTGATCATGGTCGACGACGCCTCCGCCGACCACAGCGCCGAGATCGCCCGGGCCAAGGCCGCCGCCGATCCGCGGTTCACGCTGCTGCAGCCGGAGCACGGCGGACCCGGGGGCGCACGCAACCGCGGCGTGGAGCGCGCCCGCGGCGAGTACCTGGCCTTCGTCGACGGCGACGACGTGCTGCCGGCCAACGCTTACGAGCTGCTTCTGCACACGCTGGAGCGGTCGGGCTCGGACTTCGTCAGCGGCGCCGTGTACCGCGTGGGCCCGAAGGGGATCACCCCGTCGGCGCTGCACTCGCTGGCGCTCAAGGGCAGGCAGACCGGCACGCACGTGACCAAGACGCCGCGGCTGCTGTACGACGTGTCGGTCTGGAACAAGCTGTTCAGGCGCAGCTTCTGGGACGCGCACCAGCTGTCCTACCCGGAGGGCGTGGTCTGGGAGGACCTCCGGCTGATGACCAAGGCGCACGTGCTGGCGCGGGCGGTGGACGTGATCCCGGACGTCGTCTACTACTGGCGCGAGCGCGCGCAGGGCCGGCTGTCCATCACGCAGAGCCGGACCAGCGTGGCCAACCTGCGCGACCGGATGACCGCGATGAACGACATCGACCAGTTCATCGCGGCGCACTCGACGGCGAGGCTGCTCCGGGCGCACCAGCGCAAGGCCCTGAAGAACGACCTGTGGCTCTACGTCCAGGACCTGCACAAGGTGACCGACGCCTACCGGGCCGAGTTTGCCGACCTGGTGAACGGCTACCTGGACCACGTGGGCCGCCGGGTGCTGCGCAGCCTGCCCGCCACCCACAAGCTGGCTTACCACCTGGTGCGGATCAGGGCCATGCCGCAGCTCGCCGAGCTGGCCGCGTGGATCGTGGAGCAGCCGGTACGCCAGGTGCCCATGGTCAGGCGGCACGGCAGGCTCCGGGCCGACCTGCCGTTCCGGACGAACTCCCCGGTGCCCGTTCCATCCCGCGTGTTCCGCCCGCACTGGCGCGACCTGGACCCGTTCATGCAGGTCGACGACATCGAATGGGAGGACAACCGGCTGGTGGTGACCGGCCGGGCCAACGTGCCGTCCGTCGACATCCCCCGGCGCCGGAACACCTCCAAGATCGCGGTCCTGCGCCCGCCCGGACCCGGAATCCGCAGGCTCCCGGTGGTGCTGCCCGTCCGGTCGTTCCTCAACCCGGCGGCCACGGCCCTGTCCGAGCAGGACAGGTACAACTACGACTGGTCAGGTTTCCGGTTCGCGGTCAGCCCCCGGCGGTTCCGCGGCACCGGACAGTGGCAGTGCTACATGCTCGTCCGGGGGCACGGCGTCTGGCGGCCGGCCCGGGTGCACACGCCGGTACCCGGCCCCGCAGAGCGGCCGCGGCCTCGTCAGGTGGCGCCCGGCCTGCGGTTCGGCGCCCGCTGGGCTGGTCTCGGCCTGAACGTGGCGGCGTGGCGGCTCGATGCGATCGTCGCGGCCGTGGCCTGGCAGGACGCCGACCCGCGGGCGGTGCGGATCGACGTCGAGCTGCCCGCAACACCGGATGGCGCGGCCCCGTCCGACCCGGCCACCCCCGCCTCGGTCGGCTCCGCCACCCCCGCTGCGGCCGAGCTCGTGCTGGTGCGCAACCGCGGCGCGGCGACCCGGTCGTTCCCGGCCGCCCCGGTGCCATCGCAGGCCGGCAGCCCGGCCAGGTTCACCGCCCTCGTCCCGCTCGGCGAGCTGGCCGGCGCGACCGACGTGGTGGACCGGGTCGAAGGGTCCAGCCGGGTGGCCGGCGACGACGGGATGGCCTGGGACGTCTACCTCGAGCGGCCCGGTCATCCCCGGGCCAGGGTGGCGTGGCCGGACGGCAGGCACCAGACCAGGCACTTGTTCGGCGCGCGGGAGGCCGTGGCCGGCCAGAGCCGCTACGGTGACCTTGTGATAGCGGAACGCGCGCCCCGGCCGGTGATCGACGAGCACGAATGGCAGCCCGGCGGACGCCTGGTGCTGCGCGGCAGCTTCCTTGGCGCCGGGCTGGCCCCGGATGCCCGCTACGAGACGATGCTGCGCCGGATCGGGTCCGCCGACTCGCACGTCATCGGCTTCGCGGTGGACGGCGAGCGGTTCAGCATCGAGGCTCCCCTCGATGAGATGCCGTTCTTCGGCTCCGCCGTCCCGCTGCGGGACGGCGAATGGAACCTCTACGTCCGCCCGGCCGGCGGCGGCCCGGACACGCTGGCCGAGATCAAGTACGACCACGACCGGCTGAGCGACGTCACCGGGCAGCGCGTCCCGGCCGGCCGCAAGCAGTACCGCCTGGTGGTCAACGGGTATGACGACCCGATGATCACCGCGGAGCCCCAGCTGCGCCGGGTGGAGCAGGGCAACTTCGGCCAGCGGGCCCTGCGCCGCGGGTTCTACCCCGCGATGCTGCGCAGTGCCCCGGTCCGCGACTCGGTCTTCTTCGTCAGCTGGAAGGGCAAGCAGTGCACGGGAAACCCGCTCGGCATCGCGGAGGAACTGCGCCGCCGCGGCGACGACCGCGAGCACCTGTGGGCCATCACCGACTGGTCGGTGCCGGTGCCCGAGGGCGGCACCGGGGTGCTACGCGGCACCGAGGAGTACTACGAGGCGCTGGCCCGGTCGAAGTACCTGATCTCCAACGACGACATGCAGCCCCCGTTCCGCAAGCGCGACGGCCAGGTCTACCTGCAGACCTGGCACGGCACGCCGCTGAAGCGGATCGGCTTCGACATCACCAACCCGCAGTTCATCAGCGGGACGGCGTACTTTGACCACCTCGCCAGGGACGTCGCCCAGTGGGACCTGCTGCTGTCGCCCAACCCGTTCAGCACTCCGATCATGCGCCGCGCGTTCCGCTACGACGGGGAGATCGCCGAGTACGGGTACCCGGGCAACGACCTGCTCTGCCGGGCCGATGCGGCGCAGTTGGCCGCGCGGGTCAGGGACCGGCTCGGGCTGCCTGCCGGGAAGCGGGTGGTGCTCTACGCGCCCACCTGGCGGGACAACCAGGTGTACGCCAACGGCCGCAGGTACCGGTTCGACATGCGCCTGGACCTGGAGCGGGCCTGGCGCGAGCTCGGCGAGGACCACGTGTTCCTCATCCGCGGGCACCACCACAATGGGGACGACGTACCCGCCGGGATGCGGGACGGCTTCGCGCTCAACGTCACCGCCTACCCCGACATCACCGAGCTCTACCTGGTGTCCGACGTCCTGGTCACCGACTACTCCTCGGCCATGTTCGACTATGCGGTGACCGGCCGGCCGATCCTGTTCTTCACCTATGACCTGGCCGAATACCGCGACAGCCTGCGCGGCTTCTACTTCGACTTCGAAGTGGAGGCCCCCGGCCCGCTGCTGGCCGACTCGGCCGAGGTGATCGAGGCCATCGGGGACGTCGACGCGGTCGCCGCCGCGCACCGCCACGCCTACCAGCGCTTCGCGGCCCGGTTCTGCTCCCTGGACGACGGCAAGGCGGGCGTCCGCGTCTGCGACCGCCTCTTCGGAGCCTGACCGGCCTGTGATGGACGCCATGGAACCGGGCCCTCACGGCGTTTGAACGCCATGGAACCGGTTTCATGGCGTTCCGACCACCCCGTGGAGGTTAAGAGAACATTAACCCCGGCCGCTGCGGGTTTACCGGCTGGATAGCCTGGGGGCAGAGCGTCATCTGGCCTGGAGCGGCGCCCGGAAAGGACAACGTGGCGGATACCGGCATCGGCTCACCTGACCCGGCCACGACGTTCGCGGCGGAGCCGGGGGACGCCGCGGTCCGCCCGGCCGCGGACCGGACTCCCCGCGCGGGGGCCCGGCGGAGCCGGGGCGCCTGGCTGGCCATCGCCGTTCCCGCGGCCGTCGCGCTCGTGGTGGGCGGGTATCAGATCGGCGAGCCCTCGCTCTGGCGGGACGAGGCGTACACCAAGGACGCCATCGCGCGCCCGGTCACGCAGATCTTCGCCCTGCTCGGACACCAGGACGCGGTGCACGGCGCCTACTACCTGCTCATGCACGTGGTCGCGGCGGTGCTCGGCACCTCGGCCACGGTGCTGCGGTTCCCGTCGCTGTGCGCCATGGTCATCGCGGCCGGGTTCGTGGCGGCCACCGGCCGCCGGGCGGCCGCCCTGGCGCTGGCCCCCGGGGCGGACGAGAGGGCCGGCCGGGGCGTGAACGTACCGGCGCTGACCGGGCTGCTCTCCGGCCTGCTGTTCGCCACCGCGCCCTACATGACCTACTACGCGCAGATGGCCAGGTCGTACGCGATCGAGACGATGTTCGCCGTGATCGCCTCCTACCTGCTGCTGCGGGCCTGGCCCGACGGCCGCTGGCGGTGGTGGCTGGGCTACGGGACGGCGGTGGCGCTGACCGGCCTGTTCAACATCTTCGGGCTGCTGATCCTGGCCGCGCACGGGGTCACGCTGCTGCTGACCGACGCCCGCGGCCAGGCGGCGGCCGGGCGGCGGATCGGCCGGATACCGCTGCGCTGGCTGGCCGTATGCTCGGCCGTGGTGGTCGTGCTGGCCCCCCTGCTCGTCCTGGCCAGCCGCCAGCAGGCGCAGATCGGCTGGCTGAGGCGGCCCACGTTCAACGCGATGCTGCGGCTGGCCGCCAGCCTCGCGGGCTCCCGGCCGCTGATTCTCCCGTTCGCGCTGCTCGCGCTGGGCGGCCTGGTCGCCGCGTGCCTGGCCGATGACTGGCGGCCGCTCAATCCGGCCGCGATCGCGCTGCCGTGGCTGGTCGTGCCGCCGTTCGTGCTGATCGCGGCGTCGTTCGTCAAGCCGGTCTACTACGTGCGCTACGTCGAGTTCTGCCTGCCAGCGCTGTCCATCCTGGCCGGGGCGGGACTGACCGGCCTGATCAGGCTGGCGGCGGCCACGCCGCTGGGTCAGCGGAGACTCGGCTGGCGGGGACCGGGCTTGCGGAAGCTGGGCGGGCTGCGCCTGGCCTGGCTGCCGGGCGTGCTGGCCGGCGCGGTGCTCGCCGCCGTGCTGGCCGGGCCGCAGCACGCGATCAGGCAGACGGCCGCCCGCCCGGACAACCTGCGGCTGGCCTCCGCCATCGTGGCCGCCCACGAGCAGCCCGGCGACGTGGTGTTCTATATCCCGGCCACCATGCACGTGCTCGGCACCGGGTACCCGGCGCCGTTCGGCCGGCTGCGCGACATCGCGCGGAACAAGTCCGCGATCGCGTCGGGCACCCTGACCGGCACCGAGATCACCAGCCCCGCGGTGCTGAAGAGCCGGTTCACCGACGTCAGGCGGGTGTGGGTGGTCACCGGCGGCAGCGACCGCAAGTTCCCCACGCCGTCCACGCCGACGGATAAGGAGAAGCTGGCGCTGCTGGCCGGCGCCGGGATGCACGTCCTGCACCGCTGGCAGGCCGGCGAGGTCATGCTCACCCTGTACGGAACCTGACCGGCCAGCGCGGCACCGGCCAGCGACGGCACCGGCCAGCGCGGCACCGGCCAGCCACGGCTCCGGGCGGCCACGGCACCGGCCAGCCACGGCACGGGCGGCCCGGGTGCCCGGCGGCTCAGGCTCCGGACGACTCCGCGTGCGGGGTGCCGAACCCGCTGGCCATCAGCTGCTCGCGGATCTTCTTGCGGCCGCGGTGCAGCCGCGACATCACGGTCCCGACCGGCGTCCCCATCATCTCGGCGATCTCGCGGTAGGGGTAGCCCTCGATGTCCGCCAGGTACACCGCGGTGCGGAACTCGCCGGGCAGGTCTCGCAGCGCCCGGAGCAGATCCGAGTCGGTGGTCCGGTCCAGCGCCTCGGCCTCGGCCGACGGCACCGGCGGCGTGAGCCGGTCCGCGGACATCTGCCATTCCTGCAGGTCACCCCCGAGTGCCTGCTGCGGCTCCCGGCGCCGCTTGCGGTACACGTTGATGAACGTGGTGGTCAGGATCCTGTTCAGCCACGCCCGCAGGTTGGTGCCCGGAGTGAACTGACCGAACGCCGCGAAGGCCTTGACCGACGTCTCCTGGACCAGGTCCTCGGCGTCGGTCGGGTTCCTCGTCATGCGGAGTGCGGCCGGGTACAGCTGGCCAAGCTGCGGGATGACGTCGCGCTCAAAGCGCGCCCGATCCTCGCTAGAGTGTTCGGCTTGGCTCATGTTCGCTCCGGTGGTTTGTCATCTCACTGTATATAGACGCCTGACAGGCCCGGAAACGTCCCCCGTTGTTGCGGAAATCACGTCGATCGAGCCGAGTTCCCCTGCCCGTCTGCTAACGGCGTAAACACAGGATGCCCAGCCGAGCTGAACGTAACCTGAAAGCCGCCTGAGCGGATGGCCAGAAGCCGCGATGGCCGGGCCGATGCGGTGAACCAGGCCCGTTCGGGAGTCTAAATCCAGCCGCGGCCGATCCGGTACCACATGTGATGCAGCCAGTCCTGGTACGGGATGACCTGGCCGGCCAGAATCGAATAAAAGTACCAGAACATGAGCAGCACGCACAGCACGTAGGCGCCGACGATGAGGGCGCCGGTCGCCCGGCGCAGCGCGGTGGCCGCGGCGGGCCCGAGGATCAGCCCGAGGCAGAGCACGATGGACAAGATCAGGAACGGCTCGAACTCCAGCGCGTAGTAGTAGAACTTGGTCCTGGTCACCAGCGGGAACCACGGGGCCCAGCCGGCCAGCACGCCGAGCAGCACCGCCCCGGCCCGCCAGTCCCGGTGCAGCAGCCACCAGCCCAGGCAGAACAGCAGGGCCAGCATCGACCCCCACCAGATCGCCGGGGTGCCGAGCGCGAGCACCTCCTGCGACCATTCCGCGCCCTTGTAGCCGGACGGGCAGTAGTGCGAGGGGCCCGCCACCGGCCCGGTGTAGCACTCGTAGAAGAAGGCGACCGGCCGGGTGACCAGCAGCCAGTCCCACGGCTGCGACTGGTACGGATGCGGGGTGTGCAGCCCCACACCGAAGGTGAGCGCCTCCTTGTGGTACTCGTACAGCGAGTACAGCGCGGAGATCACCGGGGTGTGCACGCCGTGGGTCTGGGCGTAGTCCCGGTAGTAGCCGGTGCCGGTCGCGAACCAGCCGCTCCAGCTGGCGATGTACACGCCCAGCGGGATCGCGATGAACGTCACCGGCAGCCACCGGGCCTCGCGGATCCCGCCGCGGACGAACGACGTCAGCCCGGCCGCCCGGCGCGCGCCGATGTCCCACGCGGTGATCAGCGCGGCGAAGCCGACGATGTACCAGGCCGCGTTCCACTTGGTGCCCACGGCCAGGCCGAGGCAGATCCCGGCCGCCACCCGCCACTTGCGGATCCCGAACCTCGGCCCGAGCTGGCCGCCCTGCCGCCGGGCCACCCCCTCGGCGAGCTGCGCCCTGCCGACGTCCCGGTCGATCAGGATGCAGCCGAACGCGGCCAGCACGAAGAACATCAAGAAGATGTCCAGGATCCCGCTGCGGGACAGCACGAACTCCAGCCCGTCCAGCGACATCAGCAGCCCGGCGATGCAGCCGAGCAGGGTGGACCGGGTCATCCGCCGGGCGATCCGGCAGATCAGCAGGATGGCCAGCGAGCCGAACACCGCGCTGGCGAACCGCCAGCCGAAGGAGTTCAGCCCGAACAGCCACTCGCCCGCCGCGATCAGCAGCTTGCCGATCTCGGGCTGGACCACGTACTCCCCGCACGCCGCGGTCCCGTCGCACGGCGCGAAGATGTTCGTGTGCCCGGCCTGGATGATCGTGTTGGCGTTGTTCACCAGGGTCAGCTCGACCCCGTGGTGCAGGATGCTCCAGGCGTCCTTGGCGTAGTACGTCTCGTCGAAGATCAGCGCCCGCGGCACCCGCAGCCGGTTGAACCGCAGGAACGCGCCGAACGCGGTGACCAGCAGCGGCCCCAGCCACCCCCACGGCCGGTCGTCCGGCATCGGCACGGCCAGCCGGGCCCGCAGCGCGGCGAGCCTGCTGGGCTCGTCGGCGGGCGCAAGCGGGCATATCAGCCTCGGTTGCCGTCACCGGCCACATGCTACTGGCGCCGGTAAAGTCCGGCTAGCCGGGTGATGATGTGCCAGGCACAGCAGAGACCAAGGGCCAGAGACGGGACGCAAAGGACATGCCGGGATCCAACACCGACACCGGAACCGGGGATGGCGGCGTGCTGACGCTCGCCGCGGTGCCCATCGGCCGGGCCGACGACGCCTCGGCCCGGCTGGTGGCCGAGCTCGCCCGGGCCAGCCTGATCGCGGCCGAGGACACCCGCCGGGTGCGCTGGCTGGCCTCGAGCCTGAACATCGAGCTGAAGGCCCGGGTCGTCTCCTACTACGACGCGGTCGAGGCGCGCCGCACCGCCGAACTGCTCGGCGAGCTCCAGGCCGGCCGGGACATCCTGCTCGTCACCGACGCGGGCACCCCGGGGATCAGCGATCCCGGCTACCGGCTCGTCTCCGCCGCGGCCGCGGCCGGGCTGCGGGTGACCGCCCTGCCGGGCCCGTCGGCGGTGACGACGGCGCTGGCCGTCTCCGGGCTGCCCACCGACCGGTTCAGCTTCGAGGGGTTCCCGCCGCGCGGCCAGGGCGAGCGGGCCCGGCGCTTCGCCGAGCTGGCCGGCGACCGCCGCACCCAGGTCTTCTTCGAGGCCGGCCGCAGGCTGGCGGCGACGCTGGCCGAGCTCGCCGCCTCGCACGGCGAGGACCGTCCGGCCGTGGTGTGCCGCGAGCTCACCAAGACCCACGAGGAGATCAAGCGCGGCACGCTGGCCGAACTGGCGGGCTGGGCCGCCTGCGTCAGCGGGGCGGATCCGCGCGAGACCAAGAAAAAGCAGGCTCAGGTGCCGTCCGAGGCGAGATCACGCTGGTCGTCGCCGGAGCCGCCCGCCGGAGCCGCCGCCTTGTCCCTGGCCGGGACGACCTCAGCAGCCTCACCGGGCCGCTGCCTCCGCTTCCCTAGCCTGCGCGCCAGGTCGCCGCCCGCGGTGCCCGGGCTGAACGCCATGGCCGCGGCGAGGCAGGCGAACGGCACGGCCACCAGCACGTACCGGTAGTCGAACTCGGCGGTCGCGGCCGGGATCACGATCAGCGCGAGCGAGATGGTCCACGGCAGCAGCGCCTCCCCGCCGAACCGCCGCCAGGCCAGCACCATGCCGCCCAGCCCGGCCAGCAGGATCAGCCCGTACACGCTGCCCGGCAGCCAGACGTACCGCTGGTAGCCGCGGATGACGTTGGCGAACGGCGCGACCACCTGGGTCAGCGGGTTGCCGTGCACGTACGCCGCGGCGTAGGAGCCGTACGGCCCGAGATCGGCCTTGTCCCAGGTCCGGAATGGGCAGCGAGCGGTAGCCGAAGACGTACTCGTCGTAGGTCGGGGCGTTCGGGAAGATCACCCGCTTCCAGGCGAACACCCGCCAGGTGTCGTCGAACACCGCCCTGGCGTAGTCCAGCGGCTGGGCCTCGATGGCCCGGATGGCGAAGTTCTCCGCCAGCTGGTTGGGCACCGGCGAGAACTTCGGACGGGAAGCGGTCCAGCGGCGACTCGGTGGTCCAGATGTAGGCCTGCGCGATCGGCCGCTTGTCCGGCGGCACGGTGGTGCACAGCGACAGCTCGTTGGCCGGCACCTTCATCTTGGTGCAGTCGGCGAACGTCATCACCCGGGAGTACAGGAACACGCCGGTGCTGTCGTCATCGCGAACTGCCCGTGCTCGGCGTAGAACCATCCCGCGTAGCCGAACACCGGGACCAGGCAGACCACGATGGTGGCCGCGACCTTCCGCCAGCTGATCCGCCTGATGATCATGTACACGGCGAACACCGTGAGCAGCGGCAGCCCGACCGAGCGCATGATCTCCGCCAGGCCGAGCAGGGCGCCGATGAGCACGCACCGGCGCAGCGACGGCACGGGGTCCCACAGCAGCAGGGTGACGGCCAGCGTGAGCAGGAACAGGAACGGCACGTCGGCCATGATCAGGTGCTCGAGCTGGATCTCGAACCCGTCGTAGAGCACCGGCACGGTGGCCAGCGTGGCCAGCCAGGCCGGAGCGCCGAAGCGGTGCCTGGCCAGCGCGTAGATCATCACCGCGACGGCCAGCGCCATCAGGTGTTGCAATATTGTTACAACAGCATAGGTGTGCAACGGCTGCAGGATCTTCAGCCAGATCGAGTACCCGGACACCCGGGTCGGGTCGAGGTTGAAGTAGACCGTGTTCTGCACGTACTGGAACGAGTCGTTGAACCAGGCTGCCACCGGTAGCCAAGCTCGGCGTCGACCCGGAGCAGCACGGCGGGAGTGAGCACGATGATGAACAGGCGGTGCCCGGACCAGGCGCGTGCGGCCAGTTCGCGAAGACCCGCCCGGGTCGTCCAGCCGGGCCTGCCCGGCCGGTTTGGCCAGAATGACCAGGCTCGCCGCGCCGATGGCTCACGCGACGGGGCCGCAGGCATTACCCTCAAGCCGTACCCTCCTGTGCTGGGCTGATGAACCCTAACAACCAACAAGCAGCCAGTCTCGGTGCGTTCGTCCCTCGCCTACGGTAGTACGACGCGCGACCCGGACTGGGCCATCGACGAGGATCCGCTGACGCTGAAGGAGACGAAAACGTGGAGCTGACCGTGGTCATGCCTTGCCTCAACGAGGCAGAGACCGTGGCGACGTGCGTCCGCAAGGCTATTGGATTCCTGGCCGAAAGCGGTATCAGCGGCGAGGTGCTGGTCGCCGATAACGGCAGCACAGACGGCAGTCAGCGGCTGGCCGCCGACGCCGGCGCCCGGGTGGTGCCGATCAGCGACAAGGGTTACGGCAACGCGCTGATGGGCGGCATCATCGCGGCCAACGGCAAGTACGTGATCATGGGCGACGCCGACGACAGCTACGATTTCACCAACCTGATGCCGTTCGTTAACGAACTGCGCAAGGGCGCGGACCTGGTCATGGGCAACCGCTTCCGGGGCGGGATCGCGCCCGGGGCGATGCCGCCGCTGCACAAGTACCTCGGCAACCCGGTGCTCAGCTTCATCGGCCGGCTGTTCTTCCGCAGCAAGGCCGGCGACTTCCACTGCGGCCTGCGCGGCTTCAACCGGGACAGCGTGATGGCGCTCAACCTGCAGGCGACCGGGATGGAGTTCGCCAGCGAGATGGTCGTCAAGGCGACGCTGGCCGGCCAGCGACGTGACCGAGGTGCCGACCACCTTGTCCAAGGACGGCCGCAGCCTGGCCGCCGCACCTGCGCTCCTGGCGGGACGGCTGGCGGCACCTGCGGTTCCTGCTCCTGTTCAGCCCGCGCTGGCTGTTCTTCCTGCCCGGCCTGGCCCTGCTCATCGCGGGCCTGGTCATCGGCGCTGCTCGTGATCCCGCACCCGTTCAGCATCGGCAGCGTGACCTTCGACGTGGACACGCTGGTCGCGGCCTCGGCGATGGTCGTGATCGGCTTCCAGTCCGTGCTGTTCTGGCTGTTCACCCAGGTATACGCGGGCTCGGAGGGCTTCCTGCCCGAGGAGCCGAAGGTCCAGCGGGTGCTGGAGAAGCTCAGCCTGGAGCGCGGGCTGATGCTCGGCGGTCTCATCGGCCTCGCGGGCCTGGCCGGGCTGATCTTCTCGCTGCTGTACTGGAACGGCGTGAAGTTCAGCCACCTCAACTACGAGCACTCGCTGCGGCTGATGATCCCCTCGGTGACCGCGCTGATCGTGAGCTGCCAGGTGGTCCTGGGCACGTTCTTCCTGTCCATCCTGGGCATCAAGCACACCAGGCACCCGGTGACCGCGGCGTCGGCCCCCATCGTCGGACGAGTCGGTTAATCACCGTGAGCAGTCGGCCGCTGCCCATAGGCTCTAGGCATGCGCACCATCTTGTCCGCCCCGGCCTGGCCCTACGCCAACGGCCCCCGGCACATCGGTCACGTCTCCGGCTTCGCGCTTCCCTGCGACATGTTCAGCCGGTACCAGCGGATGGCGGGCAACAGGGTGCTGATGGTGAGCGGCACCGACGAGCACGGCACGCCGATCCAGGTCCAGGCCGACGCCGAGGGCGTGTCCGCCCGTGAGCTGGCCGACCGCTACAACCGGGTCATCGTCGACGACCTGACCAGCCTGGGCATGACCTACGACCTGTTCACCCGGACGACCACGCTGAACCACCACGCGGTCACCCAGGAGATCTTCGTCCGGCTGCTGGAGAACGGCTACATCTTCAGCAAGACCACGCTGGGCGCGATCTCGCCGTCCACCGGCCGCACGCTGCCCGACCGCTACATCGAGGGCACCTGCCCGATCTGCGGCTACCCGAGCGCCCGCGGCGACCAGTGCGACAACTGCGGCAACCAGCTCGACCCGGCCGACCTCATCAACCCGCGGTCCAAGATCAACGGCGAGACGCCGGTCTTCCGCGAGACCGAGCACTACTTCCTGGACCTGCCCGCGTTCGCCGAGGTCCTCGGGAGCTGGCTGCAGGCCAAGGCGGGCCACTGGCGGCCGAACGTGCTCAAGTTCTCCCTCAACCTCCTCGACGACCTGCAGCCGCGGGCGATCACGCAGGGACCTGGACTGGGGCGTGCCCGTTCCGCTCGACGGCTGGCGGGACCGGCCGGACAAGCGGATCTACGTCTGGTTCGACGCGGTGATCGGCTACCTGTCCGCGTCGATCGAGTGGGCCCGGCGCAGCGGCGACCCGGACGCCTGGCGGGCCTGGTGGAACGAGCCGGACGCCGAGGCGTACTACTTCATGGGCAAGGACAACATCGTCTTCCACTCCGAGATCTGGCCGGCCATGCTGCTCGGCTACAGCGGGCGCGGCGCGCGCGGCGGCCAGCCCGGCCCGCTCGGCACGCTGAACCTGCCGACCGAGGTGGTCTCGAGCGAGTACCTGACCATGGAGGGCCGCAAGTTCTCCTCCTCCCGCGCGGTGGTCATCTACGTCCGGGACTTCCTGGACCGCTACGACGTGGACGCGCTGCGCTACTACGTGGCCGTGGCCGGGCCGGAGACCCAGGACACCGACTTCACCTGGAGCGAGTTCGTCCGCCGCAACAACGACGAGCTGGTCGCGACCTGGGGCAACCTGGTCAACCGCGCGGTCTCGTTCGCGGCCAAGAACATCGGCTCGATCCCGGCGGCGGGCCCGCTGACCGACCTGGACTCCGAGTTGCTGGCCCGGTCCCAGCAGGCCTTCGGCGCCGTCGGGGAGCACCTGGCCGCGTCGCGGTTCAAGTTCGCCATCAACGAGGCGATGCGGACGGTAGCCGAGGCGAACAAGTACTTCTCCGAGCAGGCGCCGTGGAAGCTGCGCGAAGTCCGACCCGGACCGGATGCGCACCGTGCTGCACGTGGCCCTGCAGCTGGTCGACGACGCCAAGACGCTGCTCACCCCGTTCCTGCCCCGCTCCTCGCAGCAGGTGCACGAGATGCTGGGTGGTTCGGGGACCTGGTCGGACATGCCGCGGGTGGAAGAGGTCGACGAGGCGGGCGGCCCGTCCTACCCGGTGATCACCGGGACGTACGACAGCGCGCCGCGCTGGGCCTCGGTTCCGCTGCGGGCCGGCACCCCGCTGGCCACGCCCAAGCCGCTGTTCACCAAGCTGGACACGTCGGTGGTGGACGAGGAACTGGCCCGGCTCGGCGCATGACATGATTCTTTAAGCCGAACGGGCCATGGTGACGGCCCCGGCGCAGCCCTCTCCGCTGCCCCGGCCGGCCCTGGACAGCCACACCCACCTGGACATGATCGCAAGGGGGGTCTGGGGGGATGGGTCCTCTTAGTAGTGGGGTTTTTGCCTCCCGAGCTATCTGAGGTGGTCGCCTCGGCCCGCGCGGCCGGCATCGTCCGCATCGTCACCGTCGGCACCGACCTGGAGTCCTCCCGCTGGTCCGCGCGGTGCGCCGACGAGCACGACGCCGTTCTACGCGGCCGTCGCGATCCACCCCAACGAGACCCAGGCCGTCTCCGCCGAGGTCGGCACGGGCGCCCCGGCCCCCGGCAGCCCCGCCGCCGACGAGGTGCTGGCCGAGATCGAGGAGCTAGCCGCCCTGGCCGCGCGTCGTCGCGGTCGGCGAGACCGGGCTCGACTACTACCGCCACCACGCCGAGCCCGGCGTGCAGCGCTGGTGGTTCCGCGAGCACATCAAGATCGCGAAGCGGACCGGCAAGGCGCTGATGATCCACGACCGGGAGGCGCACGCCGACATCCTGCGCATCCTGGAGGAGGAGGGCCCGCCGGACCGGGTGGTGTTCCACTGCTTCTCCGGCGACGTGGCCATGGTCAAGCAGTGCGCCGAGGCCGGTTACGTGATGTCGTTCGCCGGCAACGTCACGTTCGCCAACGCGCAGCCGCTCCGCGACGCCGCCGCGGCCGCCCCGTCCGGAGTTGCTTCCTGGCCGAGACCGACGCGCCGTTCCTCACCCCGGTCCCCAACCGGGGCAAGCCCAACGAGCCCGCGCTGACCGCCGACACCCTGCGCTGCCTGGCCGAGGTCACGGGCACGGACCTGGCCGCCCTGTGCGACACGGTCACCGCCACCGCCCAGCGCACCTTCGGCCCCTGGTAGCACCGTCGCCCGGCCACCCCGTCTCCTAGCTTTGCCCCGGCCCTTCATCCGGCTCGCCGCCCGCGATTCCCTGCCGCGCCCACCCCGGCACCCAGCTAGCCGCTCTAGCATCATCGCGGATATCTGCATCCCCTATGAGAGTCTAGGTATCCGCAATACGGGCGACACCCGGCCGCTCACATCAGCATCCACACCAGCCTCGCCCGAACTGACCGCTGCAGCGCGGTGTCAGTCATCGTGTGTCAAAACTCCTCCTATCTGTGGTGTGTCAGCACACAATCACCGACGCTGTGACAGTTGCGGCATCTGAAGCGATCACTCATCTCATAATTTGTAGTAGTCGTGTAGCTATATAGTCGTTTATCTTTTTTTTTTTTTTTTTTTTTTTTTTTTTTTTTTTTTTTTTTTTTTTTTTTTTTTTTTTTTTTTTTTTTTTTTTTTTTTTTTTTTTTTTTTTTTTTTTTTTTTTTTTTTTTTTTTTTTTTTTTTTTTTTTTTTTTTTTTTTTTTTTTTTTTTTTTTTTTTTTTTTTTTTTTTTTTTTTTTTTTTTTTTTTTTTTTTTTTTTTTTTTTTTTTTTTTTTTTTTTTTTTTTTTTTTTTTTTTTTTTTTTTTTTTTTTTTTATTTTTTTTTTTTTTAAATTATTATTTTTTTTCTTTCTTCTCTCTTCTTATTTTATTATATCTCTTTATTATTATTTTATTATCTTATCTTATTTTCTTTTTTTTTTTATGAAACTTATAACTAATAATAATCTATCTTATCTTAAAAAACAAATCATATTACTAACATACTCAAATCTATTATATTCCTAACCTATAGCATATCAACATCTATTACTAATCACCTATAACATCAACACAACTAAAACCATCATCTAATCACCAACACCATCTCCCAGTTACCTATCAGCACAAAAATTACATCAACTCTCTCATAATCATCATCATCTCAACTCTCATCAAATACTTATCTTGACTGACTATAGCAATATCACCAACTTGATGCCGTTTGTTAACTAACTGCTCAAAATCACCAACCTAGTAATAAGCAACCAGTTCCAAAGCAATCTCACCTAGCGCATACCACCGCTGCACAGTACCTCAGCAACCCATTGCTCAGCTTCATCAACCAACTCTCTTCCGCAGCAAGATCAGCACTTCCACTGCAACCTGCGCCACTTCAGCCTAACAGCGTGATAGCGCTCAACTTGCACGACCGTGGAGATCGCCAGCAGATGGTGTCAAAGCGACGCTAACCAACCAGCACGTCATCGATTGCCTACCACCTCATCCAAAAACAACCTTAGTTAGCCGCCGCACCTGCGCTCCTATCGTAACAACTAGCAACACCTGCCGTTCCTGCTGCTATTCCCCGCGCTAGCTGTTCTTCCTACCCAACCTATTGCTGCTCATCGCAAACCTATCCATCCTCTCTATCTTGGTCCCACACCCTTTCATCTCGGCAGCGTGACCTTTGACGTCTACTCTCTCTTCTCTTCCTCTTCTATGATCGTGATCTCGTTCCAGGCCGTGCTGTTCTCTCTGTTCTCCCAGTTCTACGCCGCTCGGAGCGCTTCTTGCCCGAGGAGCCCTAGTCTACCTCGTGCTGTAGAGGCTCAGCCTGTAGCGCTCGCTGATGCTTTTCGGCCTGATCGGCCTCTCTTTCCTGTCTTCGCTGATCTTCTCTCTGCTGTACTGTAACTTCCAGTAGTTCACTCACCTCTACTACTAGCACTCTCTGCTTATTATACCCCTCCGTGACCTCTCTCATCTTGAGCTGCCAGTGTTCCTGTTTACCTTCTTCCTGTCCATCCTTCTCTTCTATCTCCCCTTTCACCCTTTGACCTTCTTCTTCTTTTCCATTCCTCTCCATCACCTATATCTTACATCTCCTTTTCTCCCTTTCATCTCCTCTCCCTTCATCACCTTGCCTTTCTATGCCTTCTATCACCTTTATCACTCATCCTCTGCCCCTCTTCTTTAGCCATTCTCTCTATCCTTTTCTCCCCTTCCTGTCCCTACCGAGCGGTCCCAGTCACATCTCTCTTCTCCGTCTTCTCTCTTCCCTACGACATGTTCAGCCGCTACCAGCGGTTGTCGTTCTACAATTTTCTGATGTTTATCTTACCGACTAGCACTTCACTCCTATCCAATTCCATTCCTTCTCCTATCTCTTCTTCTCCTTTTTTCTTTTCTTCTTTTTTTTTTTTTTTTTTTTTTTTTTTTTTTTTTTTTTTTTTTTTTTTTTTTTTTTTTTTTTTTTTTTTTTTTTTTTTTTTTTTTTTTTTTTTTTTTTTTTTTTTTTTTTTTTTTTTTTTTTTTTTTTTTTTTTTTTTTTTTTTTTTTTTTTTTTTTTTTTTTTTTTTTTTTTTTTTTTTTTTTTTTTTTTTTTTTTTTTTTTTTTTTTTTTTTTTTTTTTTTTTTTTTTTTTTTTTTTTTTTTTTTTTTTTTTTTTTTTTTTTTTTTTTTTTTTTTTTTTTTTTTTTTTTTTTTTTTTTTTTTTTTTTTTTTTTTTTTTTTTTTTTTTTTTTTTTTTTTTTTTTTTTTTTTTTTTTTTTTTTTTTTTTTTTTTTTTTTTTTTTTTTTTTTGGAACGAGTCGTTGAACCAGGCTTGCCACCGGTAGCCGAGCTCAGCGTCGACCCGGAGCAGCACGGCGGGAGTGAGCACGATGATGAACAGGCGGTGCCCGGACCAGGCGCGGGCGGCCAGCTCGCGGGCGCCCGTCCAGGTCGTCCAGCTGGGCCTGCCCGGCCGGATTGACCAGGCTCGCCGCGTCGATGGCTCACGCGACGGGGCCGCAGGCATTACCCTCAAGCCGTACCCTCCTGTGCTGGGTCAATGAACCCGACAATGAATAAGCGGCCAGTTCGGTGCGTTCGTCCCACGCCATACGGTAATACGACGCGCGACCAGGACGGGGCCATCGAGGCGGATCTGCTGACGGTGAAGGAGATGAAACGTGGAGCTGACCGTGGTCATGCCTTGCCTCAACGAGGCAGAGACCGTGGCGACGTGCGTCCGCAAGGCTATTGGATTCCTGGCCGAGAGCGGTATCAGCGGCGAGGTGCTGGTCGCCGATAACGGCAGCACAGACGGCAGCCAGCGGCTGGCCGCCGACGCCGGCGCCCGGGTGGTGCCGATCAGCGACAAGGGTTACGGCAACGCGCTCATGGGCGGCATCGTCGCGGCCCGCGGCAAGTACGTGATCATGGGTGACGCCGACGATAGCTATGATTTCACCAACTTGATGCCGTTTGTTAACGAACTGCGCAAGGGCGCGGACCTGGTGATGGGCAACCGGTTCCGGGGCGGGATCGCGCCGGGCGCGATGCCGCCGCTGCACAAGTACCTCGGCAACCCGGTGCTCAGCTTCGTCGGCCGGCTCTTCTTCCGCAGCAAGATCGGCGACTTCCACTGCGGACTGCGCGGCTTCAGCCGGGACAGCGTGCTGGCGCTCAACTTGCAGGCGACCGGGATGGAGTTCGCCAGCGAGATGGTGGTCAAGGCGACGCTGGCCGGCCAGCACGTGACCGAGGTGCCGACCACCTTGTCCAAGGACGGCCGGAGCCGGCCGCCGCACCTGCGTTCCTGGCGGGACGGCTGGCGGCACCTGCGGTTCCTGCTGCTGTTCAGCCCGCGCTGGCTGTTCTTCCTGCCCGGCCTGGTGCTGCTCGTCGCGGGCCTGGCCATCGGCGCGATCGTGGTCCCGCACCCGTTCAGCATCGGCAGCGTGACCTTCGACGTCGACACGCTGGTCGCGGCCTCGGCGATGATCGTGATCGGGTTCCAGGCCGTGCTGTTCTGGCTGTTCACCCAGGTCTACGCCGGCTCGGAGGGCTTCTTGCCCGAGGAGCCCAAGGTCGACCGGGTGCTGGAGAGGCTCAGCCTGGAGCGCGGGCTGATGCTGGGCGGCCTGATCGGCCTCGCGGGCCTGGCGGGGCTGATCTTCTCGCTGCTGTACTGGAATGGCCAGAAGTTCAGTCACCTCGACTACGAGCACTCGCTGCGGATAATGATCCCCTCGGTGACCGCGCTGATCGTGAGCTGCCAGGTGGTCCTGGGCACCTTCTTCCTGTCCATCCTGGGCATCAAGCACACCAGGCACCCGGTGACCGCGGGGTCGGAGCCAGTCCGGGCCAGCACCGCAGCGGACAGCACCGGGCCCGGCAGCACCGCGCCCGCCAGCACCGTGCCGGGCGAGGCCGTCAATCACCGTGAGCAGTCAGCCGCTGCCCCTAGGCTTTAGCCATGCGCACTATCCTGTCCGCCCCGGCCTGGCCCTACGCGAACGGTCCCAGGCACATCGGTCACGTATCCGGCTTCGGGCTGCCCTGCGACATGTTCAGCCGGTACCAGCGGATGGCGGGCAACAGGGTGCTGATGGTGAGCGGTACCGACGAGCACGGCACGCCGATCCAGGTCCAGGCCGACGCCGAGGGCGTGTCCGCCCGGGAACTGGCCGACCGCTACAACCGGGTCATCGTCAACGACCTGACCAGCCTGGGCATGACCTATGACCTGTTCACCCGGACGACCACGCTGAACCATTACGCGGTCACCCAGGAGATGTTCGTCCGGCTGCTGGAGAACGGGTACATCTTCCCGCGGACCACGCTCGGCGCGATCTCGCCGTCCACCGGCCGGACGCTGCCCGACCGCTACATCGAGGGCACCTGCCCGATCTGCGGGTACCCGAGCGCCCGCGGCGACCAGTGCGACAACTGCGGCAACCAGCTCGACCCGGCCGACCTCATCAACCCCCGGTCCAAGATCAACGGCGAGACGCCCATCTTCAGGGAGACCGAGCACTACTTCCTGGACCTGCCCGCGTTCGCCGAGGTCCTCGGGAGCTGGCTGCAGGCCAAGGCGGGCCACTGGCGGCCGAACGTGCTCAAGTTCTCCCTCAACCTCCTCGACGACCTGCAGCCCCGGGCGATAACGCGCGACCTGGACTGGGGCGTGCCCGTTCCGCTCGACGGCTGGCGGGACCGGCCGGACAAGCGGATCTACGTCTGGTTCGACGCGGTGATCGGGTACCTGTCCGCGTCCATCGAGTGGGCCCGGCGCAGCGGCGACCCGGACGCCTGGCGGGCCTGGTGGAACGAGCCGGACGCCGAGGCGTACTACTTCATGGGCAAGGACAACATCGTCTTCCACTCCGAGATCTGGCCGGCCATGCTGCTCGGCTACAGCGGGCGCGGCGCGCGCGGCGGCCAGCCCGGCCCGCTCGGCACGCTGAACCTGCCGACCGAGGTGGTCTCGAGCGAGTACCTGACCATGGAGGGACGCAAGTTCTCCTCCTCCCGCGCGGTGGTCATCTACGTCAGGGACTTCCTGGACCGCTACGACGTGGACGCGCTGCGCTACTACGTGGCCGTGGCCGGGCCGGAGAACCAGGACACCGACTTCACCTGGAGCGAGTTCGTCCGCCGCAACAACGACGAGCTGGTCGCGACCTGGGGAAACCTGGTCAACCGCGCGGTCTCGTTCGCGGCGAAGAACATCGGGTCGATCCCGGAGGCCGGCCCGCTGACCGATCTGGACCAGGACCTGCTGGCCCGGTCCCGGCAGGCGTTCGGCGCGGTCGGGGAGCACCTGGCCGCGTCGCGGTTCAAGTTCGCCATCAACGAGGCGATGCGGACGGTGGCCGAGGCGAACAAGTACTTCTCCGAGCAGGCGCCGTGGAAGCTGCGCGAGTCCGACCCGGACCGGATGCGCACCGTGCTGCACGTGGCCCTGCAGGTGGTCGACGACGCCAAGACGCTGCTGACCCCGTTCCTGCCCCGCTCCTCGCAGCAGGTGCACGAGATGCTGGGCGGTTCGGGGATCTGGTCGGACATGCCGCGGGTGGAGGAGGTCGACGAGGCGGGCGGGCCGTCCTACCCGGTGATCACCGGGACGTACGACAGCACGCCGCGCTGGGCCTCGGTGCCGCTGCGGGCCGGTACCCCGCTGGCCGCGCCCAAGCCGCTGTTCACCAAGCTGGACACGTCTGTGGTGGACGAGGAACTGGCCCGGCTCGGCGCGATGACCGTGGGCCGGAAGCCGAACGGTCAATGGTGACGGCCCCGGCACAGCCCTCTCCGCTGCCCCGGCCGGCCCTGGACAGCCACACCCACCTGGACATGATCGCAAGGGGGGTCTGGGGGGATGGGTCCCCCCAGGAGCGGGGGGCTCCGGGGGGTCGTCCCCCCGGGCTAGCACGGGTGGTCGCCTCGGCCCGAGCGGCGGGCATCGTCCGCATCGTCACGGTCGGCACCGACCTGCAGTCCTCCCACTGGTCCGCGCGCTGCGCCGGCGAGCTCGACGGGGTCTACGCCGCCGTGGCCATCCACCCGAACGAGACCCAGGCCGTCTCCGCCGAGGCCGGCGCGGGCGCCCCGGCCCCCGGCAGCCCGGCCGCCGCCGAGGTACTCGCCGCGATTGAGGCGCTGGCCGCGCGGCCGCGCGTGGTCGCGGTCGGCGAGACCGGGCTGGACTACTACCGCCACCACGCCGAGCCCGGCGTCCAGCGCTGGTGGTTCCGCGAGCACATCACGATCGCGAAGCGGTCCGGCAAGGCGCTGATGATCCACGACCGGGAGGCGCACGCCGACGTGCTGCGCATCCTGGAGGAGGAAGGCCCGCCGGACCGGGTGGTGTTCCACTGCTTCTCCGGCGACGTGGCCATGGTCAAGCAGTGCGCCGAGGCGGGCTACGTGATGTCGTTCGCCGGCAACGTCACGTTCGCCAACGCGCAGCCGCTCCGCGACGCCGCCGCGGCCGCTCCGGCCGACCTCATCCTGGCCGAGACCGACGCGCCCTTCCTCACCCCGGTCCCCAACCGCGGCAGGCCCAACGAGCCCGCGCTGACCGCCGACACCCTGCGCTGCCTGGCCGAGGTCAAGGGCCTGGACCTGGCCGACCTGTGCGACACGGTCACCGCCACCGCCCAGCGCACGTTCGGCCCCTGGTAGCTCCCCTTGCCCCGCCGCCTCTGCCGTCCCGCTTCCCGGCGCCCAGCCCAACCACGGCAATGTGACATCGCCGTGCACCTGACCACTACGATGTCACATCGCCGTGGTTCCTCGCGTTCCGAGCCGCCGTGGTGGAGCGAAGTGCCGTGGTAGCGGAGGGGGCAGCGGTGCGGCTGCTCACTCCTGGGGATATCAGGGAGCTGGCCGGGCGGCTGGGCGTGCGGCCGTCGAAGCGGCTGGGGCAGAACTTCGTGGTGGAGCCGGGCACCGTGCGCCGGATCGCCGCGCTGGCCGTGCTAGAGCCGCGAGATGTGGTGCTGGAGGTGGGCCCGGGGCTGGGCTCGCTCACGCTCGCCCTGCTGGAGGCGGGCGCCGGGCGGGTGGTGGGCGTGGAGATCGACCCGGTGCTGGCCGCCGAGCTGCCCCGGACGGTGGCCGCCCGGGCGCCGGGGCTGGCGGACCGGCTGGCCGTGGTCGCGGCGGACGCGCTCCGTATCGACGGCCGCGACCTGCCCGCCGCGCCGTCGGTGCTGGTGGCGAACCTGCCGTACAACGTCGCGGTGCCGGTGCTGCTGCACCTGCTGGTGGCGCTGCCGTCGCTGGGGCGGGGGCTGGTCATGGTCCAGGCCGAGGTGGCGGACCGGATGTGCGCCGCGCCGGGATCACGGGTGTACGGCGCGCCGTCGGTGAAGCTGGCCTGGTTCGCCGCGGCCCGGCCGGCCGGGCCGGTGCCGCGCAGCGTGTTCTGGCCGGTGCCGAACGTGGATTCCCGGCTGGTCGCGTTCACCCGGCGCGATCCGCCGGAGACCGCGGCCAGCCGTGAGGAGGTGTTCGCGGTCGTCGACGCGGCCTTCCGGCAGCGGCGCAAGACGCTGCGCGCCGCGCTTTCCGGCTGGGCGGGCTCGGCGCCGGAGGCCGAGACGCTGCTCCGGGCGGCCGGTATCGACCCGGGCGCGCGCGGGGAATCGCTCGGCGTCGCCGAGTTCGCGCGGCTGGCGGCGGCCCGGAAATCAGCACAGCAGTCAGCACCACCGGCCGCACCGCGTACGATTTCACCATCGTGACCAGTGTGACCGTGCGGGTACCCGCCAAACTCAACCTTCAGCTCGCGGTGGGTCCGCCGCGTGCTGACGGCTACCACGACCTGGTGACGGTCTTCCACGCCGTCTCGCTGTTCGACGAGATCACCGCGGAGCGCGCCGGGCGCGACGGGGTCACGGTCAGCGGCGAGGGCGCGGACCAGGTTCCCGCCGACCGGGACAACCTGGCGCTGCGCGCGGTGGCCGCGCTGCGGGCGGCGGTGCCATCGGCTCCCGGCGTCCACATCACGATCGCCAAGCGGATCCCGGTGGCGGCCGGGCTGGCCGGCGGCAGCGGCGACGCGGCCGCGGCCCTCGTCGCCTGCAACGAGCTCTGGAATGGCCGCCTCGGCCAGCCGCAACTGCAGGAGATCGCCGCCCGGGTCGGCAGCGACGTGGCCTTCGCGCTGCTCGGCGGGACCGCGGTGGGCCGCGGCCGGGGCGAGCAGCTGACACCGGCGCTGGCCCCGGCGACGCAGTACCACTGGGTGCTCGCCTTCGCCGACGGGTACCTGTCCACGCCCGAGGTGTTTGCGGCGCTGGACCGGCAGCGGGCCCGTGCGGGCGGCCAGAGGGGCCAGGTCCCGGCCCGGCCGGAGCTGGACGCCGCGCTCATGACGGCGCTGCGCTCGGGTGATGCCCGGCTGGTCGGCCGGGCGCTGAGCAACGACCTGCAGCCCGCCGCGCTATCGCTGTTCCCCGCGCTGCGCAAGACCCTGGCCGCGGGGCTCGAGCTGGGCGCGCTCGGCGCGCTGGTGGCCGGCTCCGGGCCGACCTGCGTGTTCCTGGCGGCCAGCGCGGACCGCGCCCTCGACCTGGCCGCATCGCTGTCCGGCGCGGGCGTGTGCCGGTCGGTGGCCCGGGCCAGCGGGCCGGTGCCCGGCGCGGCCATCGTCTCCCCGGCGAGGTGACCGGGTCGCGGTGAACCTGATCAGCCTGGAAAAGGCGGCCAAGACGTACGCGCACCGCACGCTGCTCGACGACGTCTCGCTCGGCGTGTCGGCCGGGGACCGGGTGGGGGTGGTGGGCCGGAACGGCGCGGGGAAGTCCACCCTGCTCGCGCTGCTGGCCGGGCGGACCGCGCCGGATACCGGCCGGGTGGCCATGGCGTCCGGCCTGCGGCTCGGCTACCTGCCGCAGAGCGACCGGCTGGCCGGGACGGTCGGCGAGATCGTGTTCGGTCCGGGCGCGGGCGCCGCGGGCACCCCGTGGGAAGCGGATCCGCGGGCGCGCGTGATCATGGCCGAGCTGCTGCCCGGGATCGGCGTGGACGCGCAGGCCGGGCGGCTGTCCGGCGGCGAGCGGCGGCGGGTGGCGCTCGCCTCCCTGCTGGTGGCCGAGCGCGACGTGCTGCTGCTCGACGAGCCCACCAACCACCTGGACATCGAGGCGATCGACTGGCTCGGCCGGCACCTGCGCGACCGCGGCTGCGCGGTGGTCGTGGTCAGCCACGACCGCTGGCTGCTCGACTTGGTCTGCGAGCGCACCTGGGAGGTCGACCGTGGCCAGGTGCACTCCGCCGAGGGCGGCTACTCGGCCTACGTGCTCGCCCAGGCCGAACGCGAGCGCGGTGAGGAAGCCGCCGAGCGCCGCCGCCGCAACCTGGCCCGCAAGGAGCTTGCCTGGCTGCAGCGCGGCGCCCGGGCGCGGACGACCAAGGCGAAGTTCCGGGTCGAGGCGGCCAACGCGCTCATCGCGGCGGAGCCGCCGCCCCGGGACAGCGTTGAGCTGACCCGGCTGGCCACCGCCCGGCTGGGCAAGACCGTGATCGAGCTGGAAGATGTCACGGTCTCGGCTGGAGGGCGTTCCCTCCTGGACCGGGTGACCTGGCGCCTCGGGCCCGGGGACCGGGTTGGGATCGTCGGCGTCAACGGCAGCGGCAAGACCTCGCTGCTGAACGTGCTCGACGGCGAGGGGCCGCACGGTCCGGGGCTGCACGCGGACGGGACGGTCGTCAGGGGCAAGACCGTGCGGCTGGCCCACCTGTCCCAGGAACTCGACGAGCTCGACCCGGACCAGCGGGTCCGCGAAGCGGTGGAGGAGATCCGGCTGCGGATCCAGGTGGGTGACCGCGAGCTCTCCGCGGGCCAGCTGCTCGAGCGGCTCGGCTTCACCGCGGAACGGCAGCGGACCAGGGTCGGCGACCTGTCCGGCGGCGAGCGGCGCCGGGTCCAGATGCTCCGGCTGCTGATGACCGAACCCAACGTGCTGCTGCTCGACGAGCCGACCAACGACCTGGACATCGAGACGCTGACCGAGCTCGAGGACCTGCTCGACGGCTGGCCCGGCACGCTGGTGGCGGTCAGCCACGACCGGTACTTCCTCGAGCGGGTGACCGAGCACGTGGTGGCGCTGCTCGGCGACGGCAAGCTCTCCTTCCTCGGCGGCGGGGTGGACGAATACCTGGACCGGGTCCGGGCGGCCCGGCGCGCGCCCTCGCCCCGATCCCCAGGCTGCCGGGTCCCCGGCCGCGGCGCCGCCGCCGGCCGGATCCGCGGACGACGGCAGGCTCTCGGCCGCCGAGGAGCGCTCGTCGCGCAAGGAGCTGCAGCGCCTCGAGCGCCAGCTGGACCGGCTGACGGCGCGCGAGGCCGGCCTGTCCGCCGAGCTGGCCGCGAACGCGACCGACTACGAGAAGCTCACCGTGCTCGGCGCCGAGCTGAAGGCGGTCCAGGCGGAGAAGTCAGACCTCGAGGAGCGCTGGCTGGCGGTCGCGGCCCAGTTCGACGGCTGAGCTCGACGGCTGAGCGCTACTCCGCCGCGTCGAACGGGGCGAGCAGGATCCGCATCAGGTCGGCCAGGTGCCGTCGCTCGCCGTCGTCCAGGCCCGCCAGCAGCGCCCGCTCGCGGCGCAGCAGCCCGGCCAGCGCCGCGTCCACCCGCTCCTGTCCCTGATCGGTGAGGGTGACCAGGACGCCCCGCTTGTCCCGCGGGTCGGGCTCCCGGCGGACGAGCCCCGAGGCGGTCAGCCGGTCGATCCGGTTCGTCATGGTGCCCGAGGTGACCAGCGTGGCCCGGAGCAGCGCGCCCGGCGTGAGCTGGAACGGCGGCCCCTGCCGGCGCAGCGCCGAGAGCACGTCGAACTCCCACGACTCGAGCTCGTGCTCGGCGAACGCGCCGCGCCGCGCGATGTCCAGGTGCCGGGCCAGCCGGGAGATCCGGCTGAGCACCTGCATCGGCTCCACGTCCAGGTCGGGCCGCTGCGCTCGCCACGCGGCGACCAGGTCGTCCACCTCGTCCCGCAGCAGCGGTTCGGCGAGGATTCCGTCGTCGGAGTCCGTCTCGGTTCCGGAGCCGGCGCGCTGGCCCATTACTAGAGCGTATCTCTTGACGTCAAGAAGACCAGTCATGTACAAGAAGATCAGGTTGACTGCAAGGGGTGCCAGGGGCTAGTCCCGTGGCCCGCGCAGCGTCTCTCGGTATCAGCGAAGGATAGGCCACCATGTGGGACGCGGCCCTTTATCTGCGGTTTGGAGGCGAGCGCTCCAGGCCGTTCTTCGACCTGCTCGCCAGGGTCGGAGCTGAGCTTCCCGGATACGTGATCGACATGGGCTGCGGCCCAGGCAACCTGACCGCCCTGCTCGCGGAGCGCTGGCCGGCCGCCACGGTGCGCGGCGTGGACAGCTCGCCCGAGATGATCGAGGCGGCCCGCAGGCTCGTCACGGAGACCGTCCCGCGATCGCCGGCGCCCGCCGGCGCCGGCCCGGTAACGGCGAGCCAGGCACCTGGGCTGTCGTTCATGGTCGACGATATCCGGCACTGGGAACCGCAGAGCCTGCCCGATGTGATCATCTCCAACGCGGTGCTGCAGTGGGTGCCCGGCCATCGCGAGCTGCTGGTCCGCTGGGCGGACCGGCTGGCTCCCGACGGCTGGCTGGCCTTTCAGGTCCCGGGCAACTTCGACCAGCCGTCGCACGCGATCCTGCGTGAGATGGCGGCCGCGGCCCGGTGGCGCCCGCTGCTGCGGGACGTGGAGCTGAACCGGCAATCGGCCGACCCAGCGGACTACGCGGAACTGCTGTCCCTGGCCGGCTGCGAGGTCGACGCGTGGGAGACGACGTACGTGCACATCCTGCATGGTGAGGACCCGGTGCTCGAGTGGTATAAGGGCACCGGGTTGCGCCCCGTCCTGGCCGCGCTCGACGCGGACCAGGGTGCGGACTTCCTCGCCGAGTACGGCTCGCGTGTCCGCCAGGCGTATCCACCTCGGTCGTTCGGCACCATTTTCCCGTTCCGCCGCGTGTTCGCCGTGGCCCACAAGCCAGGCTGACCCGCTAATCCTCTTTTCCTATTGATTTAATAGGGAAACTCTGGCAGGATCTCCGCATGCGCCATGGCATGCCTCTCCTGCCTCACCTGTCAACGCCTGCCCGTCAGCGCGTTCACGCCGGCGCTCTCCCGTTGGCGCCCGGTGTCATGCGATGTCTGGCCGGCACGCCCTGACCAGACCAGCCCGGCCCAGCCCCCGCCGCCAGCACGTCTGGTCTCTTCGGTTCGCCTTTCGCCGGCGCCTGCCGCCGGCGGTGTCAACGTGAGGAGAGACGCGAAAATGAGCACGATGATCCGGTCGGCCGCACCCGCCCGTGTGCACCCCGGCCAGCTACTAGGCGCGCGGCAGCTAGCCAGCGTGGTGCGGCGGCTGGCGGCGAGCCCTGCGGACTGGCTCGGCCGGGTACGGCTGAACCCGGCGGGACGCTGGTACGAGCGGATACACCTCGACGACAGCCACGAGGTGTGGGTGATCAGCTGGCTGCCGGGCCAGGCGACCGGGTTCCACGACCACGGCGGGTCGGCCGGCGCGTTCGCCGTGGTCTGGGGCACCCTGGTGGAGCGGCGGGTGGTCGGGGCCAGCACCACCGGGCAGGTGCTGGCCAAGCCGGTCGGGGCCGGCGGGGCGCGGGCGTTCGGCCCGCGCTACATCCACGACGTGCGCAACGCGGCCGCCGCGTCGGTGGCGGTCAGCGTGCACGCCTACTCGCCGCCGCTGCCGGCCATGACGCGCTATGACCTCACCGCGGACGGTCTGGTCCAGCGGGACGTCGAAGGCGCTGCGGCATGGTAGCCGTCCGGCCGCGCGGGGCCCGCACCATCGACGAGATCCTGGCCTCGGCCCGCGCCCGCCTGATGCGCGTGACGCCGGGGCAGGCCTTCGGCGAGCTGTCCGGAGACGGTGTGCTCATCGACATCCGGCCGGCCGCGCAGCGTGCCGCGCAGGGCGAGGTACCCGGGTCGACCATCGTGGAGCGGAACCACCTGGAGTGGCGCCTCGATCCGTTCTCGGACGCCCGGCTGCCCTGGGTCACCGGGTACGACCACCGGATCATCGTCTTCTGCGTCGACGGGTACACCTCCAGCCTGGCGGCGGCGGCCCTGCTGGACCTGGGCCTGTACCGCGCCACCGACGTGATCGGCGGGTACCGCGCGTGGGTGGCCGAGGGCCTGCCGTCCGCACCCGCGGGCGGGGGAACCGTCACCCTGGCGCCCGGTGCCGCCCCGGCGCTAGCGCTCGGTTAACCCTTCCCGTTCCTTCCGTTCGAGTCCAGCTGGGAGAGGCCGTTCCAGGCCAGGTCGATCAGGTTGGCGGCGACCTCTTCCAGCTTGGGCTTGCGCGCGTCGAGCCACCACTGCCCGGTGAACGCGACCATGCCCACCAGCATCTGGGCGTACAGCGGGGCGAGCTTGGGGTCGTGGCCGCGGGAGGCGAGGAAGTCGGCCAGGATGTACTCGACCTGGCCGGCGATGTCGCTCAGCAGCGTGCCGTAGGTGCCGGTGCCCGAACCCGGGTTGGAGTCCCTGACCAGGATGCGGAAGCCGTCGGCATTGTCGTCGATGTACCTGAGCAGGCTCACCGCCGCGGCCTCGAACTTCGCCCGGGTGCGAGCGCCGTCAAGGAGCGTGGTGGCCATCGTCAGCAGGCGCTCCACCTCGCGGTCGACGACCACGGCGTAGAGGCCTTCCTTGCCGCCGAAGTGCTCGTACACCACCGGCTTGGAGACGCCCGCCTGGGCGGCGATCTCCTCGATCGAGGTTCCCTCGAAGCCCCGTTCGGCGAACAGGTGGCGCCCGATGTTGAGTAGCTGCTCCCGCCGTTCCTTTCCGGTCATCCTCTTGCGGCCGGACGGATGCGGATGCGCACTCACGTGTTCATCATCGTGACTACGCGGACGCCGCGCCACGCACCCGGCCGGCGCGCCGCGTCATCGAGCCGAATTTCCGCTTCGCCGTGGCGGGCCGCTTGGCGGTGAGCCGGTCCTCGTCCGGCCAGCGCACGTCGTAGGCCCAGCCCAGCTTCTCCAGCGCCCAGATGACGCGCGCGCTGGGGTCCAGCTGGCCCTTCAGCGCCCCGTGCCGGGCGCAGGTGGGGTCCGCGTGGTGCAGGTTGTGCCAGGACTCGCCGAACGACGCGATCGCCATCCAGGACACGTTCTTCGACTTGTCGCGGACTTCGAACTCCTCGCTGCCGAAGGTGTGGCAGATCGAGTTGATCGCCCAGGTGACGTGGTGCAGCAGCGCGATCCGGACCAGGGTGGCCCAGAAGAAGGCAGTCACCGCGCCTTGCCAGGACATCCCCCACAGACCGCCGATAAGCGCGGGGAGCAGCAGCGTGACCGCGACGAGCCCGGGGAACCACCCGTCTACCGCCTTGATCCGCCGGTCGGCGAGCAGGTCGGGGGAGAACTTCTCCTGCGAGGTCTTGTTCGGGTCGAAGAGCCAGCCGATGTGCGCGTAGACCAGGCCCTTGGACAGCGCCTTCCAGTCATCCCCGTACCGCCAGGGGGAGTGCGGGTCGCCCTCCCGGTCGCTGTACTTGTGGTGCCGGCGGTGGTCCGACACCCAGGTGATGACCGGCCCCTCGATGGCCAGGCTGCCCGCGACGGCCAGCGCGACCCGCAGGCCGGTCTTGGCCTTGAACGAGCCGTGGGTGAAGTACCTGTGGTAGCCGACCGTAATGCCGAGCCCGGACACCCAGTAGAAGGCCAGCGCGATCAGCACGTCATGCCAGCCCAGGCCCCAGCCCCACAGCAGCGGGATGGCGGCGACCAGCGCCGCGAGCGGGATGGCCACGAACACGCCGACCAGGAAGCGCTGGGCTCGCGAGGTCGGCTCGTCCTGCATGTCCGACCGCGGCGGGCGCACCCGGGCTCTGGCGGTCGTGCTAACGCTTCCCCCGGCGGTTCCGGCGGACACAGGGGTGGCCCGGTCCGCTGTGGTGGCCTCGGCCCCGGTGGTGGTTTCGGCCGTGCGAATCGTGTCGGGAGAAGTGGTCATCGTGCTCCTCTGGAACTAGGCGAAACGGGCACGGAGCGTGAGTAGCAATTGGTTCTGTTATTTGTACCTCTACTCGTTGGTACGTCTGTGCTAGTTCATGTCCTCCCTCATCCAGAAGATTGAGGGCTCGGGGGTCCTGGCCAACCCCGTGAAGCTGCTGTCGATCGCCAACACGGCCACCAGCGCGCTCACCGTGGATCCGGGCCTCGGATCGGTGGCCAAGCTGCTCACCATGGCCGCCGGCCTCCGCAACCTGCACAGCAAGAACGTGACGTTCATCACCATGCCCACGATCCTGGACCCGGCCAACATCAATCGCCTGCTGCCCCAGGAGCCCCAGGACGACCTGCTGTGGCAGATGCTCAAGACGGGCACCTTGTGGCATGGCTCGCTGCCCGCGCCCGCGCCCCAGCAGGTGCAGGTGGCGGTGCTCAACGGCACGGGCATCGCCGGGCTCGCCGGGCAGGCCGCGGCCGCCTCAAGAAGCTCGGGTTCGACGTGGTCAGCGTGGGTGACTCGCCAGCGGCCTCGGCCACCACGACGGTCAGCTACCCAGGTACCCCCGCGGCTGGCGCGGCGTACGCGGTCAGCCAGGCTCTCACCGCGACCCCTGCCACCCTCAGCACGGGCAGCGCGGGGCCCGTCACGCTGACCCTCGGATCCAACTTCACCGGGGTCACGCAGCCCGCCGCCGCCAAGCCAGCCGCCAGTGCGTCGCCCACCAGCCAGTCGGCGTCGGGCGCCCAGCCCGCCAGCGTGGAAACCCGCAACGCCGCGCAGAACATTTGCTCGGCCGTGCCCGCGGCTAACCCGAACCCCTGACCCGCCGCCCGGACCCTCAGCTGGCTCAGGACATGGGACGGGCCGTGGGCTGGATCGGCGCGGGGAGCACCGTCTCCCCGGCCAGGTACTCATCCACCGCGGCCGCGGCCGACCGGCCCTCGGCGATCGCCCACACGATCAGCGACTGGCCGCGCCCCATGTCACCCGCCACGAACACGCCCGGCGCCGAGGTGGCGAACGAGCGGTCCCGCGCCACGTTGCCGCGCGCGTCGAAGCCCACATCCAGCTGGGCGAGCAGCCCATCGCGTTCCGCGCCAGTGAACCCCATCGCCAGCAGGGCCAGATCGCAGGGCAGCTCGCGTTCCGTACCTGGTATCGGAAGGAACCGGCCGCCCGACGATTCCACCTGCACCAGGCGCAGCGCCCGCACCTGGCCGCTGGCGTTCGCGACGAACTCCTGGGTGGAGACGGCGTACACCCGCTCGCCGCCCTCCTCGTGAGCGCTGGACACCCGGTAGGTCATCGGGTAGGTCGGCCAGGGCTGGGTTTCCGGCCGGTGCTCCGGCGGGCGGGGCAGGATCTCCAGCTGGGTGACGGACGCCGCGCCCTGGCGGTGCGCGGTGCCCAGGCAGTCGGCGCCGGTGTCACCGCCGCCGATGATGATCACATGCTTGCCGCGCGCGCTGATAGCCGGGTCGGCGACGCGACCGCCCGCCGCGGCCGTCACCACGCGGTTGGAAAGCGGCAGGTACTCCATGGCCTGATGGACTCCGGGCAGGTCAGCGCCGGGCACCGGCAGGCTGCGCGGTATCGTGGCGCCGCCCGCGAGCACGATCGCGTCGTATTCGGCACGCAGGTCCTCCGCGAGCACGTCCACGCCGGCGTGCACCCCGCAGACGAACGTGGTGCCCTCCGCCCGCATCTGATCCAGCCGCTGGTCAAGATGATGCTTCTCCATCTTGAACTCGGGGATCCCGTAGCGGAGCAGACCGCCGGGCGTGTCCGCGCGCTCGTAGACGGTCACCGTGTGCCCCGCCCGGGTGAGCTGCTGTGCCGCCGCGAGCCCGGCCGGCCCGGAGCCGATCACCGCGACCTTCCGCCCGGTCAGAATCGCTGGCGGCTGGGCCGCCACCCACCCTTCCGCCCAGGCCCGGTCGATGATCTCGACCTCGACCTGTTTGATCGTCACAGGATCGGCGTTGATGCCGAGAACGCACGCGGTCTCGCACGGCGCCGGGCACAGCCGCCCGGTGAACTCCGGGAAGTTGTTCGTCGCGTGCAGCCGCTCGGCCGCCTCGCGCCAGTCCCGCCGCCAGACCAGGTCGTTCCATTCCGGGATCAGGTTCCCCAGTGGGCAGCCCTGATGGCAGAACGGGATCCCACAGTCCATGCAGCGCCCGGCCTGCTTCTCCAGCCTGGCGGCCGGAAATTCGGTGTAGACCTCGTGCCAGTCCTGAATCCTGATGTCCACCGGGCGCCGGACCGGTGTCTCCCGGCGCGTCGTCATGAACCCCTTGGGATCAGCCATGGTCCCCCCTCAGCCGTGCGCCGCGGCCATGACGGCCTCGTCCACGTCGCGGCCTTCACTCTCAGCGCGGCGCGCGGCATCCAGCACCCGCTTGTAGTCCTTGGGCATGACCTTGCCGAACCGGGGCACGGCCGCGTCCCAGTCGGCGAGCAGCCGGGCGGCCACCGCCGAGCCCGTCTCCACCAGGTGGCGCCCGACCAGGCCGCGCACGACTTCGGCGTCGTCTTCGGTGAGCGGCTCGAGGTCGGCCATCTCCGTGTTTATCCGGAGCGGCTTGGGGTCGAGCAGGTAGGCGACGCCGCCGGACATGCCGGCCGGCGAAGTTCCGTCCGATCCGGCCGAGCACCACCACGGTGCCGCCGGTCATGTACTCACAGCCGTGATCGCCGGTACCTTCGGCCACGGCGGTGGCGCCCGAGTTCCGCACGCAGAACCGCTCGCCCACCACCCCGCGCAGGAACATCTCGCCGCCCGTCGCGCCGTAGCCGATCACGTTGCCCGCGATGACCTCCTGCTCGGCGGCGAACGTGGCGTCCGGGTCCGGCGCCACGATGATCCGGCCGCCGGACAGCCCCTTGCCCAGGTAGTCATTGGCGTCGCCGGCCAGCCGCAGGGTGATACCGCGGGGCAGGAAGGCGCCGAACGATTGTCCCGCCGAACCGCGGAAGCGGACGTGAATGGTATCGTCCGGCAGCCCCTCGCCGCCCCAGCGCTTGGTCACCTCGTAGCCGAGCATGGTACCGACCGTCCGGTTGACGTTGCGGACCGGCAGCTCGAGGACGACGGGGGTGCCATCCTGCAGCGCGCCTTCGGCGAGCTGGATGAGCGTGTTGTCGAGGGCCCGTTCGATCCCGTGGTCCTGGGCGACCGTATGGCGGCGGGTAGCGTCGACCGCCGAGTGCGGCACGTGCAGCACCCGGCTCAGGTCGAGACCGGCCGCCTTCCAGTGGCTGACCGCATGGACGGTGTCGAGCCTGTCCACCCGGCCGACCGCCTCGTCCACCGTGCGGAACCCGAGCGCGGCCAGGTACTCGCGGACCTCCTGCGCGATGAACTCGAAGAAGTTCACCACGAACTCGGGCTGGCCGGTGAACCGCTTGCGCAGCTCCGGGTTCTGGGTGGCCACGCCGACCGGGCAGGTGTCCAGGTGGCAGACCCGCATCATCACGCAGCCGGCGACCACGAGCGGCGCGCTGGCGAAGCCGAACTCCTCGGCCCCGAGCAGAGCGGCGATGATGACGTCCCGGCCGGTCTTGAGCTGGCCGTCGGCCTGGACCACGATCCGGTCCCGCAGGCCACCGCGGAGCAGCGTCTGCTGGGTCTCGGCCAGCCCGAGTTCCCATGGTGCACCCGCGTGCTTGAGGCTGGTCAGCGGGGCGGCCCCGGTGCCGCCGTCGTGCCCAGAGATGAGCACCACGTCGGCGTGGGCCTTGGAGACGCCGGCCGCTACGGTGCCGACGCCGACCTCGGACACCAGCTTGACGTGGACCCGGGCCGCCGGGTTGGCGTTCTTCAGGTCGTGGATGAGCTGAGCGAGGTCCTCGATCGAGTAGATGTCGTGGTGCGGCGGCGGTGAGATGAGGCCGACACCGGGCGTGGAGTAGCGCGTCTTCGCGATCCACGGGTAGACCTTGTGCCCGGGCAGCTGGCCGCCCTCGCCGGGCTTGGCCCCCTGTGCCATCTTGATCTGCAGGTCATCCGCGTTGACCAGGTACTCACTGGTCACCCCGAACCGGCCGCTGGCGACCTGCTTCACCGCGGACCGGCGCAGGTCGCCGTTGGCGTCGCGGACGTAGCGGTCCGGATCCTCGCCGCCCTCACCGGTGTTGGACCGGCCGCCCAGCCGGTTCATCGCGATGGCCAGGGTCTGGTGGGCCTCGGCGGAGATCGAGCCGTACGACATGGCACCGGTGGAGAACCGCGTCACGATGCTGGAGACCGGCTCGACCTCGTCGATCGGGATGGGCGCGTGAGCCGGGTGCGCCGTTGCGCCCAGCCCACGCGGGCTCCAGGTGGCCGCCCCGGCCGGGGCGGCCTGGCCAGCGGCGGCCGGGTCGGTGCTCGTCAGTTCGGTGAGGGCGGAGCCGGTGTCGTCTACGCCGCGGATGCGCAGCAGGCCGCGCAGGGTCATCAGCCGGGCCGACTGGTCGTCGACCAGCCCGGTGTACTCCTTGAATATCTCGTACCGGCGGCTGCGCGTGGCGTGCTGAAGCTTGAACACTGTCTCCGGGTTGAACAGGTGCGGCTCACCGTCGCGGCGCCACTGGTACTCGCCCCCGGTCTCCAGCCGCCGGTGGGCCGCCGGGCCCCGCTGCGGGAACGCGCGGGCGTGCCGCTGAGCCGCCTCGGCCGCCAGAACGTCGAAGCCGACCCCGCCGAGCCGGGACGTGGTGCCCGCGAAACAGGTACTGATGACGTCGGCGCCCAGGCCGATCGCGTCGAAGATCTGGGCCCCGGTGTAGGAGGCGACGGTCGAGACGCCCATCTTCGACATGATCTTGAGCAGGCCCTTGCCAAGCGCCTTGATCAGGTTGTCCGCTGCCTTCGTGGCGGTGATGTTCTCCAGCACCCCGCGTCTGACCATGTCCTGGACGGTTCCGAGCGCCAGGTACGGGTTGACCGCAGCGGCGCCGTACCCGACGAGCAGGGCGATGTGGTGACACTCGCGGGCGTCGCCCGCCTCCACGATCAGCCCGGCCTGGGTCCGGGTCCGTTCCCTGATCAGGTGGTGGTGCACGGCCCCGGTGAGCAGCAGCGACGGGATCGGCGCCAGCGCGGGGTCTGAGCGAAAGCCGCGGTCGGAGAGCACGATGATCCGCGCGCCGTCCGCGATGGCGTGGGACACCTCGCCACAGATCTCGGCCAGCCTGCCGCGGAGGGCGCCGCCGCCGCCAGCGACCTTGTAGCGGCCATCCACTACGTGCGACGCGACACCGGGCAGGTCGCCGTCGTCGTTGACGTGGATGATCTTGTTCAGGTCGTTGTCGCTGATGACCGGGTACGGCAGCACGATCTGGCGGCACGAGGCCGGGCCCGGCTCGAACAGGTTCTGCTCGGGGCCGGTCGACGATTGCAGGGAGGTCACCAGCTCTTCCCTGATCGCGTCCAGCGGCGGGTTCGTCACCTGCGCGAACAACTGGGTGAAGTAGTCGAACACCAGCCGCGGGCGGTCGGACAGCACCGCGACCGGGGTGTCGGTGCCCATGGAGCCGATCGGCTCCGCGCCGGTGCCAGCCATCGGGCCGAGCAGGATCCTGAGTTCCTCTTCGGTGTAGCCGAACAGTTGCTGCTGGGTGGTGAGTTCCTCGTTGTCAGGCAGTGCGCGCACGCGGTCCGGCAGGTCGTCGAGGTGCATGAGGCCCGCGTGCAGCCAGTCCGCGTACGGGAGCTCGGCCGCCAATGCCGATTTGACGTCCGCGTCTTCCAGCATGCGCCCGCTGGCGGTGTCGACGAGGAACACCCGGCCCGGCTGCAGCCGGCCTTTGCGGACCACCTCGGCCTGATCGATGTCGAGCACCCCGACTTCGCTGGCCAGGACGACGAGGCCGTCGCGGGTCACCCAGTACCGGCCGGGACGAAGGCCGTTGCGGTCCAGCACCGCGCCGATGATGGCGCCGTCGGTGAACGCGACGCACGCCGGGCCGTCCCATGGCTCCATGACCGTACTGTGGAACCGGTAGAACGCCCGCCGTGCGGGATCCATCTCCTCATGCTTCTCCCACGGTTCCGGGATCATCATGAGCATGGCGTGCGGCACAGACCGGCCGCCCAGGTGCAGCAGTTCCAGGCACTCGTCGAAACTCGCCGAGTCACTGGCCTGGTCGTCGAGGATAGGCAGCAGCCGCTCCATCCCGCGCCCGTCGGCCGCCACCGGGAACAGGTCGCTGGCCAGCATCGCCTCACGCGCCCGCATCCAGTTCCGGTTGCCACGGACGGTGTTGATCTCGCCGTTGTGCGCGATGAAACGGTAGGGGTGGGCCAGCGGCCAGGACGGGAACGTGTTGGTGGAGAACCTGGAATGGACCAGGGCCAGGGCCGAGATAAAGCCGGGGTCCGACAGGTCCGGGTAGAACGGCTCCAGCTGAGGCGCGGTCAGCATGCCCTTGTACACGATCGTCCGGGCGGACAGGCTCGGGATGTACGCCCCCGCCGCCTCATGCTCGGCCCGCTTGCGCAGGCAGAACGCCCGCCGGTCCAGGATCAGGCCACTTTCGCCGCCGCTCGCGGCGGACACGAACAGCTGCACCAGCCGGGGCAGCACCGCCAGCGCGCCCTGGCCGCAGTGCGCCGGATCGTGGGGAACGTCACGCCAGCCGAGGACGGTCATGTTCTCCTCGGCGGCGATCCGCTCGATCGCCGCGACGGCTTCGGCTGCCGCGGCGTCATCGTCAGGCAGGAACACCATTCCGGCCGCGTAGTAGCCCGGCTCGGGCAGCACGAACGGGCATGCCGCGCGGAAGAACGCATCCGGGATCTGGGTGAGGATCCCGGCCCCGTCCCCGGTGTCGGGATCGCTGCCGGCCGCGCCGCGGTGCTCAAGGTTCCGCAGTACGGTCAGGGCCTTGGCCACCGTGTCATGGGTGCGGTGTCCCGACAGGTCCGCCACAAAACCGACGCCACAGGCGTCGTGTTCGAACCGGCTGTCATACAGCCCACCGGTCGCTGCTGAAGCGGCAGGTGCCATCAGCACTCCTGTCGTCTCGTCCGTTTTCGCGATCTCGCATGCGGTCGGGACGACATTGGCCCTGCAGCGGGCGCCGCAGACCGCGGCACAGCGCTGGCTCCTCGAGTTGGTGCTCAGAGGTTACATCGAGATTACGCCACCAGGACCATCATCCCCACCCACTACCGATCGCGAAACTCCTGGCACAGGACATTCACCGCCCTCACACGGCCTGTCACAAGGAGCGTTGGGCGGCTTGTCGGCGGACCGGCGGGGCACCGCGACGACAATAAGGCGTGTCGTTTGCCGTTGGTACGACGGCAGAGCGCATCTAACGTCGTCGGGATTCTCGTCAGCTACGGGCCGGGGGTGCGGGTCCGGACGCCGGCGGCGAGTTCGCCGGCCAGTTCGCGTACCGCCACGATGCCGGCCCCAGGATCCGGCGCGTCCAGCAGTCGCTGAACGAAGGCTGACCCGACGATCACCCCGTCGGCGAACCCGGCGACCTGGGCCGCCTGGCCAGCGTCGCGCACGCCGAGCCCGACCGCGACCGGCAGGCTGGTGGCCGCCCTGACCCGGCTGACCAGCCCGGCGGCCTCATCACTGACCGCGGTCCGGGCCCCGGTGATGCCCATCAGTGACGCCGCGTAGACGAAGCCCCGGCAGGCCCGCGAGATCGCGGCGATGCGCTGCGTGGACGAACTGGGCGCCACCAGGAAGATCCGGTCCAGCCCGCAGGAGTCGGCGGCGGACAGCCACGGGCCAGCCTCCTCCGGGGGCAGGTCTGGAGTGATCAGCCCAGCTCCCCCGGCCGCCGCGAGGTCACGGGCGAATGCGGCGACGCCGTACTGGTCCACCGGGTTCCAGTAGGTCATGACCAGCACCGGAACACCCGATGCGGCGACGGCCTCGACCGTCGCCAGCACGTCGCCGACCCGGACCCCGCCGGCTAGCGCACGATGCACCGCCTCCTGGATAACGGGGCCGTCCATCAGCGGGTCGGAGTAAGGCAGGCCGATCTCCAGGACATCGGCCCCGGCCTCGGCGAGGGCCAGGGCGGCCGCGACCGCCCCCTCTACCGACGGGAATCCGGCGGGCAGGTACCCGATCAGGGCGGCCCGATCGCCCGCCGCGGCCTTCTCGAACGCGACGCCGACCGTGCTCACCGGCTGGCCTCGGCGCTGCCGTTCTCCCCGCTCAGGTGGCCGAACCACCGGGCGGCGATATCCATGTCCTTGTCGCCCCGACCGGACAGGTTCACCAGCAGCAGTGCGCCAGCACCGAGTTCCGCACCCACCTCGAGCGCGCCCGCGAGGGCGTGCGCGGATTCGATGGCCGGAATGATTCCCTCGCTCCGGCACAGCAGCGCGAACGCATCCATGGCCTGGTTGTCCGTTATGGCACGGTAGGTGGCCCGCCTGGTGTCGTGCAACCACGCGTGCTCCGGTCCCACGCCGGGGTAGTCGAGGCCGGCCGACACCGAGTGGGTGGGCCGCGTCTGGCCGTCAGCATCCTGCAGCAAGTAGGTACGCATGCCGTGGATCACGCCCGGGGAACCGGCGGCCAGGGTGGCCGAGTGGCGGCCGCTGGCCAGCCCGGCGCCGCCCGCCTCGCAGCCGATCAGCCGGACGGACTCATCGGGGATGAAGGCGTGGAAAATGCCGATGGCGTTGGATCCGCCGCCCACGCAGGCGATCACGGCGTCGGGCAGCCGGCCGGTCATGGCCAGGACCTGCTCGCGGGCCTCCACCCCGATGACGCGCTGGAAGTCGCGCACCATCATGGGAAACGGATCCGGGCCCATCACCGACCCGATGCAGTAATGAGTGGTCGCCACGCTGCTCACCCAGTCGCGGAACGCCTCGTTGATCGCATCCTTGAGAGTCCGGCCGCCAGTCCTCACGGCGACCACATCCGCGCCGAGCATCCGCATTCGGGCCACGTTCAGCGCCTGCCGCTGGGTGTCTTCCTCGCCCATGTAGACCACGCAGTCCAGGCCGAACAGCGCGCACGCGGTCGCGGTCGCCACCCCATGCTGGCCCGCGCCGGTCTCGGCGATCATGCGTGTCTTGCCCATCCGCTTGGTGAGCAGCGCCTGGCCGAGCACGTTGTTGATCTTGTGGGAGCCGGTGAAGGCCATGTCCTCGCGCTTGAGCAGCACCTGGCTGCCACCGGCCGCCGCGGCGAACCTCGGCACCTCGGTGACGAGGGTGGGCCGTCCGGCGTAACCGCGAAGCAGCTCGTCGAGCTGCGCGCCGAATGCCGGGTCGGCCCGGGCGGACCGGTACTCGCGGGCCAGGTCGTCCAGGGCCGACATCAGCGCCTCCGGGGCGAACCGCCCGCCATGCGCGCCGAAATGCCCCGTCTTGTCGGGAACCACCGCGGCCAGGGGGTGGTCACCACGGGTGGCGGCTGACGTGTTCATCCCCGATCGCCTCGCAGCGCTGGGTGGGAGCCCGCGGTGACCAGGTCGGCCACGGCCGACCGGGGGTTCTTGCCGGTCACCAGGCTCTCCCCGACGAGCACGGCGTTGGCGCCCGCGGCGGCGTAGGCCAGGAGATCATGTGGCCCGCGGACGCCCGACTCAGCGACTTTGATGATCCCATCCGGGACGCGGGGGGCGAGCCGGGCGAACACGCCGCGGTCCACCTCCAGGGTGGCCAGGTTCCGCGCGTTGACGCCGATGATCTTCGCGCCCGCCTCCACCGCGCGGTCCAGCTCCTCTTCGGTGTGCACCTCGACCAGCGGCACCAAGCCGATGGACAGGGCCCGCTCGACCAGGGAAACCAGTGCGTTCTGCTCCAGGGCGGCCACGATCAGCAGCGCCATGTCAGCCCCGTACGCCCGCGCCTCCCACAACTGGTACGCGCTGACCACGAAATCCTTGCGCAGCACCGGAACCTGCACGGCCTCGCGGACGGCCGCCAGGTCCTCCAGGCTGCCGCCGAACCGGCGCGGCTCGGTCAGCACGCTTATTACCCGCGCCCCCCCAGCCTCGTAGTCGGCGGCCAGAGCCGCCGGGTCGGCGATCGCCGCCATCGCACCCTTCGACGGGCTGGCCCGCTTCACTTCGGCGATGACCGCCACATCCTGGCCCTTGAGCGCGGCCATCGCGTCCACCGGTGACGCGGCCCGCCCGGCCATGTCTTTGAGTCGGTCGAGGGGCACGTGCTGCTGCCGGCCGGCCAGGTCGGCACGCACTCCGTCAAGGATCTCGTCGAGCACGCTCACGCGGTCCGCTGTCTCCTCGGGTTAGATGCCATGCCCCTCTGATCGTAGCGAGGCGGTCCCCGCCGGGCTGCGGGCCCCCTCCGGAGCCGCGCCGCCACGATGCCCGGCCGACCCTCGATCAGGCCGACCCGAGACTCCGTTTCTCCAGGCCAGTCTGGTCGGCGACGTCCTCAGCCGCGGCGGCCGCGGCGAGGCAGGCGCGGGCACTAGCGGGATCGGGCGGATCGGTCGGATCAACGCCCCGGCTCAGCGAATCCCACAATGTGACCGTGTCAGGGGGGCGCGAAACCTGCGCCGCAGGATGATCGTACCGGCTCGACATGACCGGCCAGGCCGGCCCGCGCCAGGCTATAAGCAGCCCAGCGGCGACCACCGCCAGCGCGCCGAGCAGGACGGTCCAGCGCCAGGGGACGCCGGCCATGGTGACGTGCCCGGCCAGGCTCGCCCCCGCGACGCCCGGGGCGGGACTGCCCGCCCCCGCACCCGCCGCCCCCGCCGCCGCGCTCCCGCCGGTCACCGAGCCGGCCTGAGAGTTGGTCCCGCCCGCGCCCGCCGCGGCCGCCAGCACGGCCGCCGTTCCCAGGCGCAGGCTGACCGACATCGCCGTGCCCACCCCGAACGCGGCGAGCAGCACGCCGACCAGCCGCCGAGCGAGGCCCCGGGTGGCCAGCACCGCCGCCAGCCCGGCCAGTGCGGCCAGCCCGAGCGCGCCCGCCACGGGAACCAGGTCCTGGCCGCGCACCGACACCGTGGTCGCCGGCAACGGGTGCGGCGCGGCGGTCACCACCCGAGCCCACTCCTGGCGGACCGACAGCAGCACGCACGCCGCCCCGGCCAGCCCGAGCAGCAACACCAGGGCGTACTCCCGGCGCGCCGGAGCCGCGGGACGAGTCACCGTGGGCACCGGATCAGCCCGCCACGGCGTCCCGCCGCGCCGCATCCAGGACGGCGGCATCGAAGCAGGTCCTGTCGCCGGTGTGGCAGGCCCCGCCGGCCTGGTCCACCTTGACCAGCACCGCGTCCCCGTCGCAGTCGAGGGCGACCGACTTCACCTGCTGCGTATGACCGGAGGTCTCGCCCTTCACCCAGTACTCCTGCCTGCTGCGTGACCAGTAGGTGCACCGGCCGGTGGTGAGCGTCCGGTGCAGAGCCTCATCGTCCATCCAGCCCAGCATGAGCACCTCACCGGTGTCGTACTGCTGGGCGATGGCGGCCACCAGCCCCGCGGCGTCCCGCTTGAGCCGCGCCGCGATCTGCGGATCCAGCCGGGAGGGGCGCCCGTTCCCGGTTACTTCCATGCTCATGCCCGTGATCCTTCCACCGCCGGCCTCAGGTGAATACCATCACGGGATGACCCTAGCCCGCGATGAGCGCCTGGCCTTGTGTGCACTGCTTGACCAGACCGGTCCACAAGCGCCCACGCTATGCGAGGGGTGGACAACCCGTGACCTCGCCGCGCATCTGGTGCTGCGGGAGCGCCGGCCGGATGCGGGGGCCGGCGTCATGGGTGGCCCGCTGGCTGGGTACACCAGGCGCGTGCAGCGCTCGCTCGCCGAGCGGACCCCCTATCCTCAGCTGGTGGAAACCATCAGGAACGGCCCGCCGCGGCTGTCCTTCTTCGGGATTCCCGGCATGGACGAGCGGGCCAACATCGTGGAGTACTTCGTGCACCACGAGGACGTCCGGCGCGGCGCGCCGGGCTGGGCGCCGCGGAAGGTCGCCCCGGAACTGACCGAGGCGCTCTGGCAGCGCCTCGGCCTGGCCAGATTCCTGCTGCGCAAGGCGCCCGTCGGAATCGAACTGGTCAGGGACGACCTTCCGGCGGATCCCGGCCCGCAGCGGGTCAGGATCACGGCCAAGGCCAGCGCCCCCGTGGTCACCGTCACCGGCAGCCCAGCGGAGCTGACCCTGTGGGCGATGGGCCGGACGTCGGCCGCTCAGGTCAAGCTTGAAGGCGGCGAGACCGCCGTAGCGAAGCTGTCCGAGCCCGCCTGGCGGCATTGATCGCCGGTCACTCCTCGGCCACCGCTGACTCAGCGGACACCAGCACCGGGTCCGGGCGGATGGACAGCGTGACCCGGCTGCCTGTACAGACCGCGATGGCATCCGAGGTTGAAAGCTGGGCCAGGATCGTTGTGTCGCCCAGGTCGACGGTGACCCGGCTGGTCGCGCCGAGAAACGTCGAGGCGATCACGGTGCCGGTCAGCAGCCCGGACTCAGACGTGCTGTCCGGCGCCAGCGTGACCGCCTCCGGCCGCACGAGTGCTGTCACCGGCCCAGGTGGGGTGGAAGGGTCCACCAGCGGCAGGTCGCGGCCCCGCACCGTCACCGTCCCCCCGCTGACCATGCCCGCCAGCCGGTTGGTGAGCCCGACGAACTCGGCCACGAACGGGGTTGCCGGGCGCGAGTAGACCTCGGTAGGCGGCGCAAGCTGCTCCAGTTTGCCTTCCCGCATCACGCCGACCCGGTCCGCGATCGCCAGCGCCTCCTCCTGGTCATGGGTGACGAACAGAGTGGTGATACCCACCCCGAGCTGGATCCGGCGGATCTGGTCCCGCAGCTGCGCCCTGACCTTGGCATCCAGCGCCGACAGCGGCTCGTCGAGCAGGAGCACCTGCGGCTCGATGGCGAGGGCACGGGCCAGGGCGACCCGCTGCTGCTGCCCGCCAGAGATCTGGTGCGGGTACCGGTCGGCCTGGGCCGAAAGACCCACAAGATCAAGCAACTCGAGCGCCCGCCGGTTCCGCTCGGCCGCACCGACCCGGCGCAAGCGGAGCCCGAAGGCCACGTTCTCCCGCACCGTCATGTGCGGGAACAGGGAGTAGGCCTGGAACACCATGCCCATGTCGCGCCGGCTGGCCGGCAGGTGGATGACATCCTTGCCGCCGACTGTGATCCGGCCAGCGTCGGCGTCCTCCAGCCCGGCGAGCAGCCGCAGCGTGGTGGTCTTGCCGCAACCCGAGGGACCGAGCAGCGCGATCAGCTCGCCAGGCCGCACGGTCAGGTCAAGCCCGTCTAGCGCGAGCACCGGGCCGTAATGCCGGCTCAGCCCTTCCATCCGCACCTCGACCGCGGCCTTGGCCTCAGCACCCTGCGATCTGGTCATGGGGGACATGACGTGCGATACCTCTATCCCCGGCCGCGGCGGCGACCGACGTAGGAAAGGATCAGAAGCAGGAGGAAGGCCAGCAAAAGCGCTGCCGACGAGGTAGAGAAGACGACCCCGGCATTCGGGGTGTTCCGGCTGATGGAATACAGCTCCACCTGCAGGTTGACGTACAGCAGGAGGTAGGCAACCGTGAACTCGCCGAGGACCAGAGCCGAGGACAGCAGCAGGGCATTGAGGATCGCCTGCCACATGTTCGGCGCGATCACCCGGAACATCACGGTGAACCAGCTCGCACCGAGGCTGCGAGCCGCCTCCGACAGGGTCCTCGCGTCTATCGCGTTCAGCCCGGCGGCCAGCGCCCGGTAGGCGTAGGGCAGCGCCAGGATCACGTAGGCCCAGAACAGCTGGAGCGCGGACAGCTGGTAATGCCTGATCTTGTTGTAGATCGGGGCGAGGCCGACCACCAGGACGATGGCCGGGATGGTGAGGGGCAGCAGGCAGAGCAACTCGAAGGTCCGGCTGATCCACTGCACCCGCAGCCGAACCCAGATCATGGTCGGCACCACCAGCAGCAGCATGACCGCGCTGGTGATGAGGGCCAGTTCCAGGGTGATCTCGACCGCACTCAGCAGGGGTGGCGGGCCCTGGTAGGACGCGATCTGCCGCCAGGCCGCCACCGACCACGTGCCGAGCTTGCTTCCCTCCAGGGAGAACCGGACCATCGCGAGCAGCGGCAGGACAAAGAAGAGCCCGAATACGGTGAAGATCAGGTAGCGGAAGAGGTTCAGCCGCCTGCGCCGGCGGCCCTGCATGCCGCGCGGTCTTGCTGCCTGTGCGGTCGGCTCCGGCTCGCCGGCCAGCGCCGCTATCGCAGCCATCGCGACGCCCGGCGCTGCAGCAGGACGTATCCCGTCATGACGATCGCCACCATGATCACCATGCCCAGGGCGAGCACGTCCGCCTCGTTGACGTTGCTGAGCCCGACCTCGCTGTTGAGGGCGACACTGATCTGCTGCGGCACGGTGTATGCGATCTGGTTCTCCCAGGCCTGGATCGTCGCGAAGGCCGACAGCGCGTTGGCGAACAGCAGCAGGGCTGCGCCGAGGAAGGCCGGTGCCAGCAGCGGGCCGCCGACATATCGCCAGTACTGCCAGGCCGATGCGCCCAGATTGTCCGAGGCCTCTCGCCACTGAACCTTCAGCCCGTCCATCGCGGGGAGGAAGACGAGCACCATCAGCGGAACCTGGAAGTACGCGTAGATCAGCCCGATGCCCGAGGGGAAGTCGTAGTACCAACTGGCGTGCACCAGCAGACCGACCGGGCCGATGAGCACGAGGAACGCGAACGCCAGCGTGACCCCGCCGAACTGGGCGAGCACGCCTGAACCGGCCAGGTAGAACCGGCGCACCGCGCCGTCTGGGTTTCCGGACGCCACGGCGTACGCCAGGATCGCGCCGAGCACGGCCCCGGCCGCCGCGGAGAACAGAGACAACTCAAACGAGCCCGCGAAGAAGCTCCGTGTGGCCGGGCTGCCGAGCAGTTTGAGGTTGGACAACCGCAGCCCGCCGCTGGAGTTCCGGAACGCGGCGACGACCACGATTCCGGTCGGCAGGAGCAGGAAGACCCCGACGTAGCCGAGGAACGGCATGATGCCGAGCCAGGCAGGCGGGCGAGGCTGGCGCCCGGCCCGCACGGGCCGGGCGCCGGTTTCAGTCCTCGCAGTGACGGCCATCGTCCCTCGCTAGCGGACGGCCTTGGCCCAGTTTGCCGCCAGGTAGATGGCGGCGCGGTTGGCCTGGGTCGCGTTCAGGAACAGAGGTCTTCCTGACACCTTCGGCAGAACTGCGGCAGCGGCTTCGTCGATGCTGCCGTTGCTGGTCATGGCGGCCTGCTCAACCGGCCGGGCACCACCCTGCAGCCAGAGGTTCTGGCCACCGGTCGCTGTCTGCGAGTAGAGGTACTCCTCCCACAGCCGGGCCGCCGCCGGGTGCGGCGCGTTCTCGTTGATGGCCTGCGCGTAGTACCCGCCCAGCACGCCGTTCGGGGGGACGAACACTTTCCAGTTCGATACCCCGACGTAACTAGGGAGGTTGAGGTAATCCCAGTTGAACACGACCGGGGTCGTTCCCGCCTTGATCGTGGCCCCGGTGGCCGAGACAGGCGAGAAGTTCCCGGCCACCTTGAGGCTGTGGAAGAAGGACAGGCCCTTCGCGATGTCGCTGGCCGTTCCGCCCTCCGCGAGGTTCGCCATCATCACGCCGTTCAGCGCGGCGTTGGCCGCCGTCGGGTTCCCGTTCAGCGCGACCGCGTTCCTGAACTTCGGGCCGAGCAGCTGGCTCAGCGAGGTGATCGTCCCGAACTTGGAGGAGTAGCCAACCGACATAAAGCCGCCGTAGTCCTCGGACCAGAGACCACCCGGGTCCTTCTGCGCGGCCGGGATGGCGGCCCAGGTACTGACCTTGTAGGGCGCGAACAGGTTGGTGTTGACCAGGGTCACTGCCATGCCCAGGTCCATGACATCGGGGGCGGCGGCGGTGCCGTTCTCCTGCTTTACCGCGTTGACCTCGTCCTGGCTGGAGCCGTCCGGGTTGGCCGAGTCGATCTTGATGCCGTACTTCGCGGTGAAGTCCTTGATGATCGTGCCGTAGTTCGCCCACGTCGGGGGGAGGGCGATGACGTTAAGGATGCCCTCCTTCTTGGCCGCGGCGACGAGCTTGCTCATCCCGCCCCCAGCCGAGGCCGAGGTGACCGTCGACCAGTTGATCGTCGCGCTGGAACTAGACGACGAACCCGGCGAAGAACCCGATGAGCATCCAGCCGCCGCCAACGCCAGGGCCAGGAGCCGTACAAGCGCAAATCGATGTGCCGACCTCACGTGGATGCCTCCTGTTACCTTCCCCGCCCCGAATGAACCCGCGGCCGTCAAAGCCCGCTGCACAATAAGCCCCCGGGAGAGCTGCCGTTCCCCGGGGAACATCATATAAATTTTCACAAACACTGGACATTCGGTCGGCATGCTGACGCACCCGTCGCACAAGTGTCAAGGACCGTTACCGAGTTGGATCCCGGGGAAACGCCAGACCGGGATTAAGCACCCTGAACAGGCCTTACCGCCCGATTTCGGTACGCGCCGCAGAACCCCGGCGATCCGCCCCGGCTGGTTCTCCGAGCCCTTTCAAGCGAACATCTCAGCTGGTGCCCCAGCCCGTGTTTCCCATACCGTGTTTCTCATACGCCGATTCGAATTGAATAGACGCAGGAAGGCAATTAAACTCGACTTGGCCACAGCCAGGCCATTACATTGACGACCACAAATAAGAGCTTCATGCAGCATGCCCGGTCACAGCCCGCTCGGCCATGCCCGGTCACACAGTCCGCCCGGCGCCTCGGGCACCAGGCGCGGCTCGACCAGAGCGTCCATCCGGCACAGCAGGCCGCCCGCGAACTCACCGCGCAGGGGCTGGATTGATGGCCCGGGCGGCCGCCTGGTCGAGCAGCTCATAGCCGCGCAGGTGCGCGTCGGGCCGCGCCGCGGCCTCCTTCAGCAGCTGAAGCTCCGCGTCGTCCGTGGCCAGGGTCAGCGACCCGTTCGGGTGGAAGCCCACGCCGGGTACCTCACTGGCGAGCTCCTCCCACCGGGCGCGGGCCCTCAGCGCGAGGTCCAGCTCGGGCCCGGCAGCCCGGCCGCTCACCCAGATGAGGCCGAAGTTGCGGACACTGGCCCCCCGCGACCCCGGCTCGCGCTCCAGGTGGACCACGTCATGGCCGAGCCGCCTGGCTTCCAGCGCGTGCATCATGCCGATTACCCCGCCGCCGACCACTACGACCGTCATCCGCGCCGTCCTCCCCCCGCTGCCCAGCCCGCCTGCCTGGCCGGACACCGGCCTGCACGGGTTGTCGTTGAGTCAATCGTCGCGCGGTAACGGGAACCTGAACAGGCAGCATGCGGCCGGCTAACACGAACATGATCTATTGCCTAAATCCTGCTGAACAGGGCGACGGGCGATGGCCGATAAGCTGCGGGAGGAGCTCGATCGAAACGATCGCTGGCGCGGCCCGACCGCAGCAGCTCCCGGGCACGCCTGAACGGAGGCGGTTTGGTGCAGATACTCGGCATCGACATCGGCGGCAGCGGAATCAAGGGCGCGCCCGTTGACCTGACCACCGGACAGCTGGCCGCCGAGCGGGTCAAGATACTCACCCCGCAGCCGGCGGTACCCGAAGCGGTCGCGGACGTGGTGCGGGAGCTGGTGAAGGGGTTCGGCTGGACCGGCCCGGCCGGGATCACGTTCCCCGGAGTGGTGATGAACGGGACCACCATGACCGCGCACAACCTCGACACCAGCTGGATCGGCCGTGACGCCCAGAAGCTGTTCGCCGACGCCACCGGGCTCGACATCAGGGTGCTCAACGATGCCGACGCGGCCGGGGTGGCCGAGATGAAGTTCGGCGCCGGAGCCGGGGAACCAGGCACGGTCGTGATGATCACGTTCGGCACGGGGATCGGCAGCGCCCTGTTCCGCGACGGGATCCTGGTCCCGAATACGGAGTTCGGCCACATCGAGATTCACGGCAAGGATGCGGAAACCCGCGCGTCGCAGCGGGCCAAGGACCTCCACGACCTCAGCTGGGGCAAGTGGGCCGGCCGGGTCGATGATTACATGGAGCACCTGGAGGCCCTGCTCTCGCCGGACCTGTTCATCGTGGGCGGTGGGATCAGCAGGCAAGCAGACAAGTTCCTGCCGCTGCTGAGCCTGCGGGCGCGGGTTGTCGCCGCAGCCCTGCACAACGACGCGGGCATCGTGGGCGCCGCCATGGCCGCCGTCTGAGCACGGGTCAGCGGACCGGGCAGCCCGCGGCGCGCAATGCGTCCTTCACTTCGGCGATCCGCAACTGCCCGAAATGGAACACGCTGGCGGCCAGGACGGCGTCGGCCCCGGCCGCGACGGCCGGGGCGAAGTGCTCGATCCGCCCGGCTCCCCCGCTGGCGATGACGGGCACGTTGACGACGGACCGGACCGCTTTGATCAGTTCCAGATCGAAGCCCGCCTCGGTGCCGTCGGCGTCCATCGAGTTGAGCAGGATCTCGCCGACGCCGAGGTCCACGCCCTGGGCGGCCCACTCGATCGCGTCGATCCCCGTGCCCCGGCGCCCGCCATGCGTGGTCACCTCGAAGCCGCTGGCGGGCGGCGTCCCGGAGGAACCGCCCTGGGGACCAGCCACCGGCCGCCGAGCGTCCACCGACAGCACCACGCACTGCGAGCCGAACCGGTGCGCCGCCTCGCCGAGCAGTTCAGGCCGGGCGATCGCGGCGGTGTTCAGCGACACCTTGTCCGCCCCGGCCCGCAGCAGCCGGTCCACGTCCTCGACACTGCGGACCCCCCCGCCCACGGTGAGCGGGATGAACACCTGGTCGGCCGTCCGGCGGACGACGTCCAGCATGGTGTCCCGGCCGCTGCTGGACGCGGTGATATCCAGGAACACGATCTCGTCGGCGCCCTCCACGTCATAGGCGGCCGCCAGTTCTACCGGGTCGCCCGCGTCACGGAGATCACGGAAATTGATCCCCTTGACCACCCTCCCCGCGTCCACGTCCAGACACGGAATCACCCTGACAGCGACCGTCACACCGCTCCCTCCCATGCCGCATCCGATTATCGGTGAACTTTTTTGCCCTCAGGGGGGTAAAAAAGTTCACCGATAATGGTTTTCCACCGGGGGCCGGGTGGTGGGCGACGGCTTCACTGTTGATGGCCTGCGCGGTCTGGGCGTGGGCGTCGCCTTCGTGCACGAACTCTCCTCCGGCCACCGAGGTGCACCCGGACACGAACACGAAGTCGCCGGCGGCCACCGCGCGGCTGTACCCGACGACCGGCTCCCACGCCGTCCCTGAGGAGACCCGCCGGGTCATCCGGCCACCGCCGCCAGCGCGTCGGCCAGGGTGAACTCGCCCGCGTACAGCGCCTTGCCGATGATGGCGCCCTCGACGCCGTCGGGAACCAGCGCCGCGATCGCGTGCAGGTCGGCCAGGCTGGACACGCCGCCGCTGGCGATCACGGGCCGGCAGGTGCGCGCGCAGACCGCGCGCAGCAGGTCCAGGTTCGGGCCGGCCAGCGTGCCGTCCTTGGTCACGTCGGTGACCACGAAACGGGAGCAGCCGTCGGCCTCCAGCCGGGCCAGGGTCTCGTCCAGCTCGCCGCCGTCGCGGGTCCAGCCGCGCGCGGCGAGCCGGTTTCCCCGGACATCCAGGCCGACCGCGATCTTGTCGCCGTGCTCGGCGATGGCGCGGCGCACCCAGTCCGGGCTCTCCAGCGCCGCGGTGCCCACATTGACCCGGGTACACCCGGTGGCCAGCGCGGCGGCCAGCGATCCCTCGTCACGGATGCCACCGGACAGTTCCACGGCGATGTCCAGCCGCGCCACCACGGAAGCCAGCAGCGCCGCGTTCGACCCGCGGCCGAACGCGGCGTCCAGGTCGACCAGGTGGATCCACTCCGCCCCGGCCGCCTGCCAGGCCAGCGCGGCGGCCAGTGGGTCCCCGTAGCCGGTCTCGGTGCCGGCGGCGCCCTGGACCAGGCGGACGGCCTGGCCGTCGGCCACGTCCACCGCCGGCAGCAGGGTGAGCCCGGTCATCGCACCATCTCCAGCCAGTTGGCCAGCAGCGCGGCGCCCGCGTCACCGGACTTCTCGGGATGAAACTGGGTCGCGGTCAGCGGGCCGTTTTCCACCGCCGCCACGAACGGCTCGCCGTGCGTGGCCCAGGTGACCAGCGGGGCCGTCAGCCTGCCGTCAGGATGGAGCGGGAGCGAAGGGGCCGCGTACGAGTGCACGAAGTAGAACCGGGTGCCAGGGCCGACCCCGGCCAGCAACCGCGACCCGGCCGGCACCTGGACCGTGTTCCAGCCCATGTGCGGCAGGATCGGCGCGGTCAGGCGCTGCACGGTACCCGGCCACTGGCCGCATCCTTCGGTGCGCACGCCGTGCTCGACCCCCTGGGCGAACAGCACCTGCATACCCACGCAGATGCCGAGCACCGGCCGGCCCCGGCCAGTCGCCGGTCGATGACCACGTCACCGCGGACCGCCCGCAAACCGGCCATACACGCGGCGAACGCTCCTACTCCCGGTACGACCAGCCCGTCCGCGTTGAGCGCGGTTTCCGCGTCCGCGGTCACAACGGTGTCGGCGCCGGCCCGCACCAGGGCCTTTTCGGCCGAACGGATGTTCCCGGATCCGTAGTCGAGCACGGCAACGCGCGGCCGCTTCATCTCACAGGACGCCCTTGGTGCTGGGGATGCCGGGGTTGCGGGGGTCGGCGGCGATGGCTGCGCGCAGCGCGCGGGCGACGGCCTTGAACTGGGCCTCCACGATGTGGTGCGGATTGCGCCCGGTGACGTCCAGGTGCAGGCAGATGCCCGCCGACGACGTCACCGACTCGAAGAAGTGCCTGGTCAGCGTCGTGTCATAGGTGCCGATCAGCGGGGCCATAGGCGCCGGCTCGGCGTGCACCAGGTACGGCCGGCCGGACAGGTCGATCGCGGCGCGGGCCAGCGTCTCGTCCAGCGGGATGGTCGCATCGCCGAACCGGCAGATGCCGGACTTGTCGCCGAGCGCCTCACGGAGCGCCTGGCCGAGCGCGAGCGCGGTGTCCTCGACGGTGTGATGCGCGTCGATCTCGATGTCCCCGCTGGCCTGGACACTCAGATCGAGCAGCCCGTGCTTGGCCAACTGGCTGAGCATGTGGTCGAAGAACGGGACGCCGGTTCGCACCGCGGCCGTGCCGGTGCCGTCGAGGTCCAGTTCGACCAGGACGCTGGTCTCCTTGGTGATCCGTTCCACCCGTGCTGTGCGGCTCACGTGCGTGCCCCTCTTCCCGTCGGTCCCCCGGCCCCGGCCGGCCACCCGGCCCGGCTGAGCCCGGCCCCTGGCGCCTCGTCCAGCGTCGCGTCCATCGCCTCGCGGAACGCGGCCATCTCCGCAGGCGTGCCGACGGTGACCCGCAGCCAGGCCGCGGGCCCGGTCTCGCGGATCAGCACGCCGCGGTCGAGCAGCGCCTGCCAGATCGCATGCCGGTCGGCGAACTCGCCGAAAAGCACGAAGTTGGCGTCCGAGTCGGCGACCGCGAGCCCGCGGCTGCGCAGCCAGCCGACCAGGTCGTCCCGTTCCGCGCGAAGCGCCGCGACCGTGGCCAGCGGCTCATCTTGGTGCACCAGCGCGGCCCGGGCCACCGCCTGGGTGACCGCGGACAGGTGATACGGCAGCCGGACCAGCAGCAGCGCGCGGAGCACCTCGGGATCGGCAGCCAGGTAACCAACCCGCGCACCAGCCAGCGCGAAGGCCTTGGACATGGTGCGGGTGACCACCAGCCGGGGGTGCTTGGGCAGCAGGGTGAGCGCGCTGGGCGTGCCGTCCCTGGCGAACTCGGCGTACGCCTCGTCGACCACGACCATGCCGGGCGCGGCCTCGCAGACGGCGGCGATGACCTTCAGCGGGAGCGCGCCGCCTGTCGGGTTGTTCGGCGAGGTGAGGAACGTCACGGCCGGCTGCTCGGAGCGGACCACGCTGACCGCCCGGCCGGGGTCCAGGCCGAAGTCGGTGTCCCTGGCCCCCTGGACCCACGGGGTGCAGGTGGCGAGCGCGATGAGCGGATGCATCGAGTAGGACGGCTCGAACCCCAGCGCGACCGTGCCCGGGCCGCCGAACGCTTGCAGCAGCTGCTGGATGATCTCGTTGGACCCGTTGGCCGCCCAGACCTGGCTCGCGGTCAGGCCGTGCCCCAGGTAGCCGGCCAGGGCTTCGCGCAGTGCGACCGCGTCCCGGTCCGGGTACCGGTTGAGCGTGCCCGCGACGTCCGCGACCGCCTCGGTGATGGCCCGGACCAGGGCGGGCGACGGCGGGTAAGGGTTCTCGTTGGTGTTCAGCTGGACAGGGACGTCCAGTTGCGGCGCTCCGTACGCGGTCTGGCCGGCCAGATCCGGCCGGACCGGCAGCCATGGTGCTGGCCCCCGGGGGCCATCCTCTGGAACCCCCTGCGGAGTCGTCATCCCGGTGCCGCGCCGACCGACCCGGCGGGAGGAGCCGGCACCCGGACACGGACCGCGGCCACGTGCGCGGCCAGGTCCTCCGCGCCGCCGAGCGCGTCGATGTGCGGTGCGACCTCGGCGAGTGCTGCCTCGTCGCACTCGACGAGGTGGATCCCGCGGAGGAAGGAGAGCACGGACAGCCCGCCACTGTGCCGGGCGGTCCCCCCCGTGGGCAGCACGTGGTTGGACCCCGCGAGGTAGTCGCCGAGCGAGACCGGGGCGTACGGACCAACGAAGACAGCGCCGGCGTTGCGCACCCGGCGGGCGAGCCCGGCCGCGCCCTCGGCTTGGATCTCCAGGTGCTCGGGCGCCCAGGCATCGGCGACGGCCAGGGCGGCGTCCAGGTCATCCACGAGCACGCAGGCGGACTGGCCGGCCAGCGCCGCTCGCACCCGGTCGCGGTGCCGGGCCTCGGGTACCTGGCGGCTGAGGGCGTCGTCGGTACGGTCGGCCAGCGCGGCATCCGTGGTGATCAGCAGGCATGCGGCCAGCGGGTCGTGCTCCGCCTGGGCGATCAGGTCGGCGGCCACGAACTCCGGGTCCGCGGTGTGGTCGGCGATGATCGCCACCTCGGTGGGCCCCGCCTCAGCGTCGGTGCCAATCGTGCCGAGCAGCAGCCGTTTGGCCGCGGCCACGTAGACGTTGCCCGGCCCGGTGACGGTGTCCGCAGCGGCACAGTCGGCCGTGCCGTAGGCGAACATGGCAATGGCCTGGGCGCCACCGGCTGCATGCACTTCGTCCACGCCCAGCAGGGCGCAGGCGGCCAGGACGGCCTGGTCGGGCAGCCCCGCTTCGTCCGCTGGGCCAGTGTCGCCGGGCAGCCCGGCCTGGTCGGGCCGCCCGGACCGGCCGGGCGTCGCAGCGCGGTGCGGGCGCGGCGGAGAGGCCACCGCGATCTCAGCCACCCCGGCGACCTGTGCCGGGACCACGTTCATGATCACCGACGAGGGGTAGGCGACCAGCCCGCCCGGCACGTAGACACCGGCGCGGCCGACTGGAACGTATCGTTCTGTAACGGAGGAGCCCGGGGCGACGGTGGTGGTGGTCTCCTGCGGTCGCTGCGCCTCATGCACGACGCGCACCCGCCGGATGGTCTCCTGCAGCGCGGCGCGCACCTCCGGGGCGAGCGCCTGCAGCGCCTCGGCCAGCGCCGGCGCCGGAACCCGGGTCGTGGGCAGGTCCACCCCGTCGAACCGGGCCGTGTACTCACGAACCGCAGCGGCCCCCCGGTTACGCACGTCCTCGCAGATGGGCCGGACCGCCGCCACCGCCGCTTCGACGTCAAGTTCCGCGCGCGGCAGGACTCCGGCCAGCTTCTCCCTGCTCAGGGTGGCCGTTGATGGTCCGCGTAGATCGATCCTGGAAAGCACCTGCACAGTCTACGGAGGGCACCGGTGCCCCGGCCGAATTCGTTGTCATCGCGGACAGCCGAATCTGGCCAAAACGCGGACAGCCCGCCGCGATTGGCTGAGCGACGCTAGCTCACAGGCCGAGGACCCGCTCGGCGTTCCCGTGGAAGACAAGGCGCATGACCGCATCGTCGTAGCCGAGTTCATCCCACTCTTTGAGCACTCGCTCATAGGTCATGCTGGGATGATCACTGCCGAACATCACCTTCTCGCGAAGCCGGCCGCGAATGTCCTTCCGGACGCCGGGCGGAAAGTATTTCGGCGCCCAGCCAGACAGTTCCCAGTACACATTGGCCTTGTGCAGCACCACAGCCGTCATGTCCTCGACCCAGGGCCAGCCGGGATGGGACGCGATGATGGTCAGCCGCGGGAACTGCGCGGCGAGGTTGTCAACCGCCATGGGGTGGGCGTGCGACAGCCGCGCTCCCATGCCACCCGGGAGGCCGGCCCCCATCCCGGTCGTCCCGACATCAACCATCACGGGCACGCCCAAGCCATCGATCGCGTCGAAGAGCGGGCGGAGATCAGGGTCATCGACGGAGAAATGGCCGATTATCGGATGGAAGTGAAATCCCAGTACATGGTGGTCCTCGACGGCCGTGACCGCCTCGGCGACCGCCTGCTCGCCCTTCAGCGGGTCAACCGCTCCCCAGGCCTGGATGAAGGTCCCAGGATGACGGTCGCGCATCCCTGCGACATAGGCGCTTGTGCACGGCGGGGCACCAGTCAGGGACTCGATGTCAAAGGCCACGAGGACGGCCTCGATCCCGGCGGCGGCCACCTCGGCCACCACCTCTTCCTCCGCCCTGCCTTCCCAGGATCGGCCCCAATACCTGGCCAGCGCGTCCACGTAAGGACCCTGAGATGTGACCCACTCCTCGGTCCCCGGGTAGCAATGCAGGTCGATCCGCCTCATAGTCTCCATGGCCCGGCCTCCTTACTGTGGTGAGCACATGACTCCTGGCCGAGAACGAACCCGCGGCCGAGCAGCCCAGGCTGGTAATCTGGACTCGTTACAGCGGTAGTTACTAGCGTGCCGTATCGGAGGCTGTGCGGATGGTGACGGACGATCCCGGTTCCGCCGAACGGCTTATGGAGCTGGGTTTCTCGCACTACGAAGCGCGGGCCTACGTGGGCCTGCTGGGCCAGCCGCCCATCACTGGCTATGCCCTGTCCAACGTGACCGGCATCCCGCAGCCGAAAGTGTACGAGACACTCCGCCGACTGGCGCGCAAGGGAGCCGCCGTGCCGATCGATGGCGAGCCTGTCCGGTTCGTCGCCCTGCCACCGGCCCAGCTGCTGGCCCAGCTCGAAACCGCGTTTCATCGGCGGCTGGCCGATGCCGAGATCGAGCTGACGCGATCGGTCGCCCCCGACGGCGAAGGGAACTTCCGGGTCCTTCCCGTGCTGAGCCAGTGGGACGAGATCGAGGAACATGGCGTCCAGATGATCGATGGGGCGCGACGCCACATCTACCTGTCGCTCAACTGCGGCAACGCCTCCGCGGTCGTCCGTGCCATCGGCCGGGCGGATGACCGCGGCGTGCAGAGCGACATTCTGCATTTCGGCCCGGCCGGGGTGGACGTGCGGAACGGCCGCTTGCTCAGGCACTTGAGCACGGACGGGGTCGTCTACCGGCACCACCAGGCACGGCATCTGGCCCTCGTGGTCGATGGCACCCAGGTCTTGTGGGCGCTGGCGGCGGACGGTACGGCATGGGACGCCCTGCGCGCCGACGACCACCTGCTGGCCGCCGCCGTCAAGGGCTATGTGCGGCACGATATGTACGTGCAGCAGATCGTCAAGGACTTCGGCAGCATCCTCGCCGAGCGGTACGGCCCCGGGCTCGAAGGCCTCGTGACACCCGACGCCGCGGCCTCCCCGCCGCGATCCGGCAGCAAGTCCCGGCGCCGGAAGCTGACCGCCTGATCTCGCGGTCATGGATGCCCCTGGCTGGTGAGCCGGCTGGCCAGTTCGTGCTTGGATACCTTGCCGAAGCCTGACAGCGGAAGCGAATCGAGGAGCTCGAGCCGTTCCGGCAGCTTGAACTTGGCCATGTCGAATCCGCCCAGGAAATCCACGAGCTCGCCGAGGGTGAGCGACCCGCCCGGCTTCAGCACCACACACGCGCACATCCGCTCGCCGAGCACGTCGTCGGGGTAGGGGACGCAGGCCACGTTCAGCACGCTGGGGTGGACCAGAATGAGGTTCTCCACCTCTTCCGCGCTGATTTTTTCGCCGCCGCGGTTGATGAGGTCCTTCCGCCGTCCCTCGACGATGTAGTTCCCGGACGGGTGGAGCCGGAGCAGATCACCGGAACGGTAATAGCCCTCGGGGGAAAAAGCCCGTGCGTTGTGCTGCGGCGACCGGAAGTACCCTCGCAGCGTGTACGGGCCACGGACAATGAGTTCCCCCACCTCCCCGCTGCCCACCTCGATGCCGTCCTCATCGACCAGCTTCACCTCGTCGTCGGGGCAGACCGGACGGCCGCACGTTTCCCGCCTGACCTCGTCCGGGTCGTCGGCGCGGACGAACATGATCAGCCCTTCCGCCATGCCGAAGTTCTCCTGGATGAAGCATCCGGGGAAGGCCAGCTGGGCCCGGTGGCGCACCTCCGGCTGCAGCCGCTGCCCGCCGCTCTGAATGATCCGCAGCGACGATAGGTCGTAGCGGGCCAGCGACGGGTCGTTTAGCCACCGGATAAGCAGCGCGGGCACGACGTGGATGTGGGTGACCCTGTGCCGCTCGACCAGGGCGAACACATCCTCCGGCCGGGTGCTCACGCTGAGCACTGCGGTCGCGCCACTGAGCAGGAAACCCTGCAGGCCGGGGCAGGCGAGCGGCAGGTTGTGCTCGATGGGCAGGACAATCAGCAGGACGTCACCCGCACCGATGTCGCAGACCGAGGCGGCGAGTCTGGAATTACACAGGTAGTCGTTGTGGCTGCGCGGGATGAGCTTGGGTATGCCGGTGGTGCCGCCGGAGAGCAGGAACACGGCCGGATCAGCCGGGTCGATGTCCACCTCGGCCAGCGCGTCCTCGCTGGCCGAGGGCACGCCCGCGAGCAGTTCCTCGATCGACACGAAGCAGTCCGGCAACCTTTCCTGGCCCGCGCCCTGCACCAGGCACAGCCGCAGCCCCGGGTGATCCGCCATGATCGTCTTCGCCATCGCGATGTAATCGAACCCCCTGCCCTGGGCCGGGATCGCGAGAGCGACCGCGTCCGAGATCCCCGCGAACTGGCCGATCTCCCGGCGCCGGTGGCCCGGCAGGGCCAGGATCGGGATCGCGCCGACCTTTTGCAGCGCGAAGTAGAGGTACACGAACGCGGCCGCATTCGGCAGTTGCACCACCATCCGGTCGAGCGGCCGGATGCCGAAATCGAGCAGGGCGCGGGCCAGGTGCGTGGACCGCTCATCGACCTGGGCATAGGTGATCTCATCGGTGCCATCCACGACCGCGGTCCGGGTGGCGAACCTCTCGAAGACGTCGCGGAAGCCGTCGATAAGCGGGCGGTCTTGCCAGTACCCGGCGGCGCGGTAGCGGGTAGCGAAATCAGCGGGAAAGGGGATGACGCCATCTAGCATCGCCGCGCCTCCGAGCGCTGGATCGTGACCACCGGGCTGGGCATCTCCTTCTCCTGTCCTGTTGCGGCACGTCGCGGCGGGAGCCGCTACGGCGTGACCTTGACCACGGGAACGTGCACCACGACGACCTGCCCCGAGGCGAGACCTTCCTTGATGGCCCCGCCGAAGCCCGCTCGGTCGGTAGCTGCCGTGCCCACCGCCCCGTATCCGCGGGCCACCGCCAGGTGGTCGATTCCTGGCAGCTCGGTCCCGGGATGCCAGCGCGGATCGCCGGGGATGCGGACGTACCGCTCGATCGCCCGCTTGACTGCGAGGTAGCCGCCGTTGTCGAGCACGACGATCACCAGCGGAGCCTGCTCCCGCACCGCGGTCCAGATCGACTGCACCGAGAAGTGGAAGCTCCCGTCACCCACGACCGCGACCACGGGCCGGCCCGGGCGACCGATCTTCGCCCCGATCGCGGCGGGCACCCCCCAGCCGAGCGCGCCACCGCTGCTGCGCAGAAATAGCCAGCCGTCGCCGGACGCCAGGTGCCGCAGCAGCGGGCGCGACGACCGAACCCCCTCGTTGACGAGGATCACGTCGGGCGGAAGCACGCGGCCCAGTTCCGTGGCGACTTCCTCGATCGCCATCGGGCTCTGCCCGGCGGCGGCGTCCCGCTCGGCGCTGAGCTGCGCAGTCCGGTCCGCCCGTAGCGCCTCGGCCCGCCCGGCACGCCTGGCGCGCAGGTCCGGGCTGATCCCGCCCCGCGCCCGGAGCTCGCCCGCGAGGGCCGCCAGCCCGGCGGCGGGCTCCCCGGCCAGCCCCGCGTCGGCCGGGACTACCCGGCCGATCTCAGTAGCCTCGCGGTGCAGGTGGATCAGCCGGGCCCCGGGTGGCAACCGCGGCCGTGACGCGTCCGAGAACGGATAGAAAACGCGGCACCCGACGGCCACCACGAGATCGCACCCCTCCAGCACCGCCGGGTCCTCGCCGTACAGGCCCAGGAAACGCTCGTCCCCGGTGGGGAACGGAAGCGTCGCGAGGTCCGTGAACTCCGCGAGCAGGACTGGCGCGGCCAGCTCGTCAGCGAGGTCCCGCAGCTCCGGCACGGCCCCGAGCGCGCCGCTGCCCACGACAAGGACCGGCCGATCCGCCGACATCAGCAGGCCGGCGGCCGCGCGAAGGGCCTCGGTGGCCGGGCCGCCGGCCACCGCCACCCGCCCAGGCGGCAGACCGAGGGGGCGGGCCCGGCCGACGTGGTCCGCAGTGCTGATGTCCGCCCGGAGCAAGTCTTCCGGCACCGCGAGGAACGTCGGGCCGAACGGGGGGGTGCTGGCCATGTGCAGAGCCCGGCGCAGGTCGGCAGGAATGGCGTACGCCGAAAGGCTCTGCCAGGACCACTTGGTGCACGGGCGGAGCAGCGACGGGAGGTCGGGGAAGGCACAGAACCCGTCCTCGGCCAGCACGGCGCGGTCCTTGTGGCCCGCCGTCACGACCACGGGAGACTGGTCGCGGAAGGCGTTGAAGACCTGGCTCAGGCCGTTCATGGTGCCAACGCTCGTGTGCAGCCCCACGACGCCCGGCGTGCCGGTCGCCCGGGCGTAGCCGTCGGCCATGGAGACGACGGCGCCTTCGTGCAGGCCGAGCACGTAGCGAAGGCCGCCGTCGGCCCGGATGGCTTCCAGCAGCGGCGCTTCAGTGGACCCGGGCAAGCCGAAGAAGGCAGAAACCCCGGCGTCCACCAGCGTCTGCACGATCGTCTCGGCTCCATTCACGTGATCGTCTCCGATCCGTTGGCCGCGGGGGCGCTGTTGACCGCGGGCGAGCCGCCGCCGAGGAAGATCTCACCCATGGACGGGTCCGCGAGCACGTCCTTCGCCGGAGCGGACATGGTGACCCTCCCGCCCACCATGACGTACGCCCAGTCGGAAAGCTCAAGCGCGGCGTGCGCCTTCTGCTCGACCAGCAGCAGGGCCTTGCCCCGGTTCGCGAGGACCCGGACCTGCTCTTCGAGCACCACGGTCGTGAGCGCTGGCGAGAGCCCGGCGGTCGGCTCGTCCAGGACGAGTATCCGCGGCGCCAGCATCAGTGCCCGTGCGACCGCGGTCATCTTCCGCTCACCGCCGCTCATCGTCCCGACAAAGCGCCTGAGCTTGCCCACCAGGTCGGGGAAGACCTCGAGCACTTCCGCCATCCGCTCTTCCCGGGTGCGCTTGTCGAGCAGGTAGCCACCCATCGCCAGGTTCTCCCTCACCCGCAGCGTGTCGAACACGTCATCGGCCTGCGGCACGTAGCCGACTCCCTGCCGCGCCAGCCGCTCCAGCGACCGGCCTGTCACGTCCTCGCCGTCCAGCAGCACCCGGCCGTGCATAACCCTGGCCAGGCCCAGGATCGCCTTGAGCAGGGTTGACTTGCCCGCGCCGTTGGGACCGACCACGGCGGTGACCCGGCCGCTGGTCACTTCAATGTCGGCGCCGTGGACAACGGGGACATCCCCGTAGCCGGCCACGAGCCCGCGAGTCGCCAGCACAGGCGGGGCCGCGGACGCCTGATCAGCCGACGACATAGGCCCGCTGCACCTCCTTGCTCACTCGCAGCTCGGCCATGGTGCCCTCGGACAGGACCCGGCCCTGGGCCATGACCACCACGTGATCGCACAGCCTGTCTACGGCGCCGAGTTCATGCTCGACCAGGATGATGGACAGGCCCTCGGCCTTCAGGCCGAGACAGATCTGCTCCAGCCGACCGGACAGCGCCGGGCTGAGCCCGGCCATCGGCTCGTCCAGCAGGAGCAGCGCGGGCTGTGCCATGAGCGCGCGCATGACTTCGAGCATCCGCTTCTGCCCTCCGCTGAGCCGGCCAGCGGCCTCGTCAGCCTTGTCGGTCATGCCGAACATGTCGAGCAGCCGGGCCGCCCGGGCGAGGATCTCGCGATCCTGGGCTCGCCAGTACGGCTTTCCGGCCAGGATGCCGACTGTGGTCTCGGCGCGCTGCCCCGGTGCCGCTGCCATGAGGTTCTCTATGGTGGTCAGGCGGCCGAACTCGTGCGGCAACTGGAAGGTCCGCACCAGCCCGCGCCGGGCCCGGCGGTAGGCGGGCAGCCGGGTAACATCCTGCCCGCCGAACCGGACGCGGCCGGAGTCCGGGCGGATGAAGCCGCTAATGATGCCGAGCACCGTCGATTTCCCAGCGCCGTTGGGGCCGATGAGGCCGGTTATCGAGCCCGGGCTGATCATCAGGGTGGCACCGTCCACGGCCCGCACGCCGCCATAGTGCTTGCCAAGATCCTCGGCCGCCAACAGCACCTGTTCGCCGGCGTCGCGCGGGGACGGGCCGGCCCGTAGGAAGTCGCCCGCCCGCAGCGGCGCGGCCTGGGAAGCACCGCCAGCCGATGGCGGTCCGCTTCGTGATGAGCCACCCGGAGACGGGCCGGCTTGTGGCGAGCCCCGGCTTGTGGCGAGCCGCCTGCTGACGAGCCTGCCCGTGACGAGCCACCTTGTGACGTGCCAGCCCGTGACGAGCCAGCGGGCAGAGTAGTGCCGCTCCGCCCGGCCAGCCCGGCCTTGGCCACCAGCCCGGCAGGACGACGTTCCGGGATCAGGCCGCGGGGGCGGAGCCATATGAACGCGATGGTCAGCGCGCCCAGGACGATCCAGCCAAGGTCCTCGGTGAGTTGGGCGTGGTTGCTTACCTGTGGCAGGAACTGGACGCCCTGCAGGATCAGCACCGGGATGATCACAGTGCCGACGAGAGCGCCCAGATCGTCACCGAGGCCGCCCACGATGATCGCGGTCAGCAGCGCGAGGGTTTCCACATACTGCCACGCCGATGGCGACCAGCCGCCGATGAACCCGGCCAGCAGGGCTCCGCTGAGCCCGGCCAGCGCACCGCCGACACCTTGGACGACCAGCCGCAACGCCACCACGTTCTTCCCGATCGCGATCGCCGCGTTCTCGTCGTCGCGGATGGCCCGCAACGTCCGCCCGAGCGGGCCTGCCGTAAACCGGCGGAGCAGCGGGTACACAGCCAGGCAGGCCAGGCCGGTCAGCGCGGCATACCCCCAGCCCTGGGCGGCTCCAGTCAGCGAGGCGAGCGGGTTCGGGATCGCGGCAAGTCCGGCGTTGCCGTTCACCAGCCCGGTATCGGCGCTGACTACGGTGATGGCCATGAGCGAGATCACCAGCGTGACCATCGCCTGGTAATCCGGCCGGAGCCGGCGCAGGCCGGTGATCCCGATCAGGCAGCCAAACGCGGCTGCGGCAGCCATCGCGAGGAGGATGGCGGCGGCGACAGGCAGGTGCCGTCCGATGATGTAGGACTGGAAACCGCCGCCTGCGGAACTCGGCCCCAGAGTCAGGACCGAGTAAACATAAGCGCCCACGGCGACCAGGACGATGTAGGCGAAGTTGGCGACCCCGGCGACTCCGAACTCCAGGTTGAGGCCCCAGGCCGCGAGCAGGTCACTGCCGAGGTATACGAGCAGCACAACGATGTAGTAAGCCAGGCCGCTCACGCTGCTGCCTCCTCGCCTCGGGGCTGTCTGCCGGGAGCCATCAGCCCGCCAGGCTCCGCGATGCCGCGGCACCGCCGGGGAACAGGCCCCGTGGCCGCACCAGAAGCATCACGATGAGCAGGCCGAACGCGACCACGTCCTGGTAGGCGGGACTCCAGTAAGCGCCCGCGACCTGGCTCGCGATGCCCACCACCAGTCCGCCGAGCATCGCCCCGTAGGGCTGGCCGACGCCGCCGAGGACCGCCGCCGCGATCATGTAGATGAGGAAAGTCGGCCCGAGCGTGAAATCGAACGAGACCGTGGTGATGGCCAGCGCCACGCCCGCAGCCCCGCACATCAGGCCCGACAGCAGCCAGGTCACGTCGATGATCCGGTCGGTGCGGATGCCGCAGCCGCGGGCCAGGTTGCGGTTGGTGGACGTGGCACGCATGGCCCGGCCGAGGGTGGTGCGGGTCAGCAGCAGATGGAAGGCGAGCATGAGGGCGGCGGTCATCCCGATGATGGCGAGTTGCGAGGTGGTAAGGATCACGTCGCCGAACTTGAGCGTGGAGCCGGACTGCTGCCCGTAGGAACGGGCGGACGCGCCCGCGACCGCGACGATGATGTACTGCAGGATGATCCCGGCCGACACAGTGACGATCACCATGCCGACGAAACCGGTCGCGCGCCGTGCCAGCGGGGAGATCAGCAGCCGGTTGAACGCCACCGACGCGATGCCGATGACCACGCTCACCAGCAGCAGGACAAGCCACACGCTGAGGTTCAGCTGCAACAGCGCGTAGCCAATGTAGGCGGCCAGCGTCATCAGTGATCCGTAGGCGATGTTCAGCAGGTTGCTGATGCCGAACTGCACGGTGAAGCCAACCGCGCCGAGGGCGACAACCGCTCCCGAGGCGATCCCGAAGCCCAGGGCCTCGATCAGGAGGCGCACCGCTCAGCCCAGCAACGCGAGTACGTCGGGACCGGCCATCACGCCGAGCAGCCGTGGGCTGCCGTCGGCGGTGAAAGCGGTCGCGGAGAACTGCCCAGGTGAGTTATGGAACTGGTTGAACGCGATGGGACCGCCGACGCCTGCGTACTGGATCTTGTGACCCGCCTTGATCGCGGCCAGCCCGGCCGCGTAGCTGTGCACGACCTCCTTGCCCGCACCGGGACTCGTGATCGACAGAATGTCCTGGTTGTAAGCGGACCCCTTGGTGCTGTGCGCTTGCTGTATGGCCAGGCTCATGATGATGATGCCGTCGTAGATGGACGAGATGACGCCCACGCCGAGCACTGTCGCGGGGCTCTTCACCTGTGGCGAGGCGTACATCGCGGCCTTGTACGCAGCATAGGCCGGGGCGGCCGGGTTGATGTAGGAGCCGACCAGAGCGATGTCCTTGGTGACATAGGCCGCGCCAAGCACCTTCTTGATCGCGTTGAAGTAGTCCGGCGTCAGCGAGTCGGTCGCGGTCACGATCGGTGGCACCGAGCCGCTGTTGAGCTGCTTGTACTCAGACAGGAAGGTGGCGGAGGACTGCGGGTCAGCGGCGGTGATGAGCACTTGGGGGTGGGTGTTGATCACGCGCTGGACGATGCTCGAATACGAGGCCGCGTCACCAGGGATGGTGAGGTTGATCGCGATCGTGCCGCCCATCTTCTGGTACGCGGCGACGACGCCTGGCTCGTTGCCCTGCGCACCGATGTTGTTCTGGAACACGATGGCCGCCCGCTTGTAGCCCTGGCGCAGCGCCCAGAGGCCGAACGCGGCCCCGTTCTGGTCGTCGGCGGGGGTCATCCGCCAGAAATACGGCAGTGTCGACTTGTCGAAGGAGACCAGCCCATCGGTGGAGAACATGGGGATCGATGCCCGGTCCACTATCGGGACGGTGGTTGCCGCCGTGTTGCTTTCCAGCCCGACGGCCATGGCCAGGTTGCTTGTTGTCGCGAGGGCCCGCGACACGTCGGGCACCGCGTCCGCCGGGTCGCCCGTATCGTCCACCGAGTCGCAGGAGACCTTCGAGCCGAGTGGCCCACCGGCCTGGCTCAACTCGTGTACCGCGGCGTAGCAGGCGGACATCATGAGTGTGCCGATCTCGGCCGCAGGCCCGGTCATCGGGCCGATGACACCTACCTTGATCGCCCCGCCAGCGTTCGTGGACGATGATGAGCTGCTTCCGCATCCGACCGCGGCGAGCGACGCGGCGGCCAGCACGGCCACCACCTGGGCCCACCTGATCCGGCCGCGGCGGGAGACCGCGGTGTCATCGCTGGGCTGGCGGTGCGGGAGCCGGACGCCGCGCGTCCCGCCTTTGCTTGTCACCATGGCCGCCTCCATCGCCTCGCCACGGGCCAACAGATGTGGGCTGGCATGCTCATGCCAGCCCGGTGATGCGGCGGAAGTTGCCGCTCAGGATCAGTTCGCGGTCGCTGGGGGATATGTCGAACTCGCGGATGGAGTCGAGGACCTGAACCGGCCAGTCCTCGCCATCGTTTGGGCCCATTGGGAAATCCGTGCCGTACATCATGCGCTCGGCGCCGAAGAACTCCATTCCGCACCTGAGCGCCGGCAGCGAGCCGTTGACCATCGTGTCGTTGTAGAACTTCCTGAAGTAGTCGGAGATCGGGGTGGAGAGTTTGGCCTGCGACGCCTCGGTCAGCGCGCTGTCGCGGTACCGGAGGACCTCCTGGTTCATCGCATCGATGCGCTCGGCGTAGTAAGGGACCATGCCGCCCAGGTGGTGCGTGACGAACTTGAGGTCCGGGTACTTTTCCAGCACTCCCCCGTAGACCAGGCGGGACATCGCCAGCGTGGTCTCGAAGGGCCAGCCGAAGAGCCGGTCGATGAGGTCCCGCTTCAGCCAGGAATACGAGTGGCCGTGCTGCGGGTGGATCCAGATGGGCACATCCCGGCCAGCCGCCTCGGCGTAGAGCGGCCACATGGACTCGTCGTCCAGCGGCTTCCCGTCGATGTTGGAGAAGATGAGCACGCCTGGCAGCCCGAGTTCGTTGTGCAGCCGCTGGAACTCGGCCATCATCTCGTCGTCCACGGCGGGCAGCACGCCGACGCCGATCAGCCGGTCCGGATGACTCGCGGCCATGGCGGCGATGCTCTCGTTGGCTATCCGGGTCAGGCGGTGCATGGTCTCGCGCTCCATGCCGAGCCACATGGGCGGCCGGACCAGCACGAGGACCTGGATGTCCACGCCGATGCGGTCCATGTAGCGGAGCCTGCGCTCCGCATCCCACAGGTAGCTGTTCTTGAGCGCACCGGCCTCAGCGCTCGGCGCCTGCTCGGTCATCGCCTCGAGCAGCGGGGCCGGGCACACATGCGAATAGGCGTCGATGACCATGACTGTCCCCTTCGATGTGGGCCGACGCCGGCCTTGGGGCCTCGCCGCGCTAGTACCTACTTGAGTAGGTAGCCTACAAGCGCGGACAGACCAGAGCAAGATCCGCGAACGGGATCATGTGACCGAGGTGAATCCTCCGTTGACCACCACGACCTGCCCGGTCACAAATGGGTTGGACAGAGCCAGGGACACGATCGTCTCGGCCACGTCATCGTGCGTCGCCACCCGCCGCAGCGGTGTCTGCCTGGCCCGCCGGTCCATCAGCCGGTCGTAGTTGGCGCCGAGCTGATGCTCCATCCACTCCCCGGCGATCCACCCGGGCGCGACCCCGTTCACCCTGATCTCCGGGCCGAGCGCGCCGGCCAGGGTCTTGGTCAGGTTCACCGCAGCCGCCTTTGACGCGGCGTACGGCAGCGGCTGCGGGCCGGGCCGCACCCCGGCAATGCTGCAGGTGGTCACGATCGCCGCGATGGGTGACGCGCGCAGCATCGGGACGCAGGCGCGGACCACCTGCACCATGCCCCGGACGTTCACCGCGAAGACCCGGTCCCAGCCCGCCATGTCCAGGCCATCCAGGTCGGCGGGCGGCGTGTCGATGGTTGCCCCGGCGTTGCTGACCAGGACATCCAGCCGGCCGAACGCCGACGCCACCTCGTCGGCCATAGCCAGCACCGCGGCCTCGTCGGCGACATCGGCCTGGCAGGCAATGGCCTTAGCGCCCAGCGAGGTGGCTGCGGCGGCAGTGGCCTGCGCCCCGGCCCGGCTGGTCGCGTAGTTGACCACCACGTCGAAGTCCCGCCTGGCGAAGGCCAGCGCGCTGCTGCGCCCGATGCCCCGCGAGGCGCCCGTGACCAGAACAACTGGACGGCCATCAGCTGTCATGTGCCCACCTCTCCGCGCTGGAACGCGCCGCACTGCCTGAGGCCGGCGGACTGCGGGCGACCGCCGCCCGCCGGTCCGCTGTCCGGGCAGCTTACTGCTTACCGCAGTAGGTGGTTAGACTTACCGGCACCTGCCTGGATCAGATCCGACCCGAGGGGATGAGGATCGCCCATGACCAGCACACTTGACCAGTCCTCGGTCGGCCCGCGCCACTACCAGCAGTTCATCGCCGGGGAGTGGGCCAGGGCGGCGGACGGAGCGACGTTCGAGGACTTCAGCCCCTACGACGGCAGCGTCTTCGCGCAGGTGCCCGCCAGCACCGCCGCCGATGCCCGGCGTGCCGTCGAATCCGCCGCCGCCGCCTTCCCGTCCTGGAAGGCCACCCCACCCGGGGCACGACAGCGACTGCTGCTGCGCGCGGCCGATATCGTGGAGCGGCGCCAGGCCGACCTGATGCGGCTGATGGCCCTGGAGACGGGGCAGTCGCGGCGTTCTCGGGTTTCCAGGTGCAGTGGGCCGCGGGATTCCTCCGGCTCGCCGCCCAGTGGCCGTACGAATACGGCGGCGAGATCATCCCGGTTGACGCGCCGGGCACGTATGTCATGGCGGTCCGCGAGCCGCTCGGCGTGGTGGTCGGCTTCTCCCCGTGGAACGGCGCTTTCAACCTGGCCTGGCGTACCATTGCCCCCCCGCTGGCCTGCGGCAACACGGTGATCCTCAAACCTTCAGAGGAGGCGCCTGTCTCGGCCGGGATCGCGGTCGCCGAGATCCTGGCCGAGGCCGGCTTCCCGCCCGAGGTGTTCCACGTCATCACCCACGCGCCGGGCGGCGCGGGCCCCGTCGCCGACGAGTTCTTCGCCAGCCCCGACGTCCGGGCGATCAGCTTCACCGGATCCACGGCCATCGGCCGGATGCTCGCGGAGCGCGCGGGCAAACACCTCAAACGCATCGTGCTCGAACTAGGCGGATTCAATCCGCTTATCGTGCTGCGCGACGCCAACCTGGACGACGCGGTCGAGACGGCGGCGTTCGCCGCGTTCTTCCACCAAGGCCAGATCTGCATGAACTCCCGCAAGATCATCGTCGAGCGCCCGGTGTTCGACGATTTCCTGGCCGCCTTCACGACGAAGGCGAAATCGCCCAAGGTCGGGGACCCCGCAGACCCGGCATCGCAGCTGGGTCCGCTCATCAACGACCGCTCGGTGAGCAACGCGAAGGCCCGCATCGCGGAGGCCGTCTCACAGGGAGCGCGGGTGATCACCGGAGGCGAGGCCGACGGCTTCGGCCGCTGGTCGGTGGAGAACTTCACCGACCGCAACCTGATCACGGTGCACCACGGCAAGCCTCCCCGCACATTGTGACTTGGCCCCTGGAGGTCTCAATGACGACGACCGCGCCGGTGTTCACGCTCCAGGAACGGGACCGCCGCTGGGCACGCATACGTGCCTTCATAAACGAGCGTAACCTCGCCGGGCTGGTCATCGCGGGACTGCGGGGCCGGGAGGGCTTCGAACCCTGGGTGTCGAACGAGTCGATCCAGGGCGTGGTGGTGTTCCCCGCTGATGGCGACCCGGTCCACCTGACCTGGAACGCGTTCCGCATCCTGGGCCGCGACGACCCGGGCAACGACCGGGAGTACTGGATCGACGACATCCGCGCGGGGCTGATCGGCCCGGGGATCGTCGCCGCGCTCACCGGGGCGGGACTCGCCGCCGAGCGCATCGGCGTGGTCGGCCTGCGGAACAAGAGCCCGATGGAACTCGAAGGCTATGTTCCGCATTCGACCTGGAGTCATGTTCTTGAGCAGTTGCCCAGGGCGGTTTTCGTTGAGGTATCTCTGGCTTTTGGGTTGCTGATGATGCAGAAAGGACCTGCGGAGCTGGCGGCGGCGCGGCACTGTGCTCGGGTGGGCGAACTCGCCTGCGCCGAGATGATCGAGGTCACCAGGGCCGGGATCCGTGAAAGTGAGCTGTATGCCGCGCTGACCAGCATCGTCTACCGGGCCGGGCTGACCTTCACTCAGCCCGGCATCGTGTTCCGGTCCGGGCGGGAGATCTTGTCCTGGGGGCCACCGGAGTGGGGCACCGGGGCGGTCTCCCCGCGGACGATCGGGCCGGGTGAACTCGTGTACGCAGAACTGATGCCGTGCTATAGCGGCATCGAGACGCAGCAGCAAATGAACGTGGCTACCAGCCCGGTCGATCCGGAGTGGCGCCGGCTCGCGGACGTCGCGCGCCGGTCATACGATGCCGGCCTGGAGGCGCTCAAGCCGGGTGTCACATTCACGCAGATGTGCGCGGCCATGGCGATCCCCGTGCACCAGGCGGACTGCTGGTCCCTGTCCCCGCTGATCCACAGCGTCAGCCCGGCCTGCCTGCTGGGCACGCTGCACGAAGGGGCCGAGAAAGTGCTCGGCAACCAGTATCCGTGGCTGCGAACCCTGCCGCCATGGGACGACGCGGTGCTCACCGAGGGGATGCTGTTCTCGTTCGAGCCGAACGCATGCCGAGGCCGGCACCGGGTCAACATCGGCGGCACCGTCGTTGTCGGGCAGTCCGGGGCCGAGGAGCTCAACACCCTGCCTTGCCGCCTCCATGAGGTCCGCTGACGCCCCGCCGAAGGAGACGGGACCTCAGCCAGGGCCCGGTGGGCCACCCCGCAACCCACGCCGGGCAAGCATCAGCGCGGGCTCGGTGGCATGGCGCCGGTCGCGCATCGCGGTGCCGGGGTGATCAGCTCGCGGTGGGCGGCGCCATCAGGGAGGAGGTGGCCACGCCCAGCAGCGTCGCGTTTGCGGTGGGGTTCTGGAAGCAGTCCCCAGCGCGCAGCGAAAAGATACTCACAGTTCCTTTCGCGGCGATCTGCCCGGTCGACGCCGACCGCTGAGGCTGGCCGTACGAGTGGAGGAACACGATCAACGCGCCAATCCCCAGGATCCACACACCCGACAGGACGAGCCCGGTGATCGCCAGCCCCTTCCCACGCTGCGGCCGATCGCGCATCCGCACCAGCGCAGCGATGCCGAATCCAACACTGAGCAGCACGATGCCCAATATCCCCAGGATGAACGAGGCAATTGCGAAGCCGCTGGTGCGGCCGCCGGGCGCGGACTGGTTGCCATCGGCGTAGCGGGGGTAGCCCGGGGAGCCCGGGTATGCCTGGGCAGGCGGGGGCTGGCTCGCCCGGATGTGGGCGGCCGGGCCTTGGCCAGCCGGCGCCCGGGTCCGAGCCGGATTCCCGGTGGCAAAGGGATTGTCCCTGGTCCCAGGCGCCCCAGGAGCAACGTTGACGGGCGCGAAATCATCGGAAACGTAAAGCTGCCAACCGACTGGCAGGGGCGGCCAGGCTGGGTTGGGCCGCCAGCCGCGCGGCGGCATGAAACCCTCCGGAGCCGACGGCCACCCAGGCGGCGGGTTAAACCTGTATCCCACGGAAGAACTCCCTCAACGGTCGATCGTCGGCGCCGAAGCGGCCTTCAGCGACCCGGCGCGCGGGCCGGCCTCGGCCGCTCCCGCGCCCAGTTCTCAGTTCTGCCGCTGAGCCTGCTCAGCCAGGCTGACGACGCCAACCGCCTGCGCCTGGGTCATGCCGAGGTCCGCGGCGATGGCCTGAGCGATCTGCCGCTCGTACGCCGTCAGGGGCCCGTCGGCCATCCCGACCCGCACGGTTTCGGCCAGGAACCATTCCTTCGCGTCAGGAGTGAGCTGCCGCCCGACCTGGCTGATCGCACCGCGGGTGGCCTCCGCAGGCTGGGCGCCGTCAGGGTCGAGGCTGGCGTCCGTATAGTGCTCGGCGCCAGCACCCTGAATGGCCGCCACCGCGCGCTGCCGGGCGGCCGGGCTCGCCGGATCGCCGGCCCGCAGCATCGCCGTCGCGGCCGCGCGCATGCCGGCGGGCAGTGCGGTCTGCATCTGGGCCGCGGTCGGCAGGCTGAGCACATCAGTGACGTAGCGGGTCTTGCACGTCGTGCACTGGACGTGCTCGCCGGCCTTGTTCAGCGGAATGAGGGGGATGAAGAACAAGTGGAAGAACCGCCGCCCGGCGCGGTGCCGGTACTCCCGGTCCCCGCCGCACTTGCGGCAGTGGAAAACACCCTGGCCAATGGTGTGGTAGTAGACGCGAAGACCCCAGATGATAAAGAACACCGGCTTCCCCTTCGGTGGTGCCTGCGAATCGGCCAGGGCCCCCCGCGCAGCAGGCCCGCCCATGATTTCGCAGCCCATCAGCCGGCCGCCGCCGCCCGACCAATCGTTATAAATCCGTTTCCGGGGTAGATGCGCACGGCTGGGCCCGGCGCTGGCGCACGTGCTGCGCCCATGCCTCTCTGGAGGGAACCGGCAGCTAGATCCGCACCACGTCAGTACTGGCCCGAAGAACCGCCCGGGTACCTGGGCACGGCGCCTGGGTAGCCGCGCCCGGCAGGCAGCGCCGAAGCGGCGGCCGGCTGACGCCGGTCACGCCTCAAGGCGGCCAGTTCGATGCCGCCCGCCATCAGCCCGGCCGCCAGCGGCCAGAACGCGATGGCACCGCGCGAGCCGAGGACGAGCTGGTCGTGGAAGTAGGCGCCGGCCGGCAGCGTGGCCAGCAGATGATGGTACGTGCTGAGCCCGGATTGCTGCCCGATCCACAGCGTGATCAGCCCGGCGGCCAGCGCACCGATGAGCACCGCGGCCATAGCCACCGGGCCGTGCCGGCGCACCGCGAACACGTACCCGAGCAGCCCGGAGATCACGCCGCCGACCAGGCAGGTCACGCAGTACCAGCCGTCAGCGGCGATGAACGCGTTGGTCTCTGAATTGACCACATTGGCGAGGCCGTGGCCAACTATCACGAGCGCGGCCCGGGGGGCGATGGCCGCCCACAGGAACCCGCCGGCCACGCCGAGCAGGGCGGTGCCGACCAGCACCGCAAGGGAGGTGAAGAATGCTCCCCGCCATTCCCCGGCGGCCCGCGCCGGGGAAGGCATGAGGTCCCCGCCGGGCAGCGGCGCATCGGGCGCCAGGCTGTCACCGGGCCAATTTCCGTCGGCCGGATCAGGGAATTGCATGGGCTGGGTCATCCTCCGCAGAAGCGTACGTGAAGGTTCTGATAACTGGCCCGCCATGCCGGTGTCGACCGGCACCCGGACAGCAGACATTGCTACGGTGAACCTAGAAGAACGGGGGGATCCGGGAACTCGGCTCAGATCCGCACAGAGGGAACCAGATGATAGAGGCACGGGACCTGACCAAACGCTACGGGGACAAGCTCGCGGTCGACCACCTGTCGTTCACGGTGGAGGCGAGCCGGGTCACTGGATTCCTCGGGCCGAACGGCGCAGGCAAATCGACCACGATGCGGCTGGTGCTCGGCCTCGACCGGCCGCAGTCCGGCAGCGCGACGATCAACGGGAAGCGCTACGCCGAGCTGCCCCAGCCATTGCGCACGGTCGGCGCGCTGCTGGAGGCCAAGGCCATGCACCCCGGCCGCAGCGCCTACAACCACCTGCTCTTCCTGGCCCAGACCCAGGGCCTGCCACGGTCGCGAGTGGACCAGGTGCTGGAGATGGTGGGGCTCAGGGAGGTGGCCCGCAAGCGAACCGGCGGCTATTCCCTCGGCATGGGGCAGCGTGTCGGCATCGCCGTGGCCATGCTGGGCGACCCGCAGGTCCTGTTGCTGGACGAGCCGGTCAACGGGCTTGATCCCGAGGGCATCCTGTGGATCAGGAACCTGATGAAGCATCTCGCGAGCGAGGGCCGGACCGTGTTCGTGTCCAGCCACCTGATGAACGAGATGGCCGTCACCGCGGACCATCTGATCGTGATCGGCCGCGGCCGCCTGATCGCGGATTGCAGCACGCAGGAATTCATCGCGCAGAGTTCTGAGCAGTCGGTGCTTGTCCGCTCGCCGGACGCGGCCAGGCTCGCTGAGCTGATGGCCAAGGAGGGCGGCCGGGCCACCGCGCAGGCGCGGGCCGAGGAGGACCGAGCAGACGGGCAGGCGGCCGGGCTCAGCGTCACCGGGCTCGAGGCGCCACGGATCGGGGAGATCGCCGCCGCGAATGGGATCGTCTTGCACGAACTGTCTCCGCAGCGTGCCTCCCTGGAGGAGGCGTACATGGAACTGACCGCCGACAGCTCCGAGTATGGGGCGGGCCGATCCGGTGACGGCGCCGCTCCGGCGAGCGCCGGGGGGGCGCCGGCACCCGCCGAACCAGCCTCAGCCACCGAAACGACAGTAAGCACAGCTCAGGAGCGCGCCAGATGACCGCCGCCAGCTCGCCCGCGCAGACCATCCGCGCCGCTGGACCAGCCGTACCACCCGCATCCCATCATGTGGGTTTCGGCCACGACATGCTCGCGGAGTGGACGAAGATCCGCTCGGTGCGATCGACATTCTGGACGCTCCTGCTGTTCGTGGTGATCACTGTCGGCATCACCGCCGGCCTCACCGCTCTCGTCGTCGGCAGCTGGTCGACCGCCCGGCGCGGGGGCGGCGGGGGGGGCGGGCACGCCCAGATCATCGCTGACCCGGTCAGCTTCATTCTGGGTGTCGGCATCTACCTCGGACAGCTCACCATCTGCGTGCTCGGCGCCATGGTGATCACCTCCGAGTACTCCACCGGCGTTATCCGCTCCTCACTCCTCGCCGTGCCCAGGCGGATTCCTGTGCTGGCCGCCAAGGCGGTGGTGTTCGCGGCGATCCTGCTGGTCCTAGCGGAGGTCGTCGCCTTCTGCTCATTCTTTGTCGGCTCGACGCTGCTGAACAGCAAAGTGCCCGTGGCGCTGAGCGATCCAGGGGTCACCCGGGCCACCATCGGGGCCGGGCTGTACCTCACCGTGCTGGGCTTGTTCGCGCTCGCCATCGGATCGCTGATCCGCCACACGGCCGCCTCGATCACCACGGTCCTCGGCATCGTTCTGGTCCTGCCCATCCTGACCGGCTTTCTGCCCAGCAGCTGGGGGGCGCATGTCAACGCCTACCTGCCGGTACAGGCTGGGTCGCTGATCTTCCGTGCGGAGCCCGCGTCGGGCCAGCTGCTCTCGCCATGGCAGGGATTCGGCCTGTTCTGCCTGTGGACCGCTGTGCTCCTGGTGGCCGGGGGCTACCTGCTCCAGCGCCGGGACGCCTGACCGGCCTGGGCGGTAGCTGAGCCAACGCAAGCCCCGCTGGCGTAGCTCAGCCAACGCAAGCCCCGCTGGCGTAGCTCAGCCAACGCAAGCAGGGCCGAGAAATTGCTTCAGGTCGGCTTGCAACGCTGGCGACGGCTTGACCCGGAGCTTGTCATCCAGGCGGACGATCGTCGTCCGCGGGCCATTGCAGAGTTTCAGGTGCACCTCGGCCAGCCCCGGATGGGTGCGCAGCACCTCCCTGAGCCGGTCCACGACGGGCGCGACGCACCGCTGGACCGGCATCGACACCACGAAAGGGCCGCTTCCGCCCGCCGACAGGTCGGGGACGCTCACCTCCATGGCGATCAGCTTGGGTGAGTCCTCGCGCCGGTCCAGCCGCCCTTTCACGATCACCACCGCGTCCTCGGCCAGCACGAGGGCACACTGCTGATAGGTGGCCGGGAAGAACAGCACCTCGATCGCGCCCTCCAGGTCCTCCAGGGTCGCGGTCGCCCACGGATTGCCCTGCCTGGTGACCTTCCGCTGCACTCCGGACAGGATCCCGCCGACGGTGACCGGCTGTGTGTCGGCCCGGCCACCCTTGGCGGCTCGTTCCGCGTCTTCGGCGGCGGAGCCGAGCATCTGGGCCACGGAACAATCGGTGGCCGCGGCCAGGATGTGCTCCACACCCAGCAGCGGGTGGTCAGAGACGTACAGGCCGAGCATCTCCCGCTCGAAGCCGAGCAGAACGGACTTCTCCCACTCGCCGTCCGGGACCGGAACCTCGAACGTCGCCTCGGTCTCGGAATCCCCCCCGAACAGCGAGTCCTGGCCGATGGCCTCGTTGCGCTTGACATCGATCACCGTGTCGATGGCCTGCTCGTGGATCAGCACCAGGCCCCGGCGCGGGTGCCCGAGAGAGTCGAACGCGCCCGCCTTGACCAGTGACTCGATCACCCGTTTGTTGCAGACGTTGACCGGGACCTTGCGCAGGAAGTCGGCGAAGCTGGCGAACGCGCCCTGTGCGGTACGGGCCGACACGATGGCCTCGACCACGTTGATGCCGACGTTGCGCACCGCCGCCAGGCCGAACCTGATGTCGCCGCCGACCGGGGTGAAGGTCGCCGCCGAGGAGTTCACGTCAGGCGGCAGCACGGTGATGCCCATCCGGCGGCACTCGTTCAGGTACAGCGCGCTCTTGTCCTTGTCCCCGGAGACCGATGTGAGCAGAGCCGCCATGTACTCGGCCGGGTAATTGGCCTTGAGGTAGGCGGTCCAATAGGACACCAGCCCGTAGGCGGCGCTGTGCGCCTTGTTGAACGCGTAGTCGGAGAACGGGACCAGGATGTCCCACAGGGTCTTGACCGCTGAGGGGGAGTAGCCGCGCGCCTTCATGCCCGCCTCGAACGGCGCGTACTCCTTGTCCAGGATTTCCTTTTTCTTCTTGCCCATCGCGCGCCGGAGCAGGTCCGCACTTCCCGGCGAGTACCCGGCCAGTTTCTGCGCGATCGCCATGACCTGCTCCTGGTAGACGATCAGCCCGTAGGTGTCGCCCAGGATGTCGGCCAGCGGCTCGGCCAGTTCCGGGTGGATGGGTACCACCGGCTTGCGGCCCGTCTTGCGGTCGGCGTAGTCGTTGTGCGCGTTGGCGCCCATCGGGCCGGGCCGGTAGAGCGCACCAACCGCGGAGATGTCCTCGAAGTTGTCCGGCCGCATGCTGCGCAGCAGCGCCCGCATCGGGCCCCCGTCGAACTGGAAGATGCCCAGGGTGTCACCACGGGCGAGGAGTTCATAGGTGGGCCTGTCGTCCAGCGGCAACGTCTCCAGGTCGACGTCGATGTCCCGGTTGGCCCTGATCCCCCGCACCGCATCGTCCAGCACGGTGAGGTTGCGCAGGCCCAGGAAGTCCATCTTCAGCAGGCCGAGCGACTCGCAGGCCGGGTAGTCGAACTGGGTGATGACCGCGCCGTCGGCCTCCCGCTTCCAGATTGGGACGTGGTCAATGATCGGCTCGCTGCTCATGATCACGCCTGCGGCGTGCACGCCGGCCTGGCGGATCAGCCCCTCGAGCCCGCGCGCGGTGTCGATGACTTGCCTGACCTCGTCCTCGGCCTCATACAGCGCGCGAACCTCCCCCGCCTCGCCGTGCCGCGGATGAGCCTCGTCGAAGATCCCGGACAGCGGGATGTCCTTGCCCATGACCGGCGGGGGGAACGCCTTGGTGATCCGGTCGCCGAGCGCGTACGGGAAGCCCAGCACCCGGGCCGAGTCCTTCACCGCGGCCTTGGCCTTGATCGTGCCGTAGGTAATGATCTGGGCGACCCGGTCATCGCCCCACTTCTCGGTGACGTAGCGGATCACGTCACCGCGCCGGCGCTCGTCGAAGTCGATGTCGATGTCCGGCATGGACACGCGCTCGGGGTTGAGGAACCGCTCGAAGACCAGCCCGTGGGTGATCGGGTCGAGGTCCGTGATGCCGAGCGCGTAGGCCACGATGCAGCCTGCCGCGGAGCCGCGACCCGGGCCGACCCGTATCCCGTTGGTCTTGGCCCACATGATGAAATCGGCGGTCACCAGGAAGTACGAGCAGAAGCCCATGGCCTCGATGACGCCCATCTCGTACTCGGCCTGCCGCTTCCGGCCGTCATCGATGCCGTCTGGGTAGCGGCGCTCCATCCCGCGCCAGACTTCCTTGCGGAACCAGGTCTGCTCGGTCTCCCCCGCTGGCACGGTGAAGTGCGGCATGAGGTTGGTCTTCTCGAAGGTGACGTCGGCCCGCTCGGCGATGAGCAGCGTGGAGTCGCAGCCGGCCTGCCACTCCTCGTCGGTGAACGCCTGCCGCATCTCGGCCGGGCTCTTCAGGTAGTAGCCACTGCCCTCGAACTTGAACCGGCCGGGGTCGGCCATGTTGGAGCCGGTCTGCACGCACAGCAGCACCTCGTGCGACTTGGCGTCGGCCTCCCGGGTGTAGTGGGAGTCGTTGGTGACCACGTAGGGAAGCGAGAGCTCTTTGGCCAGGCGCCGCAGGCCATCCCGGACCCGGTCCTCGATGGCCAGGCCGTGGTGCATGATCTCGACGAAGAAGTTGTCCGGCCCGAAGATGTCGCGGAACTCGGCCGCGGCCGCCACGGCCTTGCCGTACTGGCCGAGGCGCAGCCGGGTCTGCACCTCGCCGCCCGGGCAGCCGGTGGTGGCGATGATCCCCCTGGCGTGGGCGGCGAGCAGCTCGCGGTCCATCCGCGGCTTGCGGAAGTACCCCTCCAGCGAGGCCAGCGAGGAAAGCCGGAACAGATTGTGCATGCCCTCGGTGGTCTCCGCGAGCAGCGTCATGTGCGTGTACGCGCCCGCGCCGGAGACGTCGTCGTCCTTTTGCGCCGGGCTGCCCCAGCGCACCGGCTGGCGGTGCCTGCGGTGCTCAGGCGCGATGTACGCCTCGGTGCCGATGATCGGCTTGACTCCGGCCGCAGTGGCCTTGGCCCAGAAGTCGTACGCCCCGTAGACGTTGCCGTGGTCGGTCATGGCGATGGCCGGCATGCCAGTCTGCTGGCACTCGGCGAACATGTCCTTCAGCCGGGCGGCACCGTCCAGCATCGAGTACTCGGTGTGTACATGCAGGTGGACGAAACCTCCGTCCGCGCCGCGTTCCGCCGCTGCTGCCGTCATGAAGAACCGCCTCCTTCGGGCATGCGTCGGAGCGCCCTCGCGGGCGTCCATAACCGGGGCCGGGGGAAGTGACCGGTGCGCCGCCGCAGAGGACCCACCACCCTGACAAATCCTCAGCCGACGGCCGCACCAGTCCGGCTCGTTGAGCCTATTAGAGGCGCTGGGCGCTGGGCGACTCGACACTCCGGATGCGCGGCCAGTCCGGTATGTTCCCCCATGATCACGGAAGATTTCTGTCACATAGGACGATGCGGCGCAGGGCAACCGCCTGGCCGGCCTGCTGATGCTGGTGTGGACAGCCCGCTGTGAGTGAACTCCGCTGGTTCGTGCCGGGCCTTTCGCTAGCCTGGCGGGATGACTGCGAAAGGGTTCGATGCCGTACTTTTAGGGCTCGGAGCGCTTTTCGCCTGGTCCTACGCCTTACGGGGGACACGTCGGCCGGCCGGTGACAGGCACAAGGTCAGGTCGCGGCCACTCCTCTACGTCTTCACCGGCATCGTGACCGTTGCGGAACTGATGATTGTGGCGTCTTTCCTGTTCGGGCATGGTCGCTATGCGTGACCGGTGGTCATGGCTGGGCTGTCCACTCGATTTCGGGCGTGGTCAGCTTTGGGCGCGGCCCGCTTCGGACGTGGTCAGCTTCGGGCGCGGTCAGCTTTGGGCACGGAGGGCGTCGAGAGGCTGAGCCAGGTCGGGTGGGTACTCGCTGGTGAACTCCACCCGGCGGCCGTCGGCGGGATGGGCGAACCCGAGCCTGACCGCGTGCAGCCACTGGCGGGTCAGCCCCAGCCCCGCGGCGAACACTGGATCCGCGCCGTACAGCCGGTCCCCCGCGCAGGGGTGCCGCACCGCGGCCATGTGCACCCGGATCTGATGGGTGCGCCCGGTCTCCAGGATGATCTCGACCAGGCTGGCGCCACGGAACGCCTCAATGGTGTCGTAGTGCGTGACGCTGTGCTTGCCCCCGGCGACCACGGCGAACCGGCCGTCGCCGGAGGGGTGCCGGGCGATTGGGGCATCGACGGTACCGCGCAGCGGGTCCGGGTGGCCCTGCACCAGGGCGTGATAACGCTTATCCACGTTCCGATCCTTAAACGCCCGCTTGAGGGCACTGTAGGCCGCCTCGCTCTTGGCCACCACCATGAGCCCGGAGGTGTTGGCGTCCAGCCGGTGCACGATGCCCTGCCGCTCAGCCGCGCCGCTGGTGGCGATGGTGTGACCCGCCGCGAGCAGGCCATCGAGCACTGTCGGCCCGGTCCAGCCCGGCGTTGGGTGAGCCGCCACCCCAGGCGGCTTGTCCACGACCACGATGTCGGCATCCTCGTAGACCACGGTCAGGCCGGGAACAGCCTGCGGCGGAGCCGCCGCCACCGGCGCGGGCAGCGTCACGTCGAGCCACTCCCCCGCCGGCACCCGGTCAGACTTGACCGCCGGCCGCCCGCCGACGAGCACCTGCCCATCGCCGATCAGTTCCGCCGCCAGTGTCCTGGACAGCCCGAACATCCGGGCCAGCGCGGCGTCCAGCCGCTCACCGTCCAGCCCTTCGGGGACCGGCACCCGCCGCTGGCCCGCTGTTGTCACGTGGTACTGCCTCCAGCCGCTGGCCCCGGAGCCGGCCGGTCCCGGGCCGGCGTCCCGTTCGGAGCCCGCTGTCCCGGCCGGTCATCCGGCCCGGCTGACGGCCTGTCCGCGGGGTCTCCCGCTGGGCTCTCCTGGGCCCGTTCCCGGGTTCCGTCCAGCCGGATGCCTCGGGCCGCGAGGAGCACCGCCACGATGCCGCCGCACACGATCGCGGAGTCAGCCACGTTGAAGACCGGCCAGTGCGGCAGCTCGATCCAGTCCACGACGTGCCCGCGCAGCGGGCCGGGCGAGCGGAACAACCGGTCACCCAGGTTGCCGGTGGCCCCGCCGAGCAGCAGGCCCAGCGTTATCGCCCAGGGCAGGCTGTGCAGGCGGCGCGCGGTGCGCAGGATAGCGATGATCACCGCGACGGCGATCAGGGTGAACACCGCGGTCATGGACGTCCCGATGCTGAACGCGGCTCCGCTGTTGCGCAGGACCCGAAGGGTGAGCAGGCCGCCAAGAAGCCGGACTGGCGGGCGGTGTGAGAGCGTAGCCACCACGATCGTCTTGGTGACCAGGTCGATGGCGAAAATCCCGGCCGCGACAGCGACCAGTATCCCGATGCGCCGCGGCCGGCCCGGCAGGTCTGGCTGCACTGCTTCCTTTCCGTGCACTGGGTCCTTTCCATGCGTCCCGTGCACTGGCGGGTCCCCTCGCTCTGGCGGCGCGCCGGGCATCCCGGTCAGCGTCTTTCCTCGCGCTGCTTGCAGGACACGCACAGGGTCGCACGGGGGAATGCCTGCAGGCGCGCCTTTCCGATGGGCTGCCCGCAGGACTCGCAGACACCGTAGGTTCCCGCGTCGATCCGGGCCAGTCCGCGCTCGTTCTGGGCCAGCAAGTCACGGGCGTTCTGGGTCAGCGCGAGTTCATGTTCCCGCTGGAAGGTCTTGGCGCCCGCATCCGCCTGATCGTCGCCCGCGTCACCGACCGCGTCACCAAGTCGCTCGGCGATCTCCGATTCGGCCTTCGAGATGTCCGCACGCAGTCCGGCGACCTCCGCCTCGAGTTCCTTGCGGACCTTGGCCAGCTCCGCCTCGGTCCAGGGCTTCTCGCCTGGCCGGACCGGAAGAGCGGCGGCACCCGAACGCGCGGCTGCGGTCATGTCGGGCCCCTCTCTCAGCGAGTGTCGAAGATGTGACGGCATGGGAGTTGATCTTGATTGCCGGCAGTCACCGGAGGATAAATCGCCGCCCCTTCCATCTGCAAACACATCCGCGCCGATCTATCATCCCGGCGGCTGGCAGCCGGGGTAAAGGCGTCTGGCCGGCCAGGGTAAAACGGTTCTGCTCCGGGCCGGGGCATCGGCTATCGTTAAGGCTCTGCAAAGGTGTTGATGGGGACAGCTGCCGTTGACCGCGGCCACGAGCGACCCGGGGGTGGTGGGAGCCCGGGGCCGGCCCAGCGGACCAGATCACCCCGGAACTGCCGGAAGAACAGCCGAGGCCACGCGGGCCACACGCTCAGTAGAACCGGCCGCAGGACACTGTGAGAGGGCCGCGGTCCGCGCCAGGCGGGTTGCCGCGGTCAAGGAGGGTGGTACCGCGGGGCCGCCACCGGTGAGCCTCGTCCCTCCAGCGAAGCCGTTCGCACGGCACCAGAACTGCCCGTGCGACGCCGCAGGAGGCCCGCCACCATGCCGCAGCCAGCCGACCCGCACGCCGCCGGACCGCAGCCAGCCGACCCGCACGCCGCCGGACCGCAGCCAGCCGACCCGCACGCCGCCGGACCGCCGTCGGCCGACCCGCCCGTGGCCGACCGCCTCCGCTCGTTCCCAGACCTGCCCGCGACGATCGACCTGCCCTCGCTGGAGCATGACGTGCTCGCGCGCTGGCAGGAGGGGAAGGTCTTCGAACGCTCCCTCGACGCGACCGCCGCCGGCCCGCTCTGGACGTTCTATGAGGGTCCGCCGACGGCCAACGGCATGCCCGGCGTGCATCACATCGAGGCCAGGGTGTTCAAGGACGTCTTCCCGCGCTTCAAGACCATGCAGGGCTTCCACGTACCGCGACAGGGCGGCTGGGACTGTCATGGGCTGCCGGTCGAGGTGGCGGTGGAGAAGGAACTCGGCCTCTCGGGCAAGAAGGACATCGAGGCCTACGGCGTCGCGCAGTTCAACGCCCGGTGCCGTGAATCGGTACTGCGTCACGTGGACGCGTTCGAGGAGATGACGACCAGGCTCGGCTACTGGATCGACCTGTCCCGGGCCTACCGGACCATGGACCCGAGCTACATCGAGTCGGTCTGGTGGTCGCTCAAGGTCATCTTCGACAAGGGGCTGCTGGTCAAGGACTTCCGGATCAGCCCGTACTGCCCGCGCTGCGAGACGCCGCTCTCCGACCACGAGATGGGCCAGCCCGACGTGTACCACACCGTCACTGATCCCGCGGTGACGGTGCGGTTCCCGCTGACCAGCCTCCCCGAGACAGCGACTCCCCTGCTGGCCGGGGCGGACCTGCTTGTCTGGACCACCACACCGTGGACGCTAGTGTCCAACACCGCCGTGGCCGTGCATCCCGACGAGACATATGCGATCGCCCGCAAGCCAGGTAGCGGCGACACCGTGGTGGTCATCGAGCAGCGCGTACCGCACGTGCTCGGCGAAGGCTGGCATATCGTCGCCCGGGTGACCGGCGCTGAGCTGGTGGGAGCCAGCTACCGGCGGCCGCTGGACCTGATTGAGATCCCTGACGCGCACCGGGTCGTGCCCGGGACGTTCGTGACGACCGAGGACGGTACCGGCCTGGTGCATATGGCGCCCGCGTTCGGCGCCGATGACATGGAAACGGGGCGGACGTACGGGCTTCCGGTGGTGAATCCGATCCGGCCGGACGGGCGGTTCGAGGACTCCGTACCGCTCGTCGGCGGGATGTTCTTCAAGGATGCCGATGCGCTGATCGTGACCGACCTCGCCGACCGAGGGCTGCTCTTCCATACCGAGGTGTACGAGCACAGCTACCCGCATTGCTGGCGGTGCGGCACGCCGCTGCTCTACTACGCGCTGCCGTCCTGGTACATCCGCACCACGCAGATCAAGGACCAGTTGCTGGCCGAGAACGAGCGGACCAACTGGCAGCCGCCGACTATCAAGGACGGCAGGTACGGCGAGTGGCTGCGCAACAACGTGGACTGGGCGCTGTCCCGGACCAGGTACTGGGGCACCCCGCTGCCGATCTGGGAGTGCGCGGAGCAGCACCTGACCTGTGTCGAATCGCTTGACGATCTGGGCGAGCTGGCTGGCATGGTCCTCGCCGACCTGGACCCGCACCGGCCGTTCGTGGACGACGTCGTCATCGCCTGCCGCGAATGCGGCGAGCCGGCCCGCCGGGTACCTGAAGTGATCGACGCCTGGTACGACTCGGGGTCGATGCCGTTCGCCCGGCTCGGCGCACCGCGGCGCAACCGGGAGGAATTCGGGCGCAGCTACCCGGCGCAGTTCATCTGCGAGGCCATCGACCAGACCCGGGGCTGGTTCTACTCCCTGATGGCGGTCGGCACCCTGGTGTTCGGCAGGTCGGCCTACCAGAACGTGGTGTGCCTCGGCCTGGTCGTGGACGAGCGGGGCCGCAAGATGAGCAAGCACCTCGGCAACGTGCTCGAGCCGATCCCGCTCATGGAGGCGCACGGCGCGGACGCCGTCCGCTGGTTCTTCGCCGCCACGGGCTCCCCGTGGTCCACCAGGCGGATCGGCGCCAGCGCACTCGACGAGATTGTCCGCAAGGTGCTGCTCACCTACTGGAATACCGTCTCGTTCCTGGTTCTCTACGCCAACGCGGCGGCCGCGCAGGGCACGGCCTGGGAACCCGGCGCGGCCGGCGACGCCCCGCCGCCCGCCGCCCGGCCACTGCTGGATCGATGGGTGCTCAGTGAGCTGCACGCCGTCACGGCGGATGTCACGTACGCCCTGGAAGAGTTCGACACGGCTGCGGCCGGCCGCAGGCTCGCTGGGTTCATCGACGACCTGTCCAACTGGTATGTGCGCCGGTCACGGCGGCGGTTCTGGGACGGCCCGGCCACCCGGGACGGTGCCGCCGCTTTCGCCACTCTCTATGAGTGCCTGGAGACTCTGACCCGGCTGATGGCGCCGATCGCGGCGTTCCTCACCGACTATGTGTGGGCCGTGCTGCGTCCCGCGGACGGACCGGACTCGGTGCACCTGGCCACCTGGCCGGAGCCCGATCATGCCCTGATCGACCGGCAGCTATCGGCGCAGATGGCGCTCACCCGGCGGCTGGTGGAGCTGGGCCGGTCGGCTCGGGCCGCCGCGTCGGTACCGATCCGGCAGCCGCTCCCCCGGGCGCGTGTCGGCGCACCGGGTTTCGCCGATCTCCCGCCCGAACTGCGCGCTGAAATCGCCCAGGAATTGAACGTGCGGTCACTCGAAACGCTGACCGAGATCGCGGACGATCTTGTGGATCACGTGGTCAAGCCGAACTTCCGGGCCCTCGGCCGCCGGTTCGGAAGGGCGACCCCGGCCGTGGCGCAGGCGCTTACCGCCGCCGATCCAGCGGCCGTCGCGGCGACGATGCGTTCGGCAGGCGAGGTCTCGGTCACCGTCGATGACGCCCCAGTGGTGCTCGGGCCGGACGAGGTGATCGTGACCCAGACCCCCCGGTCGGGCTGGACGGTAGCGGTCGACGGCGGCGAGACCGTCGCGCTCGAGATGGCCATCACTCCCGAGCTACGCCGGGAAGGGCTGGCCCGCGAGGTGATCCGGCTCGTGCAAGACGCGCGCAAAAGCGACGGCCTGCACGTCAGCGACCGCATCCGGCTGTGGTGGCGGACCTCCGAGCCCGAGCTCGCCGCGGCGCTGACGGAACACGCGTCATTGATCGCGAGTGAGGTGCTGGCGGTGGAGTTCGGCGTCAGGCAGCCCGACCCGGAGGGGGACGGCGGGGCGGATGAGGCGGGGGCGGCCGTCCACGAACACGCCGATCAGGACCTGGGGCTGGCTTTCTGGCTCCGCCGGGCCTGATCCGCGTGGCTGAGTGCTCCGGTTCGGGACCGGACTTGGCTCACGATCATCGGCATGCGGGCCCGGAGCCCTGACCTGCGGGTTCGCCGCTGATGATCGGCGAAATTGTGCACTAATTGCAGCCTGTAAGGTGGCCTTGGAGCAACGAAGCCACCGTGGTTACCTCACGCGGTGCCGATCACGGCCATCGCTGATGCCCGGTGCTAACTGGAGATTCTCCACGGCAGAATGACACGGGTACCCGGATGCCGGGCTTGGTGGCTAACGAGCTGAGGACACCATGGCGCTCTGCTTTGAGCTGGTCGTCAACTTCGGCGAGAACATCGAGGGTGCGCGGGCGGCCGCCCTCGCCAATCCCAGTCCCATGACGCTTCGGGCGGGCGGCCACCGGATTCCCCTCCACCGCGCCCTGATGAACCGGATCGGCTCATACATCGAGCTATCAGTGGTCCCGGTTGCTGTCGGCTGGGGCGTGGGCCTGGACGGGACGCTCCCGAGGACCAGGCTCTCCGCCGCCGAGCTGAGCGAGCTAGGAGCAGGGCTCTATCGCCTGCTCGCGAGCTTCAACGGGTACGTCGTGGCGAAGGTCGGCTGGGACCCGGAGGGCTTCCTCGATCCCGCGGAACTCAAGAGCGACTGGGCAGACGAGCTGGCCGGCGGCACAATCGACGGACTCGTCCTCGGCCAGGCCCTGCACGACGAACTCGGCCTAGGCGGCAACTATGTCCAGTTCCAGCCGGGGTACCTCTGGATTCCGTACCTGGGCGAGAAGCCAGGCACGCTCACAGCTGACTAGACCGGAGCGTCAAGGCATTTGGCTCTCCTGGGTCGAGACGGGGGGATGAGCGGTCGTCTTAGGCTGATGTCTGGCGAGTCCGGGAAGTGACTTCTCCGAAGGGCCGGCGATGGGGCTCGAGTCGGCTACGCCTCCACGGACTTGTCCGGCTGGCAGGCACGGCACGGTACGCAGCCACGGTCCTCGGCTAGCTGCTTCGTCATGATCTCGAGATCATCCGAGCCGAGGAACCGGGTGAGGATGCACTCCCTGCGGTGGTATCGCGAGACACCCGGCACCACCATGACCTCCACGCCCGGGCCGGTGAATGTGGTCGTCCCAGGCCGCTCTCCGGGCTCGTCGGCGGCAAGGCCATTGGCTGGCGCATCCGCCCCGCCCGGCCCGTCCTCGCCCGCGTCATCGACAACATCGCCCCGAGTGACCTCAATGACCTCAGCGGCTCCAGCGCCGCCAGCGAGATCAGCTTGCTGAGCTGGCGAGTGATCGGCCGCATTCCGAAGCGGTGCGGCGGCATCTTCATCATCAGCCACCTCAGCCCCTTCAGGCTCATTAGCACCGCGAGCCACAGCGGCGTCCTGGGCGGCATCGACACTGGCGGCCTGACCAGCGGTCCTGGCTGGCGCTCCGGGCACAGCCGCCTCGGCCGCCCCCGCCTCAGCCGCCCGCGGACCGGACGCATCGGGCGCTGCCGCCTCAGCCACACCCGGCGCTGCCGGCCCAGCCGCGTCCGGCGCTGCCGGCCTAGCCACACCAGGCACCACCCTAGCCACACCAGGCGCCGCCCCAGCCTGCGCTGCCCCAGCCGGCGCTGCCGCCTCAGTCACATCGGGCGCTGCCGCCTCAGCCACACCAGGCGCCGCCTCAGCCACACCAGGCGCCGCCTCAGCCACACCAGGCGCCGCCTCAGCCACACCAGGTACCGCCTCAGGCACATCCGGCGCTGCCCCTGCCGCATCGGGCGCTGCCGCCCCGGCGGCAGCGGGCATCGCCGCCTTGACGGCGTCCGACTCCGCGTCAGGCGCTGACCCGGGGACGTCCGGACCGGCCGGGACAGCCACCGGGGCGGCCTCTCCCCGCTCGCGCTGGCCCGGTGAATCCGCGGCGCGCTCCTGGTCGGCGGCCGGTTGCCAGATGTCGGCCCGCCAAGCCGCGGCCGCGGGCCAGGCGGCACCAGCGGGCCAGGGGCGGGCGGATTCACGGGCTGGCTTGGATGGTGGCGAACTTGGTGGCGGCGAACTTGGTGGCGGTTCCTGAGGAGCATTCCTGAAAGTTTCATCGGCCGGAGGACGCCACGCCGCCGCTCCCGGCCATGGCGGCTCGGCTCGTCGCGAGCCCGAGCCCGCCGGGGGCCGCGAGCCCGAATCCGCCGGGGGCCGCGAGCCCGAATCCGCCGGGGGCCGCGAGCCAGGACCCGCCCCCGCGACAGGCCGTGGACCGTAACGCTGGTCGGAAGCCCGGGTTGCTTCGGGGGATGGCGGCACTGGACGCTTCGGATCCTCGGACCCTGGACGGCCGGCCGCCCCGGTGTCGCGCCCGCTGCCCGGGCCGAGTTGGTCGCTCCGGTACCGGAAGGGGTCATCAGAGCTGTGCCTGGGCGGCGCGGCCGGGCGGCCAGGATCTCGTGGCCCGGGCTTCCCGGACGGCGGGGCGCTTGGCGATTCCCGGGCGGGCGGCCGCCCGCCCGGTGCCCGCCGCGCCGGCGGCCGTCCTCCGGGTGCCCCCCGCCCAGACTTTCGCGGCCCGGTGGCTCCCGGCCCAGTCATTCCCCGCCCGGCGCTTTCCCAGCTGGCGGTTTCCCGGCCCGCCCGTTCCCGGCCCGCCGTTTCCCGCTCGGTGACTGGCCGCTCGGACCTGGACCCTGGACCGGTCATGGGCACCGGCGGTGGCCCGTCAACGGCGGGCTCAGCGGTACGGCCGGGCGGCACCGAACGACTGGCCAACTGAGCCAGTTGAGCCCCGGAAAAGCTCTCGTGCGGGCCTTGTGGCGCGTCCCCGGTGCCGAAGATCTCCTCGCGATGCTGGAGCACACCCCAGGCGAGCAGCAGCAGCGCTATGGCACATACGCCTATCGACACATACACCAGCAGCAAACTGCTGGCGGCGACTCCTGAGATGAGCACTGCGATCGCCACGGCAACGAGGAGAGCGCTGAACCGGATCACATGCGCTCTCCACGGGCCGTACGGGTAACGAAGCGGGTAACGCCCTGGTCGTGCTTAGCGTGCCGAGTAGTGTGCGGCCTAGCGAAGGTCGTGCGCCGGGCCATCAGCCGGGTGGAATCCTCCGGTGTGCGGCACAGACTCCTGTGCACCGGCGTAGGCACCAGCGACGGCGGGCTGGCCGCCGTTACGGGACTCCAGCCGCGGGATGCCCGAGGAAACCGACGGCTGAGGACCGGTGTTCATGGCCGGGAAGGTCCCGCTGTCGGTCGCGCCCGCTTCCAGGTCACGCATCTGGCCTTCCAGGTACGCCTTGAGCCTGCTGCGGTACTCGCGCTCGAACGCTCGCAGGTCGTCCACCCGCCGCTCGAGTTCCTCACGCTGCTGGACCAGGGAACCCATGGCCTGGCGGTGCCGCTCCTGCGCGTCGCGCTCGAGGGCCTCGGCCCGGGCCCGGGCGTCGCTGGTGATCTGCTCGGCCTGGCGCCGGGATTTGCCCAGGATGTCATCGGCCTCGCGGCGGGCCCGGCCGAGCGTCTCGTCGGCCTCGCGCCGGGCGTCGGCGATCGCCTGATCGGCCGTCTGCTGCGCGAGCGCCAGAACACGGGCGGCGGTGTCCATGTTGTCCTCGACCGGCGGCAATCCCCTCATCTGAGGCTCGGGCCGGCGCTCAGGCTCGGGGCGCGGCGGCGGCTCGGGAGACATCAGCTCGGGGCCCGGGTCGGCGAGGGGAGAACTGAGCGCGGACATCGGTACCTTGCCGCCGCGCAGGCTCTCAGACAGCTTCGCCCGGAGTTCCTCGTTCTCCTGGATCAGCCGGTCCAGCTCGACCTCTACCTCGTCGAGGAAGGCGTCTACCTCTTCCTCGTCGTAGCCGGGCCGGAGCCTGGTGGTACTGAACTGCTTGTTCCGCACATCCGCGGGCGTCAGCGGCATCTCGTCTCCTCGGCACGCCTGGACTGTGTTCCTGTCGGACGTTACCCGATCACAGCAGCGTCACGGCCTGCATCGCGAAAATGACCACGAAGAAGAGCACCATGAAACTGAGGTCCAAGGCCACAGTACCGAGCCTGACCGCAGGAATGAACCGCCTTAGAAATCTCAGTGGTGGGTCGGTCGCGGTGAAGACCACCTCCGCGACGATCAGCAGGGGCCCGCTGGGCGACCATGACCGGGAGAAGGTCTGGATCCAGCTGAAGATCAGCCTCCCGAGGAGAATCACGAGGTAGATCGAGAGCACGTAGAACAAAACGATCTTTACTATCCCCACATCCCTGCCCTGCCTTCACGGACGCCGGGATGACCACCGCGGGTGCCGTTGCTGTCGGCTCGTCACTGAGCGTTAAAACTGCTGGGCGTCAAGCCACGTGAGCGTCTAACTTTGGTTGAAGAAGCCTCTCTCCGCCATGCGCGCCTTGTCCTCGGCCGTCACCTCGACGTTGGCCGGGGACAACAAGAACACCTTGTTCGTCACTCGCTCGATGCTCCCGTGCAGCCCGAAGATCAGCCCGGCCGCAAAGTCGACGAGTCGCTTGGCATCACTGTCAACCATCTCGGTCAGGTTCATGATCACCGGAGTGCCCTCGCGAAAGTGCTCTCCGATGGTACGGGCTTCATTGTATGTGCGCGGGTGCAAAGTCGTGATACGCGCCAGATCGGTGGCCTGGGCGGTGGCCGTGAGGCCGCGTCCGGGGAGGAGCTGACCTGCGTCCGGGCCGAACTCCGCGCGCGCGGAGCGGCCGCCCGGCCGGTCATCGTCGGCATCCGGGTCATCCGGCTCGTCGTATTCCTGGTACTCCTCCTCATAGGAGTCGTAGCCATCGTCGTACCGGTGGTCATCCTCGACAAGGCCGAGGTAGACCGCCATCTTGTGCATCGCGCTGGCCATCCTTCGCCCTCCGTCGTCACTTCCCGCAGCAGCCCCGCTGCTCGGACATTACCGGACGGAGGCCGGACGGCCGCCGAGCAACGCCGTACCGACACGCACGTGTGTCGCGCCGGCCGCGATGGCCTCTTCCAGGTCACCGCTCATTCCCGCCGAGATCATGACCGCTTCCGGGTGAGCCGCGCGGACCACGGCGGCGATCTCGGCCAGCCTCCCGAACGCGGCCGATGGCGCGGTGCCCAGTGGCGCGACGGCCATCACCCCGCCCAGCACCAGGCCCGGCTCATCGGCGATGGCGTCCGCTATCAGCGGCACCTGCCCGGCCACCACACCCCCGCGCGCCGCATCACCATCGAGACTGACCTGAACCAGGCAGCAGACGATACGGTCAGCCCGGCGCGCGTGCGTGCCAAGCGCCCGGGTCAGCCGCAGCCGGTCCACCGAGTGCACGACGGCGGCGTAGGACACCACGCTCGCGCTCTTGTTGGTCTGGAGCTGGCCGACGAAGTGCCAGGTGAGCGGCGGTAGCAGGTCGGCGCACTGAGCCGCCTTCGGCGCCGCTTCGGAGTCCCGGTTCTCCCCGACATCGCGGCTCCCGAGGGCGTGGAGCAGGCGGACGTCGGACGCGGGGAACGTCTTGGTGACGGCGATCAGGGTGACTTCACGGCTGCTGCGCCCCGCCGCCTGGCATGCCGCCGCGATCCGGTCGCGCACCTCGCCAAGCCGCCTGGCCAGCTCGGCGCTCCTGCTCTCAGGCTCCAGGGGCCAGCCGTTGCTCACCTGATCATCATGCCGCCAGCCAGATAAGGCCCGCGAATCGCCCGGTGCGCCCATCGCGGCGGAATGAGTACAGGTCCGGCGTCTCGGCGGTGCACCGCGGATCGTCAGCCACCCGCATGATCCCGGCCAGGGCCAGCTGGGCTGTGATCCCGGCCCTGATGTCCAGCCCCGGGGTGCCGCGCCGGGTGAGGCAGGCCGTCTCCGGGACGGCCGCCGCCACCCGGTCTCTCACCTGCGCCGAGACCTCATAGCAGCCACCGCAGATCGCCGGGCCGATCAGCGCGCGCATCCGGGCCGGGTCGGCGCCCGCGCCAGCCATGGCCGCCACCAGGGCGGTCACCACCCCGGCGGCGGTTCCCTCGCGGCCGGAGTGGGCCGCACCGACGAGCCGGGCGTGCGGATCTGCGAGCAGGACGCACGCACAGTCGGCCGCCAGCACGCCGAGGGCCAGCCCAGGCACGTCGCTGAAGATCGCATCGACCTCCTGGCCGGACAGGCCATGGCCGGTGTAGCGGACCCGTGATCCGTGGACCTGACGCATCCAGGTGAGGCTGGATTCGGCGATGGCGCAGGCTTGCGCCACCCTTCGCCGGTTGCGGGTCACCGCGGCGGGCTCGTCACCCACGGCGCCGCTCAGGTTCAGCGTGTCGTAGGGCGGCGAACTGACTCCCCCGGGGCGGCCGGTGAACGCGGCACGCACCCCGGGCGCGAACTCGAACACGGCGGCCGGGCCGCCGACCGGGCCGACCGCAGGGCCGCCCTGGCCCTCAGCCGCCACGCTCACTTAAGAAAGTCGGGCACGTCTAGCTCGTCGTCTTCTTCGAACACCATCGACCGGCGCCGCGTGGTCGCCGCGTCGAACACCCGGGCCGCGGCCGCGGCATCCGGGCGCGGCCGTGACGTGCCAGCCGACCCGCCGCCGACCTCTGGGCGGGGCGAGGGAACGCCGCCCTCGGTTGCCTGCTCTTCCGATGCGCCTGCCGGGGCGGAGCCAGCCGGCTGCTCCGGCAGCGAGAAGGAGAACTCCTCCCCCGATGCTGTCGTGGCCGCCATCCCGGCGCCGGTCGCGGCCGGCGTCTCATAAGAGGTGGCATCGGCCATGGCGGCCGGCTGGTAACTGTCGGCCGCCGAACCCGCCCCCGCGATCCCGGCGCCGGCTCCGGCCGGCTGGGCGGAGGCGGTCCGCAGCGGCCGCGGCCGCCTGCTGGCCCCCTCGTCGAAGCCGGCCGCGATCACCGTGACCCGGACCTCGTCGCCCAGGGCGTCGTCGATGACCGCGCCGAAAATGATGTTGGCCTCGGGCGCGGCAGAATTCGAGACCAGCTGAGCCGCCTCGTTGATCTCGAAGAGACCGAGGTCGGAGCCGCCCTGGATGGACAGCAGGACGCCATGCGCGCCGTCGATGCTGGCCTCAAGCAGCGGGCTCGAGATCGCCATCTCGGCCGCCGCCACGCTGCGATCGTCCCCGCGCGACGAGCCGATTCCCATGAGCGCGGAGCCCGCTCCCGACATCACCGATTTCACGTCGGCGAAATCCAGGTTGATCAGCCCAGGTGTCGTGATCAGGTCGGTAATTCCCTGAACGCCGGACAGCAGCACCTGGTCGGCGGCTTTGAATGCGTCAAGCACGCTCACATGGCGATCCGAGATCGACAGCAGGCGATCGTTCGGGATGACAATGAGGGTATCCACCTCGGCGCGCAGGCGCTCGATGCCCAGTTCAGCCTGGGATGCCCGGCGCTTTCCCTCGAAACCGAACGGCCTGGTGACCACGCCGATAGTGAGCGCGCCCAGCGACCTGGCCACGTTGGCCACGATGGGTGCCCCGCCGGTGCCGGTGCCGCCACCTTCCCCGGCCGTGACGAAGACCATGTCGGCCCCCTTGAGGACCTCCTCGATCTCCTCGCGGTGGTCTTCAGCGGCCCGGGAGCCGACTTCGGGGTTGGCGCCCGCGCCAAGCCCGCGGGTCAGTTCCCGCCCGACATCAAGCTTCACGTCCGCGTCGCTCATGAGAAGCGCCTGCGCGTCCGTATTGATCGCGATGAACTCAACGCCTTTGAGTCCTTCTTCGATCATCCGGTTCACGGCATTGACGCCACCCCCGCCGATACCGACCACCTTGATGACCGCCAAATAGTTCTGCGGTGCTGCCACGAGGAGGGCCCTTTCCGCTCGTTTGCCTCTGTCGTGTTCCTGTATCGTTTTCCTGGCCGCCATTTTTACGGCCGACGAGGGTGCTAATCTTGGGAAACTACCATCTCAGCGCGCTCTCTGTTGTCCTAACCAACACCGCCGAGCTGTTCTAACCAACACCGCCGAAATACTTCCCCCATAGCGTCGGCTGGGCATTTCCCGAGATTTCCAGTGAATCAACCCTCACTCTCAACTTGAGATTTAGAGTTATGTCATCCTGGCGATTGATAGGGACAGTAGGGTTGCCTGGCACTGGGGTCAACTAGCCACGCACGAACTGGGCCGGCGTGTCGCGATCAGCGCAGCTCGCGGGCCACCGATTACCCGCCGGTCATCGCGGTCCCCGGCGCGCTGACGTCATAGCTGCGAGCGTGGGTGCGCATCAAAACGCCTAGTTCTTTTGCTTTCTCGGCCGGCCGGTCCGTGCCGCCCCACACGATCGTGATCCCGTCGCCGAGCGTGAGTGTCACGTCGGACGCGGCCGGCGCGGCCACCTCCGTAACCTGGCCCGTGAGGTTCGGCGGCAGCTCGTGCAGCACCTCGGCGGCGGCGAACACCGCCGGGCTGCCCGGCAGCGCCGCCACGGACCCGGCCCCGGCCGGCAGGACGAGGCGCGGCATCCGCCCGGGCGGCCGGGCGGTCTGCTCCACCGGCACGCCGAACTTGTCGAGCAGCTCGTACCCGCTGCCGCTGGCCACCGCGAGCACGGGCGTGCGTTCGCGCACCGAGATCTTCACCCCGTCCGGCCATGCCCTGGTGACCTGGACGGATTCGATCTGCCTGATCAGATCGACGCGGTGCGCCACAGCGGCGGTGTTGACCCGGATCAGCGGAAGTCCCTCCGGGATGCCGGCCGCGGCCAGCACTTCGGACCGCGGCACCAGGTGCGTCCCGGTCACCTGGATCGAGCGGACGACCAGAAACCGCGAACCCAGCAGCGCCCAGCCGACCCCGGCGATGATCCCGGTGATGGCGAGCGCGAAGAAGACCGCCCGCCAGGGGGTATGACGCGGCCGCCCCGGCTGACCGCCCGCCTGGCCGCTGAGCCGCCCGCCCGCGTGCCTGCTGAGCAGGCCGCTCACCCGTCCTCCCCGGCCCGCGCGCGCAGCGCCGCTACGATGAGCGGGCCCAGCGCGGTGACGTCGCCCGCCCCCATGGTGAGCACGAGGTCGCCTGGTTTGCCGGTGGCCGCCACCGCGCTGACCGCGCCGGCCGCGTCCGGCAGGTAGCGGGCTCGTGCCCCTGGCACCCGGGAAGCGACAAGTTCCCCGCTCACCCCGGGCTCGGGGTCTTCCCGGGCGGCATACACGTCGAGCACGAGCACCTCGTCGGCCAAGCCCAGCGCCTCGCCGAGTCCGGCCGCGAAGATCCGCGTGCGGCTGAACAGGTGCGGCTGGAAGACGACGATGACCCGGCCGCCCTCGGCGATGTCCCGCGCCGCCCGCAGATCGGCCGCCACCTCGGTCGGGTGGTGCGCGTAACTGTCCAGCACGCGCACCCCGTCGGCCTCGCCCTTGACCTCCAGCCGCCGCAGCGCGCCCCGGTAGGCGGCCAGCCCGCTGACGATCTGCCCGGCGGGAAAGCCGAGTTCGGCGGCGAGCGCGAAGACCCCCGCCGCGTTCAGCGCGTTATGCCGCCCGGGCACCCCCAGGTCGAACCCGGAAAACCCGTTCGTTCCCCAACGAATCATCGCCCGCCGGTGCCGTCACATCCAGGCGTACCGTCATGCCGCGGGTCGTGACCCCGCTGACCCGGTAGTCCGCGTCGGCGGACTCGCCGTAGAGGCGCACCCGGACCGGGAGCGCCCGAGCTTGGGCGGCGAGGGCGGCCGCGCCGGGGTCGTCCGCACAGGCCACCAGGAGCCCGCCGGGACGGATCCGGCGGGTAAAGGCGGCGAAGGCCGCCTCGATCTCGGCCAGGCCCGGGTAGTTGTCGAGATGATCCGCCTCAACGCAGGTGACGATCGCGGCCTCCGGCGAGAGCATGAGGAACGAGCCGTCGCTCTCGTCCGCCTCGGCCACGAAGAAGTCCCCGCTGCCCTCGTCGGCGCCGAGCCCGGTCGCGGCCAGGATGCCGCCGATGACGTAGGACGGGTCGGCGCCGCACTCCCGCAGCACCGTAGTGAGCATGGAGGTGCTGGTGGTCTTGCCGTGCGTGCCCGCGACGGCGATTGGCCGCCGGCCGAGCATGACCGAGGCGAGCGCGGCCGCCCGGTGCAGCACCCGCAGGCCACGGCGGCGCGCCTCGGCCAGCTCGGGATTGCTGTCGCGGATCGCGGTGGACACCACGATGGTGTCGGCGTCGCCGATATTCGCCGCCGCGTGCCCGACCCGCACCCGCGCGCCCAGCGCGGCCAGCCCGGCCAGCATGTCCGAGCTGGCTGAGTCGCTGCCAGATACCGTCACCCCTCTGGCCAGCATGATCCGGGCGATCCCGGACATGCCCGCACCGCCGATGCCGATGAAATGCACCCGGCCCAGTCCCTCAACGGGAACCGGGTCCACCAGAGTCACCAGGCCCATGGCAGGCTCCTGCGTGCTCGCCCCGTCACCGCTCGCCCCGCATGACGTTTATCACCTCTCTGGCCAGCCACGAGTCCGCGTCCCTGGCACCGATCGCGGACGCGGCGGCCGACATGGCGGCCACCAGTTTCGCGTCCAGCAGGATGGGCAGCAGCATGTCGCGGATCCACTCCGGGCTCAGCTCGGCGTCAGCCACGATCAGCCCGCCCCCCGCCTCCTCGATCGGCACGGCGTTGAGCCGCTGCTCGCCGTTGCCGTGCGGGAGCGGCACATACGCGGCAGGCAGCCCCACCGCGGTGAGTTCCGCGCAGGTCATGGCCCCGCTCCGGCAGATCGCGAAGTCGGCGGCGGCATACGCGAGATCCATCCGGTCCACGTAGGGAAGCGTGATGTAGGACGGCCCCGCGGCCGGCATCCGGACGTCCAGGTCGCTGCGCGGGCCGAGGATGTGCAGCACCTGGACGCCGGCCGCCCGGATCCACACCGCCGCGTCCAGCACCGCGTAATTCAGCGACCGGGCGCCCTGGGATCCCCCGGTGACCAGGAGGACCGGCTGGTCGGGCCGCAGCCCGAAGTGCGCGCGGGCCTTGTCCGCGACGGCCAGCCGGTCCAGTGCGGCGATCTCGTGCCGCAGCGGGATGCCGATGCAGGTGGCGTTGGGCAGGTGGGTGCGCGGGCTGCCGGTGAACACGTGCCGGGTGAACCGCGCACCAAGCCGGTTGGCCAGGCCCGGCCGGGCGTTCGCCTCGTGGATCACGATCGGCACATGGCGCCGCCGCGCGGCCAGGTAGCCGGGGGTGGCGACGTAGCCGCCGAAACCGACCAGCACGCTGGCGTGCGTCCGGTCAAGCACCTCGGTGGCGGCGGCCACGGCGGTAGCGAGCCGCCCGGGCACGTGCAGCAACTGCGTGGTCATGCTGCGGGGCAGCGGGACGGCGGGGATGAGCGCGAGCTCATACCCGCGCAGCGGCACCAGCCTCGTTTCCAGGCCACGCTCGGTGCCCAGGCAGGTGATCTCGATCCGGGGGTCGGCGCGCCGCAACGCGTCGGCGAGGGCCAGGGCGGGCTCGATGTGGCCTGCGGTGCCCCCGCCTGCGAGGACGACGCTCATCGCCGGCTCACCTCCTTGCGGGACCGGATCCGGCGGCGGCACGGTCCCCGGCCTGGCCCGGCGCGGCTTATCCGCGCCGGGCTGCCAGGCCCAGCCAGCTTAGGACGCGCAGCGACACACTGGGGCCCGCTGAGGCAAGGGCCTGGGCGGCGCCGGGCTCGCGCTTGGCGAACGACATCAGCATGCCCAGCGCGGCCATGGTCACCAGCAGCGACGATGTCCCGTACGAGACGAGCGGGAGCGGAACGCCGGTGATCGGGAGCAGGCCGAGCACCGCGCCGATGTTCACCAGGGCCTGGATCACGATCCAGGCGGTGGCGGCGGCGGCGGCGAGCCGCATGAACGTGTCATCCACCCGCCGCGCGATCCGCAGCCCGGCGTAGGCCAGGCCGCCGTACAGGAAAGACACGCAGAGCGTGCCGACCAGGCCCAGTTCCTCGCCGAGGATGGCGAAGATGAAGTCGGTGGTCGAGTTGGGCACATAGCCCCATTTTTGGCGGCTGGCGCCGAGCCCCACGCCGAACCAGCCACCCGAACCCACGGCGTACTTGCCCTGAATGCACTGCCAGTTCTTGCCGGTCGGGTTGCCCGCGCAGGCCACGAAGCCGGTCAGCCGCTCCATCCGATACGGCGCGACAACGATCAGGATCAGCAGAACGAGCCCGATCATCGCGAGCATCGCGAGCATCAGGCGGGCCGGCGTGCCGATCACCCACAGCAGCGCGAGGAGGATGACCAGCATCATGAACGTCGTGCCGAGGTCGTCGCCGAGCATCACCATCAGGCACAGGAATCCCGCGCCGGGCACCAGCGGGATGAGCAGCTGCCGCCAGTCAGCCAGCTGGCCCAGCTGCTCCTTGCGGGCCAGCAGGTCCGCGCCCCAGATCACGAACGCGAGCTTGGCCAGCTCGGACGGCTGGAGCGTGAGCGGGCCGATCTGGATCCAGCGCGACGCCCCGCCCGAAGACACACCGACGTGCGGGATGAGGGTGAGCATCAGGCCCAGGATGGACAGCCCGATCAGCGGGTAGGCCAGGGCCCGGAACAACGTGGGCGAGGACCGGGCCGCGAACCACATCAGGGGCAGGCCGAGCGCCACGCCGAGCAACTGCTTCTGGAAGCCGGACCATGGCGACCCGCCGGCGATCAGCCCGGTGATCGACGACGTGGACAGCACCATGACCAGGCCGAGCGCGAGCAGCAGTGTGGTGATGCCGATGACCAGGTAATAGGACGTCAGCGGGCGTTCGAGCAGACCGGCCGCCGCGGCGAGCCGGGCCCGTGCGCCGCCGGCCGCTCCGCCGGGCCGATCGCGGCCGGCTCGCCAGGCGCGGGGGCGGCTGGGCCCGGTGCCCTCGCGGCCGGGCAGCGCGGCGCCGGCCCCCAGATCGCTCACTCCGTCCCCGCCATGCCCCTGACCGCGGCCGCGAACGCGTCGCCGCGCGCCGGGTAGTCGCGGAAGATGTCGAACGACTGGGCGGCGGGAGCCAGCAGCACCGTGTCGCCCGGCACGGCCAGCCGGGCCGCCTCGGCCACAACGCGATCCATCACCCCAGTGTCGGTGCCCGCCGCCTCGACGACCGGGACATCCGGCGCGTGTCGCGCGAGAGCCTGCCGGATCTTGGCGCGGTCCACGCCGAGCAGGACCACGCCACGAAGCCGCGGCGCCGCGGCGCCGACCAGTTCCTCGACATCGCCGTCCGATCCCCGGTAGAGCCCGCCGGCGATCCAGACCACCGACGGGTACGCGGCGAGCGACGCGGCCGCGGCATGCGGGTTGGTCGCCTTGGAGTCGTCCACGTAGTCCACCCCGCCCACGCGGGCGACCAGGCTGATCCGGTGCGGATCCGGCTGGAAGGCCCGCAGCCCGGCCCGGACCGCGCTGGCCGGGGTCCCGTAGGCCCTCGCGAGGGCGGCGGCGGCGAGCGCATCCGCCACGTTGTGCGGGGCAGCGGGCCGCACGTCGCTGACCGCGGCGAGCCGCACGCCGCCGGAGGTCCCGCTGCTGGAGGCCCCATCACCGGGTCCCCGGTCGCCGAAGGCCCGGTCCACCAGGAACCCGTCAGCCACGCCCAGCTCGCCGGGCCCGGGAGCATCCCGCCGGAATGCGACGATGCGGGCCGGGGCGGCGGCCGCGGCCGCGAGCAGGCGCGTCCGGGCATCGTCCGCGTTGCAGACGGCTACCGTGCCGGGTGCGTAAATACGCCCCTTGTCGGCCGCGTAGGACTCGATGTCACCGTGCCAGTCGAGGTGGTGGCCGGCCACGTTCAGCACGACCGCCGCGAAAGGCGCCACGGTGGTGCTCCAGTGCAACTGGAAGCTGGACAGCTCCACGGCCAGCACCGGGCAGGGGTCGGCGGCGGTGACCGCGTCCACCACCGACGTGCCCACGTTACCCACGGCCGCCGCCCGGTACCCGGCCGCGGTGAGCATGCCGGCCAGCATCCGCACCGTCGTGGTCTTGCCATTGGTCCCGGTGACGGCGAGCCAGTCCTGCCTGCCCCCGCCGGGCCGCGCCGGGCGCAGCCGCCAGGCGAACTCCACATCCCCCATCACCGGGATGGCCGCCGCGGCCGCGGCGGCCAGCAGCGGCGCGTCCGGCCGCCAGCCGGGGGACGTGATGACCAGGTCGATTCCGCCGGGGGCGATGTCGGCGAGCAGCGCGGCGCCCTGGGCCGGCCGTTCGCCGAGCACCACCGCGACGCCCAACTGCCCCAGTTCGGCGGCCAGTTGCCGTTGCTGCTCATCGGCGCGGCCGTCAGCCACGGTCACCCGCGCGCCGAGCCGGGCCAGCGTGCGGGCGACCGGCGGACCGGACACGCCGAGCCCGGCCACGCAGACGCGCTGCCCGGCATATTCCGCGCCCAAGCCGCTCACCATCCCGCCTGCCGCTGGGCCGGACGGGTCACTTGGGCATCCATTCCACGTAGAAGACGCCGAGGCCGAGGGCCACGAACATGGCGGAGATCAGCCAGAAGCGGATCACGATCGTGGTCTCGGCCCAGCCCGCCAGCTCAAAGTGGTGCTGCAGGGGCGCCATCCGGAACACCCGCCGCCCGGTCATCTTGAACGAGCCCACCTGGATGATCACCGACAGCGCGATGACCACGAAGATGCCGCCCAGGATGGCCAGCAGCAGCTGCGTCTTGGTGCATACGGCCAGGCCCGCCAGCACGCCGCCCAGCGCGAGCGAGCCGGTATCCCCCATGAAGATGCGGGCCGGTGGCGCGTTCCACCACAGGAAGCCGAAGCAGGCTCCGAGGACCGCGGCCGCCACCACCGCGAGATCGAGCGGGTCCCGCACGTCGTAACAGTGCGGGGCGAGGAAGTTGGTGCAGTCGTTGCGCAGCTGCCAGTTCCCGATCAGCACGTACGCGGCCAGCACCAGGCAGGCGCAGCCGGTGGCCAGGCCGTCCAGGCCGTCCGTGAGGTTCACCGCGTTCGACGTCCCGGCGATGAGGAAGACGATCCAGAGCACGAACGCGACCGTCCCGATGGACGGCCCGAAGTCGCGGAGGAACGACAAGTGCGCGTCCGCGGGAGTGAGGTCATAACCGTCGGCGAACCGCTGCTGAAGCACGAGCGCCGCGAACAGCACCCCGACAATCGCCTGGCCGGCCAGCTTGGCGCTGCTGCGCAGGCCGAGGCTGCGCTGCTTGTAGATCTTGATGAAGTCGTCGAGGAAGCCGACCAGCCCCAGCCCGGCCATGAGCATCATCACCAGCAGCCCGGACACCGACGGTGCCTGCCCGGTGAAGATGTTGCCCGCGAAGTACCCGGTCACCGACGCGATGACGATGACCGTGCCGCCCATGGTGGGCGTGCCGCGCTTGGTGGCGTGCCCCGCCGGGCCCTCTTCCCTGATCAGCTGGCCATACCCGCGCCGGGTGAAGATCCTGATCGCCAGCGGGGTGCCGAACAGCGACATCACCAGGGAGACACCGGCGGCGAGCAGGATGGTCTTCACAGTGCGGCCTCCCCGGTTAGGGCCTCCCCGGTTAGGGCTTCCCCGGTTAGGGCGACCGCGACATGCTCAAGGCCGGCCACCCGCGATCCCTTGACCAGCACGGCATCTCCCGGACGCAGCCGCTCGCTCAGTGCCGCCACGGCCGCTGGCCCGTCAGCCACGTGCAGCAACTCGCCCGGCCAGGAGGGCTCGGCCTTCGCGCCCGCCAGCATCGAGGCCGCCTCATCGCCCACCACGATAAGGCCGGCCAGGCCCGTCCGGGCGGCGAAGGCCCCCGCCTGCTCGTTGAGCTCCGCTGACTGCGCACCCAGCTCGCGCATCTGGCTGAGCACCGCGAAGGTGCGCCGTCCCCGGGCCATGACGGCCAGCGCGGCCAGCGCCGCCCGGAGCGCCTCCGGGTTGGTGTTCCAGGCGTCGTTGATGATGGCCACCCCATCCGGCCGCTGCGTGACCTCCATCCGCCACCGGCTCCTGGCCGTTGCGGCCGACAGCCCATCGGCGATCGCGTTCACCGCCATGCCGAGCTGACCGGCCAGCGCGGCGGCCGCCAGCGCGTTGGTCACGTTGTGCTCACCGTGCAGCCGCATCTGGACGGCGGCCGAACCTGCGTCGGTCACCAGGGTAAAGCCGGGCCGGCCCAGCTCGTCGAGCGAGATGTCCACGGCGCGCACATCCGCGCCCGGCGACCGGCCGAACGTCAGCACCCGGGCGTCGGTGCGCGCGGCCATGGCCAGCACCCGGGGGTCATCCGCGTTCAGCACGGCCACCCCGTCGGCGGGCAGGGCGGCCGGAAGCTCGCCTTTGGCCCGCGCGACCTCCTCGATGCTGCCGAACTCGCCGGCATGCGCGTGGCCCACGCCCAGCACGGCCCCGAGCCGCGGCGGCGCGATCCCGCACAGCATCGTGATATGACCGGATCCGCGCGCCGACAGTTCGGAGACGAGGTAGCGGGTGCGCTCGGTGACGCGCAGCACAGTGAGCGGGTGACCAATCTCGTTGTTGAATGAGTTGCGCGGCGAGACCGTCGGGCCGAGAGTCTCGATCAGCTGGGCGGCCAGATCCTTGGTGGTGGTCTTGCCGGACGAGCCGGTGATTCCGACGATGACCAGGTTCGGCAGCGCGTCCACCACGGTCCGGGCGAGCCGTCCGAGCGCGGCCGTGACGTCGGGAACCAGCAGGGCGGGCACCCCGGCCGGGCGGGTGGCCAGTACCGCCGCCGCCCCGGCCGCCACCGCGGCGGCCGCGAAGTCGTGCCCGTCAGCGCGCGTCCCGGGCAGGGCCGCGAACAGCGCCCCCGGGGCTGACTCCCGTGAGTCGATCACCACCGGCCCGGTCACCATGGCGCCGGGGTCAGGCACCTGGTCCAGTGCGGCCTCGGTGATCCCGGCGATCGCCGCCAGCGAGAGCGGGATCACGCGAGGCCCCCCGTGGTTGGGTCCCACGGGGCTGGGTCCCCCGCGGCCGGGCCGCCCGTGGTCCGTGCCGCGTCCCGCCCGCCCCCGTCATGCCCGCCCATCTCCAGGCCGCTCATGTCCAGGCCGCCCCCGTCCAGGCCGCCCCCGCTCCGTCCAGAGCCGCCGCCGGCCGCAGCCTCCGCCACGGCTTCGGCGGCCACCTCCCGGTCGTCGAACGGGATCACCAGGCCGCCGGCCGACTGGCCGCGCTCGTGGCCTTTCCCCGCCACCAGCACGATGTCTCCCTTGCCCGCGGCCGCCACCGCCAGCCTGATCGCGGCGGCGCGATCCGGCTCGATGATCACATGGGCCCGCTCCTCCGGCGGCACGGTGAGGACACCTTCCAGCATCGCCGCCAGGATCGCCAGCGGATCCTCGGATCGTGGATTGTCACTGGTCAGGATGGCCAGGTCGGCCAGCGCGGCCGCCGCCGCACCCATCAGGGGACGCTTCGCCGTGTCCCGGTCCCCCCCGCAGCCCAGCACGATGGCCAGCCGCCCTTGGGTGACCTGGCGCAGCGCCCGCAGCACCGCCTCCACCGCGCCGGGCTTGTGCGAGTAGTCCACCAGGACAGTGAAGTCCTGCCCGGCCTCGACCCGCTCCAGCCGGCCGGGCACGCCGGGGCAGGCCGCCACCCCGGTCACCGCGGTGGCCAGGCCGACCCCCGCCTCGACCAGCGCGACCACCGCGCCCAGCGCGTTGGCGACGTTGAACGGGCCGGGCAGTGCCACCGAGGCGTCCGCCTCCACCCCGCCGGGGCCGATCACCCGGAACGCACTCCCGTCCGCGCCGGCCCGGACGTCGGCGGCCCGCCAGTCGGCGGCCGGGTTCCCGTCCGCGGAAAACGTGGTGGTGGGGATCTGCGGCGCGACCGCCAGCTGGCGGCCGTGGGCGTCGTCGATGTTCACCACCCCGATCTGCGAGTAGCCCGGTGTGAACAGCAATGCCTTCGCTGCGAAATAGTCATCGAGGTCACTGTGGAAGTCCAGATGCTCGGGGGACAGGTTGGTGAAAATCGCCACATCGTAGGAGGTGCCTGCCACCCGGCCGAGGGCGAGCGCGTGACTGGAGACCTCCATCGCGGCCGCGGTCACGCCCCGCTCCACCATGACCGCCAGCAGCGCCTGCAGGTCCGTGGCTTCCGGCGTGGTGAGCTGGCTCGGCCAGCTGTCGCCGGCCACCCGGGTCTCCACCCCGCCGGCCAGCCCGGTCAGGTGGCCCGACATCCGCAGCGCGGACTCCAGCAGGTAGCTGGTGGTCGTCTTGCCGCTGGTGCCGGTCACCCCGATCATCATCAGCCGCCCTGACGGGTTGCCGTACACCCAGGAGGCGACCTCGCCCAGCCGCGCCCGCGGATTGGCGACCACGAAGACCGGCACCCCCGAGTGCCGGGCCAGGCTCTTGCCATCCGGATCGGTGAGCACGGCCACGGCCCCCGCCTCGACCGCCTGCTGGCAGAACCGCGCACCGTGGTACTGGCGGCCGGACAGCGCGGCATACAAATCGCCTGGTGCCACCCGGCGCGAATCGTGGGTGACGCCAGTAATCCCACCGGATCCGGCCGACCCGGAGAAAGGCTCGGGACCGGCCCGCCCGGTCATCGTCACGCCGAGAAGCACGGCCAGTCCGGAGAGCGGGCGCGGCAGGATGGTACGTGGACGAAGAGCCGCAGACACGGGCCGAGGGTACCGCTGATCACGGCGCCGTGAGCCGCACGTCCGGACGCTTCGCACCATCCGGCGCGATCTTCAGGGTTTGCAGCGCGAACTTCATGATCTTGTTGAACACCGGTCCGGCCACCTCGTTGCCGAAGTAGCCGCCCTTGCGTGGGTCCTGCACGTTGACCGCCACCACCAGTTTGGGGCCGCTGGCCGGCCCGATGCCGATATAGCTCGACCCGTACGAGCACAGGCAGCCTTGGGAGTTCGCGATCTGGGCCGTCCCGGTCTTGGATGCGATCGAGTACCCCGGTATCTCCCCCCAGGGCTGGTAGGCCAGCGTGGCATCGAGATACGGCACCTGCTGGAGGATGGCCATCAGTTCGCTGGCGGTCGTGGTCTTGAGCACGCGGTGGCTGGCGGGCGGCTGGGCCGGCACGAAGCGCCCGCTGGCATTCGTCGTCCCGGCCACGATGGACGGTGGCACGCGCACCCCGCCGTTGGCGATGGTCGCATAGACACTGGCCATCTGGACGGCGGTGACGGCCACTCCCTGCCCGAAAGCCATGGTGTAGCGCTCGTCTCCCCACCACTTGGCGACCGGGTAGAGGAGGCCGTCGCTCGCGGCGGGCAGGCCGAGCCCGCTGGGCTGCCCGATGCCGAACGCCTTGTAGTACTGGTACTGCACCGAGGGGGGCACGTGCTGGACCACCTGCACCATGCCCACGTTGCTGGAGTGCGCGAGGATCCCCGCCACGGTGAGCCGCTCGGTCGGGTGATAGTCGCCGTCGTGGAACGAGAATCCGTCCACGACGATCTGGTTGGGGATCGTGTAAGCGGTCATCGGCGTCTGCCCGCCCTGCTCCAGCGCCGCCGCGACGGTGATCACCTTCGCGGTGCTGCCCGGGTCGAATACGTCGGTCACCGGCATGTCGGTGGTCGCGGCCACGCTGGAGGGGGAGGCGGGATTGAACGACGGCGCCTGGGCGAGCGCGAGGATCTTCCCGGTGCCCGGCTGCATCACGACCGCGGTGCAGTTCGCGGCGTCGACTTTGCGGACCTGCTCCGCGCAGGCCTGCTCGGCCTCGTACTGAATGTCGGCCTCGATGGTGAGCCGCACGTTACCGCCCGGCACCACCGGCTGCGTCTTGTCCTCCCCCACCGGGATCGGCTGGCCGGTCGTACCGACCTCGTACTCGCTCCGGCCGTCCTTGCCCGCCAGCAGCGAGTTGAAGGACTGCTCGACCCCGGCCTCCCCGACCAGGTCCCCCGCGCTGTCGGTATTGGTGAAGCCGACGACGTTCGCGGCGAGGTCCCCGTTGGGGTATGCGCGGGTGTCCGAGGGGCTCAGGTTGATGCCGGGCTCGTTGAGGGCGGCGATGCGCTGGCCGACCGTCGCCGAGACGGCCTGCTTCAGCACCACGTAGTCCTTGGACGTCGGGTGCTGAAGCAAGGCCAGGATGGCGGGCTGGGTCATGCCCAGCGGGCCCGCGAGCGCGGCCGCCACCGTGGCCGGCGACGCCTTCGCCTGGGCGATGAGGGGTGGGTCGGCGAACACGAGATCGGTGGGCACGGTCATGGCCAGCGTGGTGCCGTCCGCGGTGGTGATGCTGCCGCGCACCGCTGGCTCGGGTATGAAATGCAGCCGCTGGCGCTCGGCCAGAGCCTGGTACCTGGGGCCATCCAGCCCCTGTAGCTCAATGAGCCTCCCCGCCACCAGCGACAGCACGAAGCCGATGCACAGCAGGGTGACGTGCAGACGGCGCGCGGGGCTCCCCCGGCGCAGGGCGGGGCGGGGCGGGAACGAGGCGCCGCCGGGCCGGCCGGCCCGGCCGGTACTCCCGGCCCGGCCCGCACCGCCGGGCCAGCCGGGCCGGCCGGCCCGGGCTGGCGGCCTGATGTCACGGGCCGGCCGCCGGCCGCCATCGGGCGGCGATCTGCGGTTGCCGGCGGCACGCCTGCCGCCAGGGCCGTCCCGGAAACGCGGGTCGTCCCTGGGCCCCTGGTCCTCCCGGGGCTGGCGGGTACGCCCCCGCCAGCCATCGGCGCCGGGGCCCGGGCCGCCGTCGCGGCCCCGCCTGGGCTCCCCCGGCCGGCGGGACCCGCCGGCCGTCCCGGGCGGCCCCGCCCGCCGCGGGCTGCCGCGGCCGCCTGCTTCGCTCCCCGTCACGGTACCCAGCCGCGCACGACGGGGATGCCCGGGTCGGTGGCCGGCTGGTGCGTGATGCGGCCCGTCTGCAGGTCAAGATAACTGGTCAGGGGGGGCGCGACCATGCCGAGCTGGAGCGCCCGGTGCTCGATCACCGCCGCCGACCGGTCGGCGGCGACCTGCTGGCTGAGCGTCGCGATCTGCTGGGTGCGCGCCGCCTCGGCCTTCTGCAGGGAGGAGATCTGGTACGAGCCGGCGGCCAGGGTGGTGTTGATGATCAGCAGGCTGAGCAGCCCGCCACCGAGGAGGCCGACTACGAGCAGGATGAACGACGTCCGAGACGAGGTGCGGGCCGCTGTCCCGCCGGCGACCCGCCGCAGGCTATCCGCGGTGCCCGCGAGGCCCGGCCGTCCGGTGACCGGCCTTCCGGTGGCGGGCCGTCCCGTGACCGGCCTTCCGGTGGCGGGCCGTCCGGTGACCGGCCTTCCGGTGGCGGGCCTTCCGTTAGCGGGCCTTCCGGTGGCGGGCCGTCCCGTAGCGGGCCTTCCGGTAGCGGGCCGTCCCGTGACCGGCCAGGCGCTGGCGGGCCGCTCCGTCCCGGCACGCTCCGTGACCGGCCGGCCAGTGGCGGGCCGCCGCGTGCCGGTCCGGCCGCTGCCCGGTGCCGGGCGTGGCTGCCGGGAGCGCGCCCGGCCGGGCTCGGCCGAGGCCGTCCTGGTGCGGGTTCCCGATCCGGCCTGTGTATCGCTGTTTCCGCTCACCACTGCGTCCCCTTCACCACTAGGCTCCCCTTGCTCCCGGTCACCCGCGTCCGAGCCCGCGGCCGCTGGTCATGCGGCTTCCCTGATCCGCTCGGCCGCCCGCAGCCGGGCGGAGGCGGCCCGCGGGTTGCGGGCCACCTCGTCCGCGGACGGCCGCTGCGCGCCCCGGGTCAGCAGCCGAAACCGCGGTCGCCCCGACTCCAGAGGCACGGGCAGCCCGTGCGGGGTTGTGTCGGCGGACGCACTGGTCAGGGCGCCCTTGACCGCCCGGTCCTCCAGCGAGTGGTACGCGAGCACCACAATGCGGCCGCCCACGGCCAGCGCATCCAGGGCCGCGGGCAGCGCCCGCCCAAGCGCCTCCAGTTCGCCGTTGACCTCGATCCGCAAGGCCTGGAATGTCCGCTTGGCCGGGTTGCCGCCCGTCCGCCGGGCAGCCGCGGGAATCGAGTCGCGGACGATCTCGACCAGGCGAGCGGTCGACGTCAGCGGGGCCCTGGACCGCTCCTTGACCACGGCGTCGGCGATCCGCCGCGCGAACCGCTCCTCGCCGTACTCGCGCAGTACGTGTGCGATCCGCTCGGCTGGATAGGTGTTCAGCACGTCTGCGGCGGTGAGCGGATTACCCTGGTCCATCCGCATGTCCAAGGGAGCGTCATAGGAGTACGCGAAACCGCGCCCCGGATCGTCCAGCTGCGGGGAGGATACGCCCAGGTCGAACAAGACGCCCTGGACCCTCTGACCGCCCCGCTCCCCCTGGTCTCGCACCCCCCGGTCGTGGCCCCCCAGGTCCGGGCGGGACAGCAGAGCGGGGATCTCATCATTGCGGCCGTGCACCAGCGTCACCCGGCCGGCGTACGGGGCGAGCAGCCTGCGCGACTCCTCGATCGCCTGGGCGTCGGTATCCACCCCGATCAGAGCGAGGTCCGGATGGGCGTCCAGCAGCGCCCGGGCGTGGCCGCCGCGGCCCAGCGTCGCGTCGACCAGGATCGCGCCGCTCGGCTCCAGAGCGGGCGCGAACAGGCCGAGGACCTCCTCGACCATGACCGGCAGATGCCCGGCTGCCGCTGTGCCCATCCGCCCCCACTCTCGCCGTTACTCGCCCCGCTCCGGATCGGCGGGTGCTGTGCCGTTCGGCCGGCGGTCCGCCGGCTGTGCCGTTCGGCCGGCCGTCTGCCGGGCTGTGCCGTTCGGCCGGCCGTCTGCCGGGCTGTGCCGTTCGGCCGGCCGTCTGCCGGGCTGGTGCCGTTCGGCCGGCCGTCTGCCGGGCTGTGCCGTTCGGCCGGGTGCCGATGGCCCGGCGGTCCGCTGGGTGTGCCGGTTGGCTGGCGGGCCGCCCGGTGGCGGCGCTGGCTGTCCGCCAAGTCACATGTCGGTCCGTACTCGGCCAGGTCCCCATCCGCGCGACGCGCGGGCGGCCCGGAAATCGCCTGGCACCGGGGAAGTGATGCCAGCCGACGTGATCACCCAGGCGCGGGTGGAGACCTCGCCGAGCACGGCGGTGCCGGTTCCGCCGGCCCCGCTCACAGAACTCCGGGCAGCACCTCCTCAGACGCCGCTGAGAACGCATCCTCCTGTTGCCCCAGGTAGGACTCCCACGCGGCGGAATCCCAGATCTCGAGCCGGGTGTTAGCGCCGATCACGGCGCAGTCGCGATCCAGGGCCGCGTACTCGCGCAGCCCGGGCGGGATGGTGATGCGGCCCTGCTTGTCAGGAACCTCGTCGGAAGCGCTGGCGAAGAAGACGCGGCTGTAGTCACGCACGCTTTTCGCCGTCACCGGCGCGGTCCGCAGGGCCTCGGTGATCCGGGTGAATTCCGGGACGGGGAAGACGTAGAGGCAGCGCTCCTGGCCTTTGGTGATCACCAGGCCTCCCGCGAGTTCCTCACGGTACTTCGCGGGCAGGAACAGCCGGCCCTTCTCGTCGAGGCGTGGCGTGTGAGTGCCCAGGAACACCGGCACTCACCTCCCACTCCCGCATACGCAGTCGCCAGCTGCATGCTCTGCCCCCCACAGCGCACCACTGTACCCCACATTTCCCCACCGTCAACGTCCGGCGAACCTATATCCCCCACTGGAGCTCACGAAATGCCAGTTCAGGGGGATGGAGCAAAGTGGGGTGCCAAGCCGCTCGCCACCCCGGTACTGAACCCTTGACCTTTATCGCGCGTAAGCCATAGCAGGACGTACTGTCAGAACGGACCATCACACTGGCGGCCCGGCCGCCGCGCGGCCGGTGACCAGGAACGCGCCAGGAGAACGAGGAGGACAGGTGTCCTTGGACATGGGGCGGGACGCCGAGCGCACGCTCGACGACCTGGTGCAGGTTGGACACCGCGTCGGCCAGGCCATCGAGTCCGTGATCGAGGGGAAGGCAGATGCCGTCCGGCTCGCGCTCACCGTCCTGCTGGCCGAGGGGCACGTGCTGATCGAGGACGTTCCCGGGGTCGGCAAGACCTTGCTGGCCAAGGCGCTCGCCCGGTCCACCGACTGCTCGGTCCAGCGCATCCAGTTCACGCCCGACCTGCTGCCGAGCGACATCACCGGCGTCAGCGCCTACCACCAGGAGCGCAGGGACTTCGAGTTCAAGCCCGGTCCGGTATTCGCGAACATCGTGGTCGGCGACGAAATCAACCGGGCGTCCCCGAAGACCCAGTCCGCGTTGCTGGAATGTATGGAGGAACGGCAGGTGACGGTGGATGGCACCACCTACCCGCTGGAGGGGCCGTTCATGGTCATCGCCACCCAGAACCCGGTGGAAATGGAGGGCACCTACCCGCTCCCCGAGGCCCAGCGGGACCGCTTCACCGCGCGCATCTCCATGGGCTACCCCAGCCCCGAGGCGGAACTGGCGATGCTGGACATACACGGCTCATCGTCGCCGCTGGACACGCTGAAGCCGGTGGCGACCGCCGGGGACGTGCGCGAGCTGATCTCGGCCGTACGCCGCGTGCACGTGGCGGAGGCATTGAAGCAGTACGTCATCACCCTCGTCGGCGCCACCCGGTCCTCGCCGGATCTGCGGCTGGGCGCATCCCCGCGCGCCTCCCTGCACCTGCTGCGGGCCAGCCGGGCGCGCGCCGCGCTCGACGGGCGTGACTTCGTGATCCCTGATGACGTGCAGGCACTGGCCGGCCCGGTGCTCGCGCACCGGCTGCTGCCCACCGCCGAGGCCATGGTCGAGCGGCAGTATCCCGAGCGGGTGCTGGCCGCGATAGTCGAGCAGATACCGCTGCCGCGGCTGCGGTAAGCACAGCGGCGACGGCCACCAGGACAGGAGGAAATGCCGGAATGCGGGCACCGCTCGGCGGATTTACGACACGCGGTAAGTCATTCCTCGCGGCCGGGATCACCGTCGCGGCGCTCGGGGTCGGCCTCGGCGAGCGGGCCCTGCTCAGCATCGGCATCGCGGTTCTCGTCCTGCCCCTGTTCGCCGCGCTGGCCACGGGCCGGGCCCGGTACCGGATCCGCTGCCTCCGCAAGATCACGCCGACGCGCGTGCCCGCCGGGCAGCATGCCACGGTGTCGCTCCGCCTGGAGAACATTTCCCGGCTGCCGACCGGCCTGCTCCTCGCCGAGGACACCGTGCCCTACCCGCTGGGTACCCGGCCCCGGTTCGTGCTGGAGCGCATCGAGCAAGGCGGTGCCCGCGAACTCAGCTACCCGATCCAATCCAGCAGCCGCGGCCGCTTCACCGTCGGCCCGCTCCGGGTGCGCGTGGCCGATGCGTTCGGCCTGGTGGAACTCGGCCACTCATTCGCTGAGCATTCTGTCCTCGTGGTGACGCCGGCCATCACGGCGCTGCCGCGGACCGCCCTTGCCGGGAGCTGGCACGGTGAGGGCAGCGGCCGGACCCGCACGGCGGCCACCGCCGGCGAAGACGACGTGGTGCCGCGCGGTTACCGGGACGGCGACGAGCTGCGGAAGGTGCATTGGCGTTCCACCGCTCGGCACGGCGAGCTGATGGTGCGCCGAGAGGAACAGCGCTGGCGCAACCGCGCCGTCCTGCTCTTGGACACGCGGGCCAGCGCGCACGCCGGAACCGGGCCAGGCTCGTCCTTCGAATTCGCGGTCAGCGCGGTGGCTTCGATAGGCGTGCACCTGACCCAGGCCGGCCTCGACGGCCATCTGATCACCGACCGGGGAACGGCCAGCGCGCCCGGCAGGTTCGAGGACATCCTGCTTGACTCGCTCGCGGTCATCAAGACGTCCCGAGGGACCGAACTCACCCACGGGATGGACGGAATGCACGGCCCGGCGGGCGGGCTGCTCGTCGTCGTGGCCGGGCGGCTCAGCCCGGCCCAGGCCCGCAAGCTCGCAGCGAGCCGCCGCGACACGGGGACCGCGATGGCGCTGCTGCTGGCCGTACCCACCTGGGCGGCCGCCCAGCCCGCCCACGCCCAGCCCGCCCATGCCCAGCCCGCCCACGTCCCGGCCGCCCAGGGAACGCTGGCCGAGGCCGACGGCGCCGCCGCGATCCTGCGCGCGGCCGGCTGGCGCGCGGTCACGGTCACCGCCGACACCCCGCTCGGTGTGGCCTGGGAACGACTGCAGCACACCGCCGACCTGCCGGCCAGCGGACCGGCCTGCGCTGGCCGCCGGGACGCCGCAATGAAATACCGGCTGACGGTGACCGCCGCCATCGCCACGGCGCTGGCGTCGATCTCCCTGTACTCGCTGGTCTCGGGGGCACTCTGGTTCTGGATGGGGGCCGGCGCGGCGGCTGTGGTCGGCGCCGTGGGCGCCCTGACCCGGCGGCGCCCGCTGCCCCCCCTGGTCGCCGCCCTGGCCTCGCTGGCCGGGCTGCTTGTCTATCTGACCGTCCTGTTCGCGGGGTCCGAGGCCCTGGCCAGGGTGGTGCCGACCGGATCGTCGCTGCACCATCTGTGGTCGCTCGTCGGGCAGGGGATAGCCGATTCAGCGAAATACACGCCGCCAGCACCGGCCCGGCACGGCATCCTGCTGCTGACCGTGGCCGGTATCGGCATCGTTGCCGTGGCCGTCGACCTGCTCGCGGTGCGGCTGCGCAGGCCAGCGAGCGCCGGGCTGCCGTTGCTGGTGCTTTTCTGCGTACCGCTGACCACGAGCGGCCCGCGGGGCACAGTCGGCGCCACGGTGTCCTTCTGCCTGGGCATGACCGGATACCTCGCCTTGCTGGCCGCGGACGGGCGGGAACGCCTCCGGGTCTGGGGTCGGCTGGTCACCCTCCGCCAGAGCCGGGGGGACGACATGGCCCGGCCGGCCAGCGGCCCGAACACCGGGGAACTGGCCGCATCGGGCCGGCGCATTGGCCTCGCCGCGGTGACGCTGGCCCTCTGCGTCCCGCTGCTGGTGCCGGGACTGAGGGATCACAAGCTCCAGTTCGTCGGCGGCGACGGGACCGGGGTCGGCCAGGGGATCGGATCCGGCGGCTCGCTGCCCAGTCCCCTGGCCCAGATGAACGATGATCTGCACCGGAGCACTGCCTCGGATGTCCTGGTGCTGCGGACGGCCGTCGCCGAACCGGAGTACCTGCAGGTCTACGTGCTCGGCACGCTCACCGCCACCAGCTGGACCCTGGCGCCCTGGACAGCCTCCCCGCTGCGCGGCGGAAGGCTGCCCGCCGCACCGGGAACGAACAGCGGGATGGCGACGACGACCCAGCGGACCAGGATCACCCTCGCCACCGGCCTGACCGGCAGCCAGTACGCCGGGAATTTCCTGCCCCTGCCCTACCCGGCGCAGACCGTCGGGATCGCTGGGAACTGGCTGACCGACAAGCGCACGCTCATGACGTACTCCCCGAACAGCAGCCTGTCCGGCCTCAGCTACTCGGTGACGAGCAAGGAGCCGGCCCCCACGGCGCAGCAACTACAGCAATCACCCGCGCCCCCGGCGGCCATCGCCCGCGACGACCTCCCCGTGCCCGCGTCCTTTACCCGGCTCACGAAGCTGGCCAGGCAGATTACCCGCGGACAGACCTCCAGCTACGGCCGGGCCGTCGCGTTGCAGCGCTGGTTCACCACCGGGGGCAGGTTCACCTACAGCCTGAACGTCAGCCAGCTGAACAGCTCGTCCGCTCTGATCCAGTTCCTGACCACCACCAGGCGCGGCTACTGCCAGCAGTTCGCGTTCGCGATGGCGGTGCTGGCCAGGCTGGTGGGTATCCCGTCCCGGGTGGCCATCGGCTATACCCCCGGCACCTACCTGGGGAAGGGCCGCTGGCAGGTCAAGACGACCGACGCACACGCCTGGCCCGAACTGTACTTCCAGGGCGCTGGCTGGCTGCGCTTCGAGCCCACCCCGGCCGGCACGGGGGGCCAGGACACCGCGTTCGAGCCCGCGTACACATATCCGCTCCTGCCGGTCACCCCGGGCTCGGCAACGGCCAGCCCGACAGCCGCCGCAGGCGTGCCAAGCTCGAAGGCATCCCAGGCGGGCGGGTCACACGGCGCCAAACTCCAGGAGCTGGGGAGCGGATCCACCACGGGTGGCAAGCATCACAGCAGCTCCAGTCCCGTCGGCGCGGTGCTCGCCGCAGCGCTCGGGCTGGCGCTGATCACGCCGTGGTCGGCCCGGTCACTCACCCGCCGCCGACGGTGGCTAAGCGCGGGCGATGATTCCAGGCAGGCCGACGCGGCCTGGCACGAGCTGCTGGACGACCTCGCCGATCACCGGATCGCCAGCCCGGCCAGCGAGTCCCCGCGCGCCCTGGCCGCGCGCATCGCCGCGACGTTGCGGCTGGACCCCACGGAGAGCGCGGCTCTGCTGCGCATTGCCCGCGCTGAAGAACGGGCGCTCTACGCCAGGGAGCCCGCGGCCTCTGGCACGCTGCGCGCCGATGTCGCGGTGGTGCGGCGGGCCGTGTCGAGGATGGTCAGCCGGCCTGCACGCTGGTACGCGCGGCTGCTGCCTGCCTCCACGCTGGCCCCCGCGGGCGCGGCGTTGCAGCACGCACTGGACGTGTTCGGCTGGATGGACCGGGTCACGGTACGGCGCCAGCCCTGGCAGCCGCCCTCGTAACTGCGCCCACGCTGGGGGTGCCGCTGTAACAGCGCCCGCGCTGGCGGTCGCCCTCCTGACAGCGCCCGCGCTAGCGGTCGCCCTCCTGACGGCGGCGCCACCGCTCCTCCAGGCGCTCCATGAATCGCGGACTGGACGGGCGGGGGCTGCGGCGCTCCCGGACCGGGCCGGTCCGGGACGTGGCCACCCCAGCGATGTGCCGCCAGCTCGTCAGTGCCCACATCGAACACGCCAGCATCACCACGAAACCGGCCACGCCGATCCAAATGTACTTGGACACCACGCCGGTCATGAGCAAGCCCACGCCGAGCACGAACCCGACCGCGGCCTCGACCACCCGGCGCTTGTAGTGAACGCGCGGATCCCTGGCCCGCACTGCCTGCGCGAACTTCGGATCCTCCGCATAGAGCGCCCGCTCGATCTGGTCGAGCTGACGCTGCTCGTGCTCAGAGAGCGGCACGGCGCCTCCCAAAAAACCTCGCGCACGGGGACGGGTGCGATGACTTCCATCTCACGGTCCTGGTTCATTCCCAGAATACGAGTGCGGCCACGCCTGGTGGAAGGGTAGCGGAAAGGTAAAGGGATACCAGGCACAAGCGGGAGACCCAGACCCAGCCAAGCACCGCCGACAGACCGCAGCCCAAACCATCAGCGTCGCGACCAAACGCTGATTCGAATTAAATCTTTCACAGGCGACTATATCAGGCCGACACTCACCGCTACGCGTCAGGGAGCCGCTGCGTCCCCGGCCTCCGCGGTGCTCCCGGCCCCTTCGCCGTGCGCCCGAACGAGGGTTGCCGGGCGGACAGAATCCGTGCCGAAACGTCCCGCGATGCGGTCCAGGGCCCGTTCGGCGTCACGCCAGGCCCCCCCTTGCTCCCCGAAGGCCAGCTGAGTGGCCGCGCGGGAGGCGGGGACGAGACCCGTCGCCCGGACCCCCACCAGGCGGAGCCGTGCGCCTGAGTCGAGACCAGACGCCGCGTAGAGGACACACGCCGTGGCGTAGATCTTCCGTGTTACGTCGGTCGGCTCGGGCAGCGTACGCGACCTGGTGATAGTGGTGAAATTGGCCAGCCGCAGCTTGACCACCACCGTCCGGGCCATGCACCCGGCCGAGCGGAGGCCCTGCGCGGTGCGCCCGGACAGCCGGAGCAGCTCGCGGCGGATCAGCTCAGGGTCATCGATGTCACTGGGGAACGTCTCCTCAGCTCCGATGCTCTTCTCCGGGACGCCGCTGACCACCGCGCGCTCGTCCCGCCCCCAGGCGAGGGCGGCCAGGTGGGCACCCACCGCCGCCCCGAGCTCGCGCTGGAGCGTGTCCACCGGGATGTGCGCGATGTCAGCCACGGTGCGCAGGCCGAGCCGGGCCAGGATCTGCCCGGTCCGTTCCCCCACACCCCACAGCGCCGCGACGGGCAGCGGGTGGAGGAAATCGAGGACACCGTCCGCGCGGACCACGAGCAGGCCGTCTGGCTTACACCGGGCCGAGGCGAGCTTGGCGACGAACTTACTGCTGGCCACGCCGACGGAGCAGCTGATGCCCTGCTGCTCCCGGATGGTGGCCCGGATCAGCTCGGCAATCCTGGCCGGCGGTTCAAGCCGCCGGACGGCACCCGAGACGTCCAGGAAGGCCTCGTCGAGGGCCAGCGGTTCCACTTGCGGGGTCACTGACCGGAAGGTCGCCATGACCTCCCGGGATACCGCCGCGTACACGGCGTGGCGGGGCGCGATGAACACGGCCTGCGGGCACAGCCGCCTGGCTCGCCCTACCGGCATCGCCGACCCGACGCCGAAGGCCCGCGCCTCGTAGGAGGCAGAGAGCACCACACCGCGGTTCCCAGTAGCACCCACGATCACCGGCAATCCGGCGAGGTCAGGCCGGTCACGGATCTCGACGCTCGCGTAGAAGGCGTCCATATCGACGTGCAGGATGTGGCAGCCCGTGTCGTCCCCCGGCACGGGACTCACGGCCTGGCTCATCGGTACCCGAGCACGTGGAACTGGGTAGCGAGGTCATGGAACGCCGGATGAGCGGACGCCGCGCGCTCCAGCGCCAGCAACGCATCGGCCGCGCCCTGATCCGCGTCCGCGAAGACACCGGGAACGAGATCCGCGAAGACGCGAACTCCATGCGCCGCCCCCGGGCGCAGGCCTGCCGCGTCGATCAGCCCTATCACCGCGGCCAGGGTGAATCGCTGTGGGCGGCCGGCCCGGTGCTCGGCGGCTCCGTGCTCGCCGCCCGCTCCTTCCAGGCCGGCGGGTGGGCCCGCGGCCGCCACGCTCTCGTCCGGCCCGGCTATCCCCGCGCCGATTCCGCCGAGCAGCCGCCTGGCCTCATCGAACCGGCCCGCCAGGGCGCGGTGGACCACGGCCGCCACGGCGCTGGCGGCGAGAACGCTCACCGCGCCGCCGGGCCGCAGGACGCGGAAGATCGCCGCCATCGCGGCCGCCGGGGCATCCACGTACTCAAGGACGCTGTGACACAAAACCAGGTCGGCGCCCTGCTCGCCGATCAGCCCCGGCAAGTCGGCGACATCGCCCTGGATGGCCTGGAGCGGTACCGCCAGCTCGGCGGCCCGGCGCTGTGCGGCGGCGAGTGAGTCCGGGCTCGGGTCGACGACGGTCACCGCGTGCCCCAAGTCGGCCAGCGGCACCGCGAAGCCACCGGTGCCGCCCCCGGCGTTGACGATGTCGAGCCGGGGCCGCCCCGTCTCCGCTACCAGTCCCGAGATCACCGCCCCCAGTACATCCCTGACCACAGCGGTGCGCGGATCGTCGTCCTTCCAGCGCCGGACCGGACCGGCCGAGGCCTGCCGCCCGAACTGGGCGCGCTGGACCGGCGGCCCGAACTGGGCGCCTCCGCCACGACGATCGCCGACCACGGCCGTCCTCCTCGTCACGCCCAGCGCTGCTCACGCCCGCGCAGTCCCAATGTAGTGCCGCGCCCGGACAATCCCGCTGACCTGCACGGGTAATCGGCAGGAAGCCCGGCCGCTCCGCCTCCGCCCGACGGAATCCTTAGAACTTCCTGACAATGGCACAGATATCTGCAACGAAACCTGCCGCCGCCCGGACGCGGCGCTACTCTTTGCCCATGGCCGACGACCATCTGGAAGTCCCGAGGCCGCTGCGGTTGTTTCTGACAGCGGGCTGGAACGTGAGCGAGTCCGTGGGATTGCCGGTGGCGGCCTATGTGGTGGCCGCCTGGCTGGATGGCCGGAACGCGGGACTGGTGGCGGGGCTGGTGGCCATCTGGCTCACCGCGGTCATCCGCAAGGCCGTGACCGGGTCGGTGCCCAGCCTGCTGACCATTTCGGCGGTCGTGCTCACGGTGCAGACCGCCGTCGTCCTGGCCACCGGCGAACTGTGGCTGTACCTGCTGCAGTTCCCGCTCGCGAACCTCGCCATGTGCGTCGTGTTCGCCCGCACCGCGAGCGGCCCGAACCCGCTGGTGGCCCGGCTGGCCGCCGAGGTGGTCGCGCTGCGCCAGCCCGCCACCCATCACCCCGGCCTGCACCGTTTCTTCCAGGGAGCGACCTGGCTGTGGGCGGGAATCTTCCTGGTCCTCACGGCCAGCCTGGCGGTGCTGATGTTCACCGAGCCAGCCCGCGTGTTCCTGATGCTCTCGACCGCCGCGACCATCGCGCTCGTCATCGCCGGCACCGGCGCGTCCACGCTATGGTTCCTCTCGGTCCTGCGCCGGCTCGGCCTCAGGCTCCGCTTCGCCCCCGCCTGAGGGACCCAGCCCGGCACAGCCTGCCGTGCGGCGTCACAGCTGCAGTGTCGGCTTGAGCTTGAGCAGCCGTCCCAGCAGGCCGTTCACGAACGCCGGAGACGCATCGGTTGACAGGTCACCGGCCAGCAGCACGGCCTCGCTGATGGCGACCGCATCCGGCACGTCGTCGGCCCACAGCAGCTCATAGAGCCCGATCCGGAGCAGGTTCCGGTCCACCGCCGGCATCCGGTCCAGCGCCCAGCCCTGCGCGTACTGGCCCAGGAGCTCGTCGATTCGCTCGCGATGCGCCTGGACGCCGCGGACGAGTTCACGGGCGTACTCCGGCACCGGCGGGCTGGCCTGGTCGGCCCGCTGGTCCAGCATCTCGAGCACGGGCTCGTCCCGCACTTCGGCCTCAAACAGGACGTCGAGTGCCCGCTTGCGGGCTTTGCTACGCGCAGGCACGGAGCGTGATCACGCCCGGCCGAGATAGTCGCCGGTGCGGGTGTCCACCCTGATCTTCTCACCGGTCGTGATGAACAGCGGGACCTGGATCTGCGCCCCGGTCTCCAGCGTGGCCGGCTTGGTGCCGCCGGTGGACCTGTCCCCCTGCACGCCGGGGTCCGTCTGGCTGACCGTCATCTCCACCGCGGCGGGCAGTTCCACATACAGCGGGACGCCGTCGTTGAACGCCACCACGGCTGTCTGCTCTTCCAGCAGGTAGTCGGCGGCGTTCCCGACCGTCGCCGCCGGAATGTGCGGCTGGTCGTAATCCTCCGTGTCCATGAAGACGAAGTCCTCGCCCTCGCGGTAGAGATACTGCATCTCGCGCTTATCGACGCTGGCCACCTCGACCTTGACCCCGGCGTTGAAGGTCCGGTTGACGACCTTCCCGGACATGATGTTCTTCAGCCGGGTGCGCACGAAAGCGCCGCCCTTACCGGGCTTGACGTGCTGGAAGTTGACGACGTTCCAGAGCTGGCCGTCGATATTCAGCGTCATGCCGTTCTTGAGGTCATTCGTGGTGGCCACGTCTGTCGTGTCTCCTGCGTGCGGGAAACCCGTCCCGCGTCACAGGACGAGCAATTCCCGCGTGGTCGTGGTGAGCAATTCGCGGGGTACCGCCGTTTCGGCGCCGGCGCGCACCACCAGGGTGTCCTCGATCCTGACGCCGCCCCGGCCGGGAAGATAAATTCCTGGCTCGACGGTGATGGGAACTCGATCTTCTAGTCTACCTGTCTTCCCGTGTCCCATGATCGGAGCCTCGTGGATCTCCAGTCCGACGCCGTGGCCGAGACCGTGCGTGAAATGCTCGCCGTGGCCGGCCTCCTCGATCAGACGGCGGGCCGCGCCGTCCACCTCCGCGACGTCCGCGCCGACCGTGGCCGCGGCCATCCCGGCTTGCTGCGCCGCAGCGACCAAAGCGTAGATGTCGCGCTGCCACGCCGCGGGCTCGCCCACCGCGAGCGTGCGGGTCATGTCCGCGTGATAGCCGCCATAGCGGGCACCGAAATCGACCGTGACGAGGTCTCCTGGAGACAGTTCACGGCTGGTCGGCACGTGATGCGGGATAGCTCCGTGGGGCCCACTGGCGACAATGGTGTCGAAGGCCGGCCCTTCCGCCCCGCGGTCGCTCATCGCGCGCTCCAGTGCCGTGGCCACATCCCGTTCGGTCAGGCCGGGACAGATGCGCGGCAGTACCTCGTCCAAGGCGGCTGAGGTGATCGCGCACGCCTGGGCGAGGAGCGCGATCTCATCCTCGTCCTTGACCACCCGCAGCCCCTCCACGGCCCGGCCGAGCGGGATGAACGTCGCGCCGGGGGTGGCTTCCACGAGTGCCGCATGGCGCTCGACCGTGACCTCCTGCGCTTCGAACGCCAGGCGCCCGAGGCCGCGTCCAGCCGCGAGGGCCGCGAGGGCCTGCTCGGGCAGCCGGTTGACGGTGAGCTCGAGATCCGGGCCGTCCCGGGTGGCGGCCAGCGCGTACCGCGCGTCCGTGGCCAGCACGCCAGGCCCGTCGGCGGGCAGCAGGAACGCCGCGTTCGAGCTGGCCAGCCCGGTGAGATAGCGCACATTGACCAGGTTGCTGATCAGCACGGCGTCCGCGCCACGGCCGGCCAGTACGGCCCGCAGGCGCTCGCGGCGGGCAGCGTGCATCTCGGGCATGCCCCTGACTGTACGGCCCGCGGCACCGGGCGCCGGGCCGGCGCCTGCTCCTCAGTGGAGGTGCTTGGTCATCAGCACATCGTCAACGTAGCCGCCGTCGATGAGGAACTCGTCGCGCAATACACCCTCCCGCTCGAAGCCGAGGCGGTCATAGAGCCGGATGGCGGGCTGGTTGGTGCCCAGCACCCGGAGGCTGAGCTTGCGCGCCCCGGCGGCCCTGGCCCGCCGCTCCGCCGCGGCCAGCAGCGCGGATGCGACTCCCCGGCGCCGGGCAGCAGGCGCGACAGCGAGGCCGAATACGCCGACGACGTGTGCGTTCTCCGGCAGCGGGGTGCTCGGCTTCAACCTGACATAGCCGACGACCGCGCCGTCGATCTCGCCGACCAGGTGATCTTCAGGCGCGTTACCGGGCGTGAAGAACGGCCCAGCGGTCCCCTGGCTGATCGAGGGGAATCCCGACTTGGCGGACCACGCGGCGGCGTCCAGCTCGGCCAGCCCGGCCGCGTCGTCGGCGCGGGCCGTCCGGATTCGAACGCTGCCGTCTGCTCCGCCCATCCGGCCATCCTGCCCCATGCTCTCGCGCCGCCAGATGGCAGGGCTTCTGACGGTAGCTCGTGACACGATCAGGCCATGGCAGATGCCGGTCCCGTGGGCGTGCCAACCACCGTGATCGCGGAACGGTGCGCGGCGCAACTGCTCTCCGGCCCCCCGGCCCGTCGCGCCGTCGATGTCGTCGACCGGCTGCTCGCGGTGCAGGGGCAGGATCCGAGGGGCGCCCGGCTGGCCGTCCGGGCGAGGACGGCCGGGCTGTTCGCGGCGGACGTCGATAGGGCGCTCACCGTGGATCGCTCGCTCGTGATCACCTGGCTGAACCGGGGCACGCTGCACCTGGTCCGCAGCGCCGACTACTGGTGGCTGCACCAACTGACCACCCCGCCCCTGCTCCCCGGCAATGCCCGGCGGCTGGGCCAGGAGGGCGTCTCCCCGGACGCCGCGGACCTGGGCGTCCGGGTCATCGAACGCTCGCTGGCGCGCGGCGGGCCGCTCACCCGGGCGCAGCTCAGCGAGCGGCTCAGCGCGGCCGGGGTCCGCACGCAAGGCCAGGCGCTGGTGCATGTCCTGGCGCTCGCCAGCGTGCGGGGTATCTGTGTGCGGGGACCCATGATCGGCAATGAGCATGCGTATGTGCTGGTAAGGGACTGGCTGGGCCCGCCGCCCGGGCCGGTGGACCGGGATCAGGCGGTGGCCATGCTGGCTCGCCGCTACCTGGCCGGGCACGGCCCGGCCAGCGACCGGGACCTGGCCAAGTGGGCCGGCCTTCCCGCTGCGCGACGCCCGGCGCGGGCTGACCGTGATCGCTTCCGAGCTAGGGGCACGCGAGGATGGACTCGCGGCTCTCGCCGAGCCGCCCGGCGGGGCACGGCTTCCGCCTCCGCGGCTGCTCGGTGCCTTCGACCCGCTGCTCCTGGGCTGGGAATCACGCGAGCCGATCCTGGGACCGGCGCAGCGGATCGTCACCGTGAATGGGCTCTTCCGGCCGTTCGCGCTCGTCCGCGGCCGCGCCGCCGCCACCTGGGCCATGCCCCGGGGCGAGGTTGACATCACACCTTTCGGCGAGCTCGCCGCGGCGGACGCGGCCGCCCTGGACGCCGAGGCGGCCGACGTCAAGCGCTTCCTGCACGGCCCCGATCCTGGCCCGCAACGTTAGCGGCCGCTCAGCATAGTTGCGAACGGATACTCTCTTCCGTATACTCGGCTACGGATATACGGAAACGAAGAGCAACGGGCGTGGAAGCAGGTGACCAGGCTATGGTGGGCAGGCGGCGCAGAGTCTCGAACCCGCTGGCGCTAGCCGTCCTCGGCACCCTCCGTCAGCAGCCGATGCATCCCTACGAGATGGCCGCGACCATGCGGTCCCAGGGCAAAGAACGCAGCATCAAGCTGAACTACGGCTCCCTGTACACGGTGGTGGACAACCTGGCCAAGCACGGCCTCATCGAGGCCATGGAGGCCAGCCGGGAGGGGCGCCGGCCGGAGCGCACGGTGTACCGGCTCACCGCGGCCGGGCAGGCCGAGCTGGAGGACTGGCTGGCCGAACTGCTCGGCACGCCGGTGAAGGAGTACCCGCAGTTCGAGGCGGCCCTGACGCTGCTGTCGATACTCGGCCCCACCCGGGTGCTCGGACTACTCAGGGACCGGATGTCGGCGCTCGAGGAAGCAGTCACCGCAGAGCGGGCCGAACTCGCCTCGTTGGCGTGGCTGCCGCGGCTGTTCGTGCTCGAGTCCGAGTACGGCCTCGCTATGCGGGAGGCCGAACTGGCCTGGGTCCGCGGCATCGTGGACGAACTGGGGGACGGCTCGTTCCCCCTCGTGAAGGAGTGGGCGCACTGGCACGAGACCGGTGAACTCCCGCCGGAAATCGCCGCCATGGCGACGGCGGCCGTGGACGAGGTCATGTCCGGGACCAGCGACGGGGCCAGCAGCCAGCCCGCACCGGCACCACCAGAGGAGCCGCTGAACTGATCAAGGATGAGAACCGGCCCCCGGCACGGTGCGGGAACACCTGACCAGGGGCCGTGATCCTCGAACCGATCCCGCGGGAACGAGATCCGATCGGGTTGTTGCACCTCAAGGATACTCGGTGACCTCCTCGCGGACCGGTTCGCGCAACCGACCAGCACGGAGGAACACGAAATGAGTATCCATTCGCGGGAAGCGCCGCTCCTCGAAGCACGCGGCGTCACCGTCCGGTTCGGCAAGGTCACAGCGCTCGATGGCATGGACCTGATTGCCCCGGCCGGGGAGGTGCTGGCGATCCTCGGGCCGAACGGTGCCGGCAAGACCACGTTCGTCCGGACCGTGGCCACCCTCCTGCGGCCAACCAGCGGCGAGCTGCGCGTGCTAGGCAGCGACGTCGTGCGCCACCCGGTGAGTGTCCGCCGGGACATCGGCCTGGCCGGCCAGTTCGCCGCGGTCGAGCCCACCATGACCGGGCGCGAGAACCTGGAGATGACAGCCCGGCTGTTCGGGCACCCGGGAAGCGCGGCGCGACGGGCGGCGTCCAGCGTGATCGAGCAGCTCAGCCTCGAAGAAGTCGCAGACCGGCGCTGCGGCACCTACTCGGGAGGTCAGCGCCGCCGACTCGATCTGGGCGCCAGCCTGGTCGGCGCGCCGCGCCTGCTGCTGCTAGACGAGCCGACGACAGGCCTGGATCCGACCGGCCGACGTGAGGTCTGGGACGCCGTACGCGCTCTCGTCGGCGGCGGCACCGATGTCCTGCTGACCACGCACTACCTCAACGAAGCCGATGAACTCGCCGACCACGCCGTGGTCATCGACCATGGCCGCACCATCGCGGCCGGCACCCTCAGCGACATCAAGGCCAGCGTCGGGCGCGACGTCATCGAGGTCGAGGTGGCCGAGCCGTCCCGGCTCGGCGAGGTCGGCCAGATCCTCCAATCCGTCACTTTGAACCCACCCCGAGTGGACCAGGGCAGCCGGCAGGCCAGTGCGCCCACCACGGGCGGGGCGGCCGACCTCGCCACGGTGATCCGCTACCTCGACGAGGCCGCGATAACCGTCGAAGAGATCGGCGTGCGCCGACCGACCCTCGACGAGGTCTTCCTGACCCTCACCGGTGATCACACGGACACGCCGGTCACCACCGCCGACGTCCTGAACGGGAGTCCACGATGACCATGACCACGATGACCGTGACGCCGACCATCACCCGCCCGAGTGCGCCCCCCGGGGCGGCCCGGGCCTCCCTCGAGGTCGCGCGCCGGGCGCTGCGGAAGTACATCCGGACTCCTGGGCTGTGGGCCATGGGCATAGTCCAGTTGACCCTGTTCCTGTTCAGCTTCCGGTACGTGTTCGGCGGCGCCATCCACGCCGGCACGTTGGGCTACGTCAACTATCTCGTGCCGGCCTACGTGGCAACGATCGTCCTGTTTACCGGGGGCGGTATCGCCGTTGCGGTGGCCGAGGACCGGGCCGGTGGCTTCACCGACCGGCTCCTGTCCCTCCCCCTGCCGCGGTACTCCATAGTGCTGGGACGCACTCTCGCCGACTCCACCACGAACGCGTGGTCGATCCTGTCCACCGCCGCCTTCGGTTTCCTCTTCGGATTCCGCCTCGGCGGGACCGTTCTTGACGGCCTGGCCGCCCTGGGCCTGTGCCTCGTCTACGGTGTCGCGCTCACGACCGCATTCATCGTCATGGGACTGTTCGCACCCAGTGGTCAGGCCGCCCAGGGGATGTCGATGATCGCCTTTGTCTTCGCGTTCATCTCCAGTGCCTACGTCCCGGCCTCGACCATGCCCGGCTGGCTCCAGCCATTCGCGAAGTACCAGCCGATCACGCCGATGGTCAACGCCGTTCGCTCGCTGATCCTCGGGTCCAGCAGCGATGTCGCCCTGGCCCTGGCCTGGTCAGCGCTGTTCTTCGTAGTCTTCACGCCCATCGCGGTGGTCCGGTATCGGCGAGCGTGACGACCGGCCAGCACTGCGGGCCCACGGGCGGGGCAATGGATGATCGCCGTCCGCGACCTGGCTGGTCAGGGCATGTCCCTAGGCAGCCAGGTCGCGGGCGCGTTCGATGAGCCGCACGCGGTCCTCGTGGGTCGGCGCGAGCGGCGCCACGTTGAGCGTGCTGACGCCGGACTCCCGCAGGGCCGCGATCCGCTCCGCGACCAGTGACTCGGGCCCGATCAGCGACGTGCCGGCCAGCAGTTCGGCGGGCACCAGGGCCGCGGCCTCGTCCTTGCGGCCGCCGGTGTAGGCGTCCTGGATCCGCCCGGCCACCTCTTCGAAGCCGAACCGGACCGCGAGCTCGTAGTAGAAGTTGTGGCCCCGGTCGCGATGCGGGCCCATGCCGCCGATGTACAGGGCGAGCATCGGGCGGGCCAGCTCCAGGTAGTCCAGCACGTCGTCGCCGATGGCCAGCCCGGCCTGGGCCACCACGTCAAGGGGCGGCAGCGAGGGGTCACGCTTGGCCAGGCCAGCGGCCAGCGGGCCGCCCCACGCCTCGGCGGCCTTCTCCGGGAAGTAGAAGATCGGCTCCCAGCCCTCGGCCAGCTCGGCGGCCAGCTCCACGTTCTTCGGCCCGAGCGCCGCCACCACGATCGGGATCCGCTCGCGGACCGGGTGGTTGATCAGCTTCAGGGCCTTGCCGAGTCCCGTCCCCTGGTCCGGCGGCAGCGGGATCGTGTAGTGCTGGCCCGTGTACTCCAGCCGCTCGCGGCGCCACACCTTCCGGCAGATCTCAATGATCTCCCGGGTCCGGCCGACCGGTGAGTCATAGGGCACACCGTGCCAGCCCTCGATCACCTGGGGCCCGGATGCGCCGATGCCCAGCACGAACCGGCCATCAGACACGTAATCCAGCCCGGCCGCGGTCATCGCGGTCAGCGCGGGGGTCCGCGAGTACAGCTGAAAGATTCCCGAGGCGATCTGCAGCCGCTCCGTCCTGGCCGCGACGAAGCCGAGCTGGCTGACCGCGTCGAAACTGTAGGCCTCGGGCACGAACACGATGTCCAGGCCCGCCTTCTCGTAGTCGGCGAGCTCCTCGACGGTTTCCGCGAACCCGCCGGCGTAGTTCAGGGACATCCCGATGCGCATGGCCCGACCCTTCACGACGGCAGTTCCGCCGCCGGGTTTCGTTGGGTAGAAATGCTCTTGAGCGTAGCGCGGGGCGGTTAGCTGGTCAGGTAGCTTACGACCAGGTCCGCGACCATCTGCCGGTGCCGGTCGCGGTGCTCGCCGTCGAGGAGGTCGCGGCCGAAGAGTGTCCGGAAGGTGTGCCGGTTGGCCACCCGGAAGAAGCAGAACGCGCTGATGATCATATGTACATCCAAGGCATCCACTGGGCGGCAGAAGACCCCTTCCTCATAACCCCGGGCCAGGATCTTGGCGGTCACGGTCACCGCGGTGGTGTTCAGCTCGGTCAGAGCACGGGATTTGGCCATCAGCTGAGCCTGGTGAATGTTCTCGATGCTGACCAGCCTGATGAAGTCTGGATGGGACTCGTGGTGGTCGAACGTCAGCTCGGCGAGCCGCCTGATGGCCGCCACCGGATCGAGGTGGTCGACATCCAGGCCTTGCTCGGCCTCGCGGACAACCGAGTACACGCGCTCGAGCGCGGCGATGTACAGCTGTTCCTTGCCCCCGAAGTAGTAGTAGATCATCCGCTTCGTGGTGCGCGTCTGAGCGGCGATCTCATCGACCCGAGCCCCGGCGTAGCCCCGCTGCGCGAACTCGCGCGTCGCGATGTCAAGGATCTCCCGGCGCGTGCGCTGCGCGTCCCGGCGGCGCTCGCGACCGTCAGCGGGAGTGGGCGTGGTCACCATGGGACTCCTTCCTGGGGCCCACTGCGGTCGAGGGCCTCGGGGTTCCTGGGGCCCTCTGCGGTCGGGGCCTCGGCCCGGCGGGTGGCACGGCCGCTTCCGCCGCCATCCCAGAATGACTTGTAGCACGGGCTTTACAAGCCATGGCGGCGCTGCCACACTGCCGGACTAACGAGTTCGTACATTACATCGAGGGTCGCCAATGCTCCTCTTTCATCATCCGCTCCTTCAGCGCCGGCCGGACACCGCGGGGCCCGCGCGGAGCCAGGCCCCGGCGGGGCGGCGGGCCGCCCCGGCGGGGTGGAGGGCCGCCCCGGCGGGGTGGAGGGCGAGCGCCGGCGGTGGCGCTGACCTGCCGGACGGAGGCTGGGCCCGATGATGGCGGTGCGCCGCGAACTAGCCCTCGAGCACCTCACCATGCTCGATGTCGCCCCTCCCGACCTGGTCACGCGGGCCGCCGAGGCCGGCTTCGACTCGGTCAGCCTCCGGATCTCCCCCGCGACGCCCGGCGAGCAGCCATGGCCGATCACGCCGGGCTCGCGCATGCTGGCGGAGACCCTACGGCGCGCCCGCGGCACCGGCACTCGCGTGCTGGGCGCCGAGGCCATCCGCCTGGACGCCACCGAGGCCGCCTGCTGGGAGCCGATCCTGGAGACAGCGGCGCAGCTCGGCGCCAGATTCCTCAACGCCATCAGCCTCACCGGCGACCTGCCCCGGCTGACCGACCGCTTCTGCGAGCTGGCCCGGATGGCCGCGCCGTACGGCATCCGGCCGGTGATCGAGTTCATGGCCTACAAGCCGGTCCGGACCCTCGACGCCGCGCTCCGCATCGCCGCCGCGTCGGGGGGTGGCGCCGTCCTCATTGACGCCCTGCACGTACAGCGCTGCGGGGTCGACTTGGCGGAGCTGGGCCGCGCCGATCCCGCCTTGCTCAGCTACGTGCAACTGTGCGACGCACCGCGCATGCTCCCGGTGGGCCTCCGGCGGCCCGCCACCCTGCCACGGGGCCAGTCGACGGACGGTGGCGACCCGGCGCTGGAAGCCCGGATGAGGCGGCTGCTGCCCGGCGCGGGAGAACTGCCCCTCACCGAGTTGCTGTCCGCCGTGCCGGCCGACATCCCCGTGGGGCTGGAGGTCCCCAGCCTGGAGCTGAGCCAGGAGCTGACGCCCCGGCAGTTGGCCGAGCGGGCGCACGCCGCGGCCGAGCGGGTCCTCGCGACGACGGTCCCGCGCTGATCCGGGCCTGACCCCGCCGATCCCAGCCTCCGGGCCTGACCCCGCCGATCCCAGCCTCCGGGCCTGACCCCGCCGATCCCAGCCTCCGGGCTGACGCCGGGGAGGTGCTTTCCCGCGGGGAGTCACGCGCCCCGTAAGGCGGGTGTGCGCCGCCACTCGAGCGGCGTGCCCGTGCTCGGGGCCAGGTGGCCGGTGGTGCGGAGATGGTACAGATGGGCGACCGTCTCGGCCAGCGCCATCCGGCGCATCATGCCGTGCAGCGCCGACCAGCCCCGTGACCAGGTCAGATGGGTGGCGATCGCCCACGCGGTCGGCGTGGCCAGGCGGTTGACCGCCCGCAGGATCTCGGCGCCGCGGCGCTGGTGGTGGGCGATGAGGTCGGCGGCGCGGACGTCAATGCGGCGGAACCGGTACTCGTGCGCGGGGAGCGCCTCGTCGGCGCGGAAGCTCGCGGCACCGCCCAGTGATGCCAGGTACGCGGTCAGCGGGTCGTCGCCGCGGCCCCGGTCGACGCCGATGTTGGGGCTGATGCGGGGCAGCAGGTGGTCGCCGGTGAGCAGGACGCCGGCCGCGGCATCGTGCAGGCACAGGTGACCGGGGGTATGTCCCGGCGTCCAGATCGCCCGGACATCCCGGCCCGCCATCGGCAGCAGGTCGCCGTCGCGCAGGAACCGGTCCGGTTCGGCCATGTCGAGAACGTGGGCCAGCTGGTCCGGGCCCACGCTGAGGGCAGCGAGATCGTCGTCGGGGACGCCGTGGCCGCGCAGCCAGTCCTGATCGCCGCCCGGACGCCGCTGGCGCCACAGCCGGGCGGGAAGCGTCTCGGCCTCGGCGGGGTGCATCGCGATCCACGCGCCGCTTTCCTCGCGGAGCCAGCCACTCAGACCGTGATGGTCCGGGTGGATGTGGGTGACGACCACGCCGGCGACATCGCGCAGGCCCGCGCCCGCCGCGGCGAGGCCGTCCGCAACGGCCTGGCGGCCGGCCGCCGTGTCCCAGCCCGGATCAACGATGACCACGCCCGCGTCACCGGTGAACGCGTAAGACAGGGTGTACCGGAGGGGGCTGTCCGGGATCGGTACCGGCACCGACCACAGACCGGGGCGGACCCGCTCCACCGGCGGAAGGACGCCCCGCTGCCAGGCGTCATACTGCGGGCGGCCGGTGATGTCGATGCCATCGGCCGCGTCGCGAGCGGTCATGTCCTGTCCGCCGCGGGCCCGGCGACGGCGCGCAGCAGGAAGCTGACCAGCCGCGCGGCGTAGGCGCTGGTGTTGCGGGCCAGGTCGGCTCGCTGGTCGGCCGGGGTGCTCAGCGCGTGCATCATGGCGCCGCCGACCAGGGTGTCGAGCAGGAGCGTCACCGACGTGCCGGCGGCCAGTTCCCCGCGGTCGATGCCGCGGCGGACGATGGCCCGGGCGGCCAGGGTCTGGGCGCGCCGCATCGCCTCGTAGTGTTCCGCCACGCCGGGGATCGCGGCGGCCTCCAGGCTGAGGCGCAGCGCGGCGCGGCTGCTGCGGCCGGCGTAGATATCCAGCATCTGGGTGGCGAGTTCCACGAGGTCACCGCGCAGCGTACCGGTGTTCACATCGGCGACCCGGGCCAGGCGCAGCGTCACCGCGCCGGTCAGCAGGGCCTCCTTGCTGTTCCACCGCAGGTACAGCGAGGCCTTGCCCACACCGGCCCGGCGCGCGACCGTCTCCATCGCGAAGCCTGCCCAGCCCGCGTCGGCGAACAGGTCGAGCGCCGCCTGGGCAATGCGGCGGTCGACCTCCGGATCGCGCGGACGCCCGGCCGCCGTCTGCGTCGTGGTCATCGCGCCATCCCCGCTCCGGCCTGAACGCCTGTATTACTGAACGTTCCCCGTCAGAATACCGGGATAGAAAGCGAACGCAAGTCGTTCAGTTATTGAGAGACGGGACCGGCAACCGGGTCACCACCACCGGCTAGATGCTGGCTGGCTCGGCCAGGTCGCGCACGACGGCGGCGAGGCTGTCGTCGTCGGCGGGCACCCCGGCTTCCGGCCTGCCGAGCCCATTGAGGACCACGAACCGCGCGCCGTCCTGGTATTTCTTGTCGCGCAGCCAGGCTTCCCGCAACCCGGCCAGGTCGAACGTCCCTTCGGTGGGCAGGCGCATGTCTTCCAGCAGCCGACGGTGCAGGCTGACGATTTCTTCGGGGATGCGTCCCTGCCGGCGGGCGAGGTGGGCGGCGGCCATCATCCCGACGGCGGTAGCCGCGCCGTCGTCGTCCGAGTCCAGCCCACGCACCTGCTCGATGGCATGGCCGAAGGTGTGCCCGTAGTTGAGGTACAGCCGGCTGCCCTGCTCACGCTCGTCGGTACTGACTATCGCTGCCTTCACCGTGACGCTCCGGGTGACCGCCTCCGCCAGCGTGGTCACATCCCCTTCACGCAGGTCAGCCGCATGGTCATGCAACAGCGGGATGAGATCACCGCCGCTGATCAGCGCGTGCTTGACGATCTCGGCGAGCCCGGCCTGGTATTCGTGCGAGCGGCGCTCCGCGGCCAGCCCCACATCGGCCACCACCGCGACCGGCTGGTGCACGGTACCCACCAGGTTGCGGCCTTGGCGCAGGTTGAGTGACGCCTTGCCGCCCACGGCCGCGTCGGCCTGGGCGAGCAATGTGGTCGGGAACAGGGCCAGCGGCATGCCCCGGTTGTAGGTGCTGGCCAGGAAGCCCGCCAGATCACAGACGACCTCGCCACCCACCCCCACGACCAGGTCGTCCCGGTGGACGGCCAGATCGGCGAGGTCTCCGGCCACCCGCGCGACGGTGGCCAGGTCCTTGGCCTCCTGCCGGTCCGGCACCTCTATCCAGTGGACGCCCAGGCCGCGCCGCCGCAACGGGCCGGTGACGGTGTCCACCGCGTCCTTGTCCGGGCCCGCGGCGAGTACCACCGCGGTCCTGGTGTGTGGCAGCGGCGGCAGCAGACGGTCAGCATCGGCCAGCAAGCCTGGCCCGATATGGACGTTGTAGGTTCCGCCCGTGCAGGACACCAGCACGGTGGCCGTGCCCGGCGGCGCGGACGGCACCTGGGCCAGCCGCCCGAGGACATCCAGGCAGACTGCCTCGGGGCGCCGCCCGTCCGTGGCGACGATCTGCGTCGCGACCGCCTCGTAGATGGCCAGCCGGCGCCGGTAGATGGCCTCCAGGTCCGGGGCGCGCAGCAGGGGGCGGTACGCGTCGTGGGCGACGCGGAGCATCGACTCCTCGTAGCCGACCTGGAGGTAGATGACATGACTGGAGCGCAGCGACCGCCGGGTGGCTGGATGCTCCACCGCCCCGCCACCCAGCGCCAGGACGGCATCCGGGCCGCCCACGAGCTCTGCGGTGACCTCATGCTCGAGCACGCGGAACGTGGGCTCGCCGTCGGTCTCGAAGATCTCGCGGACCGGACGGCCGGTGCGCTGCTCGATCACCAGATCCGTGTCAACGAACGGAAGCCCCAGCTTCTCGGCGAGCAGATGCCCGACCGTCGTCTTGCCGGCGCCCATGAATCCGACGATGACGATCATGGCTTCGCCTCGCGGCCGGCGATCGCCTGGAGCGCGAGCTGGTAGGACATCAGCCCGAACCCGGCGATGGTCCCGTCCGCCACCCCCGACACGACGGAGTTATGCCGGAACTGCTCTCGCGTCGCGGGGTTGGTGAGATGCACCTCGACCAGGGGGGCCGTAAGCATGGCGAGCGCGTCCCGCAGCGCGTACGAGTAGTGGGTGAACGCCGCGGGATTGAGCACCACGGGCCACTTGGCGTCGATCGCCTCGTGCACCCAGCGAATCATCTCTCCCTCGTCGTCAGTCTGCCTGACCTCCACGTCCAGCCCGAGCGGGCGTCCGGCGGCCCGGCAGGACTCGGCCAGATCCTCGAGCGTCGCCGAGCCGTACACCTCGGGCTCGCGGGAACCGAGCCGGCCCAGGTTCGGGCCGTTCAGCACGAGTACCCGCCTCATCGCGCACGCACCTCCTGATATGCGCCGCGCAGCAGCGCCTCCGGCGGGCCGTCGAGAATGACCGGCCGCGCGACGTCCTCCAGGATGACGAACCGCAGCCGGTCGGCGCGTGACTTCTTGTCCACCGCCATCGCCTCGCGCAACTGCGGCCACGCGCCGGGACGGTACGCCGTGGGCAGCCCGACGGCGGCCAGCACGCGGCGGTGCCGGGCGACCACGGCCTCGTCCAGGCACCCGGCCAGCCGGGCCAGTTCCGCCGCGAACACCATGCCGATCGCGACGGCTTCGCCATGCCGGATCCGGTACCCCTCCACCCGCTCGATCGCGTGGCCGAGGGTGTGACCGTAGTTGAGGATCTCCCGCCGGCCGGCCTCCCGCAAGTCGGCCGACACCACTTCCGCCTTGACCCGCACGGTCCGTTCCACCAGCTCGCGGGCGTGCCGGCCGTGCGGGATGACGGCGCCGCCGGGGTCGCCCTCAGCCAGGTCAAGGATCACCGGGTCCGCGATGAAGCCGGTCTTGATCACCTCGGCCAGGCCACTCAGGTAGTCGGCCCGCGGCAGCGTTTCCAGCACGGCCAGGTCGGCGAGCACGCCCGCCGGGGAGTGGAACGCACCGACCAGGTTCTTGCCCTCGGGGATGTTGACCGCGGTCTTCCCGCCGATCGCCGCGTCGGTGACCGCGAGCAGGGTGGTCGGCAGGAGGACCACGCGGACCCCCCGCAGCCAGCTGGCGGCCACGAATCCGGCCAGGTCCGTGGTGGCTCCGCCGCCGATGCCGACGATCGCGTCTTCCCGGGTCACCCGGTGCGCGGCCAGCCGCGACCAGAGCCCGGCCGCCACGGCGATGTCCTTGGCCGCCTCGCCGGGCGGCACCTCCTCGGCGTGGACCAGGTACCCGGCGGCGGCCAGCGCCCCGCATGCGGGGCGGGCGATCTCGGCCAGCCCGGCCGGATGGATCACCACCACGGTACGGGCCGTTTTGCCGACCAGGGACGGCAGCTCACCGAGCACGCCAGTGCCGATGACCACCTCGTATGGCTGCTCGCCGCCGACCGGGATGCGCGTGATGGTCACGGGCCAGTCCCTGGGGCCGTGCCTCCGCCGGCGGCGCCCGGTTCGGCTACTGGTTCGGCCAGCGGCTCGGCCGGTGCGCCGGCCCAGCAGGCCCCGCCCCGGCCCCCTCGCCCACGTCGGCGGCGATACTGGCCGCGACCGCCTCGGCGATGAGTTCGGCGATCTCCTGGGGCGCTCGGTCGTCGGTGGCCACCGTGAGCCAGGCGAGGTTCTCGTAGATCGCGTGCCTCTCCTCCAGGAATTCCCTCATCCGCCCCCGCGGGTTGCCCGGCAGCGGCGGGCGGGGCCCGTCCAGGCCAGACCTGCGCGCCACGGCGGCGAACCCCGTCCGCAGGTACACGACCCGCTGGCCGGCCAGCAACCGCTGCGCGCCGGGGTCGAGCACGGCCCCACTGCCGAGCGCGAGGATCCCGTGGTGCCCCTCGATCGCCTCGGTTACGGCGGGGCCCTCCAGGGCGCGGAACGCCTCCTCGCCGTCCTCGATGAAGATGTCGCCGACCGGCTTGCCCGCCGCTTCCGCGATGACGCTGTCGGTGTCGAGGAAGCCAACGCCGAGCAGCCCGGCGAGCACCGTCCCCACCGTTGACTTGCCCGCGCCCGGCGGCCCGATCAGGATCGCCGTGGTCATGCGATCACCAGGGAGTCAAGGTAGCTGCGGTAGTTGCGGCGCACCTCGGGCACCGAGTCGCCGCCGAATTTCTCGGCCGCGGCGTCCGCGAGCACCAGCGCCACCATCGCCTCGGCCACCACCCCCGCAGCAGGCACCGCCGTGACGTCGCTGCGCTGGTTGATCGCCTTGGCGGCCTCGCCGGTGCGCACGTCCACGGTCGCCAGGGCCCGCGGCACCGTCGAGATCGGCTTCATGGCGGCCCGCACCCGCAGCATCTCGCCGGTACTCATGCCGCCCTCGATCCCGCCCGCCCGGTTGGTCCTCCGGCGCACACCGCCGGCGGCCGACTCGATCTCGTCGTGCGCCAGCGACCCGCGGCGGCGGGCCGTGGTGAACCCGTCACCCACCTCGACTCCCTTGATCGCCTGGATACTCATCAGCGCGGCAGCCAGCCGTCCGTCGAGCTTCCGGTCCCAGTGCACGTGGCTGCCGAGCCCGGGCGGGAGGCCGTAGCCGACCACCTCGACCACGCCGCCGAGGGTATCTCCGTCCATGCGCGCCGCGTCGATCTCCTCCCGCATGGCCACGCTCGCCGTGCCGTCCAGGCAGCGCACCGGGTCAGCATCCACCCGCGGCCCGTCCTGAGGGCCCGGCAGCACTCCTTCGGGCGCGCATACCGCACCGATCGACACCACATGACTCACCACTTCGATACCAAACGATTGGCGCAGGTACTGCCGGGCGATCTCACCGAGCGCCACCCGGGCGGCTGTTTCGCGTGCGCTCGCGCGCTCCAGGACCGGGCGCGCGTCGTCGTACCCGTACTTCTGCATTCCGGCCAGGTCGGCGTGTCCTGGCCGGGGGCGGGTCAGCGGGGCGTTGCGGGCCACGTCGGCCAGGTCTTCCGGGGCGACCGGGTCGGCCGACATCACCGTCTCCCACTTGGGCCATTCGGTGTTGCCGATGCGGATGGCGATGGGGCCGCCCAGCGTGCGGCCGTGCCGGACTCCGCCGGTGATCTCGACCTCGTCCTGCTCGAATTTCATCCGGGCGCCCCGGCCGTACCCGGCCCGCCTGCGCGCCAGCGCGGCGGCGACATCGGCCGTGGTCACCTCGACCCTGGCGGGAAGACCTTCATAGATCGCGACGAGCGCGCGCCCGTGCGACTCTCCCGCGGTCAGCCAGCGAAGCATGGTGCAGATCCTCCCATGCCGACGATCCCGCTGGACCAGCAGACAACCACCGCTGCGATCATGACCGGCCCTCCGCCCGGCCAGCCTCGACGACCGCCACTTCTACGCCGCGGCGGAACCTGCCGCCGGTCGCGGCCATGAGGCAGGTCACCGCCCGCCGGACGGCCGCCCCGGCCTGAGCCGGGTCACACCCCGCCGCCAGCGTCACCCGGAGCCCGACGTCGCTGCCGTCGCCCGGATCGGCCAGCATCCCACTGGCGATCAGCGTCTCGCTGGCCAGCGCGGCCGCGGTCATGGCCGCGATGTCCGGGTCCTCGTGAGGCAGCGGAACCCTCCTGCCATCCGCCAGGGCGGCCAACCGGGCACCGTCCACGGCGAGCGGGACCGGCCCGGCCACGTCGATGACGACCGCGCTGGCCTCCTGTGTCGCGGCCTGCCAGACCCCGCGGGCGGGGACCGGGACCGGGCGGGCATCCGGCCGCCACCGGCTGAGGGAGTCGAGGCAGGTGAAGGCCAGCACAGCCACCCGGCCGTCGTTGCCGACCAAAGTCGGCAACGCCATCTCGCTCACCTTCTCCCCCTCCCCCTCCCCGGCCCCGGCCCCGGCCCCGGCCCCGGCAGAGCGTGTCCGATGCCGTCGATGTGACATCGATCGCGCTCTTGCACTATCGATGTCACATCGACGCGGTTGGCCAGGGGTCTCGTGGACCCCATTGGCCGCGTCGGCCCCATCAGCCGCGTCGGCCCCATCAGCCGCGTCGGTCAGGACGGCTACGACCGGGACTAGGAGCCGGGAGCTGGCCAGGACGGTCAGGGCGGCGTGCTCGCTGCCCGTACCGGACGCATAGGCTGACAGCGCCGCGGCCACTGTGGGATCCGCGCCGCCCTCGTCGCCTGGCCGCTGGCCGCCGCCCTCGTCACCTCGCCGCGGCCCGCCGCCCTCGTCACCTGGCCGCTGCCCGCCGCCCTCGTCACCTGGCCGCTGCCCGCCGCCCGCGCTGCGCTCAAGCACGGCTCCACCCTAGGCGGGCAGGCCCGCCACTCTATCCGCCGCCGGCCGCCGCGTTGCGGGCTCGGCCGAAGCAGTTGAGGGGGAAATCGCCGTATGAGAGTCTTTCGAGCAGCAGCCACCACCGACCCCCAGGGGAGCGTGTGACCCACCCGGAACAGCTGACCAGGACAATCGAGCCGGGCACACCGATGCAGAAGGTGATACCGCCCCGGCTCGTTGAGCCGTACCTGAATGGGCAGCGGTCGGTGATCGCCGGATATGTGTATCGAGTGTGGGACTGCACATTCCGCGACCCGGCTGTCTTCTACGACGTTCTCGGTCTCGGATACGCCGGCTCGGAGTTCTCCGATGGAATGCCGGAGATCTTCGTTATACGGTGGCGCGCCCTGGATATGGGAACCTCTCTGGTCCCGCCCACGGCGGACAACGGCGCAGGTCCCCGCAGCGCGATTCCCGAGTTCTACACGTTGCCGGTGCCGGTCCCGGTCGGCGCGGAGATCTACCGCATCACGTCCGGGGACGAGGAGTTCATCGCCCAGTACGACGGCCAAGTGTGGCTGCGTCCCGCCAGGCGGCTCTGAGCTATGCGTTTCCGGCTAATGGCGAGCTACCGCGGCGCGCCGTACGAGGTTGGGCTGGGCCCCGCGGAGTCCGACGTGGTCCTGTTCGCGGCGTTGCCGCCGCCCGAGGAGCTCGGCTTCGAGCCAGCGACGGGGCATTGGCGCAAGAAAGTCATCAGGGCAGAAGTTGAACGCCCTGTGGGAGTCCAGGCCGATGGGGAACTTTCGCGGCGAGCCCTGCCTGGTCCTCGACGACCTGGGTGACCGGCTACACATCACCTACCTGGGCACCGACGCGCAGCGGGCCCGTGATCTCGGCTACTGGCAAGTGGACCGCGGCGTGTTCGAACTGCTGGCGCCCCGCGATGAGGTCAGCGGGCTCACCGAGGAGAAGGTGGAGCAGGCCCTGCACTGGGCCCAGCCCCCGGCCGAGATTTCACCGGTGCCCTCCTACCCCTACGGCACGGCGTCCCGGCGTGCGTTCCCGGAGACCGAACTCGCGCCCGCGGGCGGAAGTTCCAGCGCCGACGGCCCTGGCCGGCATGGCGGCGTGGCGCCGCAGCCGGGCGCCCAGTGGAATGGGGCCGGCTACACCAGCAACGGGGCGGCCTACACCAGCAACGGGGCCGGCTACACCGGCAACGGGATTAGCTATGCCGGCTACTCCGACCAGGCCACCGGATGGGGCGAACCGCTGGACATACCCGCCGCGCCGAACGGCTTCGTGCCCGCACCTGATCCCCGCACCCCAGCGGCGGAGACGGGCACCAGGCGGCGGGGCCGCGCCCGCGAGCCCGGCGGGCGGTCGGCCCGCCGGCAGCGCGTGCCGACCCGGTCAATCTTCTCCGAACTCGCCGACCTCGCGGCGATCCCGCGCGCTGCCTACGCTCTCGAGCAGGAGGCTGACGGCGCGATGTGCCTGATCCGGACGCCCGATGGCTTCGAGGTCTTCAGCGCGGCGGCTGGCGTCAGGCACGAGGTGCGCACCTTCGGCGACGAGGAGGCAGCGTACTTCTACCTGTTCGGGGTGCTCGCCGCGGAGGCCGTGCGCAACGGCTCCCTAATCCCGCCCGCCTGAGAATGCGGCAATAGAGGCGTTCGGGCGTTTGGGTCTGCGGGGGCGTGTCGTGACGTGGAACGGCCACGGGCGGTGATCACGGTTTGCCTGTCACCTCACCACCGCCACCCGAGCGGCCCCATCACATCAATCGCCGGGCGCTCTGAGCCCCTGGCCCCGCGATCATGGACGGGTGGGGCGCAGGCCGAGGGCGGTCTCGACCCCGGAAACGGCCGCGGGCAGGCTGGGCAGGAACTGGACAGCGTCCGGGATCCGGTCACGGTCCCACCCCGGGCCGCCGATGAAGATCTTCGGGTGACTGGGATGATCCCGCAGTTCGGCCAAGGGAACGGGATCGCCGGTGGCGGTGATCTGCGACCAGAGGAGGACCACTGCCGGGTGACTGCGCCAGATCGCCTCGGCCAGCGCGCGGCGAGGCACCCGGGCACCGAGCATCCGGGTGGCCACGCCCTCTTCGGCCAGGGCCGCCGCCAGCACGTGCAGGGACAGCGTGTGCTGTTCCTCCTCGGCACAGGACAGCAGCACCGGGGGGTGCTGAGCCGGGCGGGACAGCGCCGCCGAGGCTTCCCCGAGGACGTCGCACGCGGCGGCGGTCAGGACGTGCTCGACATCGATGAGGCTTCCCGTCCTGAGCTGCTGATCACTTATGCCCGCGATCAGCGGGACAAGGAGGTCCACCCAGGTACCGATGACCCCGTCGCAGGCCATGGCGACACGGATGATCTCCACGATCAGGCGGGCGTCCAGAGCCATCGCCGCGGCGCCCAGCTCGTGCACCAGGGCCGAGGCGTCGGGGATGGCCAGATCCCGGGTCACTGAGGCGTAGCCAGGCGAGGAACGGGGAGCCGGGAAGGCCGGCCGATCACCGGCCGCCTCCGCCGCCGCGTGCTCGGCGAGCACTATCCGGGCGGCCTCCCGGGGAGGCATGCCACCGTTGATGAGGCCGTGCATCTGCGCCAGGTACGCCACGTCCTCGGCCGTGTAAAGCTCGTCCCCGGTCTCGCCGGGCGCCACGGCGGCGATGCCGTAACGGCGACTCCACGAGCGGAGCGTGGAAGGAGCGAGACCGAGGCGGCGCGCCACCGCATCCACGGTCAGCGCGGACTCATCTGCCATGCAATACCCCCGGTGTCCCAGGTTACCGGGAAGAACCACTAAGAGTATGCATGCGATGACTCAAAGGCACCATGCTCCCCCGCCGCCTCGCCCCACCGGGCCTCCTCGGGAGACCGGCCAGCCGTGGGTAACCAGGGAAAGTTGATCCTCGTGAAAGTTCCGGTGAACTCCCACCAGCAGATCTTGTGGACTCCTTGCGGCTTAAGGAACTTCGCCCTGAGCGCCGCCAGGGGCAGCTATGGTGCAATAGCCGGCGGGGCTGACGGTCCCCCGCTCCCCAAGCAGCCCCGCCGGCACTATGCCCCGGTTGGCAATGACACAATCTCTGACAGCGTGACTGGCACCGGGCCGACGCGAATGGGATTGGGAGACGGGGGCAAGCTAAGAATGGTTCCGCTCACCGGCACTCAGCATGAGATCTTTGCGGGCGATTACCGGGCTACGGTGACCGAACTCGGTGCCGGGCTGCGCTCACTGCATTACCTTGGCCGGCCGGTCATCGCGGAATACCCGCCAGATGTTCTGCCGCCCGGCGCATCTGGCCAGCTCCTTGTTCCGTGGCCGAACCGCGTGGATGGCGGCCACTACTCCATCAACGGCACCCGGTACCAGCTGGATCTGAGCGAGCCTGCCAACCTGAACGCCATTCACGGGCTGACCCGCTGGGCCAGCTGGGATGTCGCGACGCGCACCTCGGAACTGGTCGTCCTGCGGCACGTCCTGCTGGGCCGCCCGGGATATCCGTTCTGCCTCGAGCTTGACGCTCAGTACCAGCTGTCCGCGGACAACGGCCTGCAGGTCAGCATCACCGCGGGCAACTCGGGTTCGACGGCCGCGCCGTACGGCACCGGATCGCACCCGTACCTGGCCACGGGCACGACCGGTATCGACGACTGCGAGCTGACGCTGCCCGGCGAGCTCTGGCTGCCAGCTGACCGGCGTGGCATCCCGTCCGGGCCCGTGCAAGACGTGGCGGGCACCATCTTCGACTTCCGCGAGTCCCGGCCGCTCGCCGCGGCGCGACTCGATCACGCTTTTACCGGCCTGGCCCGCGACGCGAGCGGCCGCGCCTGGGCCCGGCTGGACGGCGAGGGAACTCAGGTGGCACTCTGGGCAGGCCCGGGCTACCAGTGGCTGCAGGTGTTCACCGGCGACACACTGGACCCCGCGGACCGCCGCAGAGCCCTCGCCGTGGAGCCGATGACCTGCCCCCCCAACGCCTTCGCCTCGGGGGTGGACCTGCTCATGCTCGATCCGGGCGACAGCGTGACGCACACCTGGGGCATCCAGGTGACCATGGCAGGCTGACGGCTCCCGTGCTGAGGCTCCTGTGCTGACGGCCCTGTGCTGAAACCTCCCGCGCTCAGCTAGCGGTCGGTTCGGCGGCGGCGACGATAGCGGCGATACGGGACAGATCCTCCGGGGTGTCAACATCGTCGGGGCGGCCGGTGTCCGCGCATTCCACTAGCGTCACCAGATCGGGGTGGGCGCGCAGGAACGGCCGTGCCCCGACGTCCCCCGCGGCCAGCGTGATCGCCGCTGGCCAGTGCTCGCGGGCGAGCAGGACCGGGTTACGCGGCTGGCCGTGGTAGGCCGCGACGGCGACGCGCGCCCCCGCACGGTAGGCGGCGATCAGCCGCCGCACCGAATCGGGCCCGACCAGCGGCTGGTCCACCAGCATGACCACGGCCGCGTCATAGCTGGCCGGGACCGAACCAGAGGCCGGCCGCCAGCGACGATCCCATGCCGCTCCGCCACTCCGGGTTGTGCACGGTGACCACGCCGAGCAGATCGACGACCACCGCGCCGGTCACCGCGACCACGGGTGCCGCGCCGCCGTCACGCAGCGTCGCGATGGCCCGATCGACCAGGCGCACGCCGCCCAGCTCCACCAGTGCCTTGGGGCTGCCGAGCCTCTTGCCCTCCCCCGCGGCGAGCAGCACCCCGGCGACGCGTGTCTTCATGGTCACCAAGGGTAGAGCCTGCTGCCTTATTCAAAAAGTCGCGTCATCCAAATGGCTCGCTGCCGCTGTGACCTGCGCACCGACCGCCCGCACTGGCCCGCCAGGTCCGTGCGGGCACGGGCCTGGCGGCTCGCGGTCGCCGGTCGGCTTGGATAACGCTCCTTCAGCCGTGGTGGATTCGCCCCGAGGTCGCAGTCAGCGGCTGCCCCGAACCCCCCCAGCGGAGCTGGATGAGTTCGGCGGCGACCGACACGGCGGTCTCCTCGGGCGTCCTGGCGCCCAGGTCGAGCCCGATCGGGGAGCGCAGCCGGGCGAGTTCGGCAGCGGAGAGCCCGGCCTCGCGCAGCCGGGCGAGCCGGTCCTCGTGGGTGCGCCGACTGCCCATCGCGCCGATGTAACCGGCCGACGTGCGCAAGGCGACCTCAAGCAGCGGCACGTCGAACTTGGGATCGTGCGTGAGAACGCAGATCACCGTCCGCTCGTCCACCGGCGCGCTGGCCAGATACCGGTGCGGCCAGTCCACCACGACCTCGTCTGCCTCGGGGAACCGGGCCGGAGTCGCGAAGACCTGCCGGGCGTCGCAGACCGTGACGCGGTAGCCGAGGAACTTCCCGGCCCGGGCCACGGCCGCGGCGAAGTCGATGGCGCCGAACACCAGCATTCGTGGTGGCGGCGCGAACGAGTGGACGAACACGGCGAGGTCGTCTCCGCGCCGCTCACCGTGCGCGCCGTAGCGGCGGACGCCGGTCAGTCCCTGGGCGAGCATGCCCCGCACGTCATCGTCAACCGCCTGATCGAGCCGGTCGCCGGCCCCCAGGGTCCCGCGTGCGCCGTGCCAGCAGGCCGGCGTCGGCTCGGCCGCGGCAAAGATCACCCGCCGCGCCCCGACCCGGCCTGGGCCCTCGATGACCGTGGCGACGGCCACCGGTTCCCCCGCCGCGATGCTGGCCGCCACGTCGCCGAGCTCAGGAAAGACCACGGCGTCGACCGGCTCCACGAAAATATGCAGAATCCCGCCGCAGGTCAGGCCGACAGCGAGGGCATCGTCGTCGCTGACGCCGTAGGTCTGCAAGACCGGCTGCCCGGTTTCGCACACCTCGCGCGCCAGCTCGTACACGGCGCCTTCCACGCAGCCCCCGGAGACGCTGCCGATGACCTCACCATCCTCGGACACCGCGAGCGCGGCGCCGGGCTCCCTGGGTGCGCTGCGGAACGTGCGCACGACGGTGGCCAGGCCGAACGTCTCTCCGCTGTCCCACCATTTCGTTATGGGGTCCAGGATGTCTCGCATGACCTGTCACCTCGGAACGTCTCACCCAGCCGGAACCCGGGAACCGCTGGCCGGCATCCGCAGACCGCGGCCAGAGCCGGGACTTCCCCCGGGGATACCCACAGATTACGTTCACGCCACTCCGTGACGCCATGGTGAGCACGCCAGGCCAGAATTGACGACCTTAGTTAGGTTAGCCTAAGCTTCGTTTGGCCTGGACCCGGACGACCCAGCGCAATGCCAGCGGCCAGGAGGAGTTAGTTGAGGGTGAAGCGACGGGGTGCCGTCCCGACTTCGTGATCAGTTTCGGGTGGGCGTCGCTGTCGGCCTGGATCCAGGGGTTCCGCGGGGCGGTGGTGGTCATGACCCTCGGCCTGTACCCGCTGGTCTACTTCCCCGTCGCGGCCAGCCTGCGGGGCGCCGACCCCGGTCAGGAGGAGGTGGCCCGCAGCCTCGGCACCGGGCGCGTGCGCACGTTCCTGCGCATCACGCTCGGCCAGGCGCGCGGCGCCATCCTCGGCGGGTGCCTGCTCGTCGCGATGGTGCTGCTGGCCGAGTACGGTGCCTTCGAGATCGTGGGCTACCAGACCTTCACGACCGAGATCTTCACCGAGGTCAACCAGGCGTTCAGCCTGCCCGCCGCCGCACCCCAGGATCTCTACGCACGGCCGGTCAACGCGGACATGGCGCGCTTCATCGGCGACGCCAATCTGGTCGAGGGCATCCTCGACGGCGCAGCGGTGGACACCCTGCTCGGCGGGCTCCCAGTGGAACGGGAGGCCAGGCTCCGTCGCAGGGCCCGGTCACCGTCCTCGTCCGCCCGGAGCAGGTCGAGCTGGCGCAGGCCGGTCGGGCCGGGGCAGGCGCGGGCCCCGGGCGGCGGCCCGGGCGGGTCGTTGGCTACGGCTACCACGGGCACGACGCCGTGGTCAGGGTGAAACTGGAGCAGGACCCCGGTGCGCCGGTCGTCATCGTGCGGACGCTAGGCGCCGGCCACCTGCCGCCGGGTTCCCTGGTCACCGTCTCGGCCCGGGGCCCGGTGCGCGCCTGGACCGAGCCCCCGCGGCCAGCTGACCCAGTCCGCGGCGAGGCGGCTGGCGCGGCCGGCTACTCGACGATCTTGGAGATGGGGATCTCCAGGATGTCCCGCGCACCGGCCGCCTTCAGCGCGGGAATCAGCGTGTTGACCCCGCGTTTGGGGACCACGGTCTCCACCGCGTTCATGTCGCCGCGGGCCAGGGCCGTGATCGTCGGCGACGACATGGCTGGCAGCATCGCCGTCACCGCCGCGAGTTGCGCGGACGGCACGTTGAGCTTGAGCAGGACGTTGCCACGGGCCCGGATCGCCCCGCCGAGCAGCAATGCGATGTCCTCCATCGCGGCCCGCTTGGCGACGTCGGCGTACGCCTCGGTGTTCGCGACCAGTTCGGTGTAGCTGGTCAGCAACGTGTCGAGAATCCGCAGGCCGTTGCGGCGCAGCGAGGAGCCGGTCTCGGTCAGGTCAACGATGGCGTCCACGATGTCCGGCACCTTCGCCTCGGTGGCGCCGTACGAGGGGATCACTATGGCCTTCACCCCGTGCTCGGCCAGGTAACGGCTGGTCAGCGACGGCAATTCGGTGGAGATCCGCACGCCCTCCGGCAGGTCGGTGACGGATTGCCACGGTGAGCCCTGGGCACCGCGAGCACCACGCGCACCGGCTGCGACGTGGCCTTGGAGTAGTGCAGCTCGCCGAGCGAGGCGACGTCGGCCCCGGTCTCGGTTATCCAGTCACGGCCGGTGATGCCCAGGTCGAACAAGCCGCGCTCGATGTAGGAGGGGATCTCCTGCGGGCGCAGGAACCGCACCCGCTCGATCCGCGGATCGTCGATGGAGGCGTGGTAGTCACGGTCGGTGGACCGGCGGACGGTCAGGTCGGCCGCGTCGAACAGTTCGAGGGTGGCGCGCTCCAGCGAGCCTTTGGGCAGGACCAGGGAAAGCACGGAAAGACCTTTCATGCTCAACGGAAACATCGGCCGAACTGCGTCGTCGTCCGGTCAATGTCGTCCGGCCGGTCCGCGCCGTTCCGGGCGGTCAGCGCGGAGGGAGCGCAGCACGAGCGCGGTGTCAAGGGCCGCCACGACCGCCTCCCATCCCTTGTCCTCGGTGCTGCTGTCCAGCCCGCATCGATCCCGGGCCTGCTCCAGGGTGTCACAGGTGAGGACCCCGTTGCCAACCGGTTTGCCGGTGTCCAGCGCCACCCGGGCCAGGCCGTAGGTGACAGCGTCGCACACGTACTCGAAGTGCGGCGTCCCGCCGCGGATCACGGCGCCCAGGCAGGCCACGGCGTCGTGGCTGGCGGCGGCGGCCGCGGCCACCACGGGCAGTTCCAGGGCGCCCGGTCACCCGGACAATCAGCGGGTCGTCGATCCCGCACGCCTTGGCGGCGGCCCGGGCCCGCTCCACCAGGCGGTCGGTGATCTCCGCGTGCCAGCGGGTCGCCACCAGGGCCAAGGTCAGCCCGGCCGCGTTCACGGCCTCGCCGGATGGCCGGCCCGCGCCGCTCACCGGATCTCCGCGGTGCTAGCCCGGGGGGACGACCCCCGGAACCCCCGCAATCCGCTGGCTCGGGGAGGACACGCCTACGGCGCGCCCCCCTCGCCAGCGGAGCTGGCCGGGAGGCCGTCGATCAGGTGCCCGAGCCGGTCCCGCTTGGCCATGAGGTAGCGGATGTTGTCCGGGGTGGGCGTGATGGGCAGCGCCACCCGGCCGGCCACCTCGATGCCGAAACCAGACAGCCCGTGGACCTTGGCCGGGTTGTTGGTGAGCAGGCGGACTGAGCGGACCCCGAGATCGGCGAGGACCTGCGCTCCGGTCGAGTACTCGCGAGCGTCCGCGGGCAGGCCGAGTTCCAGGTTGGCGTCAACCGTGTCGGCGCCGGCGTCCTGCAACTGGTAGGCCCGCAGCTTGCTGAGCAGGCCGATACCCCGGCCCTCGTGCCCGCGCAGGTACAGCACGACGCCCCGGCCCTCGGCGGCGATCGCCCTCATCGACGCATCGAGCTGCGCGCCGCAGTCGCAGCGCTGCGAGCCGAACACGTCCCCGGTCAGGCATTCGGAGTGCACCCGGACCAGGACCTGCTCGCCGTGGCCGAGATCCCCCATGACCAAGGCGACATGCTCGGTGCCGTCCACCGAGTTCTGGTAGCCGAGGGCGCGCCACTCGCCGTGCGCGTTCGGCAGCCGGGTCTCGGCGACCCGCCGGACCATCCGCTCAGAGTGCCGACGGAACTCGATGATCTGAGCGATCGAGATCAGGGCCAGCCCGCGGGCGTCGGCGAAGGCCCGCAGGGCGGGCAGCCGCGCCATGGTGCCGTCGTCGTTCACGACCTCCGCCAGCGCGCCAGCGGGCGGCAGGCCCGCCAGCCGGGCCAGGTCCACGGCGGCCTCCGTGTGCCCGGGCCGGCGCAGCACCCCGCCCTCGGCGTACCGCAGCGGGAAGATGTGCCCGGGCCGGACCAGCTCGTTCGCCTTGGTGGCCGAGTCCACCAGCGCGCGGACGGTCCGCGCCCGGTCCGCGGCCGAAATCCCCGTGGTCACGCCGGCCCGCGCGTCCACGCTGATGGTGAAGGCGGTCCGCATCCGCTCGGTGTTCTGCACGGTCATCAGCGGCAACTGGAGCCGGTCGAGATCCTCACCCGGCAGCGGAACGCAGATCACGCCGCTGGTGTGCCGGATCATGAACCCCATCAGCTCGGGAGTCATCTTGCTGGCCGCGACGATGATGTCGCCCTCGTTCTCCCGGTCGGCGTCGTCCACCACGATCACGGGGCGGCCCGCGGCGACCTCGGCGATCGCCCACGACACGTCGTCCAGCCGGGTCGCTCGATCGCCTGGCGCGGCGTTGGCTGCCATTCCGGGGGCCGGTGAGCTGTTCGGAGGCGGGGAGCTGGGTGGTTTTCCGTTGGGGAGCATGATCGTGGGTGGCGCTGCGGCCGCGGACCCGGCTCTCCATGAGCGGCCGTGCGCTTGAGAACTGACGGTCATGGCCGTGCCACCGTCCCGCGGGTCAGCCGCTCGACGTACTTGGCGATCATGTCAACCTCCAGGTTGACCTGGCTGCCCGGTCCCGCCTGGCCCAGGGTGGTCAGCTCCAGGGTGGTGGGAATGAGGCTCACCTCGAACCAGGGCGGCTGATCTGGCTCGCGGCCGTCGCCGGTGGCCGAGACGGTCAGGCTGACCCCGTCCACGGCCACCGAGCCCTTGTCCACGATGTACCGGGCCAGGGATTCGGGAACCGCGATGCGGACGACATCCCAGTGCTCAGCCGGGCTGCGGGAGACGATCGTGGCCGTCGCGTCCACGTGACCCTGGACCAGATGGCCGCCGAGGCGGCCGTCGAAGCGCAGCGGGCGTTCCAGGTTCACCGGTGAGCCGGGGGCCAGCGTGCCGAGCCCGGTCCGCCGCAACGTCTCCGCCATGACATCGGCGGTGAATGTCTTGCCGTCGGCCTCGACGACAGTGAGGCAGGCCCCGTTGACGGCGATCGAGTCACCACGGGCGGCATCCGCCGCTACCTGCGGGCCGCGCACGGTAAGCCGGGCCGCCCCCACGAGGGCCTCGACCGCGACGACTTCGCCGAGTTCCTCCACGATTCCGGTGAACATCCGCGATTTCCTCTCCTCGGAGCCGTTATGCCAGGTGGCTCCGGGGGCGCGCGGACGCGCGAACACGGTCGGCAGCCGGGTCGGCGGCCGCCCGCGCGTGCTTCCTCCCATCCGGACTGTAACCGTCGGTCCCGGGATTCCACCGGGTCAGCCGGCCGCTGGCACTTTCGTGCCGTCGGCCGGGTCGCGGACTATCACCGCCGGCTCGGAATTTCACCGACCCCGGAGCACGCCTTCTCCTGCGCCAACCAGTGTGCCACGGCTGCTATTCCGCCCCGGCGCCGCGCCCGGTCCGTCCGGTCCGTCCGGTTTCCAGCACGCTGGCGCTACGCGGTGAGGTGACGGGCCAGGAAGGCCAGGGATGGCGGCTCCTGCGTGGAGAAGAAGGGGGAACTGTGGCAGCCCTGGGAGACGTCCAGCACGGCACCAGGGAGCGCCCGGCCGAAGGCCTGTGCGCCGGAGCGGAACGGGTCGCTGAGCCCGCAGGCCACCCGGACGGGCACGGCCGACAGCGCGGAGGCGTGCGTGACGACGTCGGCCGCGGCAAAGGCGTCGGCCGACGTGTACGCGCCGGAGTTGGCCGCGCGGGCCTGCGGGTAGCTGGTCCAGATCGCCGGGCTGATCGCCGCCACCGCCATGATCAGGTGAGGGTGCTTCTCGGCCAGCAGGATGGCACCGTAGCCGCCCATCGAGATTCCCATGGTGGCGATCCTGTCCCGTCCCAGCCCGCTTCGCTGGCACAGCGGGATGAGCTCGTTGACCACCATTCCCATCGGGTCGTCGCCTGGATGCGGATTCCAGTACCCGCCCCCGCCGTCGGCCGACACCATGGCCATCGGCGGCAGTGGCGTGCCATCCACGTGCAGCGCCAGCGCCTGCGGCAGGGACATCCCGGCCAGCGGGTGACGATGATCGCCGCCAAACGCGTGCAGCACGATGACGAGCGGCAGCCGGCTGCCCGGGGAATGACCAGGCGGGTAGGCGATCGTGTAGCCCACCGCCCGGCGCCGCGCACGGGAGAAGAAGCTCCCCGGGACAGACGGCCCCGGAGCCGAAAAGATCATGGGCGGCCCGGCCGCCGAGCACGCTCCGTCGAACCGGTCGAGGGTCTGCTGGCCGGGCAGCACGCCGCGGGCCACCAGCTCGAGTCCTCCTACCCCGGCGGCGGCCAGCACCGCCAGCCCGCCCCCGCTCGCGCCCAGCACCTGACGGCGTGTCCATCCGCGGCGCGCACCACTCACCGGCGGGCCCGCCGCCAGGATCGCGGCTGTTCCGCGAACTCCGCGATGAGCAGTGCGGTGAACTCGTCACACCGGGTCATGCCGCCACACTATATCGGTTATCGATAGATCGGCGGCCGGAATAGTGCGGTTCCCCATCCATGCGATGCGCCCCGGGAGGATGCGCCCAGGGCCCCGGCGATGCACCGCGCTGAACCTAAGTTGTGGCAGTGACCTCGCGCGAGGCGGCCGCCCAGGAAGACGCGCTCGGCGTCGTTGCTGGTCAGCGCCAAGCGCCTCGCGGTAGGCCTGGGCCGCCTCGGCGATGACGGCCGAGCCGGCGGAGGAGGTCAGCCCTGGCCGCGGGCAGGTACCGGTAGCCGGCCAGGCTGCCGATCGGCGGTCGAGCGCCGTCGATCTCGGCCAGCGCCGGCCTCGGGGCCCTCCACCATGGCCAGGGCGACCGCCCGGTTGAGCGCGACCACCGGTGACGGCCACACGCCGAGCAGCCCGTCGTACAGCCGGAGATCTGCGGCCAGTCGGTCGCCGCGTAGCTCGGTGCCTCGGCGTGCAGGGCGGCGATCGCCGCCTGCAGCGCGAACCGGCCCGGCCGCCCGCCGCGCAACGCGTCGGTGACCAGCGCGATCCCTCGCCGATCGCGCCGCGGTCCCACTGGGACCGGTCCTGCTCGGCCAGCAGCAGCAGCCGCCCGTCGGCGTCCGCCCGGGTGGCCCGCCGCGCGTCGGTGAGCAGGAGCAGCGCGAGCAGCCCGCGCACTTCCCGTTCGTCCGGCATCAGCGTGCGCAGCATCCGGGCCAGCCCGATCGCGCGCTCGACGAGGTCGTCGCGGACGAGGTTCTCGCCGTCCGGGGCCGTGTGCCCGGTCGTGTAGAGCAGGTGCACGACGGTGAGCACCGCGTCGAGCCGGTCGGGCAGTTCGGCGCCCCCGGCACCCGGTAGGCGATGCGGGCGGCCGGGATCTTCTTCTTCGCGCGGGTCACCCGGGCGGCCATCGTCGGCTCGGACACCAGGAACGCCTGGGCGATCTCCGCCGTGGTCAGACCACAGACCAGCCGCAACGTCAGCGCGACCTGCGCCTCCCGCGCCAGTGCGGGGTGGCAGCAGGTGAAGACCAGGCGGAGCCGGTCATCGGGGATCACGTCGTCCTCGCGTCCTCGAGGCGGCGGCCGGGGCGACGCTCGGGCTCGATCGAGCAGCGGCAGCTTCGCGCGCAAGTGTCTGGTCCCGCCGCTGTGCGTCGATGGCCCGCCGCCGGGCCGCCGTGGTCAGCCAGGCGGCCGGGTTGTCGCGGCACGCCCTGGCGCGACCAGGCGTCGAGCGCGGCCGACGTACGCGTCCTGGACGCACTCCTCGGCCAGGTCGATGTCGCCGCGCGACGCGCGCCGTCGCGGCGAGCACGAATGCCCACTCGCGACGGTGCGCGTCCGCGACGGCCCGCCGGGTCGGCACCGCCGGGCCGTCGTGCCGGACTCGGCCGGCCGGATCATCGGCCGAGTACCGCTCACCCGCCAGAGTGTCCATTACCGGCCGGACCTCGACGCCGCCGAACCGGCGCCGGGCACAGCTTGGCGATGGCCAGGGCCTGGTCGAGGTCCGGGCCTCGATCAGGTAGAAGCCGCCGAGCGCCTCCTTCGTCTCAGCGAACGGACCGTCGGTGACCACGTCGCCGCGGATCGAGGTGGCCGTGCCGGTCGGCTGCAGCGCCTCGCCGCCGAGAATCTTCCCGCCCAGCTCGCCGACCTGCTCGCGAACCGGCTGTGCGCCTCCTTCATCTGCTGCCAGCATCTCGGGGGGCGCGTCGGTGTAGGTGCTCTCGTTCTCGTAGATCAGGATCACGTACTGAGCCATGGTGTTTCCTTTCCAGTTCTCCTGCGGTTCGTCATTAGTCCGACGGTCGGCTGGCCCAGAATCGACAGAGGCCCGGCAAGTTTCCGCCAGTTTGGGGCCCGCCCGCCCACGCGGCTACGCCTCGCTGAGGACGTAGAGCAAGGCCGCGAGCGTGCTCCCGCTCACGATTTCCCCCCGGTCAATCAGGGCCCGCACGTCCGCCAGTGGCACCCAGGCAATCCGTTCCGACTCGAAGCCGTCCACGGGGTCCCCGAGGCGGGTGGCCCCGTCGGCCCGGTAGACGTGGTGCTCGGAGTTGGTCAGGCCAGGCGTGGGGTGAATGTGCATCAGATGCCGCAGCGGTCCCGCCCGCCACCCGGTCTCCTCCTCGAACTCACGCGCGGCGGCGTCCGCGGGCGACTCGCGTTCCTCGACCTTCCCCATCGGGATCTCCCAGCCCCAGGTGCCGGTGATGAAGCGGTGCCGCCAGATGAGCAGCACCCGCTGATCGCTGTCGAGAGCCAGCACACCCGCCCCGGCCGGAGTCCGGATCGAGCGGTGCGCGAGGTGGCGCCCGTCGGGCAGCTCGATATCCGCGATCCTTATGTCCAGCCACTCATCGGTGTAGAGCGGCCGTTCGGATACGACCTTCCAGGGCATTGACACACGCTCCACTTAACGGACTCAACGGAAACCGGGGTCAGTCGGCCGTCCGGCCAGGACGCGTGCGCGGTGGCGCGCTGGGCCTGCGCGCGCAGGGCCTGGACAGCGGCGGCCGGATCATCCGCGCTGTACACCGCGGAACCCGCCACGAACACGTCCGCGCCCGCGTCGGCGCAGCGCTCGATGGTGTCCGCGCTCACCCCGCCATCCACCTGCAGCCACACGCCGGCGCCGTGCTTGCTGACCAGCGCGCGGGCGCGGCGCAGCTTCGGCAGCACCATGTCGAGGAAAGGCTGGCCGCCGAACCCGGGCTCGACGGTCATCAGCAGCAACATGTCGATCTCGGGCAGCAGATCGGCGAACGGTTCCACCGGCGTCACGGGATTGATCGCCGAGTCCCGGCCCTCGCCCCCGCTGACCTGATCATCCGGAGCGCCCGCACCGGTGACCGCGCCGCCTCGGCGTGGATCGTGACATTGCGCGCGCCCGCCTCCGCGTAAGCGGGTGCCCAGCGGTCCGGATCCTCGATCATCAGGTGACAGTCAAGTGGCAGGGCGGCGTGCTTGAGCAGTGCTTCGACCACCGGGAGGCCGATGGTGAGGTTGGGCACGAAGTGGTTGTCCATCACATCGACGTGCAGCCAGTCGGCCACGCCGGAGACCGCCTCGGCCTCGTCGGCCAGCCTGGCGAAGTCCGAGGCCAGGATGCTTGGTGCCATTTGGACGGCCATGGCGCCGAGTCTAGGCCGCCCCGGGCGCCCCGCGTGGGGGACGTCCCGGGTGAGATGTGTGCCCTGGACCGGGGCGACTGCCCCGCCGCGGCGGTAAGGTGCCGCCAGCGCCGGCCTCGGCGCAGAAAATGTCAGAACCGCCGGATAACGTTCGATCACGTATTCGATCCCCCTCCCTGAACAGGAGACCGTTTCGTGAATTCCCAGGCAGCAGGAGCGCAGGCCGGAACCCAGCCGACGGACACGCTGCTCGCCCGCGTCCGCAAGCTGCTCGCGAAGGCCGAGGCCCAGGGGGTCACGCCCGCCGAGGCGCAGGCGCTGACGGCCAAGGCCGCCGAACTGATGGCCAAGTACGGAATCGACCGCGCGCTGCTCGCCGCCGAGCGGCCCGAGACCGATCGCCCGGACGACCGGGTCCTGGACATCGACAACCCGTGGGCGCGCGTCCAGGCGCACCTGCTGTGCGGCCTCGCCTCGGCGATGCGCTGCCAGTGCGTCGTGCTGCCGCGCACTGATCCTGGCGCCCGGATCCATGTGTTCGGGTTCGCCTCCGACATCGAGCGGGCCGATGTCCTCTACACCTCGCTGCTGGTGCAGATGTGGCAGGGCCTGGCCGCCGCCCAGGTTCCGGGCTGGAGCCGCAGCCCGCGGGCCTGGCGGCGCAGTTGGCTGCTCGGGTTTGCCACCGCCGTGGTCTCCCGGGTCCGGGATGCGGAGCATAGGGCCGCGAGCGCGGCCACGTCGCCCGCTGCTGCCTCCGGTTCCCGGGCCGCGCTCGTGCTGGCCGACCGGCGGCAGGTCATCCGCCGCAACATCGAGCAGGCGTACCCGCTCACCCGCAAGGCCCGCCTGACGTACAGCGGCAACGGTTACGGGGCCGGCTACGCGGAAGGACAGAAGGCCGACATCGGCTCCATCCGCCTGCGGGCCGGTGCCGGGCGGGCGCTCACTGGAGCGCGGTAAGCCCGCCCGTCCCCACCGCACCACATCACGATCGTCGAATCCGGCCACGGACAGCTGGTCCAGATCGACCTGACCGCCGCCCTGACCGCCTGACCCACTCACCAGGTCGCCGTTCCGGCGCGGAACACACGGCACCACACCTGCATCACCCATGATCACGATCTACGGCTGCAGTACCAGGCCCGGAGTATTCACCTAACACTTCCACCTTTGCATTATGGTCTTGAACAGGCTGGTGCGGCGCGGAGCGTATGATCCGGCATTTATCGTCACCTTCGGACGGGAGTATCGCCCAATGCCCGAGATGACCCGCCGCCACCTCCTGGCCAGTGCTGGCACAGCGGCCACGGCAGCTTTCGCGGCAGAATTCCTGCCATCAAACGTACGCCGCGCGCTGGCCGCCGGGCCGCCGCAGCGAAAGGGCAGCCTGAAAGACATCAAGCACGTCGTCATCCTCATGCAGGAAAACCGTTCATTCGATCACTATTTCGGGACACTGCCCGGGGTCCGCGGATTTTCCGACCCCACCGCCATCACGCTGAGCGGCGGCCGGCCGGTCTTCTACCAGCCCGACCCGAACAATCCCGACGGCTACCTGCTGCCCTTCCACCTGGATACCCAGACGACAAACGCGCAGGCCATCCCCTCCACCAGCCACACCTGGGCGGTCCAGCACTCGGCCTGGGACAGCGGGAGGATGGACAACTGGGTGCCCTCCCATGTCGCGGCGGACGGCGTCAACGGATCCTTCACCATGGGGTACTACGAACGCGAAGACATACCGTTCCAGTTCGCGCTGGCCGAGTCGTTCACGATCTGCGACAACTACCACTGCTCGGTCCTGGGCCCGACCTGGCCAAACAGGCTTTACCACATGAGCGGGACAATCGACCCGCTCGGCGACAATGGCGGGCCGATCATCAGCAACGTCGATCCCACCCCATACACCTGGCCAAGCTACCCGGAAGCACTGACCGCAGCGGATGTGAGCTGGCAGGTCTATCAGGAAGTTAACAACTACGATTGCAACCTGCTCGAAATGTTCCAGGTCTTCAGGGAGGCGCCAGTTGCATCGACGCTTTACCGCAGTGGCATGCGCAATTACGCCGCCGGGCAATTCGAGTACGACGCCGCGCATGACCGGCTGCCGACCGTCTCGTGGATCATCCCGACGAGCTACCAGTGCGAGCACCCGGACTACCTTCCGGCCGCGGGTGCCGATTTCGTCGCCAGCAAGATCGATGCGATCGCGAGCAATCCGGATGTCTGGGCCACGACGGTGTTCATCCTCAACTATGACGAGAACGACGGCCTGTTCGACCATGTGGCACCGCCGACGGCACCGGCTGGCACCGCCCTGGAATACGTTGACGGCCTGCCGATCGGGGCCGGCTTCCGGGTGCCGTGCATCATCGTCTCACCCTGGACCCAGGGCGGCTGGATCGCCAGCGAGACCTTCGACCACACGTCGGTCCTGCGATTCCTTGAGACGCTGACCGGCGTCGCCATCCCGAATCTCAGCGCATGGCGCCGCGCCACCTTCGGCGACCTCTCGTCCGCGTTCGGGTTCCCGGTGCGGCGTGCCTTGCCGATTCTTCCCAGCACCAAGGCCCAGCTCGCGCGAGCCGTGTGGCAGGTAAAGAACCTACCCGCCCCGCAGTTTCCGGCGACCAGCCAGACGCCACCCACCCAGGAGACCGGACCGCGCCCGTGCCCACGCCCCTACGGCTCCTCCACGTGACGGAACTTGGACCTTCCCGGCCAGACCGCGAGGGGCACCCGCCAGGTGCCGTCACTGGCCACGGTTCCCCGTCAGCCGCGGCGCTGGAGCAAAGCGAGGAAGATAGCGTCGGTTCCGTGCCGGTGCGGCCAGAACTGGGCGTACCTACCGTCAGGCGCCGGGCAGCGCAGGCCCGGGATCTCGGGGAGCACGGCCGGGGCGTCGAGCACTGCGATGTCGCCGCGCCTGCGCAGAACGTCGGCCACGACCGCGCGGGTCTCGGCCAGGTGCGGAGAACAGGTCACGTAGCCGACTACGCCGCCGGGGCGGGCCGAGTCCAGTGCGGCCGCGAGCAGTTTGCGCTGCAGGTCGCCCAGGCCCGCGATGTCCCCCGGTGCCTTGCGCCAGCGCGCCTCCGGGCGCCGGCGGAGCGCGCCGAGCCCCGAGCACGGGACGTCGGCGAGTACCCGGTCGAAGGTTGCGGGCGGCCATGGCGGAATCGTCCCGTCGGCGGCCACCGCCGCCGCGGCGGCGGTGCCGGTGACCGCGGCTGCCGTCAGCCGGGCCCGGTGCAGGCGCTTGTCGGCGGCGACCAGCCGGGCGCCGCGGCCGGCCGCCAGCCCCGCGAGCAGCCGCGCCTTGCCGCCAGGCCCGGCGCACAGGTCCAGCCACCGCGTGTCCTGCCCTATCACCCCGGCCCGGGCCAGAGCCAGGGCCACCAGCTGGCTGGCCTCGTCCTGGACCGCGGCACGGCCCTCTCTGACCGCCGGGACGGCCGCTGGATCGCCGCCGTCAAGATAGGCGCCGAACGGGGACCATCGGGCCAGTTCGCCATCGCCGGTCACGAGTTCGGCGGGGTCGGCCAGCCCGGGTACCACGCAGAGAGTGACCTGCGGCCTGACGCTGTCCGCGGCCAGGGCCGCTTCGGTTTCAGCCAGGCCGCCCGCCGCGTCACCGCCGGGCGTCTCACCCAGCGACTCGCTCAGCGCCGTCACAATCCACCTGGGATGGCTGTACCGGACGACCAGATGACCGAGCGGGTCGGCTTCCCGGCTGGGGGCAGCGACACTGATCCAGGTTTCCATGTCCCGGGTCGCCACCCGGCGCAGTACCGCGTTGACGAAGCCGGCGCTGCGATGGCCCGCCACGTCTTTGGCCAGATCGACCGAGGTGGCGACCGCGGCGTGCGCGCGAACCCGGGTGGCGAGAAGCTGGTGGACGCCGAGGCGGAGCACTTCCCGCAGCGGCGGGTCGATCCGGTCCAGGCCGCGGTCGCTGCACACGCCGAGGATGGCGTCGTAGGTACCCCGGCCGCGCAAGGTTCCATAGGTCAGCTCGGTGGCCAGCGCCGCGTCCCGGCCGGTCAGTTCCCGTTCGGTGAGAACCGACGGGAGCAGCAGGTTCGCGTAGGCGTCCCGCTCCTCCACGGCCAGCAGCACATCAAAGGCGGCCCGCCGGGCCGGGTCTGTCCGCGTGCGCGCCGCCGACCGCGGGCCACCGGACGCAGCCGACCGCGGGCCACCAGACGCAGCCGGGCGCCGCCCGACGCAGCTGGCTGCGGGCCGCCGGACGCGGCCGGCCGGGTGCCACCACCGGATCTGGCTGGCTGGGCACGGCCACGGGATGCCGCTGCCATGTCAGCCGAGCACCGCACTCTCCGAATGGACCGTGCCGGAGTCCAGATGGAGCCCACGGGCCCAGGCCGCGGCGATCATCCGCCGCTTGCCGTCCGGCTGCACGTCGCCAAGCTCGACAGGTCCCGTCGCCGTGCCGACGAGCACCCTTGAGCGCCGCACACGCAGTTCCCCGGCGTCGAGCGGCCTGTCGTCAGCGCCACCGGGGCCTGCCGGGCCGGGCGCGGCGTTGGCCAGCGGCCACAGCTTGAGCCTGGCCGAGCCGAACACGGTCCAGGCCCCGGGAACGGGCGTGCACGCGCGGATCTGCCGGTCTACCGCGATGGCCGGCCGGTCCCAGTGGACGCGCGCATCCTCGACCGTGACCTTGGGGGCGTAGCTGACCCCCTCGGATGGCTGGGGCCGCGCCTCAAGCTGCCCCGACTCGATCCCGTCGAGCGTGGCGACGAGCAGCTCGGCACCCGATTCGGCCAGCCTGGCCAGCAGCTCACCGGCCGTGTCCCGAGGGCCGATCGGCTCGGTGAGCACGCCGAAGACCGGACCCGCGTCCAGCTCCGCGACGAGCCGGAAGGTGGTCGCTCCGGTGATGTCGTCTCCGTGCAGGATGGCGTGCTGCACCGGGGCGGCTCCCCGCCAAGCGGGCAGCACCGAGAAATGCAGGTTCACCCAGCCGTACGCGGGAATGTCCAGCGCCGCCCGCGGGATCAGCGCACCGTACGCGGTGACGGGACAGCAGTCCGGCCCGATGGCCCGCAGCCGCTCGAGGAAATCAGGGTCGCGCGGCCGGGCGGGCTTGAGCACTTCCAGGCCTGCCTCGGCGGCACGCTCAGCCACCGGGCTGGGAGCGAAACGCAGGCCGCGGCCGGCCGGTGCGTCTGGCCGGGTGACCACGGCCGCCACCTCGTGCGTGGACCGCAGCAGGACGTCCAGCGCGGGCACAGCCACCCGCGGGGTACCAGCGAACACCAGGCGCATACGCTAGGCGGCCTTCCCGCGGCCCACGCGGCCAGCCTGCGGGCCCACCCTAGAAAGCCTTGCCCCGTGTCGCGTGCGGCGAGACGCGGATTTCCGGGACCGGCTCGCCCCACCACTCCGCTTCGCGGATCGCTTTCATCGCCAGCTTGTGCTGGACGGGATCAAGCCGGTCGATGAACAGCACCCCGTCCAGATGGTCAGTCTCATGCTGCACGCACCGGGCGAGATGCCCGCTGCCCTGCAGCGTGACCGGCTCGCCGTGCATGTCGAAACCCTTGGCGGCCACGCCGTAGGCACGCGGTGTCGGGAAGGCCAGGCCTGGGAACGACAGGCAGCCCTCGTCGTCGGTCTCCTGCTCTTCTGACAGGTCCAGGGACGGATTGATCAGGTACCCCAGCTCGTCATCAACGTAGTAAGTGAAGACGCGCAGGCCCACGCCGATTTGCGGCGCGGCCAAACCCACTCCCGGCGCGTCCATCATCGTGTCGGTGAGGTCCTTGACGAGCTTGCGCAGCTCGGCATCGAAGTCGCGCACCGGCTCCGCCGGGGTGCGCAGCACCGGGTCGCCGAAAATGCGGATCGGCTTGACGCTGATAGCGCACCACCCTTCCCGTGAGGCCCGCATGGCCGGGCCCGCTACCCCCATCAAGTTTATGGACTCTGGGGCTCCGCTAGAGCCGATGACGAACGAGCCTTGAACGCTGCCTTGCGGGCCGCCCTGGCCACGGCTTGATCGGGGTGATGATCGCTCAACGCGGTCAGCAGGTCGGTCACGCCTGGATGACTTACCTGCCAGAGCCCGGCGACCAGCTCGGCTTGCGCGCCCGGGGGCACGTCGGGCAGCAGTTCGGCCACCACATCCTGCGGGTCGGCCTCTTCGAGCAGCCCGGCCCCCAGGTCAACGAGCAGCCAGGCGCGATCCTCCCGGCGCAATTCGGCGTCCTCCCCGTGCTCATGCAGCCAGACCGCCGCGTGCGCGCGCAGCACAGGCTCCTCGAGCGCGGTCCGGACCATGGTCACGGCATCCTCGCCGATCCGGTCAAGCACCGCGAAGCCGGCGCCGCGCAGCCCGGGCGACCCGTGCCTGGCCGCCTCGATCAGCTCGGCCGCGGCCTGCTCCGGGCTGCGGGCCGCGAGCCAGGCGGCGATCTCTGCCTCCCCGTCCTCCGCATCGCAGCTGGCCAGCGTGGCCAGCAGGGCGGCCGCGTCGCCCCGGGCGCCGCCGCCGAGCACTGGGGCGTGCCAGCCCTCCGCGCGGAGCCTTCGGTGGACTCCCCAGACGCCGAGCCTGGACAGCGTGACCGTCAGCCCGCTGCCGCTGTCGTCCGTCCCGGGCTCGGCGGCATCGAGTTCGACCACCCCAAGGTCAGCGAGCGTTTCCAGGGCCGAGGACAGCGCCGCGCCGTGATCCTTGCCGCCCGGCCCTCCGGCCGGGTCCGGCTCGGGAGGCCGCGCGCCCGCGGCGGCTAGGTAGGCCTCGAAGAGTGAGTCCATCCGCACCGGGCGGCCCACCGTGTACAGGGCGGTCGCCATGCCATCGAGATCCTCGGCATCGAGCATCACCGAGAGCGCCTCGCCCCAGACGGCCAGCACATCCTCAGCGTTGCCGGTCGCGAGCACGTCCAAGCGGTCACCCGGTCTCGCCGTACCCCCGGCGAGCACCAGCATCCGGGTGGCCATGGCCACCCGGAACGCGGCGTTGACTTCCGCTGGCGCCAGCTCCAGATCTGCCGCCGCGGCCGCCGCGTCGGCGCGGCGCAGCGCGCCCTTCGCGGTCGGCCTGCGTCCCCTCCCCGCCCAGCGGGCGACGTCCCGGGCGGCCCGCAGCAACGGCGCTACCCGAGCCGAGGCCGCCAGCTCATCCCTCGGGGCGAGCCGGACCGGAGGGAGCCGCCGCGTTCCCTTGCTCCCGGAGCCGGGCTCTCTGGCGGCCCAGTCTCCTGGGCCCAGATCTCCCTCGCCCAGGCCTCCCGGGCCCAGGCCATCCTCGGCCGGGCCTTCATGCTCTGTGCTCTGGCGGCCGGCGGTCTCTGCCCCCCGGTGCGGGCTCCGCCTGGCCCTTGAGCGTGGGTTCCGTCGTGAGGTGGCCACCCAAGCACCCTACGGCCTTCCCGGCAGAACTCAGATCAGCTCCGGCGGGTCGAGCTGGACCCGGACGGCCCCGGCGTCCTTGCGCGCGCTGCGCACAGCCTGGGCGTCGTGCAGGGCGCGCGCCAGCGCCGACCCTGCTGGCCTGGGCACTCGGACAAGCATGCGGACGCTCTCCGGAAGGGTGCTTCCGGGAGAATTGGGACCGGGATGGCCGCCGGAAACCGGCCCGAGCACCTCCGCCGCCCCCGGCATCGATGCGGCATCCAGCAGGGCCGTGACCGCATCGACCGGGCCGGTGAGGGATGCCATCCGGACGGCCGGGGGGAAGCGCAGCTCGTTGCGTTCGGAAAGCTCTCGCTCTGAGTGCGTGACAGGATCCCACCGGACCAGCGCCTGCACGGCGGGAATCCCGGCATCCGCGACGACCACCACCGCGCCGCCGGCCGCGGCGGGCACGACGAGGACGGCAGCATTCATCCAGCGGCGCAGGGCTTCCTCGGCGGCGCGCAGCCCGGGCCGGCCGAGCAGCACCCAGCCGTCGAGCAGCAGTGCGGCGGCGTACCCGCCGGCGACGCTGGGCTCGGCTCCCGGGGTGGCCACGATGAGCGCCGGGGTGGCGGGGACCGCTGGGATGGTGTCCGCGCCACCCGAGGTCAGCAGCGGAACAGCGGGGAAGGCGCGGCCCAGTTCCTCCGCGGTGCGCCCGGCCCCCGTCACCAGGGCGCGGACCCTCGGGTGCCCGCACCGGGGGCAACGCCACGCGGGATCGGCGGTCCCGCACCACCGGCAGCGCACCGCGGCGCCCGCCTGTTCGAGGGCTTGCGGGCCGCCACATGTCCGGCAGCGGGCCCGTTCCCGGCAGCGCTCGCAGCCGGCGGCAACGACGTAGCCGCGCCGGGGCACCTGGACCAGGACCGGGCCGCGGCTGAGCCCGTCCCGGACGGTACGCAGGGCAAGGCTGGGCAGGCGAGCCGACCGGGCGGCTTCATCCCTGGCCAGTTCGGCATCGGCACCCGCTGGCCGGACCTGCGGGGCGCTTTCCCGCACCACCTGGCGCGCGGCGGTGACCGCCACCGCCCAGCCGCTGGCGACCAGGCTGGTCGCCTCGGCCGTCCGGGCGAATCCCCCGATCAGCGCGGCCGCGCCCAGGCGGTGGGCACGCAGGGCCAGGACCTCCCGTGCGTGCGGGTACGGAGCGCGCGGCTCGGCGTGCAGGTCGTCGCCGTCGTCCCAGATCACCACCAGGCCGAGCTCGCTGACCGGTGCGAACATCGTGGCCCGGGTGCCCGCCACCACCTTGGTCACGCCGCGCCGGACGGCCAGCCAGCGGCGGTAGCGCTCGGCAGGCCCGAGGTCGGCGGCCAGGGTGACGTGCCGGCCCGGGCCCAGCACGTCCCCCAGGGCCGCGTCGATCTGGTCGAGGTCGCGGCCGTCAGGGACCACGATCAGCGTGCCACGGCCGCCCGCGGCCGTGGCCACGGCCGCGCGGGCGATCTCCTCCGGCCAGTGCGGGCCGGGCAGGGCCGACCACACCGCTCGCGGCGCCCTCCCATCGGCCAGGGCGGCCAGGAATGCCCGGCCCGAGGCATAACGCGCCCACGGACCCGGTTCCAGCGGCACCCCCCCGGGCGGACCCCCCGGCTCATCCCGGCGGTCCCCCGGCCCGGCCAGGCGGTCCCCCGGCCCGGCCAGGCGGTCCCCCGGCCCGGCGGCCGTGCGGTGCGGGGCGCTCTGCCCGGACGCTGCCGCCTCGGCGCGCGCGTGCCTGGGCGGGATGGCCAGCCGCAGCACGTCGGCCATGGTGCCGGCATACCGGTCGGCCACCTCGCGGGCCAGGGCGGCGATCTCCGGGCTGAGCACCGGCTCGGGCGAGACCACGCGCTCCAGGGCAGCCAGCCTGCCCGGATGCTCGCTGGACGCGGCTCGTTCGAGCAGGTAGCCGCCGGTCAACTGGCCCGCGAACCGGACGCGCACCCGGCAGCCCGGCACGGCGTCCTCGGCGAGCCGCTCCGGCACCAGGTAGTCGAACGGCCGGTCGAGGTGGGCCAGCGCGATGTCCACCGCTACCCGCGCGACCGGCAGGGTACCGGCAGCGGACCTAGTCTGCTTCGCTGCCCCTGCCACCCGTGCCACGGTCCTGTCCTACCAGAGGACAGGACGGCCCGTGCCCGCCGCCCGCTGGACCGGCCAGACCGCCGCTCACACCGGGCTGACGGCAGCCAGGCCAGCCGCCGGTGCGCCGGCCTGGCTACAACCGGACGGTGCCGCATGCCCCGTCGGCGAGTTCCGCATCGTGGTTCAATTTGCGCAGGGCCGCCTGGGGTACTGGCGTGCCGGTCCGGACATCGGAGAGGACCGTCCGGAGCTGTGTTGACAGCGCGGTGAGCGAGCCCGTCGCGGTCCCACTCTGGCTCGCGGCCGCGGCTTCGTCTAGCTGGCGGATGGCCGACGTCAGGTCGTGGGCCGTCCCTTCGTCTTCCGCGCCCGCCCTGAAGTCGGCGATGACCCTCCGGTAGGCGACCAGCGCCGCACCCTTGTAGGCCACGCAGCCTGGGTCGGCCGCACGGGCGAGGTGAGGCGCCAGGTACCCGGCGATCACAGCCCAGCAGAGGGCGAGGGTCATGCCGAGCCAGCACCGCACCTTCCCGGCCGCGCCGGGGCCGCCGCGCCTGGCCCGGAGCAGGCCCAGCACGCCGCAGACCAGGCTCACCAGGATCGTCACCAGGGCCGCCCCCAGGGCACCGCTGATCAGCGCGGCCGTGGCGTACCCGTTGCGGCCCCAGGGGAGCCGCCGTGGCCGCCTCGCGGGCGGCGGCGGGGTGTTCCCCGTGAATAGGCCACCAGGAACACCGTCCGGGGACGACGGCAGGCTCGCCGCATGACTGCTTGATGACGACACGACTCGGGCTCCGGGGGTCTTGGCACCGACACCGCGCCATGAGCGTAAAAGGTCGTGTTAGGTGGTGTCTAGGGAAAACAGTCACCGTTTGTGCCCATTGGGGCACAAACGCAAGATTCAGCCGGCAGGCGTGTTCTCGCCAGCAGGCGCCAGCCGGTCAGCGGCTGTCGGCGTGCCCGAGACGCGCGGTCAGAGCCCCGCCGCCGAGCGAAGGATATCCGCCCGGTCAGTCCGCTCCCAGGAGAAATCCGGCTCCTCGCGGCCAAAGTGCCCGTAGGAGGCGGTCTGCGAATAGATGGGGCGGAGCAGGTCCAGGTCCCGGATGATCGCTGCCGGGCGCAGGTCGAAGACCCGGAGCACCGCGTCCTGGATGCGCTCCACGGGCAACTGCTCGGTGCCAAAGCACTCTACGAACAGGCCAACCGGCTTGGCCTTACCGATCGCGTAGGCGACCTGCGTCTCGCACCGGTCGGCGAGGCCCGCCGCGACGACGTTCTTGGCCACCCAGCGCATGGCGTAGGCGGCGCTCCGGTCCACCTTGGAGGGGTCCTTGCCGGAGAACGCTCCGCCGCCGTGCCTGGCCATCCCGCCGTACGTGTCGATGATGATCTTGCGCCCGGTCAGTCCGGCGTCCCCCATAGGGCCGCCAATCTCGAACCGGCCGGTGGGGTTCACCAGCAGCCGGTATCCCGACGTGTCGATCTGCAGGTTCTCGAGAACCGGGTTGACCACGTAGTCGCGAACATCCGGGGTGAGCAGTTCCCTCAGGTCGATGTCCGGCGCATGCTGGGCCGACACCACGACCGTGTCCAGCCGCACCGGCTCATTCCCGGCGTACTCGATCGTCACCTGGGTCTTGCCGTCGGGACGCAGGTACGGGACATCGCCGCTGCGCCTGACCTCGGTCAGGCGGCGGGCGAGCCGGTGCGCCAGCATGATCGGCATCGGCATCAGCTCGGGGGTCTCCCGGCACGCGAACCCGAACATGAGGCCCTGGTCACCAGCGCCTTGCCGGTCCAGTTCGTCGAGTTCGCGGGAGCCCTCGCCCTCGCGGTGCTCGAAAGCCTGGAGCACGCCCTGGGCGATGTCCGGGGACTGGGAGCCGATCGACACCGACACGCCGCAGGATGCGCCGTCGTAGCCCTTGGTCGAGGAGTCGTACCCGATTTCCAGGATCTTTTCCCGGATGATGCCAGGGATGTCTACGTACGTCTGCGTGGTCACCTCGCCCGCCACGTGTACCTGACCGGTGGTGATCAGGGTCTCCACGGCGACATGGCTGCCCGGGTCATCCTTGATCATCGAGTCGAGGATGGCATCACTTATCTGATCCGCCATCTTGTCAGGATGTCCCTCCGTCACCGACTCGGAGGTAAAGAGACGTCGAGCCACCGGACTCCCATTTCTGCTGTGCGTAGGCCTCGCCGAAGTGTAGCCGGGCCGGATGACCCGCTGGGGCGGAACCCGGGCAAGGCGGCCATCGAATGGCTCACCGCTGAAGCCGGGCCACGACCAGGTCCCAGACTGTGTCCGCGAGCGCCTCCTTGGGCCCCAGGGGAACCTCGGTCACCGACCCGTCGGCGGCGAACACGACCGCCTCGTTCTCGCTGGTCCCGAACGCGCGCCCGGCTCCGACCTGGTTGACAACGAGCAGGTCACAGCCCTTGGCGGCCAGCTTGGCGCGGCTGGCGTCGGCCGCGCCGTCGGTCTCGGCGGCGAAGCCCACGATGACCTGGCCGGGCCGCCTTCGCTCCCGGGACAGCTCGCGCAGTATGTCCGGATTCTCCGTGAGCACGATGGGCTCCGGGGCAGTACCGGTCTTCTTGAGCTTCGAGTCGCTCCTGGCCGCCGGGCGGTAGTCGGCGACGGCCGCCGCCATCACCACCGCATCCGCATCCTGCGCGGCGGAAATCACGGCGTCGCGCATCTGGAAGGCCGAGGTCACGCGGAGGATGCGGGCGCCGGCCGGGTCATCTAGGTCGACATTCGCCGCCACCAGGGTCACGTCCGCTCCCCGGGCGGTCGCGGTGCGGGCCAGCGCGTACCCCTGACGCCCCGAGGACCAGTTGCCCAGGAACCGGACGGGATCGAGTTCTTCCCTCGTCCCCCCGGCGGACACGACGACGCGGCGGCCGCCCAGGTCGGGGCGGAGCCCGCCGACACCCCGGGCCAGCACGCGGATGGCCACCTGATAGAGCTCGGCGGGCTCGGGCAGCCGACCTGGGCCACTGTCGCTGCCGGTCAGGCGGCCGGTGGCGGGTTCCAGGACCAGGCACCCCCGGCCGCGTAGCGTACTCACGTTGGCCTGGGTCGCCGGATGCTCCCACATCTCGGTGTGCATGGCCGGTGCGAACACCACCGGGCAGCGGGCGGTCAGCAGGATCGCCGTGAGGAGGTCATCGGCCATGCCGCCCGCCGCGCGAGCGAGCACGTCGGCCGTGGCCGGCGCCACCAGAACGAGGTCAGCCGCCTGGCCCAGCCGCACATGGGGAACCTCATGGACGTCGTCCCATGCGTCGGAGGTGGCCGGCTGCCCGGACAGGGCAGCCCAGGTCGCCGCCCCAACGAAGCGCAGCGAATCACGGGTTGGCACGACGCGGACCTGATGACCCGCCTCAGTAAGCCGCCGGAGCAGCTCGCAGGCCTTGTAGGCGGCAATCCCCGCCCCCACCCCGAGAACGATGCGCGCTGACATGTGCCCAGCCAGGGTCAGCCGGTCAGGGCTCCACGATGTCCGTAGCGGTCAGCAGGCGCTGCCGGATCTCGCGGAGCGAAATGGACAGCGGCTTCTCCTGGACCCGGGTTTCCACGAGCGGGCCCACGTACTCAAGGAGACCCTCGCCGAGCTGAGCGTAGTAGGCGTTGATCTGCCGCGCCCGCTTCGCGGCCATGATGACGAGCCGGTACTTGCTGTTCACGACATCGAGCAGATCGTCGATCGGCGGGTTAGTGATGCCTTCCGCAGCGGGAATACCTGCCACCGTGTGCCTTCCGTTATTGAAGAGCGTTTCGAGCAACGCATGATTGGCCAGACTAGGCCAGGATCAAGGCTACCAGTTGGTCACAGACATCTTCGACGGACGTGTTCACCAGCGTCACGTCGAATTCCGGTTCCGCGGCGAGTTCCACCCTGGCCGCGGCCAGCCTGCGCTCGACCAGGTCGGGGGGCTCGGTCCCACGGCCGGTGAGCCTGCGCACCAGTTCCGCCCAGGACGGTGGCGCCAGGAACACCAGGAGGGCGTCAGGCACCGCCCGCCGGACCTGCCTGGCCCCCGCGAGGTCGATCTCCAGGAGAGCGGGGATCCCCGCCGCCAGCTTCTCTTCGACCGGTGCGCGCGGGGTGCCATACCGGTGGTCCGCGAATCTGGCCCATTCGAGGAACTCCCCGCGGGCCAGCATCGCGTCGAACTCAGCGTCGCTGACAAAGTGGTACTCACGCCCGTGAACTTCACTGGGCCTCGGCGGCCGGGTGGTTACGGACACCGAGAGCCAGATTTCCGGGCATTCCTTCCGGAGACCCGCGACGACGGTGCTCTTGCCGACGCCGGAAGGGCCGGAAAGCACAGTCAGTAGTCCGGAACCGCAGCCCCCCCGGACAAGCGCGGTACCGCGTGCGCGATGAGCGCCCGAATCGGCCGTGGACCCCTGTCCCCCGCGCCCGTCCCTGGGCTCCTCAGGCTGGGTCAGATATCACCGCCGCTGAACTCATTCTCCAGGGCGGCGCGCTGGTTAGCGCCCAGGCCACGCACACGGCGCGATTCGGCGATGCCGAGCCGCTCCATGATCTGCCGGGCACGTACCTTGCCGATCCCTGGGACGGCCTCGAGCAGAGCGGAGACTTTCATCTTTCCGACGATGTCATCGCTCTGGCCATCCTTGAGGACTTGGGACAGGCTGATCTTAGCCTGCTTGAGGCGGCTCTTGACTTCGGCGCGTTCCTTACGCGCCCGGGCCGCCTTCTCTAGGGCTGCTGCTCGTTGATCGGGAGTGAGGGGAGGAAGAGCCACTCCGGGTCACCTCGGGTTTCGAATCGAAAAATGCGGTCGGGAAGGGAAAGTAGCGAGTTCAGACCGTGAGGGCAACGCAAACGCCCGTTTGTTACGTCATAAATTACACGTTATTACTCTTTGCAAGGGACCGAATACCTAGAGTAACCAAACAAGCTACCCTCGCCCTCATGCCAGCACCTCGGCCCCGGACCGCCTGGGCAGCGCCCTGGATGGCCCGGACCGCCCGGACAGGCCCGAACCACCGGGACCGCCCCGGGGACTACCCGGGGTGGTCCAGCGGGCCGCGCCCGGCCGCCCGGACAACCGCCGCGGACCTCCCGGGATGGCTCGCTGGCCCCATGATTCGGGCCGGCGGCCACGAGAGGCCCGCCGCCACGCCCGCCACAGCACACGCACAGCGCCACAGCACACCGCCAGGCGCCGCGCACTTGTCGGGCGCACTCGCTTAGCGGGCGGATACCCCCGGGGCAGCCTGGAGCCTTCTCAGCGGCGCGGCTATCGCCGCGGCCGCCGCGCCGGGGTCGGGCGCGCCGGTGATCGGACGGCCGATGACCAGCAGGTCGGCCCCCGCCCGCAGGGCTTCCTCAGGGGTCGCCACCCTCGCCTGATCGTTAGGGTCGTGGCCAGCGGGGCGCACTCCGGGCGTGATGAGCATGATGCCGGGGCCGACTTCCGCCCGCACCGCCGCGACCTCGCGGGGAGCAGACCAGTGCCCGCGCGCCCGCCGCGACGGCGAGCACGGCCAGCCGGCGCACCGCGTCCTGGATCGGGCCCGCCATGCCGATCCGCTTGAGGTCCGCGGGACTCAGCGAGGTCAGCACGGTCACTGCAGCGATCTTGATGTCGGGGGCCGCCTCTACCGCGGCGCGGATGGCCCTGGGACCGGCCGTCGCGTGCACCGTGACCAGTTCCGGCCGTAGCCGCGCCACCGCGCGCGCGGCGCCCGCGACGGTCGCCGGGATGTCGTGCAGCTTCAGGTCGAGGAAAACGTTGACCCCGCTCGCGCCCCGGATCGAGGCCACCACCCCCGGCCCGTACCTGAGGTACATCTCCAGACCGATCTTGACGGTGCTTACGTGTGGTGTGACGAGCCCCGCCCAGCGTGCCGCGGTCTCCAGGTCGGGCGCGTCGAGGGCGACGGCTATCGGCGCAGGCTGGCTCAAAGATCCTCCCCAATTCAAAAGTACTGCACTACCTAGCGTTTCCCGATAGCCGCCGCCCCTGGGAAGTGCGCGGTTCGTGGGCCAGGCCCACCACATCCGCGAGCCGCTCGATCCCACGGCTGGCGAGCTCCTCGTCCAGCTCGCGGAGCACCCGGATGCAGGCCGAGGGATCGTGGAAAATCGTGGTCCCGACGCTGACCATGGCCGCGCCGGCCAGGAGGAGCTCGAACGCGTCCCGGCCGGTGCGGACGCCGCCCATACCAATGATCGGCACATCGGGCAGCGCCTTGCGGACCTGCCAGATGCACCGTACAGCCACCGGCCGGATCGCCGGGCCGGACAGGCCGCCGGTGACCCCGGCCAGCACCGGGCGCATCGTCTCGGTGTCGATCGCCATGCCGAGCAGGGTGTTGATCATCGACAAACCGTCCGCGCCCGCCGCCACGCAGGCCCGGGCGATCGTCACGATGTCCGTGACGTCCGGTGAAAGTTTCACGAACACCGGGAGGTCGTAGCGCGCCCGGGCGCGCACCGCCTCGACCACCGTGGCCGCGGCTCCTGGATCACAGGCGAAAACCTCTCCCCTGTCTTCCACGTTCGGGCAGGAGATGTTGACCTCGATCGCGGTGATCCCGGCCGCGTCGGAGAGCCGCGCGGCAAGCTCCGCGAACTCGTCGACGCTGCCGCCCGCGATCGACACCACGGCACGCGCGCCATGCGACAGCAACCATGGCAGGTCCCGCTGCAGGAACGCGTCGATCCCCGGGCCTTGCAGGCCGATCGAGTTGAGCATGCCGCTCGGCGTCTCGGCCATCCGCGGAGTCGGCCGGCCTGCGCGCGGTCCGAGCATGCACCGACTTGGTGACGATGGCACCGATCTTGGCCACGTCGAAGAACTGGGCCAGCTCGCGGCCCGCGCCGGCGCACCCGGACGCGGTGAGGACCGGGGTTGGGCAGCTCCACGTGGCCCAGCCGGGTCCGCAGGTCAGCGGCCATGGCCCGCTCCTCCGCCCGCTGCGCCCGGTGCTGCCCATGGCCGGCGGCGCCCGTGCCGGCCGGGCTGCCCCCGCCCCGCGCAGCCGGGCCGCCCTGACCGGCGACCCTGGCGGCTCGGCGGGCGCGGCTTCCAGCCCGGCGCGCCGAGCGCGTCGAACGGGATCGTGCCCACGTCGTCCCAGCGCACCAGGTCGCCGCGGAACACCGGGCCGTCCACGCAGGAGCGCACCATCCGGGTAACCCCGTCCTCGCCTACCACCGGCAGCACACAGGTCATGCAGACCCCGATCCCGCACGCCATGGACTCCTCCACCAGCGCCTGCACCGGGATGTCGTAGCGGCTGGCCAGGCTGGTGACCTGCGCGCAGCATCCCCATCGGGCCGCAGGCGTAGATCACGTCCGTGCGCGCCTCGTGGATCACCTGGCTGAGCATGTCGGTGACCAGCCCGCGGACGCCCAACGAACCGTCCTCGGTGGTGACCATGGCCGTGCGCCCGGTCCGGCGCGCGGTCAGCGCGCCGAACACCCGGTCGCGCGCTCGCCGCGCCGAGCAGGAAGTCCACCGTGCAGCCGCGGCCGCGTAGCCGGTCGGCCAGCGGGAACAGCGGCGCGCTGCCGTAGCCGCCGCCCACCAGCAGGCAGCTCACCGGGTCGCGGGGCACGGGAACGGCCGCCCGAGCGGCCCGGCCACGTCGAGTAGTCCCTGGTCCGGCGCTCGGCCAGCCATCGCGTGCCGGCGCCCGACCACAGCGAACACGAACTCCACGGCGCCGCCGTGGTCGGGCCGCACGTCGTGGATGGAGAACGCGCGGCGCAGCAGCATGGAGGTCTCCGGGCCGCCCACGGCGACCGCGACGAACTGGCCGGGCCGGAACCGCGCCGCGATCGCCCGGGCGACCACCGTCATCGCGTAGTAGGCGTCCACCTGGCGCACGGTGAGTACCGTGCCGCGCATCTGCACCTGCACCGGGTCCGCGCCCGGCTCGCCGTCCCGGGCGGTCACGGCGCCGTGCTCGCCTGGCCACGGCCGCCTGACCCGGGCCTGGCTGACCCGCGGCCGACTCACCACCGGTCGCCTGGCCGCGGCCTTCGCGCAGCCTCGTCGCGTGTTCCTGCAGCGATCGCACCCCCACCTCGCCACGCGTGATCGCCTCGATGCCCTGCACCGCCGCGGCCAGGCCCTGGACCGTGGTCACGCAGGGAATCCCGTACCGCACGGCGGCGGTGCGGATCTCGTAACCGTCCAGCCGCGGGCCCGACTGCCCGGGACTGCCGAACGGCGTGTTCACGATCAGGTCCACCTGCCCGGCCAGGATCCTGGCCACGATGTCCGGCTCGCCGTCCGGGCCCGGGCCGTCGCTGTGCTTACGCACGATCGTGGCACGAACCCCGTTGCGCCGCAGCACCTCAGCCGTTCCCCGGGTCGCCCAGATCTCAAAACCCAGATCGGCGAGCCGCTTCACGGGGAACACCATGGCGCGCTTGTCCCGGTTGGCGACCGACACGAACGCCCGGCCCTTGACCGGCAGCGGCCCGTACGCGGCCGCCTGGGACTTCGCGTACGCGGTGCCGAACACCTCGTCGATCCCCATGACCTCGCCCGTGGAGCGCATCTCGGGGCCGAGCACGGTGTCCACGCCCTGCCCCCGGGCGTCACGGAACCGGCCGAACGGGAGCACGGCCTCCTTCACGGCGATCGGCGCATCGAGCGGGAGGGTGCCACCGTCCCCACCGCGGGGAGCATGCCTTCCTCCTCAGCCCGGCGACCGTCGCGCCCAGCATGATCCGGGCGGCCGCCTGGCCAGCGGCGTCGCGGTGGCCTTGGAGACGAACGGCACCGTCCGCGATGCCCGCGGATTGGCCTCGAGCACGAATAGGACCCCGCCGTCAGGGCGTACTGCACGTTCAGCAGGCCACGGACGCCGACGCCGCGCGCGATGGCCTCGGTGGACTCGCGGATCCGCGCGATGTCGCTGCGGCCGAGCGTGATCGGCGGCAGCGCGCACGCGGAGTCCCCGGAATGAATGCCGGCCTCTCGATGTGTTCCATAACGCCGCCGAGGAACAGTTCCCCGCCGTCGTAGAGCGCGTCCACGTCGATCTCGATCGCGTCATCGAGGAACCTGTCGATGAGCACCGGATGCTCGGGGCTCGCCTCGGTGGCCCGCCCCACGTACGCCTCCAGGGTGGCGTCGTCATAGACGATCTCCATGCCGCGGCCGCCGAGCACGTAGGAGGGCCGCACCAGCACCGGGTAGCCGATCTCGTCCGCGACGGCCTTGGCGCCCGCGAACGAGACCGCCGGCCGGCCGGGGCGCGGGCAGCCCGGCCGCGGCCAGCACCGCGCCGAACTCGCCCCGGTCCTCGGCCAGGTGGATCGCCTCGGGGCTGGTCCCCCACGATCGGGACGCCCTGGGCGGCGAGCGGCCGCAGCCAGGCCCAGCGGGGTCTGGCCGCCGAGTTGCACGATCACGCCGGCCACCGGCCCGCTCCGCGTTTCCGCATGCACCGACCTCGAGCACGTCCTCCAGGGTGAGCGGCTCGAAGTACAGCCGGCCGGAAGTGTCGTAGTCGGTCGATACAGTTTCCGGGTTGCAGTTGACCATGACGGTCTCGTAACCGGCCTGCGACAGCGCGAAGGAGGCATGCACGCAGGCATAGTCGAACTCGATGCCCTGGCCGATGCGGTTGGGGCCGCTGCCCAGGATGATCACCTTGGGCCGGCCTCGCCGCCGGGCACCTCCGGTCTCGCCGTCCGTACGTGGAATAGAGGTACGGCGTCTGGGCGGCGAACTCCGCCGCGCAGGTGTTGACCATGTGGTACACGGGGCGGATCCCGTGGGCGTGCCGCAGTTCGCGGACGGCGGCACTCCGTGATGCCGGTATTCTTGCTGTATCCCTGCCGGGATCCTTGGGGCCGGGATCCTTGGGGCCGGGATCCTTGGGGCCGGGGATCCTTGGCGCCGGGTCCTGGTGCACAAGATCTCGGCGATCTGCGCGTCGGAGAACCCGGCTTGTTTCGCGGCCCGCAGCAGTTCAGCGGCCAGCCCGTCCAGGGCGGCCGGCACCATGCCCGCGCCGCGCGTGCCGGGACCACGCCCGCCTGGCGCCGGCCGGGACCACGCCCACGCTGGCGCCGGCCGTGAGGACCAGAGGAAGCGCTGTCAATCGTTGAGCAAATTCTTCGATGGCCTGGATCTGGTCGAGGAACCACGGGTCGATGCCGGTCGCGGCGGCCAGATCATCCGTGGTCGCGCCCGCGCGGATCGCCTGGTGGACCATGGCCAGGCGACCGTCGTGCGGGACCGCGCAGCGGGAGATCAGGTCCGCCTTGTCCCCCGGCGGCTGGCGCCAGCTGAACGGAGCCGCGGGATTCTCCAGCGAGCGCAGCGCCTTCTGCAGCGCCTCCGGGAAGCTGCGGCCGATCGCCATGGCCTCGCCGACCGACTTCATGTGCGTGGTCAGCACCGGGTCGGCGCCGGGGAATCTCTCGAATGCGAACCGTGGCACCTTGACGACTACGTAGTCGAGAGCCGGCTCGAAGCTGGCGGGAGTCTCCCCGGTTATGTCGTTGCGGATCTCGTCGAGCGTGTAGCCGATGGCGAGCCGCGCGGCGATCTTGGCGATCGGGAAACCGGTGGCCTTGGAGGCCAGCGCCGAGGACCGCGACACCCGGGGGTTCATCTCGATGACGACCATCCGGCCCGTCTCGGGGTCCACCGCGAACTGGATGTTGCAGCCACCGGTGTCCACGCCGACGGCGCGGATCACCGCGATGGCGGTATCGCGCATGTGCTGGTACTCGCGGTCGGTGAGAGTCATCGCCGGCGCCACCGTCACCGAGTCCCGGTGTGCACTCCCATCGGGTTCACGTTTTCGATCGAGCAGACCACGACGACGTTGTCATGGCGGTCCCGCATCAACTCGAGTTCGAACTCCTTCCAGCCGATGATCGACTCCTCGAGGAGCACCTCGGTGACCGGGCTGGCATCCAGCCCGGCGCCGGCCATCCTCAGCAGGTCGTCCTCGTGGTAGGCGATGCCAGAGCCCGAGCCGCCGAGGGTGAACGACGGCCTGAGGACCAGGGGTAGCCGAGCCGCTCCGCCGCCCGCTGGCACTCCTCCAGGCTGTGGCAGATGTGGCTCTCTGGCACTTCGGCACCGAGGCCGGTGACGATCTCCTTGAACCGCTTCCTGTCCTCGCCCGCCTTGATCGCCTCGATGTCAGCGCCGATCAGTTCCACCCCGTACCTGTCAGCGTGCCCGCCTCGTGCAGGGCGACGGCCGCGTTCAGCGCGGTCTGCCCGCCCAGCGTCGGCAGCACGGCATCCGGGCGCTCGGCGGCGATCACCTTCTCCAGGACGTCCTGGGTGATCGGCTCCACATAGGTGGCGTCGGCGAACTCCGGATCGGTCATGATCGTCGCCGGATTGGAGTTGACCAGGCTGACCCTGATGCCTTCCTGCCGGAGCACCCGGCAGGCCTGGGTGCCGGAGTAGTCGAACTCGCAGGCCTGGCCGATCACGATCGGCCCGGACCCGATGACCAGCACCGACCTGATGTCTTCCCGCTTAGGCATCGCGCGCCCCCCGCTCCATGAGAGCGCAGAACTCGTCGAAGAGGCCCACGGCGTCGTGCGGCCCGGGGGCCGCCTCCGGGTGGTACTGGACGCTGAAGGCCGGGGTGTCCAGCAGCCGCAGCCCCTCGACCACGCCGTCGTTCAGGTTCACGTGGCTGACCTGGGCCCGGCCGAAGGGGGTGTGGAACGCACCGCCTTCCGGCATGGCCACGGCGAAGCCGTGGTTGTGGCTCGTGATGTGCACCCGCCCGCTCCGCAGGTCCTTGACCGGCTGGTTCACGCCGCGATGCCCAAACCGCAGCTTATAGGTGCCCAGGCCGAGCGCCCGGCCGAGGATCTGGCTGCCCAAACAGATGCCGAACACCGGGACGCGCTCGGCGAGCACGCCGCGCATGGCCTCGACCGCGTAACCAGCCGCCGCCGGGTCACCGGGCCCGTTGGAGAAGAACACCCCGTCGGGGCGGTCGGCCAGGATCTCGGCCGCGGTGCTGGTGGCCGGCAGCACCCGCACCTGGCAGCCACGCAGCCCCATGGAGCGCGGCGTCGCTGTCTTGATGCCCAGGTCAACGGCGGCGACCCGGTACCGGACGGCGACACCGGCCGGCGGGTCCACGGTGTACGGGGCGGTGGTGGACACCTCGCGGGCCAGATCCGCGCCAACCATGGAGGGGCTGGCCAGCACCCGCTGCAACACCTCGCCCGGATCGGCACCGCCCGTGGCGATCGCCGCCCGCATGGCGCCGCGGTCCCGCAGGTGCCTGGTGAGCGCGCGAGTGCCGCTGATCGCGATGCCGGTCACGCCCTGGGCCCGCAGTTCGTCATCCAGGCTCCGGCGCGACCGCCAGTTGGAGGCGATCCGGGCGGGCTCCCGGACCACGTAGCCGCTGACCCAGATGCGCCGGGACTCTGGATCGTCGTCGTTGACGCCGGTGTTGCCGATATGCGGCGCGGTCATGACCACGATCTGGCGGCAGTATGACGGGTCGGTCAGCGTCTCCTGGTACCCGGTCATCCCCGTATTGAAGACCACTTCTCCCAACGATTCCCCACCGCCGCTAGCGCCGAAGGATGTCCCGTGGAAGGTCGTGCCGTCCTCGAGGACGAGGATCGCGGGTGATGCCGCCGCCTGGCCGGGGGTCCCGGTGGTGGCCGGCATCAGGCCAGTTTCCCGTCGAGCACCGTCGGGCGGCCCCGCAGGAACGTGGCCACCACCCGCCCGGGCAGCACCATGCCCGCGAACGGCGTGTTGCGGCTCCTTGATGCGTGCGCCCGCGGGTCTACGGCCTCACGCGGCTCGGGATCGTAGAGCGTCAGGCTGGCCGGCGACCCGGCCAGCAGCGGGTTGCCGTGGCCGGTCAGCCGGCCGACCGCGGCGGGCCGGGCGGACATGCGGTCAGCCACCCCGGCCCAGTCGAGCAGGCCGGTCTCGACCATCGCTTCGTGCACCACCCGCAGCGCGGTCTCGAGCCCCGTCATGCCGAACGCGGCGGTGTTCCACTCCGTCTCCTTGTCCTCCAGCGGGTGCGGGGCGTGATCGGTCGCAACGCAATCGATTGTGCCGTCGGCCAGACCCTGCCGGAGCGCCGCCACGTCGGCCGCCGTGCGCAGCGGGGGGTTCACCTTGAAGACGGGGTCGTAGCTGGCCGCAAGCTCGTCGGTGAGCAGCAGGTGGTGCGGGGTCACCTCGGCGGTGACCCGCCAGCCCTTGGCCTTCGCCCAGCGGATGATGTCGACGAGCCGGCCGTGGATACGTGGCACACGTGCAGCACGGAACCGACGTGCGCGGCGAGCAGGCAGTCGCGCGCGATGACCGCCTCCTCAGCGACGGCCGGCCAGCCGGTCAGGCCGAGCCGTCCCGACGCTTCCCCCTCATTCATCTGCGCCCCCTCGGTGAGGCGCGGCTCCTGGGCATGCTGGGCGATCACCCCGTCGAACGCCTTGACGTATTCCAAGGCCCGGCGCATGAGGACCGCGTCGGACACGCAGCGTCCATCGTCGGAGAACACCCGCACCCGGGCGGCGGACTCGGCCATCGCACCCAGTTCGGCCAGGCGCGTCCCGCCGAGCCCAACGGTGACAGCGCCAACGGGCTGGACATCACAGTGACCCGCGTGGCGGCCGAGCCGCCAGATCTGCTCGACCACGCCCGCCGTGTCGGCGACGGGGTCCGTGTTGGCCATGGCGTGCACGGCGGTGTACCCGCCGAGCGCGGCGGCCCTGGTGCCCGTCTCGACGGTCTCCGCGTCTTCCCGGCCCGGCTCGCGCAGGTGGGTATGCAGGTTGACCAGCCCGGGCAGGGCTATCAGGCCACCGGCATCCAGCACGCGCGCACCCGGTTCGCCGAGGCCGGGACCGACCGCCTCGATCACCGCCCCGCGGATCAGGATGTCGCTGGGCTGGCCGCCCAGCGGCCGGGCGCCCTTGATCAGCCAGTCCCCGGTGCTCTCAGTCATTGCTCTCCCCCGCCCCGCCCAGCAGCAAGTACAGCACGGCCATCCGCACGCTGACGCCGTTGCTGACCTGCTCCACGATCGTTGACCGGGGGGAGTCCGCCACCTCGGCCGCTATCTCCACGCCCCGGTTCATCGGGCCGGGATGCATCACGATGGCGTGCTCGGGCAGCTGCGCCATCCGGGCGACGTCCAAGCCGTACCGCCGACTGTATTCGCGCACGCTGGGGAAGTAGGCCGCGTTCATCCGCTCCTGCTGCACGCGCAGCATCATCACCACATCGCTCTTGGGCAGCGCCGCATTCAGGTCGTATCCCACCGCGCACGGCCAGGTATCGACCGCGACGGGCAGCAGCGTGGGCGGTGCTACCAGAGTCACCTCCGCCCCGAGCGTATGGAGCAGCAGGACATTGGACCTGGCCACCCGGCTGTGCAGCACGTCGCCCACGATGGTGACGTGCAGCCCGTCCAGCGCTCCGGTGCCTCGCCCGAATCGGCGGCGGATGGTGAACGCGTCGAGCAGCGCCTGCGTGGGATGCTCGTGGGCGCCGTCACCGGCGTTGATGACGCTGCCGCGCACCCAGGTCGCCAGCCGGTGCGGGGTGCCTGAGGCGCTGTGCCTGATGACCACCGCGTCCGCGCCCATGGCCTCGAGTGTCTGAGCCGTGTCCTTGAGGCTCTCGCCCTTGCCGACGCTGGACCCCTTCGCGGAGAAGTTGATCACGTCGGCCGACAGGCGCTTCGCCGCGGCCTCGAACGAAATCCTGGTCCGGGTCGAGTCCTCGTAGAACAGGTTGACCACCGTGCGCCCGCGCAGGGTGGGCAGCTTCTTGATCGGGCGGTCGGCCATCCGGGCCAGCTCGTCCGCTGTGTCGAGGATCAGCAGGGCGTCGTCCCTGCTCAGATCCGCAGCCGAAATGAGATGGCGCTTCACGTCTCCTCCTCGGCTCGTGGCTGGCCTTGGGCCGGTGGCTGGCCTTGGGCCGGTGGCTGACCCGGTGCCGGTGGCTGACCCGGTGCCGGTGGCTGACCCGGTGCCGGTGGCTGACCCGGTGCCGCTGGCTGACCCGGTGCCGCTGGCTGACCCGGTGCCGCTGGCTGACCCGGTGCCGCTGGCTGACCCGGTGCCGCTGGCTGACCCGGTGCCGCTGGCTCGACCCGGTGGTCCTGGCTGACGCTGTGCCCTGGGCTGGCGCCCGCCCGCCCGCGCCCCGCCCGTCCGTCCCCCGCCCGCCCGTGACCGGCCCGCCTGGGCCTCAGCGGCCCGGCCCAGGAGCACGGCGTCCTCGCCGTTGACCTCGGTGAGCAGCACGCGTACGACCTCCTGCTGCGAGGTCGGCAGGTTCTTGCCGACGTAGTCGGGCCGGACCGGCAGTTCGCGGTGGCCGCGATCCACCAGGACCGCGAGCTGGACGGCCCGTGGGCGGCCAAGGTCATTGAGCGCGTCGAGGGCGGCGCGCACGGTCCGTCCCGAATACAGCACGTCGTCGACGAGCACCACGACCCGGCCATCGATCCCTTCCGCGGGGACCTCTGTGCGGCCGAGTGCCCGGGCTGGGTGCAGCCGCAGGTCGTCGCGGTACATGGTGATGTCCAGTGAGCCATGCGGGACCGGGTGCCCCTCGACCTGCTCGATGCGGTCGGCCAGGCGGCTGGCGAGCGGGACGCCGCGGGTGGGGATACCGAGCAGCAACACGTCGGCAGCGCCGTCGGTCCGCTCGAGGATCTCGTGGGCAATCCTGGTCAATGCCCGCCTGATCTCGGCGGGTTCCAGGACCGTCTTCCGGTCGCCGAGCACCGGAACGCCGCGCGGACCATCTCCAGGTGCTGGGCTGCCGCCCCCAAGTGCTGCACCACCCCTGGCCGGATGCACAGAAGACATACCAACAGCCTCCTTCCCCGCCTCACGGGACGGGCCTTAAAGGATTCCTGCCGGATGCACCGTATCAGCAGAATCGCAAAGGATCGCGAAGGCATCAGGGAACGCTTCCTTCCCTTCACCGGCTTGGATCGGTGCGTTGCGTCACCGCCTGGACGACCCGGCCGCCAGAGCGGGGCCTACCATGATGAATGCATCACACTGCGTGATTCGTGTCACACTGGGGTAACCATCGCGAGTAAGACCGGGGCGATGAGCCGTATCCGGGAGGCGGAAACAGCCAGAAAGCCAGGCGCCGCAGGGCTTCCCGGACATGTCCCGAACCTCACCGGTCGAACTGTGCGGATGCGACGAGACGCGCAAGTTGACCCGCTTTTTGCGATTCGGCTTGACCTGGTCGCGCTTGCGGCCTACCGTCACTGTCCGTAACCAGTTACTGAAAGCTAACACAGGCCGGGGGGCCGACGATTATGCCATCTGAATACGCCAAGACCCTCGGCGCGCGACTGCGCGCCATCCGCACCCAGCAAGGACTCTCGCTCCATGGAGTCGAGGAGAAGTCCCGCGGCCGCTGGAAGGCCGTCGTTGTCGGCTCTTACGAGCGCGGTGACCGATCGGTAACCGTGCAGAAGCTCGCCGAGCTGGCCGAGTTCTACGGTGTCCCGGTTTCTGAGCTGCTGCCCGGCGACGCGACGCCCACTCCCCTGGCGCCGTCCCCGAAGCTCGTGATCGACCTCGAGCGCATGGGGCAACTGCCGAAGGACAAGGCCGGGCCACTCGCCCGCTACGTTGCCACTATCCAGAGCCAGCGCGGCGACTACAACGGCCGGGTTCTCTCGATCCGCCAAGAGGACCTGCGCTCGCTTGCGGTTATCTATGACAAGTCACCCATTGACCTCACCGAGGAACTGATCAGCTGGGGTGTACTTGACTCCGAGGCACGTGGCGCGGTCGAGAGCTTCTGAGGCGACTGCGCCGCTTCGGTCGCCTAGCAGACTGCGCCGCCTTGGGCCGTCCTAGCCGATAAGGCACTGGCCCTGATAGCCGACAGGTCCCAGCCCCAGTAGCCAACAGGGCACTGGCCGTGCTAGCTGACAGAGCCCCGGCCCAGCAAGCTGGCAGAACGCGGCGGCCGCGCCAGCAGGCAGAACGCGGCGGCCGCGCCAGCAGGCAAGCACAGCGCGCTAGCAGGCCGAGCGCCCGGGTGCTCACCAGCAAGCGCCCCGGCCGCCGCCAGCCGACAGAGCGCCCGGCGCTCACCGGCAAGCGCCCCGGCCGCCGCCAGCCGACAGAGCGCCCGGCGCTCACCAGCAAGCGCCCCGGCCGCAGCTAGCTGACCGAGCGTAGCGGGAGCAAGGGCTGGCCGGGAACGCCGAGCGCCTTCTCGGCCAGGGAAAGAAATGTCTCCGCATCCCGGAGCAGTTCGTCAGCCTCACCGGCCGAGACTGCCCGGGGCAGCCCAGCCTCGGCGGCGGCCCGCTTCCCCGCCCCGGCCGCGAAGAAGGCAGCCCACTCCGCCAGTGCGGGCTCGACCCGCGGCAGCAACTCCCAGACGCTCCGCGGCGCCTTGCGGCGCACGGCCGCTCCCGGCGTTGCGCGGGCCGCCACGACAGCCGCGGCCGCACGCAGCGCCGCCAGATGAGCTCCGACGTACCTCGCCCCGGCACCGCCCTCGTCGGCGGCGTCGGCAAGACCATGCCTCGCGGACTCGAGCAGGGCCGCAGCCGTCGGGGCCACCCTGCCCGGCGACTGGATTCTGCCGGGCGGCTGACCCGGACGGACCGACAAGGCTGCGCTCATGGGTCACTCCTTCCGTCGCGGGGCCAGGACCAGGCGTGCCGCTTCCCACGCCCCGCCTGCCCCACAGCCCGGCTGCCCGGGGGTACGGGCCGCCAGGCGGCCCCGCTTGACCTTTATTCGAACATAGATTCGTTCGGAAGTCTACTCGCTTGGATCTGAGTTCGAAGGTACTCGGGAGGTCCGACAGAAACGCACCGCTACGCTCCCTAGCCGACCGGCCGCGGGTCCTGGATTCCATGATCACGGCGGATCAGCGGTCGCCCTCGGCCACCAATCCGCGGCGACCGCGGGATCAGGGGTTGGCCGGCGGGCCGGCCATGGGGTCCTGGCTATCCCGGGCCGGGACGCTGTGCGCTCCTGGCTGGCACGGCGGGCTCCGCTGGCCGGCGGGCTCCTGGCTGGCCGGCGCCTCCTGGCTGGCACGGCGCGCTCCTGGCTGGCACGGCGCGCTCCTGGCTGGCACGGCGGCGATCGTGAGATGGGGAGTCTGCTCGGGAGGGGGGCAGGGGTGCCCCGGGGGCTGGAGTGGTGGCTCTCGCGTACGCTACGCGCGTGCCCTCAGCACCAGAGTTGCTGGATCTCGGCAAGGCACGCTTTCTCGCGGAACTCGACGCCATGGTGGCGGTCTACGAGGCGGCCATGCGCCCGCCGCCGCTGCAGCTACCCGGGCGCCGCTCGATCATGGAACGCCATGCCAGCCATCCGTCGTTTCATGCTGTGGCCGTAACCGCCGGGGCCAGCCCGGCGCTTCGGGGCGACCGGCCAGCACTCCGCCCGCACCAACGCAGCCCGATCATCGCCTTCGCCTACGGCTTTCATGGCCAGAGCGGCCAGTGGTGGCACGACCTGGTCCGGGACGCCCTGAGCGCGGCGGGCGGGCCAAGCTACGCCCAGTCCTGGCTGAGCGACGCCTTCGAGGTCGCCGAGGTCCACGTGCACCCTGATTACCAGGGACGCGGCATCGGCCGGGCCATCGTGCTCGCGCTCGTCCATCCCAGGCTGGAGCGGACCGCCGTGCTATCCACTCAGGACGCCGATAGCCCAGCCAGGCGGCTCTACCGGCGGCTCGGCTTCGGCGATCTGGTCACCCGGTTCAGCTTCCCCGGCACCGACCCGCCCTATGCGGTGATGGGCGCCGTGCTGCCGCTCGGGGAGGCGCCGCCCGCGGGAGCGGACCGGCCGCGCTGACCCTGCTGCTGGTCGCGGCGCCGACTCGCACGGGCTCGCTCGGCCAGGCCAAGGCGCTGGTAGATCTCGCGAGTGGCCCTTGAGCCGTTCAGGGTGCAGAAGTGCAGCCCTGGTGCGCCGGCGGCCAGCAGTCGCGCACACATTCCCGCCGCAAACTCAACGCCGACCTCACGCACAGCGGCCTTGTCCTCCCCCGCCGCCCGCAACTGGTCGACCAGGCTGGCCGGGACCCGGGCACCGGACAGCAGCACGATGCGCTCAAGCGTGCGCAGGCTGGTGACGGGCATGATCCCGGGAATGATCGGCACGTCGCACCCGGCGGCCGCGACCCGGTCACGCAGCCGCAGGTAGTCGTCGGGATAGAAGAACATCTGGGTGATGGCGAAATCCGCCCCGGCAGCACACTTGCGCACGAAATTCGCCGTGTCAGATTCAAGATCGGGCGAGCGCGGGTGCCGCTCGGGGAACGCGGCCACGCCCACGCAGAAGTCGCCAGAGGCCCGGATCAGGCGGACCAGATCCGCCGCGTATTCGAGGCCGTCCGGGTGCGCCACCCATTCACCGTTCGGGTCGCCCGGCGGGTCACCGCGCAGCGCCAGCACATTCCGCACGCCGACGGCCGCGTACGAGCCGATCAGGTGCCTGAGCTCGGCCACCGAGTGATTGACCGCCGTGAAGTGCCCGACCGGGGTCAGCGTCGTCTCGGCGGCGATGCGCCCGGTGACCCGGACCGTCCGTTCGCGGGTGGAACCGCCCGCCCCGTAGGTCACCGAGACGAACGTCGGCCTGAGCGGCTCCAGCTGGCGGATCGCCCGCCACAACTGCCGCTCCTCAGCCTCGGTCTTGGCGGGCATGAACTCGAACGAGAACGACTCGCCACCCGAGGCCAGCAGGTCACGGATGGCCGGGGCGCGGTGCAGCAGGCCGGATGGCATGCGTCCAGGCTATGCTGCCCGTCCCCCCGGAGGGCCAGTTAGTCTCGCGACCATGACCAGCGGCAGCGCCAGACTTGGCTATATCCAGGACCAAGTCGGCCGTGCCCTGCGCGACTTTCTGGATGTTCAGCGGCCCGTCCTGCTCGGCGCGGGCGACGAACTGCGGCCGGGACTGGATGCACTGACCAGTCTGCTGGCAGGCGGGAAGCGGCTGCGAGCCGCCTTCTGCTACTGGGGCTGGCGCGGCGCGGGCGGGGAGGACGGCCCGCAGATCCTCGCCGCGGCCGCGGCACTGGAACTGCTGCACGCCAGCGCGCTGGTGCATGACGACGTCATGGACGGCAGCGACAGCCGCCGGGGCCAGCCGTCGCTGCATCGCCAGTTCGCGGACCGGCACGCCGCGCGGCGCTGGCACGGGTCCCCCGAGGCGTTCGGCGCGGCCGCCGCCATCCTGCTTGGGGACCTCCTGCTGGTCTGGACCGACCAGATGTTCCAGGCCAGCGGGCTGCCGCCGGAGGCACTGCGACGCGGCCAGCCAGTGCTGGACCGGATGCGTACTGAGGTCATGGCCGGCCAGTACCTCGACCTACTGGGGCAGGCGGCCGGCGACGAGACGCTGGCGAGCGCGCTGCGCGTGGTTGAGTACAAGACGGCCAAGTACACGATCGAGCGTCCCCTGCAGTTGGGCGCCGCCCTGGCCGAAGGCGCCGCACGAGCCTTCGGCGCGCCCCTGGCCCAGGGCCCGGCACCCGCCCACGGCCCGGCACTGGCCCAGGGCCCGGGGCGGGCCGAAGGCCTGGGGGGTGCGACCGCCGCCGCCTACGGTCTGCCGCTCGGCGTGGCGTTTCAGCTCCGCGACGACATCCTGGGCCTGTTCGGCGACCCGGTGCAGACCGGGAAACCCTCCGGTGATGACGTGCGCGAGGGCAAGCGCACCGTGCTCCTCGCCATCACCCGGGCGCGGGCCAGCGCCGACCAGGCCGCGACCATCGACCGCCTGCTGGGCGACCCTCATCTGGACGAGGCTGGGGTGGCCGAGGTCCGCGCCGTGGTCACCGGCACCGGCGCGCTGGCCGAATGCGAGCTGATGATCGACCGCCATGTGGCCGAGGCGCTCTCCGCCCTCGACGCGGCGCCCATCACCGATGAGGCCAAGGCCGCCCTCGCCGAGCTCGCCGTCACCGCGACGGCCCGCCATGGATGACCCCGCTGGACTAAGAACGACCTGGTCCCGGTCTGAGAATGGGCTGGTCCAGCGGTGGAGAATGGCGAGCATGGCACCAAGGCCGGCCTGGTGTGCCACGATCGCGGCATGTCCCGATATGTCCTTACCCGCAACCTGTGGTCTCCCGGCGGCGCCTTCGTCGTCCGCGAGGCTGACTCTGGCCACGAGAGCTTTCGTGTTCGCTGCCAGGCCCTTGGCGCCGGGGACAAGCTGTCCTTCGAGGACACCCACGGCGACGAGCTTGCCTACATCCGGCAAGGCCTGCACCTGGGCGTGCAGGGTCTCAGCTATGAAATCTCGCAGTCCGGACAGCTCGCCGCCCGGGTCAACCTGAGTTCGCGGCTCCGGCAGCACCTGCTGATCGAGACGCCGGGCGCAGGCAGTTTTACCGCGGCCGGCGATGTTCTCGGAATGGATTATCAAATCAGCCATGACGACCAGCAAGTCGCGAGCATATCGACCCGCGGGGCCCATGATGGCTCCTACAGCGTCGATGTCGCCGCCGGGCGGGATCCGGTATTCGTGCTGGCTCTCGCCGTCACGATCGAGACCATCCACCACCAGCAGGACGGCTGAGCGAGGCGTGCGCCGGCCGACGATGATGGGCCGCCTGGCCGAGGTACGGACGGCCCTCTACCGCGGATCCTGAGGCCGCCAGTCTGGAAGCGGCGCGGGCCCTCCTGTAGGACGTTTTCGACGACCTGACCGCCCAGGACGGGGAGCACGCCCTGGGCGGCGTGCCCGCCCTGGCGTGGGAGGGCGCTGACCTGATCGGGCACGCGTACTTGATCCAGCGGCGGCTCCGGCACGGCAGGCAGGCGCTCCGGCGCGGCTTCGTCGAAGGCACCGGCGTGCCGCAGACGTGCGGCCGCCAGCGGCCACCGGGCGGTGACGTCAGAACGCCAGCGCCTGCGCGCGGCGGTTCACTTCGGTCCCGCGACGCTGCGTCATAGCCTCGATCGGCGTGCCCGGCAGCGTCTCGTCCGCAGTGAACAGCCAGCGCAGCGCCTCCGGGTCCGCGAACCCGCAGTCGAACAGCAACGTGAGCGTGCCGTGCAGCCCCTTCAGGACCTGGCCGTCGGCCAGGAACCCAGCGGGAACAGACAGCGTGCCGTCGGGGCGCCGCACAGCCAGCAGCTTGCGGTCGCGGAGCAGCTGCCTGACCCGGCCCACAGGCATGCCGAGGCGGTCAGCCACTTCAGGAAGAGTCAGCCAGTCACCGACGAGGGCGTCGGCCAGGGGGTCAATCTGTGCCACGTTCCGAATTTCCCACACCAAGGCCCGGATCAAACCAGGACACGCCAGGCTCATGAGTTTCCGCAGCGCGGCCGCCGTCGCTGCGATGCGCGTCCAGCCCCCGCTCCCGGGCCAGTGAACCGCACCGGTGCGGCATTGCGTCGTTGGGACGGCACCGGTGCGCCATTGGTGTCGTTGCGCCGGGGGCGGGAGCGGGGGCGGGGGGAGCGGGGGCGGGAGACCCGAGTCTGCCGGTTGGCTGACCCGGTAGCCCCATTAGGGGAGCGCGGAAGCGCGGACGGGAATGTCAGGATCGGCCAGGCGTCCGGGGTCCACGGGCTTCCCCGACGCGATCACGCGGCGTCCCTGCAGCAGGTCGCGCGGCGAGTTGACGGTGAGCACCGCGACGAGCCGGCCCGCCGAGCCCGCCGGGCCCGCCCAGCCAGCAGGCCGCCCATCGCGGCCCGGCCGGATCACCCCGCCAGATCAGCCGGTCAGCGGCGGTGTGATGGCCCACGTACTGAAGCATCCGGCCGAACTGCTCCGACCAGAAGTAGGGCACGGGATCATAGATCTCGTCGCCGCCGAGCACGTTCGCCGCCGCTACCTCCGGCGCATGTAGCGCGGTATCCCAGTGCTCGACCCGCAGCCGCCGTTCGTACCGCCCCGACCAGAACGACGCACAGTCGCCGACCGCATAGACCCCCTCGGCGGAGGCGCGCAGCCGGTCGTCCACGGCGACGCCATTCCCCAACGCCACCCCGGAGCCGTCGAGCCAGCCGGTCGCCGGCCGCACCCCCACCGCGGTTACGACCTCGTCGGCGGCCAGCCAGCCGCCGCCCGGCAGCGCGAGCCCGCCCGGCTCGACGGACTCGACCGCCTGGCCGAGCCGCAGGTCCACTCCCGCCTCCGCGTACCACGGGACCGTCGTCGCCCCCGCCTCGGCGCCTAGCGCCCCGGCCACCGGGGCTGGTCCCGCCTCTACCACGGTGACCTGGCAACCGTACGCCGCGGCGGCGGTGGCGAGTTCCGCACCGACCCAGCCCGCGCCCACGACAGCGAGCCGCAATCTCGGGCGGAGCACCGAACGCAGGGCCAAGGCATCGTCGAGGCTGCGCAGCACACGCTGCGCACCTGGGCCAGGCAGCCGGATCGGCGCGGCCCCGGTCGCCGCGACCAGGCGGTCGAAGGGATACTCGCGCTGGCCGGTGTGGAGCACCCCGCCGCCCGTGGCCGACTCGCTCAGGCCAGCCACGCCGACCGCGGATTCGCCTAGCCGGAATTCCGCCCCCAGCGCCGCCGCGTCCGCGTCCAGCGAGGTGTCGTCGAGCGCGCCCATCATGAGCTTCTTGGACAGCGGAGGCCGGTCGTACGGGGGGCGGGACTCGGCACCGACCAGAATGACCGAGCCCTGATACCCGCGGGCACGGAGTTCCTGGGCGGTGCGCAGCCCGGCCAGCCCGGCGCCCGCGATCACTACCCGCTCGATAGGCACGAGCATCTAGGCTAGGGCTACCGGCGGAAGCCCAGGCCGGGCGGGGCCGGCGGAACACATGGCCGGAACACATGGCCGGAACACTGGGCCAGACTGGCCGGCCGGGAGCCGCGGCCATGGGCCCGGGCCGGGTGTGGTCACTGCTGGTGGCCGGCCGACGACGTAAATGTGTTCCCATGTTTACGAGCGTCAGTCGCCCATAGAATTGCCTTTGATGGACACGACCCTCGCCCGCCCGCCCGTCGGCCAATTGCTCGATGGCCGCTACCGGGTCGAGTCGCACGTTGCCCGCGGCGGGATGGCCACGGTGTACCTGGGCACCGACACCAGACTGGACCGCACCGTCGCGCTCAAAATCATGCATCCCGAGCTGGCCAACGACGAGGACTTCGTCCGCCGGTTCGTCGGCGAGGCCAGGTCGGTCGCGCGACTGTCCCACCCGAATGTCGTCGCGGTCTATGACCAGGGCGCCGACGGCCGGACCCTCTACCTCGCCATGGAGTACGTTCCCGGCCAGACCCTGCGGGCCCTGCTGAACGAGCGCGGCCGCCTCGCTCCTCGCGAGGCACTCGACATCATGGACGGCGCGCTCGCGGGGCTCGCGGCCGCGCACGCGGCCGGGCTCGTCCACCGCGACGTCAAGCCTGAGAACGTCCTGCTCACCGAAGCGCGTTCGGTAAAGGTCGCGGATTTTGGCCTGGCCAGGCTGCTGACCGGGGCCAGCCAGACGAAGGCCGGAATGCTCATCGGCACGGCCGCCTACCTGGCGCCCGAGCAGGTCGCCGGGGGTGTGGCGGATGCGCGCACGGATGTATACGCGGCCGGGATCATGCTGTTCGAACTGCTCACCGGTGAGCAGCCGCATACCGGAGAGACTCCGCTCGCGGTCGCCTACCTGCATGTCAACGCCGTGGTGCCAGCCCCCTCGCGGCTGGTTCCTGGGCTTCCCACCGCGCTGGACACCCTGGTGGCCCTGGCCACCAGCCGGGACCCAGACCTGCGGCCCGCCGACGCCGGGCAGTTCCTGCGGGCCGTCACCGAGGTCCGGCACGGCCTGCCCATCGCAGATCTCCATGGTGCGCCAGAGGATGGCTCCACGGCTCGGCTGCCCGCCGCGGCCATGCCGCTTCCCGGCCCGGCCGGCCCACCGCCGTCCTGGCCGACCGAGATCCCGCCGCCGGATCGCCGCGGCATCGATCTGCTTCCGCACGGGTCCGGGCCGTCCTACGGAGCGCCCGGCGGCGGCTTCGAGGCCAGCACGCGGAGCCGGCCGATGCCGGACGCTGGCGGCCCGGGCAACCACACTCTGATCGTCTCCACCGCGGGCCTGGCGGCCCCCTACGGCGCGAGGCAGGGCCGTTACCCTGGTCCCGCGGAACCCCGGCTGCAGCGCTGGCTGTTCAGCCGGAGGCTCGCCTACCTGGTCGCAGGACTGCTGGCCATCGTTCTCGTCGGGGTGGCCGTGTGGTGGCAGTCCGCGGGCCGGTACACCAAGGTGGCCCAGGTCGGCGGGCTGACGGCGGCCACCGCGAGCACTGAGCTGCGCAACGAGGGCCTCACGGTCAAGACCGGCTCAAGCGTTTTCAACAACGGCCTGGCCAAGGGCGATGTAGTCAGCACCATCCCGGCGGTGGGATCGCGGGTGGCCAAGGGCGCGGCGGTGACGCTCATCCTGTCCAACGGCCCGCACATGATCGCGGTCCCGCAGGTGACGGGGGCCATGCTGGCCGCCGCCCAGGCCTCCCTCAAGCAGGCTGGCCTGGTACCGGGGACGGTCAGCAACGAGACGTCGGCCACGATCCCCGCCGGGATCGTGATCAGTACGAACCCGGCGTCCGGCGTCTCCTGGCCGCAGTCCAAGCCGGTCGCGCTCGTGGTGAGCGCGGGGCCGCCGGTACCCAACTTCGTCGGCCAGGACAAGTCGGTCGCCGAGCAGTGGGCCCAGCAAAACGGCGTCTCGCTGAACGAGGTGGCGGACGCCAAGAGCACTCAGCCCCAGGGGATCGTCACCCAGCAGTCTCCGGCCGCTGGCGGCGCCTTCACCCGCGGCCAAGTGATCACCATCAGCATCTCGAACGGGCCGCAGAATGTGGCCGTGCCCAACGTGGACGGCATGTCGGTCGCCCAGGCCACCCAGACCCTGCAGCAGGCTGGCTTCCAGGTCACCGTCAACCAGGTGGGGCCCACCCAGCAGGTCTTCCACTACAGCCCGGGCGGCCAGGTGCCGCAGGGAAGCACCATTACCCTGTGGGCCGGTCTCTAACCGGTTCCTCACCGCCAGACCACCGCCGTCGCGACGATCCGGCGGCCAGCACCAGTTCGTGGCCCTGGAGGTTTGGTGAAGGAATGCGGTAGCTGTGATCGGAGGCGCCGGGCTGTGTGGCACCCTGGCCCGCGATAGAACCCGCACGGGCCGCCGGTAGCCCCCGCGCCTCGTCCTGGCTTCGGGTGGCCGGGTCAGCTGCTAACGTCAGCCTGCTGGCGGCTGGGCTCGCGCCGGCGCGGGCTCGGCACTCGCAATCGCGGACCGCCGAACTCACCATTCTGGGTGTTCAGCACGAGCGCGAGCGCCATGCACGCCAGCGGAACGGCGGGCAGCGTATACCGGTAGTTGAAGGTGTGCTCGGCGCTCGGCAGGACAAGCATCACGGCAGCCGAAGCCCACAGCAGTATGGCGGCACCAGAACGCCGTCTCGGCAGAAGGAGGCCGACAAAGCCGGCCGCGACGACGAGCGCGAAAACGACACCAGGAAGGTACAGCCTGCTCTGGTAGCCGTGAATGATCTCGGCGTACGGCTGATAAACCGGCGCCCCCGCTTTAGACACGAGTGGCGTGTAATGACCGAGGTACTGGGTCGCCGCATCGACCTGGTAGGTGTAGTTCACGGTCGCCGGCGGGAGCTGCCTGGCCGCGAAAAGCAGCGAATGGTCGGTGTCGAGGAACACGAGCGCGACGTCTTCCGTGACTGACTCCGCGTAGCCGACGGGCTGGGCCGCGATCGCCCGGATCGCGAAGCTCATCGCTCGCGAATTCTTGGCCGGTGTGAACGCGTACTCGTCAGGCACCAGGTACTTCGCGGGCGGCTGCCACAGCCACGACCGACGGCTCCACAGGTAGATCTCGGGCGTGGGCTGAGCCAGCAGCGTCGAGTAGGCGTTGTGCCTGTGCGGCCTGACGTGTGTGTGGGCCGGTTGCCGGTCGGGGCATAGACCCTGGAGGTTGGCGGGAGGGTGGATCGTGCTGCAGTTCGCGAAGGTCATCGTCCGCGACCACAGGAAGACGCCGTCGCTGCTGGTCAGGTTCAGCGAGCCGTAGAACGTGGAGAACCATACCGCGTATCCAAGCAACGGGAGGGCGCCCGCGGCCAGGGCGGCGGCCGCCCGGCGCCAGCCGGCCCGCTGGATCAGCAGGTACGCCGCCACTAGCACGAACAGCGGCAGGGTGATAGGACGCACCAAGCCGGCGAACGCCATCAGCAGGCCGGACACCGCAGACCGGGCCACCGACGGTGGTCGCCAGACCGACGGCGGCCGGCGGTAGAGGAGCACCACGAGAGCGGCCAGCATGAGGAGCGTCGCGAGCGTGTCCGACATGACGGACTGCTCGAGATTGAGCTCGCGCGGATCGAACAATACAGGCGCGGCTGCGAGCGTCGCTCCCCAGCTAGGCACGCCGCGGTTGATCAGCAGCGCGTACACCATCACCGCGATGGCCAGGCCCATCAGGTGCTGCAGGCCCACGATGAGCGCGAGCGAATGAAACGGCCGCAGCAGCGCGAGGAAGAACGCGTACCCGTCCGGGCGTACTGGATCGGGCGTGAGATGGACGGCGTCCCACATGTAGTCGTAGCTGTCCTGCCTGATCAGGATGGCCGGCTTGTAGCCGATCATCACGATAAGCCGGAGCACAACCGATACCGCCAGGACGCTGCAGAACAGCCGGTGACGGTTAGCCACACCCGGCAGCGTGGTCAGCCACCGCCCGCTGCCAGTGACTGCCTTTCCCGCCTGGGCCCGCAGCCGGGGAAGCCAGCCGGGCGACACAGCGGCCGGGAGCGATTCGGCCGCGTCGTCTTTCTCGCGCACGGTCAACCTAGGCTCCTCGCGATTCGGTCGGCCACGCTCCTGTCATTTCCCCGCCCTGACCGGCAAGACCGGCGCGTCCCGGCCCGTGCCCGACCCGCCCGCGCCCGACCGGCCCGTGCCTGACCGGCCCGTGCCTGACCGGCCCGTGCCTGACCCGCCCGTGCCTGACCCGACCGACGCCGAACCTGACTTTTCCTCGTGATACTCCTCCTCAACGTTTACGGCCCAGATGTCGTGCGCGGCGCCGTCGACGATGTTCTCAACGGTCAGCATGGCCGTGAGCATGGAGTGATCCTGGTTGTTATAGCGGTGCATGCCGTTGCGGCCGACCGGGTGGACCTCCGGCCAGTCGGCCTCCAGGTACTTGCGGATGGCCTCGACATTGGCGGCGTACTCGGTGTCGTAGACCGGGTAGGCCTTGGGCATCCGGACCACGTACCCGGCCTGCACCGCACCGTGGGCCACCAGTCCCAGCCACTCGATCTCCGAGATTCCCAGCGCGATCAGGTCGTCATCGGAGGAGTTCCACATCTCGTCGCCTTCATGGACGAAGAACTCCATGCCCAGGCAGGTCTTGCCGTCCTGGACCATGTACGGGGACCAGGATCCGAAGTTCTGTATCCGGCCAACCTTCACCTCCGGCGCGTGGATGTAGATCCAGTTGTCGGGGAAGGAGAACTTCTGGTCCACCACGAGGGCGACGGTGAGGAAGTCCCGGTACCGCAACCCAGCCGCCGCGGCCTCCACCTCGTCGGGCACGCCCGGGCCGAGCGCGGTGATGAGATGGGCGAGCGGCATCGATGAGATCACGTTGCCGCACTTGATCTCGCGGCGCAGGCCGTCGGCGGCGACCACCGTGACGGCGAGCTGGCCATCCCCGGCCCTCCGGATCTGCTCGACCGAGGTGGACATGCGGACGTCAGCGCCGCTGTCGACCACCTTCCTGGTGCAGACCTCCCACATCATCCCCGGTCCGTACTTCGGGTAGCGGAATTCTTCGATCAGGCTGGTGACGTCGGTCTGCCCGCGCTTGGGCATGAGCGCGTTGATGATCGCCTTACCGAGCGAGAGGTTCTTGATCCGCTGGGCGGCCCAGTCCGCCTGGATCTGGTCGGCGGGGATGCCCCACAGCTTCTCGGTATAGCTCTTGAAGAACATCCGGTAGAGGCGCCACCCGAAGCGGGCTGATGTCCATCCTTCGAAGTTCGACTGGTCGGCCGGGGGCCGCACCCGCGCCTTGAGATAAGAAAGAACGCAGAGGACCGCCTCAAGGATGCCCAGGTTGCGGAGCGCGTTGACGGCCCGGAGCGGGTAGTCGAAGAACTTCCCGTCATAGAAGATCCGCGACATCCGGGGCCGGAGCAGGAAGTCCTGCTCACCGAGGATCTCCCACCACAGCTGCTCGACCCGCGACACCTTCGTGAAGAAGCGGTGCCCGCCGATGTCGAATCGCCATCCGTTGCGCTCTACTGTCCGGCTGATGCCGCCAACCACGTCGTCTGCCTCAAGCACGACGCAGCCCACTCCACGCCGGGTGAGTTCGTACGCCGCGGTCAGCCCAGCGGGCCCAGCACCCACGACTACACAACGTGTCTGGTCCCCTGCAGGCACCACTGGCGCCACGTTCGCTCCCTCACGGTTGTCCCCGGATGGGGGGTCAGATGGCCATGAAGCCCTACAGTAGAGGAGACCTCAGGCAGCTACGGACATCTTAGGTGTTACGTCACGTGGACGTATGATGTGTCGCCGACGTTCCCCTGGTATTCACGACTTTTACTACATATCATCTGGTCTTTACGATTCTCTGCCGAGATGCGCTAGACCTTGGCCAGTCGGCACACTGCCCGCCTAACGCACAGTCTGCCTCATCGCCTAATTCGACGGCCGAGCGGAACCACGTCGGGGACGTGAGCCGGTAGCCCGGCTACGCTTCTGCCCGTGCCAGCCGACCCGCCCGGGCCAGCCAGCCTGCCCGGGCCAGCGGACCTGTCCGGGCCAGGCAACCTGCCCGGGCCAGCCAACCTGCCCGGGCCAGGCAACCTGCCCGGGCCAGGCAACCTGCCCGGGCCAGCCAGCCGGCCGATCGGTGCTCATGTGCCAGTGGCCGGCGGCCTGGTCACCGAGGGCCTGCGCTATGCGGCCGCGATCGGCGCCGAGGCGATCCAGGTGTTCGTGTCCAACCCGCGGGCCTGGGCGCAGTCAGCCGGGGACGCCGGCCAGGACGAGGCCCTGCGGGAGTACATAGCGGCCAACGGCTTCCCGGTCTACGTGCACTCCCCGTACCTGATCAACATGGGCTCACCGGACCCCGGGGTCTGGGCCCGCTCGGCCGCGTCGCTCGCCCACTCGCTGCGGCGAGGCACCCAGATCCGCGCCCGAGGCGTCGTCGTGCACACCGGGTCGGCGGCTGCGGGAGACCGTGACGCAGCCATGCACCGCGTCCGGGAAGGCCTGCTGCCACTGCTGGAGACCATCGCGGACGATGGCCCCGACCTGCTGCTGGAGCCGACGGCCGGACTGGGCGGGATGCTGTGCGCCGCCGCCGGGGACCTTGCCCCCTACCTGGACAACCTCGATTGGCACCCGCGAGCGCGGGTGTGCCTGGACACCTGTCACGCCTTCGCCGCCGGTTACGACCTGGCCGCCCCGGGCGGTCCGGCCACGTTGCTGGCCGACCTGGAGACGGGCGGCGGCCGGCTGGCCTTGATCCACGCCAACGATTCCAAGGACGGCCGAGGCTCCCGGCGGGACCGGCATGAGAACATCGGTGCAGGCCAGATCGGTACCGCTGCCTTTGGCGCACTTCTACGGCACCCGGGCACCCAGGGGGTGCCGTTCATCCTGGAGACCCCGGGGCCGATGGCGGCGCACGCCGCCGACGTGGCCACCCTCGCCCGGCTGCGAGGGCGGCCCCATGGCGCCGCCGCCGCGGCCCGGGGATCATCCGCCCCGGATCAGGGCCGCGGGCCCTCCCCCGGCCGCTCCTGAAACGAGAACCGCTGCTCACGCCAGGGATCGGCCGTATTGTGGTAGCCTCGCTCCTCCCAGAATCCACGGCGGTCGGCGGTCAGGTACTCGACCTCCCGCACCCACTTAACGCTCTTCCAGCCGTATAGGTGGGGCACCACCAGGCGGAGCGGGTACCCGTGCTCGGGCGTGAGATCGCCCCCGTCGCTCCCGGTGGCGAACAGGGTGGACTCGGCGGCGAAATCGGCGATCCGCACGTTCGCGCTATAGCCGAAATCCGCCCACACCATTACGTGAGTCACCTCGGCGGCGGGCGGCGCGGCATTCAGCACTTCCGCCGCGGCGATGCCCTCCCAGGCAATATGCGGGATAGTGAATTTCGTCACACAATGGAGCGCCGCCACCACGCGGCAGCGCGGCAGCGCGGCCAGGCCGGCCCAGTCCCACCGGTGCTGAGTGCCCGAGTCAGTGCTGCCGCCGACCCGGAAATCCCACGTCTCCGGTCGGAAGCGCGGTACCGGGCCGTAATGCAGAACCGGCCACACCCGCGGGATGTGCTGACCGGGAGGCAGTTCGCCGCCCGGTGGCTGCTCCATGCCAGCCAGCAGCGCGGCTGGCGGCCGGGCGCGGGGCTGACCAGTCACCGCACCACTTTCCCACGGGCGGCGGGCCCACACCCGCGCGCCCCCGGCCGCCCGCCCCGGCCGCCCGCCCCGGCTGCCCGGCCCCGGCTGCCCGGCCCCGGCTGCCCGGCCCCGGGCCGCCCGGCCCCGGCTGCCCGCCCCAGCCGGTGACGTGCGCTAAGCTGCAAGTCATGCAGCACGCATTCGAGTTTTGGTATGGCTACCGGCCCGGCACCCGGACGGTCGCCAGCCACGCTGTGTGCTGACGCAACCGACCTCCAGGAGCCCCGGGCCTTCAAGGCCCGGGGCTTCTTGCATTCATGGAACGACACGGGAACACCAATCAGGAGGAAACCATGGTCGTGGTGATGGCCCCGGAGGCCACCCAGGCGGACGTGGACGCGATCGTTGACGTGGTACGGGCCGCGGGCGGGGAAGCCTTCGTGAGCCGAGGCATCTCACGCACCATCGTCGGGCTGGTCGGTGATCTCGACCAGTTCGGCACGCTCAACTTGCGCAGCCGGAGCGGCGTGCTCGACGTGGTCCGGATCTCCGTCCCCTACAAGCTGGTCAGCCGGGAGAACCACCCGGAGAGATCGGTGGTCAGGGTCGGCGGAGTCCCGATCGGGCCGGACACCCTCACGGTGATCGCGGGCCCGTGCGCGGTGGAGACACCGGAGCAGACGCTGACGGCCGCCCGGATGGCCAAGGCGGCCGGCGCGTCGCTGCTGCGGGGCGGTGCCTTCAAGCCGCGCACCTCGCCGTACGCCTACCAAGGCCTGGGTGAGGCCGGCCTGAAGATTCTCGCCGACGTGCGGGCCGAGACCGGGCTCCCGGTGGTCACCGAGGTGATCGACCCCGGCAGCGTGGACCTCGTCGCCTCCTACGCCGACATGCTGCAGGTCGGCACCCGGAACATGCAGAACTTCGCGCTGTTGCAGGCGGTCGGTTCCTCATCCAAGCCAGTGCTGCTCAAGCGCGGAATGAGCGCCACCATCGAGGAGTGGCTGATGGCGGCCGAGTACATCGCCCAGCGCGGCAACCTCGACATCGTGCTCTGCGAGCGCGGTATCCGCACCTTCGAGACCGCCACCCGGAACACTCTCGACATCAGCGCGGTCCCGATGGCTCAGCGTCTGTCGCACCTGCCGGTGATCGTGGACCCGTCCCACTCGGGTGGACGGCGTGACCTGGTTCTCCCGCTCACCCGGGCGGCGATCGCGGTGGGCGCCGACGGCGTCATCATCGATGTCCATCCCGAGCCGAAGATGGCCATGTGCGACGGGGACCAGGCGCTGCTCGATTCAGACATCCGTGAACTGGCCAGCGTGGCCGCGAACCTGCCACCGCTGATGGGCCGCACGCTCACCCCGCCGCTGCCGCACCCGCCGCTGGCCCGGCCGCCCGTTCCCGGCCAGGCCGTACCGGCCACCGTCGTAGGCTGATGGGGTTGCCGGCCCGGCCCCGAGCTTGGGGAGTCGCGGTGGCTCGCCCAATCGCCCGACCCCGGAGGGGAGCGCCGGCGGTTGGGTGAGTCGCCCGCGATGGTTTTCGTTGGGCTGGAAATCAAGGCCGATCGGGCCGGTACTCCTGCGCCACCGCGGCCAGTTCCTCGGCCAGGTCGCCGGCGTCCAGCCGGGCCTCGATCCGGTGCAGGTCATCGATGCGGGCCCGGGTCTCCACCTGCCGCGGGGTCAGCAGCGTGCAGCAGTCCTGGTCGGGCAGTTCGGACAGGGCGAGGGTGCGGATGCGGCGAGCCTCCGCCATGATCTCCACCTTGTCGGAGCCGATCAGCGGCCGCAGGATGGGGAGGTCCACCGCGTCGTCAAGCGCGGTGAGGTTGGTCAGCGTCTGGCTGCTCACCTGCCCGAGTGAGTCCCCCGTGACGAGGGCCGCGCCGCCGAGACGGCGGGCCAGCACCTCGCCCGTCTTGAGCATGAGCCGGCGCTGCGCGACAATCTGCAGCCTGCTTGCCCCGGACGAGGCCAGGCGCTGCTGCGTCTTCCCGAACGCCACCACGAACATCCGCGACCCGCACTGGAACCGGTCCAGCTGGTGCATCAGCCCGTACGCCTTGTATACCGACTCCGGCCCCGTCAGCGGCATGCCGGAGAAGTGCAGGAAGTCGCACCGGAGGCCGCGGCGCATCATCCGGTAGGCGGCCACCGGCGAGTCGATCCCGCCGGACATCAGGACCAGCGCCCGGCCGCTCATGCCGACCGGCAGGCCGCCCTGGCCGGGCTGGCCATCGGTATAGACGAAGATCTCTTGCTGGTCCACTTCCACGAAGATCGTCGTGTCCGGGTTCTTGAGGCGGACCGGGTAGCCGTAGGTCTCCTGCACGCGGCGGCCGATCGCCGTCGCGAGGTCCGAGGAGGTCATCGCGAAGCGTTTGTCGCGCCGGCGGGCCCGCACCGCGAACGAGCCGTGCTTCCCGGCGACCAGCTCGAGCGCGGCGGCCGTCGCCGCCTCGAGGTCTCTGGCGACCCGGACGGCGCGGCACACCCGGGCGATGCCCATCACGTCCTTGACGCGTTCGGCGATCTTGTCGGCCGCGGCCTCCGCGGCCGGACCGCGCGCGGCGCTTTTTCCCGAGGTTCCGGCTGCGACCCGCAGCACGACGACCCCGTCGCGCTGCCAGAAGCGGATCTCGACGCCCGTCTCCTTCAGAGCCCGGCGGATGTTGGCCTGCAGCATCCGCTCGAACTGATGCCGGTTGCCGCCCTTGAGCACGATCTCGCCGAGCTTGAGCAGCACACACGGTTCACGGAAGGTCGCGGTCGCGGTTCCTGCGCGCTCAGCATGCTCGTCGTGCTCGTCGTGCTCGTCGTGCTCGTCGTGCTCGTCGTGCTCGTCGTGCTTGGTGAGCGGGGTCGCGGACATCCTTCCAGTTTGCCAGCAATCACGGCTGGCGCGACCCTGCGTGCTCCAGCCCCGGACGGCCCATAGGCAACGAACGGCACCCGAGCCACATCGGCCGTCCAAGAGCCAGCGGTATCATGCTCTCCCCTGATGTCGATCCCGGGCACCGCCGTTCGACTACAACTGGGAGCCGGCAGCGGTTGCCGGTGATGAGAGGCGGCGCACGATGAAGTACATGTTCCTGCTGTACGGACCCGACAAGCCCCTTCCGGAGCCGGGCAGCCCGGAGTTCACGGCCATGGTGCGGAGCTGGGACACGGCGACGGGAGCGATGGCCAAGGCGGGCGTGCTTATCGACTGCGCTCCGCTGGAGCCACCATCCGCGTCGACCACCCTCCAGGTCCGCGACGGGGAGACCCTGCTGACCGATGGCCCGGCCGCCGAGATCAAGGAGCAGTTTGGTGGCTTTACCCTGATCGAGTGCGCCGACCTGGACGAGGCACTGAAATGGGCGGCCACCCTGCCGACGGCGTTCGACGGGTCCATTGAGGTGCGCCCGGTGGTGCAGGTGAGGGCTCCCTCCTGAGCCGCGGCCCGTACGAGGATCTGTTCCGCGCCCACTGGTGGGCGGCGGTCGCAACGGTCACCCGCCTGGTGGGCGACCTGGAGGTGGCCGAGGACGCCGTCCAGGACGCATGCGCGGCCGCCCTGGCGCAATGGCCCGCCGGCGGCGTCCCGGCCAGCCCGCGGGCGTGGCTGATCAGCGCGGCGAGGCACAAGGCCGTCGACCGGCTGCGCCGTGACGCCCGCCGGGCCGACAAGGAAGCTGACGCCATGCGCGAGGCAGGTGCGGGCCAAGGGAAAGATCAGCCCGCCGGGGGGTGGCCGCCGGACACCGACGATGAGCTCGGCCTCATCTTCACCTGCTGCCATCCGGCCCTCGACCCGGCGGTCCGGGTGGCGCTGACCCTGCGGTCGGTGTGCGGGCTGGCCACCGCCGAGATCGCGGCCGCGTTCCTGGTCCCGGAACCGACCATGGCGCAGCGCCTGGTGCGGGCCAAGCGGAAGATCCGCCAGGCCGGCATCTCGTTCCGCGTCCCGCCGCCTGCCGATCGGCCAGGACGCCTCGCCGCGGTACTCCGGGTCGTCTACCTTGTCTTCACCGAAGGTCACAAGGCCACCAGCGGCCCGGCGCTGGTCCGTGGCGAGCTGTGTGACCAGGCGATCCGGCTGGCCCGCGCGCTGGCCGTCCTTCTCCCGGACGAGCCGGAGGTGACCGGCCTGCTGGCCTTGCTGCTGCTCACCGACGCCCGCCGCCCCGCCCGGGTGAGCCCGGCCGGAGACATCGTGGTCCTGGAGGACCAGGACCGGGCCCGCTGGAACTCTGGACTGATCGCCGAGGGTGAGGCCCTGGTCGAGCGGGCCCTCCGGCAGGGGCGGCCCGGCGCCTACCAGATTCATGCCGCCATCGCCGCCTGCCATTCCGGGGCGCCATCGGCCGCGGTGACGGACTGGCGCGAGATCGCCGCCCTCTACGGCGAGCTGATCCGCTACGAGCCGACCCCGGTGGTCGAGGCGAACCGGGCGGTCGCGGTGGCCATGGCCGAAGGCCCCGCGGCCGGCCTGGTGATCCTCGACGCTGTCGGCCGGGATCCGCAACTGGCCCGGTGGCCCCAGCTGCACGTCGCCCGGGCGGAGCTGCTGCGGCGTCTCGGCCGCGCCGACGATGCGGCGGCCGCCTACCGGACAGCGCTCCAGCTCGACCCGACCGCGCCCGAGCGGGCCTTCATCGGCCGCTGCCTCCGTGAACTCACCCGGTGAGCATGCCAGGCTAGGCCCGTGGCAACGACAGACATAAGGGACGCAACAGAAGCCGACCTGGATCCCATCGCCAAGGTGGCCCGGGCGACCGGGCAGGACGAAGAGTGGGCGGCCGCGGATCCAGCCTACGTAATGCACCTGCTCGCCCACGGCCATCTCGTCGTCGCCTGCCGGGACGGCGTGATCACCGGGTACGGGGCGACGCGGCTCATCGGCGAGGGCAGCGTCGCTGTCAGTATGCTCTGCGACCTGTTCGTCGATCCGCGGGCCCATGGGCTTGGCTGCGGCCAGGCGATGCTCGCGGCCCTGTGGCGGGACCAGCCGCGGAGGATGACGTTCAGCAGCAAGCATCCGCATGCGCTGCCGCTCTATACGCGGGCCGGCCTCGACGCGTGGTGGCCGCTGCTCTACCTGTCCGGCGACGTGCGCGCCCTCGCCCCGCCGCGCGGCTGGACGGCCGCGGTGTCCGCACCGGAACGGGTCGCCGCCCTCGAGCACCGCTGGACCGGAGCGGACCGCGCCGCCGATCACCGGGCCTGGGCGGCCCGGCCGTCGGGACGACCGGTCGAGGCCCACCGGGACGGTCAGGCACTGGCGGCGGGGACCGTAGCGGGGCCGGCCCGGAGTATGGAGTGGCCCACATGGCTCTCGCACCAGCCGCCACCGATGACGACGCGCGCGACGCGGTCCTCGCCGTGCTCGCTTCCCTCGCCCCGCCCCGTGGCCAGGCTCGTGTCTGTCTGCCCGCGCCTCACCCAGCGGTACGGCCCCTGCTGCGGGCGGGATGGCACAACACCGACATCGACGTGTTCATGGCCACTGACCCCGGCCTGCTCGACCCGCGCCGCGCCATCCCCTCCCCCGGCCTGGCCTGATCCGCACGCCGATCACCCTCCCCTGGCGCACCGTTGCCGCCGGCGGGCCGGAGCCGCCGGCGGGCCGGAGCCCGCCCCCTTACCCGCGGCTCGCGGCGGTCATCCCAACGACACCAATAGCGCACCGGCGCTGTCGCCGCGCGCTGTCCCAACGACACCAATGGCGCACCGGTGCTGTCCCAACGACACTAATAGCGCACCGGTGCCGTTGCCGGCGGGGCGGGGGGGCGGGGCGGGCGGGGGCGGGTCGGGGCGGGGTGGGGGCGGGGGGCGGGGGGCGGGGGGCTATTGGCGTGCGAGGTTGGGGGCGTTCGCGCGGAGGACGAACTTCTGGATCTTGCCGGTCGCTGTCTTCGGGAGTTCCTCGACGAACGTGACCCCGTGCGGGGCTTTGAAGTGCGCGAGACGGTCGCGGGCGAACGCGATGATCTCCTCCTCGGTCGCCGTCGTGCCCGAGCGGAGCACGACGAACGCGAACGGCGCCTCCCCCCACTTCTTGTGCGGGAGCCCGACGATCGCCGCCTCCTGGACGCTGGGATGACGCAGCAGCGCTGCCTCGACCTCCACCGTGGAGATGTTCTCCCCGCCGCTGATGATCACATCCTTGAGCCGGTCACGGATCTCCACGTACCCGTCGGGATGCACCACGGCCACATCGCCGGTGTGGAACCAGCCGTCGCCCATCGCGCGCTGCGTGGCCTCCGGATCCCGGTAGTAGCCGTCCATCACAACGTTCCCGCGGACGACGATCTCGCCGAGCGCCTGCCCGTCGGCCGGCACCTCCTGACCGGCCGAGTCCACCACCCGCAGCTCGCCCGAGGTCAGCAGCTCCACCCCTTGCCGGGCCTTCACCACGGCCCGGTCCGCGGGGAGCAATTTCTCGTGCTCGGGCAGCGGAGCGCAGACCGTGATGAAGGGGGCCGTCTCGGTGAGCCCGTACACGTGCGTGACCTCCCAGCCGAACTCCCCCTCCAGACGCTCGATGGTGGCTGCCGCGGGCGGCGCCCCGGCCGTCACCACGTGCACGCCGGCCGGGACATCGCCGCGCACCTCGGCGGGGGCGTTCGCGAGGGAGATCAGCACCGTGGGCGCGGCGCTCATCCAGTTGATCTTTTCGTCGCGGATCAGCCTGAACACCGCCGCCGGGTTGACCTTGGGCAGGCAGACATGCGCACCGGCGGCCGCCGTCACCGTCCAGGTGTAGGTCCAGCCGTTCGCGTGGAACATCGGCAGCGTCCACAGGTAACGCTCGCCGACGCCGATGGGCAGGTGCAGCAGGGTGCCGATCGTGTTCATCGCCGCATTCCGGTGCGTCATCATCACGCCCTTCGGGCGCGCGGTGGTCCCGCTGGTGTAGTTGATCGTAAGCAGGTCCCGCTCGTCGATCACCGGCCGCTCGAAGTCCGGGTCCGCGGCGGCGATGGCGGCCTCGTAGTCCAGCCAGCCATCGCGCGCGCCCCCGAACGCCACGAAGTGCGTCACCTCCGGCATCTGGTCGCGAACGCTGTCCACCGCGTCCAGGTAAGCCAAGTCCGCGCAGACCATCACGGCACCCGAATGGTTGACGATGTAGACGAAATCATCCGGGGTCAGCCGGTAGTTGACCGGAACCAGGACGGCCCCGATCTGCGGCACCGCATAAAACGCCTCCAACTGCGTATGCGTATTCGGCGCGATCGTCGCCACCCGGTCACCCGGCCCGATGCCCAGGCCCAGCAGAGCCGACGACCAGCGGTCACACCGGCCAAAGAACTCCTCATACGACCAGCGCAGCTCACCATCGACCACCGCCTCACGTGACCCGTGCAAACGGCGGGTCCGGCGAGCGAACTCCATCGGTGTGAGCGGGGTTTCCATGACGTGCCTCCACATAGTGCCCGGGATCGCCGATCCGCACCGACCGGCCCAGCTAGGCCGAACGCTAGTACCGGCCAGGGCATTCTGGCGATGGCCAAAAGTCACCTAGCCGAGGAGACGAGCCCGCCCGGTCAGCCGGGGGTGTGGGCCGGGGTGCTGAGCCGGTGCTGAGCCGGGGTGGTCAGCCGAGGGTGATGAGCCGGGCCGGGTCAGCCGAGGACGGCGCACAGGAGGCGGTTCTCGCCGCGCTGCCAGAGGGTTCCGATCTCGGTGAAACCGGCGGCGCGCAGGGCATCGACGTGCGTGCCAAGCAAAACCGACTCCGAGCCGTGATGGTTCTCGGTCAGCCGCCGCTGGTCCCGCTCCGCGGCCGGGCCGGCCAGCGCGGGATCGGCCGTGGCCGCGTCCCACCAGCCCCTCCAGCTCTCGGACTGCCCATCGGGGAAGCGCCGCTGTTCCTCGCGCTCGATCAGCGCCCGGCCGAGCCGGGCCAGGGCCGGGCTCACCGCCTCGTCCTCCTTGAGGTGATCGCCGTCGAGAAGCAGGCCGCTGGGCCGCATCACGTTGGCCAGCTCGGCATACATGGCGCGCAGCGCCGGGGCAGGCAGCCAGTGCAGCGCGGTCGTGCTCACCGCCGCGTCGGCCCCGCGGTCGAGGCCAAGCGAACCGCCCCAGCCCGGGGCACGCAGGTCGAGGTCCATGAACCGCAGGCCGCCGCGGCCGCCGTAGGCCGCGCGGCCCAGGGCCAGCAGCAGCGGATCGTTGTCGATGGCGATGACGGTGGCGTCCGGGATCCGGTCCAGCAGCCGCACGGCCAGCGACCCGGGCCCGCAGCCGAGGTCGAGCACGAGCGGGTCGCCGCGGCCGGTCCCCGCCTCGACGGCATCGATGAGCGCGGTGAACCGGTCCTCCCGGTCCGGCAGGTAGTTGGTCTGCTGCTCGTCCCAGCGGTCGATCCAGACTTGCGCGGCTGCGGTGTCCAGGTCGGGCACGTCCGCCTCCTCGTCACTGACGACTATGCTTTCGGCAGTCACAACCTAGAACGCGAGGGCGTAACCGGTCAAGTGAACTTCAACAGTCACATGGATGTCGTGGTGGCGATGGCGGTCCGCCTCGTCAACACGCTCACCGCGGGTGAGGCCCGGGGCCAGGGCCACTACCCGCCAGACGGACCAGACCTAGCCCGCGCGGCAACCACCGCGCTGCGGGCGGTCCAGCCTGAAACGCACGATCTTTCTCAACGAGAAGCCACCCAGCTCAGCGAGTTCGCACAGGCGTTCCGGGCCGTCTTCGCCCATGTCGCCTCCGGCGACCTCGACACGGCCGCTCAGCTCCTTAACAGGCTGCTCGCGGTGACCGGAGCCCACCCGTGGCTCGACCGTCACGACGGCGAGCCCTGGCACCTGCACTTCCACGGAGCGCAGGACTCCACGGCCATCGCGTGGGCGGCGGGCTGCGCCACCGGGCTCGCCATCGTCGTGGGCAGCGACCTGCACAGCCGGCTCGGCGTCTGCACCGCGCCGCATTGCGACCGGGTCTACGTGGACACTTCGCGTAACGGCACCCGCCGGTTCTGCTCCACGTCCTGCCAGAACCGGGTCAAGACGGCCGCGTTCCGCGCCCGCCACGCCTGATGCGGCGCCGCAACGACACCAAAGGCGGCACCGGTGTCGTTGGGACGCACCCAAAGACGCATTCGGTGTCGTTCGTGCGGTACGGGCATGACGACATCACCCGGCAGGCGCGAAGGTCAGCCGGAGCGCTCACGGGGCACCGTCCTTCCAGCGGCTCAGCTGCTCGTCGCGGTACCCGGCCGTGGCCCGCACCAGGTGCAGCACGTCAGCGGCTTCCCACGAACCGTCCCGGCCCGCCACCAGGATGGCGCTTGACCCGAGCCGTGCCGCGGTGATCGTGAGCACCCGCGCGACCCATCCGGCGAAATGATGCTCCGACTCGGCGGCGGTCAGGACGGCGGACAATGCCGCTGCGGTGTACGCCGGCTGCTCGGGCGGACGGCCAGGGAGCGCCCGCAGCATCGCGGCGCCCTCCGCGCACTCCGCGCTGAGCCGGTCCATGATCTTCGCGACCGGCTCAGCCACGGCGGGGTCCACGGGCAGCAGCTGGCACACCTCAACGAAATCGGTGACCAGCTGCCGGACGTCTTCCAGGAGATCGCCCGGGGACGTGACGGCCGGGTTCACGGCTGGCTGCCCTGGGGCGGGACGGCCAGCACCCGGGCCACGGCGGTGGCCGCTGTGGCTACGTCGGCCACGGCGGCTATCCGCTCCGCCCACGACCACCAGAACCACTCGCCATCGGTCAGGACGGTCTCGGATAAGGCTGGCACCCGCGGGTTGCGGACCGCTAAGGACGGACGCCAGGCGTCGGGGGTGAGGAGCTGGGCCTCGAAGCCGCGGGCGGCCAGCGCGGCGGCGAGCTCCTCCAGTGCGGTGGTTTCTTCGGCGCCCATCGGCCTCTCCTTGGCTACAGGCTCTGTCAACGTTCCACCCGGCCGGCGGCGGGCCTGGCCGCCGAGTAGGTGAGACACAAGACGTATGGCGTCTCGTGTCCTAAGTTGAACCCAACGCCGGGCGCGAGTCAAACAAGACGTATGGCGTCTATGATCGATAAGTCCTCGGGGGGACCGCGCAGGGTGTACCGGGAGCCTCAGGTGTCACTAGAGAACCCGCGAGCGCAGTACCGGCAGCTCGCTGACTTGCTCCGTGGAGCAATCGAACGCGGCGAGCACGCGCCGGGCTCTTCGCTGCCCGCCGAGAGCGAGCTGGCCAGGCACTACAGCGTAAGCAGGCAGACCGTCAACAACGCGGTCTCGGTCCTTCGCGGGGAAGGTCTCGTGCGGGTCGTCCGTGGCAAGGGGACTATTGTCCGCGAGCTGCCGGTCATCCGCCGCGACGCCGTTGGCCGCCAGCGAATCCGCGAAACCGGGGATGCCCGGGGCGCGTTCCAGGCCGAGCTGGAGCACCTGGGCCTCGTGGCCCGGTCTGATGTCCGGGTAGCCGAGGTTTCGGCGCCGGCCGCCGTCGCCGAACTCCTGGCCGTCGATCCCGGCACGGCCGTGCTGGCGCGGCGCCGCCAGATGTACGCCAACGACGTGCCCGTCCAGCTGGCCACGTCCTACCTGCCGCTTGACATCGTGGCCGGGTCGCAACTGGCCGAGATGGACCCAGGGACTGGTGGCACGTATTCGCAACTGGCCGCCCTCGGGCACGCCCCTGCTACGTTCACCGAAACACTGCGCGTCCGGCCGCCCGACGACGAGGAGACGCGATTCCTGCGGCTGGACGCCGAACAGCGGGTGCTCGCGATCCGCCGCGAGGCGCAGACGGCCGCTGGCCGGATCGTGGAAGTCAACGACATCGTGCTGCCCGCGCATCAGTGGGACCTGGTCTACCGATGGCCGGCCGGATAGGGCCGAGGGGCCTACACCGTCAGGCGCCGGCGGACCGGGGCTGGACGCTGCACCAGCTACGGCAGGCGGGCCTGGCCATGGCGGGCGTGGGTCAGGAATTCAGGTAAGCGAGAACGGCGAGCACCCGCCGGTTGTCATCACCGGCCGGCTGCAGGTCGAGCTTGGCGAAGATGCTCGTGGTGTGCTTGCCGACGGCCTTCTCCGTAACGAACAGGCGCTCCGCGATCGCGCTGTTGGAGCGTCCCTCGGCCATCAGCGCCAGCACCTCACGTTCGCGGCCCGTGAGCCGGGTGACCGGCTCATCCCGGGAGCGCCGGACCAGAAGCTTGGAAATCACCTCCGGGTCCATGACCGTGCCTCCCGTGGCCACCACGCGAATCGCGTCGACGAACGAGTCGTCGTCGAACACGCGGTCCTTCAGCAGATAACCGACGCCGCCCGTCTGATCGGCCAGCAGTTCGCGGGCATAAAGCTGCTCCACGTACTGCGACAGCACAACAACGGGCAGCCCCGGCACCTGGCGCCGGGCTTCCAGGGCGGCCTGCAGCCCTTCATCGGTGAACGTCGGCGGCAGCCGGACATCCACCACCGCGACGTCCGGCTTGTGGTCAACCAGCGCCCGCAGCAGGTCCGGCCCGGTCGCGACGGCCTCGGTGATCTCGAAGCCGTGCGCCTGAAGCAGCCGCACCAGGCCATCCCTGAGCAGGAACAGGTCCTCCGCTATGACAACCCGCACGGTACCTCGATGATGACCATGGTCGGCCCGCCCGGCGGGCTGTTCACCACCAGCATGCCGTCAAACGCGCCCAGCCGCCGCTCGATCCCTCGCAGCCCGGTCCCCTCCGCGGGATCCGCTCCGCCAACGCCGTCGTCGGTCACCGCGATCCGCAGCACGCCCTCGCGGTGCTGCATCCGGATCTCCACCGCACGCGCTCCCGCGTGCTTGACGGCATTGGCCAGAACCTCGGCCACGGCGAAGTACAGCGCGGACTCCACCGGCGCGTCCAGCCGTCCTGGAAAGTCGATGTCCAGGCTGGTCCTCAGCGGGGTGTCCAGGGCCAGCGCGCGGACCGCGTCGGCCAGCCCGCGGTCGGCCAGTACCGGCGGGTGGATCCCGCGGACCAGGTCCCGCAGGTCGGTCAAGGCCCGCGACGATGTCTCCCTGGCCTCGGCCACGAGGGCGAGCGCGGCCTGCGGGCTGGTCGGCATCAGGCGCTCCGCCGCCCGCAGGTTCATCCCGAGCGCGACCAGCCGGGCCTGCGCCCCGTCGTGCAGATCCCGCTCCACGCGCCGCAGTTCGGCGGCGGCGCTGTCCACGGCCTCGGTGCGGGTCTCCGCCAGCCGCTGCACCCGGCGGGCCAGGTTCCTGGCCATCCAGCTGTCCGCGCCGAACGCGCGCGGCATGAACCACAGAACGGCCGCGAGGAACAGGCAGAGCTCTGACACGACCAGCATGTAGCGCCACCCGGCGGCAACGCCCCCCGCGACCACGGTATGAGCGAAGTGAGGAACGCGAGGAGCGCCGGGAGCACTGGCGGGAGAAGGGACTGCGCTCACGGTGACGTTCCTGGTGGACGGATGCGTGCGCACCAGCAGCACCGCGACGATGAGAATCCCCAGCAGCCCCAGCAGCAGCAGAGTGGGCAGCACACGGCTCGCGGTCAGGCCGGGGGCCAGGACCACGATCATTCCGGCGAGCGCCAGCACGGCGACGGTCCAGGGGGTCGTGCCGAACAGCGCGAGCCCCGTGATCGCGATCGGGAGCAGGGCAACGCCCCAGCCCATGGCCTGAATGCGCCGCCACACCGACGCCGACGCCCCAGCGCGGGTGGCTGACCTGGTCCAGGCGATCACGATACAGCCGACGACGAACACCGCCACGATGTAGCCCATGCCTGGCTCCTCCGGGACCGCGCGCATGACGGCCGCTGGCATCCATGGTGGCGCGCGCGTGCGGCGCCCGCCATGGGCCAGCGCCCCCAGCCAGGGGTGGGTCTACGCCTACCGGGTGAGCGCGACCACGGGATCAGGCCGCGCTAGCCGAAGAAGATCTCGGCTTCGGCGTAACGCTCCGGAGGCACGGTCTTCAGCTCGCGGGTCGCGTCGGCCAGCGGCGCACGGACGATGTCCGTGCCGCGCAGTGCCACCATCATGCCGAAGGCGCCGTCGTGCACCGCGCCGATGGCATGCACGCCGAACCGCGTGGCCAGCACCCGGTCGAACGCGGTGGGGGTGCCGCCCCGCTGAGTGTGGCCGAGCACCGTGCAGCGGGCCTCTTTGCCGGTGCGCTTCTCGATCTCGTCGGCCAGCATCTGCCCGACGCCGCCCAGCCGGACATGCCCGAACGCGTCCAGTTGCTGGTCCGCCAGCGCGACGTCCTCCTCGGCCGGGCGCGCGCCCTCGGCGACCACCACGATCGGCGCGTACCTGGTCCGGAAGCGGTGCTCCACGTGGGCACAGACCTCTTCGATGCTGAACGGCTTCTCCGGGATGAGGATCACGTTGGCCCCGCCGGCCAGTCCGGCGTGCAGCGCGATCCAGCCGGCGTGCCGCCCCATCACCTCCACGATCAGCGCCCGGTGGTGACTCTCCGCGGTGGTGTGCAGCCGGTCGATCGCCTCCATGGCGATGTTCACGGCGGTGTCGAAGCCGAACGTGTAATCCGTGGCGCCCAGGTCGTTGTCGATGGTCTTCGGCACCCCGACCACCCGCACGCCCTCCTCGTACAGGCGGGTCGCCACCCCCAGGGTGTCCTCCCCGCCGATCACGACCAGCGCGTCCACGCCCAGGCCGGCCAGGTTGTCCTTGATCCGGTCCACGCCGGAGCGTCCGGCACCGCCCGCGCTGCCGGCGAGCGGGTTCGTCCGTGACGAGCCGAGGATCGTCCCGCCCCGGGGCAGGATCCCCCGCACCGCCTGCACGTCAAGGGGAATCGTGTCCCCTTCGAGCGGGCCGCGCCACCCGTCGCGGAACCCCACGAATTCGTACCCGAACTCCTGAGCGCCCCGCCGGACCAGCGCGCGGATAACCGCATTCAACCCGGGGCAGTCGCCGCCGCCCGTCAGCACTCCAACTCGCATAGGGCCAACATTAGTACCCATCAGCGTCCTCGCAATCGGCTCAGGAACAAGGAGCAACCGCACTTGGTCGTGCCCGCCGACGGTGCCGTTTTACCCGCCAAGCGGGGCTGGCCGAGTCACCGGGCCGAGCGCTTGAACCGGTCGGCCGAGCACCAGCGATCGGCTAGGGCCCGAACGCGGGCTCAGCCAACGCCGAGCGCCTTCCCCAGACTCTGGTAGTCCGTGTCGAACTGGGCCAGCCGCTGGTCGAGGGCGGTGCTGGCGATCGTCTGCTGATACTGGCTGACGGATGTGGACTTGGCCAGTTGCAGGAAGTCGTTCCGCGCCTGGGTAGCGTCGGAATCCAGCTTGGCTGCCGCTGCCGTGGCGGATCCGCTTGGCATCGAGGTGGTGTGCAGTGCCCGGGCGAAGGCCCCGAATGCCTGGGCCGCCAACGTGTCCTGGGCAGTCACGCAGGAGAGTTGACCGTGGCAGGCCGTTGTCTTTGACCTGAAAGTCACCAGCGACGTGCTGAGCGTGGAGTACGAATTCTCGACCGCGATCGCGGCGGCGGCGGCGGTCAGCTTCGTCTGCACTCCCGGGCTCGAACCGGCTGCTATACCGCCGGCGATGCTGCCGATTATTACTAGCGCTCCCAGGACGAGGAACACGCTCAGCAGTGCCTTGGCCCCCGTGGAAAGGACGAGCCGCCACGCCTGCTCGCCGGCCACCGGCCACCGGGCGGGCGCCCCGTCGGCCGACTGCGGATAAGCCCGCGGGCCATAGCCCGACTGGCCCACCGCCGCCTGGCCATACCTTGGCTGCGGCTGCGCTGGCTGGTCATACCCCGGCTGCCCCGGCTGGCCATACCCCGGCTGCGCTTCCGCTGGCGGCCCATACCCGGGCCGCGGCTGCGCGGGCGGCCCATACCCGGGCTGCGGCTGCGCGGGCGGCCCATACCCCGGCTGGCCGTACCCCGGTGCCGGGGCGCCTGGCCACTGGCTGAGCCCGGCCCCCTCGGCCTGGCCGGCCTCATCGCCGAACAACCCCTTCGGGTAGGTGCCGCTGAGCAGCAGCATGTAACCGAGGAACCGGGCGTTATACCTGAGGACAGCGGCGATAGCCCCGTAGAGCGATTCAGGCATTGTCCCGGAGACCAGCACGATCAGCCAGACGATCAAGATCGCGATCGAACCCAGCCCGCAGCTCAGCGCGAGGATGACCAGGTAGGCCGGAATGGCCAATATCAAACGGAACAGGACGGCCAGGCGGTTCAGCCGGCCGGGCCGCATCGCCACGTGCAGCGGGTAGTCGGAGTCGCCCAACTCGAACGGCGGGTACTCGTCAGTCAGCAGGAGCAGGTAAGCGTAAACCCTGCTTGTCCACCTCAGATATCCCGACAAGAAATCCCCGAGACCGCTGGGCAGCCGGCCAATGAACAGCGCGGCGAACCAGGAGATCAGCGCCACGACCTCCGCGGCGATCCCGAGGGCATACAGGACGATGAGGTGCGGGATGGCCAGCACGATGCGCACCAGCACGGTGAGCCGGTTTTGCTGGGCGGGCCCCGCGAACGCGACGAGAATCTCATCTCCGGCCCTAGGTTCGCCGGGCACTGCCTGGGGTGCCATCGGGAAGTCTGTCACTTCGTCCACTCCTTGGTCGGGCGCAACCTTAGCGTTTGCTGAGTGGCAGGACGAGACCATTACCCGAATGAGTTGGATCCGAGATTGGCCCCCGCGGCCGCGGGCCGAGGCGGGTATCGAAGCCCGGCCGGCGACCAGATTGATGGACCCTGGGTAACGGGGACCCCAACCTTGGATGTAGAACGGGTCTGGCGTTGTTAGCGCGATATCGGACGACCAGCACCGGGGACGGGGTGAACGCCGCGTGGTCAACCTGGAGCTTTCCTGGCCGGACGCCGCCGTCGCGGCGGCCTGCCTGGCCGGCGCGGCGGCGGCCGGGCGGCTCTCCCGGCGGCCCCGGCTGGTCGCCGCGGCCGCCTTCGCCAAGGAGACGGCCCTGGTCCTGGGCCTTTTCGCGCTCTGGCAGCTGGCCGGGAGCTACGCGGTCGCGGGGCCAGACGGCGCGATGACGCGGGCACGCTGGATCTGGCACCTGGAACGGGTGATCCACTTGCCCAGCGAGGCCGTCGTCCAGCGGGCGTTTCTTCCCCATCCACTGGTGATCCAGGGGCTGAATCTCTACTACGCGGTCCTCCATTTCCCGGTTCTCATCGCTTGCCTGATCTGGCTCTTCGTCTGGCACCGCCGGCAGTACCGGCACGTCCGCACCACCCTGGTGCTGTTCACCGCGAGCTGCCTGCTCGTCCAGCTGATCCCGGTGGCCCCCCCGCGCATGCTCACCGATGACGGCATGGTCGACACGGCGATGCGATACGGGCAGTCGGTCTACGGCTCGGTCGGCGGGTTCAATGCTGACCAGCTGTCGGCCATGCCGTCGGTTCACGTCGGCTGGGCCCTGCTGGTCGCCCTGGTAGTGGCGCAAGTGTCGCGGAGCCGCTGGCGCTGGCTGGCGATGGTGTACCCGGCGCTGACCGTGCTGGCCGTCACCGTCACGGCCAACCACTACTGGCTGGACGGGATTGTCGCCGCCCTGCTCCTGGCGCTGGTCCTGCTCCTCCAGTGGGTCGCGCGGACCGCGGCGGGCTGGGTGACCGCCCGCCGCCGGGCCAGCGCCAGCGGGCCCGCGGAGCTGTCCTACGCGCCGGACCGGCCGCCCGTGGATGCGTGAGCCTTCTCCGCCTTCACCTTCGCCATGGCCTTCACCTTCGCCTTGGCGCGCTGGGCGTCCTCGTCCACGTACTCCTGCCCGGAGAGGTCCATGAGCGCGTACATGATCTCGTCGGTGACGGCCCGCAGCACGAAGTGGTCTGACTCGAGGCCGGCGTAGCGGGAGAAATCCAGCGGCTTGCCGAACCGTACGCCCGGGCGGATCCGGAACCGCGGCCTGAGCTTTCCGGGCGGCTGGAATTCGAAGGTGCCGACCATCGCGCACGGGATCACTGGCGCGCCGGACTCGAGGGCTAGCCTCGCCACGCCGGTCTTGCCCCGGTACAGCCTGCCGTCGGGAGTCCTGGTGCCCTCCGGGTAGATGCCGAGCAGCCTGCCCTCCGAGAGCACGCGCAACCCGGTACGCAGCGCGCGCTCGCTCGCCTCGCCGCCCGCCCGGTCCACCGGGATCTGCCCGACCCCACGGAAAAAGGCTTTGCTGAGCAGGCCTTTTATCCCCCGACCCGTAAAATACTCCGCCTTCGCCAGGTACGTGACCCGCCGCGGGAGCGGCAGCGGGCCGAAGAAATGATCGGAGAAGGACAGGTGATTGCTGGCGATGATGGCCGGCCCTTCACGAGGTACGTTCTCGGTGCCCTCGGCCCACGGCCGGAACAGCAACGTGAGGAACGGACCCAAGATCGCTTTGACCACCCAGTAGAACACGCCGACATCGTCCCACGAGATCGTGGCCGCGTCTCCTGCTGTTTCTGAGCCGCTACCAGGTGGAACGCCACAACCTGTGATCGGCCAGGCTCGCCCCGGCCCGCAGCCCGCGGCGGCGCGGCCGGTACAGGAACGTATCCGGGCGATTACCGAGGCCACACGGTCCGCGGGGGCCAAGGCGGCCTGACCGGCGGCAGGCGTGTGACACGGGTGCGGGAGCACCCGTCCGCGTGCGACGATGCGTGAGAATAGCCAGAGCTGGGCCAGGTAGCGTCAGACTGAATGGCGTCACGGTAGGTTGCGGGCGCCGAAAGGACAGCGAGCCGATGCCAGTGATCGCAGGCGCGGAGCCGTACTCGCACGAAGGCGGCAGCATCGGGGCCCTGCTCTGCCACGGGTTCACGGGGAGCCCGTACTCGATGCGCCCGTGGGCGGAATATCTGGCCGCGGCCGGGCTGAGCGTGTCCGTGCCCAGGCTGCCCGGGCACGGCACGATCTGGCAGGAGATGTCGCGTACCCGGTGGGAGGACTGGTACGCCGAGGTGGATCGCGGCTACGAGGACCTGCGCGGGCGCGCGGGTGAGATCTTCGTGATGGGCCTGTCGCTGGGCGGCTGCCTCGCGCTGCGGATGGCCGAACTGCGCGGCACCGGGGTCAGCGGGCTGGTCCTCGTCAACCCGTCGCTGGCCGCCGACAGCAAGCTCTTCATGCTGGCGCCGCTGCTGAAGCTGGTCGTGCCGTCGCTCAAGGGGATAGGCAGCGACATCAAAAAGGAAGGCGTCCGCGAACTGTCCTACGACCGGGTGCCGGTCCGGGCGGCCGCGACGCTGCCCGCGCTGTGGCGGCTCACGCAGTCGCGGCTCAGCGAGGTGACGCAGCCGGTGCTCGTCTACAAGAGCACGGCCGACCACGTGGTCGGCCCGGCCAGTATGCGGGTACTGCGCGCCGGGCTGCCGGCCGGCCAGCTGACCGTGCGCGACTGCCCGGACAGCTATCACGTGGCGACCCTCGACAACGATGCCCCGACGATCTTCGCCGGGAGCCTTGAGTTCGTACGCTCGCACAGTCATGCGGGGAAGGAGTAGGGGGTGGGCGGGAAGAACGTGGCCGGGGGTGCGAGCGGCGAGGAGGCCGCCTGGCGCGAGCTGATCGAGCACTACACCGCGCCGACCGCGCCCGATGAAGGGCAAATCCCATGGCCAGAACGTGAGAACCTCGATGCCCCGCCGTACAGCCAAGCAGCGCCGGATCCGGGACCGGACACCGACCCGTCGCTGGGTGCCGCGCTCGGCGCTGACTTGGCCGACGATACCGATCCAGCGATCAGCATCGACTTCGGCCCCGATCCGGGCGCCCGCGTCATCCGGCCGGCCCGCCCGGCTTCCACCCCGCAGGGAGACGACGAAGATCATTTCATTCCCCCGCCGCCCCCACCGCTGCCCAAGCTCGATCCGATCACCAAGGGGGCGTGGCTGGCGCTCTTCGGCGGGCCCGGCTATCTGTTCATCGCCATAATGCTCGGCTGGTACGTGCCCGGCTGGGCGGCGTTCTGCGCGGTCGGCGCGTTCGTCGGCGGCTTTGCCACCCTGGTGGCGCGGATGGGCGACCGGCCGCCTCGCGACTCCGGGCCGGACAACGGGGCCGTAGTGTGAGCACCCTTTCCCCGGCGCCTTGGCCGCGGCGGTCAGCGCCTGCGGGCCAGGTCGGCCGCGCCGACCAGACCTGAGTCGGCACCGAGCGCCGCGCGCCTGATCTCCGCCTGCGGCCGGTGATGACCCCCCGTCAGCCCCTTCTCGAACGCGGCCCGCGCCGGTGCCAGCAGGAGCTCGCCCGCTTCTGACACGCCTCCCGCGATCACGAAGCATCCGGGATCCAGAATCGCCGCCAAGTCGGCTAGGCCCTGCCCGAGCCAGCCACCGACGATGTCGAAGCAGCGCAGGGCCCCCGGGTCGCCCTCCCTCGCCGCCTGCGTGATCTGCTGGCCGCCGATGCCATCCAGCTTCCCACCGCCGAGCTGCAGGAGGCGCATGGCGCCCCCGGGCGTGCGCAGCGCGAAATCACGCGCCTCGTACTCGAGGGCGCTCCCGCTGGCGTACTGCTCCCAGCAGCCACGATTGCCGCAGCCGCACAGGCGGCCGTCCGGCACCACGCGGTAATGCCCCGGCTCGCCCGCGATGCCAAAACGACCTCGGTACAGCTGGCCGCCCAGCACGAGCCCCGCGCCGATGCCGGTGCCCACGGAGATGAGCACCACATGGTCCTCGCCGCGGGCCGCGCCGAACCTCAGCTCGGCCCAGATGCTCGCGTTGGCGTCATTCTCGACCACCACCGGGAGCCCGACGAGGTCGGCGACCTGCTTGCGCAGCGGCTCGTCGCGCCAGGCGAGGTTGGGCGAGAACAGCACGGTGCTCCGCTCCTCGTCCACGTACCCGGCCGCGCCCAGCCCGACCGCTTCCACCTGGTGACGGGCCTTCAGCTCGCCGACCACCTCGACGATCACCTGCGCGGTCCGCGTCGGGCTGGCCGACGGGGTAGGACGCCTCAGCTTCTCGATGATCCGCCCATCGGGGTTGACGACCCCGCCCGCGACCTTGGTACCCCCAATATCAACGCCGATCGTCAGGCTCACGCGGTGGTCCTTCCGCGGCGACCGCGTCGTCCCATACCCCGCGCCCGGCCGCGTGCGGATCGGCGTCGCCGCCGCCCTCGCTGGCGGCAGAGTCGGCCTCAGGCCCCCGGCGGGGAGATGAAGCCGCTCCATCCTTGACCCCCGGGTCCTTGACCCCCGGGTCCTTGACCCCCGGGTCCTTGACCCCCGGGCGGGCGGCCGCCAGGGCCGCCTCGAACACCGACATCGCGTCCTGAGCCACCGTGGCGAAAGCGTCCGTCGCGGCCGCCATCTGGGCCGACAAGCCAGGGCCTGACTCGTTGAGACGGCGGGCGGCCCGGCACACCGGGCACCAGGCGCACTCCGGCGCCTCGTCTTGCGGCAGCGTGGTGGCGCGCTCCCACACGTCACCGGACCCCTCGCTGCGGCCGAGTGCGGACCGGATCTGCCCGCTCACTCCCCGGCCCACGCCTCGCGCGCCGGACCGGAACAGCCATCGCTGGAATTCACCGATCACGTCCGGGCCGGGCGGCCTAGGCTGCTGTGTCACGTGGTGTCCTCTCTCCTGCCTACGGCCGCCCTGCCCTCGGCCCGGGTCTTGAGACCCTTCAGCGCGGTATCAATGATGATCTTCTCCGCCCTCCGCTTCACCATGCCCAGCATCGGCATCCGGACGTCCACGGTCAGTTCGTACGTCACCGTGGTCAGTCCGCCCGCCTCGGCCAGGGAGTACCCGCCAGTCATCGCCGAAACTACCGAACCGGGCTCGGCGAGATCCCAGCGGACGGCCGCGTCGTCGTCCCATCTGTAGCGCAGGACGTAGCTGTCCTTGATCACCCCGGCGTCCAGCCCGAACCGGACCGCGGCGGCCCGGCCCGCCCCATCGCGCTCGATCACGTCCGCCGATCGCACCGCCCCGGCCCATTCCGGGTAGGCCGCGAAATCGGCGATCACCGCCATCACGGCCGCCCTCTGCGCGGCGATGGCGATGCTCGACGTCGTGCTGTCCGCCATGCTCGGAGCGTACCTCCACCGCTGCCCAGGCCACGCCGCTACCATTCCAGGGCGTAGGGCGTCCCGGTGGCACGGAAGTGCCCGACGTTGATGCACTCGGTGCGCCCGATGCGGACCCGGCGGGCCAGCGGCTGGTGCACGTGGCCGAACAAGGCGTACCGCGGCTGACTGTGCCGGATGTGCTGAAGCAGCGCGTCGCTGCCGCGCTCCAGACGCCGCGCGACCGTGTCGTACAGCAACTGGGGCACGGCCGGCGGGATGTGCGTGCAGAGCACGTTGACGTCGCCGACCGCGGCCACCTTGGCTGCGTAGGCGTCCTCGTCGATCTCGTTGGGCGTCCGGTAGGCCGAGCGCAGGCCACCCCCGACGAAACCGAAGCTCCAGCCGTCCAACTCAACGCGCTCGCCGTCCAGTACGTGGTGACCCGGCCGCAGATGCGCCTGCCACATGCGCGGGATGTTGACGTTGCCGTAGGTGAGGTACGCGGGCTCCGGGAGCGCCGCGAACAGCTCCGCGTACTGCCGTGACGCGGCGGTCTCCACATGCCCAGACGGATCGCCGCCCAGCCCGGCCCACAGCCGCATGGACATCTGCCGTGCCTCATCGAAACGTTTAGCCGTCCGCAGGTTGACAAAGCGCCGCGTCGCTTCCGCCCCGAACAGGTCGGCGAAGATACCCTGGCCGTTATCCGCATAGTCTATGAACAGGAGCATGTCCCCCAGGCACAGCAGTGCGTCCGCGCCGTCGGCCGCCGCCCCGAGCGCGTCCGCCCGGCCGTGAACGTCGCTGACCACGTGAACCCGCATCCCCACACATTAGGCAGGGCCGCCGGGTGTCCGCGCGGCCGGCGCCGGGGCACGCCCCTGATGAGGGCGCCCGGTGCGGCCTGGACGGGTGGCCGGAGCTTCCTGCTCGCGGCCGGAGCTACCTGCCGGTAGCTGCCGGGCAACGCGCGCGGTACTGTCACATGAGCCACACCAGAACGTGACCGGCAGGAGCTGTCATGCGCGAACACAGCACCCCCGCTCTCGTGGAAATTCCCGCCTCGGCCAACCTCACCGACACCATCTTCGAGCGAGCGGAAAGCGAGCCGCATACGGTCGTGCTGCGGCGCAATGCCACCGGCGGCGCAGTCCCGCGCGAGGCCTCAGACGGCCCGGTGTGGCGGGACGTGACCGCCGGGGAATTCCGCGATGAGGTCGCCGCCCTGGCCAAAGGGCTCATCGCCGCCGGGATCGACGCCGGCGACCGGGTGGCCCTGATGTCGCGGACCCGATACGAGTGGACCCTCGCCGACTACGCCATCTGGACGGCCGGCGCGGTCACGGTGCCGATCTACGAAACGTCCTCCGCCGAGCAGGTGGAGTGGATGCTTGACGACTCGGGTGCCCGGGCCCTGATTCTGGAGACGCCGGACCACGAGAAAGCGACCGTCGAGGTGCTCGGCAGGCTGCCCGCGGTGGAACGGGTCTGGATGATCGAGGGCACCGCCGCGGCCACCACCGCCAAGCCGCTCGACACGCTGGCGGCCGAGGGCGTCACGGTCAGCGACGAGCAACTGCGGCAGCACCGGGCGGCGCGAGGGGCGGGTGACCTGGCGACGATCATCTACACCTCCGGCACGACCGGGCGGCCAAAAGGCTGCCAGCTCAGCCACGGCAACCTGCTCGCTGACGTGCGCAACGTGGTGCGAGCGATCCCTGAGATCTTCGATACGCCAGGCCGCTCGGCGCTATTGTTCCTGCCGCTCGCGCATTCCTACGCCCGCATCATCCAGGTCGGCTGCCTGGAGTCGGCCACCGTGCTCGGCCACGCGCCCGACGTGGCGAAGCTGCTGGACGACCTGGGCTCGTTCGCACCCACCTTCATCCTCGCGGTGCCGCGGGTCTTCGAGAAGGTCTACAACGGCGCCGAGCTGCAGGCGTCCGACAGCAAGGTCAAAGCCGCGATCTTCCGTGCCGCCGCGCAGACCGCCATCGCCTGGAGCCAGACCCTGGGTCTCCAGGGCCAGCCCGGCCCCGCCCGGGCCGGCCTGCGGCTCCGGCTGGCCCACCGGCTGTTCGACCGACTCGTCTACAGCAGGCTGCGGGCGGCCACCGGCGGACGGGTCAGTTATGCCGTGTCGGGTGGTGGTCCGCTCGGCGAGCGGCTCGGCCATTTCTTCCGCGGCACCGGCATCACGATCCTCGAAGGGTACGGGCTCACCGAAACCAGCGCCGCGACGACGGTGAACCGGCCGGACGGCAACAAGATCGGAACGGTCGGGCTCCCACTGCCCGGGACCGCCGTCCGCATCGCCGACGGCGGCGAGATCCTCATCAAAGGGCCCAACGTCTTCGCCGGGTACCTGCACAACGACGCGGCGACGGCCGAGACATTCGACGACGGCTGGCTGCTCACCGGCGACATAGGCGAGCTCGACGACGAAGGCTACCTGCGGGTGACCGGGCGGAAGAAGGAACTGATCGTCACGGCGGGAGGCAAGAACGTCGCACCAGCCGTCCTCGAGGACCGCCTCCGCGCGCACCCGCTGATCAGCCAGACCATGGTGGTGGGCGACGGCAAGCCATATATCGCCGCGCTGGTGACCCTCGACGAAGAGGCGCTGGATGCCTGGAAGGCGCGGCGCCCCAGACTGGCCAGCGCCACGGCCGCCGACCTGATCAACGACCCCGAGCTGACCGCCGAGATCCAGCGCGCCGTGGACGACGCCAACCAGGCGGTGTCGCGGGCCGAGTCGATCAGGCGGTTCCGCGTGCTGGCCGTGGACTTCACCGAGGAGAGCGGCCATCTCACGCCCTCGCTCAAGGTGAAACGGAGCGTCGTGGCCAAAGACTTCGCCAGCGACATCGACGCGATCTATTCCCAGCCGAAGGATTCGTAGCCTCAGCCGGGCGCCAGGATCTGCTCCAGCCGCCGCGCCACCAGGTCCCACCGCCATTCCCGGTCCACCCAGGCCATGCCCTTCTCCCCGAGCATCCTGGCCGCAGCGGGATCGTCGAGCAGCTGGATGAGCCGCCGCCACCGCCTCGACGTCGCCGCCGGGCACGACGTAACCGGTCTCGCCATCGACGATGGCGTCCGGCGCGCCGCCGGAGTCTCCACCCACCACAGGAAGCCCCGTAGCGGACGCCTCCAGGTAGACGATGCCCAGGCCCTCGACGTCAAGGCCGCCCCGGCGGGTCCGGCACGGCATCGCGAACACGTCTCCCGCGTCGTAGTAGGCCGGGAGGTCGTCCCACGGCACCGGCCCGGTGAAAACGACCGAGTCCGTCACGCCGAGGCGGTCCGCCAGCCGCCGTAGCCGACTCTGCGCAGGTCCCGCGCCGACCAGCAGCAGCACCGCGCCGCTCGCCGCCCGCACCTGCGGCCAGGCGCGGATCAGCGTGTCCTGACCCTTGCGGGTGACGAGCCGGGAGACGCACACGACCACCGGCCCGCCCGCCAGGCCCAGCCGCTCTCTGACCGCGGCACCGCCGGCGCCCGGGCGGAACGCGCCGGTATCCACGCCCGGAGCGAGCCGGGCCAGCCGGCCCGCAGCCTCGGGCGACAGCGCCCGGGCCAGCCGCGCCCGGGTGTACGGGCCGAGGTACGTCATGACGTTCACCGAATCACCAATACGGCGCAGCAGGCTCCGCGCCCCGGGCAGTACCGCCCAGCCCGCCTCGTGGCCGTGGGTAATGGCGACGACCCGCCGCGCCCCGGCCCGGCGCAGCGAGGGGGCCAGCAGGCCCAGCGGGGCGGCCGCGCCGAACAGCACCGTGTCGCACCCCGCGGACCGCAGGATCCGGGCGGCCCGGTTCGCCACCGAGGGCACCGGCAGCATGAGCGAGGTCGGGTGGCGCACGACTGGAAAGGGTGCCCGCTCGTCGAAGCGGGCCGCGCCTTCCCAAGCCGGGGCGTACACCACGACGTCGCCCGGAGGCAGCCGGACCGCGAGCGCGTGCACGAAGGACTGAATGCCGCCGGCCCGCGGCGGAAAGTCATTGGTGACAATCAGAACCTTCGGCATCTGGCTCCCGTGCCGCCGACGTCTGTCAGCCCGCGGACGCCCGGCCGCCGACGACGGTAACGCAGATGATCCTAGGCCCTGTGGTTGATAGCCCTGTGGTTGATAGCCCTGTGGTTGATAGCCCTGTGGTTGATAGCCCTGTGGTGAGCGGCGGTTATGGCCTGACGGCGCCCGCGTAGTTGCTCTGATACCACGAGCCCGACAGGCTCACCTCCTCCACGTCCTCGCCGGTCGTGGGGGCATCGATCATGTCTCCGCCGCCCACATACAGGCCCACGTGGCTGTCGCCGTTGAAGAAGACCAGGTCGCCGGGCTGGAGCGCGGACTCCGGCACCGCCGCATATCCGGCGGCGGCCTGCGAGTAGGAGGTGCGCGGCAGGGCGATCCCGGCCGACGCCCAGGCCGCCTGGACCAGTCCGGAGCAGTCGTAACCGCCATTGGGGCCGGGCGGGCCGGTGCCGCCGTAGACGTAGGGCGTGCGGTCGTTGAGAACCATGAAGGCGAACGCGACCGCCTGCCCGGCCTGGGTGTTGGTGGCCACGGTATCCGTTGCCGATGTGGTGCCGCCCGCGCCGATGGTGGTGGCGGCGACGGTGGCCTGCTCTTGCGCGGTCAGGGTGGCCAGGATGGCTTTCTGGCTGTCGATGTCCTTGCTGAGCGACTGCTTGCGCGCGAGCCGCTGCTTGTCGAGCGTGGCGATCGCGGCCTCGGTGCGGCTGGCCATCTGCTGGGCCTCTTCGAGCTGGCGGGCGGCCGAGATGAAGTGAGTCACCTCCGCGGACCGCTCACTCGACAGCTGCAGCAGGACCGACGCCTGAGACAGCACGGCCTGCGGGTTGCTCGAGGTCAGCAGTGCGCCGGCCGAGCTCATGTTGCCGCTCTCGTAGGCGGTCGTCGCGATCTGGGCGATCTCGGCGCGCATGCTCTGGAAGTGGGCGCGGTCCATGCTCACCTCGCGATTGACCAGGGCGAGCTGCTGGTTGGCACTGGCCAGCTCCTGCGCTGACTGGTCATACTGCTGGACGGCCTGGTCCTGCTGCGAGGTCAGCTTGTCGATCTTCGCCTGGACCTGGCTGACCGTCGGCTGCGGCGCGGCACCGGCCGCGACGGCGACAGTGGCCAATCCCCCGCAAACCAGCACGCTCCCGGCGATGGCCCCCCAACGGCGCAAAAGCGGATGAACAGGTGGATGCGTACCCACGTTAGTGACACGCTCCTTCTCCCACTCCGCCTACCGGGTGAGCTGACGGGTTCGGGCTGTGGAAGGTGCCCTACGGCCAGGGCGCAACGCGGCCCAGGCCGATTCACCCCTGGAGGGTCGCTCCCTGGCAAGCCCGGGACGATCCTCCGGTGGGTCCCCGGCTCTCCGGCTGGCTGACAACGCCAGCATCGAAGACTCGGCGGTGGCCGGTCGCCGTCACCGTCATGGCGACTGCGGAGCGAGCCGACCGCGCCTCACACTAGTGAAGCGCGGGAGGTGAATTCCACCACTTCGCGAACTCTCGCACCGACCTTGACCAATGTCAGACGATTACGTTCCGTCACCATGACCAACGGAAGCCGTCGGTTAAGGGGGCTGTGACCAGTCACGACGCCCGGGCGGCGGGTGCCTTCAGGCGCAGCGGCGAGACCAGCCGGGCGTCGGCGAGAATCCTGAGGGCGCGTCGCTCCTCGTCGCCGATCTCAGCCGGGCCGGTGCCGCCGAGCAAGGCCGTGACCACGCAATCCGGGCAGGCGAGGTCCCGCATCTCGCACTGGTCGCAATCGATCAGCATCTCTCCTCCTGTGATTGGCTGCCGTGCCCGCTCGCCCGCCGGGCCTTGTTGCCACGGACCACACGCTAGAAGCAGGTACTGACACTCCCGGCGCGGGCGCCTGGGCGGCACGGGCGCCGGCGCGCCTCGCGCCTGAGTGTCGGTACCCCCGCCTACGGTGACACCGTGATCACACAGGAGCCGGCTACGGCGTTCGACGGGATCGACTTCGCCATCGTGGACGTGGAGACCACCGGCTGGTCGCCCGAGGAGTCGAGCATCACCGAGATCGGTGCCGTCCGGGTCACCGGCGGCCGGCTACGGGAGGAGTTCTGCGCGCTGGTCAATCCGGGCCGCGCCATCCCACCGGACATCGCGGCGCTCACCGGCATCAGCGACGCCATGGTGGCCCAGGCCCCCCCGATCGCCATGGTGCTCCCCGGCTTCCTCGACTTCGCCCGTGGCCGCGTGCTCATCGCGCACAACGCCCCGTTCGATATTGGTTTCCTCAGTGCGGCCTGCGGGACCTGCGGGGTGCCGTGGCCGCCCTGCCAGGTGCTCGACACGGTCCTCCTGGCCGGGCAGGTGCTCGGCGAGGATGAGGTGCCCAACCGCAAACTAAGCACGCTGGCGAGCTTCTTCGGGGCACGGACGACGCCGTGCCATCGGGCCCTCGCCGACGCCCTGGCCACCGCCGACGTGCTGGCCGGGCTGCTGCGCCGGCTCGCCGCGGCCGGGGTGCGCACCCTGGCCGAGATCACTGACCTGGGCGCTCCCCCAGCGGACGCGCTGGCGGGCGGTACGCTACGGCGGATGGCTGGCGCAGGCCGCGCCGAAGGAGGCAGCGAGTGGTCACCGCGATCGTTCTGGTGAGGGCCGATGTGGCGCGCATCCCGCAGACCGCCGAGGCTATCGCGCAGATTCCCCAGGTCAGCGAAGTGTATTCGGTGACCGGCGACTTCGATCTGGTCGCCCTGGTCCGGGTGCGGGCCCATGACGAACTGGCCGAGGTCATCCCCGGTACCCTGAACCGGGTTCCGGGGGTCACCCACACGGAGACGCATATCGCGTTCCGCACGTATTCGCGGCACGACCTCGAGGCCGCCTTCGCCCTGGGCTACCCGGAGGACGCCTGAGCTCGCCGGCCGAGACCCCGCTGATCCGGAGCCGGGGTCAGCCCGTCCAGGTCAGCAGCATTCCCTGCGGATAACCCCCGTATGCTCCCGGCCCCGCAGCGACCGTGAGTCACCTAATGCAATTTGGCGATCACATCAGCCGGGCAGGCCGGGCCGCAGCCGCGGGCGGGTCAGCTGTCCGTGGACTTGAGGCGCTGGCTCGCGGCGGCCCACTGGCGCAGCAGATCACCGGCCGCCCCGGAGTCCAGGGCCGCGGCGGCGCGCGCGCAGCCATCCGCCAGCGCCTGGCCGAGTTCTGCCGGGCTGGGCACCCCCGCCGCGGCCGCCAGCGCCGCCGCGGCGTTCAGCACGACGGTGTCGCGCACCGCCCCGGGCTCACCGTCCAGCACGGCGCGGGCCACCGCCGCGTTATGCGCCGGGTCGCCGCCGCGCAGGTCCTCGGGCTTGGCCCGGTCCAGCCCCAGCGCCACCGGGTCGACCGCCGCCGCGGCCACCGTGCCACCATGCACCACCCAGACCGTGGACGTGTCGGTCGTGGTCAGTTCGTCGAGGCCATCGTCGCCGTGGAAGACCAGGCCGCTGCAGCCCCGCCCGGCGAGCACCCCGGCGATGACCTCGCCCATCCGCGGGTCGGACACGCCCACCGCCTGGGCGCCGGGGCGTGCCGGGTTGGCCACCGGCCCGAGGAAGTTGAACACCGTAGGCACGCCGAGCTCGCGGCGCATGGGCGCCGCGTGCCGCAGCGCCGGGTGGTAGAGCGGCGCGAACAAGAACGCGATGCCGAGCTCCGCCACCAGCCGCGTGCTGGCCTCCGGGGACAGGTTGATGGCCACCCCGAGCGCCTCGAGCACGTCCGCGGCGCCGCACGCGGACGAGGCCGCCCGGTTCCCGTGCTTGACCACCCGGGCGCCCGCGGCCGCGGCGACGATCGCGCCCATCGTGGAGATGTTGACCGTGTGCGCCCCGTCGCCACCGGTGCCGACCAGGTCGACCAGCGGGCCGGGCACGCTGATCGGCGTGGCGTGGGCCAGCATCGCCTGAGCCAGCCCGGTGACCTCTTCGACCGTCTCGCCCTTCATCCGCAGCGCTACGCCGAACCCGGCGATCTGGGCCTGCGTCGCCGCACCATCCATGATCTCGTTCATCGCCCACTCGGCCTCGCCGGAGGTCAGCGTCTCACCCCGGATCAGCGCGCCGATCAGGGTGGGCCAGGCGGTACGGGAATCCACGGCGTCAGGCCTGGCCGGCCGAGCTGCTCGGCCCGCTGGCGCATCAGGCCGGCCAGGCTCCCGGCGAGCGCTATCGGGTCGATCGGGTGGCTGGTCACAGCGTCGGCCCCCGACCAGGTAGCCAGCCACCCGTCATCGACCCGGCCGATGATCAGGAGGACCGGCGGGCAGTCGTGGATCTCATCCTTGGCCTGGCGGCAGACGCCCATCCCGCCGGCAGGCTGGGCCTCGCCGTCGAGCACCATGACGTCTGTGCCGCCGGCATCGAGCAGACGCAGCAGGGCAGGCTCGGTGGCCACCTCGATGATCTCGGCATCCGGGACATCGGGTGCGGGACGGCGCCCGATGGCCAGGCGCACCCGGGCGCGGGTGTCCGCGTCATGGCTGTACACAACGACCTTCATGAAACAGGATGGTACCGACCCGGGGGGTCGCCTGACGTCCGCCTACGCGGTGTCGTAATAATGACCCCGTGGCCACCTCAACCGTGACCGGGACGACGCCCCGCACGCCGGCCAGCCGGCCGAACCTCGTCAGCGTGGGAACCATCGTCTGGCTGTCCTCGGAACTCATGTTCTTCGCGGCCCTGTTCGCGATGTATTTCACCGTCCGCTCGGTGGACAAGGGCGAAGGACTCCGCTGGCCGGGCGCGCACCTCGACCTCAGGCTGGGGTCCATCAACACGACCGTGCTGCTGCTGTCCAGCGTCACCTGCCAGCTCGGGGTGTTCGCGGTCGAGCGCGGCCAGATCCGGCGCGGCCGGCCGGATCTGGCACGTCAGCCGGTGGGGGCTGCGTGAGTGGTACGTGCTCTCCCTGCTGATGGGCCTGTACTTCGTGCTGCGGCCAGGGATACGAGTACCTGGGCCTGATCCACGACCACCTGACCCTGTCCTCCAGCGCCTACGGCTCGGTGTTCTTCATCCCGACCGGATTCCACGGGCTGCACGTGACCGGCGGGCTCATCGCGTTCCTGTTCGTGCTCGGCCGTACCTACGCCGCGAAGACGTTCACCCACGAGCAGCAGGTGACCGCCATCGTCGTCTCCTACTACTGGCACTTCGTGGACGTCGTGTGGATCGGCCTGTTCACAACCATCTACCTGATCCACTAAAGGTTCGTTCAGACCCATTTAACTCAACGAGAAGCAGCACTTCCTCTGACCGAAAACCGAGGGCAGCAGTGAGCTGGATCACCGCGCGGCGAAGGCACCCAGCCGCCGGATACGCCGTCGTCCTGCTGGGGCTGATCGCCATCGGCATCGTGTACGCGGCCATCACCACGCCGGGCGGCGCGGCGTCGGCCGCGGCCCCGCCCGCGTCACGGCAGGAGACCGCGGAGGGCCAGGCGCTGTTCGCCCAGACCTGCGCGACCTGCCACGGGATGTTCGCCGAGGGGACACCGCACGGCGGCCCGAGCCTGATCGGGGTGGGCGCCGCCGCGGTGGACTTCCAGGTCAGCACGGGCCGGATGCCGGCCTCGGAGATCGGTGCCGAGATGGCGCGCAAGCCGCCGCGGTTCGACACCAAGCAGACGCACGAGATCGCCGCCTACATCGCCTCGCTCGGCGGCGGCCCGGCCATCCCGGCGCCAGAGCAAGTCAGCTCGGCAGGCGCGAACGTGGGGCTCGGGCAGCAACTGTTCATCACCAACTGCGCGCAGTGCCACAACTTCGTCGGCGCCGGCGGCGATCTCACCTACGGGAAGTACGCGCCCCCGCTCACGGACTCGACGCCGACGCAGATCTTACGAGGCCATGCAGACCGGCCCGGAGGCCATGCCCGTGTTCAACGACACCACGATCACCCCCGGCCAGAAGCGCGACATCGTCGCCTACGTCACCGAAACGCGATCTTCGCCGAACCCCGGCGGGTTCAGCCTGGGCCGCATCGGGCCGGTCACCGAGGGGCTCGTGGCCTGGCTGGGCGGCATCGGCCTGCTGGTGGTGGCCGCCTGGTGGATCGCGGCGAAGCGGCGGGAGCAGGCATGAGCGAGACGGACGAGCACATGCACGGCTCCGCGCGAAGCCCGGCGGCCCAGACGGCGGCGAGCACGGCCTGCCGCCCGGCGAGGCGCACGGTCAGCCAGAGCCGGCCCGTGCCCCGCACCGCGTGATCGGCACTCCGCCGCCCGCCGAGGCGCGCACCCTGCTCGCCCGTGAGCGCGACGCGCCGCCCGCCGGAGCCACCGCGAGCTTCCGGCGGACCCGCCTGACCCGGTCAAGGCCAAGCGGGCCGAACGGGTCGTGGCCGCGCTCTTCATCCTCTCCATGCTGGCCAGCATCGGGTTCATCGCGGCCTACGTCGGGCTGGAGGTGCACTCGGTCGACGCGGCGCTGCGCTCGAACCTGGCCCTCGGCGTGTCCATGGGCGTCGCGTTCCTCGCCTTGGGCGCCGGCGCGGTGATCTGGGTCCGGCAGCTGATGCCGGACGTGGAACTCACCGAGCAGCGCCATCCGCTGGCCTCCTCCGAGCAGGACAGGAAGGCGTTCGCGAAGACGTTCAAGGAGGGCGCGGACGCCAGCCAGTTCACCAAGCGGCCGATCCTGCGGCGGACCCTGATCGCGGCCACGCTGCCGCTGGGGCTGGCCCCCCTGGTCCTGCTGCGGGACATGGGCCCGCTGCCGGGCACCAGCCTGCGGCACACCGTCTGGCGCAAGGGGCACGCGGCTCGTCGTCCCCGGCAGCAACATGCCGCTGCGGCCCGCCGACTTCAGCATTCGCCCGGCGGGATGATCACGGTGATCCCCGAGGGCTACCCGAGGACAACGACGTCGAACTGGCCAAGGCCGCGACGATCATCATCAAGTTCGCGCCCGGCGAGCTCATACCTGACCGGCCCGGGAACCCGGGGACGGTGATGAACTGGACCGTAGACAACATCGTCGCCTACTCCAAGATCTGCACGCACGTGGGCTGCCCGGTGGCGCTGTACGAGGAGACCACGCACCACATCCTGTGCCCGTGCCACCAGTCCACGTTCCACGCCACCCAGGGCGCGGCGGTGCTCTTCGGCCCGGCCAGCAGGCCGCTGCCGCAGCTGCCGATCACCACGAACGCTGAGGGCTACCTCGTCGCGCAGGGCGACTACAACGAACCGGTCGGGCCGAGTTTCTGGGAGCGGGGATGAACATGGCCAGCGGACCCCCGGACAACGGCGGCGGTCCTGTGGACAAGGCGCTGGGCGCGACCGGGACGTTCCTCGATGACCGGTTCCACGCCGCGAAGGGGACACGCACCTTCCTGCGGAAGATCTTCCCGGACCACTGGTCGTTCCTGCTCGGCGAGATCGCTCTCTACTCGTTCATCATCCTGCTGCTCACCGGCACGTTCCTGACGCTGTTCTTCCAGCCCAGCATGACCAGCGTGGTCTATCACGGCACCTATACGCAGCTGAACGGCGTGCGGATGAGCGAGGCGTACGCCTCGACGCTGGGCATCAGTTTCGACGTGCGCGGCGGCCTGCTGATGCGGCAGATCCACCACTGGGCGGCGGACCTGTTCATGGCCGCCATCATGGCGCACATGCTGCGGATCTTCTTCACCGGCGCCTACCGCAAGCCCCGCGAATTCAACTGGCTGATCGGCATCGTCCTGTTCACCCTGGGGATGCTGGAGGGCCTGTTCGGTTACTCACTGCCTGACGACCTGCTGTCCGGAGCCGGGCTGCGCATCCTCGAAGGGGTGATCCAGTCCGATCCCCATCGTCGGCACCTATCTGGCCTTCTTCCTGTTCGGCGGGCAGTTCCCCGGCGACGTCATCATCCCGCGGCTGTACATCATCCACGTCCTGCTGATCCCGGCCCTTCTCCTGGGCCTGATCACCGCGCACCTGTTCTTCATGTTCCACCAGAAGCACACCCAGATGCCGGGCAAGGGCCATACCAACCAGAACGTCGTCGGCCAGCCCATGTACCCGTACTTCATGGCCAAGACCGGGGCGTTCTTCTTCTTCATCTTCGGCGTGCTCGCCCTGATGGCCACGTTCGCGCAGATCAACCCGATCTGGCTGTACGGCCCCTTCAACTCGATATCGATTTCGTCGGGCTCACAGCCTGACTTCTACATGGGCATGCTGGAAGGCGCCCTGCGGATGTTCCCGAGCTGGTCGACGAACGACGTCCTGGGGCACACGATCCCCTGGAACGTGTTCATTCCCGGGCTCCTTCCGCTCGGTCTGCTCTTCACCGGCGCGGCCCTGTGGCCGTTCGCTCGAGCGATGGGTGCTCAGGGACTACGGCGAGCACCACGTCAATGACCGGCCCCGCAACGCGCCGACCAGGACCGCGATCGGCATCGCCGTGGTGGCGGCGTACGGCGTGTTCTGGCTGGAGGGCGCGAACGACGTCATCGCCGACCACTTCGACATCCCGCTGTACGTCACGACCGAAATCGCCCGCTACGCGATCTTCATAGTGCCGGTCGTCGCCTACATCCTGACCAAGCGGATCTGCCTCGGCCTGCAGCGCAAGGACGCCCACCTGCTCGAGCACGGGGTGGAGACCGGAATCATCAGGCAGCTTCCCGACGGTGAGTACATCGAGGAGACCCGCCCGGTCAACGAGGAGGCGTACGCCGTGCTGACGGCCAGGGCGACGGAGCCGAAGCCGCTGCCGGGGCCGGGGCCGGACGGCGAGAACGGGGTTCCCGACCCGGCTACCCGGGGCGCCATGGGCAAGCTGCGGCTGAGGCTCAACCGGGTGTTCACCGAGAGCGTCCCGCTGCCGGTCGGCAACGGGCACGGGAATGGCCATGGCAACGGCCACGGCGAGCCCGAGCGGGCCGCTGTGACCGCGGCGGAGTCAGCCGATCCACCGGCGTTGCCCAGCGGGGATGGCCCGGCAGAGACAGGCTGAGCGCGCTCGCGGCGGCCCAGGGTGGCCGCCTCAGGGCCTGGCGCCTCAGGGCCTGACGGCGGGAGCGGCCGGACCCGACGGGCGGCCCAGGACGTGACGGCTCTCCACCAGGGCCAGGGTGGCCCGGGCCGCTTGCTCAGCGGCCCGTTCAACGGCGTCCTGGGCCTGGCCGGGTGCCTCATGCTCGCTGGTCCTGTCGAGCAGCAGCAGGGCGTGGCCGTGCGCGGTGGCCTCCAGGGCGGTGGCCAGATCCTCGGGTGGCAGCTCTGCGACGTCGGAGAGGGCGCGGACGCAGGCCAGGAAGGCATCGGTGAGCGGCCGCTCGGCGGCCTCGATCTCGGGATGGCGGGCCTTGTCAAGGCCGGCCTCGTAGAGCACCTCGAACAGGGCCCGGTTGGCGGCGGCGAAGCGGACGTAGCCGCGGGCCATGGCGGCCAGCCGGTCAGCGGGTGCCTGGACGTGGCCCATGCCCGGCACGAGTTCGGCGTAGAAGAGCTCATAGGCACGCACGGCCACGGCCGCCAGCAGTTCATCGCGGTCGGCGAAATGGGCGTAGGGGGCGCTGACGGCGACACCGAGACGCCGGCTCGCCTCAGCCAGGGAAAAGCCGCGGACGCCCCGCTCCCCGATGATCACGATGGCGGTATCGACCAGCGCGGCCCTGAGGTCGCCGTGATGGTAGCGGCCACCCTTGCCTGGTCCTGGCATGGCCCTCAGGGTAGGGCACGGCCTGTGCCATCTTGGGGGCCCGTGCCGTCCATGGGGCCCGTGCCGTCCAGAGCGTAGGACACTCCCGTCAGCTGCTGCGAGATCTCCCATAGACGGCGCTGGGCCGCCACGTCGTGCGAGCGGGCGCTCGACTCCACCCGGCCCGGGGAGCCGGTGTACCCACGCCGTCCCAAGGGGCCGTAGTACTCGCCTCCCCGGGCGGACGGGTCGGTGGCGGCACGCAGCGTTGGCCACGCGCCGGGCTGCGGGCCCTGGACCGCCCATGACGTGAGCATCCGCAGCCGGGGGCTGATCAGCACACGCTCCAGGCGCGAGCTTGTCCGCCACAGGTCGGTGCGGACGACGCCCGGATGGGCGGCAAGCGAGATCGCCGGGACGCCGGCTGCTGCCAGGTGAGCCTGCAGTCCGTAGCTGAACAGCAGGTTGGCCAGCTTGGACTGCCAGTACGCGGGCCGGGCCTGGTAACCGCCCTCGAATTGCAGGTCGTCGAAACGCATGACGCCCTCCGTGTGACCCAAGCTGCTCACGGTCACGATCCGCGATCCGGGAACCGCCAGCAGCCGGTCCAGCACGAGCCCAGTCAGGGCAAAGTGGCCGAGGTGGTTGGTGGCGAAGGTCAGCTCGAAGCCGTCCTCGGTCCTCTGGTAGGGCACCTCCATCACTCCGGCGTTGTTGATGAGCAGGTCCAGGCGGGGACAGGTGGCGCGAATCTCGCCCGCGGCCTCGCGGACCGAGGCCAGGGAGGCCAGGTCAAGTCGCACGGTCCGGACGTCGGCCCGGGGCGTCCCGGCCCGGATCTGGCCGGCCGCCCGCTGAGCCTTCCCCATGTCCCGGCACGCGAGGACCACCGTGCCGCCCCGCGCGGCCAGCACGGTGGCGGTCGCCAGCCCGACACCGCCACTGGCCCCGGTCACCACCGCGGTCCGGCCCGTCTGGTCAGGTGTATCGGCGGCCGTCCACGAGTTCGGCATGAGGGCTCCTTCCGCCGGATTCAAGCGAGATCTGATGACCTCTCAGAATCTGAATGTCACTAAGATATGCTGGGGAGCGGGCCAGGGTCAACTGCCCGGGCCGGTCAATCGTCATGCCCGGGCCGGTCAATCGTCATGCCCGGGCCGGTCAGCCTCCGTGGCCGCCCGGCTGGTCAGCCGCCATGCCCGCCAGCCGGGGGCCGGGCTGGGATGAACCACGAAATGCCCGCTGGGGGGGCGTCGGTACTCGGTGGTGGCCGCCGCGACAGCACCTGGGGCACTGGCGCAGCGGCCAGGCTTGGGATGTCCTAGGTCAGACCGCTTGGACGTCCAAGATCAGGGCACCGGCGAGGCATCGGTAACCCGGACGCGACCCGCTGCCCCGCCGGGTGGCTGCCGAGCGCGAAGGTCAACGCGGGCACGAACTCGCTGCCGAGGCGGTCCGCCACGACGGCGGCCCCGGTGGCGCTCCCGGCCAGCAGCTTGGGCCAGGACAGGAACCAGATCGTCCAGCCGTCGCCCCAGGTTCCCGCCACCGGGCTGCCGGTGACCGTGATCGGGTCCCCGAGCACCGAGTGCTCGTAGTACCACGCGGCGTTGGCCGGGGCCACGTTGACGCAGCCGTGACTGACGTTGACGATCCCCTGCTCCCCCACCGACCACGGGGCGGAGTGCACGTAGTCCCCGCTGAAGGTGAACTGCACGGAGTCGTAGACCCAGATGTTGTAGTAGCCCGGATCGCCCGGCATGACCCCGTATGAGGCGGAGTCCATGTCCACCGGGTTGCCCATGGCGAAGGAGAGATACTGGCCATCAGGCGTGTCGTCGCCCGGCTGGCCGCTGCTGATCGGCCAGGTTCCCTCGAGCCTCCCGTTCCACCAGACCTTCATGAAATGGGTCGCGGCGCTGGCCACGGCGACCAGCGAGTCGCCGATCGTGAAGTGCTGTGACAGATCCCCGCGGCCGTACACGCCGGGGGCGCCCTGCACGCCGGAAAGATGGGCGGTGAAGCTCACCGCGGTGTGGGCAGGCCAGTACTTCTCTGGGCGGAACGACACGGTCTCGTCGCTCACCCAGTACCAGGCGCCGGTGACCGGCTTGCTCGTGGTGATCTCGAACGACCGCTCGACCGCGGCCTCGTCCTTGATCGGCTGACTGAAGGTGACCATGATCGGCATGCCTACCCCAACGGTCTCGCCGCCAGTCATGTCAACGGACGCGCTGAACGTGTTGGCGGGCGCCAGCGTGCGGAAGATCCCCGTGGTGACGGTCCGCTGGCCGCGGGGGTTGACCGCCGTCGCGGTGACCCGGTACGTCTGCGCGGGCCCCAGCGCCCATGCGGTGTGCCAGCCGGTCCCGCCGCTGGTGAGCGTCCCGTCCACGCTGCGGCAGGCCGCGGTGGTGACCGACACGCCGGCCAGCACACCGCGACGGGCCATCACGCTGACGCCCAGGTCCGGCCGGTCATCGATCGGCACGTCCGCGGCTTGCCGGGCCAGGCCGGTGTGCCCGCCCGCCGCCAGGGCCGCCGCGATCACCGGCCGGCCGCTGTTCACCGTGCTGGTGAAGCGGAGGTTGCCGGTCGTGATCGTCACCTTGGCCGGCGAAACGGCAGCGGCAGGCGCCGCCACGTTTCCGCCCTGGCACGCCGCGATGAGCAGCAGGCTGGATCCGGCGGCGGCGGACGCCACACAGCGGCCAGGCCCGGGCCAGCCCGAGCACGGGATGAGAAGAGCCATTACTTGTTCCGTAAATAGCAGAAATATCAGAAATTGCAGAAATTGGATTGTTAGTGGCGATACGTATGCTTACCGGCTGCCCAGCGCGGTGGACCATAGCCAGTTTGCGCCGTATTGTCCGCCCGCGCCGAAAGCGCGCGCGAAAGGCAGTTACGATGACGCTCCACGACACTTCTGCACCCCCTTGGAGCCTTCCGGCAACCAAATCTTTCCCATAGCGGCCCAGGAATACTCGCCCAAAGGTAATTTTCAGTTATCTTGTCGATACTCTGCGTAGCCGCGACAGGCAGAACAATATTCCCCAGGCCTGGCGGGGCACCTCAGAGGGGGGGGTTACCTAGGCAGATAGCCGACGCGAGGCCAAGCCGCGCGCCGCCGGGCGGCCGCTCAGACCAGCCGGTTGAATAACGCTCCTGGCGTGCTCAGTGCGCGTAATTCCCTCGGTAGTACTCGAAAACAAACCCAATCGTGCTCAACAGGACGGCAAGCACACCTATCAGGAAAAGCCACCATCCGACCGCGGCACCGATCGCGGTCGTGGCCGCGGCCAGGCCCACGAACAGCGGCCACCAGCTGTGCGGGCTGAAGAAGCCAAGCTCGCCGGTGCCCTCGCTGATGTCGGCCCTGGGGTTGTCCTGCGGCAGCGGCGGCAGCCGCGCCCGGTGAACAGAACGTAGAACCCGGTCAGGAAGGCGAGGCCCACGGCGAGCGCCAGCGCGGTCGTACCGGTCGGGTCCTTGGAGAAATACCAGTACACGATGTCCACCACGCCGAAGAACGTGGCGCAGCCGATGAACAGGTACCCTTCGACCTTCATCTGGCACCTCTCCGCCGCCCCGCCACCGGTCACTCCGTTCCCGCGCCGCCCGTCGGGCGGCCGGGCCGGGTTGCGCCGGGCCATCACGTGCGTCCCTCGATGCGTTCCTGGCGTCCCTCGATGCGGTCCCGGTGCGTCCGCCCCGACTGGATATGCGGATAGTGCAGGTCGAACGCGGGGCGCTCGGACCGGATGCGCGGTATCGAGGTGAAGTTGTGCCGGGGCGGCGGGCACGACGTCGCCCACTCCAGGGAGTTCGCGCCAGCCCCACGGATCGTCGGCGGTCACCTGCTCGCCGAACTTCCACGTCTTGTACACGTTGTAGAGGAAGAAGAACGTGGACGCGCCGAGGATCCACGCGCCGATCGTGGAGACCTGGTTCAGCGTGGTCACGTAGGGCGGCAGGTCAGGGTAGTTGGCGACGCGGCGCGGCATGCCCTGACACCGATCCAGTGCTGGACCAGGAACGTCATGTGGAACCCGATGAACAGCGTCCAGAAGTGCCACTTGCCCGAGCGTGTTGTCGAGCATCTTCCCGGTGAACTTCGGCCACCAGAAGTAGAACCCGCCGAACATCAGAACACCACCGTGCCGAACAGCACGTAGTGGAAGTGGGCGACCACGAAGTAGGAGTCGCTGACATGGAAGTCCAGCGGAGGCGAGGCCAGGATCACCCCGGTGAGCCCGCCGAAGAGGAACGTCACCAGGAACCCGATGATGAACAGCATGGCCGGCTCGAACGTCAGCTGGCCACGCCACATCGTGCCGACCCAGTTGAAGAACTTGACCCCGGTCGGCACCGCGATCAGGAACGTCATGAACGAGAAGAACGGCAGCAGCACGGCGCCCGTGGTGAACATGTGGTGCGCCCACACCGTCATCGACAGCCCGGCGATCGCGATCGTCGCGGCCACCAGGCCCTTGTAGCCGAAACAGCGGTTTGCGGCTGAACACCGGCAGGATCTCGGTGGCGATCCCGAAGAACGGCATCGCCACGATATAGACCTCCGGATGGCCGAAGAACCAGAACAGGTGCTGCCACATGACCGCGCCGCCGCTCGACGCGCTGAACACCTGAGCGCCGAGCTTGCGGTCGATCTCGAGGACCAGCAGCGCGGCCGCCAGCACGGGGAACGCCAGCAGCACCAGCAGGCGGTGAGCAGGATGTTCCAGGTGAAGATCGGCATCCGGAACATGGTCATGCCGGGCGCGCGCATGCAGATGATCGTGGTGACGAAGTTCACTCCGCCCAGGATCGTGCCGAACCCGGACAGCGTCAGTCCCATGATCCACATGTCACCGCCGATCCCCGGCGAGTACACCGGACTGGTCAGCGGCGAATAGGCGTACCAGCCGAACGCGGCCGCCCCGCCCGGAGTGAGAAAGCTGACCAGCAGGATCAGGCCGCCGAACAGGAACAGGTAGTAGCTGAACAGGTTCAGCCTCGGGAACGCCACGTCGGGCGCGCCGATCTGCAGCGGCATGATCTCGTTCGCGAACCCGACGAACAGCGGGGTGGCGAACAGCAGCAGCATGATCGTGCCGTGCATCGTGAAGAGCTCGTTGTACTGCTGGTCGGACACGACGTGATTGTCCGGGCCGAACAGCTGGATGCGCATGATCATGGCCATCAGGCCGGCGATCAGGAAGAACCCGAACGACGTGATCAGGTACAGGTGGCCGATGACCTTGTGGTCGGTCGTGGACAGCCAGTCGGCGAGCAGCGATCCCTTGCGGTAGCCGCGCGAAGGTGCGGCCGTCGTCTGGGCGGGATGTTCGATCGTGGTCATGGCTATGCGCCCCCTGCCGATTTCTGCTGCGCCCGCTGCTGCGCGTTTATCCACGTATGGAACTGGCCCGCAGTCACGATCTTCACCGTGAAGAGCATCCGGCTGTGGTAGACGCCGCACAGCTCCGTGCAGCGGCCGGTGAACGTCCCGGTCTTGATGGGTGTCACCTCGAAGTGGTTCGGGTGGCCGGGGATGACGTCCCGCTTGAACTCGAACGGGACGATCCAGAAGGAGTGGACGACATCCGTGGAGACGAGGTTGAACCGGACGGTCTCGTTGTGGGGATCTCCAGCACCGGCAGCTGCCTCCGGCCAGGGCTCGCCGTTCAACGCCACCACTCCCAGCGGGGAGGCCGGCACCTTGTACTGCGGGTACTGGAACTGCCAGCTCCACTGGTAACCGACCACCGTGACCACGACGTCCGGACGGGCGGGCAGCTTGTCGATGTAGTTCTCGTCGCGTGCCGTGAAGAAGAACAGGACCCCGACCATGATGAACGGCACAACCGTGTACAGGATCTCGATCGGCAGGTTGTAGCGCACCTGCGGGGGGGTCCGGTCCGTGCGCTTCCGGTGAAAGATCACCACCCACAGGATCGCTCCCCAGACCAGGAACCCAACGGCGAGAGCCGCGACCCAGGAACCCTGCCAGAGCGTGACCACCGCCTTGCCCTGCTGGGTCACCGGTACCGGCAGGCCAAGCCGGGTGAACGTCGTGGACTCGCAGCCGGTCGTCGCGGCCAGCACGCCGGCGAGCATGACCGCACGCGGGGCCCACCGGCGGAGCCGCGGGGCACGCGGGCGGCCGGGCACGGCTGCCGTTTCCTCGCCGGGCACCTGGCCCGGAACGTACGCGCCCCCATGGCGAGGGGCGCTCGGGGTGGGACTCACAGATCGCCTTCCCAGCGGATGACTCCCGGCTGCACGGGCTGGTCATGGCTCGTCCTACAGGCTGTCGTGGAAAACAGTATCGTGACCGAATCCCGGGCTGACGGGGGACCCCATTAGTGCTGTGGCGTGTCTCGGCGTGGTCCCCGTGCGGGTCGGGCCGCCGTGCTGGCGTGACCGTGCTTACCCGGGGCAGCGTGCGGGTATCGGTTCAGCGTGGCACCATGCAGGAGGAGGTTTCAGGTTCCCCGGCACAGAGTTGGTCAGCACAGAGAGGCAGGAGCATGATCCCCCCGACGCGCGCCGCCCCGGCGCTGACGATCGACGCGCTCGGCCGGAAGTGCCCGATCCCGATCATCATGCTGGCCGAGCGGATCAGGGAGATTCCCATCGGGGCGACCATCGCGGTGCTCGCGGATGATCCCGCGGCCAGGCCTGACATCCCGGCCTGGTGCATGATGAAATCTCAGGAGTTTGTGCTGGAGACGGAGCTCCCGCGCGGCTGGGCTTTCCTGATCAAGCGCACGTACTGAGCCGATCAGCCTGGACCAGGCGGGCCTGCGCGCCCCGGCCCGCCACATCACGCGGAGCTGGCCACCGGCAGGCCCGCTACCCGGGACATGGATGCCAGGCGTGCGGCAGTTAGCCGGGCGCTAGGTATCCGTATCCCGGACTGAGCGGAACCGGTCGGCGAAGCGCGGGTCGTTCTCCCACCACGGCTGGCTTCCCGCGGCAGCATCGCCCCGATCCGCGCCCGGATCGGCCAGCGCCTCGGCCGACCCCTCGGCCGGGCCCTTGGCCGGTCTCTCGGCCGGCCCCGGGGGGACCCGGGCCGCCCGGGCGGCCTCCGCAGCGTCCAGCTCGGCGTCGATCATCACCGCTTCGGCCTCGTCCTCCCTGATCATCTGGATGAGCTGCGCCGCCAGGAACGGCAGGCCGACGATGTCCCCCAGGATCCAGAGCGCCCCACCGCCGACCACCTGGTCGGTGCTGAGGTTCGGCCCCCAGGGCCGGGCGAGAGCGTGGTAGTAGCCGCCCGCGATAAGGTGCTGGTCAGCCATGACCGCGAGACCCAGGACGGCATCGCCAACGACCTCCGCCGCGGTGACCCACAGCGCCACGAGGTAGGAGTAGGCCTTCGGCACCGGGTCAACCCGCAGCAGCGTCCAGAAAAACACGAACCCGGGCGCCATCAGCGCCAGGTACGTCGCCTCGCGTACCGCGCCACCGGGCAGGCTCGCCGCGTACCAGGGCGAGAAGTACAGGACGAACGGCACGAGGACCAGGACCATCGTGCTGATGGCCGGGAACGTCAGGATGCGGGCCGCCTTGGCCCGCAGCGCCACCTCCAGCCGCGGGCCCAGGCCCGGCAGCGTGGCGATGGCCAGCGACAACGGGCGCCCGAGCGCGATGAACAGCGGCGCCACGAGCAGCAGCAGGATGGTCTGCATCGACCGGATGTAGAACAGCGTGCCCTGGTACACGCCGATGACCGACATGGTCGCGATGACCAGGCCGCCGAGTCCCCCGCCGAAGGCTACGGCCGCCCCGCCGGCCACGGCTGGCCGGACCGGTGGGCCCGCCGCATCCCGGCCAGGTACAGGCCGCCCGCCAGCAGCACCGCGATGAGCACCGGAAGGTCCAGCGTCCACGATGTGAATACCCGTTCCGGGGTCAGCTCCGGAGGGCCGTGATAGGCGGATCCCCCGGGGTAGGCGGGTGAGAGGACAGCGGCCATGGTGGCCACGGTACCGCCGCCACCCCGCTACCAGGCGCCAGCCCATGCCAGCCCCATGGGAAGCCAAAGGAAACGCATAGAGCTACCGGCATGACCCGATTCCTGCCAGGGGCATGTTTGCTTCTTGCGCGCAAAGGCGAGAAATGTATAAAGAGCAATGATGACAGGAAACACTCAGTGTAAATGGGCAACCGCTCAGATTAATCCCCATATCAGCGTAATTACCTCACCTAAACAGTAAATCCGGCCGGTCATGACCTCGCCCTCGGGTCATCCGGATACGGATCCGCGATCAGCCATCAGGAGGGCATGCCATGGCGCACGTCACACGGCTGCATGTGGTCAGCGCCGCAGTGGCCACCGGTCTCGTGCTGGGCGGGCTGGCCGCGGCCGCCCCCGTGCAGGCGGCGAACCGGCGGCTGGCGGTCCCAGGTACCCATCCGGCCTGGGCGGTCGCGTCGGGGCGGGTCGATGGCCCGGCCGCCGGCGGTACCGTGACCGCGCGGGTCTACCTGGCCGGACGCGACCCGGCGGGACTGGCCGCCTACGCCACCGCCGTCTCCACCCCCGGCAACGCGCTGTATCGCCACTACCTGACGCCGGTCCAGCTGATGACCCAGTTCGGCACCACCAGCGGGCAGGTCGCCGCGATCCGGTCCTGGCTCACCTCCGCCGGCCTGGCCGTCACCGCCGTCAACGACAAGAACCTCGCGGGCGGCTACGTCGCCACCCGCGGGCCGCTCGCCGCGGCGAGCAAAGCGTTCGCGGTCAGCTTCGCCACCTACCGGGGCCCGGGCGGACAGGCCGACCGCGCTCCCAGCGAGACCGCCACCGTGCCCGCGTCGGTCGCCAGTGCGGTCCTCGGCGTCTCGGGCCTGGACACCGCCGGCCAGCTCATGAAGCCGGAACTGCCGCCCCCCGCGAAGAACTACTGGGTCGCCCCGCCGTGCTCCGCCTACTACGGCCAGCAGGTCGCCGCGGCCATGCCAACGGCCTACGGCCAGCACCAGCCGTGGACGAACTGCGGCTACACGCCCAGCCAGCTCGGCGGCGCCTACGGTGTCACCGCCTCCGGCATGACCGGCCAGGGCGAGACGGTGGCGATCGTGGACGCGTACTGGTCGCCGACCATGCTGGCCGACGCCAACCAGTACGCGAGGGTCACCGGTGGCCAGGTTTTCCGGCCCGGCCAGTACCGGCAATACCAGGCGGGGCCGTTCACTCAGGCCGGGCAGGCGGTGTGCGGCGCGCCGGGCTGGTACGGCGAGGAGACCCTCGACGTCGAGGCCGTGCACGGCCTGGCCCCGAACGCCGAGGTCCGCTACGTCGCCGCGGGCAGCTGCCAGGACTCCGACCTCATCGAGGCGCTGGCGTTCATCGTGAACCGGAATCTCGCCAGCATCGTGAGCGACTCCTGGGGTGATCTGTCCCAGTCCTCGGCCCTCAGCGCGGCCTACGAGCTGATCTTCCAGGCGGGCGCGGCCGAGGGGATCGGCTTCTTCTTCTCCTCCGGAGACAACGGCTACGAAAATCCGGTCGAGAACCCGGCCTCATCCCACAACCAGGTCGACTACCCGGCCTCAAGCCCGTATGTCACATCGGTGGGCGGCACCAGCCTGGCCATCGGGAAGACAAACAACTACGAGTGGGAGACCTCCTGGGGCACCTGGCTCGATCCCCTGGCGGCCAACGGCAGGCAGTGGCAGTTCGCCCCACCAAGCACGGCGCAGTACGACGACTCGGGCGGCGGCGGGGTGAGCACGCAGTACCCGCAGCCCGCTTACCAACGCCCGGTCGTGCCCGCCAGCCTCGCCACGCGGCTGCCCGACGGCACCATCAGCGCCACGCCGATGCGGGTGGTCCCGGACGTGTCCGCGCTCGCGGATCCGAGCACCGGCTTCCTGGTCGGGCAGACCACCCTCCAGCCCAACGGAACGACCTACGCCTTCTCGCTCAGCCGGATCGGCGGCACCAGCCTGGCCTCCCCCACGTTCGCCGGCATCGAGGCCGACGCACAGCAGGCGGCCGGATACCGGCTCGGCTTCGCCAACCCGGTCATCTACGCCAGGTACGGCACGGCCGCCTTCCATGATGTCACCGACCATCCGGCCGGCCAGCCGTCCCACTTGGCCGAGCTGCGCAACAACTTTACCGTCCCGGAAACCAGGACCGGCCCGCTGATCACCTATCTCCGGACGCTCGGCATCAACGGCATGGGGGCTGACGCGCTGCCCGCCGTCAGCGGCTACGACGACGCGACCGGAGTCGGCTCGCCCCGGGATTACATCCAGTCGTTCATGCCCTAGCCCCGGGCACGGACGGTCACCAAGGCCCGTGCTGTTACTAACAGTTTCAAATAACTCCTTAGAGTAATTTTACGGATTAGCCTGCCCTGTTGCGCGTTTTCCCTTGCGTACACGATCCGGAGGGAAGAACCTACCGGGAGTGACTCATCCCCGGGTCACAGCCGCCCATGACCCGGTACCCCCGGTCCCGGCGACGAAATGCATGGTCAATCCACCATGAAAGGAATGTGCATGCCGCAAGTCACACGGCTGCGTGTGGTCTGGGCCGCGGTGGCGGCCGGAGCGCTCACACTCGGCACCTTCGCCGCGGCCACCGCTGCGCAGGCGGCCACCCCGAGATCGGCGATCGCCGGTACGCACCCCTCATGGGCGGTCGCGTCACACCGGGTCAGCAGCGAGAGCACCGGCACGGTGAGCGCCCAGGTATACCTGGCTTCCCAGGATCAGGCCGGCCTCGCCGCCTACGCCACCGCGGTGTCCACCCCGGGCAACGCGCTCTACCGGCAGTACCTCACGCCCGGCGAAGTCGCCGCGCGGTTCGCACCGACGGCCGGCGAGGTCGCGGCCGTGCGGGCCTGGCTCACCTCCGCGGGCCTCACCGTGACCGCCATCAACGCCACGAACCCCGCGGGTGCGTACATCGCCGTGCGCGGCTCGGTGGCCGCGGCCAGCAGTGCCTTCGGCGTGACTTTCGGCCTGTACCAGGGCCCGGGCGGCCAGACGGACCGGGCCACCGCCCAGGCGGCTTCCGCGCCAGCGTCGGTGGCCAGCTCGGTGCTCGCCGTCTCCGGTCTTGAGACCGGCAAGAGCATGATCAAGCCGGCCGATGTGCTGCCCCCGCCGGGGCCGAACTACTGGGTCGCGCCGCCGTGCTCGACCTACTACGCGCAGAAGATCGCCACGACGGAGCCTCCGGCCTACGGCAGGCAGCAGCCGTGGACCAACTGCGGCTACACCCCGCGCCAGGTCCGTGGCGCATACGGGATCACCGCATCCGGGGCGACCGGCGCGGGCCAGTCCGTGGCCATTGTGGACGCGTACGCCTCGCCGACCATGCTGTCCGACGCCAACCAGTACGCGAAGGTTACTGGCGACCCCGGGTTCCGTCCCGGCCAATACCAGCAGTACCAGCCCGCCACCTACACCGATACCGCGGCGAACGAGTGTGACGCACCGGGCTGGTACGGCGAGGAGACGCTCGACGTCGAGTCCGTGCACGGCCAGGCGCCCGGCGCCAACGTCCGCTACGTCGCCGCGGCCAGCTGTACAGACGCCGACCTTCTCGCGGCGGACTCGCTGATCGTCAACAACGATCTCGCCAGCATCGTCAGCAACTCCTGGGGCGAGCCGGCCCAGTACGCCACGCTCAACAGCGCATTTGACACCACCTTCGAGATCGGCGCGGTCGAGGGAATCGGTTTCTTCTTCTCCTCCGGTGACAGCGGCTACGAAGGTACCGGCCAAGACCCCGCATCCAGCGGCGACCAGGTCGACTACCCGACGTCGAGCCCGTGGGTGACGTCGGTCGGCGGTACCAGCCTGGCCATCGGCCCCCGCAACAACTATGAGTTCGAGACCTCGTGGGGGACCCTGCTCGACCCGCTGGCCGCGAACGGCAAGTCGTGGCAGTTCCCGCCGCCCGGCGAGTACCCGGCCTACTACGACGGATCCAGCGGCGGCGGCGTGAGCACACAGTACCCGCAGCCGTTCTACCAGGCCCGGGTGGTGCCCAACAGTCTCTCGGAGAACCCGCCGGCCGAGCCGCCGTCCACCGTCACCTACCAGAAGTACCGGGTGGTCCCGGATGTATCCGCGCTGGCCGACCCGAGCACCGGGATTCTCGTCGGCCAGACCACGCTCCAGCCCAACGGGACGACCTACGCCTTCTCGCTCAGCCGGATCGGCGGCACCAGCGTGTCCTCCCCCACGTTCGCCGGGATCGAGGCCGACGCCCAGCAGGCGTTCGACACCGCGCATCACACCAGGCTGACGATTGGGTTCGCGGACCCGCTGATCTACGCCCTGTACGGGACCCCGGCCTTCCGCGACGTGACCGACCACCCGGCCGGCCAACCGTCTAACCTGGCCGAGGTGCGCAACAACTACACCGACCCGTACACCAAGACCGGGCCGCTGGTTACCTACCTGCGGACCCTGGGTATCGACGGTGAAGGCGCCGACGCGCTGCCCGCCGTCAAGGGCTACGACGACTCCACCGGGGTCGGCTCGCCGAATCAGTACATCCAGATGGTCGGCGCTCTTCGCTAGCACCCGGCATCAGCTGAGGGGGGGCGGTCCGCGTCGGGCCGTCCCCTCGTCAGTCTCTGGCCGCAGTACTGAGCGCCAGCCGTTGCGTTGTGGCTGGTTCATATGGGCTCAGCCGTAGTGGGCGACGACCTCCGCGGCGGCTGTCTCGCCGTAGACGGCACGCACCCGCTCAGCCAGCGCGCCCGGCTTGAACTCGTACTCCTGGGTGCCAATGGTCTCCAGCACGTGCACCGCGAGCATGTTGCCCAGCTGCGCCGCGCGCTCCAGGGACAGGCTCCACGCGACCGCGGCCAGAAAACCGGCCCGGAACGCATCCCCGGTGCCGGTCGGGTCGGCCTTGCGGATCTCCGGCACGGGCTCAATGAGCATCTGTTCCTCGCCCGCCCGCTCGACCTTCACCCCGCGGGGGCCGAGGGTGGTCACCCGCACACCCACCCGGTCGAGTATCTGAGGTCCGCTCCACCCGCTCTTGCGCTCGATCAGCATTTCCTCGTACTCGTTGCAAAACAGGTACGCCGCCCCGTCCACCAGCGCGCGGACCTCCTGCTCGTCGAGCCGGGGCAGTTGCTGGGAGAGGTCGGCCGCGAACGGGATGCCCAGGGCCCGGCACTCGGCGGTGTGCGAGAGCATCGCGCCCGGGTCACTGGCGCCGATGAGGACCAGATCCAGGCCGCCCGCCCGGTCAGCGAGCGGGGCGAGCTCAATCTCGGCATCCTCGCTCATCGCGCCCGGGTAGAACGAGGCGATCTGGTTCCCGTCCGCGTCCGTGGTGCAGACAAAACGCGCGGTGTGCCGCAGCGTGGACTCCCGGACGCCGCCGCAGTCCACGCCGTGAGCCACCAGCCACGCCCGGTACGGCGCGAAGTCGGCACCGACCGCGCCGATGAGCAGCGGTTGGAGCCCGAGCACGCCCAAGCCGAACGCTATGTTCGCGGCGACGCCGCCGCGCCTGATCTCCAGCGTGTCGACCAGGAAGGACAGCGACACCCGGTCCATCTTGCCCGGTATGAAGTGCTCGACGAAGTGGCCGGGGAACGTCATGAGGTGATCGGTCGCGATGGACCCAGTGATGGCTATGCGCACGGCCGCACTCTAGGCCATCGCGGCAATTGCGGCAGCCGGGCCGGCGTTACGGCCGGGGACGAAAGCAGTCCCCGGCCGCCGCCTTCCGCACTCTGCCGCTCGCGCACGCCGCCGCCTTGCGCACTCCGCCGCGTGCGTGCTCTGCCGTTTGCCACCCGGCCCGGCGTTCCCGCTCAGTGGAAGGAGTCGCCGCAGGCGCAGGAGCCCGATGCGTTCGGGTTGTCGATCGTGAAGCCTTGCTTCTCGATCGTGTCCACGAAGTCGATGGTCGCACCGGACAGGTAAGGGGCGCTCATCCGGTCGGTCACTACGTGCACACCGCTGAAGTCAGTGTCCACGTCACCATCCATCTGGCGCTCGTCGAAGTACAGCTGGTAGCGCAGTCCCGAGCAACCGCCCGGCTGCACCGCGATGCGCAGCCGCAGGTCGTCGCGGCCCTCCTGCTCCAGCAGGGCACCGACCTTGGCCGCCGCGGCGTCGGTGAGGATGACGCCCTGCGCTGTCGTCTGGTCCTGAACCGTCATAGGTGCTAACTCCCGCATCGGATTACCGCCGCCTGAGCGGCGCTGGCTCGTTTCCCGCTGACAACTTCTCCAGACACAACCATAAGGCGTCTCCGGTCATTCCGGGCGGCAGGCCCGGTCTAGGTTGCGCTGGGAGGCCGCCCTGGCCCGGCCCATGGGGCTGGCCGCCTCCCTCACCGGCCGGGCTCTCACCGGCCGGGCGCCCAGACTCACAGACCGGGCGCGCCCCAGACGGGGAACCAGCGGCTCAGGTCCGCCTCGAATTTCAGGTCCGAGCCGATCACGCCGCGCACCTGGAGTTCGAGTGCGTTGTCCCGGCGCTCCCCGTCCAGCGGCGCGAACGGGTAGAACGTGCCGCGCTTGAAGAGATAGACGATGGCGAGCCGGCGTCCGGAGTCGTCACGGAAGCCAACCAGCGTGCACAGCAGCTGCGGGCCGAAACCCCCGTCCACCAGCGACGAGTTCACCGCATGCAGGTCGGTGACGAGCGCCTCGAGGTCATCGGGGGAATGGTGGCAGACCAGCCACGTGTAGGAATAGGAATCCGTGGTCACCTCGACGGGGGTCGTTCCCGAGCCCATGTCGAGCAACTGCCGGACTTCGCCCTCGATGTCGCTGAAGGCCTTGCCCTCGGCGGCCCGGAAGCAGACCGAGCCGCTGCCGGTCGGCCGGAACGAGGTGGCGGCCTCCAGCGTGATGGCGGCCGACGGCAGCGCGAACAGCGCGTCCAGCTTGGGCTGGACCGGCTTGCTCCGGCCCAGCAGGGTGTCCAGGAAGCCCACCAGCTACCTGGCCAGCTGGTCGGAGATCTTCGCCAGCTCCTTGAGCCTGCGCTCCAGCGACGGGTGCGTGGAGAACAGCGCGGAGAGGCTGGCCCCGGCGCCGCCCCGGGCGAAGGCGGGCGCGAAGTAGAAGGCGTTCAGCGGCTCGGCGGCCCGCAGATCCTTGGTCGGGATCCTGGCCATCTCGCCGGTGACCTTCTGCAGCGCGCTGGCCAGCGCCGACGGCTGGCCGGTGAGCAGTGCGCCCGACCGGTCGGCGGAGAGTTCCCGGTACCGGGAGAGCAGCCTGATCAGCAGGAAGCTGACCGCGTAGACGACGATGCCCACCACCATGACGATCAGCACGACCGGCAGGGCACCGCCGTTGTTGTTGTTGCCGCCGCCCCGGCCCCGGCCACCGCCGCCGCCGAAGAGTTCCGAGTAGAAGGCGAACCTGACCAGCAGGGCCGCGACGATGCCGATGAACGAGGCGATCGTCATCACCGCCACGTCCTTGTGCGCGACGTGCGACAGCTCGTGCGCCAGCACGCCCTCGAGCTCCTGCTCGTTCAGCCGCCCGTCCAGCAGGGCGGTGGTCGCGCAGACCACGGCCGTCTTGCTGTTGCGCCCGGTGGCGAACGCGTTCGGCATCCGGGACGGGGCGATGGCCACCCTCGGCTTGGGCATGTCGGCCAGCGCGCAGATCCGGTCCACCACACCGTGCAGCTGGGCTGCTTGCGGGCCGTCCTGCGGGGTGACGAGCTGGGCGCCGGCCGTACGCAGCGCGATCTTGTCGGACCAGTAGAACGACCCGAAGCCCAGCCCAACGGCCAGCAGGACCGGGAAGATTACGATCCCCGCGCCTGAGCCACGATGGCTTGCTTCCAGCACCAGGACCAGGGCCAGGATGAAGGCCACGAAGACGACGCCAAGCAAGAACATCGTCAGGCCCATCCGAGCAATAAGTCCCCTGTCAGGCGCATAGCGGGTCCTCGCCATCGCGCCGCCTCCGTTCTGTCCGCTGAACCTGGTTCAGCGGGCTTTTCCGGCTTCACTGTCGGAGCCGTCCCTCCCCCATTATCAGGCAGCGCCGGAGCGAACCATCCGTAACTTCACAACGGTGGCACTGCTCCAGGACACGGCCCGGGCGACCGCCGGCTCCGGTCCGGCCACCCCGCCTGGCAGAGAAGAAGACTCCAGCCGTCATTGTCGTCCGGGAACCTGGGAGCTTGCTGAGGGTTTCCTCAGAGCTGCGACCAGGTCGCCAGAGGGCGCTCCTCGGAGGGCAGAAACGCCTCGGCGGGCCAGAGATCAGGGTCAGCCGGGGATGAGGCCGCCGCCGCTGAGCATCTCGCGGACGTTGTCCATGGTCGCGTCGGCATCCGGGAGGATCAGCGCCGAAGGCTGAAGCACGTCGGCAGGCAGCGGGGTGCCGAGAACCTGGATCCGGGACACCAGGGTGGCCAGGGCCGACCGGAACGCCTGCTCGTCACCGGCGTTCACCGCGGCCTCCAGCTTCACGTCGAGCGCGTTCAGCTCGTCGGTGGCCGCGTCGTCCACCTTGAACTGGCCCTCGCCGAGAATCCGGACGATCATGACCCGTCACCAGCCTGCGGCTGGTCGGACTGAGCTGGCCGAGCCGCCCTGACCCGCCGCGCCGTCGGGCGAGCCCGTGATCTCACGCGGCGCCCTACCCGGGGACAGCTCGCCCTTCAGCCGGGCCAGTTCCAGATCGACGTCGTGGCCGCCGCCCATCCGATCCAGCTCGGCCTGGATGTCGTCGCGCGGGGTGCCGGTGACGTCGTCCAGGGCGCCCGAGGCCATCAGCTCGTCGATGGCGCCCGCCCGCGCCTGCATCTGGGCGGTCTTGTCCTGGGCCCGCTGGACGGCCATGCCCACGTCGCCCATCTCCTCCGAGATGCCGGAGACGGCCTCACCGATCCTGCTCTGCGCTTCCGCGGCGGTGTACGTCGCCTTGATGGTCTCCTTCTGCGTGCGGAAGGCTTCCACCCTGGACTGGAGCCGCTGCGACGCCGACGTGAGCTTCTCCTCGTCCGCCTGCAGCGACTGGTACTGCGTCTGCAGGTCGGTCAGCTGGGTCTGCAGCGACGACTTGCGGGTGAGCGCGTCGCGCGCGAGGTCCTCGCGCCCCGCGCCCAGCGCCTGCTTCGCCTGGTTCTCAAGCTTGGCCTGCTGCTGCGTGAGCGAGTTCATCTGGAGCTCGACCCGCTTACGCGAGGTGGCCACGTCGGCGACGCCGCGGCGGACCTGCGTCAGCATCTCCAGCTGCCGCTGGTAGGAATAATCCAGGGTCTCGCGTGGATCCTCATATTTGTCCAGGGCCTTGTTGGCCTTGGCCTTGAAGATCAGCGATACCCGCTTCATCACGCTCATGGGCGCGACCATCCCCTCATCGTGTACACCGCTGCCGCTTCGCCCACAGCGCCGCGCCGGTCCCCCCTCCGTCGATGCTAACGGCGGCATTAGCCGCGGACTAGACCACTCCAAGCCTACGCGGAGATTCGTGCACCAGTCATTTCGAAGGCACGGCCGCCGTGGCCGCTCGTTCATCCTGGATAACCCGCCGCTCATCCTGGTCATCCGCGGCCTTCGTCCCGGTAAGCTGGCCTGGTGTTCCGACGACGCAGTGCCACCACCACGGATTCCCCCGACGGGGGCGCCCCCAGCGCGCCCGGCGGCACCGACCGGCGGACGGGGCGGCGCGTCCGACGTGACCGCCGGCAAGGGCCGGCCGACCCCGAAGCGCAGCGAGGCCGAGCGGCAGCGCCGCTTCGGTGCCGCCCCGGCCGACCGGAAGGCGGCCGCCAGCCAGTCCAAGACCCGGTCCGCGCCGAGCGCACGCGCAAGGCCGAGGCCATGCGGCGCGGCGAGGAGTGGGCGCTGCCGGTCAAGGACAAGGGCCCGGTCAAGGCGTTGGCCCGGGACTATGTGGACTCCAAGCGGAGGCTCAGCGAGTTCTACATGTACGGCCTCATCGTCCTGCTGTTCCTGCTGTTCTTCCGTAATCACCTGGTGCAGACCCTGCTGCCGCCGATCCTCATCGTGATAGTCCTGATCATGGTGGTCGAAGGCTATTTCGTCGGCCGGAAGCTGAAGCGCTCGCCGCCGAGCGTTTTCCGGGCCAGAGCACCCGCGGCTTGACCGTGTATGCGGCCATGCGCGGGCTCCAGATCCGCAAGCTTCGCTTTCCCAAGCCGCGAGTCAAGGTCGGCGACCAGGTCTGAGCGCGGTGCCGCGAGCCGCCCGGCCCGCCGCGGGCTTCCTGCCTGCCCAGTGGCGCGAGGTCCTGCCTGCCCAGTGGCGCGAGGTCGCCGGGCGTTAGGGTCAATCGCATGGAGTACCGACACCTCGGCCACAGCGGCCTGAAAGTCAGTGAGATCGCCTACGGCAACTGGATCACCCACGGATCACAGGTCGAGGAGGACGCGGCGGCTCAGTGCGTGGCCGCGGCGCTGGACGAGGGCATCGACGCGTTCGATACGGCGGATGTCTACGCGGGAACCCGGGCGGAGGCCGTGCTCGGCCGGGCGCTGCACGGCGTGCGCCGCGAGTCTGTGGAGATCTTCACCAAGGTCTTCTGGCCGACGGGGCCGGGCAGCAACGACCGCGGGCTGTCCCGCAAGCACATCATCGAGTCCGCGCATGCCTCGCTGCGCCGCCTGCAAACCGACTACCTGGACTTGTACCAGGCCCACCGCTACGACTACGGCACCCCGCTCGAGGAGACCATGCGTGCCTTCGAGGACCTGGTCCGGCAGGGCAAGGTGCTGTACATCGGGGTCTCGGAATGGCGGGCCGACGAGATCGCGGCGGCCCTGAAGATCGCCGATGAGATGGGCTTCGACCGGATCATCTCCAACCAGCCGCAGTACAGCATGCTCTGGCGGGTGATCGAGTCCGAGATCATGCCGCTCTGCGAGCAGGAGGGGATCGGCCAGATCGTCTTCTCGCCGATAGCGCAGGGCGTGCTCACCGGCAAGTACCAGCCGGGCAGCGCACCGCCCGCCGGATCACGGGCGACGGACCCGAGCGGGTCCGGGTTCATCCAGAACTATCTCACCGAGGCGCTGCTGATCCGGGTGCAGGAACTGCGGCCGCTAGCGGAGCAGGCGGGCCTGACGCTGGCCCAGCTCGCGGTGGCCTGGGTGCTCCAGAACCCGAATGTGTCCGCGGCCATCATCGGCGCCACCCGGCCGGAGCAGGTGCGGGAGAATGTGAAGGCCTCCGGGTGCGGCTCGACCCGGATCTGCTGCGCCGGATCGACGACGTGCTCGGGCCGGAGATCCAGCGGGACCCAGCGCTGACGAAGAGCCCGCCAGCCGGCCGCTGAGCCCCCCGGCCCCTGAGCCCGGCCCGATAGCCGCTGAGCCCCGCTGAGCCCGGTGGCCGCTGAGCCCGGCCGGTAGCCGCTGAGACCGGTGGCCGCTTAGGCCAGCCCGGTGGCCGCTGAGCCCCGGGCCGCCGGCCGCTAAGCCCCGGCCCGCCGAGCCCGGTCCGCCGCTGAGCCCGGGCCGCCGGCCGCTAAGCCCCGGCCCGCCGACCGCCGGGGTCGCGGCCGATCCTCAGTTCGGCGGGCGCAGGCTCATCGGGCCGTATTCGACCCTGCCTTCCTCGACGAGCGTTACCTGATCCACCCCGCCGTCCAGCAGTTCCCGCCAGTTCTCGCCGAGCCAGCTCTCCGCGTCACCCTGGCTGCTGAACGTCTCCTTGGGCAGCCCCCGCGACACCGCAACGGTGCCGTCCTCCTTCTCGAACTGCCAGCTCCAGGCCATGCCCCTACCGCCTCCTTGGTCTGCGGTAAGAGACAGTAGCCCACCGCCGCGGCCGGCGGCGCGTCCTGGCCGACCGGCCCGGCGCGCATCGCGACGCCGGAATGTACCGCAAAATGATGAACGCCCGACATGATGATCTTGTGGTCATTTGCATCCACCGAGTGGAACGGCCAGAGCAGCGGCCCAGAAACTGTTAAGTTCTATTGCGCTAGCCCTGAGTCTGGCGCGGCAAGAGCGCGCGCTGGCTCAGCCCCGGGATCAAGCGGGACCAAGGTGGTGACGACATGGCACGCGTTGTCGTCGTTGGTGATCTGATGACCGACACGGTCGCTCACGCCGCTCTTCCCCTCGCGAAGGGCAGTGATACCCCAGCCACAGTGAGCATGCACGGCGGGGGCTCGGGCGCGAACATCGCTGCCTGGCTGGCCGTGGATGGCTCCGAAGTGGCCTTCGTCGGACGGCGCGGCGCAGACATCGCGGGCCGGAACCGGGATATGGAACTCATGGGCTACGGCGTGGACGCCAGGCTCGTGATGGATCCCGAGCGGCCCACCGGGACCTGTGTCGTGATGGTCACCCACCGCGGTGACCACACCATGCTGTCCGATCCCGGCGCGAACGCCGCCCTATCCCCCGACGACCTGCCCAAGGATCTGTTCACGCCGAGCACTCACCTGCACATGTCCGGGTACACGCTGCTGAACGAGGGCTCACGCCCCGCGGCGCTGGCCGCGTTCCAGCTGGCCAGCCGGGCCGGACATGACGATCTCGATCGACGGCGCCTCGGCCGCCCCGCTGGAGCGGATAGGGGCCGAGCCGTTCCTGGAACTGACCAACGGGGTGACCCTGCTCGTGGTCAACGCCGACCAGGCGGGCGTGCTCACCGGCCGCGACGATCCGGAGCGGGCCGCCAGGGTCCTGACCACCTGGTACCCGCAGGTGGTGGTGAAGCTCGGCGCCGACGGAGCACTGCACGCGAACGGGCGTCCCGATCCGGTGCGGGTACCGGCGCAGCCGGTCGAACGGTTCCTCGACGGCACGGGCGGCGGGGATGCGTTCGTTGCTGGTTTTCTCCCGCCGTGGCTGGACAAGAAGCCACCGCTTGAGGCGCTGACCAGCGGCTGCAGGCTGGCCTCGCGAGCACTAGGCTTGGTCGGTGCCCGGCCCATCCTCTGACATTCCCCGCCGGACAGCTTTCCTCGGCGAGCTTTTCTCACTCGACGGCCGGGTCGCGCTCGTCACCGGGGGCAGTTCCGGTATCGGCCGCGGGATCGCGCGGGCGCTGGCCCTGGCCGGCGCGCGCGTCGTCATCATGGCGCGCAACGCCCCGACCTTGGACGAGGCCGTCAGCGAAATGCGGGCCGAGGGCGGCGACGTCACACGGGTGTGCGCGGATCTCGGCGACCGGGCGGCCGCCGAGCGGAGCGCCGAGCAGGCCGCCGCCCGGTTCGGCGAACCCGACATCCTGCTGAACGCGGCCGCGCTCAACCTGCGCCCACCCCTCACCAATCTGAGCATCGGCCAGTGGGATCAGCTCATAGCGGTGAACCTGACCGCCCCGTTCCTGCTCGGGCAGCGATTCGGGCCGGCCATGGCCCGGCGCGGCTGGGGGCGGATCATCAACATTGTCTCGCAGCAGGCGATCAGGGCATTCGCCAACAGCGGGGGGTACGGCGCGACCAAGGGCGGCCTCGCCGCGCTGACCAGATCTCAGTCGGAGGCCTGGGCGCCGAGCGGCGTCTGCTGCAATGCGCTCGGGCCGGGGTTCGTGGCCACGCCGCTGACGGCCGAGGTGGCCAGCGACCCGGTGCGGTCCGCCGCACTGGCCGCGCGGACGATGGTGGGCCGCAACGGCGAACCGCAGGACTTCGCGGGCGCCGCCGTGTTCCTCGCCAGCCGGGCCAGCGACTACATCACCGGCCAGGTCATCTTCGTAGACGGCGGCTTCTCCGCCACCTAGCCCCAGTCCCCCTTCCTCTCCCGCCACTCCCTCGGCCGCCCCCGAGCCCCTCCCTCGGCCGCACCCCCGAGCCCCTCCCTCGGCCGCGCCCCCGAGCCCCTCAATCAGGTATCGGTGAACTTTTTTTGCCCCTACAGGGGCAAAAAAGTTCACCGATAACAGTTCTCCACAGGCCCGGGGGCGCCGGGGGGGCGGGGGGCTGCAGGGGAGGGATGGGTTGGCGGCGCCGTGGGCGCGGGGGGTGGAGGGGGGACACGAGGCGGCGGTTGGCGTGGTTGGGGGTCGCAGACGGGCACAATGTCGGTCATGGCCCGACGCACCGCGACACCCCCGCCCCCCGAGGACTTCGAGGAGAACATCGTCGATATCGATGTTGCCGAGGAGATGCGGGGCAGCTACCTCGAGTACGCCTACTCGGTCATCTACCAGCGCGCACTGCCAGACGCCCGGGACGGGCTGAAGCCGGTGCAGCGCCGGATCCTCTACCAGATGAACGCGATGGGCCTGCGACCCGACCGTGCCCACGTCAAGTGCGCGCGCGTGGTCGGCGACGTGATGGGCCGGCTGCACCCGCACGGCGACACCGCGATCTACGACACGCTGGTCCGGATGGCACAGCCGTGGGCGATGCGGCTGCCGCTGGTCAACGGGCACGGCAACTTCGGCTCGCAGGGCGGTGACGACCCGGCCGCCGCGTACCGCTACACGGAGGCCCGGCTGTCCGCGGCGGCCATGGAGATGGTCGCCTCGATCGACGAGGACACCGTCGATTTCCAGCCGAACTACGACGGCCAGGACACCGAGCCTCAGGTCCTGCCGGCCGCGATCCCGAACCTGCTGGTGAACGGCGCGGCCGGGATCGCGGTGGGGATGGCGACCAACATGGCCCCGCACAACCTGGGCGAGGTGATCGCGGCGGCCCGGCACCTGATCGCCGAGCCCGACGCCAGCCTGGACGAGCTGATGCGCTTCGTGCCCGGGCCCGACCTGCCGACCGGCGGCAAGATCGTCGGCCTGGAGGGTATCCGGGAGGCGTACGAGACCGGGCGCGGCCTCTTCCGCACCCGCGCGGCGGCGAGAATCGAGCAGATCACCCCGCGGCGGACCGGGATCGTGGTCACCGAGCTGCCGTACGGCGTCGGCCCGGAGAAGGTGAAGGCCAGGATCAAGGACCTGGTGCAAGCCAAGAAGCTGGCCGGGATCGCCGACCTGAAGGATCTCACTGACCGGCATCGCGGCCTACAGCTGGTAATCGAGGTCCGGGGCGGGTTCCACGCCGAGGCCGTGCTCGACGAGCTGTACCGGCTAACGCCGATGGAAGAAACGTTCGGCATCAATAACCTCGCCCTGGTCGACGGGCAGCCCAGGACGCTCGGCCTGCGGGACCTGCTGCGGATCTACGTCGAGCACCGGGTGGACGTGGTACGCCGGCGCAGCGAGTTCCGGCGCCGCAAGCGTGCGGAACGGCTGCACCTGGTCAACGGCCTGGTCATCGCGCTGCTCAACATCGACGAGGTCATCCAGGTCATCCGGGCCAGCGACGACACCGCCCAGGCCCGAGAGCGCCTGATGTCTGTGTTCGACCTGTCGGAGATCCAGGCCCAGTACATCCTGGACACGCCGCTGCGCAGGCTGACCCGCTACGACCGCCTTGAGCTTGAGCGCGAGCGGGAGACGCTGCAGCGCGAGATCGCCGAGCTGACGGCGATCCTGGAGTCCGAGGCCAACCTGCGCGAGGTTGTTTCCGCCGAACTGGCGAGCGTCGCCGAGCGGTTCGCCACCCCGCGCCGTACGGTCCTGCTGGAAGGCACCGGCGCGGCGCGGACCGCCGCGGTCCCGCTGGAGGTGGCGGACGACCCGTGCCAGGTACTGCTCTCTTCCGCGGGGTTGCTCGCCAGAACGGCGACCAGCATCAACGAACAGCATCAGCCCGGCAGCCAGCCGCGGCCCTGACGTGGCCGGTCACAGTATTGCGACGGCGGGCCCCGGGCCGCGCATGATGTGATCGTCTCGTCGGTGCCCGCCACGGCTCGCGGCACCGTGGCCGTGGTGACCTCGATCGGCCGGCTGATCAGGCTCGGCGTCTTGGAGATCCCGGCCTTGCCGCCGAGCGCCCACTCGCCCGCGCTGGCCGGCGGCGCGCCGGTCAGCGAGTTCGTCGGCCTGGAGGCCGGCGAGACCGTGGTCGGGCTGGCCGCCCCCGACGCGGCCGCGGCGGGCCTCGCGCTGGGCACGGCCGCCGGGGTGGTCAAGCGGGTCGCGCCCGACTACCCCCAGAACGCCGCCGACTTCGAGGTGATCTCACTGAAGGACGGCGACCGGGTGGTCGGCGCCGTCCAGCTGGCCAGCGAGGACCAGGACCTGGTGTTCATCACCAGCGACGCCCAGCTGCTCCGGTTCGGCGCGGCCACGGTGCGCCCGCAAGGCCGGGCCGCTGGTGGCATGGCCGGGATCCGGCTGGCCGCCGGGGCCTCGGTGATCTGGTTCGGCGCCGTGACCCCCGATGGGAACGGCGCGGTGACCCCGGATGATGCAGTCCCGGGGGCCGTCGTGGTCACGGCCGCGGGCAGTTCAGGAGCGCTGCCGGGGACGGCAGCGGCCACGGTGAAGGTCACCCCGTACGCCGAGTACCCGGCCAAGGGACGGGCCACCGGCGGCGTCCGCTGCCACCGGTTCCTCAAAGGAGAAGACGCGCTGGTGCTGGCCTGGGCCGGCCCGGCGCCCGCACGCGGCGCGACCGACGCCGGGATACCGGTGGACCTGCCGCCCGCCGAAGGCCGCAGGGACGGCTCCGGGGAGCGAGTGCGGCAGCCGCTCGCCGCTCTCGGCGGCCTCGCGTCGGCCTGACCGGCGGCTCAGACCCCGACGCGGCGCCCGGCGACCGCCGCGAGCGCGGTGAGCAGGTCACGCGGTCCCGCATACGGTGGTTCACCGAGCTGCCACGACCGGGCGATGGTGATGCCCCGGGCGCCGGGGTCGAAGACGCTCCCGCGGAAACAGCCACCCCGGGCCAGGGCCACCAGGTCCTCGTCGTCCTCGTTTAAAGCGGCGGCGTAGGCCGCCGCATCGAGAAGGGCAGCCGCGCACCGAGCGGCCCGCACGGGGACACCATCGGCACGGGCCAGCCGCCAGGCGGCCTGGGCACGCAGGAACTCTGCCACGAGAATCTGTCTTGTCACGCACAGTATTGTACTCATCACTCAGCGTAGCGAGGTGCAGGGCCGTCATAGGCGTGTCCCCCAGACGCGGCTCCGGCCCAGCCACGGCCCCAGGCGTGTCCCCCAGACGCAGCTCCGGCCCAGCCACGGTCCCAGGCGCCCCCCGCCGCCGCGTCCCCGCCCAGCCACGGTCCGGGCCCTTGGGTTCCCGGCTCTTGACTTTTGCCGGTGCGGACATAACATCACCGCGACTTAACCGGTAAAGAACGGCCGGTCCCGGCGCCTGCGAGTGGTTGGCGCGAGGTACCTTCCACCGGGCCGCTTAACAGGTTAAGCAGCCTGGGCGTGTGTACCCGAAGGAGCGTCTTTGACATCCTCCACCACCCTGAAGGGGCGGATTCGAGCCGCGACCTACGGTCGCGCTGCTGGTTCGCGGCAGCCGTGCCCGACTGCGCAAGAAGGCGCAGCATCCTGTCACCGCCCGGGCTGCCACCGCATGTCCTGCGGCGATCATGCACGTCAGCAGCTTGGCTATCACCGCCGACTCACTGAAGGTACCGGAGCCTGCCGACAAACCGGAGGGAGGGAAGCGGCGTTTCCCCCCCAGTCGCACCGCGGCGCCGGGGTTTGCGCGCCGCAACCTTTATGAGCATTCTTTCCAGGCGCTGGCGCAGCGCCGCCTTGGCGGTCGCGCTGACGGCCGCGGCCGCGGTCACGTCGGCCACTACGGGCGCCACGCGCGCGCCGGCCGATACCGGGGCCTCGTGCGGTGTAAATTACACGATCGGCTGGCAGACGCCGTCCAATAGCCCGCCCGATTTTGGGGCCACGGTCACGGTGACCAACAACTCTTCGTACGCAATCAGTACCTGGACGGTCACGTGGACGTTCACCGCCGGCCAGACGATCGTCGCGGGAAGTCCCTACAGCGCCAATGTGACCCAGAGCGGTTCGACGGTGACGGCCACCCCCGAGAGCTTCAACGCCAACCTGGCCGCCGGGGCGAGCACCACCTGGGGCTTCGACGGCGACTTTAACGGCACCTCCAACCCCGTCCCGACCATCTCCTGCGCGGGGCCGAGCCAGGGATCGTCCAGCGCCACCCTCTCGGGCCCCCTGGACCCCCTGGGGGTCAACACGGCCGCCTGGGACACGAACTACCTGGACTCGGTGATCCCCGGTGACCTTTCCGCCGCCAACCTGGGGCTGATCCGGTACCCCGGCGGCTCATGGGCCGACCAGTACCTATGGCAGGCCAACAGCGTCAGCGGCTCCGCACAGCCGGTCGACTTCGCCCAGTACTCGAGCCAGACCGACGCCATTTCGGACGGGCAGAAGTTTGTCACGGTCAATTACGGCTCGGACACTCCGCAGGCCGCGGCGGCCTGGGTCACCCAATCGGCGGCCTCAGGTCAGGGGGTAGCCCTCTGGGAGATAGGCAACGAGGAGTACGGGTCGTGGGAGACCGATACCCACGCCAACCCGCACACGGCGGCGTCGTACGCAAGCAACGCCTTGCCGTACATGCAGGCCATGAAGGCGGTTAACCCCAATGCCCAGATCTGCTACGACTACGCGATGGACGGCAACCTGGCCCCTGGCGCCGGCGTGTCGGGCTTCCAGACCTGGAACGACGCGATTCTCCAGGCGGACGCCGCCGACATCAGCTGCGCTGACGTCCACTGGTATCCAATCAATGGGACGCCCACGGAGAGCGTTCAGTCAATAATGGAGTTGATTGACAACATCCCCGCCGCGGCGGCCGAAGTTCACACCGCGCTGTCCAGCTACGATCCGAGCGCGTATTTCGTCGTTGGCGAAACCAATATGTCCCAGACAGCGAACGCCTGGAACGAGGAGCCTGTCGGCGCGCTCTTCGCGGCGGCCAATTCCCTGGAATGGCTGTCTTTCGGTGCTCAGAGCGTCAACTGGTGGGACGTCCATAATTACGGCACGCCCACCGCCGACTTCGGCATGTTCTCCTCCGCGACCGGCGGCGAGCCAGCGATGGACACCCCGTACCCGCCCTATTACGGCTATGAGCTGGCGGCCAAGCTCGCCGTCAAGGGAGCCAAGGTCGGCACCCTGGCGGTATCGACGCCCAATATCTACAGCTACTACTCTGACCTGCCGGGCGGGTCCTACGCCGTCATGCTGGTCAACGCCGATCCGGCCAGCTCCCATGCGGTGAGCACGTCGAGCCTGGGGATCACCAGTTCCTCGGAGACCGAGTACACCTACGACAGCGCGAGCCCATCGATCGTGTCGAGCAGCTTCTCCGGCAGCTCGGTTTCGGTCCCGGCGGAGTCGGTCGTGGTGCTCACCAATGCCAGCGGTACGCCGCCGACGCCGACACCCACGCCGACCATCTCGGCGAGCCCGACGCCGACGCTGACCACGAGCCCGACGCCGACGCCGACGGTGACCGCGACACCCACCCCGACGCCGACCGCGACCAGCACGTCCACGGCGTCCGGTGCCTGCCAGGCGAGCTGGTCGGTAGTCAACTCGTGGAGTGGCGGCTTCCAGCTCGGCTTCACGGTGACGAACTCCGGGACGCCGGCCGCGAAAGGCTGGAACGTCAGCTTCTCGTGGCCGGGCTCGCAAACGATCTCGCAGATATGGAGCGCGACCTCAACCCAATCCGGAGCCGCGGTCAGTGTGACCAACGCCAGTTACGACGGCGCGATACCGGCCGGTGGTTCGGCCGCCTTCGGCCTGCTGGGAACCGGCAGCGTGCCCAGTTCGCTGACCAACGTGCAGTGCTCGGCGCACTGACCCGCTGCCCCTAGCGGCGCACCCAGGGTGCCGCCCGCGCTTTCCCAGGACGGGCGGCACCCAGGTGGAGGTGCCCGCTGGCTGCTTCCGGTCCAAGCAACCGCCGGCCCAAATCTGAATCAGCCGGTAATGGTGCGCCTTCGCGGAGCGGGGCCGGCGAGTTCCGGCCCCCGGCGCAACCGGCGGGGCTGGTGGTAATGGCGGACCACGCCTACTATGGATGCGCGCCCTGGGGCGGGAGGGCAAGCAATGGGCGGTCAAGAAACGGGGAAAGGGCATAGCGACGAGGCGGATGCCTTGCTGGCGGCCCTGGCTTCAGCCGAAGCCATCAGTGATCCTTATCCGCTGTACGCGCGATTGCGCGCCCTGGCGCCAGCTCACCTGGCTGGGTCCGGCACTGTCTTCGTGACCCGGTATGAAGGCTGCGCGGCCGTCATTCGTGATCCCGCCTTCCGCGCCCAGAGTCCCGAATGGAGCGACCTGGTCATTCCCGGGTGGCGTGACCGGCCAGCCCGGGTCGCTATCCGCGAGGCAATGCAATTCCGTGACCCTCCTGACCACACCCGGCTGCGGCGCCTGGTCAGCGCCTCGTTCACCCCCCATCAGGTCAGCAACATGCGTGAGGACGTCGAACGCCTGACCAGCCGGGTGCTGGACCTGGTCGCCGACGGCGGCAGCGCCGGAAGCGCGGTCGATCTCCGCGAAGTCCTGGCTTCCTCGCTTCCCGTGTCGGTGATCGGCACCCTCGTCGGCGTGCCCCCGGCCGACTGGGTCCCGCTGCAGGCGTCGATGTCGGCCCTGCTGGGGGTGCTCGAACTGGAGGCGGGCCGGGACCAGTTGAACGCGGCCGACGAGGCAGCGGCGGGCTTGGCCGAATACTTCGCTGGCCTGGTCGCTGAGCGCAAACGCGCCCCGCGGGACGATCTCGCCAGCACCCTGCTCGCGGCCATGAACGGGACCGAGCGCCCGGCGGCCGACGCCAGAGCGAACGCGCACCCAGCGCTCACCGAGGACGAATTGCTGCAGACGCTGGCGTTCGTCTTCATGGCGGGCGTGGACACCATGCTCAACCTGCTGACCAACGGCACCGCGGCCTTGCTCGCCCATCCCGAGCAAGCGGAGGCACTGCGCAACGATCCCCGCCTGCAGACCGGCACGGTCGAGGAAGTGCTGAGGTACGACGCGCCGGTCCAGTTCGTCAGCCGGGTCGCCAGCGCCGACACCGCCATCGGTGGCGTTCCCGTCCGCCGGGACGGCCTGGTCATCGCGATGCTGGGCGCGGCCAACCGCGATCCGGCGCGTTTCCCCGCGGCCGATTCCTTCGACATCAGCCGGACGGACACCACCGTGCTGTCGTTCGGCGGAGGCATCCACTACTGCCTGGGCGCGCCGCTCGCCCGGCTCGAGGCGGGAGCGTTCTTCCCGGCGCTGCTGGAGCGGTTCCCCGCCCTCCGGCTGGCCGGCCGGCCGCGGCGACGGGGCCTCGTGCACCGAGGCTTCAGCTACCTTCCCGTCGCGGCCCGGTGCGCCGGCCCGGCTAGCCCGTAAGGGGGCGGGACCGCCTCGCCGGGCGGCGGCCGTCGCTGCGATGCGCGCCCATCCCCCCGCTCCCGGGCCAGTGAAACCGCACCGGTGCGCCATTGGTGTCGCAGGGACGGCCCCGGTGCGCCATTGGTGTCGTTGCGCCCGGGGGGTGCCCGGTCAGGCGTCGATGCGGGAAAGATCCAGCTCGGCCGCGCTATCCACGATGCTCTGCTAGCCCGGGGGGCAACCCCCGGACCCCCGGGCCAACCTCGGTCAGGCGTCGATGCGGGAAAGATCCAGCTCGGCCGCGCTATCCACGATGAAGTCGCGGCGGGGGCCCACTTCAGTGCCCATCAGGAGATCGAACATGGACGCCGCCACGGCGGCGTCCGTGTTCCGGATCCGGCGCAGCGTGCGGTGCCGCGGGTCCATGGTGGTGTCCGCAAGCTGGGACGCGTCCATCTCGCCCAGGCCCTTGTACCGCTGGAGCGGCTCCTTCCACCGCTGGCCCTTGCGCTCCAGTTCCAGCAGCGTGCGGTGCAGTTCGCCGTCGGAGTAGGTATACGTGTACTTCTGCTGGTTCTTGCGGGGATTGGACAGCTCGATCCGGTGCAACGGCGGCACGGCCGCGAAAACCCGGCCCGCGTCCAGGAGCGGGCGCAGATAGCGGTGGAACAGGGTGAGCAGCAGGCACCTGATGTGCGCGCCGTCTACGTCAGCGTCGGACATGAAGATGACCCGCTGATACCGGGCCGAGTCCAGGTCGAACGACCCACCGGAGCCGGCCCCGATGACCTGGATGATGGCGGCGCATTCGACGTTTTTGAGCATGTCCGCCAGCGACGCCTTCTGTACGTTGAGGATCTTGCCGCGGATCGGCAGCAGCGCCTGGAATTCGGAATCCCTGGCCACCTTGGCCGTGCCGAGGGCGGAGTCGCCCTCCACAATGAACAACTCGCTGCGGTCGTCGGTACTGCGGCAGTCCACCAGCTTGGCCGGCAGCACGGAACTGGCCAGAGCGGACTTGCGACGCTGGTTGTCCCGGTGCTCGCGCGCCGCGATCCGCGCCTTCGCCGCCGACACCACCTTCTCTAGCACCGCCCGCGCCTGCTGCTTGGCGCCGCGCCTGGGCGTCTCGAAGAAGGCCCGCAGTTCCGCGCCCACCACCTGGGCCACGATCCTGGAGGCGGCCGGGGTGCCCAGGACCTCCTTGGTCTGCCCTTCGAACTGGGGTTCGGGCAACCGCACGCCAACGACCGCGGTGAGCCCTTCCAGCACGTCTTCCTTGGCTACCGGCTCGTCGCCGTTCTTCAGCAGCCGGGCCGCGCGCAACTGCTCGTTCAGCGTCCTGACGAGGGCTCGCTCGAATCCGGTGACATGCGTCCCGCCCTTCGGCGTGGCGATCACGTTCACGAACGATCTGGTCACCGTGTCGTATCCGGTCCCCCAGCGCAGCGCCACATCGACCGAGAGTTCCCGCTCCACATCGGCCGGCGTCATATGACCCTGATCATCCAGCACCGGCACCGTCTCGGTGAAATGACCGGACCCGGTCAGCCGCACGACCTCGGTCACCGGTTCCCCCGAGGCCAGGTGTTCGCAGAACTCGCTGATCCCGCCGTCGAACCTGAACTCCGCCTCGCGTGTCTCCCGGTCCCCGGGCGGGCCGTCACCGGAATCGGGGCGGTCGGCCGCCGGGCGGTCATCCCTGACCCGGATGGTGAGCCCGGGGACCAGGTAGGCGGTTTGCCGCGCCCGCTGGAGAAGCGCGGCGAAACTCCAGCCGGCATCCCGGACGAACACCTGGGGGTCAGGCCAGAACCGGATCCTGGTGCCGGTGAGCTTCCTGGCCACCTTGCGCGTCTTCCGCAGCCCGCGCCGGGCGGTGAAGGCGGCCCCCGGCCCCGGCCCGCCGAACTCACCCGGCACGCCTCGCCGGAAGGCCACGGACCACTCGTACCCCTCCCGGTCCACCTCGACGTCGAGCCGGGCGGACAGCGCGTTCACCACGGAGGCTCCGACGCCGTGCAGGCCACCGGATGCGGTGTAGGAGCCGCCGCCGAACTTCCCCCCTGCGTGCAGTCTGGTCATGACCAGCTCGATGCCGGTCAGGCCGGTCTTCGGCTCCACATCCACCGGGATTCCCCGGCCGTTGTCGCGTACTTCGGCCGAGGAGTCAGCGTGCAGCACGATCTCGATCTCAGTGCACTGCCCGGCCAGCGCCTCGTCCACCGAATTGTCGAAAATCTCCCACAGGCAGTGCATCAGCCCGCGGCCGTCGGTGGACCCGATGTACATGCCCGGACGCTTGCGTACCGCCTCGAGGCCCTCCAGGACGGACAGGTGGCGTGCGGTGTAGCCGCCGGTGGCGCGGGGGCTGGCAGCGGGCACTCGTGGCCCGGCGGTTTCAGCGCGGACGGCGGTCACTGGCTCTCCTCGGTGTGGTCGCGGGCCCTGGCCCGCAGTCGATCTGACCGCAGACTAGCCGCCGACTGAGGATGCCCAGCGAAGCCACGCCGGGACATACCCGGCGACCTGGGACAACGCGCGCGCTACAGTGGACGGGAGAGAACGTTTCCCGGAACGCGGCGTGGCGTTCGCTCTCGGCGTAGGCAGCATTAACACGGGAACGGATGGGCCTGGCACAGTGTTGTGTAACAGGAGAGGGTAAGCCAGCCGGACACATGAGCCGGTGGCACGACGCGAGGGAGGCGACATGGCCGGAGCTCTAGCGCCAAGCAAGCCGCTGACCGCCAGAGACGTATGCGACCGGTGCGGCGCCCAGGCGTACGTACGCGTTGTGCTCCCCGGTGCCGGGGAGCTGCTTTTCTGTGCTCACCACAGCCGGCAGCACGCTGAGGCGCTCGCCAAGATCAAGGCTGTGGAGATCCAGGACGAGACAGAACGTCTTTCGCCAAGCGCGGGCACGCGGCGCGACGGCTGACTCCGCCCGCCGGAACCCGGCAGGTGGCGGCCTGAGCTGCGGCGCAGCAGCGGCGGGCAACGAGGCGATGGCGCACGACTGAGGCGGTTTTCCCCCCAGCCCAGGATGATTCAGGCCGACCTGAGACATTTCAGGTCGGCCTGTCGGCGTTGTCCGGCCCGCCCGCTCCCGGTCGAGGTAGTCGCGGACGCAACCTAGACGGCACTGGTATAGCTACTACAACACGTAGTATGCTGGCGGGCGGCGCCGGGTCGCTGCCGACGGATCTGGCCGCCGCGCTGGCCGCCTTCGACCAGGCCCGTCGGCCACGGTGCCAGCAGATCGCCCGGCTGGCGGCGATCGCCGCCAGGTTCGGCGCCGACCTCGGCGGCGGCTGGCGGCAGTCCGCCCGCAACAGGCTCCTGAGACTCGCCCCCCGCCGGGCCCTGGTCAAACAGGCGCACCGGTCGTCCGCTGGACAGCCCCGTAGCGGCACAAACCACGATCCGCCATCACTCAGACGCCAACGGCGCGCGCGAACGTCGGGGCATGTCGCCGCTTCCGCCCGGTTTGAGCGGCGTGTTACAGTAATAACGCAAAGTAATCGCTTTGTCACTATACGGAGATATCGGTCAGATTAGGCCTGGTGCGTCCTTGCTTGCCGTGGGCCGTACGGCCCGGGCCGCATGGGGACGATGTCCCGCCCAACATGGGGAATCCGCCTCTGGGAACAACCCGCACAATAACAGAGAGTAATCATAACGTTACCGGTGGCCCCTCGAGGAAGGATGTGGTGCTCTCCGGGCATGGCGGGAACGGCTTGGATCCCATTTCAAAGGAAAGGCAGCCCATGAAGCTCAGCAGGAACAAACTCATCGCAGGAATCATCAGCGGAGTTGCTGCGCTCGCCATCATCATCGTCGGCGTAAACCTGAACTCACAGCACAATCACACTGTAGCCGTCCGCAAGGCAGCCGCTGTGGCCGCGCTCAAACGTGCCGTAGCCGTACGACACAAGGCTGCCGCCGCAGCCAAGGCAGCAGCGTGGGCCGCGAGCGACAACAATCCTGCCACCTGGCCACCTCAGTCCAACAAACCTTTAACACGGCAATGGCCGATCCGACCGACGCCAAATATGATCCTGGCGTCACAGTTTCGAATGTGAGCTGCATACCCAACAGCGGAGCCAACACCCAGACCTGTCTCCTAAGTTACTCAGACAACTCCGCCAACATGGACATCACCGTGACCGTCTCGGCAGATGGTCAGAACTGGATATCCCACTGACCCACTGGCAACTTTGTCAGCCGTCTCTGATCTGGTGCCGGGAAAGAGAGCGCGGCACGCTCTCTTTTTTCAGCTCTGCGTAGTCCTCGGCGTCCATGCCCCCGGAAGGGTAATACCTTGACACCAGCGACGCGCCTGCTTGCTATGCGGGTCTCTGACCTGCGTTTTCCGCAGGTCAAGACGAATCCACCGGAAAGCGTCAGTCGAGGTAGTCGCGGAGCACCTGGGAACGCGACGGGTGCCGCAGCTTGGACATGGTCTTGGACTCGATCTGCCGGATCCGTTCCCTGGTGACCCCGTAGACCTTGCCGATCTCGTCCAGCGTTTTGGGCTGCCCGTCGGTCAGGCCGAACCGCATGGAGACGACCCCGGCCTCCCGTTCGGACAGCGTGTCGAGCACCGAATGCAGTTGCTCCTGGAGCAGGGTGAAGCTGACCGCCTCTCCGGGCTGGATCGCCTCGGAGTCCTCGATCAGGTCACCGAACTCACTGTCGCCGTCCTCACCGAGCGGGGTGTGCAGCGAGATCGGCTCCCGGCCGTACTTCTGCACCTCGATGACCTTCTCCGGGGTCATGTCCAGCTCAGCGGCCAGTTCCTCCGGAGTCGGCTCCCGCCCCAGATCCTGCAGCATCTGCCGCTGCACCCGGGCCAGCTTGTTGATGACCTCGACCATGTGCACCGGGATGCGGATCGTCCGGGCCTGATCCGCCATGGCCCGGGTAATTGCCTGCCTGATCCACCAGGTGGCGTACGTCGAGAACTTGTAGCCCTTGGTGTAGTCGAACTTCTCGACCGCCCGGATCAGGCCAAGGTTGCCCTCCTGGATGAGGTCCAGGAAGAGCATCCCGCGCCCGGTATACCGCTTGGCCAGCGACACCACCAGCCGCAGGTTGGCCTCCAGCAGGTGGTTCTTGGCCCGGCGGCCGTCCTCGGCGATCCACTCCATGTCGTCGCGCTGCGGCGCCCGCAGGCCGCCTGGGCCCTCGGCGAGCTTCTCCTCAGCGAAGAGCCCAGCCTCGATCCGCTTGGCGAGCTCAACTTCCTGCTCGGCGTTGAGCAGCGGCACCTTGCCGATCTGCTTGAGATAGTCCTTGACCGGGTCCGCCGTGGCACCGGCGGAGGCCACTTGCGCCGCAGGCAGGTCATCGTCGTCGTCTCCGTAGACGAACGCCTCTTCCTCGCCCTCGCTGGCGCCTGCCTTGACCGCCCGGACGGCCTGGCCTGCCGTGGCGGGAGGCTCAGTCTCCGCCCCTGAGGCCGGCCCCGCCGCACCGACTGGCGCGGCGCCCGCTCCGGCGTCTCCGGCGGTCGCGGCCTGCGGCCCGGTGAGGCCGTCCTCGAGTTCGACGTCGTCGGCCAGGTCGTCGTCGGCTAGGTCGTCGTCGGCCACGACGACGACATCCACCTCGACATCCAGGTCCACGGCGACGATGTTAACCAAGTCGTCAAGTTCGGCCGGATCTAGGCTCTCATCGGCCAAGTCGGCATCGACCGGGTCCACCTCGGCGTCCAGGCCCGCCTCAGCATCCAGGTCCGGCACGCCGACCAGGTCGGCCGGATCGCCCGCAGCCACGGCCTCAGCCAGGTCCTCGGCAGGCTGGGCGCCCGGCTCGGGCTTGGCCCCGCCAGAGCCCTTTTTCCGGCCGTCTGGGCCGCCTGGCTGGGCCGCCTGGGCACCCGGCCGACCGCTCGACCTCCCACGCTTGCGGCGGCCCGGCGACTGCGGCGCCTCGGGCCCGTCGGCGGCGTCCCCGTCCACGAGCGTGACCGCCCGATCCGGCCGGGAACCGCCTGTCTTCCCTGATCCGCCGCGCCCGGAGGCCTGCTGCGCTGGCACTTGCCCGCCCCGGCCTTCCGGCCCTGACTGCCTCCGCGCTGCGGAGCCTGCAGCGCTTGCCACCGCGGTCACCCCTTCCTTCGCTGGACGGCGGCCTGCCGAGCCGCAAACGACCGATGACTAGCCGAACTGGCAGGCGACACAGACACCTCTCCCTGCGTACGTGAGCGGGAAATGGACCCTACTGCGCACACCCCGCTGCGAGGACCGCGGCGGAAGCAGGACCCGCACCGCGGTACGCCGCGGTCGCGAGTGGCCTTGCTCCCGACCACCACCTTAGGCGGAGTCGAACGGGTAGCTCGTACCGCCGACGGAGCCCGCGGTGCCAGCAGGCGCCTCACCACCTGGCACACCTGGGCCTCATTGTTATCTCTCTCATGCCTTACCCCTCCGAGCCGCAGGCATCACACCGCCGGCCGCACCGAGGTGACGGCGTCCCGTCGCGCCGCGGCACGTGCAGGACGAGCACGGTCACGTCGTCGTCTTGCTCATAACCCATGAGCATCCGGTCTACCAGGTACTCCAGCAGCCTGGCAGGATCTTCGACCACACCCGGCCGCGCCTGCGCCGCCACCGCGACCAGTTCGTCAAGGCCCACGTCAAGGCCGCGCCGGCGGTTCTCGACCAGCCCATCTGAGTAGAGCACCGCCGTGTTACCAGGCGGCAGCCGGAACACGTACTGCTGACGCGGGCTCGGCCAGCCCAGCGGAGTGCCGGCTTCGGTCGGATCGAGCCGGGGCGGGGCGTCGCTGGACAGCAGCAGTGGCGGCAGGTGCCCCGCGTTGCCCGCCAGGCCCTCGCCGGTGACCGGGTCGACCACCAGGTAAGCCACGGTCGTCACCTGCTCATCCAGTTCGGTGGCGGTGAACAGCCGGTCCAGCCCGGCGAGCACGGCCGCTGGCCGCGGGTCGGTGAGCGCCAGCGCACGCAGCGCGTTGCGGACCCGGCCCATGCCCGCCGCGGCGGTCAGCCCCTTTCCCATCACGTCGCCCGCGGCGACGGCGAGCCTGCCGTCCGGCAGCCGGAACGCGTCGTACCAGTCCCCACCGATCTCCATGTTCCTGGTGACCGGCTTGTACTTCGCCTCCAGGATGATCCCTGGCACGCTCGGCAGCCGGTCGGGCAGCAGGCTCCGCTGCAGGGTCTCCGCCGTGGTGTGCTCACGCTCGAACAGCGCCGCGCGTTCCAGCGCCAGGGCGCACTGGCCCGCGAGCGCCTCCAGGAAGACCCGTTCTTCCTCGGTGATCTGGCGGGGCCGGGTGAAGGAGAACCGCAGCGCGCCGAGCGGCGCCCCCGCGGCGAGGAGCGGCAGGCCCACCCACGCCCGCTCGTCGCTATGGGTCAGGAACAGTTCCACGTCGGCGGTACCGTCGAACATCCGGCGCAGGGCCTCAGGGTTCTCCACGAGCACGGGGCGCCGGGCAGTGATCGCGGCGGTCATCACGCTGGCCACGTCCAGCGGGATATCCCCGCCAGGCGCGCCCGGGCTGTCCGGGAGACCGCCGGGATTAACCGTGCGCAGCCGGAGCCGGTCCTGGTCGAGAAGCGCCACCGCGGATCGTTCCGCACCGATCGCCGAGCGCCCGACCTCGGTGATCACTTCGACCACCTGCAAGACGGTCAGAGCCTCGGCGAGCATCGATGTGGCCTGCTGGAGTCGGGCCGTACGCAACGCGGCGGCCGACAACTGCTCGGTCAGCCGGCCGCGCATCTCCTCGGCCTCGCGCTGGCCGGTGACGTCGGTGCTGGCCCCCACCCACTCGATGATCTTCCCGTCCCGCTCGATGGGGACGGCGCGGACGTCGTAGTGCCGGTATGACCCGGTTTTGGTGCGCACCCGGTACCGGTTATCAAAGACTTTTCCGGCCTGAACGCACTCACGCCAGTCACGATCCACCCGCTCGCGGTCCTCCGGGTGGATCGCGTCCAGCCAGCCGTTGCCCAGGTATTCCTCCAGGGTCTGGCCGGTTATCCAGCGCCATTCCGGAGAGTCCTCCGCGATCGCCCCCGTGGGCGTGGTAACCCAGACCACCTGGGCGCCGGCCTGCACGAGCGAGCGGTAGCGTTCCTCGCTCCGGCGGACCGCCTCCGCGGAGTTCTGGCGGTCGGTGACGTCCACCGCGATGAGGGCGACACCGGTGACGTTTCCGTCCGGGTCATGCGAGGGGAACCACGAGAACGCCCAGTGCCGGAGTTCCGAGGCGGCCGTCCCGGCGGCCTCCAGGCCCGGGCAGGCGGAGCCACGGTGGTCTGGGTCGACGCCATCGGCGTCCAGGCCGACCGCGGCCGCCTGGTCAGTAGCGCCAGTACCGGGGGCGGAGGGGAACACGCTGACCGGCTGGTCGGACTCGAACAACGGCTGATCTTCCGCGAGGACCCGGCGGACCGCCGACTCCACCCGGACCGCAAGCGTCTCCGGCCAGACTTGCGAAGGCAGGCGGCCGAGGTGCTCGCCGAAGTCGCGGCCCGGCAGGCCGGCCAGCGCCCGGTTGATCCTCCGGAAACGCAGGTCCGTGCCGAAGAACGCGAACCCGATCGGGGCCTCGCGCAGCAGCGTGGCGAGCAGCGCCGAATCGGACATGTCCAGCCCGGACACGTGGGGCTGGGGTGCGGAGGTGTCAGTGCTCATCGTCCGCACTCCGGTCCCGTGCGTGAGCCATGCATCGGCTCCTTCCTGCTTACCGCAGACTCAAGCAGGCTAGTGGCAACAACGCGGTCACGGGGAGCCACCGGCGGCACCGCGCCGGCCGCGCGTTTCCACGCACGACAACCGCATATCGCGGTGGCCACGCAGGCAAGCTTCCCACATCCTAGGCGAAATCGTGCGGCACCGGAGACAGCACGCCGACGTTGGCACCGGGAGAGGATCCTCACCGGGGCTCAAAGATCTTACGTATACGGAAACGGGCCGGCATCCGGCGTGAACTCCCGCGGCGGGCCGTGAATCTGGGAAGCTGTCCATGTGAGCCCGCAGAGCAGACGCCGAGAGCCTCCTGGCGGGGCGGGCCACTCAGGTCACGGCAAGGGGACCGGGCCAGCCGGGGGCGCCGCATCCCCCCCACCGAACGCGCTGTTCGCCGAGATGCTGCGCGCCGCACGGGAGTTGCTGGCGGTCCGCAGCCCGCTCGATGCCGAGCTCATGGTGAGCGAACTGCTCGGCACCTGGTGGGGACAGGGCGCCCCGAGGGCGGCCCGCGCGGCCGCGCGGAAGTCGAAGAACTGGTGGGTGAGGGCCTCGTCGCCTACGCGGCGCAGCAGCGGAGCCCGGCCTCGCTGGCCCTCCTGTCCGGCATAGCCTGCCTGGGCACCCCGCGCCAGGCCGCCAAGGCCGAGACGGCCGCCCTCGCGCTGATGGAGCACGGGGTGGCCAGGCCCGGCTGGGCGGACCATGTCGGCGCGGTCGCCGCCGCCGAGTGCTACGTGAACTCCGATGTCTTCGGCGACCGCGACGAGGTCGTGTGCGTGTTCAGCTACGCCGGGGAAGAACCGCACGCCCTGGTCATGGTGGTCGATTACAACGCGGGCGGAATGCTGCGCGACGGATGGGTAACGTCGCAGGTGGACAAGCTCCTCGAACGCTGCCGCGACACGAGCGCCCCGATCGGCGGCGAGGCCGCGCGGCCTGCGTTCCGGCCGGTTGAGGCACCCCAGGCGCGGCGCCTGCTGGAGACGGCGCTGGCGGTGACCGAGACCGGCGCGGGACCGGCGGTCAGCGATTCCTTCGCGTCCTACCACGCGTTTCTCAGGGCCAGGATCCGTACGCTGCCCCCGGCCGCGCCCCACCCACGGACCCGGGCCTCAGGGACCACCGCGGCCCGCGGATCAGCGTCCGGTGAGCTGTCAGCGCCGGGCACCGGCTCCGGCTGGGCGGGAGCGACCGCCCGGCGGCACGCGTGGACCAGGGACCGGCGGGCGATGCTGGTCGCGGAGTTCCTCGCCTCCGATGAGGCGGAGGATCTCTCCGACACCAAGGCCGCCAGCCGGTGCGCGGACCACATCATCGATTACGGCTGTGACCGGGATTTCGGCCGCCCGCTGCGGATGAGCCCAGCGAAGGTGGAGACCTTCCTCCTGGACTGGCTGCCGCGCAAGATCATGCTCTTGCCGGCCGAGCAGCACGCCATGCCGCACGTGCTGGCCTCCTGGGTTCGCTGGGCCGGGCGGCGGCACACGGTGGCCGAGGCGGCCGTCGCCGAGACACTCGATGCGGTCTTCAACTCCATGGCCACCTTTGCGCGGGTCTACCGGGACCCGACGGCCTTCGGCCTGGATCCCCAGCTGGTGGCCAGGCTGCTGCCCGACGACGACCTGGAGGCCCTACCCCGGCGCGCGTTCGCCTTCCCCGTGCTCCGCGGCCGGCACGACGGCATCGACCTGACCACGTTGGATCCGGTCCAGCAGGCGGACCGGCGCACGCTGCTCGCCGCTGATCACAAGGAGGCGAACGGGCGGCACACCGGCGAGCTGCACATCGACCGGCACCTGACGCTCGCCGACCGCCTCTGGCGGGGCGATCCGCCCGAGCTGTGGGAGGCGGCGCAGCGCCTGCTCGACCGGGGTGAAGACAGGCACGCGGTGCTGCACACACTCATGTACGTGATCAGGGACGCGGGCACGGACTCCGACGCCCTGGTCACGGCGCTGCAGGATCTGCCCCCCGCCGAACTGGGCTAGGCGTGTCCCGGCCGCGCCGCCGCCGGTCGCATGCCGTTCAAGGACGCCGGCCGGTCACGATGACCCGGCGTCCGCCTCCCCGCCCAGTTCGAGGAACGCACCGCGCAGGTCGGCGGCGGACACGGTGGTGAGGTCCGCCGCGCTGGCGTCGTCGCCGAGGTACGCCACCCGCAGGTCCCGGGCGGCGCAGGCCCGCTCGAACAGCGATCGCGCGAACCGACCGTTGCCGAGCTCGTCGATCCGCCCGGCCACGGCGGCCCGGCCGAAGAGTTCCTCGAGGACCGGCAGCGCGCCCGGCTCGAAGCTGTCCCCGGCCTGCTCGGCGATGACCCCGGCAATCCTGGTCAGCTCAACGGGCGTGTAACTGGGGAAACCGATCCGCACGCCGAACCGGGACGCCAGCCCCGGGTTGCTGTGCAGGAACCTGTCCATGTCCGCCGGGTACCCGGCCAGCACGATCACGAGCCGGTCACGGTCATCCTCGGCCCGCTTGAGCAGTGTCGCCACGGCTTCGGACCCGTACGCGTCGCCACCCGAGTAGCCCGCGTTGTAGAGCGAGTAGGCCTCATCGATGAACAGCACCCCGCCGAGCGCCGAATCGATCAGCTTGCTGGTCTTGATCGCCGTCGAGCCGAGATGCTCACCAACCAGGTCGGACCGGTGGGCCTCGATGACCTCGGGGCGGACCAGCAGTCCGAGCGCCGCGAAGATCCGGCCGAGGATCCTGGCCACGGTCGTCTTCCCCGTGCCCGGCGGCCCGGTGAACACGAAATGCCGGGCCGGCGGCTGGCTGGCCAGTCCCTGCCGGTCCCGCAGCCGGGCCACCCGCAGCTGCGCGGTGATCTCGTGCACCTGCCGCTTGACCGGCTCCAGGCCGATCAGCTCGTCGAGCTCGGCGAGCGCGCTCTCCAGGGTGGGCGCCTCGGTGTAGCCGCGGAACCTGGCGGTGAGCTCGGCGCCGGCCCGCTCCAGGTCCGCCGCCTCCAGCGTCACCAGATCCGCGGATGTCGGCTCGGTCCCGGCCGCCATCACCCGGACGTCCCGGGCCTGGCCTGCCTTTTCCAGCAGGCTGCGGACGAATCGCCCGTTACCGAGCTCGTCGGCGAGCCTGCGGCGTCCGACGTCTTCCATCATCCGCCACAGCGCTGGGCGCGCGTCGGGATCGAGCACCTCGCCGCGCTGCTCAGCCGACAGCTCGGCCAGCGCCATCAGCTCAGCGGGCGTGTATCCGGGGAATTTCACCCTGAGCCCGAACCTGGAGTTCAGTCCTGGGTTGCTGGCCAGGAAGGTCTCCATCTGCCGCTCGTAGCCGGCCAGGATGATGACGAGGTCCTGGCGGTTGTCCTCGGCGCGCTTCAGCATCGCCTGGACGGCCTCGTTGCCGAACCGGTCGCCCTGTCCCTCGCCGTCGTTCACCAGGCTGTACGCCTCGTCAATGAACAGGACTCCGCCGAGCGCGGAGTCGATAAGTTCATTGGTCTTGATCGCGGTCGCGCCGAGGTACTCCCCGACCAGGTCGGCGCGCTGCGCTTCCACCACGGCCGGGCTGTCGAGCAACCCGAAAGCGTAGAAGATCTTCGCAACGATCCGGGCTACCGAGGTCTTCCCGGTGCCCGGCGGGCCCAGGAACACGAAGTGCTGCATGGGCTTGTCGCCGCCGTAGCCGGCCAGGGCCCGGCGGCGCGCGGCCTCGACCGACGCGGTGATCTGGCGGATCTGGTCCTTGACCGCGCCCAGGCCGATCATGGCGTCCAGTTCGGCCATGGCCTGCTCGACGGTGATCTCCGGAAGCTGCCCCACCGCGCCCCGGTCCGCGGATGTTTCCGGCGGGGGCTGGCTCAGCGTGCCATCCGCCGTCTGGTGCACCCTGGCCCCGTCGGCGCCGTGCCCGCTGGCGCCCTGCCCGCCGCGCCCACCGCCCGGCGGCCGGCGGGCGGTCCCCACGCCTCCCCGGCCCGCTCCCGTCCACTCGTGCGGCGCCGCCAGCGCGGCGCCCCGGGCCTGCTGGCGGCCGAAACCACGGGCCGCCTGCGACGCCTTGGCCCACCGCCAGGCCAGGACCAGGCCGCCGAGCACCCACCCGATGATGATGCTGACCAGCGGCCGGGTGGGCAACAGGCGCCAGGCCGCCATGGCCGGCAGCAGCGCCCAGGTGAGCGTCAACGCAACCGTGCGGCAGGGCACGAACCAGCGGGAGAGCACGCGTGCGTGCGCCGCCGCCACGACCGCGAACGGCAGCAGCAGCAGCGGCGCGACGGCGCTCCGGTAGTTGCCGGCCAGCCCGGTGACCACCGCGAGGCCCCAGACCGCGACCGCCAACGACGCCACCAGCGAGCGGTGCCCCGCGAAGACCGCGACCGGCGCATAGATGAGCGCCGCCACGATGAGGAACGGCGCCGCGAAGACCCCGGCCAGCAGCAGCGCCCCGAGCAGCAAGATCTTGAATGGCAACGGGGCCTCGGCCAGCGAGCGACGCACGGCGGCGAGCCGTTCCTGCGCCATTCGCTTGGCCGGCGGGGACCCGTCGTGTGGCCGCATCTCGCTCCCTCGTGCCTTCTCTGTATAGCGCTCTACCATGCGCGTACAGAGACACACAACCAGAAACCGACCAGGAATGGCCAGGATCGGCTCCACGGCGCGGCCCGGCCGACGCGGGCCTGGGGCGTCCGCGCACTGCCACGCTAAGCCCGGCGTCCGGGCGGCGCCGAGGCCGGGGGGGCTCACGGCCTACCCGGGGGCCAGCCGCTAGGCCAGGTTGACCTCGAGGCTGGCGAGCTGGCCGCCTGGGTTCTCATCACCTGAGCGGGCGGGCTTGGTCACGTTGGTTCCCCGGGAGCAGGGGCAGAATTTCGTTGATAATAAACGTTGGTACCACCAACGTTATCGCATTAGGTTCGGTCCCGGGCCGGCGTCTACGGTGGCCCGATGGACACTCGCTCAGCACCCGCCCGGTTGCGTTCGCTGGTGAGCTGGCTGATCAACCAGAACTCGGTAACCGCGCATCGCCTGGTGGCCAGACGCCTGGCCAGCGTCGGAGCGCACCGCTATCACTATGCGATGCTGGCCGCGCTGGAGGAGTTCGGCCCGGCGAGCCAAGCGGCCCTCGGCCACCGATGCGGCCTGGATCGCAGCGATGTGGCCGCGGCCGTCACCGATCTCGCCCAGCGGCACCTGGTTGAGCGGTCCGCCGACCCGCTCGACCGGCGGCGCAACATCGTCCGCATCACCCCGGCCGGCCTGCGCCAGCTGCGCACGCTCGACCGGCTCATGGCCGCGGCGCAGGACGAGCTCCTTGAGCCGCTGCCGGCCGACGAGCGGCGGCAGCTGGTCCGGCTGCTGACGCGGCTCGCTGATCACCAGGCGCAGTCCCGTGCGGCCCCGTGAGGCGGGCCTCGGCGCGGCGCCCGTCGGCAGTCGTGCGCCGTAACGGCCGCTGAGGTCGGCCGCGCGGGCCGGGTTAAGCTCATGCGCGTGACGGTCTCGCTGAACGACAGCGCGCGGAAGATCATCGATGGTGTGAATCCCGGGGTCCTCGGCACCGTGAACCCGGACGGCAGCCCGCAGACCTCGGTGGTCTGGGTCGGCCGGGACGGGGATGACGTGCTCATCTCCACGGCCGCGGGCCGGCGTAAGGAGAAGAACCTGCGGCGCGAGCCCCGGGCGAGCCTGACCGTGTTCGACGTCGGCGATCCGCTTCAGTACATCGAGGTGCGCGGCGTGACTGCGGTGAGTGAGGACATCGGGCGCGCGCTGGCCGTCTCGCTGGCCGAGAAGTACGAGGGCCCGGGGGCGGGCCAGGAGTACCTGGAGCTACCGCCGGAGGTGGTCCGTGTGGTGATCCGGCTCACTCCGCAGCGGGTACTGGGCAGCGCCGCCGGCTGACCGAGCATGCGGCTGGCGCCCCGGCCTGCGACACCAAGCGGCCCGAGGGTGGGATGGTCAGACCCGGCGCAGCACCGCGACCACCTTGCCGACAATGGCCGCGTCGTCGCCAAGAATCGGCGCGTAGACGGGGTTGTGCGGCATCAGCCAGACATGGCCGTCAGATCGCTTGAGGGTTTTGACCGTGCCCTCAACCTCGACCCCCTCGATCGTCGCGGCCACGATATCGCCATTCTCGACGTCCGACTCCCGGCGGACCACCACCCAGTCGCCGTCGGCGATCGCAGCGTTGATCATCGAGTCACCGACGACCTTGAGCATAATGAGCTCCCCCTCACCGACTAGCTGCCTGGGCAGAGGGAAGACATCCTCGATCGACTGCTCGGCGAGAATCGGGCCGCCCGCCGCGATACGCCCGACCAGTGGCACATGGGCGACTCTCTGCCCTTCGATGTCACTCTGCCCTTCGATGTCACCCCGCGCCTCGATGTCACCCCGCGCCTGATCAGCTTGCGGCTGGATGGCCGAATCGGTGGCCAGCCGGACCACGGCCGTGCGCGGGCGCCCAGCACCGCGGCTCAGGTATCCCTTCTTCTCCAGCGTCGACAGCTGGTAGGAAACACTCGACGTGCTCGCCAGCCCCACCGCCTCGCCGATCTCCCGCATGGTGGGCGCGTAGCCGTAGTGCTGTGTGGAGTCCGCGATGATCTGGATGATCATGCGCTGACGCTGGGTAAGGTCCGGGCCGGTCATGTCAGGCGGCTCCGCACTTCTCATCATCAGGCCTCCGGTCTGCGGTGGCTGTTGCTGAGCCAGGTTAGCAGTTTGATCCTATTTATCAAATACGAGTTCGAAAGATGGAGCGCGGCGGCGGCTGCGCCCACCTGAGCAGGTAAATCACCCGGAAGGCGGGCCCGTTTACTGGGGAAGAGCACTTATTCGGAGGGTGCGGTATTCGTCCGGGTCCACGTCGCGGCGCGGCCGGTTCCGTCGGCCCGCACGTTCCGCTCGTTCTTGAGTTGTTCGAGGACGAGCCGGATGGTCTGATCACTGACGCCTGGCACGGCCGTCCTGATGTCTGCGAGGCGGAACGTTACTGGTGCGTGGCGCAGGATGTGTTCGCGGATGCGCTGCTGCTTGGTTCCGGGGGTCTTAGCTGCGGCTGCGCGGTCGGCGAAGACCGTGTAGGCGCCCGCGATCACGCTGGTGAAGTAGCCGAGCCAAGGCCATGGGTCGGCGGCTCCGTCGTGCCAGCCGTGGGTGGACTCCAAGAGCGCCTGGTAGTACGTGTCCGCCGACTCGGCGACGGCTTGCTCGAGGCTCACGTAGCGTCCGGCGGTGTATCCATGCTCGGTGAGCATGGCGTTGGTGAGTAGGCGGGCTACTCGCCCGTTGCCGTCCTCAAAGGGGTGGATGACGAGAAGGTCGAGGATGAACAGCCCGGACAGAAGCACTGGATGGTGCTCGCCCGCGGCAACCGCCCGCGGGTAGCGGTCGATGAGGTCGTCGATGGCAAATGGTGTTCTGGCGGCGGTCACCGGCTTGAAGCGAACAGTCGTTGAACCGTCCGGTGAGCGGTCCACGACCAGGTTGTCCTCGGTCTTGAACGCTCCCCCCGGCATGACCGTGTGAGCGAAGAGCAGTCGGTGCAGGTGAAGGATCAGGCCGGCCTTCAGCGGACGCCAGTCCTGATTGAACAGATAGTCCTGGGCGTCGCGGTAGCCGGCCAGTTCCTGTTCGCTCCGGTTGCGCAGCGTTGACGTCCGCCGGTTGATGATCCGCTCGGCTCGGTTGGCGTCCGCGACGACAACACCTTCTATCGCTGACGACGCGGTGATGCTCTGGACGCGAGCCCGGTCAGCGAGTTCAGTGAGCAACCCGGGCATCTGATCGCGGTAGAGCGCCTCCGAACCACGGCCGAAGTCGATCCCGCTGAGCCGGGTCACGACGTGGGCTGGCACCCGGCCGATGAGCCCGTCGAGATCGGCGAAGCTGCGCAAGAAACCTCCTAAGCCAACCCGCTAAACGTGCTAATCCTAGTCGAAGTTAGCGCGTTTAGCGGATCCTTGGTAGGTTCACGCGCCCCTTCCAGTGCTGGTCAATCAGGACGATCACTCCGCCACCAGCCAGTCGAGCGCTCGCTGCGAGAACTGGGCTGGGGATTGAGGTCAGGCCACCGGCTGGCCCGTTCTCGCTAGCCGGCTCGACGAGCGAGCCGGCTAGCGCGCCACGCGGTAGCGGAGGCTGACGACTCTCGAGCTGAAGGTGCGGGTCTCGACGAGTTCGAGATCCACCCGGCGCTCGCGCTGGGGAAAGAACGGAATGCCACCGCCAACCAGCACCGGGTAGACCCTGGCCCGGTACTCGTCGATCAGATCCAGCGCGGCCACCTCGGCGGCGAGAGCCGCGCCGCCGATCGCGATGTCGCCCTCCGTCGGCTCGGCTCGCAACCGCTCGATCTCCTCCGCCAGGCCGCCGGAGGCCAGGCGGGCATTGCCCTGCACCGCCGACAGCGTGGTGGAGAACACCACCTTCGGGAGCGGCTTCCAGATCGCGGCCCACTCGAGCATTGAGTCGTCGAGCGATGGATCCTGGTCGGCGGTCTCCCAGTACAGCATCGTCTCGTACAGCCTCCGTCCCAGCAGGTGGACGCCGACCTCTCGTATCTCGTCGGTGACGAAGCGAAAGACCTCTTCGTCGGGCGCCGTCCAGCCGAAGCCGCCGTCCGGCCCGACGATGTAGCCGTCAAGTGAGACGCCCATCGAATAGGTCACGCTGCGCATCAGAAGTCCTCCTCGGTAACGGGTTCGACAGTACGACCGCCGGACGCCGCAGAACTCATCGCGGCTCGCGGGACAGGGCAAACGCTGCCGGTTACGGCATTAGGTCATGCATAGCTCGCCCTCAGACGTCCGGCACTGGATGCCGCTGTCTCGACAGCTTGGACGCCGTGACTTTGCATCCCCGGCGTGGCAGGCGCTCCCGGTTCCGGCGGCGGCGGCGCATGCCCTTGGTTGCGTTAAATGCAACATCGTCGCAGAGCAGCACGTCGCCCAGCGCATCACCTATGACCTGCCGCCAGCCAGGGTCCTAGCGCAGCGCTAGAACGCCAGCTGACCAGCGCCTACCCCCTCAGCGAAGAATGGCGAATGTTGCATCTGTCGCAACTTGCTCATATTTAGCTGCAGCCGCTCGTCGAGCCGCAGCCTTCGCAGACGTAGCAGCTCCCCGCCGGGCGCATCTTCGTGCCGCAGGTCAGGCAGAGTGGCGCGTCGGCCGTCCGGCCCTGCTGGGACTCGATGAGCTCGGTGGAACTGTGCGGCTGCAGGGCCGACTCGGCGCGGAAACTCCGCTCCGGCGCGGCTGGCTCCTTAGGGCGCGGGTGCGGGTGCGGGCGCTCCACCGGGGCGGATTGCGCCATTTCCACGGGATCCTGCTCCTCAGCCAGAGTGGCCGGATCCTCTCCGGACAGTTGCGCCGAGCGCTCGGCCGCCGACAGGATGCCCAGCTCGGCACGTGTCTCGTAGGGCAGGTGATCCAGGGCCAGCCGCCGGAACACGTAGTCCATCACCGAGCTCGCGATCCGGATGTCCGGGTCATCGGTCATCCCGGCCGGCTCGAAGCGCATGTTGGTGAACTTCTCCACCCACTTCTCGAGCGGGACCCCGTACTGCAGGCTGATCGAGATGGCCACCGAGAAGGCGTCCATCACGCCCGCCAGGGTGGAGCCCTGCTTGCCGAGCTTGAGGAATACCTCGCCCACGCCGTCGCCCGGGTAGCTGGACGCGGTCATGAACCCATCCGCGCCCGCCACTGAGAACCTGGTCACCGTCGCGGGCCGCTGCTTCGGGAGGCGCCGGCGCACCGGGCGGACGTCGTGCGGCGAGTGCTCGGGCTCGGCCGCAGCCGGCTTCTTCCTGGCATCGGACAGCGGCTGGCCGACCTTGCAGTTGTCCCGGTAGACAGCCAGCGCCTTGAGGCCCAGTTTCCACCCTTCGATATAGATTTGTTCTATATCTTCGATTTCTGCCGTTTCGGGGAGATTCACGGTCTTGGAAATGGCCCCACTCAGGCCTGGCTGGACCGCGGCCATCATCCGGACGTGGCCCATCGCGCTGATCGAGCGCTCGCCCATGGCGCAGTCGAAGACCTCGTAGTGCTCCGGGCGGAGGCCTGGGGCATCCACGACGTGCCCGTGCTCCGCGATGTACTCGACGATCGCCTCGACCTGCTCGGGCTGGTAGCCCATGCTCTTCAGGGCGCGCGGCACGGTCTGGTTGACGATCTGCATGGAACCGCCGCCGACGAGCTTCTTGAACTTGACCAGCGCCAGGTCCGGCTCGACACCAGTGGTGTCACAATCCATCATGAGGCCTATTGTCCCGGTAGGTGCGAGTAGCGAGGATTGTGCATTTCTGTACCCATTTGTCTCACCCAGGGCGAGGCAATCCTTCCAAGCGCTATTGGCCGCGGAGAGAATCTGCTCGTCCATGCCACCCAGGGCGCGGATCTGATTACTGGCGACTGCGTGCTTGCTCATCACCCGCTTGTGGGCCGATGCGTTGCGCTCGTAGCCCTCGTACGGGCCGACGACAGCGGCCAGTTCTGCGGACCGGCGGTAGGCAGTGCCGGTCATCAGCGACGTGATGGCCGCCGCGATCGCGCGGCCTCCCTCGGAGTCGTAGGCGTGCCCGGTAGCCATCAGCAGTGCGCCCAGATTGGCGTAGCCGATGCCGAGCTGACGGTAGGCACGGGTCGTAATCGATATCTTTTCGGTCGGGAAGTCCGCGAAGCAGATGGAGATGTCCATCGCGGTGATGATCAGTTCCGTGATCTGCTGGAACTTCTTCACATCGAAGCTGTTGTCATCGCCCAGGAACCTCAGCAGGTTGATGCTCGCCAGATTGCAGGACGAGTTGTCCAGGTGGACATACTCACTGCAATTGGCGACCACCGTACCGCCGACGATGTAGGAGTGATTCCTGGGCTCGGTGAGGTTGTAGGTGGTCTCGAACCCCATCGGCTCGCGGCTGACCATCCGCACGGTGCGGTCCACCTGGTAGTAGCTGGATGACTCGATGAGACTGGCCAGCTTGATCCGCTTGCTCGGCAGGGTGAATCCAATGAGCTTCTGGTATTCACGCACCGCCCCGGCCGTGATGCGCAGGTCGTAGGACGGCCCGTCGGAGCCGTACGTGACCTCGCTGCCGTCCTTCCTCGTGTAATGGAAGCTCTCCGACTTCGTACCGGTCTGGTAGATGCGGCTGGCGATCCCGAGCGAGCCGAGCAGCTCCTGAGCGCCTATGAGGAGTTCCTCGGAGCGGCTGCCGAGGCCCACGTAGCGAGTGCCGTTCGCCTGCTGGTTCACTACGCAACCATCAGCATCAAACAGGCCCCGCAGGAAAGCGGTCACAGCTTCCTCGGGAGCCTCGAAGATCGCTTCCGGAACGGTCTTGTCCCCAGCTCTCGCCGCGGAAACCCCAAGACCGCACAGGAATGCCCCGAAGGCGCGCCGGGTGGTGCGCAGCTGGACGGTGCCATTGGGCTGGCGGCTCGGCTTGCTCTCGAAGCCAGTGATGCTGGTCAGGAGCGCTTGGTGCCGAGGGAGGACGACGTCCTTGTCCTCCTGGGAGCCGTAGACGGTGACGGCGGTAGTGTCTCGAGCGTCGAGGCACCCATCGCCCACAATCCAGCCGACGTAGTGAGCGAATTCTTCATCCCACTTCGTCGGCAGGACCAACTGCTTCCGCGACGGCTCGTACCTAGCCATGAGAAGAGCCTCAGCCGGAATGTACGGGTCGGCCATCGGCCGTGGGCAATGCTGGAACGACCGGACGACCCGGTCCTCATCCGCCAGCTCACTCGCATGCACCCAGCCCCGGTTGGCCGTCCAGACCCGGTGGCCGGGAGTGCAGCGGAGCCTCGACCCGTCGGAGAACCTGAGCTCGATGATCTCGTTGCGTCCCGTGACCATATAACGCGTAGGGGACGTGGCGACGACGCGATCACCCGGATCGTGCTGCGCGGTCACGTCGTTGGTGTAGACGGCGAAACTCTCTTCGCCTGCGGCGCGCTGAACCAGGTCACCTATGTGGACCAGGCCCTTGTCGGTGACGACACGCTGGTCAGCTGGGAAGCACGGATTACTGGCCGTAATTCTTCCCGTTTCCGGGCAGGTATGCCAATCGTTGATGGTGCCGTCGTACTGGATTCCGGGGTCGGCGCATTCCCAGGCGGCCTTGGCCATCTTGCGGAACAGGTCCTTGGCCTCGACCGTCTCGACCGTCTCACCGGTCAGCCTGGATGCCAGGTTGAAGGGGCCGCCCGCCTCGACGGCCCGCATGAACTCGTCGGAGACCCGCACCGAGTTGTTGGCGTTCTGGTACTGGACGCTCACGATGTCCTTGCCACCGAGGTCCATGTCGAAGCCCGCGTCGCGGAGGACCCGGACTTTCTCTTCTTCGCGCGCCTTCGTCTCGATGAATTCCTCAATGTCCGGGTGATCGACGTCGAGGACGACCATTTTCGCGGCCCGGCGGGTGGCGCCGCCCGATTTGATGGTTCCCGCGGAGGCATCGGCGCCGCGCATGAACGAGACGGGGCCGCTCGCGGTGCCGCCCGACGACAGCAGTTCCTTGCTGGACCGGATCCGGGAGAGGTTCACCCCGGCGCCCGATCCGCCCTTGAAGATCAGGCCCTCTTCCCGGTACCACTCCAGGATCGAGTCCATCGTGTCATCAACAGCCAGGATGAAGCACGCGCTGACCTGCTGGGGGGAGCTGGTGCCGACGTTGAACCAGACCGGGGAGTTGAAGGCGAAGATCTGGTGGATCAGTGCGTAGGTGAGCTCGTGGTCGAAAACCTCGGCGTCCTTCGCGCTGGCGAAGTAGCCGTGTTCGCGGCCGGATGCCACGTAGGTCCCGACGACCCGGTCCACGAGTTGCTTGAGGCTCCACTCACGCTGCGGCTGGCCCACGGCGCCCCGGAAGTACTTGGTGGTCACGATGTTGGCGGCGTTCACGGACCAGAAGTCCGGGAACTCGACGCCGCGCTGCTCGAAGTTGACCGTGCCGTCCCGCCAGTTGGTCATGACGACGTCGCGGCGCTCCCAGGTGACCTCGTCGTACGGGTGGATGCCCTCGTGGGTGTAGATGCGCCGAATCGTGAGGCCCTTGCGCGCTCCCTTGCCACCGCGGTGCGCCGACCCACTTGCCGTCTCGGTCATGTCGTCCCCCTTCCAGGATCCGGTTGGATCCCTCCGGGCCTGGCCAGGCCCATCCCGATGTTTTTCAGTGTGCTGCCACGGCTCACGGCGTCAGTGCGCCGGCTTCCTCACGCGCTGACCGCAGCGCGGAAATCTCCTGCTCGAAATCCGCCAGCGACTCAAACCCCCGGTAAACAGAGGCGAACCGCAGATAGGCAACCTCGTCAAGCTCCCGCAGCGGCCCCAGGATCTCCAGGCCCACCTCGTGGGACGGGATTTCCGCGCAGCCGCGCGCCCTGACCGCGTCCTCCACCTGCTGAGCGAGGATGGCCAGCGCGTCCTCGCTCACCGGCCGGCCCTGGCAGGCCCGCCGGACACCACGGACGATCTTGTCCCGGGTGAACGGCTCGGTGGCACCGCTCCGCTTACCCACCATCAGGATCACAGCCTCCTGGGTGGTGAACCGCCGCCCACACGAGGTGCATGACCTGCGGCGACGGATCGCCGCGCCGTCGTCGGCGGTCCGGCTGTCAATGACGCGACTTTCCGGGCTCCGGCAGTACGGGCAGATCACGTGACCACCTCCCCGCCGATGCGGAAACAGACTTACGCGAACACAACCTGTGGATAAACTACACGTCTGTAACTACTATATGTTGTGGTCACGGTAGAACAGACACCCCATCCGGCGCAAGCGCCAGGGCCGCATCGCCCACGCGGTAGCCCCAGGATCGCTGAACTGCCTGGTCGGCGGCCCAGCAAAGCAGCATCCGCCGGCGTGTCGCGCGTCGGTGCTGGCCAGGCGGCCGCCCGCCGCCAGATTCACACTACGACCGGCAAGCCCCCACTACCGGCCAAGCCGCTGAGACATCTGCTGGCCCCCGGGCCCACTAGCTTCTGGGCACGCTAACTTCTGGGCACCCAGATGCGCTCCCCCGGGACGACCACGTCACTGCCCAGCGCGTTGAACTCGACGATCTGGCTGATGACAACGCGCGGATCGGCGGAGGGCTCGGCCCGGAGGGCGATTGACCACAGCGTCTGACCTGGCTGGACCACGACCGCCGTCATGCTCTGTTCGACCGTGCCCGGCGTCACCCCGTGATTCGCGGCCTGCGCTCCGGTCGCCGCCGCGAGCCAGAGCGCGGCCACAGCGGCCACGACAACGGCCGCCACAAAGCCCACGATCACGCGGCGCCCGCGGCGGGTCAGCCGGACGCCCCGCCCACGCCGCGCCGGGACGATCGCCAGGTAACGCGGCGCGCCACCCCGCGGTTCACCAGCCGGCGGCTGGCCGGCCAGCGATCCACGGGCTCGCAGCTCGCGGGTGAGCCTTTGGTGGGCGCGGAGCTCACGGGCAAGCGGCCTGCTGCTGCGCAGCTCGCGTTCCAGGCGGCTGGCAGCGCCCAGCTCACCCCCGGGCGACTCCAGGTCCCCGGACCGCTCCCCGGGCTCGGTCAGGTCGCTGGCCTCGTCCTTCATTCCGGTCGCCGCACGCTGGCCCACGCTCATCACGCTCATGCCGGCCTCCTCAGTCGAATGACCGTTCTATCGTACAGTCATTCGATCGAATACGTGTGCGATCGAATGACTGTGCGATACAGTTCTACCGCGGGGGTACGACACTTTTCATGGCCATCGAACAGATGTTTGAGATCTGAGAGCGGAAGCGCTAGCGTCGGCTCTGAGCTCAGTACCTCGAAGGACTCGGCCCGCACAGGACTCAATCCTTCTAGGGACTCGGCACTTCGGACGGACTCAGCGCTTCGGAGGACTCGGTACTTCTGAGGGACTCGGCACCTCGGAGGGGCTCGGCACTTCGAAACGCTCGGCACCCCGAAGGACACATTGTTCGGATATGGAGGTCAGTTTGATGGACAGCAGCGCGGGAGACGGCAGAGCGCAGGACGGGCCGCCCGAGGGCGCCGCGGACGACGCCCCAGGCGTCAAGCCCAAGGGCCGGCCAGGACGGAAGCCGAAGGGCAGTGTCCCCACGGTGGTCACCCAGATGCCAGACCGGCCCGATCCGGGCCACGTGCTCACCTGGCGGCAGCGCAAGGTGCTCCAGGTTATCCGGGAGTCCGTGCAGCGCCGCGGCTATCCGCCATCGATGCGCGAGATCGGCGAGGCGGTGGGGCTGACGAGCACGTCCAGCGTCTCGTACCAGCTGTCCACCCTGCAGAGCAAGGGCTACCTGCACCGGGACGCCGGCCGGCCGCGCACCGTCGAGGTCCGGCTGCCAGGCCATCCCGCGGTGCGGCCCGAGGCCGATGTGGAAGAAGAGACCGCGATGGACATCCCGTCGCAGGAAACCGCGTACGTGCCGCTGGTCGGCCGGATCGCGGCAGGCGGGCCCATCCTGGCCGAGGAGGCGATCGAGGACATTTTCCCGCTGCCGAAGCAGATCGTCGGCGACGGAACGCTGTTCCTGCTCAAGGTGGTCGGCGACTCTATGATCAATGCCGCCATCGCGGACGGCGACTGGGTGGTCATACGCCAGCAGCCCGTTGCGGAGAACGGCGACATGGTGGCCGCGATGATCGACGGCGAGGCCACGGTCAAGACCTTCAAGCACTCGGGCGGTCACGTCTGGCTGATGCCGCACAACCCGGCCTACGCTCCGATCCCGGGTGACGAGGCCGCGATCCTGGGCCGCGTGGTCGCCGTACTCCGCCGCATCTGAGGGAAGCGGGACGGCGGAAGCGGGCGGCGGGAAGCGGAGGCGGCGGGAAGCGGGACGGCGGGAAGCGGGACGGCGGGAAGCGCGGGCGGCCGTCAGCCGGGGACGACGTTGACCAGCCGGGGAGCCCGGACGATCACCGTCCGCACCTCCCGGCCGGCCAGAGCCCGGGCCACGCCCGGGGCCGCCAGCGCCAGCTCACGCAGCTCGTCCTCGCCGATCCCCGGCGGGACCTCCAGCCGGTCGCGTACCTTGCCCGCCACCTGAACGACGCACGTCACCAGGTCCTCGACCAGCAGCTCCGGGTCGGCGGACGGCCAGCCCGCGCGCGCCACCGACGGCTCGTGCCCCAGCAGGGCCCAGCACTCCTCGGCCGTGTAGGGCGCGAAGATCGACAGCAGCACGGCCAGCGTCTCCGCCGCCGCGCGCACCGCTGGGTCAGCCGCTCCGGGGCCGGAGTCGATCGCCCGCCGGGTCGCGCTGGCCAGCTCCATCAGCCGGGCCACCGCCACATTCAGCCGGGACGACTCGACCAGCCTGGTGACCTCGTCGACGGCGCGGCTGGTAGCCTTCCGCAGCTCCAGATCCCCGGGGCCCGGCCCGGGAGACACGGCGCCCGCATCCGAAGCCACCCGCCACACCCGGCCCAGAAACTTAACGCTGGCCTCGGGGTTCATATCGGCCCAGTCGATATCGTCCTCAGGGGGACTCGCAAAGATCATCGTCAGGCGGATCGCGTCGACTCCATGCGCGGCCAGCTGCTCGCCCAGATCAACCCCGTTGCCCAGCGACTTCGACATCGCACGGCCCTGGTTGATCACCTGGCCCTGGTTCAGCAGCCGGGTGAACGGCTCGGTGAAATCGACCATGCCCATGTCGTGCAGCACCTTGACGAAGAACCTGCTGTACATCAGGTGCAGGATGGCGTGCTCCACACCGCCCACGTACAGGTCGGCGGGGGCCCAGCGGCGGACCGCTGCCACGTCGAACGGACCGTGCTCGTAGTCCGGTGAGCAGTACCGCAGGAAGTACCACGAGGAGTCAACGAAGGTGTCCATGGTGTCGGTGTCGCGCAGGGCCGGACCGCCGCACTTGGGGCATTGGGTGTTCACCCAGTCCGTGGCGGCCGCCAGCGGTGACACTCCCTTCGGCACCAGGTCCTGCCCGCGCAGATCCGGCAGGATCACGGGCAGCTGCTCGTCCGGGACGGCGACTTCACCGCACGCGGAGCAGTACACGATCGGGATGGGCGTCCCCCAGAACCGCTGCCGGGACAGCAGCCAGTCTCGCAGCCGGAAGTTCACCGCGGCCAGCCCGTGGCCGCCCGATTCCAGGATGGTCGTGATCCTGGCGATGGACTCGGCCTTGCGCAGTCCGTTCAGCAGCCCGGAATTGATCAGTACCCCGTCGCCGTGCGTGGCGACGCCGGTGACCGCCGGATCAGGATCCCCCGTATCCACCACGACTCGCACGTCCAGCCCGTGAGCCCGGGCGAAGTCCAGGTCACGCTGGTCGTGCGCGGGCACGCCCATGATCGCGCCGGTGCCGTAGTCGGGCAGCACGTAGTCCGCGGCCCACACCGGGATCAATTCGCCGTTCACCGGGTTGACCGCGTGGCGGCCCAGGAAGACACCGGTCTTCTCACGGTCCGTGGACTGGCGCTCGATGTCGGTCAGCTTGCGTACCTGGGCGACATACGCGGCCAGCGCGTCGCGCTGCCCCGCGGTACAGACCTCCTCGGCCAGCGGCGAGTCGGCCGCGATCACGAAGAACGTGGCGCCGAACAGCGTGTCTGGCCGGGTGGTGAACACGGTGACCGGCTCGTTACGGTCCTCGATGGCGAACCGGATCTCGGCGCCCTCCGAGCGGCCGATCCAGTTGCGCTGCATCAGCAGCACCCGGTCCGGCCACTTGCCCTCCAGGCCCGCCATGTCGGCCAGCAGCCGGTCAGCATACTCAGTGATCTTGAAATACCACTGGGTCAGGACCCGGCGGATGACCTCGGTCCCGCAGCGCTCGCACCTCCCGCCGATGACCTGCTCGTTGGCCAAGACGGTCTGGTCGTGCGGGCACCAGTTGACGTAACCGTCCTTGCGGTAGGCCAGGCCCCGCTCGTAGAAACGCAGGAACAGCCACTGGTTCCAGCGGTAATAAGTCGGGTCGCAGGTCTGCAGGCGCCGTGACCAGTCGAACGACACCGCATACCGGCGGAACGACGCCGCCTGGGTCTCGATGTTGGCATAAGTCCAGTCGGCCGGGTGCGTGTTGTTCCTGATCGCCGCGTTCTCGGCGGGCAGGCCGAAGGCGTCCCAGCCGATCGGGTGCAGGACATTGTGCCCGCGCTGGAAGTAATACCGGGCGATCGCGTCCGCGATGGCATACGCCTCCGCGTGACCCATGTGCAGATCGCCGGACGGGTACGGGAACATGTCCAGCAGATAGGTGCGCGGCCGGTCGTCCCCAGGGTCGTCACTCGCCCGGAACAAGTCCAGGCCAGCCCACGTGGCCTGCCATTTCTCCTGAATGTCGCGCGGGTCGTAGTGTTGAGCCCGCTCAGCGCTCTCGGTGGCTGTCATGATCTTTCCTCACCATGGTGTCGGTCCGGCTCCGGCAATAGAAAAGCCCCCCGGTCCACGAGGGGCAGCCGCGCGACGACGGTCAGTCGGCGCGGCTAGGTAAGGAGCAGCCGTGCGGAACGCATGTCTCCAGGGTAGCGCACCCGCTGACCCTGCGCATGCGCTGGGAGCTTTGCTGGATGTTGACGCATCGTTGCAGATTGCCGGCTTGGCGACCCGGTCTGTACACAGTCCGCTAACCCCGGTGTGTCATCGCCGCAACATCCATCACGCAGACTGGAGTAGTGAACATCAACAATGCACCGGCCACGCCCGCGCCACGGCGGAAGATCGCGCTGGTGGCGCATGACCGCAGGAAGCAGGATCTCCGTGAGTGGGCCCGGTACAACCGGGGCGAGCTGGCCAAGCACGATCTGTTCGCGACCGGCACCACGGGGCGTCTGCTGAGTGAGGATCTCGCCCTGCCCGTCACCTGCTTCCAGAGCGGCCCTCTCGGGGGGGATCAGCAGATCGGAGCGCGTATTGCCGACGGGGACATCGACCTGCTCATTTTCTTCTGGGACCCGATGGAGTCGCAACCGCACGACCATGACGTCAAGGCACTGCTGCGGATCGCCGTGGTGTGGAACATCCCGGTGGCCTGCAATCGGGCCAGCGCCGATTTCCTGATCTCCTCGCCCTTGATGGAGCGGCCCTCGGCCCAGAGCGATCCGGATTCGGGACCCGCGCCGCATTCGGTGCTGGCGGAATCCTGGTCCTGACATAAGCCCAGTCCTGACATAAGCCCAGTACTGACAGCAGCTCAATCCTGACCACAGCCCAATCCTGCCGCCTGGCCGGGCGCAGTCCCGGCCAGGCGCAGCCATGTCCCCGGTGACCCGGGCGCCCACCAGGAGCAGTGGGGCCCGGCCTGCCCGACGCCAATCTGCCGCCCCGCGCCTCCCCCGTGCGGGCGCCATTTCTGCGACGATAGAACCGAATCACGTTCAAGTCCGAAGGCGGGTAGGTCCGTGACTGACATTGACATCTCAGACACCGCCTTCTGGGGGCGGCCGACCACCGACCGCCAGGCTGCCTTCGCGGAGCTGCGCGCCCGCGACCATCCATCCTTCTTCGCCGAGCCAGAGACGCCCTTTGCCACTGGGGGCAGTGGATACTTCGCGCTGGTACGCCACGCGGACGTGGCCGAGGCGAGCCGGAACCCCGAGGTGTTCTGCTCCAGGCAAGGCGCGACTAGCGTCGTTGATCTGCCGGTCGAGTTCAACGAGTACTTCGGCTCAATGATCAACATGGACGACCCACGGCACGCCCGGCTGCGCCGGATCGTGTCCCGTGCCTTCACCCCGCGGATGATCGGGAAGTTCGAGGAGGACGTGGCGCGGGTGGCCGCGCAGATCGCGGACGACCTGCTGGAAACCGGGCCGTGCGACTTCGTCGAGCATGTTGCCGCGCGCCTCCCGCTGACCATCATCTGCCGGATGATGGGGGTGCCGGACAGCCATTACGACATGGTGCTGCGGAACACCAACATCATCCTGTCCGGCTCCGATCCCGATTTCATCAGCGCCGATGTCAACGAGGCGGTCGGGCAGATTCTGGGCTCCGGGCAGGAACTTGCCGAACTCGTCACCGGCCTGGCCGCCGCGCGCGCCGATCACCCCATCGACGATCTGGTCTCCTCACTGGTCACGGCCAACATCGACGGTGAGCAGCTCACGGCCGCGGAACTCGCGTCGTTCTTCATCCTGCTCGTGGTGGCCGGAAACGAGACCACGCGCACCGCGATCTCTCACTCGCTGATGCTGCTCACCGATAACCCCAAGCAACGCGCGCTGCTCCTCAACGCCTTTGAGGACAGGATCGGCGGGACGGTGGAGGAGATCATCAGGTGCGCATCGCCGGTCATGTTCATGCGGCGGACGCTTACCCGCGACTACACGATGAACGGTCGCCTCTACCGCGAGGGCGACAAAATGGCGCTCTTTTACTGGTCGGCCAACCAGGACGAGACGGTTTTCGCCGATCCGGCAACGTTCGACATCACCCGCTCGCCCAACCCGCATGTGGGGTTCGGTGCCGCTGGGCCGCATTTTTGCCTGGGCGCGCACCTGGCCAGGCGGGAGATTACCGTGATGCTGCGCGAACTGCTCAGCCGCGTGCCTGACATCCGGGCTGCGGGCGAACCGGACCGTCTGCTGTCCAGCTTCATCAACGGCATCAAGCATCTGCCCTGCGACTTCACCCGCTGAGCTGGCCTGCGTGGGCCGGGCGTCAGGTGAGCTGGCTGATCCGGCGGGCCAGCGCGAAGTCAGCCGCAGTCAGGCCGCCGGCCGAATGAGTGGACAGCGTGAGCGTCACCCGGTTCCACTGGATCAGGATGTCGGGATGGTGATTCGCGTCCTCGGCCAGGTAGGCCACGGCTCCCACGTACAGCATGGCCGCGCGGAAGTCGGCCAGCTTGGCCGTTGCGGTGATACTGCTGCCAGCCTGGGTCCATCCGGGCACGCTGGCCAGTTCCGCCGTGATGGCGCCGTCGGTGAGCAGTTCCATGGTCGGAGACTAGCCCGAAACGCCCAGCCGTGGACGGCTGCTAACGCCTGATCACCAGAGCCACCAGGTGCGCATCGGATAGGCCACGCAGGGCGCCACGGTGACCTGCGTGCCGGGGACCAGGCTGCCGCCGGGATCGCGGAGGCACCCACCCGTCTGCGCGTTACGCAGCAGCCCGGCCGCCGATTGCGTCCACTGCTGCCAGGCAAGACCGTCACACCAGCGCAGCCGGACGCTCGCGTAGGCGGCCGTCAACGCGGGTGCGACGCAGAATTGGCCATCGCGGATGGTACCGTCCGTCCCACTCCATTGCTGCTGGCTGGCATCGGTCGCGCAGTTGCCGACCACCACGGGCGTGTTCGCGGCGGCTGGCCCGTACGCAAGGCAGACCCCGGGCACACCACTGGCCACCGTGCCCGACGTCAGTGCGTTCACCGCTGCCTGGGCACCTCCGACGTAGCTGGTGTAGACCCCGCTGGTGTACACGGTCCACGGGGCGAAGGTCGTGCCGCGACCGCTTACCCCGTAAGCGGCGTTCGCGTTGCACTGGGCGGTGAACGCACACGCGTCCGTCGTCCCGGACTGGCCAGCGCTGTCGAGCTGCCAGAGCCCGCGGTCGTATACGCCTGAGCAGTGGACCGGCGGGTAGCTGCCGTCCTTGCCGGTCGCGTCGCAGTGGTAGACCGATGCCTGGCCGCCGGATTCGGCCATGCACACCGCGCTCGCGGTCACCAGGCTCCCGTTGTTGGCCCAGCCCGCGGTCGTGGCGTGGGTGGCACACGTCTGGGCCGCCTGGGCCGCCTGGGTGGCGCTGCGCCGCCCGTGCGCGCCATGGGGAGCGGGTGACACCCGGTGGGGGCCGGATGCTGCGGCCGCCGGGCCGCCGGTGAGCAGAACGCCCGCCGCCGCGGCGCCGCTGGCGAGCGGGATGGCGGCCCCGGTGGCCAGGACAGCGGCCAGCAGAAGGGTCCGGGCTTTTCGCCGGACGGTGAACGCGAGCATCGTTATTCCCCTCGTTCAGGGCGGATGCCAACCGCCACACAGCCGCGTGATGATCACGCAGCCCTCGAGGGGCTTCGACAGCCGGCCACCAGCCGGCCCGTGAATCAGAATAACATTCGGTCCTGGCCAGCCACGTTCGCAGCCGCGGGCGTGCCGTGACAAGCGCGAGCGCGCGTCGTGCAGCGCGGAGGCGCGCCGTGAGCCGCCACCGCGGCGACCGCACAGCGGCGGTTGCCGCCGCGGCGAATCCGCCCCGGTAGGCTAGCCCGCGCAGGCCAGCCCCCGGACCGGCCATGGAGCGCCCGCACATGAATATGCCTGACGCCGCAGAGCCGCGCGACACGCCGCCGCGCCTGGACGCGCCCCCGCGCCCCAGCGCTCCGCAACTGCCCAGCGAACCGGCAACACCCAGCGAACCGGCACTGCCGAGCGAACCACCGGCGTCCGCCGACGCACCGCGGCCCACGCCGCTGCGCGGGGTGCACGAGCGGCTCGGCGCCACCATGACCGGCTTCGCCGGCTGGCTGATGCCGTTGCGCTACCGCAGTGAGACCGCGGAGCACCAGGCGGTACGCCGCGCGGCTGGCCTGTTCGATCTGTCGCATATGGGGGAGATCGAGGTCACTGGGCCCGGGGCCGGGGCCGCGCTCGACTACGCGGTGACCGGCCAGCCGTCCGCGCTGGCGCCCGGCCGCGCCCGGTACACGATGATCTGCGCCGAAAACGGCGGGGTGCTTGACGACCTGATCATCTACCGGCTGGCCGACGAAGAATTCCTGGTGGTCGCGAACGCCGCCAACACCGAGGTCGTCCACGAGGCCATCGCCCAGCGGGCTGACGGCCACGACGCCCAGGTCAGCGACCGGACCGCCGATTACGCGCTGATCGCCATCCAGGGCCCGGCCGCCGCCCGGATCCTCGGGCCGCTCACCGACATCCCGCTCGGCGGCGTGAAATATTACGCCGGTCACCGGGCCCGTGTGTCAGGCCATGACGTGCTGCTCGCCCGCACCGGGTACACCGGGGAGGACGGGTTCGAGCTGTTCACCAGCCCGGATGATGCCGTGCCGGTCTGGACGGCGCTGGCCGACGCGGGCTCGGCCGACGGCCTCACCCCGGCCGGCCTCGCGGCCCGCGATACGCTCCGCCTCGAGGCCGGCATGCCGCTGTACGGCAACGAACTCGGCCCGGAGATGACGCCTTTCGAGGCGGGGTTGGGGCGGGTAGTCCGATTCGACAAGCCGGGCAGCTTCGTCGGCCGGGCGGCGCTCGAAGCGCGTGCGGCCGAGGGCCCGCGCCGGGTGCTCGTCGGCCTCACGGGCGGGACCCGCCGGGTCCCGCGGCACGGCTACGCGGTTCTCTGGGACGGCCAGGAGCGCGGCGAGGTGACGAGCGGTGCCCCGTCGCCCACCCTCGGCGTGCCCATCGCCATGGCCTACGTCGATCCGGAGGTCGCGCGGCTGGCGCGCTCCGGCACCACCGCCACGGAGACCGGCACGGAGACCACGGAAGGCGCGCTCGCGGTCGACATCAGGGGCCGCGCCGAGCCAGCCCGCCTGGTGGACCTGCCCTTCTACCGCCGGGCGGACTGAGCAGCCAGATACGCGGACTGGGCAGCCAGATACACAGAGATGAGGGGAACCATGACCGTTCCGGACGAGCTGCGCTACACCGCGGAGCACGAGTGGGTGGCCATCAACGGCGGCGTCGCGTCCGTCGGCATCACGGATTATGCACAGCGTTCCCTCGGCGACGTGGTGTACGTCTCGGTCCCCGCGCCCGGCACCGCGGTGACGGCCGGTGAGCCCTGTGGCGAGGTCGAGTCCACCAAGTCCGTCAGCGACATCTTCTCACCGGTGGACGGCGAGGTGATCGAGGCGAACCCGGAGATCGAGGATGATCCCGGGCTGGTCAACTCCGACCCGTACGGAGCGGGCTGGCTGCTGCGGATCCGGCTGGCCGATGACGGGCCTGACCCGGATAGCCTGCTGACCGCCGACCAGTACGCCGAGCTCACCAAAGAGGCTGAATGACCCAGCCCGGCCAGCCTGATCCGCACCAGCCTGACTTGCAGCGGTTCAATGCGGCGACCGCGCACCTGGAACCGCCGTTCGCGGTGATTGACCTGCCGGCGCTGCGGGCCAACGCGGCGGACATGACCAGGCGGGCCGGGGGAAAGCCGATCCGGCTGGCCAGCAAGTCGGTACGCTGCCGCGGCCTGATCGAGCAGGTGCTGGCCTCCAGCGGGTTCCGCGGGGTCATGGCCTTCACTCTGCCCGAGGCGCTCTGGCTGGCAGGCCACGCCATCAGCCAGGACATCCTGGTCGCCTACCCCACCGCGGACCGGGCGGCGCTGGCCCGGCTGGCCGGTGACCCGGCGGCCCGCGCCGCCATCACGGTGATGATCGACTGCCCGGATCACCTCGACATGATCGAGAAGGCCGCCGCGACGGTGCCGGAGTCCGGCCCGGTCAGGGTGGGCATCGACATCGACACGTCCTATGTCGCGCTTGGCGGCCTGATGCGCGCCGGCGCGCGCCGCTCCCCCGTTCGCACCCCCGCCGATGCGGCCGCCCTGGCCAGAAACGCCGTCGCCCGGCCCGGAATCCGGCTGGCCGGCCTCATGGCGTACGAGGCTCAGATTGCCGGTGTCGGCGACAACCCCCCGGGACGGCCGTACTACGCCCGAGCCGTGCGGTACATGCAAAAGAAATCGGGTGCAGAACTTGCCCTGCGGCGAGGGGCGATCGTAGCGGCGGTGCAGGCCGTGGCGGCTCTCGACTTCGTCAACGGCGGCGGAACCGGCTCCATCGAGAAGACAGCGGCCGAGGACTCGGTGACCGAGATCGGCGCGGGTTCCGGGCTGTACCAGCCAGGACTGTTCGACAGCTACACGGGTTTCTCCGGGCGGCCCGCGGCCCTGTTCGCCCTGCCCGTGGTGCGCAGGCCCGGGCGGGGCGTGGTTACCGTGCTCGGCGGCGGGTACCTGGCGTCGGGTCCCGCCCAGGCCAGCAGGCTGCCGCGGCCGTACCTGCCGGCCGGACTGCGCCTCGATGCCCAGGAGGGCGCGGGCGAGGTGCAGACGCCGCTGCTCGGCCCGGCCGCCGACGGGCTGGCGATCGGCGACCGGGTCTGGTTCCGCCACGCCAAGGCCGGCGAACTGTGCGAGCGGTTCACGGACCTGCACCTGATCGAAGGCCGCTCCGTCACCGCGACCGTGCCTACCTACCGGGGCGAGGGCCAGGCGTTCGCCTGAGCGGGGCGCGCCCTGATCTAGGCCGCCTACCTGCGGCGGCGGCGGAACAGAAAGCCAGCCAAGCCGGCCAGCACGGCCGCGCCCGCCGCGCCCGCCGCCCGCTGGACCTCAGGGCGTGCCGCCTGCTCACGAGCCCGCGTGGCCATCCGCCGTGCGGCGTTCGCGGGGCTGATCCGCTCGGTCAGGGCATCGATGGTGCGTGCGAGGTTCTCGCGGGTGCGCTCGATCTCCTGGACCAGCACATCCGGGTCGCGCGTCGAGACCGCGCCGTCGCCATCGGCCATCAAATCACTCCTTCAACCCAACGTTTCGTTGTCCCCTAGTGTCCCAGGCTGCCCTGGGTTCTGCACGGCTGACACCCACGGGCGCCCGTAGCATGTCACGTTATGGACGACCAGCTACGCCTGCGGCCGGTCGGCGAGGATGACCTGCCGCTGCTGTACCGGCTGACCAGCGACCCGTCTGGGAGCGGGGAGTTCGGGCTGGGCCGGCTGGCTGGACCCAGGGACGCACCGCCGTCCCTGGGTGGAGAACGGCCTGCTGGGTGACGACGGCGGCTTCCTGGTCGTGGCGAAAGGCGCGGAGTCACTCGGGCTGATGAACTGGCGCAAGCACAAGACCGCCAGAGTCTCTTTCTGCTGGGAGATCGGCATCGCCCTGGCGCCCGAGGCACGCGGCCGGGGATACGGCACTCAGGCGCACCGGCTGCTGGTCGCGTACCTGTTCGCGCACACGCTGGTGAATCGGGTCGAGGCGCTCACCGAGACCGGCAACATCGCCGAGCAGCGCGCGCTGGAGAAGGCCGGGTTCACCCGCGAGGGGGTACTGCGCGGGATCGCTTTCCGGGCCGGCCGCTGGGTGGACGGGGTGATCTACAGCATCCTGCGGTCTGAGGTCGACCTGGCCGGGACGGTGTGATGTGGGGGCGTGGGCGGGCACGGCCGGCTCTACGCTGCGCCTTCGGCGCTTTTACGCGCTGAGCCGGCTGCACCCGCCCACGCCGAACGGCCGTGCGGTCAGGTCGCGGTCGCCAGGTGCTGGGCGGAGGCGATGATGGCGTGGCAGGCGAGGGTCTGGACGGCCGCGGCGTGGATTGGCGTGTCGCTGAACGCCGCCGCCTCCAGTTCTCCCTTGACCACCCGGGCCAGGCCGTCCCTGACCCGTTCCAGCGCGGCCAGCGCCTGATCAGTGCGGGTGTAGGTCTGGTCGCCTGGGCTGGTGCTCTCGACCGCCCGGGTCGCAGCCTGCAAGGTGGCCGTGCCGAACTCGCCGACGCTGGAGTTGAGCTGCTTGTAGCAGGCGCCGAGCGCCGTCACCGCCGGGGAGCGGAGCGCGCCGTTCCGGTGGGTCAGCAGCTGGGTGACGACCCGGCCGTCGTGCTCATAGTCGTCCTTCAGCCCGGTCAGGTACATCAGGGTCGGCCGGATATCGGTCTCGTCGAGCCAGGTGCCGGTGGTGCCACTGCCGGGCACCGTGACCTGTCCGCTGTTGGCGCCCGCGGAACTCGGGCCCGCGTCGGCGGCGGTGCCGTCCAGGCCCAGGTGCGCGACGCCGGGCCCGGCGATACCCAGCCAGTTGGTGTCGATCTCGGCCGCGTAGTCACCGTGGTCCCAGGCGAAACCGGTGTTCTGGCTGACGCATGGGCTGGTGCAGTTCGCCGCCCCGGTGGACAGGTAGTAGTCCGGCTTAGCGAACAGGGCGAACGTCGGTGTCCGGGCCGGGTCGGCGTTCACCATGTGCAGGATGGCCTCCTCCGTCGGGTCGGCCAGATAGTTCGCGATCGGCTGGGTTGTACCGGTATAGGGGTTGGCCGCGGTGAGCCCCGCGACGTCGCGCTCCAGGGTCCGCACCTGCGGCGCGCCCGCGCTGGGCTGGCCGGTGACGTAGAACTCGGGAGCCGTGTCGTTTTCCAGGCTGAACGGGGTGGTGTCCGCCTTCTGCGTGGCCAGCAGGCCGGTCAGGTTGCCGGCCAGCTCGCCGAAGGAGCCCGCGGGGTAGGTGCACGCGACGGCGGGGGTCACGGTGTCGCCGCTCACCGTGGCGCCATCACAGTTCGCCGGGGTGGGCTGGATGGCCCGCCCCACGTTGGCGCCCGCCTCATGATCGCCCTCATCGGCGCTGAGGACGAACAGCGAGTTCTTCGTGGTGATCCCGTCGGCGGCCAGCCGGGCGAAGAACGTCGAGAAGGCCTGGTTGTAGTACTGGGCCTGGGCGACGTAACACGGGCTGCCGCTGCCCAGGGCCGCTGGAGCGCCGCTGCACGCGGACAGACCGGGGATGTGCTCGTTGCCGTGGATGTCGGCGATGTAAGCGTTGGTCACCGGCACCCCCGACTCCTGCATGTCGGCCACATAGGCCAGCGACTGGGCAGCGTTGATACCGCCGAAGCCGGGGAACCCGGGATGGTTGGTCAGGAAGGCCCCGTTGATCTGGTTGCCGTTCTCGTCGACCAGGTTGCCCGCGGCGTTCGTGACCTGGTAGCCGTTCTTGGTCGCGTTCGGGGTGCCCGCTCCCAGCTGGGGCGCAACGTACCGGTGGCCGAACAGGCCCTGGTAGCCGGTGTAGCCGCCGGGCTCGTCAGGCAGGCTGTCCGCCACCGCGGTCGGGCTGGCCGTGGTCTGCCCGTACTTGACGCCCTTGGCCGTCGAGCAGAACCCGCTTTCCCGGGCACAGTGCACGGCGATCCCGACATAGTCCGCGGTCTCGGCGTCCTTGAACGAATCGGGATCGGCGGCGAGCTGCTGCTCCTCAGCCGAGCTGGCGCCGAACACCTTAGGGATGTCCACTGAGGTGTTCTCGAGTTCCTGGTTCACCGTGGCGACGTCGCCGACGTCGCAGCCGGCCCGGGTGAACGGAACCCACGGCGCGGGGGTGATCGTGTCCGGCGTGGGCGCGGGCGTGGTGGTCGCGGGCGGCGCCGGTGAGTAAACCAGCGACGGATTGGTGTCGTGGCCGGCCGTGGGCGAGGATGCGGTGTCGTAGATCGGATCGGTCCAGTAGGCGAACGAGCCCGCCGGGTCGGTCGTGCCGTTCGGGTTGAACGTCTGGTAGCTGTTGCTGACCGGCATGCCGGCCCGGTCGCCGTACAGCCCGGTAAAGGTGGTCAGCAGGTCATCGGCGGTGTGCGCGATCAGCGGCGTGTGGTTGTTGGATGCCAGCGTGCCGTTGTTCTCCAGGAAGTGCAGCAGGCTCGGCATCATTTGCAAGTCAGAAGGCACGTTGGGGTTGTCGCGGAAGAAATGGACGTTGTCAAAGGTGATCTCGATGACGTGCTTGACCCCGTTGCCCAGGCGGCAGCCCTGGCCGGCCTGGGAGACAGTGGTGGCCGAGGCCCGCGCGGGCGGCCGCACGGCTGAGGCCAGGCCGGGCGTGCTCACCCCCACGACGGCGATCCCGCTCAGCAGCGAGAGACATCCGCTCAGGGCGGCGGCCCGTACGGCCACCCGCCGTCGGTGTTGGTGCTGTCGCATCGATCCTCCTCTGCCCGCTGCCTGGCTGGATCCGCTGGGCAGCCCTGCCGTTGGACCCTAGGGATGCTGCCCGAACTCCTGGCGACGGGAGGGAGACGTGGGGGCTAACTCTCCTATGAACCGCTTCTGGGGCTCCTGTCGCCTTCGAGCCGCGCATGCCTCCACCATTCACCAAGTCGGGGGCCTCGACTAGGCCATTTAGAATGCGGTTCGTGGCGATCAGGGCGGTCATCTTCGACTGGGGCGGCACGCTCACCCCTTGGCACACGATCGACCAGGAGGAACTCTGGCGGGGGGTGTGCGCACAGCATTTCCCCGAGCGCGCGGAACCGCTGGCCGCGGCGATCTGGGCGGCTGAGCGGGCCCTGTGGGAGGCGACCGGCGACACCCGCGCCAGCGCGACCCTGGACCACATCTTCGAGCGGGCCGGCCTGGTGCCCACCGAGGCGTTCCTGGCCAGCTACTTCGAGGCGTGGGAGCCGCACACGTTCACCGACTCCGAGGTGCCGCCGCTGCTGCGCGCCCTGCGTGAGCGGGGCCTGCGGGTAGGCGTGCTGTCCAACACCATGTGGCCACGGAGCGCGCACGAGCGGGTGTTCGTCCGGGACAACGTGCTCAGCCTGATCGACGGCGCCGTCTACAGCAGCGAGATCGCCTGGACCAAGCCGCATCCCGAAGCGTTCCAGGCCGCGATGGCCGCCGTGGGGGTGGACGACCCGGCGGCCTGCGTGTTCGTGGGCGACCGGCCCTACGACGACGTGCACGGCGCGAAGAGCGTCGGCATGCGGGCGGTCCTCGTCCGCAACAGTGACGTCCCGCCCTTCGAGGCGGCCGCCCCGGACGCGGTCATCAGCCGGCTCTCCGAGTTGCCCCCTCTCCTCGACTCCTGGTGACGGGCCGGCCGGTCATCGAGCGGCGGGTGGCCGCCCTCAGACCCGCACGGCCAGCCCGTCGTGGGCGGTTTCGAAGCTGACGTGGTCCAGGTGCGCGAGCATGTCGGCGGACATGTGCGTGAGCACGACGCGCCGGCTGGCCAGCTGTCCTGAATGGGCGACCAGGTCGGCGTGGCGGAGGTGAAAGGGGACGGCCTTGTCGCGGTAGTAGGCCTCAGCGATCAGCAGGTCCGATCCCGCGGCGACCTCCGTGAGCGCGCCGGTCCAGGCCGTGTCCCCGGTATAGGCGATCACCTTGCCGCCGAGAGCCAGCCGCAGGGCGAGAGCGGGCCCGCCGCTGGGGTGATCAACCTCCCACCCGGCGGCCGTCACTCCGGCCACGGTCACGGCCGCGCCTGGATGCAGTTCCACCACCTCGACCGGGAACGGGCGCGACACACCGGACGAGCCGGGGAACATGCATTCCATGGCCTCAGGGAGCCGCCGGCCGGTGCCGACGGGACCGACCACGACCAGCGGCGTGACCCGGCGGGAGAACTGGCCGTCCAGGATCAGGAACGGAAGCCCCCCGAAATGGTCTCCGTGCAGATGGGACAGGAACACGGCGGCGATCTCACCGGGGTCAAGCCCGCATTGCCGCAGTGCGGTCAGTGATGTCGCACCGCAATCCAGCAGCACCGGGGCGGCTCCGCCGGGAGCCCGGAGGTGGATGCAGGCCTGGAAGCGGCCGCCGCTGCCGAAGGCGTCGCCGGAGCCAGCGAACGTGACGGTGACCTCAGAATCAGCCGAATGCACGAGCCCATTCTGCGCATGCTGGCCGGCCGGTGGCAGACTGCTGCCCCGGGACGGAGCCAGCGCCCGCGCCGGCGGCCCGCCGGGTCCGGCAGGCGGATGGCCGGGAAGGCTCGACCATGCGGTGAACCAGCCGCGCCGCCTTTCGTGATCACGGAACATCGACCCGAGTAAGGGCCGCGAGCCTCCGGTGAATCATGGCCGTGCCGGCTGGCGTTCGAACCCGGCCTGCATCTCCTGGTCGGCGAACCCGACCGAGCGGTAGACGCCGATGGCCGAGTAGCCGGGGTCCGCGACGATGACCAGCGTGCTGGCACCCAGTTCGCTGAGGCCGTACCGGGCGGCACGCCAGACCAGGGTGCCGGCCAGACCCTGGCGGCGCGCGGCCGGATGGGTCTCGACACTCTGGTAGCGGGCGATCTCGCCGCCGTCACTGAACAGGCCGAGCCGAGCGACCAGCCGGCCACCGACAAACGCCCCGAAGCACGCCCCGTGGCCGGCCACAGCGAGGCCGCGCTCCCCGGCCGTGCGGCGCTTGATGTAGGGCCAGTGCGCGGCCCGATCGTCGGTGTCGGTGCAGGCCAGCCGCAGGTCAGCGTCCTGTGCCCAGTCGTCGTCGGTGACTAACGGCCGGTAGGACGGGCCGTTGCGCGGATGTGGCGGAGGATGCACGGCCGACGCCGTCAGCACCGTGTTCAGCTGGACGGTGAACCCCGCCGCCAGGAACTCCCCGGCGGGCACCGCGCTAGCCTCGGTGACGTCGATGCCCAGCGCCACATGAGCGGCCCCAGGGAATTCGCGGGCGAATGTGGCCAGCCAGCGGCCAGAATCGCCGGGCCGGGGCGGCGCCCCCAGCAAGAGGAAGTTGCCCCACCAGAACGTGGGGTTCGCTGGACTGCGGACGACGAGCCAGTCGCCATGGTCGGCGATCTCACTGCCTTCCAGGCCACGGAGCATCAGGTCCGTCCGGTAGCCCAGTGAAGTCACCTTCACCCCACCGAGCATAGGCCCGTGGCCGCCGCCATGGGACAGGCCGGGCGGAGAGGCGGCCAGTTTCCTGCCGCAGCTAGTAAATTGCGTCTCGAGTCACGGATCGCCAGTTATTCGTCCGGGGAAATGGCGCATACATTCACGTAAAGGCCGAAATGGAGCAGGCCGCCGAGCCACGCAGAATCCGGTAGGTGTTCGATAGTGCAGAATATAACGAGGCCCCTCCGTGTATGAGACGGAGGGGCCTCGCGGCCTCGCTGCACAAACCGGCCGATTGCGCGGCCACCCTGCGTCGCGGGGCCAACCACCAGGGCCAGAAACCCGCCTGAAGCGCCGGCTGCCCGGCTCTCCCAGCGTTCCGGAATTTCTCCCGGGCGGTCCCCGTTTCCGGTGGCCCACCGCCGGTGCCGCGGACCCGTCCGAAGTGCCGGTCACCCGGCTCTTCCAGCGTTCCGGGGTCTCCCCCGGGCGGTCCCCGTTTCCTGCGGTGAAAGCATTTCTACTGCCTCTCGGGGACGACCACAAGGGTTATCCGGGGGTTATCTCAAGATTCTTTGGCCGTCCACACGAAGTCCACAGAACCCGGCCTGTTATCCCCCGGATCACAGTGCTTTTCCACCGCACCGTCCACAAGTTGATCCACAAAGCGGGTCCACAAAGCGGTCCGGTACGCAGGCGTTCCGCGCCGGGGCCGCCTGACGCTGATTTGCCGCGGCTAACGCATAAGCGGGGCTGACCCGTCTACTGGTCGCTGATGTCCGCGACCACGGCGCCGAGGCCCGGCAGCGCTTCGTCCGCGGCCACCGCGACCGCGCGGCCATGCGCTCCGGCGCCGAGCGTGATCTGCCGGCCGCGCAGCCGTTCGTCGGCGATCACCGGCCAGGCGGTGGCCGACCCGAATGGCGTGATCGTGCCGCGCTCGTACCCAGTGGCCTCCTTGGCCACCTCCGCGTCCGGCATGGACAGCCGGCTGACGCCGAGCAGCGCCCGCAGCTTTGGCCAGGAGATCGTCCGGTCGCCGGGCACCAGAACAAACAGGAAATCACCCTCGCCGCGCCGCACGACCAGGGTCTTCACGACATCGCGGGGCTCGACACCGCGCGCCCGCGCCGCCTCAGCCAGGCTGCGTACCGGACCGTGCTCCACGATCCGGTACGGGATCCCGGCCGCGTCCAGCGCCTCGATCGCCGCAACTGTCGCCGCCTCCGCCCGCTGACCACCCGCCACACGGCCCTCACCCGCCACGCAGTCCTCGTCGCGCACCATCCGCTAATGATGCCAGGCACGATCGCCGATCGCCCTGGACGACTTTGCACGCGGTACGACCATGATCACGAGAGATTTGTCACGATATGTCAGTACCGAACGTGTGGAGAGTTGACGTGGGGCATCCAGAGGGATGGCGCAGAATGGCCGTGTGACCGCTGATGACGACATTCCCGCGCTGCGCGACGCCTGTACCCGGTTCCTGAATTGGCACGGGCCGGTCCGGGCCGCGGACCTGCTGGCCACGGTGCCCGCGGAGTCGGTGCCCGACCGTTATGGCCAGGGCGGAGCCGTGGCCGAGCTTGAGGCGGAGATCGGCCGGCTGCTTGACAAGCCGGCCGCCGTGTTCCTGCCCAGCGGCACCATGGCGCAGCAGGCGGTGCTGCGGGTGCACGCCGACCGGCGGCAGCGACGCACGATCGTGTTCCACCCGGCCTGCCACATCGACCAGCACGAGGGCCGTGGCTACGAGCGGCTGCATCACCTGGTGGGGCGCCCGGCCGGCGAGCAGCACCGGCTGCTCGCGGCCGATGATCTGCGCGGTGTGGCCGAACCCGTCGCCGTGCTCGTGCTCGAGTTGCCGCAGCGGGACCTGGGCGGCCAGCAGCCATCCTGGGAAGAGTTGCGCGCGCAGGTCGAGTGGGGTCGTGACGGCGGAGCCGCGGTTCATCTCGATGGTGCCCGGCTGTGGGAGTCCGCGGCCGGGTACGGCCAGCCCCCGGCCGTCGTGGCCAGCCTCTTCGACACCGTCTACGTCTCGTTCTACAAGGGCCTGGGTGCGCTGCCCGGCTGCTGCGTGGCCGGGCCGGACGACGTCATCGCCGAGGTGCGCGAGTGGCGGCAGCGCATGGGCGGCACGCTGTTCGGGTTGTGGCCGGCCGCGGCGTCGGCGCTCACCTGCCTCGCCCGGCGACTGCCGCTGATGCCGCGTTACCTGCGGCATGCCCGGGCCATCGCCGACGCACTGCGGGAACTTCCCGGTGTCCAGGTGATCCCGGACCCCCCGCAGACCCCCATGCTGCATCTGCTGCTGCGCGGCACGCCGGAGGGCTTCGCCGCGGCCGCCCGCAGGCTGGCCAAGGAGCAGGGCGTCTGGACCTGGCCGCAGGCCATGGCCACCGGGGACCCGGCCGTCCAGCGCGTCGAACTGACGGTTGGCGACGCGACCAGCGCACTGGAGCCGACGGAGATCCGCGGCATCGTTGCCGCCCTGGTGACCGCGTAGCTTGGCCGCCGCCCGGCGAGCCGGCCCCTGTTATCCTGACGATATGCAGCGCGTCGTTTTCCTGGGCTGGTGGCCGTCGTAGGACGGCCACCGAACTGCTGCACCCAAGCTGCATCCAATTGCGGGCCGTCCTGTGGGCGGCCCGTTGCCGTATCCGGGCATGCGGCCGGCCGCGGGATGGTCCTCCACAGAGGAGGAGATCACCATGCCCAAGCCCCGGATGCTCAGCGGCGACCGGCCCACCGGGCGGCTGCACCTGGGCCACTACGTCGGCAGCCTGGCCAACCGGGTCCGGCTGCACCGGTCGTACCAGAGCTACTTCATCGTCGCTGACCTGCACATGCTGACGACCAAGAACACCCGTGAGGACATCGCCGCGATTGGCGGGAACGCCCGCGACATGGTGCTGGACTCCCTCGCGGCCGGGCTGGACCCGGAGCACTCCGTGTTCTACCTGCAGTCCGCCATCCCGGAGGTCGCCGAGGTCAGCCTGCTCATCCAGAGCCTGATCACGGTCCCCCGGCTGGAGCGGGTGCCGAGCCTGAAAGAGATGGCCCGCGACGCCGGCCAGCACGAGATGCGTTACGCGCTGCTCGGCTACCCGGTGCTGCAGGCCGCCGACATCCTGGGCGTCCGCGCTGACGCGGTGCCGGTCGGACGGGACAACGCGCCGCACGTCGAGATCGCGCGGGAGGTGGCGCGCCGGTTCAACCACCTGTACGGCCCGACCCTGCCCGTCCCGGAGCTTGTCCCGGCGGCCACGCCGTCCCTGATCGGCACCGACGGCCAGGGCAAGATGAGCAAGAGCGCCGGCAACGCCATCTACCTGTCCGACTCGCCAGAGGAGGTCCGGCGCAAGGTGGCACGGATGTATACCGACCCGGACCGGGTCCGCGCCGACGTCCCCGGCCGGGTCGAGGGCAACCCGGTCTTCGTCTACCACGAGGAGTTCAACGACGACCGGGCCGAGGTCGACCGGCTCAGGCAGCGCTACCTGGTGGGCACGGTCGGCGATGCCGAGGTCAAAGACCGGCTGGCCGCGGCGCTCAATCGGTTCCTCGACCCGATGCGCGAGCGCCGCGCCCGGTTTGAGGCCAGCGGCGGCCTGGTCGAGGACCTCATCGTCACGGGCACCCGGCGGACCCGCCACGAGATGCGGCAGACCGTCGCCGCCATGCGCCGGGCCATGGGGCTCACCGCTGTCTTCAGCCAACTGCGCGGCGAGGCGCATCACGCTGGTGGGGCCGATGGGATTTGAACCCATACTGGCAGGATCCTAAGTCCTGTGCCTCTGCCGTTGGGCTACGGCCCCGGGGTGCCCGCTGCTGCCCCGCCCTGGTGACGCCGCCGGCAGCTGACGGCAGTTACCTGGGCTTCGTTTATGCAGCTAGGTCTTTGAGCAGGCGTTCGACGTGCCCGGTGGCCTTGACGTTGTAGTACGCCCGCGCCACGTGGCCGGTGGGGTCGATCACGAAGGTTGAACCGGATGACGCCCACCGTCTTCTTGCCATACATGGTCTTCTCCCCGTACGCGCCGTAGGCCTGGTGCACCTCCAGGCCCGGGTCCGACAGGAGGGGGAAGGTCAGGCCCTCCTTGTCCCGGAATTTGGCCAGTTTGGTCGGCGTGTCCTTGGAGATTCCCAGCACGGTGAGCCCCGCGCCGGTGAGCCGGCTGAGGTTATCGCGGAAGTCGCAGGCCTCCTTGGTGCAGCCGGGGGTCATCGCGGCCGGGTAAAAGTAGACGATCACCTGCTGCCCGCGGAACGTGGACAGGCTGACCGGCCGGCCGCCGATGTCGGGCAGCGAGAACTCCGGCGCCTCAGCTCCGGGTTCCAGCCTCTGCTCGGTCACGCGTGCTCCCTCCAGTGCCGAATCCCCACGGTACCGGCCACCCCGCCCAGCCGCCTGCGGCCACCCCAACGGCGGCTCCCGGGCTGGGCCGGTTCAGCGGCTATTGTCCACCATCAAGGGGGACATCATGGCCATCGGCCCGCAATATCCAGCAAGGTTCCTGGTCGCGATCGTATTCTTCCGAAATCTTCTTCAACGATCGACTTAGTAGGAATCCCACTATGAGATCGTGGGGCGTGTGACGGGAGAGGCCGACTACGACCGGCTCCGCACGACGGAGTGGCTGGTGAGCAGCGACGGCGGCCGGAGCTGGCGGGTCGCCCGGTGACCTTGTTCTAGGCCGCTCAGCCGCCGAGCAGGGCGGCGATGACCGGGGCCAGGGCGCGCAGCGCGCGGCCGCGATGGCTGATCGCGTCCTTGGCCGCCGGGTCCATCTCGGCCGTCGTCAGCTCCGAGGACTCCGGCACGAAGATCGGGTCGTAGCCGAACCCGTTCGTGCCGCGCGGCGCGTCGGTCACCGATCCGGACAGGACGCCCTCCGTCACGTGCTCCGACCCGGACGGGAGCACGAGCGCCGCGGCACAGGCGAAATGCGCGCCACGCTGACCGGCTGGCACGTCCGCCAGCTGGCCGAGCACCAGCCGCAGGTTGGCCTGGTCATCGCCGTGCCGGCCGGACCAGCGGGCGGACAGCACCCCGGGCATTCCGTTCAAGGCGTCAACGCAGATCCCGGAATCGTCGGCGACCGCGGGCAAGCCGGTGAACACCGCCACCGCCCGGGCCTTGAGCAGGGCGTTCTCGGCGAAGGTGCGGCCCGTCTCGGCCACCTCCGGCACGCCCGGGAAGTCTCCGGCGGTGACGAGGTCCACCGGCACGTCGCCGTCGGCCAGGATCCGGCTCAGCTCCGCGAGCTTGGCGGGGTTCCTGGTGGCCAGGACGAGCTTGGCCGCCGCGCCGGTCATCGGGCCAGGGCCGCCTGCTGGAGCCCGGTCAGTTCCGCGCAGCCCGCCACGCCAAGATCGAGAAGCTGATTGAGCAGGTCGCGGCCGAACGGCTCACGCTCGGCGGTGCCCTGGATCTCCACGAAACCGCCGTCCCCGGTGCACACCACGTTCATGTCGGTCTGGGCCGCGGCGTCCTCCTCATAGCAGAGGTCCAGCCGAGGTTGTGAATCCACGATTCCGACGCTGACCGCCGCCACCGAGCCGACCAGCGGGTTGCCCTTGCATCGGTTCCGCCCCTGCAGCCAGGAGATCGCGTCGGCGAGCGCGACGAAGCCGCCGGTGATCGCGGCGGTGCGGGTGCCGCCGTCCGCCTGGAGCACGTCACAGTCGATGATGATGGTGTTCTCGCCGAGCGCCTTGGTGTCCACGCAGGCCCGCAGGGACCGGCCAACGAGCCGGGAGATCTCCTGCGTCCGGCCGCCCGGGCGGCCCTTGATGGACTCGCGGTCGCCGCGGGTGTTGGTGGCGCGCGGCAGCATCGCGTACTCCGCGGTCACCCAGCCGAGGCCGCTGCCGCGCCGCCAGCGCGGCACTTCCTCGGTCGCGCTCGCCGCGCAGAGCACCCGGGTGGCCCCGAACTCCACGAGCACCGAGCCCTCCGCGTGGTCAAGCCAGTTCCGGGTCATCCGTATCTCGCGCAGCTGATCGGGGCCGCGCCCATCGGGTCTGGACATGCCGGACAGCCTAACGTGACCCAATGACCGGACCCGCCCAGGCGTGTCCCGGGACACGCCTGGGGGGTGTCCCGTGGATCTCGGTGGATGCGGGCGGCGCCGCTGAAGAATCCGCGGGACGCATCTAACCGCGGGCCCGGTCGGGCGTCCCGGCCTCGATCCAGCGGTACACCCTGGCCAGGCCGTCAGCGAGCGCGGTCTCCGCTCGCCAGCCCAGATCGCGTCCTACCCGGTCCACCGCCAGCGAACTGCGCTTCAGGTCGCCCACCCGGGCGGAGGCGAACCGCGGCGCGACCGGGCGGCCCGCGATGCCGGCGATGATGCCGACCAGTTCGAGGACGCTGACCTCGGTCCCGGTTCCGGTGTTCCAGGTGCCGGGCCGGCCGCTGTCGGCCGCGGCGAGGAAGGCACTGACCGCGTCCGCGACGTAGACCAGATCGCGGGTCTGCGCCCCGTCACCGTAGATCGTGGGCTCCTGGCCGGCCAGCACGCAACCGCAGAAGATAGGGATCACGCCCGCGTCGCCGCTGGGATCCTGGCGCGGCCCGTACACGTTGGCCAGCCGGAGGATGGAGTGGCGGGTGCCGTGCAGGCGGTTGTAAAGGCCGATGTACTGCTCGGCGCAGTACTTGGCGACCCCGTACGGAGATTCCGGCAGCGGCAGCACCTCCTCCCGGGACGGGATGGGGGCATCCCGGCCGTACAGCGCCCCCCCGGAGGACGCGAACAGCACGCGGGCCCCGGTGACCCGGGCCGCCTCCAGGACGTTGACCGTCCCGACGACATTGACCTGCGCGTCCACGGCGGGCGCGGCCACCGAGGACCGGACATCGATCTGCGCGGCCAGGTGGCAGATCAGATCCGGCCGGAACTGGCCGATGAGCGCGGTGAGCGGCCCCGCGGCGGTGATGCTCAGCTTGTGCAGCGCCGCGTGGTCGTCGAGGCGCCCAGCCCGGCCTGAGGACAGGTCATCGAGCACAGCCACTTCGTCGCCCCGGGCGAGAAACGCGTCGGTGAGATGTGAGCCGATGAAACCGGCCCCCCCGGTCACAAGTACCCGCATACCCAAGGATCCTAGATGCTGGAAAGTCGCCGTGCGGCCATCCGGATTCCATGATCATTCCGACGTTTCACGCGTTCGGTGACGCAGACCGGGACGAACCGGACGGGTTTTGGTCGCAACGATTGAAGGGTCGCCCGTGACTGCGCCCGGCCGAGGCACCGCTCGACTTCGCCGAGCGCAGACTGCGGTATTTGTTGCCCGGCGTGACTACGCCCGGCCGAGGTCGATTACCCAGCCCGATGCGGCGAGGGACAGCGGGCCGGAGTAGGCGGACGCCGCTTCCCGCAGGCTCTGCTCGCGGTCATTCCAGGGCACCAGGTGGGTGAGCACCAGGTGGCCGACGGCACCCGCAGCGGCATATTCCCCGGCCTGCCGGGCGGTGAGATGGACGTTCTCCGGCCGCCCGGGCCCGTCCAGGAAGGACGCTTCGCACAGCAGCAGGTCCGCGCCGCGGGCCAGCTCGGCCAGGGCCTCCGTCGGGCCCGTGTCGGCGGAATAGGCGATGACCCGGCCCTCGTGCTCGATCCGGAAGCCGAACGTTTCCACTGGGTGGTTCATGGTCGCGAGGGTCACGCGCAGCGGCCCGATCTGCCGGGTTCCCGGGGTGAGCGTGACGAAGTGGAACGCCTCCGTCATGCCGCGAGGCTCGTGCAGCCCGAAGGCGTGGCCCATCCGCCGCGCCGTCTCGGCCGGCCCGTACACCGGGATCCGCGGCCGGGGACCCCCCGGTGGGTAGAGACGCGCCACGCAGTACGAGCACAGGTCCAGGCAGTGGTCGGCGTGCAGGTGGCTCAAGCAGACCGCGTCGATGTCATCTGTCCCGGCATGCCGCTGCAGCGCCCCGAGCGCCCCGTTGCCCAGGTCGATGAGCAGCCGGAAGCCATCCGCTTCGACCAGATAACAGGAAGCCGGGCTGTCCGGCCCGGGAAACGACCCCGAGCACCCGATGACGGTCAAGCGCACGGTGGACCACCCTACGCGGCCGCGGCGACTCTGGGGGCTACGCGCTGCGGCCGAGGCGGGCGATCTGGCGGCTCTGGGCCACGAGGCGGCCCGCGGAGTCCCACACCTCAGCCTCCTCGTCGAACCATCCGCCGCTCACATGACGGCAGCGGGCCGCCACCCGGAGCACCCCGGGAGCCGGCACGGCGCGCATGTGCCAGGTGAGCTCCACGGTGGGCGACCAGCCGACCGCGCCGAGGCCGAACACGACGGGCGGGAGCGCGTCCACCGCCAGGGCGAGCAGGTAGGCGTCCGCGTCCCGGTCCTCGCGCAGCTGGAAGTAGCCGCGCATCTCGGGCGTCCCGGCGGGCTGGCCTCGCAGCCAGCCGGTCGTCGCGGGGTCCAGGCGGAGATCGACCTGCGCGGCGAAGCCGGAGAACCGGGTGGACTCCGCGAGCTTCCCGAACCCCAGGCACTCCTCGATGGGCGGCAGCCGCGGCGGCTCACCGGTCCAGGACAGCCCCCCGTCGCCCAGGGCATGCCCCAGCGTGCCCGTGGTAACGGTGGCCTCGAGCACGTGAAGGCCATCCTGGATCAGGGACGCCCGGGCGGTCGCCGCGATCCGGCCCTGCTTGAGCCAGGTCACGTGGACCTGGGCCGACTCTGGCCGGGGCACCCGGAGGAAGTGCGCGCTGGTCGCGACGGGGTGCGGGTGAGGTGAGGAATCGAGGACCGCCCGGAGCACGGTGGCCATCAGCACGCCGCCGTTCACCGCGCCGACCACCGAGCCGTCGTTGGAGACGATCGCGAACCGCTCGTCGGGCTTGACGTCGTAGCGGCCGTCACCAGCGGGCAGGACCGCCGTCGCCTCGTCGAACACCGTCATCGGTGGCCGCGCAGCGGGCTGAACTGCGAGACACGCCCTAGGCCCACAGCTGGCCTTCGAGCCGCGCCTCGGCCTCCTCCAGGGTCCCGGAGTAAGCACCGGTGGACAGGTACTTCCAGCCACCGTCGGCGACCACGAGCGCGATGTCGGCGCGCTTCCCGGCGGCCTGCGCCTTGGCGGCCATACCCAGCGCGGCGTGCAGCGCGGCGCCGGAGGAGATGCCGGCGAAGATCCCCTCCAGATCCAGCAGCTCCCTGGTCCGGCGCAGGGCGTCCGCCGAGGATACGGAGAACCGTGTGGTCAGCACGGACTCGTCGTACAGCTCGGGCACGAAGCCCTCATCCACGTTGCGCAGCCCGTAGACGAGCTCCCCGTACCGCGGCTCGGCGGCCACGATCGACACGCCTGGCACGCGCTCCCGCAGGTAGCGGCCGGTGCCCATGAGCGTCCCCGTGGTGCCGAGCCCGGCCACGAAATGAGTGATGCCCGGCAGGTCGGCCAGGAGTTCCGGTCCCGTGGTCTCGTAGTGGGCCCGGGCGTTCGCCTCGTTGCCGTACTGGTACAGCATGACCCAGTCCGGGTGCTCCGCGGCCAGCCGCCGGGCCACCCTGACCGCCTCGTTGGACCCGCCGGCGGCGGGTGAGGAGATGATCTGCGCGCCGTACATCTCCAGGACCTGCCTGCGCTCGGCCGAGGTGTTCTCGGGCATGACGCAGATCATCGTGTAGCCACGCAGGTGGGCCACCATGGCCAGGGATATGCCGGTGTTCCCCGACGTCGGCTCCAGGATGGTGGTGCCCGCCGTCAGCAGGCCGTCCTTCTCCGCCTGCTCGATCATGAAGAAGGCGGCACGGTCCTTGACCGAGCCCGTCGGGTTCCGGTCCTCGAGCTTGGCCCACAGGCGCACGTCCGGCGCGGGCGACAGCTGGGGCAGCCCGACCAGCGGCGTCCCGCCCAGCGAGTCGAGCAGGGAGTCGTAGCGCATCAGGTGCCTGCGGTGATCAGCGTGCGCCGCCGGCCACGGCCGGCAGGACCGTCACCGTGTCGCCGTCGCGGACCGGCGTCTCCAGGCCGCCCAGGAACCGGACGTCCTCGTCGTTGAGGTAGACGTTGACGAAACGGCGCAGCCCGCCTCGTCCATCAGTCGCTCGCGCAGCCCGCCGTGCCGGGAATCCAGGTCGCCGATGAGCTCGGCGAGCGTACCGCCGGAGCCCTCGACCGACTTGGCCCCGCCGGTGTAAGTGCGCAGGATCGTCGGGATACGGACCTCGATGGCCATGAACAACGCTCCAGGGTGAGACGGTCCTTTGAACAACCGGGCACCTTACGGGATCATTCCAGCACGGGCTCGCCGGTGACCGCGACTTCCTCCTCGGTCACCACCCCGCCGGAGATCCGGAACGAGCGGAACTCGGTCCGCTCCGGGTCCCGCGTGGATACCAGCACGTAGTGCGCGTCAGGCTCACTGGCGTACGAGATGTCCGTGCGGGACGGGTAAGCCTCGGTCGCGGTGTGCGAGTGGTAGATGACGATCGGCTCCTCGCCGCGCTCGTCCATCTCCCGCCAGACCCGGAACTGCTCGGTGGAATCGAACCGGTAGAAGGTCGGTGACCGCTCCGCGTTGAGCATCGGGATGAAGCGCTCCGGACGATCACTGCCCGCCGGGCCCGCGATCACCCCGCACGCCTCATCCGGGTGGTCGGCGCGGGCATGGGCCACGATCTTCGCGTGCAGCGCGGGATCAAGCGTGAGCATGAATCTGAGGGTAGCCGGGGACGCGGTTACGACAGTGCGCGGACCAAGGTCTCCTGGAGGTAGGTCAGCCAGTCATAGACCCAGAAATAGGCCGTACGAGGGTCATCGGGATCCAGCCGGGCCATTCGTTCCTCGAAGTCCTCGGTGACCGAAAGGCGCACCCCGAGGGCGAGCCGGACGTCGTTGAGCGCCCGCAGCCAGGCCTGCGCGTCATCGGCGGACAACCGGACCTGACCGCCACCTTCCGGCAGCGTGGCGAGCACGGTGCGGGCCGCCGCTACCTTGCCGGATCGCAGGTCCTGCTCGGTGTACCGGCGGAAATCCCCCGCTGCCTCGGCGTCGCCGGTGTAGGCGTCGGGCAGCAGCCGGGCGAGCACCGGATCCTCGGGCAACACCGTTGACTCGCTCAGGCCCAGGTTCGCGGCGAACTCCTCCGGGCTGTCCCAGGGACGCATCTGCGGGCCTTCCCCGGAGCCGCTCTCCTCGCCGCCGCCGAGCAACTCGGCCACTTGGCCGACCAGGGTGCGAATGATCCCGGCCTGCGGCGGGGCGAACCAGACGGTCACGCCCCGGCGGGTGCCGCGGAAACCGGCGACCGCTCCAGCGGCTTCCGCGGCGCTCGCTGAAGCGTCAGGCTCCCCGAGATGAGGGAAGTCCGCGCTGCCTTCCGGGCCGGTGGCGCTCACGAATCGTGGCTCACCGTGGCCCAGAGCCCGTACCCGTGCAGGACCTGCGCGTCACGCTCCATGGACTCGCGGGTGCCTGAGGAGACCACCGCCCGGCCCTTGTGGTGCACATCGAGCATGAGCTTGTTGGCCTTGCGCTTGGTGTACCCGAACACGGTCTGGAACACATACGTCACGTAGGACATGAGGTTCACCGGGTCGTTCCACACGATGGTGACCCATGGCGTATCGGGGGCCACGTCCTGCTTTATCTCCGGACGATCCACCTCAGCGGGTGCCACGCTCATCGGTCATCACCTCCTCGAATGTCGCTCCCCCCAGTGTCTCAGTGCGGCGCCGCGCGCCGACACCTCTCAGTACATCAGGCCGGGTCAAAATTGCCGCCGGCGAGCCCGCTCATGGCCTGTGATCAAGAAGCCACCGGGCGTCCTCCTGGCCCGTCATGAAACGAACGGCGCATTGACTGGCCTCGAGGGCGAGCGGCAGGGCCGCACGGGCTGGTCGCCGTGGCACCATAGTTCCGCGAAGCCGAACTGGGAGACGTTCGGCCATCGACGGGATTGGCGCCAATGGTGAACCGAGGTCCACGGCGCAGGTCAACCGCGGCAACCGGCGCAGCCAATCAGCACTAGAACAACCGCCAGCCCTCGCCAGAGTGGTTTTCCCCAGGGCCACAAATCCAGCATGTCACGGTTAATGCCGGAAACGGAGATTCAGTCGCACAGCGCGCCCGACGATGGCCGCGATCGGCCTCGCCAGCGCACCCGATGGAGCCGGCGAGCAGCCGGTCCGTAGTCTTCCACTCGTGACAAATCACTCCGGCGAGCAGCAGACGATACCCGGAACCGGGTTGCTCACCGACCACTATGAGCTGACCATGCTGACCGCCGCCCTGCGCAGCGGGGCGGCCGAGCGGCGAGCGGTCTTCGAGGTGTTCGCGCGGCACCTGCCGCACGGCCGCAGGTACGGCGTGGTCGCGGGCACCGGCCGGCTTCTCGACGCGCTCGAGCGCTTCCGCTTCGGCCCCAGCGAACTCGGATTCCTGCACGACGCGGGGATCGTGGACGACGCCGCGCTGAGCTACCTGGAGTCCTACCGGTTCAGCGGCAGCATCTGGGGCTACGCGGAGGGCGACTGCTATTTTCCCGGGTCGCCGATCCTGGTGGTCGAGGGCACGTTCGCCGAAGCCGTGGTGCTCGAGACGGTCAGCCTGTCCATCCTGAATCATGACTGCGCGATCGCTTCCGCCGCGTCGCGGATGGTGACCGCGGCGGACGGGCGGCCGCTGATCGAGATGGGCTCGCGCCGCACCCACGAGCTGGCCGCCGTGGCGAGCGCCCGCGCCGCCTTTATCGCCGGCTTCGCCACCACGTCGAACCTGCGGGCGGGCCGCGACTACGGCGTCCCGACCAGCGGGACGAGCGCACACGCGTTCACCCTGGTCCACGACAGCGAGCGGCACGCGTTCGCCAGCCAGCTCGCGGCGCTCGGCACCGGCACGACCCTGCTGGTGGACACGTACGACGTGCCCAGGGCGGTCCGCACGGCAGTCGAACTGGCCGGTCCCGGCCTCGGCGCGGTCCGCATCGACAGCGGCGACCTGCCGGTGGTGGCTCGGCAGGTCCGCGAGCTGCTCGACGAGCTGGGCGCGCACCAGACCAGGATCGTGCTCACCGGTGACCTGGACGAGTACTCGATCGCGGCGCTGGCCGCGATGCCGGTGGACGGGTACGGGGTGGGCACCGCACTGGTCACCGGCTCGGGGGCGCCGACGGCCGCGCTCGTCTACAAGCTCGTCGCCAGGGCGGTCGAGCCGGGCCCGGAGGGCGCGCTGCGCCCGGTGGCCAAGCGATCGGTGGGCAAGCCGGGCCGCGGCGGGCGCAAGTGGGCGGTCCGGCACCGCGACGGCAACGGCACCGCGCTCACCGAGCTGATCAGTGATGTTCCGCCCAGCCCGTCTCCCACCGACCGGCCGCTCCTGCGGCCGCTGGTGCGCCGTGGTGAGATCGTCGGCCGGGAACCGCTTAGCGCCGCCCGCGACCGGCACCGGGACGCCTTGGCCGAGCTGCCCGTCTATGCCCTGCAGCTATCCCGCGGCTACCCGGCCATCCCGACGGTGTTCGAGTCAGGGGGCGAGTAGGAGCAGGCTCAGCTGGCCGCCCTACTGTGGCCGTTGCTGCCCGCGAGAGGGGGGGCGGCCGGGCGGAAAGCACGCCGGTAGGCGTGCGGGGTGGTGTCGCGCCAGACCCGGAAGTGATGCCGCAGCGCGGTGGCGTTGCCGAAGCCGGCGCGCTGCGCGACGAGGTCGACGGGCTCGTCGGTCTCCTCGAGCAGCTCCTGGGCGAGCAGGATCCGCTGGCCGGTGAGCCAGCGCTGGGGCGTGGTCCCGGTCTCCTGCACGAACCGCCGCGCGAAGGTCCGCGGCGACATGCGCGCCCGCGCGGCGAGCTGGCGGATCGTGACCGGCTGATCGAGATGGCGCTCCATCCAGCCGAAGACCTCGGCCAGCGTGTCGCAGGCGACCGGGGGGAGCGGGCGGTCCACGTACTGGGCCTGCCCGCCGTCCCGGTGCGGCGGCACGACCATCCGCCGGGCGATGCCGTTGGCCACCCGGCTGCCCTGCTCCTTGCGGACCAGGTACAGGCAGGCGTCGATGCCCGCGGCGGTGCCGGCACTGGTGATCACCGGATCCTCGTCCACGTAGAGCACGGACGGGTTGACGATCGCCGCCGGGTACCGCCGGGCGAGTTCCCGCGCGTGCCGCCAGTGCGTGGTGCACCGGCGCCCGTCCAGGAGGCCCGCCGCGCCGAGCGCGAACGCTCCGCTGCACACGCTGAGCACCCGCCCGCCGCGGGCCACAGTGCCCCGCAGCGCGTCGAGCATCGGCTCGGGGAACGGGGCGGCAGCCGAGCTGTCGATGCGCTCATCCGAGATCGCGGACACCACGACCAGGTCGGCCTGCGCGAGCCGGTCGAGGCCGAACGTGGCCTGCATGGCGAACCCGACCGACGCGCGCATCGGCCCTGGCTCCCCGGCCACCACGGCGAAGTCGTAACCGGGCAGCCCGTCGTCCGTGCGGTCGGCCCCGAAGACCTCGCACACCACGCCCAGCTCAAAGGGCGGAAATCCGCTGAGGATGACCACGGCGACGTTACGCAGCATGTATCCATTATGCCCCGGCATAGTGGCAGGATGTCGCTTCATATTGGCATTACTGCCACTGGCCGCCGCCCGGCTGGCGGGGCAGGCTTGTTCTATGAGCAACATCGACTACCGGGCACATGGAACGGCCCCCATCGTCCGCCGGATCGCGCGCCGCGTCGCCAACGTCGTGGCCGAGTACAACTATGCCCAGCGCAGGCTCACCCAGCTGCGCCTCAGCCTGGACAGCTATGTGTATGACGCTCGTCAGGTGCCCAGCACCTTCGGTGAGTTCCTGGGCCGGACGGCCGGCCCGCTGCGGCACGAGCCATCGGCGCGGGGGCGGGAGGCCGGGCGGCCCTGCTGCCCGTAGGCAGCGCATCAGCCCGCGGCTGGCCGCCAGCCCATCAGCCCGCGGCCGGCCGCCAGTCACCGGCCCGCGGCTGGCCGCCAGCCCATCAGCCCGCGGCCGGCCGCCAGTCACCGGCCCGCGGCCGGCCGCCAGCCCATCAGCCCGCGGCCGGCCGCCAGTCACCGGCCTGCGGCCGGCCGCCAGCCCATCAGCCCGCGCGCAGCCCGCGGCCGCCGAGTCACCGGCGGCATCCGCACCGACGTAGCGTGATCCCCACCCGGCCCAGCCTCGTCATCACACCTGGCGCGGGCTCATGATCGCGGCGCGCCGCCCAGCCCTGTGTCACGCGGATGTGACGCGATCATGGATTATCTACCCGCCGGTAGATCACCCGAGGTAGCGTCTGGCCGTGCACGCTCTCATCATCGTCGACGTCCAGAACGACTTCTGCGAAGGCGGATCGCTCGCCGTGGCCGGCGGCTCCGGGGTGGCCCGCGGCATCAGCCGGCACCTCGCGGACGGGGCACCGCCTGGTGAGGCGGGCGGCTACTCCTACGTCGTGGCGTCCCGCGACTACCATCGGGACCCAGGCGGCCATTTCTCGCCGCATCCCGACTTCGTCACCTCATGGCCACCGCATTGCGTCATCGGCACGCCGGGCGCGGATTTCCATCCGGACCTGGATACCAGCCGTATCGAGGCGGTGTTCAGCAAGGGAGAGCATGAGGCCGCCTACAGCGCGTTCGAGGGGGCCGACGATGCGGGTGCGCCGCTGGCGCAGTGGCTCCGCGAGCGCGGCGTGACGTCGCTGGACGTGGCTGGTATCGCCACGGACCACTGCGTGCGGGCGACCGCCATCGACGCCACGCGGGGGGGGTTCGCCACCCGGGTGCTGCTCGGGCTGACGGCCGGCGTGGACCCGGCCACGACCCAGGCGGCGCTAGACGGGATGCGCGACGCTGGCGTCGAGCTTTCCGGCACGGAACGCTAGGAGAACCCTCATGCGCTGGTCCACCTATCTGTCCCCGGCTGATTCCCGGGAGCACGTCGGGCTGCTCCACGACGGGGCCATCCGCGGCCTGCCCGGCCCGGGCACCCTCACCGGCCTCCTCGGCGACCACGGCCAGCGCCTGGGGCTGGCCCGCGAGCAGGCCATGCACAAACCCACCGAAGTCGTGCCCCTGTCCGAAGCTCGGTTCCGGGCCCCCATCCCCCGGCCGCCGTCGATCCGGGACTTTATGGCGTTCGAGGAGCACGTCCGGACGAGCGCCACGGCGCTCGGGCACGATGTCAACCCAGTCTGGTATGAGATCCCGCTGTTCTACTTCACCAACCCGGCCGCCGTCCGCGGTCCGTATGACGACGTGCCCATCGCCCCCGGCTCGCAGTATTTCGACTACGAGCTGGAGATCGCGGCCGTCATCGGACGGGCTGGATCGGACCTGGACCCGGCCACGGCCGAGCAGTACATCGCCGGCTACCTGGTCATGTGTGACTGGAGCGCTCGCGACGTGCAGGCCCATGAGATGAAGGGGCTGCTGGGGCCAGCCAAGGGCAAGGACACCGCGACCAGCTTCAGCGCCACGCTGGTCACGCCGGACGAACTCGAGCCCTACCGCGCGGGCAACGCCTACGACCTGGAGATGACCGCTTCCGTCAACGGCAAGCCGTACTCGGCGGGCCGGTTCCGCGACATTTACTGGCGGTTCGGTGAACTGCTCGCCTACGCCTCCCGCGGCACGACCCTGGTCCCCGGCGACATCATCGCGAGCGGCACGGTGGGGACCGGCTGCATCCTGGAACTCTCCCGGATACACGGCGCGGACAGCTATCCCTGGCTGCAGCCAGGCGATCAGGTCCGGCTCGAAGTGGCGCACCTCGGCATCATTGAGTCCACGATCGTCGTGGGCAAGCCGGTGCGGCCCCTGCGCCCGACGACGGCAGCTGAGGGAACCAATCGTTGAGGATCAGGCGGGATTTTCGGGCAGGGACTCGTAGATCCGCTTGCAGTCCGGGCAGACCGGGAACCGTTTGGGATCCCTGCTGGGTACCCACTTCTTGCCACACAGGGCGACCACCGGAGTGCCAAATACGGCGCTATCGACGATCTTGTTCTGCTGGACATAGTGCGCGAAGCGCTCATGGTCCCCGTCGCCATCCGAAGGAGACGGCCTGACCGTGGTGTCCTCACGGGTGCCTTGCTCGGGAAGAACTTCGGTACTCACGAGAAACGATTCTACGCGGTGCCCGGGCGTGCCCCCCAGATCTTCCGCCGCTAGTTCAGCGCCGGATCGTCCGGGTACGTCGCGACCATGGCGAAGTTGCCGCCCGCACGGCGCAAGACGGCAGGCCAGAGCCGCTCCGGCTCGGCGGCGAACGCGTCCGCGGGCTCGCCGGAGAGCACGTACCAGGCGCCTTCCTCGATCTCCGCCTGGAGCTGGCCCGGACTCCATCCCGCGTAACCAGCGAAGACCCGCAATGAGGCAATGCCCCCGGCGAGCAACTGGGGCGGGGCGTCCAGATCCACCAGCCCGACCCTCGACATCAGCGTGGACCCGTCCAGCGCCCGCCAGCCGACCGGTTCGTCGTCGCCCGGCACGATGGCCAGCGCGAGGGCGCTGTTCGGGGCGACCGGGCCACCCCGGAAAACCACGGACGGGCCGGTCACCAGCTCGGTCCAGGACTCGAGCACCTGCCCGACCGGGACCTCGGTCGGGCGGTTCAGCACCACGCCGAGGGTGCCCTCGTCTGGCTCGTCCTCCACGACCAGGATGACGGTGCGCCGGAAATTCGGGTCGCCAAGCAACGGCGTGGCGACCAGGAGCCGCCCCGCGAGGTCCTCCTCCATCTCCCTATTGTCGCCGACGCGGCCGTGTGTGAAATAGCTCACCGCGCGGGGTTTTGCGTTTCCGGCCCAATATTCCGGCTAATCCGGGGCCGCTGAGGAGCGCCGACCGCCGGCCGCGTCGCGGACCGCGGCCGCCACCGCCGAGGACACGCCCGGGTTGAACACCGAGGGAACGATATAGTGCGGCCCGAGCTCACCAGCGGAAACCACCCCGGCCAGGGCCCGGGCCGCCGCGATGAGCATTTCGTCGGTCACCGCCCGGCTCTGCGCGTCCAGCAGCCCGCGGAACACCCCGGGAAACGCGAGGACGTTGTTGATCTGGTTCGGGTAGTCGCTGCGCCCGGTGGCCACCACGGCGGCGTGCGCCAGCGCGGCGTCCGGGTCGATCTCTGGATCGGGATTGGCCAGGGCGAACACGATGGCCTGGTCGTTCATGGTGGCGATGTCGTCGCCGCTCAGGATGCCCGGCGCGGATACCCCGATGAACACGTCCCTCCCGCGCAGCGACCCCCGCAGGTCACCGCGGTACCCGGTGGGGTTGGTGTGCTCGGCCACCCAGCGCAGGCTGTCGTCGAGGCCGGGCCGGCCGGTGTACACCGCGCCCTTGTCATCGCAGACCACCACGTCCGTGGCGCCCGAGGCGATCAGCAGCCTGAGCACGGCGGTGCCCGCGGCACCGGCGCCGGCCATCGCGATCCGGACGCCGCCTAGCTTCTTGCCGACCACCCGCAGCGCGTTGGTGAGCGCGGCCAGCACCACGATCGCCGTTCCGTGCTGATCGTCGTGGAAGACCGGGATGCCGAGCAGATCACGGAGCCTGCGTTCCACCTCGAAGCAGCGCGGCGCGCTGATGTCCTCCAGGTTGATGCCGCCGAATCCGGGCGCGATCACCTGGACAGTGCGGACGATCTCGTCGGTGTCCTGGGTGTCCAGGCAGACCGGCCACGCGTCGATGCCGGCGAACCGCTTGAACAGGGCCGCCTTGCCCTCCATGACCGGCAGGGCCGCGTACGGGCCGATGTTGCCGAGCCCGAGCACCGCCGAGCCGTCGGTGACCACCGCGACGCTGTTCCGCTTGATGGTGAGGCGGCGCGCGTCCTCTGGGTGCGCCGCGATGGCCAGGGCGACCCTGGCCACCCCGGGCGTGTACGCCATGGACAGGTCGTCCCGGTTGCGCAGCGGCACCTTCGACTGGGTCTCGATCTTGCCGCCGAGATGCAGCAGGAACGTCCGGTCGCTGACCTTGCTCAGCGAGACGCCGTCGATCGCCGACAGCACCGCCACGATCTCCTCGGCGTGGTCGGTGTCCCCGGCCGCGCAGGTCACGTCCACCCGCAGCCGCTCATGCCCGAACGGATGCACGTCCAGGGCGGTCACCGCCCCGCCGACCTGCTCGACCGCGTGGGTCAGTTCGCTGACCGCTCTTCCCCGCGACGGCACCTCCAGCCGGACAGTGATCGAATACGACACACTCGGCGCTACCGACACGTCACTCCCACCTTCCTGGCCTTCGTTGGCACAGGACATCATCGTGCCATCACTGGTGGGGGCCCGGCCGGCCCCCATCCGGCGGCGGGGCCCCAGCCACGGCCGCGCATACATACCCTGGAGGGGTGATCGACGGCAGTTCTCCCGGCAGCGCGGCGTCCGCCATCGCGGATGCGCCAATTATCGACGTAACCCGGCTGCGGGTGGCGATCGCCCGGGTGTCGCGGCGGCTGCGCCGTCACGAGCTCGCCGGGCTGACGCCCACCCAGCTTTCTGCGCTGGCCACGGTCGAGCGGGCGGGGCCACTGCGCCTCGGCGACGTGGCCGCCGCGGAGAAGATCGCGCCCTCCACGCTGACCCGGCTGGTCACCGCCCTGGAGGAACAGGGCTACGTAGAGCGGCACCCGGTGCCCGGGGACGCCCGGGCCAGCACCCTGTCCGTCACGGCCGAGGGGCATGCCGCTCTGGAGCGGATCAGGCAGGAGAGCACCATCCTGCTCGCCGACAGCCTGCGGACGCTCACCCCGGACCAGCTGGCCGCCCTGGCGGCGGCGCTGCCCGCCCTGGAGCAGATCGCGGATGCGGCCGACACCGCCGATCCCCGCCCTCGCTGACCCGCGCCCGCCCGGCCGCTCGCCCGCCCGGCGGCCCGCCGTGCGGTGCTGGAGGCGTTATTGGTGAACTTTTTTGCCCCTCCGGGGGCAAAAAAGTTCACCAATAACGAGACGGCCGTCAGAAGAGGAGGGTGGAGAGGGTAGAGCGGGCCTTGGCGACCCGCGGGTCGCGGGGCGGGAAGATCTCGAACAGGCTGATCAGGTGGCGGCGCGCTTTGTCCCGGTCCTCTCCGGACGTTCGCCTGACCGTGCCGAGCAGCCGGTCGAAGGCCTCCTCGATCCGGCCGGTGGCCACGTCGATGTCGGCGACGCGGCTTTGCGCCTCGGCGTCGTCCGGGTTTTCCGCGGCGGCGCGGCGCACCTGCGCCTGGTCGTAGGAGTTCACCCGCCGGATCAGGTTGACCTGGGCGAGCCCCAGCGTCGCGACCGGGTGACCAGGCGAGGTCGCCAGCACCCGCTCGAACGCGTCCGCGGCGGCGTCGAGGTCGCCGCGCTCCATGGCCTCCTGGGCCTCCTCGAACGCCGGGTCTACAGCGGGGTCCCCCGCGCCGGGGCCGCCACGCATGCCGGGCGGGTAGTCACCGGGTCCCGCCGGGCCGCCGGCTTCCGCGCCGTCATCAGGCGGCGCGTCCGGGTCCACCGCGCCCTGGGATACGCCAATCTGCTCCGCCACTTGCATGAGCTGGCCGATCCACTGGCGCACCTGGGCCTCGGGCATAGCGCCAAGGAAGCCGTCCACCACCTGGCCGCCGACCACGGCCATGACCATCGGGATGCTCTGGACCTGGAGCGCGGCCCGCAGTTGCGGGTTCGCGTCGATGTCCACCTTGGCCAGCACCCAAGCCCCGTCGGCTTCGATGGCGAGCTTCTCCAGCACCGGGCTGAGCTGCTTGCACGGACCACACCACTCGGCCCATAGGTCCAGGATCACGGGTGCGGACCGCGACCGCTCGACGACCTCCACGTTGAAGGTTTCCTCGGTCACATCGATGACGTTGCCGCCCTGCGTGCCGTCCGGCGCGTCAGTGCGAGACGCCGCCTGCTGGCTGCGCTGCGCGGCGGCCTGCCGCGCGCCCAGGTTGACGGCGCCGTAGAGCGAAAAGTCCCGCGGCTGCTGCATGACTCCATCCTGCCGCATGCTCGCCATGGAACGGACACCCAGCCATGCCCGACGGTCGAGGGTCCGTCAGCGCCCGCATTGCCCCAGGCCACAATCCGCCAGAGTTGGTCTCAGTCCGCGTTGGTCGGTCCTCCGTCCGCGTTGAGTGGTCCTCAGTCCGTCTTAATCGGTCCCGGCCAGGTATCGACGGCTGGCGGCCGGCATGCCTCCACGGCTCCCCCGCCAGTCTTCCGGTGTGAACCTGGACAAGCCGACCGGGTGATAAGGGGTAACCGTGTTGTGCGCCTCGCACGGCACCCACACCGGACGAAACGGAGCCACTGTGACTGCGCCGACGCGAGAATGCGCGGACGATGCCGCGCTGATCGAGCAGTCCTGGCATGAGCCCGAGGCATTCGCCGGCCTGTATGACCGGCACGCCTCGCACATCCATCGCTATGTCACCCGGAGGCTCGGGGACGGCGCCGCCGACGATGTGGTTGGTGAGACGTTCCTCGCCGCCTTCCAGCGGCGCCGGCGCTATGACCTTGGCCGACCGGACGCCCGGCCGTGGCTGTACGGAATCGCCGCCAACGTGAACTACGGCGGACGGGCGCCAGGGTGCGCTCAGTCTCGCGGTCGAGGTCGTGAGCCAGCCCGGCCAGTCGTAAATCGGCCAAGGCACGTCACCGCCAGGACCAGGACCGACCGCCAGGACCAGGACCGACCGCCGGGGCCAGGACCGCCGGGGCCAGCTGCCCCGGCGGTCCTGCTGCGCGCAGGCCCACGGCCCGCCCGAGAGTTACCAAGTCATCCAGCGCACCGGGGAAGTGGACTCACGGACGAAGGGCTCAGCCGGTCGGCGGGCGCGCCCCCGGCGCTGCGCGTGACCGACGCGATACGTCTGGCCTCCGCACTGGCCATCCGGCGCGAACTCAGCGCGTTCGTGGCCCACGACAAAACAGCTGCTCGCTGCGGCCAAGGACGCTGGGCTGCCCACCGCGCCCGGTGTGAGCCAGAGCACCACGTTTCCGCGGAAACGTGGCCCGCAGCGTTCCCGCGGAAACGCTGCGAGCAGACCCGAGTCAGGACGTGTCCTAGAACGCCGGGGTCTCGGAGTAACTGCCCCACTCGTCGCGCAGCACGCCGCAGATCTCGCCCAGGGTCGCCTCGGCGCAGGCGGCCGCAAACATCGGCGGGATCATGTTGGCACCCGACCGCGCGGCCGCCAGCATCGAGGCCAGGGCCGAGTCCACGGCGGCCTGGTCCCGTGTGGCCCGGCGCCGGGCCAGATCCCGGACCTGGTCCCGCTCCACCTCATGGCTGACCCGCATGATCTCCACCGGCTGCCCGACGGTGTCGGGGTAGCAGTTCACGCCGACCACCCGCTTCTCACCCTTCTCCACCTTCTGCTGGTACTCGAAGGCCGACTCGGCGATCTCGGCCATGAACCAGCCGTCCTCGATCCCGCGCAGGATCCCGCCGGTCATCGAGCCGTCGGGGCTCATCGCGCGGATCTTGGCGAAGACCGCCTCGGCCTCGGCTTCCAGTCGGTCCGTGAGCGCCTCCAGGTACCAGGAGCCGCCCAGCGGGTCCGCGACGTTGACCACGCCGGTCTCCTCCATGATCACCTGCTGGGTGCGCACCGCGATCTCCGCCGCCTTCTCGCTCGGCAACGCCAGCACCTCGTCGAGGGCGTTGGTATGCAGCGAGTTCGTCCCGCCGAGCACGGCCGCCAGGGCCTCGATCGCGGTCCGCACGATGTTGTTGTCAGGCTGCTGGGCGGTGAGCGACACACCCGCGGTCTGGGTGTGGAAGCGCAGCCACTGGGCCCGGCTGGTGGTCGCGCCGTAGGTGTCCCGGATCCACCGCGCCCAGATCCGGCGCGCGGCGCGGAACTTGGCAATCTCCTCGAAGAAATCGATGTGCGCATCGAAGAAGAAGGACAGCCCCGGCGCGAAGGCGTTCACGTCCAAGCCGCGGGACAGGCCAAGCTCGACGTAGCCGAAGCCATCGGCCAGCGTGAACGCCAGTTCCTGGGCGGCGGTCGAGCCCGCTTCCCTGATGTGGTAGCCGGACACCGACAGTGGCTTGTACGCGGGGATCTCGTGGGCGCAGTACTCCATCAGGTCGCCGATCAGCCGCAGGTGCGGCAGCGGCGGGAACAGCCACTCCTTCTGCGCGATGTACTCCTTGAAAATGTCCGTCTGCAGCGTCCCGTCCAGCGTGGCCAGATCCGCGTCCTGACGCCGGGCCGCGGCCAGGTACATGCAGAACACCGGGACCGCGGGACCGCTGATCGTCATCGAGGCGGTGACATCGGCCAGCGGGATGCCGGAGAACAGCAGGTCCATGTCGGCGGCGGAGTCGATCGCCACGCCGCAGTGGCCGACTTCGCCGAGCGAGCGCGGGTCGTCGGAGTCCCGGCCCATCAGGGTAGGCATGTCGAATGCCACCGACAGGCCGGCCCCGCCCGCCCGCATCAGCATCTTGTACCGCTCGTTGGTCTGCCTGGCGTTGCCGAAGCCGGAGAACTGGCGGATCGTCCAGGCCCGCCCCCGGTACCCGGCCGGGTAGAGACCCCGGGTGAACGGGTACTCGCCCGGCCAGCCGATCCGCTCGAATCCAGGCGGTGCGGCGCCCGGCGCCGGGCCGTACACCGGATCCACCTCAAGCCCGGACAGCGTGCTGAAGTCCGCGTCACGAAGCCGGGACTCGTCGAACCGGCGCTGCCAGCGGCGCCGCCCCTCGGCGGCAGGCTCCATGGGGGGTTGCACCTCCATGATGGCTCCTCCCCGGGGCCGGCGAGCGGCTATGCAGCCAGCAGGGACCCAGCGATCACGCAGATAGTAGGACGTCCTACTATTCTCCGTTCAGTGTAGCCCGGCCGCCCTGGAGGGCCACACCCGGATGGACCCGCGACGGCCCGGGCGGCCCGGCACGGTCCCCGGGCGAGCCCCCGACGGCCCCCCGGACGAGCCCCCCGACGGCCCCCCGACGAGCCCCCCGACGGCCCCCAGACGAGCCCGGGCGAGCCCCCCGACGGCCCCCTGATGTGCCGCGTTCTTTCCGGACAGCCATTTAATGGTTAATTCATGCTGAGAGCTGCCGGTCAAGATGCTCGCCATAGACCTGCTGCGGAGTCCTGTACTGAAGTCCAGAGTGCCGACGCCGAGAATTGTACCGGAACTCAATGTACCTGGCAACGTCACGGTATGCGTGCGCACGGGTCGGATACTGAGTACGGTGAACTCGCTCATTCTTCAAGATAGCGAAGAACGATTCGGCCATCGAGTTATCGTAGCAAATTCCGGTCCGGCCGACCGAATGCCGGAGCTTGTGATGCTTCAGTCTCCTGGCGAACTGACTGGATGTGTAATTGCTTCCGCGGTCCGAGTGGAAGATCGCCTGCTCGGCAAGAACATGGTTCCGGGCGGCCATGTCTATGGCCCTCTCGATGAGCGGCGTCTTATAGTTGTCGTCCATTGCCCAGCCCACGACGGCCCTGGTATGGCAGTCAATGACGGTCGCCAGATAGACCCAGCCTTCCCAGGTCTCGATATAAGTGATGTCCCCGACCATTTTCAGGCCGGGAGCGCCCGCGGTGAAGTCGCGCTTGACGAGGTCAGGGATGCGGTGCTCCTGGCCGTCGCCCTCGGTCAGGCTGAACCGCCAGGGCCTCGGCTGGCAGGGCTCCAGGCCCAGCTCACGCATAAGAGACCGGACCAGCTCAGGCCCGCACGGCACACCCCAGCCTGCCAGGTCGGCGTGGATCCGCCGGTGCCCGTAGGTCCCGTCAGAGTCGTCGAAGGACCTGGTAATGAACAACTTGAGTTTCTCACGCCTTTCCGCTGTAGCCGAAGCCGGCCGGTCCCGCCATCCGTAGAATCCCGAACGGGAGATCTCAAGCCATGCGCACATCTTCACGATCGAAGGAGGCCTGCTGTTGTTCGCGGTCGTGCTGGCTGCGTTCTCCGCGTCGATGAACTCGAACTTGTCGCTCACCGAGGCTCGCTGGCGAAGTACGCGGCAACTTTTTCCAGGAAGGCGACTTTCTGCTTGAGGTCCCGAAGTTCACGCTCTGCCTCGCGAAGCCGGACACGCTCGCTCATCGTAAGCGACGGCTCATCGCTGGCATGCTCACTTCTGTAGACGTTCACCCAGTTCCCGAGAGTGCCTTCGACGATACCGAGTTCCCTGGCCACCTGCGCGATCGGACGTGACGTCTCGATCACCAGCTTCACGGCTTCTTCCCGGAACTCAGGTGTGTAATTGTGCTTGCGTCTCGCCAATACCATCCCTTTCAGACGGCCCCAATCTTAGTGGGGCCGCTGTCCGGAAGGTTCGGGGCACCTCACCCAGACGAGCCCGGGCCCCGGGGGAGCCCCCGACGGCCCCCAGACGAGCCCGGGCCCCGGGCGAGCCTCCGACGGGCCCCGGTCATAATTCGCCCGGCATCCAGCCCAACCGGAAACCGCTGCCGATCGTCTCAGGTATCGCACAGGCGATGCGGGGGCACACCTGTGCGGCCAATGGCCGTTTCGCCAGCGAAGGTGTGGTAAACCTGTGCCGTCCCAAACCGCCGATGCCACCGCGGCCGTCACCGCGGGCGAGGTCCTGACCCTCGTGGCGCCGTGGAGCCCGGCGACGGGGGCCGCCAGCCGAGGGGAATCCGTGGGCATGCTCCGCAGCACCGACCGTGCCGCGGCGGAGGAACTCTTCAACGCTTGTTACCCCAGGCTGGCAGGCTGGGTCCGGCGGCTGGTAGACGATGACGATACGGCGCACGAGATCGCGTCCGAGGCATTCACCCGGCTGCTGGCCCGGTGGTCAGCGCTGGACAACCCGCAGAGCTATCTCTACATGATCGCCACAAACCTGGTCCGTGATCACTGGCGCAAGGCCGGGCGCGAGCGCAAGGCCATCCGCGCCGTCACCGCCGGCGCCCAGTTCGACCCGGTGTACCACCCGGGCCAGGACGTGCACGTGCGGGCGCTCCTGCAGGCCCTGCCAGACCGCCTCCGCCGCCCGTTCCTGCTCCACTACTACGGGGGCTTCCCGCTCCGCGACGTGGCCACGATGCTCGGCCGCCCCGAGGGCACCATCAAGGCCGACCTGTTCCAGGCGCGGGCGCGGTTGCGTGAAGCGCTGGGGGAGTCCGATGGCTGACCCGCGCGACGACTTGGATGCCTGGCTGAAAGCTCAGGTCCATCCGCTGCCGCCACCGCCGGGAACCTTCGAGCTGATCCGGCGGCGGGCACGGCGGCGCAAGATCAGGCGGGCCGCCGTGGCGGCCGCGGGGGGCGCCGCCGTTATAACCCTCATCGCGGCCGTACCAACCCTGATCATCCCGCGCCTGCAGGTGGGCCCAGGGCAGGCGGGCAACAGCGCGGCGAACAGCGAGGCGCTGACCCCCAGTCCCGGCCGCGGCTCGGCCACCTCATCCGCGCCAGCATCGACGCTGACACCGGCTGCCTCGCTGCCGCCCGTGCCCGCCAGCTTCGCGGCCGCATCGGTGACCTTCATCGGCACACGCACCGGGTGGGTGCTCGGCCAGGCCGGCACGCCGGGCCACTGCCCCATCATCAAGCAGGATTGCACGTCGATCGCGCGCACCGATAACGGCGGCGCAACCTGGTATGGCGTGCACGCACCAGTCACCGGGGCCCCGAACGGATCGGCCGGGGTGAGCCAGATCCGCTTCCTGGACACCGAAGACGGCTGGGCGTTCGGGCCGGGGTTGTTCGCCACCCACGACGGCGGCCAGACCTGGACGCAGGTCAGCACGGGGGGGATGCGGGTGACCGCGCTTGAGGCGCGCGGTAATCGCGCCTTCGCGGTATGGGCTCAGTGCACCGGGACCGGCGCCGATTTCGCCGCCGACTGCACCAGCTTCGCCGTGTACTCCGCCAGCGCGGGCGACGACAACTGGTCGCCGGTGGCCGGCACCGCGACGTCCCTTACCCCCAGCGTCGCGGCGACCTCCATCTCGCTCCTGCTCACCGGGACCAGCGGGTACCTGCTGAGGCCCGACGGGCATCTGCTCAGCGGGCCGATCTCGGGTCAGGCCGCCTGGCTGCCGTTGAACGGCCCGCCCGCCGCGACCCCGTCCACCGGGCCGTCCACTGGGCAATCCACTGGGCCGTCCACCGGCCAGTGCTCCCCTGGCACCGCACCGCCCGGCGGCCAGCCCGCCAACGGAATGCTGGCCGCCACCAACGCCTCCGGGCTGGTGCTGCTGTGCGCCGGCCAGGCTGCGGACAGCTCCCAGGTCAAGGCCGTCTACACATCCTCCGACGGCGGGACGACGTGGCACCTGGGCGGGACCGCCCCAGCGGCCGGCACCGCCACCTCGGTGGCGGGCACACCATCCGGCGCGATCGTCATCGCGACCACCCTGGGCCTCGAGATCTCGGCCGATGGTGGCGCCACCTGGACCCCCGGCAGTGCCGCCACCCCGGCGGGCGGCTTCGCCTTCGTCGGTATGACCACGTCGTTGCGGGGCGTCGCCGTGCCCGCCGATCCAAGCCAGCACGCGGTCTGGTTCACCGTGGACGGCGGGCAGAGCTGGCAGGCATCGCCCATTAAATAGATCAGCAACGAAAAACCCGCCCCACTCCCCCGGCCGCGGCGGAGCCGCGGTGAGGCCCGGGGTGCTACTCGCCCCACTCCCCCGGCCACGGCGGAGCCCCCGTGAGGCCCGGGAGGCTACTGCCCACCCGGCAGGCCGGGCGCGAAATCGCCGGCCGCGACCCGCAGCCCGCGGAGCAGATCAAAAACCTGGTCCAGCTCACCCACGTCGTAGCTGGCCATGCCGAACTGGGCGGCCATCAGGTCCGCGGTCGCCCGGGTGACCACCTCGCGGCCAGCCGCGGTGATCTCAGCGAGCTTCCCCGGCCATCACGCGGGTTCGGCGGCGGACGACGAGGCCACGGCGCTCCAGCCGGTCGATGGTGTTGGTGGCGCTGGTCGGGTGCACCATCAGCCGCTGGCCGATCACCCACATCGGCAGCGCGCCGCGGCGGCTGAAGGTCAGCAGCACCAGAGCCTCATACCGGGCGAATGTGAGCCGATGCGGCCGCAGGACGGTGTCCAGCTCGGCGAGCAGAATCTGCTGCGCCCGCATGATCGAGGTGACGGCGGCCATCGCGTCCGATGGCCCGAATCGCTGCTCCCAGGTTTCCGCCGCGCGGGCGATCGGATCGAACGGGAGGTCCAGCGGGTTGGGCACAGGCACACGGTACTCGCGCGGCCCACGGTGCCGGCCGGGCGTGTCCCCTGGGTCCGGCCACGATGCCGACGGCTCCGTGACTGACTCGGGTGGTAACTACTCCCAGTGACAGTTCTGTTGCTACGAGTTATATTGCCAGTTGAGGGGGCCGCTCATGCGAGAACGGGGGATGGGGTATTCGTCCAGCTACGCGCTGACCGGAATGGCGCCCGTGCTCGCCGCGGGGGTTGGCGTTCGGCACGGCTGGACCTGGGTTCTCCGCACGGCCAGCTTCCGGATGGACGTGCCACTCACCGGACGGCCTGCCATCGGCATCGCGATCAGCCGGGACGGCGCGGGCGCGGTGGTCGTCAACCTGCTGGCTGGCCTCGCCCGGCCCGCCTACGGAGAGCTCCGGGTGCTCGGCCAGGACCTGACGACCCCGCAGGGCCGGGCCGCGGTGCGGCAGGCGGTGGGCATTGCGCGGCAGTCCACCCGGTCACAGCCGGGCTTCCGGATTCGCGGGCTGGTCGGGCACGCAGCCCGGATAGCTAGGCTTCCCGGCTGCGACCGTGAGGCTCTGGCCGCCGCCATCCTGGACCGGCTCTGCCTGACACCCTGGGCCGATGTGCCGCTTCGGGCCGCGCCCACGGTGATCGGGCGGCGGGCGCGGCTGGCCGCGGCCTGCGTACACGAACCCGAGTTGCTGCTGATCGACGGCATGCTCGACAATCTCGCCCCCGGCGACACGGCCAGCGTCGCGGCCGGCATCCGCGACCTGGGGCGGGACACCGCGATCATCGCCCTCGGGCGGGACCGGGCGGCGCTCGCGCTCGCCTGCGACGAGGTGCTCACGCTGGCCGACGGGGTCATCATCAGCTGATCACCCACCGCACCGATCGATGGATTAGGCGTGTCCCGTGGATTTTGGCCGTCGCGAGCGGCCGCCGGAGGCGCCCTCCGCCGACGGTGCAGCCAAACACCGTGCAGCAGGCTGAAGAGCCACGGGACACGCCTTAGCGGCCGGATCACGGGCAGGCCGCGAGGGCGGTCCGCGCTTCCGCGGCGACGCGCTGTGATCGCTGCCATAGGCTGGGTTGTGTGGATTGGAGCCTTCTGACGTGCGCGGTGCGGGGCCACCATAGTTATGCCGCCGAGGAGCCCGGGCTTCAGGCGCGGCTGCGGGCCACATCGGCGGCGGGCGAAACATGGCGCTGCCTGCGCTGCGGCACGTTCGTGCCCGGTGAGCCGACTCACCGCGGCCCGGCGGCCAAGGCGCCTGCCGTGCGCCGTGGGAAGGAACTGCGCAGCGCGCTCATCCTGCGGCTGTTCGCCGTGGAGCGGTTCCTGCGGGCGATCGTCTTCGCCATCATCACGTACGGTCTCTGGCGGTTCAGGTACTCCAGGAACACGATCGAGCAGGCATTCAACCGCGAACTCCCTCTGGTCCGCGGGTCGCTGCGCCAACTGGGCTTCAACGTCGACCATTCCAAGCTGATCGGGCTGATCCAGCACGCGTTCAAGCTCGACCCACGCACGGTGACCTGGCTCGCCGCGGCGGCCGCGGTGTACACGGTGATCGAGGTCATCGAGGGAATCGGGTTGTGGCAGGGGAAACGCTGGGGCGAGTACTTCGCCATGGTGGTCACGTCGATCTTCATCCCCTATGAGATCTACGATCTGATCACGAAGGTCACCGCGCTGCGGCTGGCCGCCTTCGCCGTCAACGTGGCGCTCGTCCTCTATCTGGTGCTCACCAAGCGACTGTTCGGCGCCCGGGGCGGCAAGGCGGCCTACGATGCCCGGCTGCGCGGCACGTCGATCATCGACTCTGAACTGGCCGCCCTGGCCGCCCTCGCCGCGTTGGAAGGGTCCAGGTTGAGCGCGGAACCGGCCACGCGGGACGACACGGGACCGGCGGCGCGGGACGACACGGGACCGGCGGCGCGAGACGACACGGGACCGGCGGCGCGAGACGACACGGGACCGGCGGCCGAAGACGCGACCGCTCACGCCGACGGGACCCGTCGATCACGCTGACCAGACCCGCCGATCACGCTGACGGGATCCGCCGATCACGCTGCCGGGATCCGCAGACCCGGTCAGGCCGGGCCGGCCAGCCCCGGGACCCCGTCGATAAGCTCGTCAGCAGCGGTAAACGGGTCGATCTCACCCGACGCCACCCGCCCGGCCAGCGCGTCGAGCGGGGAGTCACCCGGCAGGCCGCCCATCCGCCGACGCAACGTGAAGAGCGCGATGGCAGAGATCTCCTCGCGCGCGCGGGCCTGCCGCCTGCGGCCCCGCTCACCCGAGGCGCCCAGCCAGGACCAGTGCGCGTCGAGCTTGCCGACCAGGTCAGCGAGGCCATCGCCGGACACCGCCGTAGTGCTGACAATCGGGGGTTTCCACTCCCCCTCGCCGCGCTGCGCCATCGCGATCATGGTGCGCAGGTCCCGCACAGCCTCCTGGGCGCCGGGCTTGTCGCTCTTGTTCACCACGAACACATCGCCGATCTCCAGGATGCCGGCCTTGGCCGCCTGGATGGCATCACCCATCCCCGGCGCGACGACCACCAGGGTGGAATCCGCGAGAGACGCGATCTCGACCTCCGCCTGGCCGACCCCCACGGTCTCCACCAGGACGATGTCGAACCCGCCGGCGTCGAGCACCCGCAGGGCCTGCGGAGTCGTCCAAGACAGCCCGCCCAGGTGCCCTCGGGTGGCCATCGACCTGATGAACACCCCCTCGTCGGTGGCGTGATCCTGCATCCGCACCCGGTCGCCGAGCAGGGCCCCGCCGGTGAACGGTGACGTCGGGTCGATGGCGAGCACACCCACCCGGAGGCCGCGCTCCCGGTAGGCAGCCACCAGGGCGCCGGTGACCGTGGACTTTCCGACCCCGGGCGCACCGGTCAGCCCGATCACCCGGGCCTGGCCGGTGAATCGGGCCAGGGCCTTCATGATCGGCCGGAGCTGAGGCGAGCCATTCTCGACCAGTGAGATGAGCCTGGCCAGCGCCCGCGAGTCACCGCCGCGGACGCGATCGATGACCTCCGCCGCGCCGGCCGTGGCTTCCGCCCTGGCCGTGGCCTCCGCCGGGCCGCCCGTGGCCTCCGCTGCGCTGCCTGCGGCCTCGGCCGCACGAGCCGTCCGCGAGGGCACGCGGAGGTCAGCCACGCTCAGCCGGCGCCGGCACCCGCAGCAGCAACGCGCTGCCCTGGCCGCCGCCACCGCAGAGCGCGGCCGCGCCCAGGCCGCCCCCGCGCCGGCCGAGTTCGTGCACCAGGTGCAGGGCGATCCTGGCCCCGGACGCGCCGATCGGGTGGCCGATCGCGATGGCGCCCCCGTTGACGTTGACCTTCTCCGGCCCGACAGCGAGGTCGCGCATGGACTGGATGACGACCGCCGCGAACGCCTCATTGATCTCGATCAGATCGAGATCTCCCACCCTAAGGCCGGCCTTGCCGAGCGCGTGGTTGATGGCGGCCGAGGGCTGCGACTGGAGCCAGTTACCCGGGCCGGCCACGTTGCCGTGCGCCCCGATCTCGGCCAGAACGGGCGCCCCGGATGCCGCCGCGGCCTCGGCCGACATCACCACGACCGCGCACGCGCCGTCCGAGATCTGCGACGCGGACCCCGCCGTGATCGTGCCCTCCGTGGCGAACGCGGGACGCAGCTTGTTCATCGACTCCACCGTGGCGTCGCCGCGGACACCCTCGTCCGTGTCGAAGATCATCGGCTCGCCGCGCCGCGGCGGGACCGAGACGGCGGTGACCTCCACGGCCAGCAGTCCGTCCTTGATGGCGGCGGCGGCCCGCTGGTGGGATCGGGCCGCGAACTCGTCCTGCTCCTGACGGCCTATGCCCAGGATCGTGTTGTGGCGGTCGGTGAGTTCGCCCATCGGCACCCGGTCGAACGCGTCGGTCAGACCATCCCACGCCATCGCGTCAAGCATCTCGATGGAGCCGTATTTGTGCCCGGCGCGCGCGCCGGGCAGCAGGTGCGGGGCACCGGTCATGGATTCCATGCCGCCCGCCACCAGGACGTCGAACTCCCCGGCCCGGATGAGCTGCGCGGCGAGCGCGATCGCGTCGAGCCCGGACAGGCAGGCCTTGTTGATCGTGGTCGCCGGGACGGTCATCGGGATGCCGCCGGCCACCGCGGCCTGGCGCGCGGGCACCTGTCCGGCTCCGGCCTGCAGGACCTGGCCCATGATCACGTATTCGACCTGCTCACCGGTGATACCCGCCCGCTCCAGCGCCGCCTTGATGGCGACGCCGCCCAGTTCCGCGGCGGTGAAGCCGCTCAGCGAGCCGAGCAGGCGGCCCACTGCCGTCCGGGCGCCACCGGTAATCACCGCTTCCCGCATGCCTACCTCCGCTGGCCGGCCGGCCCGGCGGCTCGCCGGAATCCGGATGCATGCCACGATACCCAGGGACAGGCCCCCTCCTGGAGTTGCCGGAGCCAGGAGACGACGCGGCAGGAGGTGCAGCACTCGTGCTCATCCGCATCGATCATGTGGGGATCGCCTGCCATGACCTTGACGAGAAGGTCGCCTTCTACGAGTCGCTCTTCGAGCTCACCGTGACGAGCCGGGAAGTCCACGAGGAGCAGGGCGTCCGCGAGGCGATGCTGCATGTGGCTGACGGCCCGGGAGGATCTTCCTGGATCCAGCTGATCGAGCCGCTCGCCGCGGACACGCCGGTCGGGCGGTTTCTGGCCCGTCGCGGGGAGGGGATTCACCACATCGGCTACGGCGTGCCCGACCTCCCACAGGCGCTCGCGGCGATCGGGGCGAGCGGGGTTCGCCTGCTGGATGAGCGGCCACGGCACGGCTCGATGGGTGCCTCGATCGCTTTCGTCCATCCAGCCGACCTCGGTGGGGTGCTCACAGAACTCGTCCAAACGGCACCCGGCTGACCGGGATATACCGTATTGTCCAATTACGCCCGCTACACGGAGACCATCAGCGCGTGCCTGAGTCGCTACCCGTGAGGCAAAAGTGCAGATTATGGCAAGAGGAAACGAGAAGGCGCCCGCCTGGCCGGGCCTAGGGGAGTACGCTCCAATCCACTGGGCGACCGGTCGCGATTCCGTGTCTGCCGGGCCAGGGATTAACTGCCCGGGCCTGTGGGGCGGATCGCAAAGTATCGTCCACTCCCCCGCATGTCCCCCCCGTCTAACCCAGGATTAAGCCACATGCAGCCTGAAATCGACGCCCAGCTCAGCAACTTCTTCGAGGAAGCCACGCCCCGTGAGTTCGCGCGGGTCATGCGGGGATACGACCCGCACCAGGTTGACGAGCACTTCAAGCAACTCGACAGTGAGGTGCGCCAGCACCGCGATCAGGTTCAGGCACTCCAGCAGGAGCTGTCTGACGCGCATCGCCAGATCCGTGAGCAGGAGCGGCCGACCTACGCCGGGCTCGGTTCCCGCATCGAGCAGCTACTGCGGCTCGCCGAGGAGCAGGCCACCGAGATCGCCCAGGAGGCCAGGTCCGCTGCGAACGAGCTCAACGCGGCGGCCAAGGTTGACGCGGCGGAGGTGCGGGCGGCGGCCGAGAACGAGGCGGCCGAACTGCGCGCGAATGCCAAGCGGGAGACCGACGACCTGCGCGGGTCGGCCGAGCGCGAAGCGGACGCCATCAAGACGGGCGCGCGGCGCGAGGCGGACGAGCTGACCTCGACCACCGAGCGGGAAGTGGCCAAGCTGCGCGCCACCGCCGACCACGAGGTCGCCGAGAAGCGGGCCGCGATCGAGCGGGACATCGCCAAGCTGCGCACCACCACCGAGCGGGAGGTGGCTCAGCTCAAGGCGTCCGCCAAGCGCGAGCGCGACGAGATCCTCACCACGTCCAAGCGGCAGTCGGACGAGATGCGCAGCCAGGCCCAGCGGATCCTCGAGGAGAGCGAAGCGCAGCGGGCCCAGGCGGAGGCGGAATTCGAGATCCAGCTCGCCTCCCGGCGCGAGGAAGCCGAGCGGCAGGAAGCCGAGCGCCTGGCGGCGGCCCAGTCAGCCACCCAGAAGCTGGTCACCGAGGCCGAGCAGCGGGCGGCCACGGCGGAGCAGCGGGCCACCAAGGCCAGCGCCCAGGCCGAGCAGTCCCGGCGGGAGGCCGACCAGCACTCGCGGCAGCTCGTCAGCAACGCCAAGAAGAACGCCGACCAGATCGTCGCGCAGGCGAAGAGCCAGGCCGAACAGCTGCTGGCCGACACCAAGAGCGAGATCGAGCGGCACCGGGCCTCGGCGCAGCGCGAGGTCGACGACCTGTCCAAGCAGAAGGAGAGCATCTCCACCCACCTGGCCCAGATCAGCCAGCTGCTGGGCACCCAGATGGGTGGCCTGGCCGACGCCCTCACACCGGGTCGGCAGGCCGTCGGGGTCGGTGCCCAGAAGGCCGTCAGCGCCCCGCAGCAGGCCGCTCCGCCGCCCCCGCCAGCCGCAGCGCCACGGCGCGAGGAACCACGCAACGGTGGTAACGGCGGCCAGCAGCGCCCGCCCGCGCCGCCCGCGCCGCCCGCTGGCCAGCAGCAGCCCCCGGCCACGGTCGCGAGCAAGCAGCCGGTCACGGCCAAGGCCAACAAGGCCAACGACGAGGACTGGTGGACCGAGTAGTCACCGCACATCGATGAGGGGTCGGCGCGTTACGCGCCGGCCCCTCATTACATGTCAGTTCACCGCGGTCTGGCCGCCATCGATGATCAGCGTCTGCCCGGTCATGTACGACGAGGCGTCGCTGGCCAGGAAGACCGCCGGGCCCGCCATCTCCTCGGGCCGGCCCCAGCGCCGCATCGGCACCGTGGCCACGGTGGCCTTCCCGGCGGTTTCGTCCTGCCACAGGTTCCGGTTGAGGTCGGTGGCGGTCCACCCCGGGCAGAGCGCGTTGACCCGGACGCCGAGCGTCGCCCATTCGACCGCGAGCGATTTCGTCAGCGAGATGAGGCCCGCCTTGGCCGCCCCGTAGGGAGAAAGAAAGGGAGACGCGGCCACCCCCGCGACCGAGGCGACGTTGATGACCGAGCCCTGGCCCCGCTCCACCAGGTGAGCGCCGATCGCATGACAGACGTACATCGCGGAATCCAGGTTCAGCCTGAGGATCTTGTTCCAGCCGGGCAGCCGCAGGTCAAGGAAGGGCACCAGGAAGTCGGAGCCGCCGGCGTTGTTCACGACTATGTCCACGTGACCGAGTTGCTCGATAGCCGCGGCGGCGGCGGCGGCCACGTCCTCCTGACGGGTCACGTCGGCCGGGATGACGAACGCCTTCCGGCCATGGGCGGCCACCTGCGCCGCCGTATCGGCCAGGCCATCGGCACCGCGGGCCACCAGGGCCAGGTCGGCCCCCGCCTCGGCCAGGGCGACCGCGATCACCTGCCCGATTCCCCGCGACGCGCCCGTCACGAAAGCTTTCTTGCCGGTCAGGTCGAAAAGTGGCACGGTCAGTCCTTCCACTCGGTCGGCAGCGGCCAGGCGGCCGGATTGACCCGGCGCACGATCTCGTTCAGCACGATACGGACGTAGGGTTCGCCGATCCACAGGTGCTTGGCCCGGTCCACCCCCACGATCTCAGCCTGGGGGACCCGCGCGAAGCGCTGCCGCGCCTCGTCGGGGCGCAGGTAGTCATCGAGTTCCGGGACGAGCACCAGCATTGGCTTCCCGGACGCGGCCCAGGAGTCCAGATCCTGGTCGCCGGCCCGCTTCAGCGGCGGCGAGAGCAGGATGGCCCCTTCGACGGCCGGATCCAGTCCCCATCGCAGCGCCAGTTCGGTGCCGAACGACCAGCCCAGCAGCCAGAGCCGGGGCAGCCCGGCCGCGGCCGACCAGGCGATCGCGGAGGCCACGTCGTGGCGCTCCGTTTCCCCCTCACCGAACTCACCCTGGCTGCGGCCATGCGCCGACGAGGTGCCGCGGGTGTTGAATCTGAGCACGGCCAGCCCGGCCAGCGCGGGCAGCCGGTAGGACGCCTTGCGCAGGATGTGGCTGTCCATCATCCCGCCCTGAGTCGGCAGCGGGTGCAGGCAGACCAGCGTGGCCACCGGCTCCTCGCCCGCGGGCAAGGCCAGTTCCCCGGTCAGGGCAAGGCCGTCACCGGTGCGCAGGGTGACTCGCTCGCGCCGGGCGGGCAGGATCGTGCTCGCCCTGATCTCGCTCAATTCATGGCCTCCCTCGCGGCCGCTTCGCTTGATGGTGCCCTCCGGGGTCGTCCCTCGGGCCAGTACTGACCCGGCCAGATCCGCCGTCACATGCTCGTCGTCTACCGGCCGCGCCGGATTCCGGGGGCCCGGTGGCCGCGACGCTCCCAGCAGGGACGGTGCCAGTGCCGCCGCTCGCTCGGCCCCGGGGTCAGCGCCGGCCAGGCGACTAGGTGCGGCGTTCCCGGGGGGATTTCCTGATCGCATCCGGGGCAACGATAGCCCTTCACCGCGGCATCGCCCGGCACGAGCCGGACCACCCACTCCCCGTCTGGCCACGACTCGTGGCGCTCCGGGCCGAGGGGAAGGAGGGGACGCCCGGCACCATCGGCCGGCCCGGCCCCCCCACCGGCCGCTCCCCCGCCGGGCCCGCCACGGGTGGTCCCGCCCCGTCCGGCCAGGCTCGCCCCGCCGCGGCCGGTCCCCCCGCGTCCCCGGCGCGGGAGGTCGTCAGGCAGGCGACGGGCCTTGCGCGGGCTCATGTGGCCGTCACCGGCCCGATCCGCCAGCATGGAACGCGAGCCGGGCCGTGGCCGGCCCGGCGAGGAGCGGCACGCGAGCGAAGGCCGGATCCCCGTAACGCGCGTGTATCGAGGCGAGCACCGCATGCGCCCGCGCGGCGCCGATGTCATCGAGCATGGCCAGCCGCGGCGGCCAGGCCCGCGCGCGCGAACATCTCGGTGATGCCCGCGCCCATCGCCGCGGGGCCGGCGACCGCCACTTCGCGAAGCTCCATGGCGGCGACATTACAGTCGGCTGCTGTGCGGTTTGTTATCGCCCGGTGCGGGGTGGGCTCCAGGTGCCGTCCGGGGCTTTAGGCGCCGCGCGGCGGCTGGTGCGCTGTCCATGAACGTCGGCCGGATAGTTACGCTGCCGCGGCTGCTGGGAAGCCTGTTCAGGCCGTCGGCGCTGGCATTGAAATGCCCTCGGCGAACGCGCTCGGTTCCTGGGCGACCGGGCGTAACGCAGTGAAGTGACCTGTGCGGGTGCTGAGTTCTGGGATCAGTTCTTCCGGCAGCGGCGGGAGTCTGGCCGTGATCTCGACTGGGGCGCCAGGTGCGGCCTGATGGCTAGCCGGACAGCCGGGCCAGGACCACGAGCCCGGTCCCGGTATTCGGGAACGCCCGTTGGATCACGCGGAACGGCGCGGTTCCCCACCGGATGGCCGCACCAAGCCTGGCGCCCGACGGCTGGAGCAACCGGCCCGATCCGGCGGTGCGCTCCTCAATGGACTTGCCGGTCGCGGCAGCAAGCCGACGGCGGCCGATCTGGTTGCGGCCCGCCTCCAGGACGTAGCCAAGCGGGAAGCCGTACTGGCGAATCGTGATCTCACCAAAGCCGCACCTGGCCAGCAGCGCCGCCATGACCGCGGGATCGTAGCGACGGAAGTGGCCCGCCATCTCGTCGGCCGGGGCGAAGCGGCGCTGGTGCGCCGGGACCGACAGCAGCAGCCATCCACCAGCCCGGAGCCGGCCCGCCCACTCCTTCACCGCGGTCTCGTCGTCTTCGATGTGTTCGAGCACCTCGAACGCGCAGACCAGGTCGAACCGCTCGTCGCCGATCGCTTCGACCGTGACATTACGGACCTCGCCGGTGGCCACCGCACTGACCCGGCGCTGGGCCACCGCCCAGGACGTCTGGTCCGGCTCGACGCCGACGTAGTGGTAGCGCTGCGCCAGCCGGGCGCCAAGCGCGCCCTGGCCGCAGCCGACCTCCAGCACGTCGGTGATGCCGGCCGGCAGGATGCGTTTCACTACGTCGTAGCGCAGCCAGGCGTTCGGGGTTAGCGGGGCAACCGCGTTGACGTCGGCCCTTGACTCCGCTGCTGTCACACGGGAGACCATACCGAACTCCTCATCATGAAGGTCGCGCGACCGCGGCGGTCCCGCTGGCCGGGACCAGTTCCTGGACCAGCGGGGCCACGATCTGCTCGGGCGCGAATTGCTGCTGGGCCAGCTGATAGGCCAGCCGGCGCAGCCGGACCAGTTCGTTGCGGTCACCGGCCAGCCGCAGCAACGCTGTGGCCAGCGCCTCTGGGTCACCCGGTGGGACCAGGATGGCCGCGTCCGCCAGCGCCCGTCGCTGCGGGGCGGTGTCCGAGGTCACTATCGCGCACCCGGCGGCCGCGCCCTGGAAAACCTTATTCGGCACCACCCGCAGCGCCTTGTCCCCGGTACCGAAAATACCAAGGCAGACGTCATGCCCGGCTACCAGTGCGGGCAGATCGACGGCGGGTACCCATCCCAGCCAGCGAACGGCGTGGTTGGCCGCGGCGGCGGCTCTCGTCTCGGCCTCGTCCTGACCGTTGCCGATCATGGTCACCTCGATCGGCGCTCCAGCGATCCGCGCCAGTGCGGCGCCGATGACCGGGGTCCCTTGCAGCGGGGTATACAGGCCGTAGAACACCACCCGCAGCGGGCCGGACGCGTCCTGTGGCTCGGCGGGCGGCGACGCCGCACGCCAGGCCGACGGCGCGCCGACCGGCACCACGACGGCCCGCGCCCGGGACGCTGCGGGCAGCGCGGCCAGGTGCTCGTCGGTGTCCACCACGATGATGCTGGCGGCCCGCAGCGCGGCGGAGTCGATCATGCGCAGCAGGGCCTGCCGCGGACCGCCGTCCAGCCGCCGGTCCCGCCCGGTGTCGCTGGCCCCGACGAGATGGTCGAGCACGACCGGCACCCGGCGAAAGACCAGCCTGGCCAAGTGGACGTCGAAATGGCCGAGATACCCGACCAGCACCACATCCGGCGCCGGCATCCGGCGGGCGGCCCGGGCCAGCGTCGTCCAGCGCCGGGCGAGCCGCAGCAGCAACGCCGGCGCCCGCCAGGGGCGGGCCAGCATGTCCACCCTGGCCGCCGTGTCCAGGCCCAGCGGCGCGTTGCACTCGGCCACGTCGAATCCGCGGGCCCGCAGGCCCTCCGCGATCGTGGCCACCCTCGGATGGGTCGAGGTGTCATAGGTACCGAAGAGAAGAACGCGCATGATGTGCGTACCCTAACGGCTCCGGGAAGCACCACGGACCGAGATCGTCCGGTCGGGATCGGCCGCAGCGAATAGGCTCTGGCTATGTCGGACCACCAAGTCGACGCCCCGATCGACGAATCGGGCACCGTCGGCGGCGCGGTGCCTGGCCAGCGCCGCAGCCGGTGGGCCGCACTCGGCCGGCTGACCGGCAGCCGGCCGGTGCGCTGGGGGTTCGTCGCGGTCACGGTCGGCCTTGGCGGGTACGCGGTGGCCGAGGACTGGACAAAGGTGCGGGCCGCGCTGTCCAGCCTCGGGTTCCTGTCGGTGGCCGGGTTCCTGACGGTCGCGGCCGCCCTGCTCTGCGTGCTGGCCGGGCTGTTCGCCATGATGCTGGTGTGGCGGCAGCTGCTGACGGCGCTCGGCTCGCCGCTGCCCGTCCGCGCCGCGGCCCGGATCATGTTCGTCGGCCAGCTAGGCAAGTACCTGCCCGGCTCGGTCTGGCCGGTCCTGGCCCAGATGGAACTGGGCACCGCATACCGGGTGCCCCGGCACCGCTCGGCCAGCGTCTCGGTGCTCACCATGCTGCTGTCTCTGTTCAGCGGACTGCTGACCGCGCTGATCGCGCTGCCTTTCGTCGGGGGATCGACGCCGTACCTGTGGGCCCTCCTGGCCGCCCCCGTCCTGCTGGTCGGCCTGCATCCGAAGGTGCTCAATACCGTCCTGGCCCGGCTGCTCCGGCTGGCCAAGCGGCCTCCGCTGGAGCGGCCGCTGACCGGACGCGCGATCGTAGGCGCGCTGGCCTGGGCGTTCGCCTCGTGGTTCCTTTACGGGACCCAGATCTGGCTGCTCGCGGTCCGCCTCGGGGCGCCCGAAGGCAAGGCGGCCCTGCTCGCCATCGGCGGCTTCGCCTTCGCCTGGAGCGTCGGCTTTCTCGTCGTATTCGCCCCCGCCGGAGCGGTCGTGCGGGAAGCACTGCTGGTCTGGACGCTGGGCCCGGTGCTCGGCGCGGGGGGCGCCATCGCGGTAGCCCTGGTGTCCCGGGTCCTGATGACCGTCGGCGACCTGCTCACCGCCGCGATCGCGGCCGCCTTCACCCGGCGCCCCAGCATCAGTACCCCAGCATCAGCACCCCAGGACCAGTACCCCAGCCCCCCGGCACCCCGGCACCCCGGCACCAGGCACCCGGGGGCCGTGACCGAGTTGGGCGAGACGGGAACCAGCCGCTGACCAGCCGATGGTCAGCCGATGGTCAGCTAATGATCAGCTGGTCATCGCCAGGCCAGCATTACTTGATCGTTGCGGGGGCCAGGCGCAGGCGCGGTGGCCGATCCGGCCGGGCTGAATATCTCCTGGCCGGTACGCGAACAGCGACATTCCTGGTCCGGGCCGAGGTTTGGGCAGATATTCTCCGCAATCATGGGCATGCGAGTGACGGTGGAGGGCGCACTGCATGCCGTCCAGCAGGGAGCGAGTGACCGGGTGAGCACGCACCGGCCCGCGCATCGGGTCGCGGTGGGCGTGGTGACCGCGGCGGCCGCGGCGGCCTACTCCGTATTCGCGCTGCTGCGCTTCTACACCTTCCAGACCGCGTCGTACGACCTCGTGATCTTCGACCAGGCCGTACGGTCATACGCGCACTTCAGGCCGGGCATCTCGATCATCAAGGGCGTGCACAACGGATTCGGCCCTGACTTCTCGATCCTGGGCGACCACTGGTCGCCGATACTCGCGGCCCTGGCCCCCCTGTACTGGATCTTCAATACCCCGCAAACCCTGCTCGTGGCGCAGGCGGTTCTCTTCGCGCTCGCCATCCCGCCGCTGTGGATATTCGCCCGGCGGGCGTTCGGGGGCGGTGGAAAGGCCACCGCGGCCGCCTATTTCGTCTCCGGGGCATACGCACTGAGCTGGCCGGTCGCCTCTGCGGTGGGCTTTGACTTCCACGAAGTCGCGTTCGCTCCGGTGCTGATGGCGGTGGCCCTCGAACGCCTGTCGGCGGGCCGGCTGCGCACCGCGCTGATCGCCCTCGCGGCCCTGCTCCTGGTCAAGGAGGACATGGGCTTTTTCGTCGCGGGAATCGGGATATACCTGGCCGTGGCCCGCCCGCGCGTGGTGAAAAGGCAGCTGCTCGTCGGCGTCGCCCTGGTCGTGGTGGGGCTCGCCGACAGCGTGCTGGCGACCTATGTCCTGATCCCGGCGTTCGGCGGCCGCTCCGACTACTACTGGGCGTACACGGCCCTCGGTAACAACGCCCCGCAGGCGGTCGGGCACCTGATCACGCACCCGGCCAGTTCCCTGCGGCTGCTCATCACGCCGCGGGTCAAGCTCGACACCATGCTCTGGCTGCTCGCCGCGTTCTGCTTCCTCTCGCTGCGGTCGCCCATCGTGCTGGCCGCGATCCCGCTCCTGCTGGAGCGCATGCTGGCCAGCAAGTTCCCCAACTGGTGGGTCACCTCGTTCCAGTACAACGCCTACCTCGTGATCGTCTTCGCGTTCGCCGCGATCGACGGCGCCGCGCGGCTCGACCGGTGGTGGGTGCTGGCCAGGAAGGATTCAGCGGCCCGGCGGACGCGGCCCGCCGGGGCCGCGCCGCCCGCCAGCGCCGCGACCGCGGAGACGGGGGCAGTCCGAGCTGGGGGCGCCGGGGGCAGCCCGGCCGTGGACGACGAGGGTGGCCGGGCCGCGGACGGAGCCGAGTACAGCCCGGCCAGTGCCCCGGCGGCCGGGAGGACAGCGCGGGCGGCCACCTCCCGGGCCGCGGGCACGGTCGCCCTCGGCTGCGCGGTCGCCATGCTGGCCGTCGCGGTGTACCTCGTCCCGCGGTTCGCCTTCGGGGGCGCCCTCCATCCCTCGCTCTATCATCGGAATGCGCGAATGACAGCGGCCGCCGCGGCGGTCGCGGTCGTGCCGAGCGGCGTGACCGTTCAGGCGGTGAGCAACCTGGGCCCCCAGCTGTCCGGCCGGGATACCGTGCTGTTGTGGGACGGGGACGGCAAGCACGGCCCGCTACGGCCGCCCTGGGTGGTCGCCGACGTGGCCCGGCTGGAATTCACGTTCTCGAGCGTGGCTGAGCAGAAGCAGAGTGTCGCCCTGCTGCTGCGCAGCGGTTACCAGATGGTTTTCGAGCGCGACGGGTACGTCGTCCTGCACCGTGCCGGCCAGCACGCGGGGACCGCGAGTTCCAGGAAGGCCAGCGGATGAGCCTCGGCGCCAAGACCACGACCACCGGCCCCCCGGCGCCGGGGGCGGCTGACGGCCGGGGGGTGGCCGACCCGGCCGACGTGGCCGGCTGTTCGGCAGGCTGACCGTCCTGCCGGCGTTGCTGGCCATGGCCTGGCTCCTGGCCGGGCTGCCGCTGCTGCTCCTCGGCGTGTTCACCCCGGTCCTCATGCTGGTGGTATCGGTGCCGCTCGCGGCGGTGCTGGTGGTGTTCGGCCTGCGCTGGATCCCCGGCCGGTGGGAAGGCCCGCTGCCGCTGCGCAAGCCGGAGCACGCGCGCACGCCGTGGTGGACGGTCGTGGCCGTGGTCGCGATAGCGGTCGGCTTCGGCGCTGATCAGCTGATCTATCACTCCGAGTTCATCATCGTGATGCGCGATCCGGCGTCGTATTTCCAGTTCGGCAATTGGCTCGCCGGCCACGGCTCGCTGCCGATCCCGCCCGACCGCGCGGCGTTCGGCGGCCCCCACCCGGGGCTCAGCTTCGACAGTTTCGCCTTCTACCCGGTCGGCGACACCGTGGTGCCGCAGTTCATGGCGGGACTGCCGATGGTCCTGGCGGGCGGCTTCTGGATCGGCGGCGCGGTCGCGGCGCTGGCCATGGCCCCTGTCCTCGGGGCGCTTGCGGTGCTGACCTTCGGCGGCCTCGCCGCCCGGCTCGTCGGGCCGCGATGGGCCCCGCTGGCGGCGCTCATCCTCGCGATCTCACTGCCGGAGATGTTCACCAGCCGGTCGAACTACAGCGAGCCGCTGGTGCAGATCCTGTTCCTCGGCGGGTTCTGCCTCGTCATCGACTCGTTCGGGACGGACGGGACCGGCCGGCGGGTCACCGCGGCCCTGGGCGGGCTCGCCCTCGGCCTGACCCTGCTGGTGCGCGTCGATGGAGCGAGCGACATCCTCCCGGTGATCCCGTACTGCGGGCTGCTGCTCATCGGCCGGCGCCGTACGCAGGGGATCGCGCTGCTCGGTGGGCTCGTGGTCGGCGGGCTCTATGGTGCGGCCGACGGGCTGCTCCTGTCCCGGCCGTATCTGGCCAGCATCAAGACGTCACTGGAGCCGCTGGCGCTGGTCGGCGGCGTCGTGGTGCTCGCGGTGGCGGTGGCCGTAGCCCTGCTGTGGCGGCGTGGCCTGCCGAAGATAACGGGAAAGTGGCTGCCCAACGCCGTCGCCCTGCTGCCATTCGTGGTGGTGGCCGGTTTTGCCATCCGCCCGTACCTGCAGACGGTACGCGGCAAGGTGACCAAGCCCACGGCGGACTACGTCACCAGCATGCAGCGGGCCGATCACCTGCGGGTCAACCCGACCCGGCTGTACTACGAGATCAGCCTGCACTGGGTGTTCTGGTACATCGGCGTGCCCGCCGTGCTGCTTGGGATGCTCGCGGCCGCGCTGCTCTCGCGCAGGTGCGTGTGGGGCCGCGTGCCGATCTGGACCCTCCCCCTCATGACGTTCGCGTGGACCATTGTCGTGACGCTCTACCGGCCGGCGATCACTCCCGATCAGCCCTGGGCGAGCCGCAGGCTCGTGCCCGCCGTGCTGCCCGGCTTCATCCTGCTGGCCGTGTGGGCATCGAGCTGGCTGGTCGGCCGGGCCCGGCAGAGCGACCTCGGCTGGGTGACCACCGGTGCCCTCGCGTCGTTCTGCGCGGCGGTTCTCGTCGTGCCGGCCGCGATGACCAGTTTCGGCCTGGGGGTCAAGGACGGCGGCCCGCTCGGGCTCAGGCCCACCGCGCACGGCCAGGCGGTCCAGACCACCTACAGCGGGGAGGTCCCGGCGGTCAACGGCATGTGCGCGGCCATTCCCCGCGACGCGTCGGTCGTCTTCCTCGCTGATGGCCTGGTGGGCGAGTGGCTCACCGAGGACGTCCGCGGGATGTGCGGCGTCCCGGTGGCACGCATGCACACCGACCGGTCCAGTACGGTGGAACAGGTCGTGCGCGGGATAGAACGGGCCGGCCGGCAGCCGGTGATCCTCGCGGATCACCCAGCACTCCTGTCCCCCTACGGCGGCCCGGTAAGGCAGATCATGGCGCTGCGCAGCACCCAGGACGGGCACGCCCTGACCACTCCTCCACTGCCTAATTGGCCGCTCAGGATGAACGTCTGGATGTCGGAGCCATCGCGATGACCATTCCGCTCGACGGTACTGCCGCCGCCACTCCGGAGGACGTAGTAGCCTCACCCCCCGTGAGCGATCCGTCCGCCCAGGTCCCGTATGTCTCGATCATCCTGCCCTGCCACAACGAGGAGGGGCATGTCACGGCCGAGGTGGCGCGCATCTGCGAGGCCATGGACGGGAGCGGATACGACTACGAGCTCGTGGCCTACGATGACGCCTCCACCGATGACACGCTGGCCCGCCTGCACGAGGCAGCGCCGGGATTCCCGCATCTGAAGATCGTGCACTTCCACCGCAATGGCGGCTCCGGCACCGTCCGCCGCATCGGCACCCAGCAGGCGCTGGGCCAGATCGTCGTGTGGACCGACGCCGACATGACGTATCCGAACGACCGTATTCCAGAGCTCGTCCAGATGCTGGAGAAGGACCCGCTCCTGGATCAGGTCGTGGGCGCGAGGACCACCGAAGAAGGCACCCACAAGTTCCTGCGCGTGCCGGCCAAGTGGTTCATCCGCAAGCTCGCCGAACTGCTGACCAACTCCCAGATCCCGGACCTGAACTCGGGGCTCCGGGCGTTCCGGCGCCAGGTCGCGCTGCCGTACCTCAGGCTGCTTCCGCCCGGGTTCTCGTGTGTCACCACGATCACGATCGCCTTCCTGTCCAACCAGCACGACGTCCGTTACGTGCCGATCGACTACGCGAAGCGGGCGGGCAAGTCGAAGTTCAAGTTCGGCCGGGACGCCTACCGCTACATCCTTCAGGTGCTGCGGATGGTGATGTACTTCAACCCGCTCAAGGTGCTCATGCCCGTGGCGCTCACCCTGCTCGTCCTCGGCTTCGCCAAAGGCATCTACGACCTGGTCGTGCACCCGCTGCACTTCGCGGCCGACACCATCCTGATCTTCGTGACCGGGCTGATCATCGCCACCCTGGCTCTTCTCGCTGACCTGATCGTCCGGTCCCGGGGGGACGTGTGACCGTGGCTCGCCGGCTGACCGTGCTTGGAACCGGGTATCTAGGCACCACACACGCCGCGTGCATGGCCGAGCTTGGCTTCGACGTGCTGGGCGTGGACGTCAACGCGGCCCGGATCGGCGCGCTCGCGGCGGGCAGGCTGCCCTTCTACGAACCTGGCCTGGAGCCAGTGCTCGAACGTGGCCTGCGGTCGGGGCGGCTGCGCTTTACCACGTCGTTCCAGGAGGCCGCGGACTTCGGGGACGTGCACTTCTGCTGTGTGGGCACGCCGCAGCGGGCGGACTCGGCCGGAGCCGACTTGTCGCAATTGCTCGGCTGCATCGACGCTCTCGCCCCACTGCTGGACCGGCCGTCTCTGATCGTTGGGAAATCAACCACGCCGGCGGGCACGGCGGCGAGCCTCGCCGACCGCCTGGCGCGGCTCATCCCCCCCGGATCAGGCGTCGAACTGGCCTGGAACCCGGAGTTCCTCCGCGAAGGACACGCGGTGGCCGACACGCTGCGGCCGGAGCGGATCGTGCTGGGAGTGCGCTCGGCGAGCGCCGAGGCGATCCTGCGTGAGGTGTACGCGGAGCCGCTGGCGGCCGGGGTCCCGTGTGTCGTCACCGACTTCGCCACCGCGGAACTGGTCAAGGTGGCCGCGAACGCCTTTCTCGCGACCAAGATCTCTTTCATCAACGCCATGGCTGAGGTCTGTGAGGCGGCCGGCGCGGACGTCAGCAGGCTGGCCGAGGCGCTGGCCTACGATCACCGCATTGGCGGGGCGGGCATGCGGCCCGGCCTCGGTTTCGGCGGCGGCTGTCTGCCGAAGGACATCCGCGCCTTCATGACCCGCGCCACGGAGCTGGGCGCGGACGAGGCGGTTTCCTTCCTCCGGCACGTGGACGCGATCAACCTGCGACGCCGCTCCCGCATGGTGGAACTGGCCGCTGAGCTGGCCGGGGGGTCAGTCCAGGGCTGCTGCGTCGGCGTGCTCGGCCTCGCGTTCAAACCGGATTCCGACGACATCCGGGACTCGCCCGCACTCGATGTGGCTACCGCGCTGCACCGCCTCGGCGCCCGCGTCACCGCTTATGACCCGGCGGCCACGGACAAGGCTCGGCTGGTCCACCCGGAGCTGGAATACGCCGGCTCCATCCTCGGCGCTGCCGCCGAGGCGGATGTACTGCTCCTGCTGACCGAGTGGCCCGAGTTCCGGCAGGCAGACCCCGAGGTCATCGGGAAAGCTGTGGCGCGGCGTAACGTCGCCGACGGCCGCCACGCGCTCGACCCGGTGCTGTGGCGTGCCGTCGGCTGGACCTACCGGGCGCTTGGCCGCCCCGGCGACGGGCTCTGACCGCGGCCACTGCGAGTGCGCGGATCCCGGTCGGCCCGGGCCCATAGCCGGTTGCCGGTGATTGCCCACGTCGGCGTCCCGGGAACGGGTCCGGCCGGCGAGGCAATACATAAGCATGAACAACGAAACCGGCAGCCGCCGCGGCCGTAAGCAACGGGCGTTGCCCGGGGATTCCAGCCCCGGGCCGGACGGGCCGGAATCCGGGACACCGCCCGGGAGCGGGCCCGAGGCCGGAACCCGGGACACCGCCCGGGAGCCAGCCGGGCGGAGTTGCGGGCCGGGCGGCGGGACGCGGGTCGCGGCTCGCCCGGCGTCGCCGGATCCTGCTGGGCGTGGGGATCGGGGCGGCCCTGCTGTCGGCCGGCGGCCTGATCGGCGCGGCCTTCGTCAAGTCACCGGCCCAGCTGGCCGCGGACACCGCGCCGCCGGCCGACACGGTGACCACGGCGAAGGTCACGTCCCAGGACTTGACCTCCTCGGTCGCTATGCGCGGAGTGGTGTATCCCGCGCGGCAGTACGACGTGTCGGCGAGCGGCTCGGCCGCACAGCTCTACATATCGAAGCTGGACGTGCGGGTCGGCAGCACCGTGACGAACGGCGAACTGCTGGCCGAGATCGACGGCTCGCCGATGTTCGTGCTGACCGGCTCCGTGCCCGCGTGGCGGGACCTGTCGCCGGGCGAGAGCGGCCCGGATGTGGCCGAACTGCAAAAGGCGCTGGCCGCGCTCGGGTACTACGACGGGGGCGATACGCCGGGCTACTTCGGTGCGAGCACCGAGGATGCGGTGTCCGCGTTCTACACCCATCTCGGATATCCCGTGCCGGGGACGGGCGCCGCGACTGGGCCGTCCGCGACTGGGCCGTCCGCGACGGTCAACGGCCCGGAGGTGCCACAGGGCGACGTGCTGTTCCTTCCCACGCTGCCGTCGACCGTGATCGCGGTCAACGGCGCCGTCGGGCAGCAGGCCGGCTCGCCGTTCCTGACCCTGTCCACCCGCGGCGAGCTGGCGCTGACCGGTGAGCTGCCACCGGCGTACGCCTCGCAGGTCAAGACCGGGCTGAAGGTAAAAATAAGCGACGCGGCGACTGGGATCAGTGCGACTGGCACCGTGGCGGCGCTGGGCACGGCGACCCAGACGGTCCCGATTGGCACGACGGTGGACATCGGGGCCTCGGGCTCCGCGGGCTCCTCCGGATCTTCGGGCAGCTCGGGCTCTTCGGGGGCGTCGAGCAACTCGGGGTCGTCGGGGTCGTCGGGCTCGAGCTCGTCGGGCGGTCAGGGCGGGGCAGGCAGCGGTTCGGGCGCCTCGCTGTTCGTCCCGGTGACCGTTCATCCGTCCTCGCCGCTGCCCGGCGCGCTGAACGGCGAGAATGTGCTGGTCACCGTAGAGACCGGGCAGACCGAGGGTGCGGTGCTCACCGTACCGGTCGCCGCGATCGTGACCACCGCGTCCGGGAGCAGTTTCGTCACGGTCGTGACCGCGGGCGGGAAGCAGAAGAACGTACCAGTGACCCCAGGTTTGTCCGAGAACGGATACGTCCAGGTGACCCCGGTGACCGTCGGCGCACTGGCGGCGGGAGACAGCGTGGTGGTGAGCGGATGAGGCGCCACGGCCCGCAACGAATACCTCGCCGTCGCCGTCGCCGCAGCCCGCGGCGGGGCCGGACCGGGAGCCCGGCGCGGGGCGGCCGGTGATCGAGTTGCGCGGTCTGGCGCGTACCTATCCCGGGCCGCCTCCGGTCCCGGCCCTGCGCCCGGCCGACCTGGTGATCGACGAGGGTGACTATGTCGCGGTGACCGGGACGTCCGGTTCGGGGAAGTCGACGCTGCTGCACCTGCTCGGCCTGCTCGACACGCCGACCGGCGGCACATACCTGCTCGACGGCCTGGACACAGGTGCGTTGTCGGACCGGGACCGTTCTACGCTGCGCGGTCGGCGGATCGGGTTCGTCTTCCAGTCCTTCCATTTGCTGGCCTACCGCACCGCCGAGGAGAACGTGCTGCTCGCGCAGCTGTACAACCGCACCCCGCGGGCGCAGCGCCGCTCGGCCGCGCTCGACGCGCTGGATCGGGTGGGCCTCGGCCACCGGATCGACTCGCTGCCCACGACCCTGTCCGGCGGAGAGTGCCAGCGGGTCGCGATCGCACGGGCCCTGGTCAACCGGCCCAGCCTGCTGCTGTGCGACGAGCCGACCGGGAACCTCGATTCGCAGAACGCGGCCACGCTCATGGAACTGATCGGCGACCTGCACGCCAACGGCTTCACGATCGTGGTGATCAGCCACGACGCGAATGTCGCCGCCCACGCGGGCCGGACGATCGCCATCAAGGACGGGATGCTCTCCGAGCAACGCCCCGTTGACCCGGCCGCGGAGGCCGGTCATGCCTAGCCTTCGTTTCCGGCCGCGCCGGCGGACCGACCTGATCGACATCCCCGCCTCGCGGCTGGCCGCGCGGGACGCGTCCGCCGAGGCGGTCGCGGGGATCGTGCAGCGACCGGGCCGGGCCGGGCTGACCATGCTCGGCACGATTCTCGGGGTGGGCGCGTTCGTGGCCGTGCTGGGGCTGACCGCGACCGCGGCCGGCCAGATCTCGCGGCAGTTCACCGTTCTGGACGCCACCACGGTGACCGTGGAGGACAACGGGCCGGCCAACGACGTCTCCACGCCGGGCACCAATCCGGCCATCGGATTCTCGGCCAACGCCGACGCGATCGCGCGGCACATCGACGGCGTGGTCGCGGCTGGGGTGTGGTGGCCGGTGGTCCTGCCACCGGACACGCAGTTCACCTCGTCGCCGGGCCTGTCGGCCACTGCGGCGAGCAACGTCAACCTGCTGGCCGCCTCGCCGGGCGCGGTGGCGGCGATGGGTTTGACGATGGCCGCCGGCTCGCCGCTGACGGCCTATGAGAACGACACCGCACAGCATGTCGCGATGATCGACACGGGCACTGCGAAGGAACTCGGGATCTCCCCGGCGCGTCTGGCCGAGCAGCCGGCGGTGTTCGTCAACGGCATCGCGTACACGATCGTCGGCATGTACAGCGCCGCGCAACGCGTGGTGGCCGGCCAGAGCGCCGTGCTCATTCCGCGCAGCACGGCCCTGGCCGACTTCGGCAATCCCGAACCGGGCATCGGAAACCAGGACGAAGCCCAGATGGTCATTGCGACGAAGCTGGGCGCGGCGAGGGTGGTGGGGCGGCAGATCGCCGCCGCGGAACTGCCCGATGACCCGAGCCGGCTGGTCGTGTCATCCCCGCCCAACCCGCAGAGCCTGCAGAGCCAGATCAGCGGCGACCTGACCGGCTTGTTCCTGATCCTCGCCTCGATCAGCCTCCTGATCGGCGCGGTCGGGATCGCGAACACCACCCTGGTGGCCGTGCTCGAACGCACCGAGGAAATCGGGCTGCGCCGCGCTCTGGGCGCCCGGCCACGGCACATCGCCAGCCAGTTCCTGGCCGAGAGCACCACCCTGGGCACCCTCGGCGGGCTGATCGGCACCAGCCTGGGCGTGGCGACCGTAGTCGTCTTCGCCGCGGCTAAGGACTGGACCGCCGTGGTCAACCCGGGTGTGACCCTGCCCGCACCGCTGATCGGCAGTGTCGTCGGGCTGCTGGCGGGGGCGTATCCGGCGCTGCGCGCCTCACGAACCAGCCCGCTCGCGGCACTGCGGCATGCCTGACGGTGAAGGGAAGGGAACACGAGGATGACCCGCACCGCTCTCGCGGTCCTGCTCTGCTGCTGCGCGGGCCTGACCGCGACGGCCTGCTCGGGAGGTTCCAGCACCAAGACGCCTGGCACGAGCGTGACCGCGCCCAGCGTCGGGAAGCCGCCGATGGCCTCGTCGATTGCCGCCGCGCTGGCCAAGCAGGCCTTCACTCCCTACGCCGAACTCGGCGACGCCGCCGGCGACGGGCTGGCGCCCAATGAGGCAGCGTCCTCGCTCGGCACCGCCTGCATGACCGGCGCGGGGTACCCGAACGCCCCCACCCTTCTCGGGGGAGAGCGGGTGGGGGACACGTTGCGAGGCACGACCGATTTCGGGGCGTTCGGATACGTGGGAACCACCCAAGCCGCGCAGTACGGCTTCCTCCTGGGCGGGGGTGGGCCGGGACCGGACGCCGGCCTGAGCGGCGCGGAGCAGGACGCGTTGTACAAGTGCCTCACCATCGTGCAGAACTTCAGCGCCGGTCAGCAGAACTCCACGCTGGCCGGAGTCGGAGCCCTGGGCCAGGCTATCCAGAGCGACGAGTCCAAGGACCCGTCCATAGCCAAGGCCACCAAGGCGTGGGCGGCCTGCATGACCGCCGACGGTTACGAATCTTCCAGCCCGAATGCCCTGATCGGCAGTGTGATGGCGGTCCTTCGCACGGCATCAAAGACGACGAGCACGGGCGGCGGAAGAACGATCACGAGCCCGTCACTGACCGCAGCGCAGAACGCGGCGCAGATCGCTGAGGCCGAGTCGGACGCGGCCTGTACCCAGTCCACGGACCTGGCCGGGATCTTTTTCGCCGTGCAGGCCAGCTACGAGCAGCAGATCGTTCAACGCGAACCAGCAAAAGCTGAGCGCGGCGGTTCACCAATACCGCGACGCGTACCAGAAGGAACTGGCCAAACTCCCCGCCCTGCTGACGACCACGCCCACCGCGCCTCCCAGCCACGGACCGAAAGCCTGAGGTCATGACGGCGTGTACGCGGCGATTGTGGGCGGGCCTTCCCGGCCGCCCAGGGGCACTACGGCAGGCCTGACGTCGAATCGTTGAGGATGAAAGTAATGACGAGCGCGATGAGTACCCTCGGACGCAGCCCCCGGCTGGGCCGGGCCCGGGCGGGAATCGCGGTCCTGGTCTGCTGCTGCGCCGGCCTGAGCGCGGCCGCCTGCTCCGCCGACTCCGGTACCAAGAGCCCGGGCACCAGTGTGACGGCACCGAGCGTCGGCCGACCGGCGATGCCCACCTCGGTGGCCGCGGCGGTGGCGAAGGAGGCCTTCACGCCCTACGCCGAACTCGGCGCGACCGGCGACGGGCTGGCGCCCAACGCCACGAGCGCCCAACTGGCCACGGCCTGCATGACCGCCGCGGGCTACGCCGGCGACGCGGGCGACGTCCAGTTCGGGATACGTGTGCCCGGCTATCTGGGAAGCGACGGAGCACCTTTCGGGCGGTGGGGATACGTAGGAAACGCCGCAGCCGCGCAGGACGGCTTCACATTCGGTCCCGGCCTCGGTCCGCCGCCGGCCACGGGATCGAGCGGCCTGAGCGCCGCGGCGCACCAGCAGCAGCTCACCAAGGAGGTCCAGCAGTACCGCGCCGCCTACCAGAAGGAACTGGGCCAGCTCCCCGCCCTGCTGGCGACCACGCCCACCACTTCTCCCGGCAACGGCCCCAGACCCTGAGCGCCGTGGAGCGCACGCTCGCCGATCTGGGGTTACAGTTGGCTCTCGTGCGGCTTGTCATCGCCCGGTGCAGCGTCAACTACGCGGGACGGCTGTCCGCCCATCTTCCTCCCGCCCTGCGCCTGCTGATCATCAAGGCCGACTCGTCGGTACTGGTCCACGCCGATGGCGGCAGCTACAAGCCGCTCAACTGGATGTCCCCGCCCTGCCGGCTGGACGAGCAGCCGGGCCAGTGGGTCGTCACCGGCAAATCCGGCGAGACGCTGACCATCGAGATCTCCGAGATCCTCAGCGACTCCTCGTTCGCGCTGGGCGAGGATCCCGGCCTGGTCAAGGACGGCGTGGAAGCACACCTCCAGGAGCTGCTCGCGGCCCAGATGGCCGTGCTCGGCGAGGGCTGGCGGCTGGTCCGCCGTGAGTACCCGACCGCGATCGGGCCGGTCAACCTGATGTGCCGGGACCCGGCTGGTGTCGCCGTCGCCATCGAGGTCAAGCGCCGGGGCGAGATCGACGGGGTCGAGCAGCTCACCCGCTACCTGGATCTGCTGAACCGCGACCCGCTGCTCGCTCCGGTGCAGGGGATTTTCGCCGCTCAGGAGATCAAGCCCCAGGCCCGGGTGCTGGCCGAGGACCGCGGCATCCGCTGCGTCACTCTGGACTACGAGTCCATGCGCGGTGCCGATGACGGTGCGCTGCGGCTGTTCTGAGCGCCCGCGCCGGGCGGCTGGGAACACGCCGTGCCGCGCGAGCAGCGTCGCGCCCTATGCGCTGGACCCGGTCCGTCCCGAGGGCGCAGATCGCCTCGTACTTGCTGGAGAAGTAGTTGCTGAAGGTCCGGAGGGCCACATCCGCCTCGGCGGTGATCTCCTCGACCGTGATGTTCTCCAGTCCGCGCTCCATGGCCAGCCGGAGCGCGGCCGACTACTACGCCGGCCAGGCCGTCGGCGGCCCTCACTCGTAGAGTCGAAGCATGGGAAACCATCACCACCAGCACCCTGCCGAGACCGACCCGGCGGCCATGGCCGAACTCCTGGACCTCGATGCCGAGGTCCTGCACTCCTACCTGTCCGAAGTGATCGACTGGATCCACGGGCTGGCTGCTGATCTGCCCGGCCGCCAGATTCTCGACCTGGGCAGCGGAACCGGTACCGGCGCCCTCGCCCTGCTCCAGCGCTTCGAGGGAGCCGACGTGATCGCCCTGGACATATCCGCGGCACTGCTGGACCGCCTCATCGGCAAAGCCCGCGATCTCGGCGTGGCCGCCCGGGTCCGCACGGTGCAGGCCGACCTGGACGCGGCGTGGCCGGCCATCGACCCCGTTGACCTGGTGTGGGCATCGTCATCCCTGCACCACATGGCAGATCCCGACCGCGTCCTCGCCGACATCTTCGCCACGATCCGCCCCGGCGGGCTCCTGGCGGTGGCCGAGATGGAGTCTTTCCCGCGCTTCCTGCCCGATGACCTGGGTCTCGGCCGCCCTGGACTCGAAGCACGCGGCCATGCCGCCCTGGCCGCAGGACGGGCCGTCGAGCTACCGCATCTCGGCTCTGACTGGGGCCCCCGCCTGGACCACGCCGGCTTCACCATCGAGGCCGTGCGGCACTTCGCCATCGACCTGAGGCCCCCGCTTCCCGCCTCCGCCTGCCGCTACGCTCAGGCATCCCTGCAGCGCCTGCGATCCGGCCTCGACGGCCAGATGAGCGCCGACGATCTCGCCACGCTCGACACCCTTCTCGACAGCGACGGGCCCGACAGCATCCTGCGGCGCGAGGACCTCACCGTCCGCACCACGAGAACCGTATGGGTGGCCAGACGGCCGTGAGAGGGTCGGGCCGCCTTCCGGGCCGGTGGCCGGACACGCACCCCGGTGTGCCTGTGCTGCTTGGATTCGCGCTAAACGAACTATCGCGGATAACCTTCCCGTTATTACCTTGGACAATTGGATTGATCAGGCAATGCACAGGCCCGGCCCTCCCCTGGAGCTCAGCGGGCGGTCAGGGGTCGCGGGATGGCTCCTTCGTCGGGGACGTGCTGATCCTCGTGCACCGCCCGGCCGTCGCCATAGCCACCGGCGGCCCGATCGTGAAGGAGATCGCGGCCATCCGCTGCCCGCCCCTCCACCACGGCACCGCCGTCCACGCTGGGCACGCCGCCATCGGGCCGCCGACAGCCGCCGGGGTGCCGTGCAGTGCGGCGTCGTTGGCGGACGTGCAGATGGCGGCCGGGAAGGGGCGCGGGGCGAACGAGGGCTGGTACCCGGACGGCGAGCTGGCACCGGCCTGCGCGAGCACACGGCGGGCCACCCATCCAGATCGGCCACCCGTATCCCGGGTGCCGCCCCGCCGCGCACCTGCGGGTGGGTCGGCGTGAAGGACTCACCGCCGCCGGGCTCGGCGGCGCTGTCCCCGGGACGTGGCCGGAGCCATCCGTACCCGCGAGAACCCCACTGCCAGGTATGCTGGATGCCCAGCTATCGCGGCCGATACGAATTCATATCGTTATCGCTGGATTTTCCGGCTGAATCATTCCCTTTTAGTTATTATGCCCAACTATGGGTATTGATGACCGTGCCCCGGAAGCTCTTCCGGTACGCACCTCGCGTTACCGCCCCAGCGGGCGTCATCGGAGCCAGCACCAGCTCTCGGTGCCACCGGAGGCCCCGGCCTTGGTGCTGGCCGTTCCCGGTGCGGAAAGCGCGTAAAGCGACGACGTCGCCACGGGGGTCGTGGCGGCCGCCCGCGCATCGTGCCCCGGAGTGACCGTGCGCTACGGGTACCTGGAGGGCGACGGCCAGCGGCTTGACGCTGTTCTCGCCGGTTTCCACAGCAGCGACGGCTTGCCGTGCGCCGTCGTGATCCCGCTGCTCATCTGCCCGGACCCCGAGGCCGACGCCGCGCTGGCCGCGGCCGTCACGGCGGGCGGCTTCCCCGTCATCGTGGCCAAGCCACTCGGCGCGCACCCAGTGCTCGCGGGGGCTCTGCACGCCCGCCTCTCAGAGGCGGGCCTGGCCCGTGTTGACCAGATCGGCCAAATGAGCGTCACCACCGCCGCCCAGGGAGTCCTCGTGGCCGCCCTGGGCGGCGCGGAGGCGCTGTCTGTCGCCGGAACCGTCGCCGTGCTCCTGGCCGCCCGGCTGATCCTGCCGGTGGCCGCCGCCTCGCTCAGCGACTCGGCGAGCATCAATCAGGCCACTGGGCAGTTGCGGGACGCCGGCGTGGCCAGGGTGGCCCTCGCGCCCTGCGTTATCGGGCCCGAGTTCGGCCCGGCTGATCTGGCCGCCGTGGCGGCCAAGGCCGGCCTGGAGAGCGGGCGGCTGCTCGGCGCCCATCCCGCCATCGGACAGCTCGCCGCGATGCGTTACGGGGCTGCCCTGCAGGATCCGCAGCTCGCCGGGCTGGCCGTGTAGCCGGCCATCCAGCGCAGAGTTCCTGACCGAATGACCAAGAGGACTACTATCGCTAGCCACATCCAGGCCAGAACGGGCCGCCAGGCGGTCGTTCACGGATACCGGCGGAGTAGCCGGAGCCTGGCCGTCGTCGTTCGCGGCCCGTCATGCGTCCAGCACAGACGCGTTGACGGCGCGGGCCTCGGCGGCCAGGCCGGGGATCTCCACCACGCGTAATCCCTGCCTCGCGGAGCAGCGCGGCCCCTCCCCCGGGCGCGAAGACCGGCGGCTCCAGCCAGGCGATCACCACGCGGCGCAGGCCCGCCGCGATGATCAGCTCGGCACAGGCCGGGGCCGGGAGGCGCGGACCCGGCACGGCTCCAGCGAGCTGTACAGGGTGGCCGAGGTCGAGCCGCGGATCGGCCGGATCGATCTTGGCGAGCGCCGCCTCCTCCGCGTGCGTCATGCGGGTCCCGTCTCCCGGGAGTAGCCGGTGGCCATGACCGTCGCCGTCGGCGCCACCACCACGGCGCCGACACAGAACGCCGACGGCGATGGCGGGCAGCGGCGGGACAGCTCGATCGCCTGCGCCAGCCAGCCAGTCCGCGGCGGTCGGCTCCGCCACCCGGGCACAGCCGCTCGCGATCCAGGACACCGCCGAGGCCTGCTCCGGTCAGCCGTCGTCACTCCCGGCCGCCTCAGCGCCGCGTCCCCGCCAGTGCGCGCCGGGCCCATCCCGCCGAGCAGGTAGCGCAGCAGTACCACGATCGCCGAGCCGGCCGGACCTCGGCCAGGTCATCGGCCGGGCGGGGTCATGCGGATAGACCCCGGGCCCGGCGAACCGTGGCGCCGCCGGCTCGCCGACGAAGAACGGGGCGATCACCAGCTGGCCAGCTCGTCCACGAGCCCGCTGGTCAGGAACACGCGGCCCAGGCTGGCCCCGCCTTCGACCATCAGGCGGCGCACGCCGCGTCCGGCCAGGTCGGCGAGGATCGCCCCGAGCCGCACGGGGGCGCCCGGCGTCGATCACCGCCGCCAGGTGACCGCAGCCGGGCAGCCGGTCGCCGCCACAGCGGGGCTGGCGCAGTAGACGAGCCGCTCCGGCTCGGCGCCAGCTCCGGCCACCAGTCGCGGGTCGAAGAACCGGGCGGCCGGGTCCAGGTCGCCGCTGGCGGTGAGGGTCACCCTGGCCGGGTGCTCCGGCAGGCCGCGGCCGACCCGGCTGGCCCGGCGCTCCGCCGAAGCGGATCACCAGCCGCGGGTCGTCGCGGCGGATGGTGCCCGCACCGACCATGATCGCGTCAGCCTCGGCCCGCTCCGCGTCCACCCGGTCGAGATCGGCGCGGCCGGACAGCACCAGCCGCGCCGCGCCCGTTCGCGTCCAGGCAGCCGTCCACGGACATTGCGCAGCTCAGCAGCACATATGGCCGTTCGGCGCGAGCGCATAGGCTCGGTGTGCACGGTAGCTCCAGTCAACCAGATGCACGCCCTGCCGGGTCAGTATGGCTCGGTGCCGGCTATCTGGGCGGCGCCCCGGCGATGATTTACTATCCGCGGTAGCAGGCGGTTGCCGCACGGCTGGCCCGAGCGATGAGCGAGGACCGATGGACACCCGGCATGGACCCAGGGCAGGCCGGCGCCCGCGGAGACCTTCGACTCGGTCAACCCGGCGACATCCGAGGTGATCGCCACCTTCCCGGCGATGCGGGAGGCCGAGGTCGACGCCGCCGTCGAGCGGGCCGCGAGGCCGCCGCCCGTGGTGGGCGGGCCTGGACTGGAAGGAACGGCAGACCCGGCTGCTGGCCTGGAAGTCGCACATCACCAGGTACATCGGGCGGCTCGCCGAACTCGTGCACACCGAGACGGGCAAGCCGCTGGCCGACGCCCAGCTGGAGATCATCCTGGCGATCGTGCACATCGACTGGGCGGCCAAGAACGCGCGCAAGGTGCTCGGCCCGCGCCGGGTGCGCAGCGGGCTCATCGCGATCAACCAGGCCGCCACGGTCGAGTACCAGCCGCTCGGCGTCATCGGCGTCATCGGGCCGTGGAACTACCCGGTGTTCACCCCGATGGGCTCGATCGCCTACGCGCTCGCCGCGGGCAACGCCGTGGTGTTCAAGCCCAGCGAGCTCACCCCCGCGGTCGGCGGCTGGCTGGTCAGCTCGTTCGCCGAGGTCGTGCCGGAGCAGCCGGTGCTGCAACTGGTCACCGGGGCGGCCGAGACCGGCGAGGCGCTGGCCGCGCAGCGCCGTCAACAAGATCGCGTTCACCGGCTCGGCCCCACCGCCAGCAAGGTCATGGCCGCCTGCGCGCGAGAACCTGACGCCGATGGTCGCCGAGTGCGGCGGCAAGGACGCCTTCCTGGTCAGCGCCGACGCGGACCTGGACGCGGCCGCCGACGCCGCGGCCTGGGGCGCGGTGTCCAACGCCGGGCAGACCTGCATCGGGCTAGAGCGGGTCTACGTCGTCGACGACGTCTACCACACGTTCGTGGAGAAGCTGTCCGAGCGGATGGCCACGGCCCGGGCCGGCGACGACCGGGAGGCCATCTACGGGCCGATGACCATGCCGGGCCAGATCGAGGTCATCGAGGAGCACATCGCGGACGCGCTGGCCCGGGGCGGGCGGCCGGTCGTCGGCGGCATGCACAGCATCCGCAGCCCTACGTCGGCCCGGTCCTGCTGGCCGACGTGCCCGAGCAGAGCATGGCGGTCAGGACGAGACGTTCGGGCCGACCATCACCGTGACCAGGGTGCCGGACCTGGCCGAGGGCGTGCAGCTGGCGAACGCGAGCCGGTACGGGCTCGGCGCCGACGGTGTTCGCCGGGAACGCGAAGATCGGCCATGGACACGGCGCAGGGCGCTGCGCAGCGGCATGACCGCGATCAACTCGGTGATCGCGTTCGCGTCAGTGCCGTCGCTGCCGTTCGGCGGGGTCGGCGACTCCGGTTTCGGCCGAATCCACGGCGCCGACGGGCTGCGGGAGTTCGCCCAGGCCAAGGCGATCACCCGGCAGCGGATGAGGCCGCTGGTCAACCTGACCACGCTGGCGCGCAGCGACAAGGACATGAACCGGATGCTCGCCTGATCACCCTGTGCACGGCAAGCGCTACCGCTGACGACCAGCTCGGGACGACCGCCCTAGCTGTACTGGCCGGCGGTGTCCGGCTCCGGGCCAGGTCCGGGTCGACCGGGGCCAGCGGCGCACGGCCGGAGATCAGGTCGGCGGCGCGCTCGGCGATGGCGATGGTCGGGGCGTTGGTGTTGCCCCGCGGGCACGGTCGGCATGACGGAGGCGTCCACGACGCGCAGGCCCTCGATGCCGCGGACCCGCAGTTCCGGGTCCACCACGCTGGTCAGCTTGCTCGCGGCCAGCCGGGAGTCGCCGCCCATGGCGCAGGTGCCGACCGGGTGGTACATCGTCCCGAGGTCGCGCCGGATCAACTCGCGCAGCTCGGCGTCGGTGCGCACGCCGGGCCCGGGCGCCAGTTCCACGGTGCAGAGCTTGGCCATCGGCCCGGCGGCGGCGAACTCCCTGGCCATCCGGAGCCCGCTACCAGCGGGTCGATGTCGGCGCCGTCCGACAGGTAGGCCGGATCGATGGCGGGCTTGTGCCGCGGGTCGCTGCTGCGCAACCGGACAAGCCCCGGCTCCCCACGGATACCAGCGTGACGAGCAGCGAGACCGCCCGGGTGGACGGGTCGCCCAGCCCGTTGCGGGTGAACTGGGTGGGCAGCACGTGCCACTGGAGATCGGGCGCCTGAAGCGACGGAAGGGAGCGGCTGAATCCGCCCGCCTCGGCGACGTTCGACGTCAGCGGGCCGGAGCGCAGGTAGCGCCAGCGGGCGAGGTTCGCGGGCCGGGCCGCTTCTTCCAAGCCCGGGCTCTTGGGCGTGTGCCACATGGCGGTGACGGCCGGATGGTCGGACAGGTTCGCGCCTACTCCGGGGCTGTCCGCCTGAATACGGATGCCGTGGTCGATCAGGTGCTCGGCGGGCCCGATGCCGGACAGCATGAGCAGTTGAGGGCTGCCGACGGTGCCGGCCGAGAGGATCACCTCGCGCTCGGCGCGGGCCTCCTCCTCCTCGCCGCGCAGCAGGTAGCGGACTCCGGCGGCCCGGTCGGCCTCGATGATGATCCCGGTCACCCGGGCATCGGTCAGTACCGTGAGGTTGGGCCGCGACATGGCCGGGCGCAGGTAGGCATCCGCCGCCGACCAGCGCCGTCCATCACGCTGCGTGACCTGGTAGAAGCCGCTGCCGTCCTGCGCCGGGCCGTTGAAGTCCTCGTTGGCGGCCAGCCCGCACTCCTGCGATGCGGCGACGAACGCCTTGGTCAGTGCCGACTTGTACCTCAGGTCCTGGACGCTCAGCGGGCCGGAGACGCCGTGATAGCGCCGACTCCCCGCGGGAGTTGTCCTCGGCCCTGCGGAAGTACGGCAGCAGGTCGCTGTAGCCCCATCCGGCACACCCGTAGTCGTCACGCCAGGTGTCGTAGTCATGGCGGCTGCCGCGGATGTAGATCATCGCGTTGATCGACGATGATCCACCGAGAGTGCGCCCTCGAGGCCAGTAGATGGACCGGCCAGCGGTGCGCTCCTGCGGGACGGTGTGGAAATCCCAGTCGTAGGCGCTCTGGAAGAGCAGGTTCAGCGTGGCCGGAATGCATATTTCTTGCGCGTCATCGGGCGGCCCTGCCTCGAGCAGCAGGACACGCGCGGACGGGTCCTCCGTGAGACGCGAGGCAAGGACACATCCGGCGCTACCGGCGCCGATGATGACATAGTCGTACACGGCCACCTCACGACCACAGTTTCCAGTTCCAGGCGACACCCTACTCGCGCGAAACGGGGTGATCGTGTCATTGCCCGGTGCTAGCTGGGAACCCGGCGGAAAGTAAAGCGCGCTCCCGGCTGCGACGCCGGGAGCGCGCTCCTCCCCTGTGATCACCGCCGTGCGCTGGCGGGCCCCCGAGAACCGCCTGGCTCCGTGATGCGGTGATCGTGCAGGCTCGGGACTGATGGCCCCTCCCTGCAATTACCCTTCGTGTTCATACGATGCCACACTGTTGTCATTTTGGGAATACCCCAGCTCAGACTATTGATCAGCGGGGAGCTTTTCGCCGTAGGCGACGCCCGCTACGGTGGACGGCATGGCCCGCGACCAAACCGAGCAGCCTGTCGTGCTCTCCCGCATCTACACCCGAACCGGCGACGACGGAACGACAGCGCTGGGCGACACCAGCCGGGTGCCCAAAACCGACCCCCGGCTGGCCGCGTACGCCGACGTTGACGAGGCCAATTGCGCGATAGGGGCGGCGCTCGCGCTGGGAAATCTCACCGGCGGCGTGGTGACGCTGCTCGCCCGCATCCAGAATGAACTTTTTGATCTAGGTGCCGACCTCTGTAATCCCGTGACGGAGCACCCGCACTACCCAGCGTTGCGGATAACCGGGGAGTACATCACCGCCTTGGAGAAGGCCTGCGATACGTACAACGAAAGTCTTCCGGCTCTCCGCAGTTTCATCCTGCCGGGTGGCACGCCGGGCGCGGCCTTGCTGCACATGGCCCGGACGGTCGTCCGGCGGGCGGAACGCAGCTGCTGGGCTGCTCTCGACGCGGGCGGTGAGTCGGTCAACCCGCTGACCGCGCGGTACCTGAACCGGCTCTCCGACCTGCTGTTCATCCTCGCGCGGCGGGCCAACCAGCCCCGCGGCGACGTGCTGTGGAAGCCCGGCGGCGAGCGCTGACATCGTCGGCCGCCTCACCCGGCGTCAACGCGATCGATGTCACATCGATCGCGGGGCAGGGTGGCGCGGGCGCGGCGCGGGGGCGGGGGCGGGGGGCGGTCAGCTTACTTGGCCTAGGTACTGGCCGGGCGGGGCCGCTTCCAGCCATGCGAGGAAGCCGGTGAGTGCCGACTCCCCCATGGCGAGTTCGACCGTGTCGGCCGCCTCCCCCGCGCGGCACTCCACCACGACGGCCCCCTCCCCCAGGCTGGCCGCCTCCACGGGATCGGATTCGCGCCGGGAGACCACGTTCAGGGTGCGCCGCTCGAACACCTCGTCCGGTGTCAGCAGGACACCGAAGACGTGATACCAGCGCAACTCGTCCTGCTGGTAGGCGGCCACGCCGAGCCGCCAGCCCCCCTCGGGAAGGCGCAGTCCGCACTCGACGGTGCCGCCGCCCCGGTCGAGCAGGATCCTGCGCACCGTGATGCCGGCCGCGAGGAGCAGGGCCAGGATCAGGAAGCCAGCGAAGAGCCAAGCCGCGTCGAACGCCAGCGCTCCGCTCACCTCCGGGCCCCCGCGCTGGCTCTCGTCAGGACCGCTCGCCCGCGGCCCGGAGCAGCGCCCGGGAGTACTTCACCTCGGCCGACTCCGGCTCTCCCGAAGCCAGCGAACCGGCCTCCTCCAGCGCGGCGTCGAGCCGCGACTGAGCGGCCGCCCGGTCCACCTGGCTGCCGATCTCGGCTTCGCGAGAGAGTATCGACACCAGGTCGTCGGTAATGGACAGGAACCCGCTGCTGACCGCGACCATCACCTCGCCGCTCCGGGCTCCGCCGCTCCGGGCTCCGCCGTCCTGAGCTCCGCCGTCCTGGGCTCCGTCCCCGGCTTCGTCACCGACCTCGGGATCGAGGATCCGGACCACGCTGCCCTCGGCCAGGATGCCGAGGACCGGCGGGTGGCCGCCCAGCACGCCGATATCGCCGTCGAGGGTCTTGGCGATCACGATCCGGGCGTGCCCCGACCAGATCTCGCCGTCCGGCACGACCAGCTGTACGCGCACTGTCACTGCGGCACCCCATTCACTGTGCTGGCCCGATCACTGTGCTGGCCCGATCACTGTGCTGGCCCAATCACTGCGCTGGCCCAATCACTGGCGCTCCAGCTCCTGCGCCTTGCGCTCGACGTCCTCAATCCCGCCGCACATGAAGAACGCCTGTTCAGGGACCTGGTCATACTTGCCCTCGCAGATCGCCTTGAACGAGGCGATCGTCTCGCTCACCGGCACGAACACGCCGGGCAGCCCGGTGAACTGCTGGGCGACGAACATGGGGTGGGACAGGAAACGCTCGATCCGCCGCGCTCGCTTGACGGTGACCTGGTCATCCTCGGACAGCTCATCGATGCCCAGCAGGGCGATGATGTCCTGCAGTTCCTTGTACCGCTGCAGGATCCGCTGCGTCTCGCGGGCTACCTCGTAGTGCTCCTGGCCGATGTACTTGGCGTCCAGGATGCGGGAGGTGGAGTCCAGCGGGTCCACCGCCGGGAAGATGCCCTTTTCGGTGATTTCCCGCGAGAGCACCGTGGTGGCGTCCAAGTGCGCGAACGTGGTGTGCGGTGCCGGGTCGGTGATGTCGTCCGCGGGCACGTAGATGGCCTGCATCGAGGTGATCGAGTGGCCCCTGGTGGACGTGATCCGCTCCTGCAGCTGGCCCATCTCGTCGGCCAGGGTGGGCTGGTAGCCGACGGCCGACGGCATCCGGCCGAGCAGCGTGGACACCTCGGAGCCCGCCTGGGTGAACCGGAAGATGTTGTCGATGAACAGGAGGACGTCCTGCTGCTTCACGTCACGGAAATACTCGGCCATGGTCAGCGCGGACAGCCCGACCCGCAGCCGGACGCCCGGCGGCTCGTCCATCTGGCCGAAGACCAGCGCGGTGTCCTGGATAACCTTGGACTCGGTCATTTCGATGAACAGGTCGTTGCCCTCGCGGGTCCGCTCGCCGACCCCGGCGAACACCGACACACCGCCGAAGTTCTTGGCCACCCGGGTGATCATCTCCTGGATGAGCACCGTCTTGCCCACGCCCGCCCCGCCGAACAGGCCGATCTTCCCGCCCTTGACATACGGCGTGAGCAGGTCCAGCACCTTGATGCCGGTCTCCATCATCTCGGTTCTCGGCTCAAGCTGGTCGAACGCCGGCGGGTCCCGGTGGATCCCCCATCGCTCGGTGACATCGAGGGACGCGATCGGCACGTCCAGCGTGTCGCCCAGGACATTGAACACATGACCCTTGGTGATGTCCCCCACCGGCACCGAAATCGGGCCCCCGGTGTCGGCCACCGGCGCGCCACGCACCAGGCCGTCGGTCTGCTGCATGGAGATGGTGCGGACTACGTTGTCACCGATGTCCTGTTCCACCTCCAGGGTCAGCATCCGCACCTCGTCGTCCAGCGTCACCTCCACGTGCAGGGCGTTGTAGATGCCGGGCAGTTCCTCCGCGGGGAACTCCACGTCGACGACGGGACCGATCACCCGCACGACGCGGCCGGTACCAGCGCTGGTCTCTTCCTCGCTGTCGGGAGCGGGCTTCTCTGCTGTTTGGGCCATGATGCTCACTCTTTCCCGGCGAGCGTCTCGGCCAGCGCGTTGGCGCCCCCGACGATCTCGCTGATTTCCTGGGTGATCTCGGCCTGCCGCGCCTTGTTCGCCTCGCGGGTGAACTGCTCAAGCAGGTCGTTGGCGTTGTCTGTGGCTGATTTCATCGCCCGGCGCCGCGCCGCGATCTCTGACGCCGCGCTTTCGAGCAGCGCGGCATAGATCCTGCTCTCGACGTACCAGGGCAACATCGCATCCAGAACGTCCTCCGGGCTGGGCTCGAAGTCGTACAGCGGCACCGGCCCGGTGGATGGCTCCTCCGTAGTCTCCTCGATCTCCAGCGGGAGAATCCGGTGCGCGACGGCGTTCTGGGTGAGCATGGACACGAACTCGGTGTACACGATATGGATCTCGTCCACCCCGCCCTCATCGGCCGGGCGCCCGAACGCCTCGACCAGCGTGGCGGCGACATCGCTGGCGTTGTTGCGCCGGGGAGATTCCGAGAACCCGTGCCACTGCTCGGCCATCTCCCGGCCGCGGAACCGGTGCCAGGTGATGCCTCGCTGGCCAACCACGTAGGTCACCGCCTCAACACCTTGCTCGGACAGCAGCGCCCGCAGGCGCTGGGCCTCCCGCAGGACGTTGGCGTTATAGCCGCCGGCGAACCCGCGATCGCTGGTGAGAATGAGCACCGCGACCCGCTGCACGGTCTCCGGCTCGCGGACCAGCGGGTGGTCGATCTGCGACGTGCGGCTCACAACCGCCTCAAGGGCCTCGGTGAGCGTTCGCGCGTACGGCGCCGCGTCGCGCACCCGCTGCTGCGCCTTGATGATCCGGGACGCCGCGATCAGCTCCTGAGCACGCGTGATCTTGGCAATGGACTGGATTCCCCTGATCCGCTGCCTGACCGCGCGAAGCTGTGCTCCCATGCTGCGTGCTCCCGCCCTACTGCTTCTCCGCCGGAGCCTGCTTCTCCGCCGGAGCCTGCTTCTCCGCCGGAGGCTTCTCCGCCGGAGGCTTCTCCGCCTCCGGACGCCGCACGCGCTTTTTCACCGTGTCGCGATCTTCATCGTCGAGGGGTTCAGCCGGTTCCTCTTTGACCAGCATCTCGCCCCCGTGGACCTCGAACGCCTGGCGGAACTCCTCGATCGCATCCTTGAGTGCGGTCGCGGTGTCGTCGGACAGTTCCCCGGTCTCCCTGATCGCGTCGTAGATGCCTTTGTGGCTTCGCTGGATGAAGTCGAGGAACTCCTCCTGGAACCGGCCGACGTCCTCGACCGGCACGTCATCCAGGAATCCCGAGGTGCCGGCCCACACCACCACCACCTGCCGTTCCACGGGGAGCGGGCTGTACTGGGGCTGCTTGAGCAGCTCGACGAGGCGCGCACCGCGGTCCAGCTGGGCCCGGGAGGCCGGGTCCAGGTCGGACGCGAAGGAGGCGAACGCCTCCAGATCGCGGTACTGCGACAGGGCCAGCTTCAACCCGCCCGCGACCTTCTTCATCGCCTTGATCTGCGCATCGCCGCCGACCCTGGACACCGACCGGCCGACGTTGATGGCCGGGCGGACACCGGAGTTGAACAGGTCGGTCTCCAGGAAGATCTGCCCATCGGTGATGGAAATGACGTTGGTAGGGATATAGGCGGAGATGTCGTTGGCCTTGGTCTCGACGATTGGCAGCCCGGTCAGCGAGCCGCCGCCGAGCTCGTCGGACAGCTTCGCGCACCGCTCCAGCAGCCGGGAGTGCAGGTAGAAGACATCCCCCGGGTACGCCTCACGGCCGGGCGGCCGACGCAGCAGCAGAGAGACGGTCCGGTATGCCTCGGCCTGCTTGGACAGGTCATCAAAGATGATCAGCACGTGCTGGCCCGCGTACATCCAGTGCTGGCCAATGGCGGAACCGGTGTACGGGGCGATGTACTTGAAGCCGGCCGGGTCGGAGGCGGGCGAGGCCACGATCGCTGTGTACTCCATCGCGCCCGCCTCCTCCAGGGCCTGCTTGACCTGGGCGGTAGTGGAGCCCTTCTGGCCGATCGCCACGTAGACGCACTTGACCTGGCGCTCCGGATCCCCGGACTCCCAGTTCTCGCGCTGGTTGATGATCGTGTCGATGGCGATGGCGGTCTTCCCGGTCTGCCGGTCACCGATGATCAGCTCGCGCTGGCCGCGGCCGATCGGGGTGATCGCGTCGATCGCCTTGATCCCGGTCTGCAGTGGCTCCTTCACTTTCTGGCGCTGGACCACCGACGGCGCCTGGACCTCGAGCGCCCGCAGCTGCGTCCCCTCGATCTCGCCCTTGCCGTCCAGCGGGTCGCCGAGCGGGCTAACCACCCGCCCCAGGAAGCCGTCACCGACCGGGACGGACAGCACCTCGCCGGTCCGGCGGACCTGCTGGCCCTCGTCGATCTGGCTGAAGTCGCCGAGGATGACCACGCCGATCTCACGCACATCCAGGTTGAGCGCGAGGCCGCGGATGCCGCCGGGAAACTCAAGCAGCTCATTCGCCATGGCCGAGGGCAGTCCCTCGACCCGCGCGATGCCGTCGCCAGCCTCGGCGACGGTACCGACCTCTTCCCTGGAGGCCGCGTCCGGCTGGTACGCCTGGACGAAGCTCGCCAGCGCGTCCCGGATCTCGTCGGGCCGGATTGTCAGCTCCGCCATGGTCCTCGCGTCTCTCTCGTTATCTTCTGCAGCTGGTCTTTGGTTATGCCGGCCCGTGCCACCCCGGGCATCAGGCCGCCAGGCGGCGGCGCAGCTCGGCCAGGCGGCTCGCCACGCTGCCGTCGATGAACTCATCCCCGATCTGGATGGATATGCCACCTACCAGGTTCGGATCGATGATCACATTGAGGTGGATCTCATGTCCGTAGACGGCCTCCAGGGCGGCGGCCAGCCGCTCGCGCTGGTCGCCGGTGAGCGCGATGGCCACCCGCGCCACCGCGATCAGGCGCTCCCGCCACTGGGCGGCCAGCCGGGCATACTCAGCCAGGGTTGCATCCAGGCTACGTCCTCTCGGGTACACGGCCGCCTCGGCGATCAGCCGCCGTGCGTCCGCGGTCGCCTTGCCCTCGAGCAGCGAGTCAAGCAGGCCGCGCTTGTACTCCGCCGGAACATCGCGATTGGACAGGACCGTGCGAAGCTCCGGCGCACCCGCGACCACCCGGCCGAACCTGAACAACTGGTCCTCCAGGTCGTCGAGGTGATGGCCGCGCTCGGCCGCGGCCGAGATTGACAGCACCGCTAGCTGCTCGGCCGCCTCGGACAGGTCAGCGGGGGCCGCCCACTGGCCCGCGGCCAGGGTCGCGACCAGGTCGAGGGTGGCCTCGCTGACCCGCCCGCCGAGCAGGTCCTGGGCCAGCCCGGTCCTGGCGTCCGCCGGGCGGCTGCCGTCGGTCAGCGCGCGGCGCAGTCCGGGTTCGGCGTCCAGCAGCGCGGCCACGGCGAACAGCTCATCCCCCAGTGTCCGGGCGACGGCCGCTGACGTCACGGCAGCGGAGAGCTGCTGCCTGGCCGTGGCCAGCGAGGCCCGGCTGGCGCCCCTCATGTCAGGACCCCGCCCGCGTGCCGATGCCGTTCGGCTGGCTTTCGAGATCGGCCATGAATCGCTCCACGATGCGGCGCTGCCTGGCCTCATCCTCCAGCGACTCACCCACCACCCGGCCGGCCAGGTCCACCGCCAGCGTGCCCACCTCGGTCCTGAGCATCTGTATGGCCAGCTGGCGGTCGGCCTCGATCTGCGCCTGCGCCGCGTCAACCAGTCGCCGGGCCTCGGCCCGGGCCTGCTCCCGCATCTCGGCGATGATCTGGGCGCCCTGCTCGCTGGCCTGCTCCCGCAGGCGCGCGGCCTCGTGTCTGGCTTCGGCGAGCTGCTCCTTGTACTGCTCAAGCACCTGGTTGGCCTCGCGCTGGGCCTCCTCGGCGCGCTGGATGCCGCCTTCAATGGCGTCGGTGCGCTCCTGAAGCGTCTTGGTGATCCGCGGCAGCAGCACCTTGCCGAGCGCGCCGAAGACGATGAAGAAACAGATCGCACCGACGATCAGCTCGGTCACATTGGGGACGAGCGGGTTCTGCGTTCCGCTCTGCGCCAGGTACAACATGCGGGCTACCTCTCGGGCCTCGGTCTCAGGTTATGAAGAACGGAACGGCGATGCCGATCAGTGCGAGCGACTCGGTCAGCGCGAAGCCGATCCACATGTACGTGGTGATCAGGCTCGCTGCCTCGGGCTGGCGGGCCATCCCGTCAATGGCGTGACCGAAGATCAGGCCGATGCCGATGCCCGGGCCGATGGCCGCGAGGCCGTAGACCAGCGCGCTGAGGTGATTGATTTGGAACGTGGTGGTCGTCGAGGACGAGCCCGCGGCGAGCAGGTGATAAATCAGGGGATGCATATGTCGGTTTCCTCTTTCTCCGGCCCGGCGCTTCTTTAAGCCGGGTCTGTCGAATGATGTCGGTCAGTGTGTTGATTCCAGCGCATCCGCGAAGTAGAACGCGGTCAGCGTGGTGAAGATGAACGCCTGGAGTGCTTGGATCAGCACCTCAAGCCCGGTCAGGATGATCGTCAGGACGAACGAGGTCGCCGCGAACAGCAAGCCGATCGAAGCACTGAACAGGTACCAGGAGGCCAGCCCGAACACCAGCAACAGCAGGTGTCCGGACAGCATGTTGGCGAACAGCCGGATCGAGAGGGTGAACGGCCGCACGATGATGTTGGAGAGCAGTTCGATCGGGCTCAGCAGCGGCAGGATCCACCAGGGCGCGCCCTGGGGAACCGCCATGTTCTTGAAGTAACCCATCGGCCCCTGGTGCCTTATGCCGAGCGTCATGTAGGTGACCCAGACCATCGCGGTCAGCGCGACCGGGAACGCGAATTTCGAGGTGGCCGGGAACTCAATCAGCGGGATGATCCCAAAAATGTTCATGATCCAGATGAAGAAGAACAGGGAAACAAGGAACGGCAGATACCCGTCGCCCTTCTTGCCGAGCTGCGGCCGCAGTATCTGGTCCCGGACGAAGAGGACGCCCATCTCGCCGATGTTCTGTGCACCACGAGGGATCAGCTTTGGCCTAGCGAACGCGACGGCGAAAAAGCCCACCACAATGGCTGCGGCCACGACCGCGAGCACCACCGGCTTGGTGATCTCGATCCCGCCGATGGTGAAGATCGGCTTGAAATAGAAGTCGCTAATCGACGGCGCTGGATAGCCGCATCCGCTGAATATGTGGCATCCGCTCGCCGTCGTCATCACCCGGACGTCACTCACCGCATGCTCCTACTCCGCTCACCCGTACTCCGCTCCGTCGCAGCCCGCTCGCCCGCTGCCGATCCGCACCTTCGCCCCGCGGCGGGACCGTCACGACCTGGTGAACCTCAGGATGACCAGCGCGAGCGCCAGTCCCATGCCGACCAGCATCCCGACCGGGAGCAGCACGGCGATATGCGTCCACCGCCCGATCAGCCAGCCGATGCCACCGTAGAGTGCCATACCGCCGATCAGGTAGCTCACGACCGACCAGCCGGTACCCTCGCTGGGACGCCGTGGCCCGCGGGCGCCGTCTGGACGTGCGCCGGACCCGCTCATGACTGGCCGGCCAGGGCCAGACGGTGATGGCCGCCGCGCTGCACGTGGGCCGCGCCACAACACCATGCAGGTCCTGAGTGTGGCCCACGGGTCACCGTTCTCCATCCGGCTCGACATACAGCTGCTTCAACCGCATGGTCCAGATGACCTGCGCCACGCTGTAGACGATGACGCAGACGATCGCGGTCAGGCCGAAGATCTGGGGATTGAACGCGGCCGAGCCCTGGAATTGCCCGACCAGGAAGAGGAGAACGAGGATCTTCACGAGATATGTGATCATCGCGGTGACCATCATGGCCTGAGGGCTGACCCGCGCCGCGCGGCCTACGGCGAGCACGCTGATCCCGAAGAACAGGGCGACGACGACAACCCCGATCACGGCCCCGATCAGCCCCTTGCTGCCGCCGACCCCGGCACCGAGTGCGACCATGAGCACTGCGGCGACGCCTGCTACCGCAGCCGATCGCCGGGCGATTCGGGCATAGTTCGCCACCATCTACAAGGCTCCGGGAGAGCTCGACCGAAACTTCCTGACTCCCGCGGACGCATCGATGCCCAAGTGGCACCATGCCGCGGCGCCGCGGCGGCGGCACTGCTGCACCGCCGGGTGAGCGAAACCTATCACGGACCCCTCACTCGTCCTCGAGTGGCTGCTCGTGAAAGATATCACAAGCTCTTTGACGTCCGTTTTACCCGGGTCGTCCAGGGCAATCACGGCGACGTGCAGCCGCGGGACACTTGTCACGGAGCACGTTGTGACGGGGCAATCCGCCGCCCGCCACGGTCAGCTGGCCCCACTCAGAAACGGGCGGAGCCAGGCCGCGCACCGGGCCACCCGGCCACGGTCAGCGGGGCCGCCACTCAGAAACGGGCGGAACCTGGCCGCACACCGGGCCACCCGGCCACGGTCAGCGGGGCCGCCACTCAGAGACGGGCGGAACCTGGCCGCGCACCGGGCCACCCGGCCACGGTCAGCGGGGCCGCCACTCAGAAACGGGCGGAACCTGGCCGCGCACCGGGCCGGCCGCCGGGAAACCGGCTGATGGCGCCGATCCGGCGGGCGCCGCTGACTCCTCCGGCAGCGCCCGGGCCGGTGCTGATGGAAACGGCGCAGACGGCGACGGCGTCCGGACCGGGAGTACCGGCACGGTCTGGCCCGGCGCCGACTGGCCGGTTACTGGGTGTACCGGCACTGGCTGGCCTGGGGCCGCTTGACCCCGGGCCGCTTGACCCCGGGCCGCCTGACCCCGGGCCGCCTGACCCCGGGCCGCGGGGGATGGCATTGACGCGATCACGCGGGTCGAACGGCCGCGCCTGGCCCACGGCCGGAGCCCAGGCATCGAGACCAGCAGCAGGGCCAGCACGGCGATAACGGTGACGGCGGCCAGCACGGGCAGCTTGGTCCGCATGATCGACAGCAGCACGACGGTGCCCGAGAACAGCGCCGCCCAGAGATACACGATCATCACGCTGGCGCGCTGCGAATGCCCGATGTCCAGCAGTCGGTGGTGCAGGTGCTTCTTGTCCGCCGCGAACGGGGACTGGCCCGCGCGCATCCGGCGGATCACGGCGAGAACCAGGTCCGCGTAGGGGATCAGCAGGACGGCGGCGGGCAGCAGGAGCGGCAGGACCTCGGGGAACCGGTTGACGGTGCCCCCGCCGTAGGCCGCCGAACTGGTCAGGCTGTTCGGGTCGAGCTGGGCGAGGCTGGTGATGGGCGCATAGGCGAGCAGCAGCCCGAGCAGCATCGCCCCGGTGTCGCCCATGAAGATCCTGGCCGGGTAGAAGTTGTGCGGCAGGAACCCTACGCACACGCCGGCCAGCACGGCGGACGATAGCGCCGGGCCGGTCAGCTCGCCCAGCCCCAGGCGCTTGGTCAGCGTGTAGTAGTAGAGGAAGAACGCCGCCGCGCCGATCGCGACGACCCCGGCCGCCAGGCCGTCCAGCCCATCGATGAAGTTGACCGCGTTGATGGTCACGACGACGACCAGGATGGTCACCGCCGTCTGCTCGTTGCCATCAAGCACGAATATTGCTCTTCCTGGTCCCGGCAGCCAGGCCACCACGGCGCCGCTCCAGACCAGGATGACGCCCGCGGCCACCTGGCCAGCGAGCTTGCTGAGGGCGCCCATCCCCCACCGATCGTCCACAAAGCCGATGACCACGATCAGGCCGCCGGCCAGCAGCAGCCCGCTGGCCACCCTGGTCCCCACGAACACCGTGCTCAGGTGGGTCAGCCGGTAGGCGACGAGCAGCCCGGCGGCCAAGCCGCCGTACATGGCGAGCCCGCCGAGCAGCGGCGTCGGCTCGGTGTGCACGTCCCGGTCGCGGGTCGCGTGCCTGGCGCCGACCGCGATGGCGAAACGGCGCACCAGGGGGGTCAGCAGATAAGTGACGGCAGCCGCGACCAGCAGCGTGAGGCCATACTCACGCATACCAGGTCACCAGGCCCGAGTGGGCGCCGCGTGCGACATCTGCATTACCTGTCACTGTAGAGCACTCGCCGACTGCGCGGCCCCCGTCCGGTACGTGTCGCCGTCACCCGGATGCGTCCTCGTCGACAGGCGCTTCCGCATCGGCCGCAGGCGCTTCCGCATCGGCCGCAGGCGCTTCCGCATCGGCCGCAGGCGCTTCCGCATCGGCCGCAGGCGCTTCCGCATCGGCCGCGGGCGCCTCCGCATCGGCCGCGGGCGCTTCCTCGGGTGCCCCGAACGCTTCCTGAATAAGCCTGGAGGCTCTTTCGTCCGCGCTGAACACTCTCTCATCGGCCTCGGGCGCCACGGCCAGCGCGATCACGTCACGAAGTTGCTCGATGGGCACCGCCCCGGCCCGGAGCAGCCGCGGCACCGTCCCGGTCAGGTTGACGATCGTGGAGGACACGTCGCGTGGGCATGCCCCGCCGTCCAGGTAGACCGCGACTGCGGCGCCGAGTTGCGCCTCCGCCTCCGCCGCCGTGGTGGCCGATGGCTCGCCGGAGCGGTTCGCGCTACTCACCGCGAGCGGGCCGGTCAGCTTGAGCAGGTCGAGAGCGACCGGGTGCAAGGGCATCCGGATCGCGACCGTGCCCTTGGTGTCGCCGAGATCCCAGACCAGCGACGGCCGGGCCCGGCAGACCAAGGTGAGCCCACCCGGCCAGAACTGGTCGATCAGGTCCTCACCCGCAGTACCAAAATCTTCAACGAGGGCGGCTGCGGCCCGGACGGTCCCGACGAGTACCGGGGGCGGCGACTCCCGGCCCCGGCCCTTCGCCGCCAGCAGTCCCGCGACGGCGTCCGGGTGGAACGCGTCCGCCGCCACGCCGTACACCGTGTCGGTCGGCAGCACGACCAGTTCGCCCCGGCGCAGCGCCGCCGCCGCCTCGTCGATGCCGAGGGCGCGCCCGGCCGTGTCGGAACAGTCAAACCGTGCACTCATGGGCGTTCATCTTTCCATTACTCAGGCGGCCGGCCGGGCCAGGTCGCGGTAACAAAGCGGTCCCGGCCCGCCAGATCCCGGTGATTGCGGGTGTCTCGCCAGCCCCGTTCCTCGGCGAACACCCAGTACACGGACGCGCCCTGGGGCGCACCGTGCTCCACGGCGACGAGGCCGCCCGGTCGGAGCAGCCGCCGGGCCACCCGCTCCACCACCCTGATCGCGTCCAGGCCGTCCTGGCCGCCCCATAGTGCCGTCGCCGGGTCGTACTCGCCGACCTCGGGGGGCACCGATGAGCCGGCCGGGATGTATGGGGGGTTGCTGATCACCAGGTCCACGGATCCGCCCAGGGCGTCCAGGGCATTGGCGAAATCGGCTCCGTGCAGGGTCACCCGGCCGGACACGTGAGGCGCGGACGATGAGCAACGGGCGATGTTCCGTTGCGCCCATATTCGTGCGAGCGGGTCCATCTCCACCGCGTGCACCTGGGCGCGAGGAACCTCCTGGGCGATGGCCAGCGCGATCGCGGCGGAACCGGTGCCCAGGTCGGCCACCATCGGCTCGGCGACGTCCATCTCGGTGAGTCTGGTGATCGCCCAGCCGGTCATCACCTCGGTTTCCGGGCGTGGCACGAAAACGCCGGGGCCCACCTCGAGATCCAGGTAACGGAAGTAGGCGTGGCCGGTGATGTGCTGGAGCGGCTCGCGGGCCTCGCGGCGGGCGACCTCGTCCCAGAACCGGGGATCGAAACCGGTGTCGGGCACCAGATGCAGCTCACCGCGCCCGACGCCGTGCACGTGCGCGGCGATCAGCTCCGCGTCGGCCCGCGGCGAATCCACGCCCACCTCGGCCAGCCTGGCCGCCGCCACCACGATCTCATCGAGCAGCAGGCTCATCGGCCGCCGCCGCCCTATCCGAACGGTCCGCCGCCACCAAGGCGGTGATCACGGCGTCCAGGTCCCCGTCGATCACCTGGTCCAGGTTGTAGGCCTTGAAGCCGACGCGGTGGTCGGAGATGCGGTTCTCCGGGAAGTTGTAGGTCCGGACCCGCTGCGAGCGGTCGACGGTGGCGACCTGGCTGCGCCGGTCCGCGGCGGCCTGGGCGTCCGCGTCGGCCTGCGCCTGGGCGAGCAGCCTGGCCCGCAGGATCCGGAGTGCCTGCTCCTTGTTCTGCAGCTGGCTCTTCTCGTTCTGGCAGGACACCACTATCCCGGTGGGCAGATGGGTGATCCGCACCGCCGAGTCGGTGGTGTTCACGCTCTGCCCGCCGGGGCCCGATGACCGGAACACGTCCACTCGCAGATCGCCTGGCTCGATGTGCACCTCGACGGGATCGGCTTCCGGCATGACCAGCACCCCCGCGGCCGAGGTGTGGATGCGGCCCTGGGACTCGGTGACGGGCACCCGCTGCACGCGGTGCACGCCGCCTTCATACTTCAGCCGCGACCACACGCCGTCTGGCCCCGCTGAGCGCCCGCCGGACTTGACGGCGACCGTCACGTCCTTATAGCCACCGAGGCCGGTTATGGTCGAGTCGATGATCTCGGTCTTCCAGCCCTGGCGCTCCGCGTACCGCAGGTACATGCGCAGCAAGTCCCCGGCGAACAGCGCGGACTCCTCGCCGCCCTCCCCGGCTTTCACCTGGAGGATGACGTCCTTACTGTCGCTGCGGTCCCGCGGCACCAGGAGCGCGTTGATCTGGTTCTCGAGCTGCGCCCGGCGGCGGGCCAGTTGCTCGGCCTCGGCCGCGAACGACGAGTCCTCCGCCGTGAGCTCGCGGGCGGTCTCCTCGTCGGCGACCGTCTGCTGCCACTCGCGATAGGTCTCCACCACGTGGCTGAGCTCGCCGTAGCGCCTGGACAGCGCCCGGGCCCGGTCCGGGTCCGCGTGCACGGCGGCGTCGGCGAGGACACGCTCCAGTTCAGCGTGCTCACTCGCCAGCTCACCGAGCCGGTCGAACACCGTTACCATCCCCTCGTTGCTGTGCTGCTGCGGGCTGTCAACGTACAAGATCACCGCGCCCTGACCGCGTGGCTGTGCCACACCGCCCCGACACGGTGATCTTGAGAAGCTACTTGCTGCCGGCTGCCTTGTCGGTGCCGGCCTTGTCTGTGCTGGCCTTGTCTGTGCTGGCCTTGTCTGGGCTGGCCTTGTCTGGGCTGGCCTTGTCTGGGCTGGCCTTCTCTGTGCCCGCCTTCTCTGGGCCGCCGACCGGCTTCTTACCGAACCGGCGCTCGAACCTGGCGACCCGGCCGCCCGTGTCGAGGATCTTCTGCTTGCCGGTGTAGAACGGGTGGCATTCCGAGCAGACGTCGGCGTGGATGACGCCGTTCTTGGCCGTGCTACGCGTCGTGAAGGTGCTCCCGCAGGTACAGGTCACCGTCGTCAGTACGTAGTCAGGGTGGATACCAGGCTTCACGTGAATACTCCTGCCTCTGGCGGTCGCCGGGTCGCCGCGGGCGGGGCAATGCCACGCCCGGACGTGAACCGGTACCGCACTGTTTCGGCTTACTAGTGTGCCAGACCCTGAAACGTGCTCCAGGGCCTGGCCATTCCCGCCCCACGCCGGTCGGCGTGGGGCGCTGACGGCTATGAGTTGACCGTCGTCTTCTGGACGTGCAGCAGGAACTCCGCGTTGCTCTTGGTCTCCCGCATCCGCTCCATGAGCACCTCGAGGGCCTGCTGTGGCTCCAGGGCGTGCAGCACGCGGCGGAGCTGCCAGACGATCTTCAGCTCCTCCGGCGTCATCAGGATCTCCTCCTTGCGGGTGCCGGAGGCGTCCACGTCGATGGCGGGGAAGATCCGCTTGTCGGCAAGCTCGCGGCGGAGCCGGAGTTCCATGTTGCCGGTGCCCTTGAACTCCTCGAAGATGACCTCGTCCGCTCGCGATCCGGTCTCGATGAGGGCGGTGGCCAGGATGGTCAGCGAGCCGCCGTGCTCGATATTGCGCGCGGCACCGAAGAACCGCTTCGGCGGGTACAGCGCGGTGGAGTCCACGCCGCCGGACATGATCCGGCCGCTGGCTGGCGCGGCCAGGTTGTACGCGCGGCCCAGCCGGGTGATCGAGTCCAGCAGCACGACCACGTCGTGGCCCATCTCCACCAGGCGCTTGGCCCGCTCGATGGCAAGTTCCGCGACCGTGGTGTGATCCTCGGCGGGCCGGTCGAAGGTCGAGTGGATGACCTCGCCCTTCACCGAGCGCTGCATGTCGGTGACCTCTTCAGGCCGCTCGTCCACGAGGACGACCATGAGGTGGCACTCCGGGTTGTTCTTGGTGATCGCATTCGCGATGGCCTGCAGGATCATCGTCTTGCCCGCCTTCGGCGGCGACACGATGAGGCCGCGCTGGCCCTTGCCGATCGGGCTGACCAGGTCCATGATCCGGGTGGTCATCACCGTGGCATCGGTCTCCAGGCGGAGCCGGTCCTGCGGGTAGAGGGGCACCAGCTTGGAAAAGTCGGGCCGCCCGCGGGACTGCTCGGGGTCCAGGCCGTTGATCTTGTCCAGGCGGACCAGCGCGTTGAACTTCTCGCGGCGCTCGCCGTCCCGTGGCTGGCGCACCGCGCCCTCGATGACGTCTCCCTTGCGCAGGCCATGCCTGCGGACCTGGGAGAGCGACACGTACACGTCGTTGTTTCCGGGCAGGTACCCGGTGGTCCGGATGAATCCGTAGTTGTCCAGCACGTCCAGGATCCCGGCGATCGGGATGAGCACATCATCCTCGGCGATCACTGGCTCGGGCTCGCCTCCCGTGCCCCGCTCGCGGCGTCCCCGGTTGCGGTTGCGGAACCGGTCCCGGTTCCTGCGGCGCCCCGAGCCGTCGTCGTCGTCGCCACCGCGGTCGGGCCCCGGGCCGCCACCATCGCGCTGGCCGCGCTGGCCGCCGTCGCGCTGACCGGCGGAGTCACGCTGGCCGCCGCCATCGCGCTGGCCGCTGTCCCGCTGGCCGCTGTCCCGCTGGTCATGGCGCTGCTCGCCCGCGTCGCCGCCGCGCGGCTGGCTGTCCCGCCTGCCGTTGCGGCCACGCTGGTCGCGGCGCTGGCCTTCGCCACCCGGCTGGCCCTCGCCGCCCGTCTGGCCTTCGCCGGGCACGGTCACCCGGCTGACGCCATCGCCAGCCGATGCACCGTTCGACCCGACCTCAGTGCCACCAACCCCAGTGCCACCAACCCCAGTGCCACCAACCCCAGTGCCACCAACCGGCGGCCGGCCGCTCGAAGCTGAGCTGGCCATCCCGGGCTCCCTGGTCCTGGCCGCCATCGGTGGCGCCCTGGCCGGGTCCACCGGCCCGCGTTCCGAGGCGAGACCCGCCCCGCTGTGTATCCCGGCCACTGGCCGCGTCTGAACCGCCCAGGCCGGGCTGTGTAGATGTATCTGATTCCATGGCGTCCTGCTCACGGTGGCGGAGTGCGCCTGCTCCCGCGGACGTGCCCCGCTGGGCTGAGTTACCGAATGCCGGGCTCCCCTCGCCGGAGGGTGCTCCGCTACCCCCGCCGCCCTGCTTCTCCTGGATCACCGCGATCAGCTGGCCCTTGCGCATCCGGCCAACGCCGGTGATGCCCAACGACTGCGCGAGTCGCTGCAGCTCGGGCAGCAACATTCCGGAGAGCCCTGGGCCGCCGCGGCGGGCAGCCCGGTCCGTCACCGCTTCACCAGCGGCCGCGTCTCGCGTCGGCGGTGCCCCGCCGGCCGTGGCCGCGGTGTCCGCGCCCACGGTCTCCCCCACCACGGGGGGGCGCTGCTCAGCCGCGCCGGACTGGCCGGGGGATGCCTCAGGAATGCCCGAGGAGTTGGTGAAGATTTCGGTGGTGTCGCTCACGAGGGGTCCTTCCCAGGGAGCGGGCGGCGGCCGCGGTAGCGGCCGGTTGACCCGGTGTCACGACCCGGCGAATCGGCCGGGCCAGGTACTGCGTACTGTGCCGTTCCCCCATCGCCGTGCCACGCGTCTGTGCGCATCCTTCGTCCCGGGGCCTGGTCCGCGGCTCGCTCCCGCAGGTTCAGCGCGGATCCAGCGGCCAACGGATAGGTGCCGGGACGAGACCAGACGGCTGGGGAGGCTCGCCCTGGGCCCCGGCCCGCCCCCTGCTCACAACCTTCGCGCGCTGGGTGTACGCAGGAGAGGCAGCGACCTGAGAGTTGACGGAGCGCCACTGTTCGCGCCCGGCGGTGAAGCCGGCCTCGCGGCGAGTGACGGGCGAGCACCTGGCCCCATGATGGGGTATCTGGTGCAGCACCCACCTTAACACTAAGAGAGCTCACGACATTCCCTCAGAGTTGCGGGTGTGTCACGGAAGATGCTGGCCAATCCCGCGGTATCGACCCGCAGGATCGCGCGCGGCCGCTGAGCAGCTTCTTCGGTGACGAGTTTGTCGGGTACGATCCGCCGCGCGCTGAGCTCACGGACGTGCGCCCGGCACAGCGGTCTGGAGGGTAGCACCATGCCTGTCGACGCCCAGGGGGCTTATACGCCATGGAATACCCGTTTCCTTCGCGATTGAATCCACCAGGTCAGATGAGGTTTTCAGGCCCGGGCAGGCCAGCACGAGCACGGCCGGCCCGGCCCCGGACACCACCGCGGGAAGACCGGCCTCCCGCAGCCGGTGCAGCAGATCCGCGGTCGCCGACATGACAGCGGCCCGATATCGCTGGTGCAGGAAATCCTCGGTGGCATCGAACAGCACCTCCGGGATGCTGGTGAGCCCGGCGATCAGCAGGGCACTGCGGCCCGCGTTCGCCGCGGCGTCGGCGTGCGGGACGGTGTCCGGCAGCGCGCGCCGGGCCGTTTCGGTGGAAAGAACATCCTGCGCAACGCAAACCACCGTGTGAATCCCGTCCAACACCGCGAGTTTAGCCAGCCGGGGAACAGCCGGTGACCCGGCCCCCCGCCGGACGGTCCAGGCGATGGTGAGGTCGCCGGCCAGGCACGCAGCCACGTTGTCCGGATGGCCCTCCAGCTCCACCGCAAGCCGGAAGACCGCATCGTCAGGCAGCCGCGCCGCGGCGTCCTCGGCCAGACCTCGGGGGCTGACCAGGCCACGAGCGGCGAGCACGCCCGCGACGATGGCCGCGGCCGACGAGCCGAGCCCCCGGCTGTGCGGGATCGCGTTGACGCAGCGCAGCGCGATTCCCGGCGGCTGGCCGCCGAGCAGGCCGAACGCGGCGCGCATGGCGCGGACCACTAGGTGGCGCTCCCCCGCGCCCGCGGTCTCCGCCCCCTCGCCGGACACCTCGATGGCCAGCCCGCCGCTCGTCACCCGCGCCTCCACCACGTCGTGCAACGCCAGCGCCAGGCCGACCGCGTCGAAGCCGGGGCCGAGGTTGGCGCTGGTGGCCGGGGCGCGCACCACCACCGGGCGGTCCGCCCAGCGCGGCCCTGTGGTTAGGCCAGTCTCCGTGCTCACGCCTGCCCCCGTGCTCACCCGAGCCCGAGCGCCGACGCGGCGGCGGCGGGGTCCGCGCCGATCGTCACCGGCGCGGGCGCGGCCGACACCGCCCAGTCCGGGTCCTTGAGCCCGTTGCCGGTGATGGTGCAGACGACCTGGCAGCCCGGGGCGATCTGCCCGTTCTGGCACGCCTGGAGCAGGCCGGCGACGCCGGCCGCGGACGCCAGTTCGCCGAACACCGCCTCCTGCTGGGCGAGCATCCGGTAGGCGGCGAGGATCTGCCGGTCGGTCACCGAGGCGATCAGCCCTCCGGACTCGTCCCGCGCCCGCTCGGCGAGGTGCCAGGAGGCCGGATTGCCGATCCGGATCGCGGTCGCGATGGTCTGCGGGGACAGTACGGGTTCGCCGCGGACGATGGGGGCGGCGCCGCTCGCCTGGAATCCGAGCATTCGCGGCGCGCGGGTGGCTCGGCCCGCGGTCGCGTATTCCGTGTATCCCATCCAGTACGCGGCGATGTTGCCGGCGTTGCCGACGGGCAGGCAGTGCACGTCGGGTGCGTCGCCGAGCGCCTCGATGATCTCGAAGGCAGCTGTCTTCTGCCCTTGCAGCCGGTCCGGGTTCACGGAGTTGACCAGAGCAACCGGGTAGTCGTTGGCCAGCTTGCGGGCGAGTTCCAGGCAGTCGTCGAAGTTACCGTTCACCTGGAGCAGCCGCGCGCCATGCACGAGGGCCTGGGCCAGCTTGCCGAGCGCGATCTTCCCGCGCGGCACGAGGACCGCGCAGGTCATGCCCGCCCGGGCCGCGTAGGCGGCGGCGCTGGCGCTGGTGTTGCCCGTGGAGGCGCAGATCACCGCGGTGGCGCCTCGGCTGGCGGCCATGCTCACCGCCACCGTCATGCCGCGGTCCTTGAAGGACCCCGTCGGGTTCGCGCCCTCGACCTTCAGGTACACGTCGCAGCCGGTTCGGGCGGACAGCACCGGCGCGGGCAGCAGGGGCGTCGCTCCCTCCGCCAGGGTGATCACCGGGGTATCGGCGGTGACCGGCAGCCGGTCCCGGTACTGCGCGATCACGCCCGGCCACGGCACGAACGAAGCGGCATCCGCCTCGGGCTTCACCCCAGCATTCACTCGTCTCCCTCCCCCTCGACCCGCATGACGCTCGCGACCGCGCGCACCACTTCCAGCGCCCCCAGGTCGTCCACGCAACTCGCCAGCGCCGCGTCGGGCGCGGCGTGCGTCACGATCACCAGCTGAGCGTCATCGCCCCTGGCCTCCTGGCGGGCCGCCCTGATCGACACGTCGTGCCGGGCGAACGTCTCGGCCACCCGGGCCAGCACACCAGGCCGGTCCGCGACATCGAGCGCGACGTGATAGCGGGTGCGCGCCTCGCCCATGGGCAGCACCGTCAGCTCAGCGTAGGTGGACGCGTCGGGGCCGCGGGTCCCGGCGAGCCGGTTGCGAGCCACGGCCACGATGTCACCGAGCACTGCGCTGGCCGTGGGCACGCCCCCGGCGCCCGCGCCGTAGAACATCAGCTGGCCGGCCGACTGCGCCTCCACGAAGACCGCGTTATAGGCCTCACGCACCCCGGCCAGGGGGTGCGCGCGCGGGATCATCGCCGGATGGACGCGGACCGACACGCCACCCTCACGCCGCTCGCAGATGGCGAGCAGCTTGACCACATGGCCGAGAGCGCGCGCGCTGGCGATGTCCGCGGTGGTCACCCCGGTGATGCCCTCCCGGTGCACGTCCGCGGCGGTCACGCGGGTGTGGAAGGCCAGCCCGGCCAGGATCGCCGCCTTGGCCGCGGCGTCGAAGCCCTCGATGTCCGCGGTCGGATCAGGCTCGGCGTAGCCAAGCGCCTGGGCCTCCTCCAGCGCGTCGGCGAAGCCCGCCCCCGAGGTGTCCATCCGGTCGAGGATGAAGTTGGTGGTGCCGTTGACGATGCCGAGCACCCGGCGCACGGCATCCCCGGCCAGCGACTCGCGCAGCGGGCGCAGCAGTGGGATCGCACCGGCCACCGCGGCCTCGTAGTACAGGTCGGCGCCGTTCTCGCGGGCGGCCTGGTGGAGCGTCGCGCCGTCTTCGGCGAGCAGCGCCTTGTTGGCCGAGACCACGGATTTGCCGTTCTTCATCGCGGCCAGCAGCAGCGAGCGGACCGGCTCGATGCCGCCGATCACCTCGACCACGATGTCGGTCTCCGGGCGCGTGACCAGGTCCATGGCGTCGGCGGTGAGCAGCGCCGGCGGGACCGGCACGGCGCGGGCCCGGCCGGGCCGCCGCACCGCGACCCCGATCACCTCCAGCGGGGCCCCGATCCGGGCCGCGAGATCATCGGCCTGCCGCTCGAGCAGCCGGAACACCTCCGAGCCGACCCCGCCGCAGCCCAGCAGGGCGACCCGCAACGTGCGCGCTCCGGACGCCCCCGCTCCGGCGGGCCCCTTCCGGCTTCCCCTCGTACCGTCACCCTGCGTCCAGCCGGAGCAGGTCCTCGGCGGTTTCCCGGCGGAGCAGCAACCGGGCCGTGCCGTCACGGACCGCGGCCACGGCGGGACGCGGGACGTGGTTGTAGTTGCTCGCCATCGACCGGCAGTACGCGCCGGTGGCCGCCACCGCGATCAGGTCCCCGGGGACCAGGTCAGCGGGCAGGTAGGCGTCGCGGACCACGATGTCGCCACTTTCGCAGTGCCTGCCGACCACCCGGCACAGCATCGGCGCCGCAGCCGATTCCCGCGAGGCGAGTACGCACGTGTATTCGGCGTCATACAGCGCCGTGCGGATGTTGTCGCTCATGCCGCCGTCCACGCTGACGTAGGCGCGCAACCCGTCCACGTCCTTGACCGTCCCGACCTCGTACAGCGTAATGGTGCCGGGCCCGGCGATCGCCCGGCCCGGTTCCACCGTCAGCCGCGGCACGGCCAGGCCCGCGGCCGCGGTCTGGGTGTGCAGGATCGCGTTCAGGCTCTGGGCGATGAGCTTGACATCGGCGGGGTCGTCGTCGGGCGTGTACGCGATGCCCCACCCGCCGCCGAGATCGAGCTCGGCGATCTCGATGCCGTGCTCGTCGCGGATACGCACGGCCAGGTCCAGCACGCGGCGGGCGGCCACGTCGAAGCCGGCGGTGTCGAAGATCTGGGACCCGATGTGGGAGTGCAGGCCTGCCAGTTCCAGCGTCGGGCAGGCGAGGATCCGCCGTACCGCCTCATCGGCCGCGCCGGACGAGAGAGAGAAACCGAACTTCTGGTCGTCGTGGGCGGTCGCGACGAACTCGTGCGTGTGCGCCTCCACGCCGGTGGTCACCCGGACCAGGACTCTGGGGCGGCGCGGCGCGGGGGCGGCGGCGTCCGTTCCCGGCGCGGCGACCGGTGGTTCGGTGAGGTGGGCCAAGCGCGCGATCTCCTCGAACGAGTCGACCACGATGTGCCCGACACCCGTCTGCAGCGCGCGGGCCAGCTCCGCGGGGAGCTTGTTGCTGCCGTGCAGGGTGATCATCGCGGGGTCCACCCCGGCCTGGAGCGCCACTTCGAGTTCGCCGCCGGTGCAGACGTCCACGCCCAGGCCTTCCTCGCTGGCCCAGCGCAGCACCCCCCGGCAGCAGAACGCCTTCGCGGCGTAGAACACCCCCGCGCCCTCGCCGAACGCCTCCCGGAACTCGCGGCAGCGCTGCCGGAAATCCTCCTCGTCACAGGCGAACAGCGGGGTGCCGAACTCGCCCGCGAGGTCCCGCACGTCCACGCCGCCGATGGTGAGCACGCTGCCGACGCGGCGCGCCGTGCGCGGCCAGATCCGCGGGTCCAGCGCGTTCAGGTCCGCTGGAGGTGCGGGCGGGTGCTCGGGCGGCAGCACGTCGGCGTGACGCGGTCCGGCCGGGTGAGCGACACGGCTCATGAAACTTTCCCCTGCGATCGTTACGGTGCTCGTCAGAGCCGGTCGGGCGCGGCCACGCCGAGCAGGCCCAGGCCTGCGCCTAGCGCCGTCCCCGCGGCCGCCGCCAGCCACAGCCGGGCCCGGGTGACGGGGCGGCCCGGTGGGTTGTCCGGTAGCCCCGGCGGCACCGCCGGGCCGCCTTCTTGGCAGTCGAAGTATGCCGCCGCCAGGCTCTCCAGGTAGCCGGTAAGCACATCCGGCCGCCCGCGACGCGCCGCCCCGCCGACCCGTTCGGGCAACCAGGACATCGCGTCGAGCAGCGCCCGCTCCCGAGGGTGCGCGAGCAGGCGCAACTGGGCGTCTGCCGCGTCCCCCTTGTCCAGGCCGAGGTCAGCGGCCTGGCGCCGGGCGGACACGGCGTGCGCGTGCGCGTACAGAACAGCATAGGCGGGATTGCCGAGGTGCTGCGCGGCCGCCGCGCGCGGGTCCACGGCGTCCCGGCCGGGCGCCCAGCGCGGGCTTGGGGGGCGGGCGTCCCCGGCGTCCCAGGCGGGCATCCGGCGCGGGCTTGGGGGGCGGGCGTCCCCGGCGTCCCAGCCGGGCGTCTGGCGCGGGCTTGAGGGGCGGAGGCGGCCCGTGGGACGGAGGCGGCACAGCGCGTACCTGATGGCATCCTCCCCGGCGAAGTTGATCGAGTCCGCGACGGGGTCGCCGACGGCGGTTGTGCGTGGTGAGTAAGTGCCGGGCAATCGTTGCGGAGGATCTTCCCAGCGAACGTGGGCGCCGGCCGCCGCCGCCAGGCGGCCATTCACTTCGCTGACCAGCCGCTGGTACGCCTCGTCCCAGGTACGGGCGGCCGCCAGGTCCACGCGGCGGGGCGCGGTCAGCGTGACGCCGCGGAGTGCGTGGCCGCGGGCGCAGGCGGGGCCGGCCTCCGTGACGCGGACGGCGAGCGAGGACAGAGTGTCGGCGGTGACGGTTATCGTCAGGTAGCCGCCGGTGACCGTTGCCTCGCTTATCTCGGGCCGGGCCCGGAGGCGGGCAGCCAGCCTGCTGGCCTGGTCCTGGGGGTCCGGGGCATGCGGAGGCGAACTCGCATGGCCCGCGGCGCGCTGCGGCGGGTTCGCTGAGCGCCGGGCCAGCAGGAACGCGATCGTGGTGGCGTAGGTGCCAGGGCCGCCGTTCGCCCCGGGTGGCGCGGGGCGCCAGGTACCGGCCACGGCGGGCGGGCCGACGGCGATGGCAGCGCTGCCGGCGGCTCCGATGGCCTCCGCAAGCGCCGCGTCCAGGTCCCCGGTTATCACGCCGTGCAGGCTATCCGGGCCGGCTGCCCGGGGAGGCAGGCCCAGCCTCGGAGGCAGGCCCAGCCTCGGAAGCAGGCCCAGCCTCGGAAGCAGGCCCAGCCTCGGAAGCAGGCTTCAGGCGGGACCCGGCCCCGGGACGGCCGTTCCGTTGGACTGTTCCTCTGGCCGTCTGGCCAGTTGGCGGACGATCCGGATCATCTCGGCTGGATCGAACGGCTTGGTCAGGTAGGCATCCACGCCGATCTCGCGGCCACGGGTCTTGTCATCCTCCTGGGCCCGCGCGGTGATCAAGACCACTTTGATCCGGCACGTCTGCGGGTTGCGACGCAGCTGACCAGCGGTTACCCAGCCGTCGAGGCGCGGCATCATCACGTCCAGCGTGATGACATCAGGGTCGATCGCGGCCACCTTGTCCAGGCAATCCTGCCCGTCCACGGCGGTCGCCACGTCGAACCCTTCCAGGGTGAGGTTGACGGCGATGAGCTGCCTGATCACCTCATCGTCATCCACCACGAGCACGCGTCCGAGAACCTGGGCCACGGGCGCGAGGTTAGCGTGTCCGAGTGGCTTCTCGTGCCAACATCGAGTTAGCTCTCAGCCGCAGCACAGCCGCAGACCCGCAGGCCTCCCGGTGGCTGGTAACCTTGCTCCGTCCTGAAGCCCCCGTAGCTCAGGGGAGAGAGCAACGGCCTCCGGAGCCGTGAGCGCAGGTTCGAATCCTGCCGGGGGCGCCTAGAACATGGGAAACGAATCTGGTCCGGGTCGTGGTCGGTTACGTCGGGCCGCGAGTGCGAGCTGCGGTACCCACGACAGCAAGCCAGGGTCGTTGCGGACGTGCATGGACGCTCGACTCGGCGCCTGCTGTCAAGCCGTCGGTACCGACGGCTTCTGTGACTGGCTGGGTGTGGCATGAGCGCTTGGCCCCGCAGCCACCGCCGTAACCGCTGACAATCGACAGTGATCGGGCCGCTGCTAGCTCTGCAGGGTCGCGGGTACCCCGAAGCGAGGCAGCACGGTCTCATCAAAACGGGTTATCGCGCTGACGCGGCTGCCGGAGAGGGTAAAGACCACCACGCCGCTGGCGCGGGCGATGCCGGACTGCTGGTCCGGGACATACATGACAAGCGCGGGCTGACCGTTGGCCCGGGCCGCTACCGGCCGGCAGGCAATGCCAGGCTGGAAAATGGCCGCGAAGGAACTGGGCGACGAGCTCACGGCCCAGGTACTCCAGCGGTATCGGCGGCATGGTCATCAGCACGTCCTCGGTCAGAACAGCGACCCGGCATCCTGAGAGCCTCTGTCAAGGAGGCCATGCCGCTCAAATTGAGGGAAAGGCGGCACGGGAACGACAACTTGGCTGAATCCCTACAGCCCGACCGCTTTACATGTCGGCCAGGTGTCCAGTGGTTCGTCTATCTGTCCGTTGAAGCCGCACGCATCCCGCGATAGGGCGATTCCGGCCCCGCGTGCGGTGTTAGCGTGCTGACCGTGCTCATCTGGCTCAACGGACCCAACGGGGTCGGTAAGACACAAGTGGCCTTCGATCTGCACCGGAGACTCCCAGGCAGTTTCGTGTGCGATCCCGAGCATCTGGTGACCGGGCTGCGCCGGATGCTGCCTGAGATGAAGCTGCGTACGGACCCCCATGGCGTTCCTCTGTGGCGCTACGGCGTCCGCGACGTGCTGGGCGCGGCGCTGCCGGCGACCGCCGGAGCGGTAATCACTCCCATGACGGTGTTCGATCCTGACGGTCTCGCCGAGATCATCGGCCCGCTTCGTGCCGCCGGCCATGCGGTCCATCACGTGACATTGCTCGCTTCCAGGGACGTGCTGCTGCGCCGCAGACGCTCGCGTCTGGAAACAACGCGTGGCTCCGCCGCGCGGCAGCTCGATCGTGTCCTGGACGCGTTTCAGGCACCGGAGTTCGCCCGGCACCTGAGCACCGACGGTATGCCGATCGGGGCCGTGGCCGACGACATCGCCTGCCACGCCGGGCTCACGCTTGAACCTGACGTCAACGGTCTGGTCAAGCGCCGTGTCCGCCGCATTGGCGTTCAGCTGCGTCACGTCCGTTTCGGCTGAGGCAGGGCCACTAACCGGGCCGCATTTCGATGATCTCGGGGTGACGATGAAGCCGACGCTGAAATCGTTCCGGTGAAAGGCCCAGGTCAGCCGGGCAAGTACTTTACCGCTGGGCTCTATCTGGCATGATCGGCAGCATGATCGGGCGGATGCACCATGTGGTTCTGGACTGCCCAGACCCCGCTGCCGTGGCTACGTTCTACTCGGCGCTGCTCGGGCTGCCGGTGACATACCGTGACGACGACTGGGTGGTGGTCGCCGCCAGCGATACGTCCTCTGGCCTGGCATTCCAGCGTGCCCCTGGTAACCAGCCGCCCACCTGGCCCGATCCCGCGGTACCGCAGCAATTTCACCTCGACATCATGGTCGAGGACGTTGCGGCCGCGGGCCAGCGAGTACTGGCGCTGGGTGCGGTAAAGCTCGATGGCGACGCCGTCTATGCCGATCCGGCAGGCCACCCATTCTGCCTCATACGGCGCCCCCGGTGGGCGCCGCCCATTCCTGACGACGCCTGAACTCAGTCATCGCCCAACGCGACACGAAACGCCGCTGCATGACGTCTTCGCTCCCCATACGGGCTCGGTGAACGGCCCCGTTTACTGCGGACCGCCGGAAAACCATCGGGTTATCCGACGGGTGCCGCCGTAGTCTTGCCCGATGACCGCTTTTGTTGAAGATCTCGCACGCGCGTGCGAAGCCGTCGGTGACCTGATCGACGCGATCCGCCCCGAGCAGTGGAAGGCGCCGACGCCGTGCACGGAATGGAACGTGCGCGATGTGGTCAATCATCTGGTCGGCATGGACCTGGTGTTCGCAGCCTTGATCGAGGGTGGCCCGATGCCCGAGCGCGGGGCCGACCGCCTCGGTGACGACCCGGCCGGAGCCCACCGGGCCTCCAGCGCTTCGCTGCAGGCCGCTTTCTCCCGCCCCGGGGTACTCGAGCGGAGCTATCCCGGACCCTTGGGGAGTGCCACGGGCACCGAGCGCTTGCAGATCCGCCTGTACGATCTGCTCGCCCACGGATGGGACCTCGCCCAGGCCACCGGAATCCCGGCCCGGCTGCCCGAAGACCTTGCCGAGCAGGCCCTGGCGTTCGTTCAGGTCCAGCTCTCCACCCAGTCCCGAACGGGACGATTCGCCGAGCCGCAACCCGTCGAGGAGACTGCTCCGGCCATCGATCGGCTGGCCGCGTTTCTCGGCCGGCCGGTCCCACCACAACTGTGAGACCGGTCGCGAGCAACTGTCCACCCCGAAGCCACGCCCGCTGATGATCTACGGAGGATGACGAAAGCAGGCTTCACAACGTGACCTTCAGGGGCTGGCCCAGATGCTCAGAGGCTGAGCCGCAGTCCGCGTATGACGTCCGCGGCGTATTCGTCACGCGGCGGCATATCGTCCTCCCCCATCAGCATCGTGCTGAACGCGTAGCTGACGCAGGCCCCCAGCAGCAAGCGGGCGGCGGCCAGCGCTCCGATGTCCGGCGCTACCCGTCCCAGTTCCTGTTCCTCTTCCAGGTAGCGGGCCACCCGGTCCTCGGCCACGTCCGGGCCGAGCCGGCGCGTTCGCATCACTTCCCGGAGCCGGACCAGCTGAGCCGGCCGGGCGAAGACCGAGACCTTGGCGCTGAGGATCTCGCAGTAGAAGTCGATGGTGGCGCGGGCCGCCGGGAGCAGGTTGTCCTCAACACTGCCATGCCCGGTACCGGTAACCAGGTCAGCCAGTGTGCGGACGTAAACCGGCAGCCGGTCCTGAAGTAACGCGAGATAGAGATCTGTCGCGGCCCGCTCGGCTGGCTCCGGGGGAAATCGGGTCGGCTCCACGTGGGAGGTTCCGGGGCTGGTACCGCCGCCGTGCGCCATATCGGCAGCCGCTTCGACCACCTGGCGGCGTATGTTGCTGGCGCGTGCACCGGGAGAGGCGACCGGCGGGCGCTGCTCGTCTGAATGCACGACTCTCCGATTCCCCGGAATTGCCGAGAATCGTACCGTAGTTCACAGCGCCGGGTCTGCTAGCGGCGCCCCGGGCCGTACCGCCCCGATCGCGAACACCGCCCGGTTGCCGTACCTCCGCATGAGACTGTGGGCGGCGAGCCGCCGTAGCCGACCTGCTGCGCTGAAACGATCAGGAGATACGATGCCAGCAACGAACGCAGTGCCGAGGGTTGGTGTGGTCTTCCGTCCACAGCTTCCGCCCGAGCAGCTCCGCGGGTTCGTCATGGCGGCCGAGGCCGCCGGGCTCGACGACGTGTGGCTGTGGGAAGACTGTTTCCTGGAAGGCGGGCTGACCAGCGCTGCGGCCCTTCTGGCCTGGACTACCTCGGTGCGGGTGGGCCTGGGTCTGATGCCGGTGCCGTTCCGTAACGCCGCGCTCGCCGCGATGGAGATCGCCACCCTGGCCCGCTTGTTCCCGGGCCGCTTTGTTCCCGCGGCCGGACATGGCGTGACGCCATGGATGAGGCAGGTCGGTGCCGGTGCCGCGTCCCCGATGACGTTGCTGAGCGAATGGGTGAGCGCGACCCGTGCGCTGCTCAACGCGGAAACCGTCACCGTAGACGGCGTTTATGTCCGGCTCGATGGGGTCTCGCTGGACTGGCCCCCCACCTCGGTACCTCCTCTGCTGGTCGGGGCTCGGGGCCCGAAGACCCTCGCCCTGGCGGGCCAGATCGCCGATGGCCTGGTCCTGGACGCCGGCCTGTCGCCCGACGGCGTCCGCGCCGCGGTGGCGGCCGCAGCGGCGGCCGGGCGCCAGGAAGTGGTCGTGTACCTGCCCTGTGGCGCGGGACCTGGCGCCCCGCAGCGGCTCGAAGCGGAACTGGACCCGTCGCGCGGTTCCGGTCCAGCGCGGGTAGCGGCGGGATCTCCCGGCGATGTCGCCGGCACGGTCTGGGCCTTCGCCGCGGCCGGGGCGACCACGGTGGTGCTCCAGCCGGCCGGCGATGATCCGGACCTCGGCTCGACGCTTCGCCTGGCCGCAGACGCCTGGACCATCGTCCGGGCAGCGTGATCAACGGGTGCGGGAAAACCAGACCAGCAGCAACGAAAAGCAGGCGATCGCAGTGGCCACGTCGGCGTCCACGCGTTCATCACGGAGGCGTCGATCTCGACGGTGCCGCGTCAGCGGCTGGAGCGAGCGAACTCGAGGGCCTCGTGGGCGAGCCGCAGCCACGATCGGCCGGACTCCGGGTCGAGGCTGAACCATTCCTTCATCGGCGTGCCTTTGTTGGCGTCGAAGCGTGCGCCATCGCCGGCGGCGACGAGGGCGTCGACTCGTCCGGCGGGAAGCTTCAGCACCAGACGGCCGCGGACCAGCATCACAAAGATCTTGTTGTCGAAGCGCACGGCCGTCCGGCCGAAGCCACCGCCGCCCCGCGGTGGCGTGACGCCCGCCATGCCGACCAGTTCGTCAACCAGATCGTCGTAACGGTCTTCTGGCCGGATCTTCCCGCCCGCCTCCTCATCCACGACGTCAGGCTAAGCCCCGGCCGTGGCCACCGGGAGCGCCACGCCGTGTGCGCCCCCAGCGTGGTCGCTGGCCACGCCGGTGTGTGTGACCGGCCCGAGCCCGAAGGCCTAAGACCGATTCCCGCCAGAGATAAGGCGTCTGCCCGATGCCGGCTGGCCGGCCTTACGGGGAACCTCAACGGCAGAGGGCCGCAGAGGCCGGCCCCGCACCCAGGAATACCCAGGACCACCCGGGAGGACCTATGCACGCCCGGCGCGTCACCGTCGCTGCGGCGCTGCCCTGCCAGAGCGAACCGGAACTGTTCTTCGCTGAGGATCCACAGGACCTGCGGCGGGCGAAGGCACTGTGCCGCTACTGCCCGGTGCGGGCCGCCTGCCTCGCTGGGGCGCTGCAGCGCGGAGAGCCGTGCGGTGTCTGGGGTGGTGAACTGCTGCTGCGCGGTGTGGTCATCGCGGACAAGCGGCCGCGTGGCCGGCCGCGCAAGGCCGACGTGGCCGCCTGAGGGAATCAGCCGGCCGGGGGCCTCATGTGTCCGCGGCCGTGGGGCCGGCCTCCTGGCCGCGCAACCGGGCGACGCAGTCGGCGCTGCCACAGGTCCGGCCAGAGCCCAGACGCGGCTGACCGCACCGGCAGGTCGGCAGCAGGCGGGCCAGCCACGCGGCATGCGTCAGCAACTCGGCCGGGCCGCTGGTGCCCGGAACCGAGACGACCGGCCGGATCCGGCCGCCCGGCATGGCCAGCCACTCCCGCGGCCGATCGGCGGCGGAGCGGCCTGGCCTCGGTCCCATTGCTCCATCTTCCCTGCCCGCAAGCTGGCCAGCTCGCTGCCCCCAGCAGCCAGCGCCGGCGCCGGGTCACCGGACGACCCGGGGGGCTTGACGCCCGATACGATCCAGCGCATGACGTCACCGGAGACCGGCCTTCCGGCGAACATCGGAGCGCCCGCGACCCGGGCGCTGATCGCGGCGGGATACACCGAACTCAGGCAGCTCGCGGATGTCCCAGCCGCCGGGCTGAAGAAGCTGCACGGTGTGGGACCGCGGGCGTTGAAGCTGCTCCAGGAAGCGCCCGAGGAGCAGGGCCTGTCGCTCGGCTAGAGCGCCCCGCAGTTGATGGGATGGGAGCGGTGGTCAAGTGAGCCGCTGGCGCCCCAACGGCACCGGTGCGCCATTGGTGTCGTTGGGACAGCAGCCGTGCGCCATTGGTGTCGTTGTGCATCGGCGGCCCGACTGTGGGGTCGTCAAGCATGGGACATCTCGCTGCGCACGGGACATCCCGCTGCGCACGGGCCGTGCCCGGCACTCTGAGTACGGACGCATCGCGGTTGAGTATCCGGGCTCACGCGGCGCGGACGGCAGGCGCCGGACCATGGCCGCATGGTCTATCTCGCTGCTATGCGCCTGGCCAGTTCGGCGGCCACGCGCAGCCTTTCCACATTCCGTGCCTCGGGCCGCGCCGGGCGGCTGGCCGGGCGGCGGTCCGCCGAGGCCGCCGAAGCGGCCGCGCGCCGGGCGCTCGCCACCGTCCCGGCGTACTCCGATTTCGTCGGCCAGGTCCCGCCCCGCGCCCCGGCGGCGCAGTGGCTGCGGGCGCTTCCGGTCGCCGACAAGAAGTCCTACATCGACGCGTACCCGCTGGCGGCCCGCTGCCGCCATGGCACGCTCCCCGTGACCGGCGCCGAACTGGATGAATCGTCGGGCTCGTCCGGCCGGCCGTATACCTGGGTCCGGTCCACGGCCGAGCTCGAGCAGGTGCGCACGAAACTCGCCCTCCTGGTCCGCCACCTCATCGAGAGCGAACCGGACGCCGGACGCCCGGTCGTCACCATCAATGGGTTCTCGATGGGCGCGTGGGCGACCGGCACGAACGTGTCCCATGCGCTCGGCCGGCTGGGACTGATCAAATCGGCTGGCCCTGAGCCGGACAAGGTCCTGTCGGTCCTTGACCTGCTCGGCCCCGGTTATACCTACCTCATCACGGGCTATCCGCCGTTCCTGCAAACCCTCCTGCACCAGGCCGGCGACCTGTCTCACTACCGGATGTTCGGCTTCGTGGGCGGCGAGGGCATGAGTGAGACGCTGCGAACGAGGCTCGAACGCAGCTTCCGCGCGGTCTACTCCGCTTACGGCGCCAGCGACCTGGATATCGGCATCGCCGCCGAGTTTCCGCTGACCGTGTGGCTGCGCCAGCAGGCCGCCGCCTGCCCAGCGCTCGCCGATGCCCTCTTCGGCAGCCACGGCCGACTGCCAATGATCTTCCAGTACGACCCCACCGACTACTACGCGGAAACGGTCAACGGCGAACTTGTGATCACTGTCTGCCGGACCGCTACCATCTCGCCGCGCATCCGCTACAACGTTCACGACGCGGGCGGGGCGCTGTCCTTCGACCGGATGCTCGAGATCTGCCACGGCTTCGGCCTTGACCCCATCGCCGGGAGCCGCTCCCGGTCGCCGGCCCGGGTTCTGCGTATGCCGCTGCTCTACGTGCACGGGCGCAGCGATTCCACGCTCTCGGTGTACGGCGCGAACATCTATCCCGAGGACGTCGAATGGGGCCTGGGCGAGTCGCCGGACGCGGCCGCCGTCGCGGGGTTCACGCTGGACCTGGCCGAGGATCACGCCGGGGTGCTGCGGCCCCGGGTGCACGTCGAGACCTGGCGCGACCCGGCCGCCTACGATGCCGGGCTGGCGGCGCGGCTCGCGGTCACCGTCCGCACCAGGCTGCTCGCCAACAGCGCGGATTTCCGCGCCGCCGTCACCGAAGACGCATCGGCCGGCGAAATCCAGGTCCTGCTGCATGAGCGCGGCAGCGGACCGTTCATCGCCAGCTCCCGGCAGATCAAGCGGAGGTACGTTCGATGATGCCCGCCCCTGGCCTCGCGTTTACTATCCCCAACGATCATCGTCTCGTCCTGACCGAGGCGCTGCGGGCGCCGTCGGCGCATAATGCCCAGCCGTGGCGGCTCGCGGTGCGGCCGGGAGGCCGCTACGAACTGCGTTACAACCATCTCGACTACCTGCCCTACGACCCGGACGACCGTGACGCCTACCTCGCGATCGGCGCGTTCCTCGAGACCTTGGAGCTGGCCGCGGTGCGGCATGGCTTGCGTGCGTCGTTTACGCCGCGATTCGAGCGGCGCGGAAGCGACCTGCTGGTCGGGTCGATAGGGCTCAGGGAGAACCGCGCCGGTGAGCCAGACGATCCGCTGGCCTGCCGGCCGCGCATCGTCACACCAACCGCCACCCCTACGACCGGACCCCTCTGCCGGATCCCCTGCGGGCCTGCCTGCGGGAACTCGGCTGCGTGCTGGTGCCGCCCCGGACCGTCGCGCGGCTCGTGGCCCGGGCCAGCACGCTGTCCTGGAAGGACCCCCGCTTCGTCGCCGACCTGGGCCGGTGGACCAGCGCGGATCCCTGCGCCCCCGCCGGGATGACACCGGCCGGGCTTCCGCTCACCCGGTTCGAATGGGCCGCGCTGCGCCTCGCGATCCGGGCCGGACGGCTGCCCGCGCCCGTCGCGCTCGCCTATGCCCGCCGTGACGTCCGGCTCCTCGCCCGGGCCCAGGCCGTGGCGGTCCTCGGCGCGGCCGACCTGAGCGCCGCCGCGCTGGTGGACGCCGGGCAGCGGCTGCTGCGCTGCTGGGTAACGATCACTGCGGCCGGATTCGCCTATCACCCGATCTCCATCGCGGTCGACCGGCCGAGACCGCACCCGCCGTGGCCGCCCTGGCTGACGTGAAGGTCCCGGTCGCGGTGTTCCGCATCGGCCACCCGCGACGGGAAGCGCCCCGGTCGAACCGGCGCGACCTCGGGGACGTGCTTACCGACGCCCGGTAGCGCCCGGCGGCGGCCCGTGAGCGGAATTCCTACGCGGTGTTCCCGGAATCCATCGGGCCGCCGTCCAGGCCGTGCTCGATGGCGTATCTGACCAGCTCAACCCGGTTGTGCAGGTGAAGCTTGGTCAGCGTGTTCTGCACATGGTTCTGCACGGTGCGGTGGGAGAGCACGAGCCGGTCGGCGATCTGCTTGTAGGAAAGCCCGGTCGCGACCATCCGCAGGACCTCGGCCTCGCGCTCGGTGAGATGCGGCGCGCCCGCGGCGCCGGGAGCGGGGCCGGACGCGAGCCGCCGGAACTCGCCGAGCACCAGCCCGGCCAGGCCCGGCGTGAAAACCGCGTCGCCCGCCGCCGTGCGCCGCACCGCATCGAGAAACTCCGTCCGGGCCGTGGACTTGACCAGGTACCCGGCCGCACCGGCCTTGATGGCGTCCAGCACGTCCTGCTGCTCGCCGCTGGCCGAGAGGATCAGCACCCGCGCGGCTGGGCATGCCGCCAGGATGCCGCGGGTCACCTCGACGCCGGAGGCGTCGGGCAGGGCCAAATCGAGCACGACCACGTCCGGCCGCGCGGCCCCGACCACGCGCAGCGCCTGCGCCCCGTCTTTGGCCGTGGCGGTGACCTCGAATCCGGCCTCGCTGAGGTCACGGGCCACCGCGTCCCGCCACATCGGATGATCGTCAACGATCATGACCCGGACGCGCGGCGCACCCACACCGGCACCCTAAGGCATCCCGCTCGCCCGGCACAGGGGCGGTCGCCGTGAGATCGAGAAGCGGTTTATCGTTGAGAAAGAAGGCCATCAACGGGCCGCCAACTCGCCCGAGCGCGGCACGTGCAGCCGCACCTCGGTTCCCGAGCCTGGCGCGGACGTGATCCGGACGCGCCCGCCAAGGTCGAGGATCCGGCCGCGGATCGCCTGGCTGATGCCCAGCCGCCCGTCCTCCGCCGCCTCATCCAGCCGGCCGTCCGGTATGCCCGGGCCGTCGTCCCGGATGGTCACGGTCACCAGGCTTCCCTCGTCCTCGACGAGGACCCAGGCCTTCGCGCCGTCGCCGCAGTGCCTCCGCACGTTGTCCAGGGCCGCGTGGACCGCGGACGCGGTCTCCCGCGCCGCCTCCGCGCCAAGCCGCACGGGCTCGGCCGGAGTGACCACGGAGACCGTGGCGGACGCCTCGCGGGCCAGAAGCGTCCTCAGATCGAGTTCACCGAAGGGCAGCGCTTCCTGTCCGCCCGTGGCGATCAGATTTCTCAGTGCCGTTTCCTGTTCGCCTGCCAGGCGGCCGATCTCGGCCGCCTCGCCGCCCAATTCGCTGCCCCTGCGGTGGACGAGGGCCAGAACCTGGAGGACGGAGTCGTGGATGCCGCGGGCGATCCTGTCGCGTTCCCGGCTGGCCGCCTCTATTTGGGTAGCCTGCTGCAACGCGAGTTCAGCCTGGACCGCGAGCCTGGAAACGTATCCCACGACCCAGCCCGCGAGCAGCATGAGAATCGGGCCGTTGAGCGCCGACGCGTTGAAGGCGCCGGAAATGGGACGGTGCCGCGCGATGTCGCAGATACCGAGCACGATCGCGGCGGCCACCCCGGCCCGGCGGCCGGCGGCCACCGCGCACGCCAGGACCGGCCCGGCGACCCACGTCGCGGTGATCGGCATGACCGTGCCGTGCGCGCCGTTCTCGAGGACGGGAGTGGACAGCAGCGCGGCCGCGGTCACCGCGACGTCAGCCACCAGCAAAGCGCGGGTGCGCCCCGCGGGCCGGGCGTAAGCGTACGTCGTGACCACCGTCCAGGCGACCATGCCCGCGAACACCCCCCAGGCCAGGGCCAGCGGGCGGTAGTCGTGCCGGTTCGCCGCGAGGAGAATAGCGGCGTACCCCAGCGAGGCGAAACGGTAGGCCGCGATCGCTCGCCATAGCAGTGCCTGCAGGCCCATGAGCTCAGACGCGCTGGTCGGTCGCCGGATCGGGCAGGCCGTCGAAGTACTGGCTGAGCACCTGGCGCAGCAGCGGCTCGCCCGGAGCGGCCCGCATGAACAAGGTCATGGATGAGCGCAGCTTCTGCGCGTCGATGACGCCGAAGATCTGCTCCGCGTCGCGGCCCCGCGCCTCGGCGACCAGGCGTGCGCATTCGAGCAGTCGCGGGCCGAGCACCGGATGCCGCAGATACGCCTCGGCCTCCTCCCGTGAGGAGATCGCGAACCTTCTCGACGTCGGGCTGTGCCCGAGGCCTGCGATCTGCGGGAAGACAAACCACATCCAGTGACCCGTCTTGCGTCCGCGGCGCAGTTCGGCGGTGGCACGGTCATACGCGCCGCCGGCGTCTTGGGCGGTGACAAAACGCTCAAGATCCCAGGGGTCGTCCATCGCGTCAGCTCTATTCGTCATTTCCTCATGGTCAAGTGGAGCCTGGCACACGCACTCCGCCCTAATACCGGTCGGCGCCCTAATACCGGTCGGCAAGATGCCCGCGACCGGCCGGGGGGTCGTACGGATCCGGCCAGAAATCGGTGATCCGGGCTATCCGGCCGTCCTCGTCGAGATCAAAGAAGCACAGCCCGGGCTGGGTGCCGTCGTCATCCGAGAGCCGGATCAGGCTCACCGCCTCCCCGCCGGTGCCCACGATCCGCTCCACCGACAGGTGCCAGCCGCCCGGGAAGCCCTCGGCGTTGAACCGCACGTAGGCGGCCCGGCCACGGACTCGCTCCCGGGACTGCGGAGCCTCGTACACGACGTTCTCGGCGACCAGGGAACCAAACGTCTCCCAGTCCCTGGCTTCCGCGGCCGCCCAGTACGCCGCCACCACCTGCTTCGCGTCAGTCATTGGTAGTCAGGGGCGCCGGTGCCGCTGTGCGGTCCGGTTTCCCCATCCCCCTTTCAATCCGTACGTGCGGTTTTCCCGCATACGGCTTACCGATGATCTTCTTGGCATGGTTACGCTGCCTTCGGATAGCGGATGGTGCCACGCAGGCGGTAAAGGCCGTGCCCGTTGAACCACTCCTCGGTCCACTGCCGGGCTTGCCCGGCGTGCAGGTTGCGCCCACGTTTCTTGATCATCAGGCGTTTCAGCCGCCTGACGACGTAGTTGTCAGCCTGCCGGAATTTGGCGGCGGCGTTCCCGGTGCGGAAGTAGTTGCCCCAGCCGCGCAGCAGCGGGTTGACGTCAGCGATCACGTCGCGGATGTCTTTCACGCCTGTGCGGTTGCGGCCGGTGCGGTCCCGGACCTTGGCCCGGAGCCGGTTCATGGCCTGCTGCGAGGGCCAGCGGTGCAGGTAGTAGCGGATGATCCGCTTCTGTTCCCACAGCCGCCCCGACATGCGGGCATGGAAGTGGCAGCCCAGGAAATCCAGGCCTTCCCGGCCTTCCCTGAGGTCAACTACCTTCGTCTTCTCCGGGTGCAGTTCCAGCCCCAGCGACGCGAGGATGTCCCGCACCGCGCCCAGGGCCGCCTGGGCCTGCGCCTGTGACCGGCACAGCGCCACGCCGTCGTCGGCGTAACGCACCAGTTCACCCAGGTTGCGCCTGGTGAACTCGGTGTCCAGGACGTGCAGGTAGATGTTGGCCAGCAGCGGGGAAATGACCCCGCCCTGGGGTGTGCCAGCGACCGTCCGCTCGACACCCTGTTCCGTCATCACGCCTGCCTGGAGCCACATGCGGACCAGCTTGAGCACCCTGCGGTCTGACACCCGCCGCCCGGCCTCAGCGAGCAGCCGGTCATGGCTGATCTCGCCGAAGAAACTGCGGATATCAAACTCCGCGACGAACTGGCAGCCCTCGATGAAGCCGGTGCGCAGCCGTTCCATCGCCTGCGTGGCCGACCGGCGCGGCCGGAACCCATACGAGCACGGCAGAAAATCCGCCTCGAAGATGGGTTCCAGCACGAGCTTGGCCGCCTGCTGGGCCACCCTGTCACGGACCACCGGTATGCCCAGCGGCCGCTTCCCGCCTTGCGGTTTCGGGATCTCCACGCGCCTGGCGGGCGCGGGACGGTAACAGCCTTCGCGGAGATCGCGCTGAAGCTCAGCGAGCAGCCGCTCAGCCCCGTACTCGTTCTCCACATACGCCAGGGTGATCCGATCCACCCCGGCGGCCCCGCGATTGGCCCGGACCCGTTTCCACGCCTCCCGCAGGACGTCACCCCTGCAGATACGGTCATACAGGGCGTGGAAACGCCGCTCCGGAGACTGCTTGGCCGCAGCCCATAGCCTGCGCTGAAGTCGTCGCACGTTCCCGGAAGACGCCCGCCCATCGAAAGCCGGCTGCGGAACCTCTCCCGGTACGGCAGGCGAAGGCCTGCCGGGGTGGCTGGGCCGGGCGGTCCCGGCCATGCCCTGACGCTTACCCTCATCCCAGGCGTGATCAAAGCGAGGGCCCTTCCCTCCCGGCGCGTTATGCTGCACGCCGATCACCGGTACTACGGCCCCCTCGGACTCCCGCTGCCCTCCAGGCGACTTCACCATCGGCTTATACGCCTGGTCTTTGCCCGACGCAGGCCAGGCAGACGGGTCTCTCCTGTTCCGGCCCAGACCATGCACACGTGCCGCCCTCCATACCCCGGGAGAACCCACCAGGCCATAACCGGAACGAGGCCTGACGGACGTGGCCTTCGCCGTGACATGAGCGGCTCGGCTCCTCCGTTGTGATTGTGACGAGGCTGCAAGGTTCGCTTTACGCTACGGCCCGCGTGCTTGCTCCCTCCAAAGAGGCTTTTGACACCCCGCTTAGCCCGCCGCCTCTCAGCGGCGAACCGGGGCCTGCTACCGGGCACTCCGGTGTCTACCCGGACGGGACTTCCACCCGCAGGCCTGGACCAGCTTCCAGGACGCAACATGCCCGGCAAACTACCCACTAAGAGCGGCCGGCAATAGATGCGCTGGGAGTCGTTGGGGCGCCGCCGGTGTGCGCCCCGTCACCGGCTGAGCCGGTGCGCTCCCCCGCGCCGCTGCCGCGCAGTTCGTCCACGCGCACCAGGGTGACGCCCGCGAGAATGAATGCTCCGCCGAGGAACTGCACGCCCGATGGCAGCTGACCAAGCAGCAGCCACGCGAACAGGATCGCGAACAGCACCTCCGCCAGGCCGATGAACGAGGCGAGCTTGGCCCCCAGCCGGCGGGCGGCCCCGATGCCTGCGACATACGCGATGACCGCGGCCACCAGCGACAGCCCGAGCACCGGCACCACCCAGCTGACCCGATGGTGCAGAAAATCAACGTCGCCCGCGGTGGTGGTCACCGTCAGTACGCCGATCCAGCCCAGCGCGGCGAGGGTGGCCGCACCGACACACATTCCCGCCCACGCCATAACGACCGGCGGCAGCGGCTCCTCGTCAGAAGCCGCCGAGAGCAGGAAGTAGATCGCGAGACCGACGGCGGCCAGGAGCCCCCACATCACCCCGACCGGGTTGATCCGGGTCGATCCGGTCAGGTTGAGCACCATCGCCAGCCCGGCGATCGCGGTGACCGCGCCGGCCACGGTGAGCCGCCGGGGCCGCTGGCCATGGCGCAGCCACAGCCAGCCGACCACCAGCACCGTGCCCAGATATTCCAGCAGCAGGGCGACGCCGACCGGCATTCGCTCAATGGCGTTGAAGTAGAACAACTGGCAGCCCGCCACCGCGAGCAGGCCATAGGCGGCGACCCGGCCCGCCGCCCGGCGCAGCCGGGCCCACCGGCCCCGCAACTGCAGCAGGGCGGGGACCGTCAGCATGAGCGCCGCCGCGGCGATCCGGGTGAGCACGGCGGCCGCCGGGCTCCATCCCGCCTGGATCAGCGACGAGCCGAATGTTCCCGACGTCCCGAAGGTCGCGGCCGACGCGGCGGCCAGAGCCAGGCCGGTGCCGCTCGAGACGGAACGGCCGGTAGAGGTCACCGCGGCACTCCTGCGGGTCGGGGTGTAAGTGGCAAAAGTCGTCTAAGCTAGTGACAGTAGCCGCGCGGCGGGAAAGGAGTCAAGGTGCTTTTTGCCCATGACACCGAGGTAGCGCTGGCCGCTGCCGCCGCCTTGGTCAACACCGGCCGCGGCCGCACCGAGCATCTGCCGGACCTGGCCGCGCTCGATCACTTCGTCGCGTCCTGGGAGTGGACCGGCGAGCGCACGCGTGACCAGGCCGAACTCGACGCTGTCCGCCGGCTGCGGCCCCGGCTGGAGCGGCTGTGGGAGATGGATTCCGATGGCGCCGCCGACCTTGTCAACGTCCTGCTCCGGGAGGCGAATGCTCTGCCGCAGCTGGTCAGGCACGGCAGCTGGGACTATCACCTGCACGCCACGTCCCCTGACGCGCCACTCGCCGACCGGATGGCCGTCGAGGCGGCCATGGCGTTCGCCGACGTCATCCGCTCGGGGCAGCTGGAGCGGCTGCGGCTGTGCGCGGCCGACGACTGCCACAACGTGCACGTCGATCTGTCCAAGAACCGGTCCCGGCGGTTCTGCGGCACCTCGTGCGCGAACCGCACCAACGTCGCCGCCTACCGCACCCGCCAGGCGGCCCGGCCCGGCCAGCCCGCCCGCCCGGCGTCGCGGCCCGTCCCACCCGGGCGGCGAGCCTCTTGACCCTGTACCGCGCTACGGCCGTTAACCTCGTGGCTGTGCAGGTCCTCACGATTGGCCAGCTGGCCCACGAAGCGGGCGTGAACGTGGAGACCATTCGCTACTACGAGCGCCGGGGCCTGATCCGGGACCCGCCGCGGACCGGCGCTGGCTACCGGCAGTACTCGGCGGCCGATCTGTGGCGGCTCCAGTTCATCGCCCGGGCCAAGCGGCTGGGGTTCACGCTCGGCGAGATCGCGAGCCTGGTCGGCCCCGATGGCTCGAGCACCGCGGAGACCGTCCTGCACATGGCGCGGACCAAGATCCATGCGCTGGATGAACGCCAGCGGGAGCTGGCCGATACCCGCACCCGGCTCGAGCGCCTCGCTGATATTTGCGAAGACCCCAGCAGCGAAGATTGCATGGCGCTTCGGGTCGCTAACTAAGCAAGTCTTCGATGTCTTTGAGCAGCCGGGCCCGGCTCCGGGCTCCAGTCATCTGCCGCCGGAGTTCGCCGCCGCTGAAGGCGAGGATGGTCGGGATGCCGATGACCTGGTACCGGCGGGCGAGTTCCGGATGCTCGTCGACGTTTATTTTGAGCACCCGCAGCCGACCCTCATAGTCGTTGGCGATCGAGTCGAGCACCGGCGCGATCGCCTTGCACGGCGGGCACCATTCCGCCCAGAATTCAACGATCACCGGGACCGGCGATCCATTGATCTCTTCGTCAAAAGCCGCCTCGGTCGCCAGAAGAAAGGTGCTGGACACATTAGCCTCCTCGGTTCGTTGAGAAAAACGTACGGTCCGTACCACGGTCCGGAGTCAAGGCCGACCGGTACCGGTAAGGCGCGCTGCGGTGCAGCGCCAGCGCCGCGCGCCCCGGACTTGCGATGATGGCGCGTGTGGCAGCTGACCAGAAACGGCTCAGGGCAACCTTCGACTCCGCCGCGCGGCTCTATCAGCGGGCCCGGCCCGATTACCCGGACAGCCTGTATGACGAGCTGGTGCGCTCGGCGGAGCTCAGATCCGGTGATCGGCTGCTGGAAATCGGCTGCGCCACCGGGAAGGCGACCGCTCCTCTGGCCCGGCGTGGTTTTCGGATCACGTGCGTTGAAATCGGCACCCAGCTGGCCGCGGCGGCCCGGCGGAACCTGGCCGGATTCCCGCACGTGCACGTCATCGAGGCTGACTTCGAGACCTGGGCGCCGCCGCCTGGGACCGCTTTCGACCTCGTGTTCGCCGCGACCGCGTGGCACTGGATCGATCCAGCCGTGAAGTACCAGCGGGCCTGGGAGTTGCTCCGCCCGGGCGGCCACCTCGCTCTGTGGGGGGCGAGCCATGTGTTCCCGCGCGGCGGAGATACGTTCTTCCGCGACATCCAGCCCGTCTATGACGAGATCGGCGAAGGGCTCCGGCCCGGGAGAGGGCCGCAGGCCGGGCGAACTGCCCGACGACCGGGCCGAGATCGAGGGCAGCGGCCTCTTCGAGGACGTCGCGCTGCGCCACTTCGACTGGCCGCTCACGTATACCGCCGACGAGTACATCCGTCTGCTCGACACGTTCTCGGGCCACATCGCCATGGATGCGTGGAAACGTGACCGCTTGTACGGCGAGATCCGCCGCCGCCTGGCTGAGCGGCCCGGCGGGCGGCTGCGCCGTCATTGGGGGGCGGTTCTGCAGGTGGCCCGGCGACGCGACCATCCCGCGTCTCCCGCTTGAGCCGTGTCCGTGTGATCGCGGTTACCCGCGGATCTGCTCGCGGACGGTGGCGGTGACCTGCTCGGCCCGGGTGATGATGTCGTCAGCCTTGTCTGCCTCGGCGATCATCTCCAGGCTGGCCTGCTCGTCGGTGATGCCGGCCAGGTTGATCTCGACGTTGACCCGGGCCGTGGCCGCCGCGGCGCGGGCGGCCTCGGCCGCGGCGGCGACATCGCTGATGACGTTGCGGTTACCGATCGCCGCCAGCGCCTCGGCGAGATCCACCACCATCCCGGCGACGCTGATGACCTGAGCTGGCGGCCAGGCCGCGTTGACCAGCGCCTGGGCGACGGCCGCCGAGCGGGCGGCCCGCTCCCCGTCGGTGGACTTGGGGAGCTGGTAGGCATCGGCCACCGCCGTGAACGCATCCGCGTCGGCTTCGGCGAGCCGCACCGCGATACTGCGCAGCTCGTCGGCCTCGGTGATGATGCGGCCAATCATCGCCTGATGCGCGGCGTACTTCTCGCCCGTGGTGTACCGGGCGACCATGCCGAGCAGAGCAGCACCGTGCGCGGCCTGCAACGCCGCCACGGCACCACCGCCCGGCACAGGCACGCGGTCGGCGAGCCGGTGCAGGAATTCACTGATCTTCTCGTCGCTGATCGGCACTCGTCCCCCGGGTGAGGTAAAAGGGTCACGGCCCGCGCCAAGATCCTCCCACAAGGCAGCCAGGCCTAGGCGGGCGTACATGGCCGGGACGTTCGCCTGGACCGGCGAGACGATGGTCCCTGCCGTCCGGGCGTCTCAGCGTCGCCTTCCACCGCCATCAGACCGGACTGACCCACCGGCCTATCATCGGGCAGATGCGGCGTGAATCCTCGACCGTGATCGTTGTGGTCGGCGAGGTCCAGGAGACGCTCCTTGACGAGGTGGCCCGGTTCCCGAACATCTCCGTGGCCCGGCCGCCGCAGGGCGAGACGGACGGCTTCGAGGCGGCAGCCCGGGCCCTTCGCCAAGCGTCACGCGGGATCGCGCCGTATGTCCTCGTGCCTGCCGATCCGCTGGCGGCGGTAGCCACGCAGTGGCAGGCGATGTGGGATCTGTCGCACGGGCCGCGCGGGGCGGCCGGGTTCGAGGAGCAGGCCGCGGAGGCGCTGGCCGCATGGCGAGCGGGCCGATTTGAGCTCCCCGACTATTACCTGGCCCTCACCAGCCCCGTGGCCGCAGGCCCCGTGACAGGGGGCACCGTGACCGCCGACGCCCGTCCCGACTTCTACCTCGGACCGCTGCGGGCAGCCCGCCCGCGCCGTGTCGCCGCCGTCGTGACGGCGGACGCGCCGCAGCAGGCGGCCAGGGTCCTCGATGCCCTCCGGTCCCTGCCGCACGGCCCGTGGTGGCCGCCGCTGGACGACCTCATCGACACGGCGCGCCATTTCTTCGCCGGCGCCCTGTCCGAGGGGCAGGACACGCTGACCCCCTGAGCGGTCAGCCGGCGGTGGCGGGCAGTTCAGCGAGGGCTTCCTGGGCTTCGGCTGCCATCGGGCCGGCCAGCGTGAGCACATGTTCCAGGGCCAGCCGGTAGGCGCGGTCACGAGCGTGGCTGGCCGGGACCTCGATGTCGGGGACGATGCCGGTTCCCTCCCAGTTGCCCCCCGTGGCCGGGTTGACCGCGCGCGCCACCGAGATGGTCGCCTCGAGGTGAGGATGTACCCGGAAACCTTCGCGGGCGTGCGCGCCGCCTCTGGTCCGCTCGCCGATGACCGTGGCCCGGCCGAGTTGCTGCAGGTCGTAGCTGACCTGCTCGCCTCCTGAAAAGGTCATGCCGCTGGTCAGCACGTACACCGGCTTGGTGGCGCCGAACCGGTTTCCGGGTACGAACGGCAGTGTCCAGAACTGCCGGACGCGGCCGGTCGCGCGTTCGTACAGACCGGTCAGCTCGACGGGCTCCGGGCCGTGCAGGTAACTGCACAGGAAGGCCGCCATCGTCGGCTCTCCGCCGATGCAGCGCCGCAGGTCGATGATGAGCGCTTCGGTGGCCGCGACCAGGCTCATCGCGGCCGCGATGGCCTCGCCGCTGATCGCCGCCGGGAACAGGACGGGCTCGATGCTCAGGAACCCCACATTCCCCGGCCGCCGCTCCAGCCCGGCGACGCCGCCACAGGTCTGCCCGGCCCAGCGGGCCATCGCCGCCCATTCGGCGGCGTCATCGCCCTGCGCCTGCCCGGCGAGCGGGTCCGCGTGGTACATCAGCCGGAGATGCTTGTCCCCGTTCACTGACTGCAGGTCCGCGGTCACCGCCTCGGCCAGCGACCTCTCGTCCGCGCGATAACGGCCGCCGGCCAGCGCGACCGCCACCACCTCCGAGATCCTCGGCGCGGCGGCGGGGTTGACATAGTGCTCGCCGACCAGCCCGATGACGTCCTCGACCACCCTGGTCACCTCGTTTGCGTCCATGGCACACAGGAAAGCATTAGGGTTGACAAAGCGTCAAGACTCTTTGACTCTTAAACGTATGGCCGACGACCAGATGAACGTGCATTCCCCGGAGCACTTCAAGGCGCTCGCCCACCCCACCCGCCAGCGGCTGCTCTTCGCCCTGGGCGAGCCGGCGACCGTCAGCCAGCTCGCCGCCACCATCGGCAGCCACAAGGGCAACATCGCCCATCACCTCAAGGTGCTCCGCGAAGCGGGCCTGGTCAGGCCTGCCGGGGCCCGACAGGTGCGCGGCGGGACCGAGCAGTACTACCAGCGTGCCGCCCGCATCCTGCACGTCGCTGACGAGCATTCTGCCGGGCTCCTGCCGGCCACGTTCCGCGCGATCGCCGAGGAGATCGCCTCGGCGGCGCCGGACCCCTTTCTCGTCCTGCGCACCATCAGGCTGACCCAGGCCCAAGCCGAGCACATCGTCGCGGTGCTCACCGAACTCGCCCACCACACCGCGGAAGCCGCGGAAGGCCAGCCTCGTTACGGAATGCTGCTCGGCCTCTACCGGCAGGTCGGCGGGGCGGCACCCGACACCGTGACCGAAACGGGCCCGGGCTCATGACCACGCGCTGCCGATCCCCGGGCCTGCGCAGCAAAGGGCCCGTGCGTCAGAGATGGAAGCTGGTTCCCACCGCCCGCCTTCGTCAAGGCCCGGCGGCTCGTCGTCGGGATCTCCCGCGGCTCACGGCCCGGGAGGCCCAGCCGCTGACGGCGCCAGAAGTGCGGGTGAATCAGGACGGGCAGGTTCGTTGAGCCCAAATTCTGATCAGCCCGTCCAGACCCGTCGTATGGTCAAAATGACCGTGGCTGCACACGACGGCCTCGATCTCGACCGCGGGCTCCGCCTCGTACCGCACGCTGGACAGCGAGCCACCCAGTCCGTCATCGCCGCATACGGCCTCATCGTATGAAACAGGTACCGCATCGGTGTGCTGTTGAGCGTGCTCTTTACCCGCGCATGTCACCTCGACGGGCCTGAGACGGCACGCGCGCCGATGGGCGGAAATGAACGGATGCGCCGAGTTTCCCGGGCGCTACTGGGTCCGGCGGTATGGTTACGAGTTGTGACGATCGTGCCAGATACCAAGGACTGGACGTGGGTGCTGAAACGCCCGTGCCCGGAATGCGGACTGGACACGCAGAGCTTCCCGCGCGAAGCCATCGCCGGGATGATCCGGGTCAACGCGGCCGCCTGGCTGGGTGTGCTGGCCGGCCCCGGGGATATGCGGCGCCGCCCGTCACCGGGGGTATGGTCGGCGCTGGAGTACGGCTGCCATGTCTGCGATGTGCTCTGGCTGTATGACGAGCGGCTCCGGCTGATGCTCATGCTCGACGGGCCGCGCTACCCCGACTGGGACCAGGACGCAACGGCCATCGCCGACCGTTATGCGGAGCAGGATCCCGCCGTGGTGGCGGCCGGCCTGCGCGAGGCCGCCGACGTGATCGCGGAACGCTTCGAGGGGCTTTCCGCGGATCAATGGCTGCGGACCGGCAGTCGCAGCGACGGGGCGCAGTTCACGATCGAGTCGTTCGCGCGGTATCTGGTCCACGATCCGGTTCACCACCTGTATGACGTCACCGGAGTCAGGCACGATCGCGGTGGCGCGCCCGGAGTCAGGCACGATCGCCGTGGCGCCCCCGGCACCGGCTCAATCCCCGAGAAGTTTAGGCTTGCCTAAACGTTTAGGCAGAGCTAACATAAATCCAGCGGGGTACCTCCCGAAGGAGATCACGGTGGTCCGACGACGTGCGGCACGACTTGCGGAGCGCGATGGCCACCAGGGGGAGCGCGCTGCTCTCGCCCGTGCCTTCGTCGACGAGGTGACCTGGTACATGAGCGAGCACAAGATCTCGCGTGCCGACCTCGCCCAGTCCATGGGTGTTTCGGCCGGCCGGGTCAGCCAGATCTTGTCGGCCGAGGAGAACCTGACCCTGCGCACGCTCTCCGGGGTGGTTGACGCTCTCGGCGCCGAGCTTGAGGTGTCCCTGCATCCCGTTCGACGGGTCCCCCGGTGATGAGTCCCCGGTCGATGGGTATGCGGCCGATGGGTATGCGGCCGATGAGCCGACGGCGCTCGGCGGAGACGGCGTGTAGTACCGCCGTGGGCCATCACGGATGCGATCGCTGCGATCCGGCCCGCTCGTCCCGCGGCGGTGTCCGCGCGGCGGGCACGTACGGCTCCAGCCTGGCGGAAGCCGCTGTTGTAGGCCACGCCGAGCAGGCGGCCCAGGTCCCGTCGCCCGTCGTGCCGGAGCCGGCTGCCCAGCAGGGCAGGCTCGTCGACACTCCGCCGGTACCGAGCCTCCTGCGACAGCCGCGACGTGTTCAGCGCGGCGATTATCTTGGTGCGCCCGGCTCGGCCATCGATAAGCCGGGCCACGTCAAGCCTCAGTTCGATATTCCGCATCAACGCGTTGATTCGGTACCGCCTGCGCTCCTCGGCTGAAAGCCGCTCGTGGAGGTAGTCATGGTAAAAGCGGGCCGCCATGATCAGGTCGTGGGTTCCCCATGCCGGGTCGGCGTGCGCCTCGCACCATTCCATCCGGTCCTCGGCCATGCCCTCCTGCATCCTGGCCAGTAACCAGGTGAGCCACAGCGTCGAAGCGTCACGGTAGAGGTTGCGCCGCTCTCCGGTGTCCGGGCGTATCTGGCCGAGCCACAGCCCGCTGGGCGCGAGGATGCCGAGGCTGATGAAGGCCGAGGGCAGGCGGTGCACCACAAGCAGGGTGACGAGCGCCACCGCCGTGGACAGCGCGCCGGTGAGGATAACGACCGACAGCGCCCACCACCGGCTGCGCGGGCCGAACGCCGGCCCTTTGCCCTCGCAGCGCAGCAGGAGAAAGAATGCCGCCGAAATGCACGCCGTGACGAGGGTAATGCTCAGGCCTAATGTTCCGTGCGGCATCCGTACCCCCCTACGCGCCGGGCGTACTCACCGGGCGCACTCGTCGGGCGGCCCTTAGAAGGAACATAACGTGACCAGCCGGCGAAATAGCAAGGTCCTCGGCGTGGGCAATGGCGTGACCGCTCGGATGCGGCCTGCCTAGGCCGCCGGGTCAAATTCGGCCCGGACCCCCAGCAGCCGGACCGGCCGCCGTTCGGTAAAGAGATCGAGGGCGGTGAGCGCGGCCTGCTCGATCGCGGCCGCGTCGGTGGTGGGCTCAGCGAGCGAGCGGCCGTGGGTGCGGGTAAAGAAGGGCGCGTACCGGACCTTCACGACGACGCGGACGGCCGCCCGTTCCTCGGCGGCGATGTCGGCGGCGACCAGGGTGGCCAGGCGGGTGACCTCGCCACGGACGGCCTGCCAGTCCCCGATGTCCTGCTGGAAGGTGGTCTCCCGGCTGCGGGAGCGGGCGCGGTACGGAGTGTCGGTCACCGGCGAGTGGTTCCGGCCGCGGGCGACCAAGACCAGCCACGGCCCGTTCACCGGGCCCAGGTGCTCCGCGAGGGCGCGCGGATCGGCGGCGGCGAGTTCCGTGACGCTGTTGATGCCCAGTGCGGTGAGCCGTTTCGCGGTTTTGGACCCGATGCCCCACAACGCATCGGTCGGCTGGTCGCCGAGTACCTCGAACCAGTTCTGGTGGGTCAGCCGGAAGATGCCAGCGGGCTTGCCGAAGCCGGTCGCGAGCTTGGCCTGCAGCTTGTTCTGCCCGATGCCGACCGTGCAGTCCAGGTGCGTTGCGGCGTGGACACGCTGCTGGATCTGGCGGGCGGCCGCCTCGGGGTCATCACTGTCGATAGCCAGGAATGCCTCGTCCCAGCCGGCCACCTCCACCGTGGCGCCGGACTCCCGGAGCGTCTCCATCACGACCGCGGAAGCCGCCTCGTACACCTCCCGGTCCACGGGCAGGAACACGGCATCCGGGCAGCGCCGCGCGGCGGTTCGCAGCGGGAGACCGGAATGCACGCCGCAGGCGCGGGCCTCATAGGAAGCGGTGCTGACCACGCCGCGCTTGGCCGGATCGCCGTCACCCCCGACCACCACCGGGCGGCCGCGCAGTTCCGGGCGGCGCAACACCTCGACAGCCGCGATGAACTGGTCGAGGTCGACGTGCAGCACCCACCGGTTCACGCTCCAGTGTCCCCCCGGGCGGTCCCGGGCCGCGGTCTCCCCCGGCCGGTGCCCCGGGCGGTCAGGAGCCGGCGTCCAGGACCTCCGCTGGGTCCGCGTGTGCCCTCATCCGCACCACCAAGCCGTCGCGCACGGTGAAGACGTCCGCGACCGTGATTTCGTGGGTGCTGCCATCGATCAGGCGGCCGGAGACGTGGTGAATGATCACGATGTCGTCGCCCCGCCGGATGGCAGATGTTTCCGAGACAAGTTCCGCCCACATTTCCCGGGCCCTGCGCAAGTACTCGGCAACTGCGGCCCGCCCTGACGGCGGCCTCCGCTGGGAAACTCATCCGGCTCGATCCACTCGACGTCCGGGTGGAGTCCGGCTATGGCGCCGTCGATGTCACCGCTGGCATAGGCGGCGTAGGCGTTGAGCACCATGGCCATATCCGGATCTTCTGCCGATGAGGTCACGTCCTGCCTCCAACGCCAACCGTCGTCCGCTGATCTGATGGCAGCGTATTGAGGGACCGCAGGACGAGATAGCGTCGTTCGCTCTGCGCGCAGGCGGTTGCCGCCTGGCACGACGGCGCTCTGTCCCGGCCAAGTGTCCGAGGGTGTGGCGAGACTCGCCGCTAGATCCGCGCGCCCGCCAGCCCAGCCGGATCCGTGGGCGCAGGCGAGGCAGATTCCCGTGGGGGGCTGAGGCCAGCGACGCTCCGGCGACGCCGTGCGGGAGCTTTTCGCCGGAGACCTTCAGTATTCGATCAAGATTTCTAGATAAGGTTGACTATCGCTACATAAGGCGATACTATTATCGAGCACTCCGCTACTGCGAGGCGGGAGGTGACAGGTGGCAGCAGGCCCCGAGGATCCCTTGCCGTCCCCCGGTCCCGACAGTTCCCGCCCTGTCCCGGAGGATCAGGATCAGGTACTGGCCTGGGAGATGGCCGCATTCCCCGCCGAGGACGAACCGGACTGGGAGGCCCTGGAGTACCTCGAGTACCTTGGCGACACCGAGCGCGGTCATGACGGCCCGTGGACGGCCGCCCGGTCCAGCCAGGTCCCCGGCGACCACACGCCTGCCGACCCTGTCCGGGGCGACCACACACCTGCCGACCCTGTCCGGGGCGACCACACACCTGCCGACCCTGTCCGGGGCGACCACACACCTGCCGACCCTGTCCGGGGCGACCACACACCTGCCGACCCTGTCCGGGGCGACCACACACCTGCCGACCCTGTCCGGGGCGACCACACACCTGCCGACCCTGTCCCAGGCGACCACACACCCGCCGACCACGCCACCCCAGGTGCGGGCCGCGCCGTGGCGGGAATGGTCTTCGCGCATGGCGGGGCAGCGGATGTGATGCCGCCCGGCCCGGTGCTGGCCGGGTTGGCTGACCGAGTGTGGCGGGACGGCCTGGACGGTCTCGATGACGACGAACTGACCGGCGTACTGCAGGCCGCGGAGCGCCTGGGCGCCTGGGCGGCCGCCCTGAAACTGTCGGCGGTTTCCAACGTGGTCTCCCGCCGGGAGGCCGAAGGGCAGGCCAGCGGGGATTGGCGGCCGTTCGAGCATGCCGATGACGAGGTCGCCTTGGCGCTGACACTGACCCGCTGGAGCGCGGGAAACCTCCTCGGCTTGGCCGTGTCCCTGAACCGGCTGCCATTGGCGCGAGCGGCGCTGGGCGCCGGGCAGATTGACGAGCGCCGGGCAGCAGTAATCGCCGACGAGCTCACCGGCCTAGACGACGAGCACGCGGCTGCGGTAGAGGCTTGCATCATCGGGAACGCACCCGGGCAGACCACCAGCCAGCTACGCGCCGCTGCCCGCCGCGCCGTGATCGCTGCTGATCCCGCCGCCGCCAAACGCCGCAAGGAGAAGGCGCTCAAGGACGCGCGGGTGCAGGCGTTCACCGAACCCGCCGGGACAGCGGGGCTGTCCGGGCGAGACCTGCCGCCCGCTGACGTGCTGGCCGCGGACAAGAACCTCACCGCGCTGGCCGAGGCGATCAAGAGAGCCGGGGCTGAGGGCACCATGGACCTGCTTCGGGCCCGCGTCTACCTCCACCTTCTGTCCGGCCAGTCCGCTGAGACCCTGCTCACACGCACGGCGGCCGGCACGGGAACTCCGGCTACCGGAACTCCCGAGACCGGCACGGCGGGCAGCGGCACGGCAGGCAGTGGCACGCCGGGTGACGAGAGCCCCGCCGGCAGTGGCTCTGGCACGGGTCCAGCCGACCAAGCCACGCCCGGTAGCGGCGCGCCTGGTAGCGGTGCGCCGGGCAGCAATACGCCTGGGCCGGGGCTGCCTGCCTTGCGCGGCACGGTCAACCTCACAATGCCGCTGGCAACCTGGCTCGGCTGGTCCCAGTCCCCCGGCGACGTCCCCGGGTTCGGGCCTCTCGACGCCGATGACTCCCGGGCGCTGGCCGGTCTGCTCGCCGCCCACCCCGCCAACCAGTGGTGCGTCACGCTCACCGACCCCGCCGGGCGGCCGGTTGCCCACGGCTGCGCCAAAACCGGGCCCGGTGCCCACCCCCCGCCACGTCCCGGCCCGGCCGCTGGTTCCGGCAGTCGGCCCCGCGCCGGTCCGGCCAACAGCACCGGTCCCCCCGGTGATCTGGGGTGGATTCGCGGGCTGACGATCACCCACTTGCAGACACGGGACTGTACCCATCCCCGGGAAACTCGCGGCTACCAGATCGGCCCCGCGCTGCGGCACCTCATCCAGATACGGCAGGCCACCTGCTCCCGTCCCGGCTGCCGCCGGGCCGCCACCCGGTGCGACATGGATCATACGGTCCCCTACCATCTGGGCGGACGTTCCTGCGAATGCAACGTCGGGCCGGTTTGCAGGCACGATCACACCACCAAGCAAACCCCCGGCTGGACAGTCACCCAAATCCAGCCCGGCATCATGACCTGGACCACCCCCGGCAACCGCACCTACACCACGGGCCCTACCTGCTATCCGGAATGATGGGCGGCCAGGAACCCACCTCCCTGGCCGCCCCAGCCGAGCGGACTCTAAGCCGCTGGGTTCTAAGCCGCAGGGCTTTTAGCGGAGAACTCTTTGCCGGAGACGGACGCGAAGAACGCGCGGATGTCGCGCCCGAGCAGGTCCGGTGTCTCGAGCGCCGCGAAATGACCGCCGGTGTCGAATTCGCTCCAGTGGACAATGTTGTTGGCCTGCTCGGCGTACCGGCGGATGGCGATGTCCTGGGCGAAGACGGCCACCCCGGTCGGCACGGCCGACGGAGTTGGCCAATCGCTGCCGTGCATGCTCTCGTAATAGAGGTTGGCCGCCGAGCCGGCGGTCTGGGTGAACCAGTACACGCTGACGTCGGCCAGGATGTCGTCGCGCGCGACCGCGTCTTCGGGCAGTTCGTGAGCGGAACTGGTCCACTCCTTGAACTTTTCCACGATCCAGGCAAGCTGGCCGGCCGGCGAGTCGGTCAGCCCGTAGGACAGCGTCTGCGGGCGGGTGGCCTGGATCTGGAAGTAGCCGTTGCCTTCGCCGAGGAATCGCTGCATCAACTGCAACCGCTGCCGCTCCGCTGGTGTGAACGTCGCGAGTTCGGCCTCGGGGATATCCCCGAACGGGATGAAGCCCATGGTGGCCGCGTTCACGTGAACGCCGATCACATGCTCGGGATCCACCCGGCCGAGGTCGGGAGCGACGAAAGCCCCGAAGTCCCCGCCCTGAGCGCCGTAGTGCTCATAGCCGAGCCGGTGCATCAGCGTGGCGAAGGCCGTCGCGATCCGCCTGCTCCCCCAACCCGGGCCGCTGGCCGGCCCGGAGAATCCAAATCCCGGTAGCGACGGAATGACCAGGTCGAAGGCCTGGGCTGGGTCTCCGCCGTGCGAACGCGGATCGCTCAAGGGCCCGATAACGTTCAGGAACTCCACGACCGATCCTGGCCAGCCGTGGATGAGCAGCAGCGGTGTCGCCTCCGGCTCCGGTGACTTCACGTGCAGGAAATGGATCCGCTGGCCGTCGATGTGGGTCGTGTACTGCGGATAGGAGTTCAGACGGGCCTCTTGGGCACGCCAGTCGAAGCCGTCACGCCAGTACCCGGCCAGTTCGCGCAGGTAGTCGACCGGCACGCCGCGCTCCCACGCCGCTCCCGGCAGGGTGGACGGCCACCGGGTCCTGGCCAGGCGTTCGGCCAGATCGTCCAGGTCGGCTTGCGGGACATTGACTCGGAACTCCTCGATCAGCGTATCCATGGATGTGGGCGTGGTGCTCGTCATGTCCAGAATCCTCTCCAGCAGACCATCGGAACGAAGTGTTCTGTTCCATAAATCTATCAGATCTGAATGATCCGTTCAAGTAGTAAGATGCGCCCATGGCGACCAACCCAGCCCCGCTCAGCGGGCGGAAGACCCAGGCGCTCAGCGGGCGGAAGGCCCCGGCGCTCAGCGGGCGGAAGGCCCCGGCGCTCAGCGGGCGGAAGGCCCAGGCCGCGCAGAACGACGAAGCGATCATGAAGGCGGCGCGGGAGGTGTTTCTCGCTGACCCCACCGCCCCGATCTCGGCGGTAGCCGAGCGGGCGAGGGTTGGCATCGGGGCCCTGTATCACCGATACGACAGCAAGGAGGATCTGCTGCGGACCCTGTGCCAGCAGGGACAGGCGATCTACCTCACCGAAATCGAGCGGGCCCTCGCCTCCGACCGCGAGCCTTGGGATGCCTTCGTGGAGTACCTCCACGCCATCGTGGCCGCCAACACCCACGGACTCACCGCCCGGCTCGCTGGCACCTTCACCCCCACCGCAGAACAACTGGCCACCGCCGAACGGATGCGCGTGCTCAGTGCCGAACTATTCGACCGCGTCCGTGGCTCGGGCCTCCTCCGCCCCGACATCACGGACCTCGACATTGAATACCTGCTCGAGTTCCTGGCCACCATCAAGCTCGGCGGCGCGGAACGCACCGCCGAGCTCCGCCAGCGCCACCTCACCGTCATCATCGACGGACTTCGGTCCGACCAGCCGACCCCGCTCCCCGGCCGGCCTCCCACCTGGGAAGAGCAGACCGAGCGCTGGATCACCGGTCAGATGGCCCAGCCAGGACGCCGACCCAGATAGCGCAGCAGCGTGGCCGCCTCGTCGGCGGCGGCGTCCAGCGCGCAGGCCACGGTTGCTCGCTGCTATCGAGTCACACGCGCAAACGAGCGCGGGCCGTGGTCCAGTTGACCGCGATGGCGGTCTGCGCTGCCTTCAGCGACACTTTGTGATCGCAGACCCCCCGCTTGAGGGCGTTCTCAACGGCGTCCTTCGGGTTGGGGATCTTGCCCGCGTCGTACTCCGGCCACAGGTTCTTGACCGACTGGGGCGAGCCGCCCAGCTCCAGCGGAATCAGGTGATCCTCCTCGTAGTCACCAACCTTCCGGTCGGCGTAGTGGTACTCAGCGATCTGCGCGATTTTGAGCGGCTCCGTGTAGGACTCCGGCGGGCGCACCGTTGTGGTCCAGCCGCTCTTGCAGATGGTCCGGCTGATGTCAGCCTGGGTGACCGCTGGATTGGTGGCGCCAGGAGTGCACCTGCGGTCGGGCAGCGCCTTGGTGGCGATGTGGCCGTTGATCGCGTAGCAGGACACGGCCGAGGCCGAGGCGGCCCCAGCCCCGGCCGCCGAGGCGACGCTGGCCCCGCCCGCGGACAGCCCCAGCACCGCGAGCGCAGACGCTCCGGCCAGTGCGAGATAACGCTTCATCTACTCTTCTTCCCCGTGCTCTTGCCGTGCCTTTGGCGGAGCTGACGTCCTGCCGGACGGCCTGGTACGCCGCTGACTGGCCGTCACAGGCTCGGGGATCCGGGTAGTGCTGTCATGGTAAGCCACGGGGCTACCGGCCAGGGCCACCGGCACAGGTCCCGAGTTCCGGCTGAACGTGCGCGGGCGGACCGGGATGCTGCGGCGGCTCCGTGGGGGGATGCCGGAACCGCCGCAGCATGCCGCCACGTCAACTGCGAGCGTTGACGAGCGCGGGAGGCTCGAACCGGATAAAGGGGTCGAACGCCCCGAAGCCGGTCGCGGACGCGGCGGCGTTCAGGGTGGCGGGCCGGGTCACGTTACCCCAGCGGCCGGTGTCCAGGCGGTATTCCAGAGCACGGAGCGCGGCGACGTAGCCCGCGGGCTGGAAATTGCAGTGCCCGGTCGTGTCGACGAAGGCTTGCCGGAAGAGGGGACCTGAGCCGGCCCGGATGACGCGCTCGCGGTACCAGTTCTCCTGCTGGATCGGGACGAGCTGGTCATAGACGGTGTGGATGTCGAGCTCGGGAACCGACAGATGGCCGGTGACCATCGAGGTCCGGGCGAGGGTGGCGATAGCCCCCGGATCCGCGGTGACGTCCGCGTTGCGGGTCAGGGTGGCGAGGTCGGCGTCAAGGCTGAGCCCGGCGGCCCGGTACAGCTCGCTTACCTCGGGCAGGTAGCTGCTGCGACGCAGGATCTGGGCGTAGTTGACACCCTTGGTAAATGAGCTGTTGCCGCCCGCGGCCAGCTCGATCTGGTAGCGCCCGGTCATGATGAAACCCAGGACGAAGCTGGTCAGCTCGGCGGCCTGCTGCTGCTCCTGCGCCGGGTAGTCGGCCGGAGAAGGTGGCGTGGCGCCACTGAACCAGGTCGGCTCGTTGAGCAGCGCAGCGCCGAGTGCGGTACGGGCGCGGCCTTGCGCGGTTGTCTGGGCGCCCGCCGTCACGGTCGTCAGAGCGGCCGCTGCCGCGCTGGCCTGACTAGCTGTCGCGTACCGCACCAGCTGGATGTGCTGACTGGGGGCGAGCAATTCGTTGAGGGCATATTCGCCGTCAAGCTGGTAGTTGTTGAGGCTCAATGCCCCAGCCACCAGCCCGCACGTGGTCAGTGTCCCGTCGATCCGGCCCCGGGCCTCCTGCGTCTCCTCGGCGCTGACCAGGCCGCCCATCGACGTGCCCCAGGCGATCGTCCGGCTGGGACGGCCGGTGAGCTTCTCGGCGGCCGCGAGCGAGGCGAACTGGTCGCCCACGGCCGACGCGAGGGCCCACCACGACGGGCCCGAGTAGGACGAGCCGACCAGCGCGTACCCCAGGCCGAGCAGGTCGGCCTGCGTCGTCGGGTCCGGTGCGTCCTGCGCGGTCAGCGGGCCGAACCCGTGGCTGTACAGGATGATCGTGCCGTTCCACGACGCGGGCACGTCCGCGACCCAGGTCGCACCGTCGGCGAGTGAGCCCGTGTAGTGCTGGCTGGCGGCGCTGGAGGCCGCGCCCGCGCTCGGTGCGGCGAAGGCGGTGACGAACGTGACTGCGGTGGCTGCGATGACGGTCTGGAGTACACGTGTGTGGCGCATCGGGGTCCTCTCCTTCGAGGAAGTGGCCGCCGTCACTGGCCGAGGGTGCCACACAAACCACCCGATGTACAGGATTCCTGTTCAACAGGATGCCGTGCTATCCGGGTTATCCGAGGTCGGCTGGACGTCAGTGCGGGGGGCCGTCGGACAGCGCCACCCGGCATGCGTAGAGGTATCGCCGCAACTCCTCGACTTGCTGGTCAGTGAGACCGGACAGCATCCGGCGCTCCAGGTCCTTGACCTTGCCCCGGTACCGCCGGATCAGCGCGCTCCCGGCCGTGGTGAGGCCGATGACCAGCCGTCGCCGGTCAGCCGGGTCGCGGCGCCGCTCGATCAGCCCGCGGGCTTCGAGCGCCATCACCATGTCCGCCATGCTCTGGGTTGTGACGAACGAGTTGCGGGCCAGCTGGGCCGATGTCAGGTCGGGATGCCGCTCGAGGACGGTGAGCGCGGTGTATTGAAGGGCAGTGATATCGGCGGGCTTCAGCAGATCATCGAGATGCGACCGCACGGCGAGCTCGACCTGCTTCTGCAGGTACAGCATCGTCGCCTCGGCGGCCCTGGCGGACGTGGCGGCCTGAGTTCCGCTGCCGACCTTGCGCCCGGGCACGGCGCCATGCTCGCTGGCCATCCCTTTATCTTGGTCTACTTCTTCCCGTCGCGAGCTGAGCGCCGGGCCGCCGGGCGCGGCTCAGCTCGCCAGCCCCAGCGCCGTCGCCACCTCGGCGAGAGCCGTTAGATGGCCGTTGACGGGGCCGAGACCGGCGCCCATCGTGTTGACCGAGACATGTGTGGCACCCGCGTCGCGCCACCGGCCCACGTGCTCCACCACTTGCTGGGCCGTGCCGGCCGCTCCCCAGCTCACCCGGCCCTCCATGCCGATCGCCGCCGGATCCCGGCCGGCCGCCGTGGCGGAGGCCACCACCACCGCGAGGGCCGCGTCGAGCTTCGGTCCCGGCGGCGCCTGGGGAAACCAGCCGTCGGCCAGCCGGCCGACCCGCTCATAGGCCCGCGGCGACTGCGCCCCGAACCACACCGGGATGGGACGTTGCACCGGCATCGGCGCCAGGCCCGCGGCCGTGACCCGCTCGTATCTGCCGTCGAAGGTGACGCTCTGCTCGGTCCACAGCCGGCGCATCAGCTCGACCTGCTCCTCGATGCGGCGGCCCCGGTTCGAGAAGTCCTTGCCGAGCGCCTCGTACTCCACCGCGTTCCAGCCCAGCCCGACCCCCAGCCGGAAGCGGCCCTCGGTGAGCAGGTTGACCTCCGCAGCCTGTTTGGCTACGAGGGCGGTCTGCCGCTGCGGGAGGATGACGATCCCGGTGACAAGTTCCAGCGAGGTGATCCCGGCCAGGTAGCCGAAGAGGACCATCGGCTCGTGGAACGTTGTGTGCACGTCGTACGGGCCCGTCCACGGCGCGTGGACCGCCGGGTCGGCGCCGACGACATGGTCGTAGGCGAGCAGGTGACCGAACCCGAGTTCGTCGACCCTTTCGCCGTAGGCGCGCACCGCGCCTACGTCCCCGCCGATCTCGGTCTGGGGAAACACCACGCCTACGTCCACCACCGCCACGTTAAACGGATGACTGGATTTTCGCGAACTACGGTTAAGCGCTCTGGATCGGTAGGACAGGCCCAGGAGCGTGAGCTGCCACTGGATCGCCGCTGAGCGTGGGCGGCCGGTACAGCGGTGTGATCACGCCCCAGGTTGGACGCCGTCAGATCAGTCGCCTGATGGTCCGCCACCCTGTCCGTCTCCGTTACCACAACACATCACACAGTTACCACCGCCGTCGTAGACCGGCGGTGTGAGTGAGTTGGTCGGAGTGGCGATCGGAGTGGCGGTCGGAGTGGCGGTCGGAGTGGCGGTCGGAGTGGCGGTCGGAGTCGGGGTGGCGCTGGGTGACACGCTGGGGCTGGCCGCTGGCGTGGCCGGCGCGGATGTGCTGCCGCTCAAGGCCGGCGTGATGCCGTGGTACACCCCGGCCAGGGATGTCCCGGCCGAGCTGAGACCGCTGGCGATGACCAGACTCAGGAGCCCGAGCAGGAGGGCATACTCCAGCCCGGCGAGCCCCCGGTCCTGATTCAGCCGGGCGGCCAGCGCGGCGCGTACCCGGGTCACGGCGCGCTCACCAGAGACACCACGGTCAGCCCGGGGCCCGGTACCGCGAAGAAACGTGATGATCTTGGTGGGCTTCATGTGAATTGTGCTCCTTCAAGGCGTGGTCTGCCAGGAACTGCGCATCGGCCCTCTGGTGGTCAGTCCAGGTCCAGGAGCAGGAACTCCTTGGCCTAGGCGCGCTACTACAACCTCCCTCTTTGGGGGGATGACTGCCTGGGCCTTTGGGGGGAGTGGGCATCGCACAAACAGATGAACCCAGGACACTGCCTCGAAGCCCCCCCGGCCGACGCGGCCATGGTCCGTGGTCAGCGCGGAACAGACGCGCTACTGGGGGCGTGGCCGAGGTGGAACGTGCTCAGGCCCGCTGACCGCTGCGCAGTTCGGCCAGTTCCTCCAGCGATCGGGGGTAGCCCGCAAAGAAAGAATCAAGATCAGCTACCGGGTCGAAGCGCGGCATCTCCGGGAGCGGGAAGCGGCTGACGACGGTCACCATCGCGTCGTTCGCCGAAAAGGAGAGCGCTACGTAGTGCTTATAAGACACGGTGGGGACCTCGCGTGGACTTCCGGAGACGACGATCTCCGTGCTGCCCGGCGCGAACGGGCCTTCCGCCGGGATCCGCGGAGGATATCCCAGTGCCTTCCAGTCCTGGCGGGCGAGCGCATCGTCCCGGTGCTCCGCATCACCGAGCTCCCACGCGGGCGCGGGAATAAGCTCCCAGGCGGACGACGGGACACCGGACGGCTTGCCTTGGGTGAACCAGCTGCCGCCGTCCCAGTGCGTAATGACCTCGACCAGCGGCTTCGACAGATCGACATAGTCCCCGTACAGGAGGCTCAAGCTGTTGAGGGTTACCGGTGCTCCGCTCAGGGCGGCGCGGATCTCCTCGATCATGCCCATCGGGGATGATTCAGAGCCAAGCGTCAGCGGCTGCCTCTCCTCGTCTCCTGTGAGGCCAAACGGCCTCCGACGGATGCGGCGAAGCCTGGAGACGCGCCAGCTTACCGTCCACCGAGCGGACCGGGATAAAGATGACATACACCAACGATACCGGCGACGCTGCTGGTGCGGAATGACAGCGTCTGGCCCAGGCGCCGCCCGCCGCACCCCTCGCTCAGGCCGCGGCGGTCGCTCAGGCCGCGGCGGTCGCTCAGGCCGCGGCGGTCGCTCAGGCCGCGGCGGTCGCTCAGGCCGCGGCGGTCGCTCAGGCCGCGGCGGTCGCCGCGAACCGCAGGCGGTCCCCGGCGACCTCTACGGAGGCGTCGGTGAATCCGGCCGCGCGAAGCCGGTCCGCCAGGGTGCCAGAGTCAACCGGCACGAAGGTGTCGCCCTCGTGCAGGCGGCGCCGGCCTGGTGTGTCCAGCCCGTCCGAGCCCACCAGCACGCCACCGGGACGCAGCACCCGGCCCAACTCGGCCAGGGCGGCGTCCTGCAGCGCGGCGGACGGGATGTGGTGCAGCATGGTCAGGCAGGCCGCGGCCGAGAAGCGCCCGGCCGGGAACGGCAGGCGGGTAGCGTCCGCGGCCACGACCCCGACGTTGGTCCCGGCCATCCGGGCCCCGAGCTGATCCGCGAGGCCCACGTCCAGTTCCACCGCCGTGACGTGGGCGGCGCGCCCCCGCAGGACGTCCGTGGTCAGCCCGGGACCGGCGCCCACCTCCAGCAGTTCATCGCCTAGCTCGTGACCTTCCAGGACCCACGGCAGCAACTCGTCCTCCAGCAACCTCGCCCACTCTGGGCTAGAACATATGGCCAGATGTGCCTCGTTCATTGGTAGTCAGGGGCGCCGGTGCCGCTGTGCGGTCCGGTTTCCCCATCCCCCTTTCAATCCGTACGTGCGGTTTTCCCGCATACGGCTTACCGATGATCTTCTTGGCATGGTTACGCTGCCTTCGGATAGCGGATGGTGCCACGCAGGCGGTAAAGGCCGTGCCCGTTGAACCACTCCTCGGTCCACTGCCGGGCTTGCCCGGCGTGCAGGTTGCGCCCACGTTTCTTGATCATCAGGCGTTTCAGCCGCCTGACGACGTAGTTGTCAGCCTGCCGGAATTTGGCGGCGGCGTTCCCGGTGCGGAAGTAGTTGCCCCAGCCGCGCAGCAGCGGGTTGACGTCAGCGATCACGTCGCGGATGTCTTTCACGCCTGTGCGGTTGCGGCCGGTGCGGTCCCGGACCTTGGCCCGGAGCCGGTTCATGGCCTGCTGCGAGGGCCAGCGGTGCAGGTAGTAGCGGATGATCCGCTTCTGTTCCCACAGCCGCCCCGACATGCGGGCATGGAAGTGGCAGCCCAGGAAATCCAGGCCTTCCCGGCCTTCCCTGAGGTCAACTACCTTCGTCTTCTCCGGGTGCAGTTCCAGCCCCAGCGACGCGAGGATGTCCCGCACCGCGCCCAGGGCCGCCTGGGCCTGCGCCTGTGACCGGCACAGCGCCACGCCGTCGTCGGCGTAACGCACCAGTTCACCCAGGTTGCGCCTGGTGAACTCGGTGTCCAGGACGTGCAGGTAGATGTTGGCCAGCAGCGGGGAAATGACCCCGCCCTGGGGTGTGCCAGCGACCGTCCGCTCGACACCCTGTTCCGTCATCACGCCTGCCTGGAGCCACATGCGGACCAGCTTGAGCACCCTGCGGTCTGACACCCGCCGCCCGGCCTCAGCGAGCAGCCGGTCATGGCTGATCTCGCCGAAGAAACTGCGGATATCAAACTCCGCGACGAACTGGCAGCCCTCGATGAAGCCGGTGCGCAGCCGTTCCATCGCCTGCGTGGCCGACCGGCGCGGCCGGAACCCATACGAGCACGGCAGAAAATCCGCCTCGAAGATGGGTTCCAGCACGAGCTTGGCCGCCTGCTGGGCCACCCTGTCACGGACCACCGGTATGCCCAGCGGCCGCTTCCCGCCTTGCGGTTTCGGGATCTCCACGCGCCTGGCGGGCGCGGGACGGTAACAGCCTTCGCGGAGATCGCGCTGAAGCTCAGCGAGCAGCCGCTCAGCCCCGTACTCGTTCTCCACATACGCCAGGGTGATCCGATCCACCCCGGCGGCCCCGCGATTGGCCCGGACCCGTTTCCACGCCTCCCGCAGGACGTCACCCCTGCAGATACGGTCATACAGGGCGTGGAAACGCCGCTCCGGAGACTGCTTGGCCGCAGCCCATAGCCTGCGCTGAAGTCGTCGCACGTTCCCGGAAGACGCCCGCCCATCGAAAGCCGGCTGCGGAACCTCTCCCGGTACGGCAGGCGAAGGCCTGCCGGGGTGGCTGGGCCGGGCGGTCCCGGCCATGCCCTGACGCTTACCCTCATCCCAGGCGTGATCAAAGCGAGGGCCCTTCCCTCCCGGCGCGTTATGCTGCACGCCGATCACCGGTACTACGGCCCCCTCGGACTCCCGCTGCCCTCCAGGCGACTTCACCATCGGCTTATACGCCTGGTCTTTGCCCGACGCAGGCCAGGCAGACGGGTCTCTCCTGTTCCGGCCCAGACCATGCACACGTGCCGCCCTCCATACCCCGGGAGAACCCACCAGGCCATAACCGGAACGAGGCCTGACGGACGTGGCCTTCGCCGTGACATGAGCGGCTCGGCTCCTCCGTTGTGATTGTGACGAGGCTGCAAGGTTCGCTTTACGCTACGGCCCGCGTGCTTGCTCCCTCCAAAGAGGCTTTTGACACCCCGCTTAGCCCGCCGCCTCTCAGCGGCGAACCGGGGCCTGCTACCGGGCACTCCGGTGTCTACCCGGACGGGACTTCCACCCGCAGGCCTGGACCAGCTTCCAGGACGCAACATGACGGCATCATAGGCGCGGGCCAGGCGGCCCTCCCGCGCCGGGACACCGGCGGAATCATCCCCGGTGCCCGGGGGTTGGCAGAGACATGACATCAGGGCACACGATCACGATCACTCCTACCAAGCAGCACGTCGAGGTCACCCTCAACGGGGAGAAGCTGGCCGAATCCGACCGGGCCGTCCTGCTCGACGAGACGGGGCTGCCGACCCGCTACTACCTGCCCCGTGAGGATGTGCGCACGGAACTGCTCCAGCCGACCAGCAGCGTGACCACGTGCCCGTTCAAGGGCCAGGCGTCGTACTGGTCGGCGCAGGTCGGCGGGGAGGTCTACGAGGACCTCGTGTGGAGCTACGAGACGCCGATCCCCCAGTCCGAGGGGGTCGCCGGCCTCATGAGCTTCTACCCGGACCGGGTCGACCTCACGGTTGACGGCGAGCGCCAGCCAAACCGCTAGCCACGCTCCTTGCAGTTCAGCGGAGGTGGACGGGAATCGAACCCGCCAGCCCGAGGTGCTCGGGCTCAACGGTTTTGAAGACCGCGGAGACCACCAGGTACTCAGACACCTCCGGGCATCACCCTAGCGGGCGGCGGAGCTAGAGCTTACCGGCGGCGATCAGGATCCCGACGGCCACGAGCACGATCCCGGCCAGGTACTGGCTGCCGAACTCGACCGTCGCGGCGAGCCGCCGCCCGAATTCAAGTCCGAGCAGGCTCAGGCCGACACTCACCACGGCGAAGATGACGACGGTCTCGACCACGGAAGCGTGCTGAACGCCCAGGCTGAATCCGACGACCAGATTGTCGGCCGAGAGGGCGAGCGCGGTGAGAATCAGCCCTCTGAGCGCGATCGGCGGTGGCCGCACGCCTCTCCGGGCGAGACGAGCGGTCTGGAATACCTGCCAGGCACCGAGCGCGATGAGCAGCGCCCCACCGCAGTAGCGGGCCGCGCTGCCCAGCGCGTGCGCGACGCCGCTGCCGAGCAGCAGGCCGATCAGGGGCATGCCCGCCTCGAAGACCCCGAAGACCACGCTGACCCTGACCCGGGTTCCTGGCGCGAGGCCGGACAACCCGATGCCGATCGATGCGCCGAAATTGCCGAGCCCAACCGCGAGAGCAGCGAGAAGCAGCGTGAGCACGGGCGCCTCCGCTCATCCGTCGGCCCGTCAGCAGGTTGACCAGCAGGACCGACACGATATAAGCCTGCCCGGACCTCCACGTGTTCTGGCCTGGCCGGGCGTGCTGGCATAGTCGGGCCGTGTCGGGCCATCACACTGTGGCCTGCCGAAACGAAAGGCGAGGTCCGGCGTGGATGTGCAGCGGTGGCTGAGCAGCGGTGTGCACGCGGTCGCAGACTGGGAAGCCGGCTTCGCCGCGTTCCAGGCCGCCCCTTCGGGTCAGGTCAGTGACGAGCGCTTCGCCGCCGCGTTCGAGGCCTTCACCGAGCGGCTGCGGGACAACTACCCCTACTTCCATCCCAGCTACGCCGGGCAGATGCTCAAGCCTCCGCATCCCGCCGCCGTCGTCGGCTACCTCACCGCGATGCTGATCAACCCGAACAACCACGCGCTCGACTCCAGCCGCGCCACCTCGCAGATGGAAAAGGAGGTCATCGCGCAGCTAGCCGGGATGTTCGGTCTCGCCACCCACTTGGGCCACCTGACCAGCAGCGGCACGATCGCGAACCTGGAAGCCTTGTACGTGGCCCGCGAACTGCACCCGGGCCGGGGCGTCGGTTACAGCACCGAGGCGCACTACACCCATGGCCGGATGTGCGGGGTGCTCGGCATCGAGGGCACCTCGGTGGCGGTCGACGCCGCCGGCCGGCTGGACCCCGGCGCGCTCGAAGAGGTGCTCGCGGGTGGCCGGATCGGGACGGTGGTGGTGACGGCCGGGACGACCGGCCTCGGCGCCATCGATCCCGTGCACGAGGTGCTCGCCATCGCCCGCAGGCACGGCGTCAGGGTGCACGTCAACGCGGCCTACGGCGGCTTCTTCACCTTGCTGGCGGGCATGGACGACCCGGCTGGGCTGGCGGAAGCGCCGTGGCAGGCCATCGCCGGATGTGACTCGGTCGTCGTCGACCCGCACAAGCATGGGCTGCAACCCTACGGCTGCGGGGCGGTGCTGTTCCGCGATCCGGGCGTCGGCCGCCTCTACCTGCACGATTCCCCCTACACCTACTTCACCTCCGATGAGCTGCACCTCGGTGAGATCAGCCTGGAGTGCTCCCGGTCCGGTGCGGCGGCGGCCGCGCTGTGGCTGACCTTCCAGGTCCTGCCGCCGACTCCGGCCGGGCTGGGCGCGGTGCTCGCGGCCGGGCGGCGGGCCACGCTCGACTGGTCGCGGCTCATCGAGGCCTCCGGCCACCTCGACCTGTACCAGCGGCCCGAACTGGACATCGTCTGCTACTTCCCGGCGACCAGCCGGCGCAGCCTGGCCGCGATCGACGAGGCATCCGCGTGGATGCTGGCCGATGGCATGGCTGACCCGGCCGACCCGGTCTTCGTGAGCACGCTGCGCGTCCCGGCCAGCGAGTTCGCCCGCCGCCACCCGGGCGTCGCCGCGGACCGCGACGGCGCCCGGATCCTGCGCAGCGTCCTGATGAAGCCCGAGGCCGAGAGCTACCTCCCCCGGCTGCACGAGCGGATCGAGCGACTGGCGAGAAGCGCCGACGCCGCCGTGCGCGTACGCCGGCCGCGTTGCCAGACGGCCGCGGTGCCAGACGGCCGCGGTGCTAGACGGCCGCGGTGCCAGACGGCCGCGGTGCTAGACGGCCGCGGTGCCAATCAGGCCGCCCAGGGTGACCAGCGCGGCCAGGTCTGTTTCCGGCAGATCCGGGGCCTGGCCGGGGCGGCGCGGCAGGACCAGGTAGCGGGACTCGGCGCTGGCGTCCCAGACCGCGATCTCGGTCTGCTCCGGCAGTTCCAGCCCGAACTCGGCGAGGACCGCGCGCGGCTCACGGACCGCCCGCGACCGGTAGGCCAAGCTCTTGTACCAGCTCGGCGAGGGCCCCAGCAAGGACACGGGATAGCAGGAGCACAATGTGCACACGATCATGTTGTGCCGCCCCGGCTCGTTGGCGACCACCTTGAGCCGGTAGCCGCTGACCAGGTCGCCGAGACCCATCTCGGCGGCGGCCGCGTTGCCGTCGGCGAGCAGCCGGTCCCGGTACGCAGGGTCGGCCCACGCGCGGGCCACCATCCGCGCCCCGTTCACCGGTGACGCGGTCGCGTACAGCCGGGTGAGCACCGCATCCAGTTCTCCGTCGGTCGCCAGCCCGGCGGCGATCACCCGTTCCTCGAGCCGCCGCACCCGCGCGGCCACGGGCAGGTTCTCGTGATGGTCCGCCATCCCCATCAGCCGGCCTCCTCCAGGTAGGACTCCCACAGGTCCACGGTCACGCTATGCGTCCCGGCGCCCCACAACGCGGCGGCCGGGAAACGTACCGCATACACCGTCTCCGCACGTGGCGGCGCGATGCCCCGCGCGCGGTCATCCGGCAGCGGGCACACCCCTTCCACCTCAACGATTTCCCCCACCTGCCCTCGCACATATCGAGGCAGCCGGGTGTGATGATCGGGATCAAGCAGCCGGGTCCGCACCCGGGTTCCCGGTGCGAAGCTCATCCGATGCCCTTCTCGGCCAGCAGGGTCTCGATCGCCCGCAGCCAGCGCTCGTAGTACGACGCGGCCAGGTACTCCCCCGGCGGGATGCGCTCGATAGCGTCGCGGAACTCGTCTACGTTGTAGATCCCGCGCGACCGGAGCACCCCGTTCAGCGCGTAGACCCGCGCCTCCCAGTCAGCATGGAACGGCTGGCCGTCGTCACCCAGCTGGACAGCCCCGAAGCCGCTCTGCCCGCCCACGTCATGAACCCTGCTCACCCGGCACCTCCCAGCCCGCCCATGCCTGCCGCCATAGGGCCAGGCTAGCTGTGGGGCGGTTTCCAGGGCAGTCGATGTGACATCGATTGTGCTGGAACGCGCTCTATGTCACATCGACCGGATTCCGCTCACCGGCGGAACGCCTCTCCGCTCCATTGCCTCGCCGATCTGCCGACGCGGGACGTCTTGTCCTCGTTTGGGACCCGGGCACGCGGGTAGCCGAACGCACGGTCCACCGAACAAATCGGCAATTAAAGATCGCTCAAGCCGTCGGGCGATCCGCGGAGAGGAAATCAGCCATGTATATCGGCATCGGAACCGTCGTGCTCATCCTGATCATTGTGCTCATCATTTTGCTGCTGCGGAGGTTCTGACCCCGCCCGTCAGCTGAGCGGACGCGTACAGCGAACCGCGCAGGTCCCCGGCCGCGGCGGCCTGCCGCCACCCGGTGGCGGGCGCCGGCCAGGTCCCCGGGTTCCAGGACCGGGAATCCTGTGGCCGCGGATGTGCCGGGGAACCTACTGTGGGCCTTATGGACGACGACGCGTTCCTTGACGCCTTCACCAGCGGCGCGCTGCGGGATCACGGCTTCGGTCACCGTGACCACCTGCGCATGGCCTGGCTGTACGTCCGCAGATACGGCCAGGACGAGGCGCTGAGGCGCGCGGACGCCGGATTGCGCGCGCTGGCGGCGTCCCACGGCCATCCGGAGCGTTACTCGGCGACGAGGACGGCTGTGTGGGTCGCCCTGGTCGCCCACCACCTCGAGGAGGCTCCCGGCCTCGGGTTTGAGGCGTTCCTGGCCCGGTATCCCAGACTCCTTGATGGCCGGCTGCTCGACGCCCACTACTCCCCCGGGCTGCTGGCCAGCGCGGGCAGCCGGGCCCGCTGGGTCGGGCCGGACCGGCTGCCCTGGCCGGCGACCGTCTCCTAGGGGGAACCTATGTGCCGGCTGTTCGGCCTGCACGCCGGTACCGCCGAGGTGGCGGCGACGTTCTGGCTCATTGACGCCCCGGACAGCCTGGCCGCGCAGAGTCATCACAACCCCGACGGCGCGGGCGTCGGAGCGTTCGGGGCGGACGGGAAGGCGACAGTCAGCAAGCAGCCGATTGCCGCCTGGGAGGACACGCAGTTCGCGGCCGCCGCCCACGACCTGCGCGGCACGACGTTCGTGGCCCATGTCCGCTACGCCAGCACCGGCGACCACACGCTGGCCAACACCCACCCGTTCGAGCAAGACGGACGATTGTTCGCCCACAACGGCGTGGTGCAGGGACTCACCGAGCTCGACCGGCGGCTCGCGGACCTGGGCGCGGGCGGCCTCGTGGGCGGCGAAACGGACAGTGAACGCGTCTTCGCGCTGATCACCGCCGAGACCCGCCGGCGCGGCGGCGACCTGGCCGAAGGCCTCACCGCGGCGGTCGGCTGGATCAGCGAACGACTGCCCGTCTACGCTCTCAACCTGGTGCTGACCACCGCGACGGACCTGTGGGCGCTGCGCTACCCGGCCACCCACGAACTGTACGCGCTGGCCCGGCCGGCGGGCGGCACCGGAACCGGCCGCGGCCTCGAGGCCCGGACCAGCCGGATCCATGCCCGGTCGCCGCACCTGGCCGACCGCCCGGCCGTGATCATTGCCAGCGAGCAGATGGACGACGATCCTGGCTGGCGGCTGCTGGACCCAGGCGAACTTCTGCACATCACTTCCGACCTGACCGTCAGCAGCGCCGCGCCATTCCCCCCGGTTCCTGGCCACCTTCTCCAGCGCGGCGACCTCGACCCGGCGAGCGCCGCCTCCCAGCACCCGCAGACCGCGCCCCCGGCGTAACCCAGACGTTGGCCGGCCCCCGCCAGGCCGTAGACGGGCTGGCATCATCGGGCACATGACCGTCGTGAAGATCAACGCAATTACAGGGCCGGCCGACAGCGGAGACGAGCTGGCCCGCCGGTTCGCGGCCCGGGCGGGCGGGTGATCGAGGGGAGTCGCGGCTTCAGCTGAGCGATGAGCCGCTCACGATCGGGCTGCCGTTGCTATGGAAGAAGATGCCCGGGTAGCCAGCCGTCGAGAAGCCCTCGCTGGGGTTGTTATGCAGCGTGGAGCCCTGGAGCGTCAGCGTGCCGGAGTTGTCGTCGCTGACATAGAAGATGGCGCCGCCGCCCTCGCGAGCGGTGTTGTTCTCGATCACGGTGCCGGCGACCGTCACGGTGTACTGGTCACCGTCGGTGTAGATGGCCGCGCCGCTGCCGCCGCCCGGGGTGCCCGGGTTGGCCGGGTTGGCGCCCACGCCGATGGCCTGATTTCCGGTCATGAGGCTGTTGAGGACCACCCAGGACACGCCGATGCTGCTGAGCGCGCCGCCATTGGAGCAGACGCCGCCGCGGAACGTGCTGTGCACGATATAGACCGGCAGGCTGTCGGGGACACCCGACTGAGACGCTGGCCCCTGCGCCCGGATCGCCGCGCCGCCGAGGTCCGGGCCGGTGGCATAGCAGCGGTTATCGAGGAACATCGAGTTGATGACCTTGAGCTGGCCGCCGAGGACCCAGATGGCGCCACCGCCGCCGTTGACGTTGTCGCTGCTGGTGGCGTTGCCGTCGGCGAAGGTCAGGTTCTGCACGGTGAGCTGCGGCCAGGACTGGCTCCAGCAGTTTCCTGATGCGACGTGCCCGCCACAGGTGTCCATGAACAGGATCTGGCGGACCCCCCCGCCGCTCAACGTCACCTTGCCGCCGCCGTCGAGGACCACTTCCTGGCTGGTATTGGAGACCGCGGCCGTCGCCTGCATGGCGATGGTCACCGGCTCCGGACCGCAGTTGAAGGTGATGATGCCGCCCGCCGCGACGTCCGCGACCACCGCCGCTGACGTGCAGCTCGCTGGCGTGCCGTTGCCGATGACGTGCGTTGGGTGAGAGGTGTTGACCGGCTGCGCCGCGGCGGGCACGAAGGCGGTGCCGTTCGGGTTGCCGGCTTCAAGCAGCGCAGCCGCGGGCGCCCGATGGGTGGCAGCGGCCTTCGGGGACGGCTTGTGCGTCGGGGACGGGGTGGGCCGAGTGCTCAGGGCCGGCGGCTTGGCCAGCTGGACGCTTTGTGACAGGCGGATCGTGCTGGCCGAAGTCACCTTCCCGGGGGCGGTCCCTCCGCAGGCGGCCAGGGCCAGTGCCGACGCGACGGCCGTCACCAGTCTCCCGAACCCCCCCATCATTCGCATAGCGGACCATGCTAGCGCTGGTCAGTGTCCTTTTGGCTAGTCCTGGCCGGCGTCCTCTTGACAGGCAGCCAAACGGCTGCTTATCTGGGAACCGGAAGTGCAGCCAGCAGGCTGCGTATCGGATGGGATCGTGGGCGGTATGACCATGGATGCGGTATTCCGGGCGCTGGCCGATCGCAACCGTCGTCATCTGCTCGACCAGCTCCGCGAACGAAACGGCCAGAGCCTGCGCGACCTCTGCGCGGGCCTCGACATCGCGCGCCAGTCCGTGACGAAGCACCTCGCCGTGCTCGAAGGCGCGGGCCTCGTGACCACGGTGCGCCAGGGCCGGGAGAAGCTCCACTACCTGAACGCGGCGCCCATCAACGACATCGCCGACCGCTGGATCAGCCAATACCACCGCGAGCGCGCCCGCGTCCTCGCGGACCTCAAGCGAGCCCTGGAGGACAGCGCCGTGAGCCAGACCGAGTTCTTGTACGTGACCTACATCGCCACGACGCCCGAGAAGCTCTGGAGGGCGCTCACCGAGACGGCCTTCATCCGCCGCTACTTCGGGGAGGCGGCCCCAAGTCTGACTGGCAGACCGGATCGCCGATCGAATGGAAGATGACCGCCAACCACGAGTCCCACGACTGGGATCAGCGGGTACTCGTGTCCGAGCCGTACCGGAGACTGTCGTACACCTGGCACAACTACCAGCCGGAGATGGCGGCGATGTTCGGCTGGAGCGACGAGAAGCTCGCCGAGCTGCGGAAGGAACCGATCTCGAAGGTGACCTTCGAGATCCAGCCCGTGGGAGCAGCGGTCAAGCTGACCGTCCGGCATGACGACTTCCCGCCGGACAGCGAGATGCTCAATGGCGTCAGCCAGGGGTGGCCGATGATCCTGTCCAACCTCAAGTCGGTGCTGGAGACCGACGAGACGTTGTCGCTGGCACCGGACACCGCGACCCGGGGCGCCTAGTACTCCAGCCGGTGCGTCCAGCTGGCGTAGTGAGCATCGCTGATCTGCAGAGCTGCGGGGCAGGTGCGAGAATGGCAGGATGAACCGCACACCGGGCTTCTTCCCAACGGGGCGCAGCCGCGGTGTCACCGTGGCGGTTGATGGGTTCTTCGCGTTGATGTGGTTCGGGTGGGGTCAGGCGGCCGCGCCGTCATGGCTGGTGGTTCCTTTAGCCGCAGGTACCGCGCTGGCTGCACTGCTCGCGGTGGCCGGGGTCATAGTGGCTAAGACGGTCAGCCGGCCGGTTGCCGGCCATGAATGACCCAGTGGTCCGGCGCCGCTACAACGTCATCGTTGGCCTGGAGTTCGGGCTGCTGGGCGCCGGCGCAGCCGTGCTGGGAGCGACCGGGCAGTATCAATGGGTTCCAGTGTGGATCTGCTTCGGTGTCGGAGTGCATTTCTTCCCGCTCGCCTCGGCCCTGGATAACCCGTCGTTGCGTCCACTCGGGATGCTGCTCATCGCGGTGGCTGCGGCGGCCCTGATGGCTGGTCTGGCCTCGGCAGTGGCGCCATCGGCGATCACTGGCCCCGGAGCCGGGTTGTGCCTCCTCACCTTCGGCATCGCCACTCTGCTGACCGCAGCCCCCAAACGCGTTCTCCCGGCAGACGAGCCAGCTCCGCTCTGACCGGCTGGGCACAGCGGAGCCCAGCGCCTGGCGGCGGCGCTGCCAGCAGCGCGCCCCAACACGCCACTACCAGCGGCAAGCCAGGCAACCACGAAGATCACGATCTACGGCTGGAGTACCAGGACCCGGACAGTTCGCTGACGTCTTCAGGCGGAGACGTCGAGCGCTTCGGGGTGCTCTCTCTGGTAATGCTCGGTCAGAACGGTGCTGACCTGGCCAGGCCGGTAGGCGATGGTGCGCTGGCAAATCTGGCAACGCACGACCGGGAGGTGCGTCACGGTCACCGGGAAGCGGGAGGCGGCGGAGTTTTTCATCGCTCTCTATAATGCCAGGCCCACCGGACTGCACTGGCGACCACGGGGTGACGAGATTGGACGTGTCGTCAGCCCCGGGGAGCCCGGCGCCGGTCACGACCGGCAACCGGTGGTCGGTGGCGGTCAAAGCGCACGATACTTTGGGCGGGTGTTACAACGGCTCCAATCGTTTCATAATCTGTTTCTTTATTACATCTGCGTTACCGCCGTACCACGGCCTGCCTCTGGCCGGTTCTCGGAGATCCACGTGTCGATGCGCTCCCACCAGTCATAGAGCCACCGCACCTGAGCTTCATGATCTCCAGAACGCGGTACCTGGCCGACGGGGACCCGCCACCACTTCGCGCAGACGGTCTGGTCCATCGGCAGGCTTCGCCAGATGTCGCGCACACTGACGAGCCGGTCCAGCCCGGCATGGGCCACGAAGATCACGTCGGCGTCCGGGCAGGCCGCGATGGCGGCCAGCGCTCCCCCGGCCCGAGGCGCGAGCAGGTTGGGCATGTCCCGTGCCCGCGCGGCCAGGTCAGGCCGGCCCCGCTGCTCCAGCCGCCGGATGCCGCGCCGCCACCGGCCGGGCGTCCAGTTGCCGCCCTCTGGGAAGATCACCAGCGCACCGGCCGGATCCAGCCCCCGGGCCAGCCGCTCGATCTGCTCGACGTAGACCTTCTCGCCCATCCGGCGGCGCTGGACGAACACGTTGGGCAGCCGATTGGCCAGGACATCCACGCCCGGATCAAGCTGCATCGTCGCCTTCATGACGACACGCGGCCGCCGCCCGTAGACGCTGAGCAGCTCGTGAACGAGCAGAAATGAGTCACCCGGTCCGGCGTGGCGGCTGAGCACGATGACGGGCCGGGCCAGCCGGGCCGCTTGTTCCTCGGCGGTGAATTCTGGTTCCTCGACCTCGATCCGCAGACCGAACGTCCTGGTGGCCGCGCGATACAGCGAGTCAAGAAACCACCGCATGATCGCGTAATGCCGGCTCTGGTACGGCTCCGTGCGCAGCCGGCCGCCGAATCCGCTCACTACCCACAGGCCCAGGCACATGAACAGCGCCGCCGTCTCGGCCACCAGCCAGACGAGCGCGAAATACAGCAGCCGAAGGCCCCGCAGGCGGCCCGGCCGGGGCCGTCGGACCAGCCCGAACGCCAGAGTCGCCAGGGCGAGCAGCGGAGACAGCACCACGAAGGCGGCCGCGATGACGACGGCGAGCGGTGCCAGCACCACCCGACGAACCGGCCTGGGTGGGACCATGGCCGACTCCTCCCGTCGCCGACGGCTGGCTCAGTGTCCGACCCGCTCGGCGAGGTAGCCCGCGGACGCTGTGTACGCACGCTCGATACTCGCTCTGACATTAGACCTGTCGCGGTACCGAAGCTGGGACAGATCTGGCGGGCGCCGGTCTCCCCCGGCCGGCAGGACGTGGACCCGGACGCCGTCGGGCAAGGCCGCCATTTCCTCGTGGAATCGGTGGCGGCGGGCGATCTCGAAGGCCACCAGCCCCACTTCCCAGGGACGGCGGGGCACCGTCAGGGGGCGCTCGATCCGGCCTACGTGCAGGACGTAGACATCGCGAGCACCCAGGGCGACGGCCCGCCCGACCGGGATGGAATGGACGAGCCCGCCATCGAAGTAGTGCTCGCCGTTGACCTCAACCGGTGGCAGCAGCCCGGGGACGGCGCACGAGGCCAGCACGGCGGGCACGATGGGCCCGCTGCTGAACCAGCGCGCGGTGGCGCGTTCGATGCTGGCCGCAACGCAGTGAAATGGCAGCTCCAGATCGGCGAAGTCGCCGCCAGGAAGCATCTCGTCCAGCATGCGGCGCAGCGGCTCGATCGAGTGCAGGTGCGTACCAGAACGCACCAGCCGGGCCACACGACCCCATAGCGTCTCGCTGAACGCCTGCCGCAGGGCGTCGCCCTGCCACAGCTGGCCCAGCCGCTCCGCCGCCCCCGCCGGGTCAGCCGCCACGAACGCGCCATTGATCGCACCCACCGACGTGCCCACGACCACATCGGGCCGGATGCCGGTTTCTGACAGGGCCCGGAGCATGCCGACCTCGTACGCACCCAGCACGCCCCCACCGCCGAGCACGAAAGCCGTCTTCACCCGCCAGCCTCTTCCCCGTCAGACGTCCCTTAAGCCGTTCCAGCCGGGTTCCGCGATCAGTCAGTTTGCACGCGATGCGACGCGAGGGTGGTCTCGCCACGCGGGCATAGTGGCCATGTAATCGAGGGTCTGACGCTCGAGGTCGTGGCGTGTCACGTCCGGATGGCGCCGGGCCTGCCACGCCACCATCCGCGCAAACCGCTCGTCGAAGACCTGGAGTTCGCCCGTTTCGTCGGTGCAGTAGGCACAATACCGCCCAGTCTCGATGGGCATGCCGCAGCTTTCACAGGCTGGTGCTGTCGTCATGATCTTCTCCTTCGGGTCGCTCCGACGGTGCCGGAGACGGGTCGGCCAGGTCAACCAGCGTCCGGAGCCCGGCGATGAGCGCGGCGGCCTGGCTGGGCGGCAGCCGGGACAGCGTGCGGGCGAGGAGGTCCACGCTGAGCACCTCGCGGTCGCGGCGCAAGGGCGTCGTGACCATCGGGCGTAAGCCAGATCAGTGTTCGCCGCCGGTCGGCCGGGTCGCTCTCCCGCTCGAGCAGGCTCTGACGTTCGAGGTGGCTGACGATCTCGCTGACGACCGACTGAGCCCGGCCCAGGTGGGCGGCGGCCTCACCGACGGTGAGTGGCCCAGCCATGGCCAGGTGCTCCAGGACGGCGCGCGCCCCGGCCAGCTGGCTGCGCGGGCCGTCGCGGCGATGAAACGTGAGGTACACGGCCCGGAAGAGCTCGGCGAACCGCTCGGCCTGCGCCCGCTCCTGCGTCATGCGACCAGCGTTCCGGCTGGCATTTCCATCGTCAATCCCGATGGATCACCCGCAGCCGGTCCCGGCCGCGCAGCGCCCCGGCTGGGGCAGGCAGGTCGGCGCTACGATGTGTGAGCGATGAGCACCGCAAGCGCTCCGGCGAGCACGACCGGCCGCCCCGGAGGGGACGGAGGCTCGGTCATCCACACGGAGGACCTGACCAAGGTCTATCCGGGGACGGACTTCGCCGCCGTCGACGGGCTCAACCTTGACGTCCAGGGCGGCGAGATCTTCGGCCTGCTGGGGCCCAATGGCGCCGGCAAGACGACGACCGCGGGGATGCTGACCACGCGTGTGGTGCCGACCTCCGGGCGGGCGTTTCTGGGGGGCGTCGATGTCGGGAAGCATCCGGCGCTGGCCAAACAGCTGAGCGGGATCGTTTCACAGCAGAACACCCTCGACCGGCAGCTCACCGTCTGGGAGAACCTTTACTTCCACGGCCGGCTGTTCGGTATCGGGTCGAAGGCGTCCCGGCGGATCGCCGATGAGCTGCTCGAGCAATTCCAGCTCTCCAAGTGGGCCAAGGCGTCGGTGTACGCGCTGTCCGGCGGGATGGCACAACGGCTCATGGTGGCGCGGGCCATCTTCCATCGCCCATCGGTGCTCTTCCTCGACGAGCCGACGGCCGGGCTCGACCCGCAGAGCAGGCTCGCGCTGTGGAACCTCCTGGGCGAGCTGCACCGCGCCGGCCAGACCATCCTGCTCACCACCCACTACATGGAGGAAGCCGATCAGCTCTGCCAGCGGGTCGCCATCATGGACCACGGCCGGATCCTCGCCCTCGACACTCCGGCCGCGCTCAAGCAGAGCGTCGGCGCCGACACCGTGGTCACGGTGAAGACCAGCGGCGACGCGGGCCTGCTCGCCGAGCTGCTCTCCCGCGACGTGGCGGGCGTCACCCGCACCCGGCCGGTGGACGGAGGGCTCCAGCTGCACATGCAGGGCAGCGACCGGCTCGTCCCGCGGATAGTCCTGGCCGCGGAGCGCGGCGGATTCGATCTCGTCAACCTGTCGATCTCCGAACCCAGCCTGGAGACTGTGTTCATCAACCTCACCGGCAAGGAGCTGCGGGACTGATGGCCACTCCGGTAACCGCGCAGCCGCCGGCCCAGCGGATCGGCGGTGGTCCCACCCGCTCGGTGGCCGCCGCCAGCTGGACCGCGCTGGGCGCGCTCATGCTGCGTGATCTCGTGGTGCTGCGCAAGCACCTGGGGGAGTTCGTGCTGCGCACGATCATCCAGCCGTTCCTGCTCTGCTTCGTCTTTCTCTTCGTCTTCCCGAAGATCGGGCAGGGCATCGGCGGCCACGGCACAGCGGCCCAGTCCGCCTTCGCGACGATCCTGGTGCCCGGGGTGGTCGGGATCTCGGTCATGTTCCAGGGCGTACAGTCGATCGCCCTCGCCATGGCCCAGGAGTTCGGCTTCACCCGTGAGATAGAGGACCGGGTCCAGGCGCCCTGCCCCATCTGGCTGGTGGCCGTGGCCAAGGTGCTTTCGGGTGCGGCCCAGGGCATACTGTCGGCGATCATCGTGCTGCCGATGGCCTCGGTCGTGCACGCCGCGGGGGTACATGCCCACCTGGCCCTGCACTGGTGGCTCATCGTGACGTTCGTCCCGCTCGCGTCCGTGGCGATGGCGGGCCTCGGGCTCCTCCTGGGCACCAGTTTCGAGCCGCGGAACATCGGGCTGATGTTCGGCTTCATCATCCTGCCGATCACCTTCCTCGGCGGCACGTACTACTCCTGGACCAGGCTCGCACCGGTAACGATCGGCGGGTGGCACTGGCTCCAGACGATTGTGCTGATCAACCCGCTCATCTACGTAAACGAGGGCATGCGGGCCGCGTTCACCATGGCACCGCACATGCACCTTTACGTTATTTACCCGGCGGTGCTCGCGTTTGGCGTCGCGTTCCTGGCCATCGGGCTGCGCAACTTCCGGCGGCGCGTGCTGTCCTGACCCGCGCACGGCGTCCGGCACCGAGACTTTACCTAAACGTAGGTCAGCCGCGGCGGCGGCCGATGAACAGGTTGCGCGGCATCCTGCCGCTGGAGGCCGCGGTGGTCAGGTGCTCCGGGCCGGAGCCTGACTGCGCGGCGAAGCCGGCCTCGATGAGCAGGCGGAGCCAGGCGTCGCGGCTGAACGCGCCGAGGCGATGCGCTTCGTGCACGACCTGAACGGCACCGTCCGCGTCGCGCAGCACGAACTCGTACTCGGCCTGGATCCAGTCATCGGCCGGATCCGGGTCCCACGCCCACTCGCGGAAAGTCGCCTGGCGGCCGGCTAGGTCGCGGCCACCGCCACCGCCGCTGGCCGAGTGGAACGTCTCCGCGGTGTAATCGGGGACGAACACGGCGATGCCGCCTGGACGGCAGTGCGCGAACGCGGTCTCGATCACCTGCCTGAGGTCGCCCTCGCTGGTCACGTAGTCCACGGCGTCATGGACTAGGACCGCGTCGAACACGCGGCCCAGCCGGACCGTCCGCATGTCACCCTGAACGTGGGGGCATTCGGGGTTGAGCTCACGCGACACGGCCAGCATCTCCTCGGAGAGGTCGACGAGCGTCAGAGCCAACCGCTCCTTCAGGTGCATGGCGACGTGGCCGCCGCCGCTGCCCAGATCCAGCACCTCGCGCACCGGAACCGCCGCCGAACTGAACACCGCCGCCAGGTACGCCGCCTCTTCGGCGTACTCCCCCGGCGGCGAGATCAGCGGCCACCATCCGGCGAGTTCGGTGTACAGGCGGTACTCGCCCGGCGCGCCCGGCATGCCATCATCCTCGCTCACCACCCCGCCGGGGACGCCGTCGCGCCCGGCGTGACCTCAGCCCGGTGACCGGAGCAGGCGGGGCAGGAAAACGGCGACGCCCACGCCCAGAGCGGCCACAGAGGCGATCAGGACGGCCCCCGCCGCCGCATCCTTCGCGATCTTGGCCAGCGGGTGGTACTCCTCGGTGCACAGGTCGGCGAGCGCCTCGACCACGGTATTCAGCGCCTCCGCGGTGAGCACCAGCCCGATGGCCAGCAGGACGCAAGCCCAGTCCACGGCGCTGATCCGCAGGACCAGGCCGGCCACCACCGCGACCACCGCGGCCAGCAGGTGGACCCGCATGTTGCGCTGGGTACGCACGACGTGCCACACACCCTGCCCGGCGAATGAGAAGCTGCGCGCGAAGCTGGCCCGCGGCACGGCGGGCCGGCGGTCGGCTGGGATGCCACGCTGCCGGGAGGGACTCATCCTGATCACCTTCACCTCCGCGGCCGTGAGATGAGGACGTCCGTACCATCCTGCAGAAAACTATGTGATCTCTGGTCGTACAGGGACCCCCGTTTAGGGTAAACGCCATCGGCTAAAAGGCTGGCTAGCCCGTGGGAGGCAGCGGTGAAGGTACTGGAGCGTTTCGCCCTGACCGGCAACAAGGCTCTGGTCACCGGGGGCAATCAAGGCCTGGGCAAGGCCTTCGCCGCGGCCTTGGCCAAGGCCGGCGCCCGGGTGATCATCGTCGCCCGCGATGCCGAGCGGAACGCGGCCGCCGTCCGTGAACTGACCGGCCAGGGACTGGACGTGTCGTCGATCGACGCCGACATCACCGGCGATGCCGACGGGATAACCGAGCGGGCCGCCCGGGAACTCGGTGGCCTGGACATCCTCGTGAACAACGCTGGGTTCTGCATCCACAAAGAGTCCTGGCAGGTGACCGACGACGAATGGGCGCAGGTGTTTGACGTGAACGTGCGGGCCCTCTGGAAGTGCAGCGTGGCCGCCAGCCGCCACATGGCCGGATCGGGAGGGGGCTCGATCATCAACATCGGCTCGATCTCAGGGATGATCGTCAATCGCCCGCAATGGCAGCCCGCGTACAACGCGTCCAAGGCCGCGGTGCACCAGCTCACCAAGTCGCTGGCCGCGGAGTGGGCCGGGGTGGGCATCCGGGTCAACGCGATCGCGCCGGGCTACGTGAAGACCGAGATGGCACCGGTTGACCGGCCGGAATTCCGGCGGCACTGGATCGAGGACACCCCGCAGCAGCGGTACGCGCGGCCCGAAGAGATCGCACCGAGCGTCGTGTTCCTGGCCAGCGCCGCCTCCTCCTTCATCACCGGATCCGTGCTGGTCATCGACGGTGGTTACACGCTCTGGTGACACCGCCCGGGCCACCCGCACAAAGTTCGTCGCTGGGCCGCCGCGATCGTCCGCAAGGGAGAGACCATGAACTTGTTCGACCTGTCCGGGAAGACGGCCCGGTGGCCGGTCAGGAAGCGCTGGTCAGCTCGGCTTCATCGGGTTTGCGGTCCAGGGCATCGAGGAAGGTCGCCGCCCAGTGGGCCACGTCGTGGTCCCGGACGCGGCGGCGCATCGAGCGCATCCGGCGCCGAGCCTCCCGGGGGGAGACGGTCGCGGCGCGCACGATGGCGTCTTTCAGACCCTCGATATCGTGCGGGTTGACGATGAACGCGCTGCCGAGCTCGTCAGCCGCGCCCGTGAACTCGCTCAGGACCAGCGCCCCGGTCTCGTCGTAGCGGCAGGCGACGTATTCCTTGGCCACCAGGTTCATCCCGTCCCGCAGCGGGGTCACCAGCATCACGTCCGCGGCCAGGTACAGCGCGGCCATCTCTTCCCGCGGGTACGACTGATGCAGGTAATGGACCGGTGGGGTGCCTACCTCCCCATGCTCGCCGTTGATCCGGCCCACCGTCACCTCGACCTCGTCCCGCAGCCGGCGGTACTGCTCGACGCGTTCCCGGCTGGGGCTGGCCACCTGGACCAGCACCGCTTCCGGCAGCCCGAGCCGGCCCTCGTTGAGCACCTCGCCGTAGGCCTTGAGGCGGTGCAGTATGCCCTTGGTGTAGTCGAGCCGGTCAACACCGAGCAGGACGACGTCAGGCTGGCCCAGCGCCTCGCGGATCTCCTGAGACCGGGCCTGGACGTCCGGGCGCCTGGCGATCTCTTCCAGGGCCGCCGAGTCGATCGAGATGGGGAACGGGGCGGCCCGGACATCGCGGCCGGGCGCCGAGTCTTCCGCGGCGACGCGCTGGCGCCGCCGGCCGACGGCGGTGCCAGCACCGCCAGGTGAAGAATCCGGCACCCGGACCAGTGATCCTCGTGTGGCCAGCCCGGCGGTCCTCCGGCATGCGCGCAGGAAGTTCGTTGCATCGCCTTGGCGCTGGAATCCCAGCAGATCGGCGCCGAGCAAACCCGCCGCGATCTGCCTGCGCCAGGGGAGCTGGGCGAAGATCTCGTAGCCGGGAAAGGGAGTATGGGTGAAGTGGCCGATGCGCACGTCGCCGCGCAGTTCGCGGACCATGCCCGGAACCAGCTGGAGCTGGTAATCCTGGACCCACACGGTCGCGCCGGCGGCGGCCTGCTCGGCCACGGCCTGCGCATAACGCCGGTTGACTCTGACGTACGCGTCCCACCACTGGCGATGGAACTCCGGCTGCACGATGACGTCGTGATACAGCGGCCACAGCGTGGCGTTGCAGAAGCCCTCGTAATAGTCGCGGACCTCGTCGGCGGACAGGCTCACGCTGACCAGGTGCATACCGGCCGTGTCGAACGGCTCCGGGGACTCACCCGCCGCGCCGGGCCATCCGACCCACGCGCCGCCGACGTCGCGCATCACCGGCTCGAGCGCGGTAACGAGCCCGCCCGGGCTGGGCCGCCACTCCGCTTCACCGTCGGGCCCCTCGGCCCGGTCCACCGGCAGCCGGCTGGCAGCCACGACAAACTTGTAGCCACCGGTCACAGGGCCAGCAACTCCTCTCATCGGCAGCAACGGCCAACCCTATCCGCTGCCCGGGCCCAGCGGGTTTATGCGAAACTCGCTGGGCCCGGCCTTCCGCCTCACTGGCGCCAGCGGCGGGGGACGGCGCACCGCGAGGCGGTAACGTCACCCATGTGATCAATTGGGGATCACTCGTCTGGTGATGAGGGGACCGGAAGATGGCGGTCTTTGTTCTGGTCCACGGCGCGTGGGGCGGCGCGCACGGCTTCCGCAAGGTCCGCGGCCCGCTTCGGGCGGCAGGTCACGAAGTTTTCACGCCGAGCCTCACCGGTATCGGTGAGCGTGTCCACCTCACCAGTCCCCAAATCTGCCTGACCACGCATATCACCGATGTCGTCAACACCGTCCTGTACGAGGATCTTCGCGGCATCGTGCTCCTCGGCTTTTCGTACGGGGGGTTCGTGGTCACCGGGGCCCTGGCGCACATCGGCGACCGGGTCCGGCACCTGGTCTACCTCGATGCCTTCGTGCCCGATGACGGCGACCGGGTCGATGCCACCGCCCCGGCCGGGGCCGGCCGCGGCGCGATCGAGCTCGGCGGCGACTGGCTGGTGGCGCCGCTGCCCCGCGAGTTCGACGACCCGGCTGAGGCCGCGTGGGCCAGCGCGCGGCGCACGCCACAGCCAGCCTGCTGCTTCACCGAGCCGGTCCGGCTGGTGCGGCCGCTGGAGGACTATCCGTTCACGCGCACTTATATCAAGGCGGCCGGGGAGCCTCGGCCCGAGCCTGGCGGGCCGTTCTGGGCCGCTGCCGACCGGGCCAGGCGCTCGCCCGCCTGGCGCTACCGGGAAATCGCGACCGGCCACATGATCCCCAGCAACCGGCCCGAGGATCTGGCCCGCCTCCTGCTGGAGCTGACCTGAGAACGCCCTGGACAGCGGCCAGGGGCCGGGCCGAGGGACCGCCCGGTGGGCCAATGGGCCCCTACACCTAAAGGTGTAGGACCGGCATCCTCAGGGCGTAGCTCAGGCCGGCGAGATCAGCTCCCAGGCGGATGCCAGCGCGTGGCCGGCGAACCTAGCATGCACAGCATGAGCACACCTGTTTTAGCGGACGAAAGAGTCGGCCGCATGCCCGCAACGGCCAGGCCCTACTTCGCCGGTGGCCTGGCCGCGCTGTCCGCCGGTGCGGCGGCGATCCATTTCGCGGTTACGTTCGAGCACTTCAGCGAGTACGTGCTGTACGGTGTCTTCTTTCTCATCATCGCCTGGGCCCAGCTGATCTGGGCCGCCGTGGTGGTGTGGCGGCCGTCGCGGCTGTGGCTGTGGCTGGGCATAGCAGGAAACGCCCTCATCCTCGTGGTGTACCTGGCATCGCGCAGCACAGGCTTGCCGATCGGTCCGGACAAGGTCACCACGGAACGGGTCGGCGGCCTGGACGTGGTGTGCGCACTCCTGGAAGTCGCCCTGATCGCCGGGTGCGCGGCGCTGTTGTGGCGGCCATCTCTCGCCGACCGGCCCGTCCGCCGCCGGGGCGCCTTCGCCGCCACGGCTACGTTGCTGGCCGTCCCGGCGGTGGTGATCGCGGCGACCACGGCGGTCATGACCCCCGGCTGGGCCGGTCCCGAAGGGCCGGCGGGCATGGCGTCGGGATCGCCGGGATCTGGGTCGTCGGCGTCGTCGGCGTCGTCGGCGTCATCGGGCATGGGTGACATGGGGTTCACCTCAGGTCTCCCGGACATGAAGATGTACGGCTCGACCGCGCCCCCGACCGCGGCGCAGGTCATCGCCGCGGGTCAGCTAATCAAGGAGACCGATGCGAGCCTGGCCCGGTACCAGAACGCCTCGGCCGCGCTCGCGGCCGGATTCACCTATATCCTGCGGACCAACGGCGAGGAGCACCTCCTCTACGACGGCAGCAACCCCGGCTACGCCGGCCTCAATCCCCAGGACCCGTCCTCGCTGGTATATGCGATCAACGTGCCGCATCATGCGCCGATCCTGCTCGGCGCCATGTACATCGAGCAGGACAACACGAACGGGCCACAGGTCGGCGGATCGCTGACCCGCTGGCACTCCCACCTTACGGTGTGCGATAACAGCAAGCCGACCATCGCCGGGTTCGGCGTCCAGCTGCGCGGTACCTGCAACCCGGCGACCTGGACGGACAGGTACACGGAGCAGATGCTGCACGTGTGGGTCGTCCCCTACCCGGGCGGCCCGTTCTCCGACGACCTCAGCCGGACGGCGACCAACGCCGCGGTCCGGGCCGTCCTCGGGCGGAAATGAGGACAAGGCCGGAACCGCGTCTCAGGCCGGCCGCTCTTCCACGGGCATCCCCAGCGCCCGAAGCAGCTCGCCCAGGCTGGCCAGCGTGGCCCGGGCCGGGAGCGATGACACCAGATCCAGCAGCCGCTGATCCGCCTGGTGGGCCGCCAGGGTGTCGAGCAGATGCGCCCGGGTCGCCGGGAACGCAGTGCGGTCCAGGTGACGGGCCAGATCGCTGCGCAGCTCGATGGCCTCCCAGTCCTCCCCGCCCGGCGTGCCGGCGAACCTCCCCTCCGGGGCCCACACCGCCTCCGGCTCGTCCTCGCCCGACGACTCGGGCTCGGGCCATTCCTCGCCGTGCTCCTGCAGTTCGCCGCGGTCCTGGCGCTTGATGGCGTCATCCTCCGCCTGCCCGTGCGTCCCGCTGATCTGTTCGCTCATGGGCTTGCCTCGCTTAAGCGGATGGCCCGGGCGCTGTGGTCCCAGACCGGCTGATGGCTAGCCGTTCAACCGTGCCCGCCGCCGGGGCCGGGGAAACGTCCCGGCCGCAGAAACAAGCCCAGTGGCCCCGGCGCGGACGGGGTGCACGCCGCGCCCGCGGTCGGGAGGAATGTGACCGGTGAACTCGGCTGGCCGGCCAGACTGTGCTGGCGTGGGCTCCATGGACCGCGGTCGCTGGCATCCCGTCGTTATCAGCGGGCTGGCCACGGCGGCGGGCGCGATCGTCTGGATCACAGTCTTTCCGCAGGTCGGCACCGACCTCTCGGCGGCGATAGCCCGCGCGGGCTGGGCGGGCAGCTATCCCGGCGCCGCCTATCTGTTCAGCTGGTACGGCGGCATCCATCCCGCGAGCTACTCGCTCCTGGCGCCCTACGTGCTGGCGACCATCGGCACCCGGCTGGCCATGGCGGCCGCCGCGGTCATCTCCGCGGGCCTGCTGGCGCTGCTGCTGGTCCGGCACGGGGTGCCCCGGCCGCGCGCGGCGGCGCTGTGGGTGGCCGTGGCTTTGTGGACCGAGCTGTCGGCCGGCCGGGCCGCCTTCACCCTGGGCCTGGCGGCGGCGGTGGGCTGCGTCGTGGTGGCCGACGGCAGCCGTCCGCGCGGCTGGGCCCGGCTGTCCGCCGCCGCGGGCCTGGCTTTGCTGAGCTGCCTGCTCAGCCCCGTCGCCGCTCTCTTTCTCTGGGTCGTGGCCGGCGCGTTCGTGTTGACCGGACGCTGGCGCGAGGGCCTCGTCGTCGGTGCGGCCGCGGCACTTCCGTTGGGGATAATGGCGGGATTTTCCGATGGCGGCACGCAGCCCCTCGGCCTGCAGACCTGGCTGCCACCGCTGCTCGCCGCGGCCGGGGTGGTGCTGCTGGTGCCCCGCCGATGGCGAATGGTGCGGATCGGGGCGGTCATCTACGGGCTGGGCATCATCATCACCTGGGCGCTGCCCAGCCCGGTCGGCTCCAACGTGGGGCGGCTGGGTGAGCTGCTGGTCGGCCCGCTGCTGGCCGGGTTGGGCCGCGGCCGGCCCCGCTGGCTGCTCGCCGCCGGGCTGGCCGCCGCCGCCGGGTGGCAGGTGGCCCAGCCGGCCGCCGATTTCGCGCACGGCAACGGGCCGGGCCATACGGCGGCGACGGCGGCCCTGGTCGGCGAGTTGCGGGCGCTGCACGCCGGCACCGCGCGGGTGGAGGCGGTGCCGCAGTACGGCCACTGGGAATCGCAGCAGCTGGCGCTGGTGGCGCCGTTGGCGCGCGGCTGGGAACGGCAGGTCGACGTGGAGCGCAACCCGCTGTTCTATGGCGGCACGCTCACCCCCGCGGCGTATTACGGCTGGCTGCGGTACAACGCGGTGCGGTACGTCGCCATCTCGGCCGCCAGCCCGGACTTCGCCGCCGTCGCGGAGGTGGCCATCGTGCGCGAGGGCCAGCCCTGGCTGGTGCCGGTATGGCACAACGCCTTCTGGCGGCTCTACCTGGTGGCGGGCACGAGCCCGCTGGCCAGCCCGCCAGCGACGGTCACCGCCACGACGCCCGCCACGATCACGCTGCGGATGAGCCGGGCCGGCACTACCGTCGTGCGCGTGCACTGGTCGCCGCTGCTGCGCAGCACCGGCTCCGCCGCGCTGGCCCCCCGCGGCGCGTGGACCAGCCTCACCGCACGCCAGCCCGGGACCTACGTGCTGTCAGCGCCGTATTGACTCCGGTCAGGCCGCTTACTCTCCCACCTCGCCGCCTGACCTGCGCGATGCTGGGGTATTGGAGGACAGATGGACCCGGTACAGGCGTTGCGCCAGATCGCGTTCCAGCTCGAACGGGCGGGCGCGCCGACGTACCGTGTCCAGGCGTTCCGCCGGGCGGCCCAGGTCGCAGAGGACCTCCCCGCTGGTGAACTGCATCGCCGGGTCGCCGAGGGTACGCTGCGGGCTCTGCCCGGGCTAGGCCCGGTCACGGCCGAGGTCATCACGCAATCGGCCGGCGGCCAGCAGCCCGCTTACCTGGCCCGGCTGCTCGAGGAGGCACCGCCACCGGAGCGGACGGGCCTGCGCGCGGCGCTGCGCGGTGATTGCCATACGCACTCAGACTGGTCTGACGGCGGCAGCCCACCCGGGGAGATGGCCGAGTCGGCGCGCGGTCTCGGCCACGAGTGGATGGCCCTGACCGATCACTCGCCCCGGCTGACCGTGGCCCGCGGATTGTCCGCTGAGCGCCTGCTCGCGCAAATCGATCTCGTCAGGCGGCTCAACGACGAGCTAGTCCCGTTTCGCATACTGACCGGAATCGAAGTCGACATCCTCGACGACGGCTCGCTCGACCAGCGCGACGACCTGCTCGGCCAGCTTGACGTCGTGGTCGCCAGCGTCCATTCGCACCTGCGGATGGAGGCCGGGCCGATGACCGAGCGCATGGTGGCCGCGGTGCGCAGCCCGCACGTCACCGTGCTGGGGCACTGCACCGGCCGACTGCTCACGGGCCGTGGCCGGCCGGAATCGGCCTTCGACCCAGAAACGGTGTTCAGCGCCTGCCGCGACCATGGCGTGGCGGTCGAGATCAACTGCCGGCCGGAACGCCAGGATCCGCCCGACCGGTTGCTGCGCCTGGCGGCCGAGGCCGGCTGCGTGTTCGCCATCGACACTGACGCCCACGCACCAGGCCAGCTCGACTGGCTGGGCAGCGGCTGCGCGCGGGCGCAGCGTTTCGGTATCACGCCCGACCGGGTGATCAACACTCGCAGCGTCGGCGACATGACCTCCCAGGCCCGCCGCTGACCGGCCCGAAATGGTTCAGGCACGCCGCGCCGATAGGCCGGGCCGGGTATACCGAAATGAATAGCAAATGTGAAGTGCCCGTTTCCGGTGGGTAACGAGCGCCCTAACGACGCAGAGATCGCCTACGGTGCCGGCTCTCCCGTATGCCGATCACAGCAAGATCATATGGCGATGCTGAACCGAGCGGCTTCGCGGTCCGTCTAGTAAAGGTGGGGAGCCGCTGCGAACGCGGCGGCATCGGAACTGGAGGGCGGGAAGCTCGTGGCCGTTCTTGTCGTTGCCCCGGATCAATTCCGGTAGGGGGGAGCACATGTATGCCAAAACTTCGTCGGTCGCCGTGGGCTCGGCCGCCGCCCTGCTCGCCACCACCAACGGTAATACCATCGCGAGAGTCGCCGCGGTTGTGCTGTTCGTCGTGGGCGGCGCGCTCGTGCTGCGCTGGGCGACCATTCGGCGCAACCGCGGGTAGCGGCCCGAGTGGGCTTTGCCCGCCGCCTATCTCGCCTATCTCGTGTATCTCATGTATCTCGTGTATCAACGGGGCCCATCGTCTACCGGAGTGCAGTCATGTCGCTAACCGCTGACGCTGTGACGGCGGGGCCTTATCCGTCGCCATCGTCCGCGTCACCGTATTCGCCGTCGTATTCGCCGTCGCCGTCGCCTTACCCGTCCGCCCACCCTTCGCCGACCTACTCGCCGAGGCCGTCGCCCTATCCGTCATATCCCTCTCCCAGCCACACGCCGGGAGCGTCGGCCTACCCCACGCCGGGATACACCCCGGCGTCGCCGTCGGCGTATCAGGCACCCATGTACAAGCCGACCTCCATGGCGTCGATGTCGCCGCGAGCCGTGAAATCCGGCCACAAAGGCATCGCGCCCCCCGCCGGGCCGGCGGGTGGCCGGATGCCTCCCGGGACCGGGCACGGCGCGGCCGCCGTCTCGCATCACGCACCGGCGGCCTCGCACGCGGCGAACGTGCTCGCCGACTTGCGGCTCCCGGCGCCGCCCCAGCCTGCGCTGCCGCACGTGCCAGCGGCGCTCCTCCCGGCGAGCTGGTTAGGCCTCGCGATCGCCATCGCGCTGCTGCTCAACGGCGTGTTCATCACCTATCTCGTGGTGCTGGTCGGCGTTCTGCTGCGCCATCGCGCGCAGCCGCGCGGGAATCCAGACCGGTTCACCTGGCACTTCCTCGTTCCGTGCCGCGACGAGGAAGCGGTCATCGGGGGCACGGTCGGCTACCTGATGAAATCCTTCCCCCAGGCGCATGTCTGGGTCATCGATGACGACTCCGGCGATGCCACGGCGACGATCGTCGGGAGCCGGGCGGCGGTGTCGGGTCACGTGCACCTGGTGGCCCGCAGGCGGCCAAACGCGCGAACGGGTAAGAGCGACGCCCTCAACGCCGCGTACCGCGCGCTGTCGGCCTGGCTGCCGCCGGGCACCGACCGCTCCTCCGTCATCCTGGCCGTGGTCGATGCCGACGGGCGCCCGGCGCCCGGCTGCCTGGACGTGGTGGCTGCCGATCACCTCTTCGGCCGCCCGCAGACCGGCGCGGTGCAGATCGAGGTCAGGATGATCAACCGTGACGACCGGGCGCCGCTGGGCCGCCGCGGCGCGCTGCGCAACCTGCTCGGCCGGGTGCTCGTCCGGCTGCAGGACATCGAGTTCCGTGCGGTCGTCTCCGCGGTGCAGATCTCCCGGCGGACTGTGCACACGGTCGCGATGGGCGGCAACGGCCAGTTCATGAGGCTCTCGGTACTCGATGAGATAGGAAGCGAGGAGCAGCGCCCTTGGCGGGGCTCGCTGCAGGAGGACTTCGAGGTTGGCCTGCACGTCCTGCTGGCCGGGTCGCGTACGGAGTACACCCCGGACACGTGGGTGGATCAGGAGGCCCTGCCGCACCTGGGCCGGCTGCTCACCCAGCGCACCCGGTGGAGCCAGGGAATGATGCAGTGCATCAGGTACCTGCCGAAGCTCTGGCGGTCCGGGCACCTGAGCAACAGCGGCGTGCTCGAACTCAGCTACTGCCTCGTGCAGCCGTGGGTCCAGCTGGCGACCACGTTCCTCTACCCACTGCCGTGGATCGCCCTCGGCGTCAGTTACCTGCGCCAGCCGCACCTCGCCTCGCAGTTCGGCCCGGATGGCGGCTGGACGCTGCTGGCCCTGTACGTGGTGGCCGCGCTGACTCAGCTCGCGGTGTGGGGAGTCGTGTACTGGCGCAGGTGCGAGCGGTCGATCGGACCGGTGCGGGCCATCGCTTTTGGCGCGGCGTTCAGCATGCTGGTCTACGTCTCTTACGCGGCGACCTGGCGGGCCCTGTTCCGGATCGCGAGCCGCCGCGCCGGATGGTCGAAGACCCGGCGGAATGCGGAGATCAGCACCCCGAAACGGGCGGTCGCGGACACCGTCTGAGGACTCCCGCGTGGCGAGAGCGTGCAGGGCTCTCGCCACGCGGGTCCATCAGCGCCCGCGAGCAGTCCCGGCCCCGCCGGGCCCGGATCCTGGCAGACTCAGAGTTCTGGCCGGCGTGCGCGGCCTGCCAGCAGATCTGGACTCCGTCGAGCGGGGAGATCACGATGACGGCGCTGCCGCCGGACTGGGACGCGGTGTACCTGGCGGGCGCCCCGGCTTGGGACATAGGCCGGCCGCAGCCCGCGTTCGTTCGCCTGGCGGACAGCGGCCTGCTCAGCGGAGGGGTACTCGACGCGGGCTGCGGCACCGGGGAACACGCGCTGCTGGCCGCCGCGCAGGGGGCGGACGCCATGGGCGTCGACGTTTCGCCCCGCGCCATCGGGCGGGCGCGCCAGAAAGCCGCCGAACGGGGCGTGACGGCCCGATTCGAGGTGGCCGACGCGCTGAACCTCGGGCCGCTCGGCATGGGCTTCGACACGATCATCGACAGCGGGTTGTTCCACGTCTTCGATGACGAGGAGCGCGCCCGGTACGTCGCCAGCCTGGCGTCGGTAACGCCCTCCGGCGGCATCTGCTACCTGCTGTGTTTCAGCGACCGCCAGCCAGGAGATCTGGGCCCGCGCCGGGTCCGCCAGGACGAGCTCATCCAGGCGTTCAGCGACGGCTGGACGGTCACAGACATCGCGGCCGAGACGTTCGCGGTCAACCGCGGACCCGGCCCGGCGACGGCCGAGGCCTGGCTCGCCACCATTCGCCGGACCTGATCCGCCCCACCCCTCCCGCGGCCGGCCGTCACCGGCCCAGGAGCAGGCGGGCCGGGTCCTGGCGCGGGCGGCTGTCCGTCAGGCGGACGTGGTAAATGGATCGCCAGCTCTTGCCGGTGAGCAGGAACTCCCCCGGCCGGGCCAGCGCCGCGATGCCGTTCATGACCGCCTGCGGATCCCCCCAGTGCCGCTCCGCCGCCGACCGGGCGTCCACCAGCGCGACCACGTCGCCGCTGACCAGGTCGATCCCGGCCAGGTAGGGCCGGCCGATCACGTTGGCCCAGACCAGCCCGCCGGCCCAGTCGAGATCGTTGAGGCCGCCGATCCGGCGTCCCGCGCAGCGGACGCCGACGACGCTCAGCGGCAGCAGCGTGCGCGGGTCGCGGCGGACCAGTTCGCTGCTGCCGTCACTGGTCACGACGAACTCGCCGGCGTCACAGATGCCCCAGCCCTCACGGTTGTAGGGGACCGTCTCCAGCAGGGTCAGCGGGTCGGCGCGCCAGCGCAGCGCCACCCGCTCCTGCCAGGTCAGCTGCCAGATCTGGTCGCCGCAGCGGCAGATGCCCTCCGCGAAGAGCTCCGGCGGAACCAGCGCGCAGTCATCATCGCGGGTGGCGCCGAGCTGGTACCGGCGCAGCACCGACTGGCCGTACTGCCCCGTGCTTTCCCACACGGTACGGCCGTCGGCGATCAGTCCCTGTGTGAAGCCGCGGCCCAGGTGCGGCAGCCGCGCCAGCACCTGGAGCCGGTGAAACCTCGGCACTGCCGCGCGCACCTCCGGGCGGAATCGGTACCCCCGCAGCCAGCCGCGTACGCCAGCTGCTCAGGGCCGGCCGCACGGGCCGTTCCGAGTATCCCCCGACGGCCAGCCTGGCGCGGACCTCGAACCCATTGCGTTCGAGCTGGCTGTTATCCAGCCGGCCGAGTGCCCGGCTTAGAGTGCCCGGCTTAGAGTGCCCGGCGAAGGAGGTGTTTGGGAAGGCCTCCGGCTGGTCTGCCGCCGCTATGGTCCACGCTTCAGCCGGTCAAGCGCCCGGCGCGCCTGGTGCTGCGCGCTCTTCGCCTGGCGGAGTTGGAGCCGGAGCTCGCTGAGGCGCTGCCGGGCCTCGGTGAGCTGCTCTTCGATCAGCCGGATGGCGCTCTCCTGCCCCCGTTCGGCGCTGGCCGCCGCGTCGGCCGCGTGGTCGGCCTCGGCGACCGCCTGCTCAGCCGCGGCGATGGCCCGGCGGCGCTCGCGCTCGGCCCGCGCCGCTGCGGCCGCTTCAGCGCGGGCGGCCGCGGCCGCCTCAGCCTCAGCGGCAGCGCGAGCGGCCGCCGCCGCCTCTGCCTCAGCCTTCGCCGATCCAGTTCCAGCCGCCGCCTCAGCCCCGGGCGCCGCCTCAGCCCCGGGCGCCGCCTCAGCCGTGGCCGCCGGGCTGGCCGGGGGCACGGGCCTGACCGGGGACCTGGGCGCCGGCGCGGCTGGGACGGAGCGCTGGCCCGTAGACGCCGGCGCGGGGATCGGCGCGGCGGCCACCCCGTAGCCGAAGCCAGCCCGCCGCTCGGCACGCAGCAAGGTGCCCGCCGCCAGTTGCTCAGCGACCTGCGGGTCGGCTAGCGCCGCGGCGAGGGTAGCGGTCAGCTCCTCCCGTAGCGCGGCCGGAGGCGAGGGCTGGTCGGCCACCACCAACGCCTGCCGGACCAGAGCGTCGATCAGCTGGCGCCGGGCCACCGACAGCTCCCGGATCTTCGCCCCGGCGAGGGACCCCTCGGCGGCACGAAGCTCATCTCCCAGCGCGGCCAGCCGGGCGGGAACGCTGGGGTCGTCGCGGACCAGGCGGTTGGCGAGCCAGGCCGAGCGGGTCGGCTTCCGCAGCCCGGCAATTCTCTTGGCCACCGAGGTCTCCCCGGCCGCGCGGGCCTGGGCGGCCAGAACCCCGCGGCGCTCGGTGAACGCATCCGGATCGGCTGCGTACAACTGCGCGACCGCGTCGCTCAGCAGGTCAGCACCGGTCACCCCATCATCGTGCCCTAACGCCCACCCGGATACGCGACCTCCGGCGGAGGCGCGGGCCTGACGTTTCTCAGGGCGGCCCGGCGTCTCCGCCTGGCTGAGACGTCCCCGCCGCTCCCTCCAGGACACCCTGGAGGGAGGACATGCCGCGGGCGATGTGGTTGCCGACCGCGCGGGCGCTGATCCCCATCACCCGGGCGACCTGGATTTCGGGCAGGTCGGCGTAGTAGCGCAGGACCAGTGCTTCGCGTTGCCGAGCGGGAAGATCGCGGAGCGCTGCCACCAGCTGACGTTCGGGCTTGGTGCCGGCCTGGTGCCCGTCCCCCGGCACCTCAGGCGGCCGGCTGGGCGGACCGGAGTGAGCCGCGCGGTCAGAGCGTGCCCGGCTGAGCACTGCTTGCCGGAGGAAGCACAGGGCCTTGTCGCGGTCCCGCAGTTGGCGCCACGCGCCGTGCATGGCGACGAACGCGTCCTGGACTATTTCTTCGGCGATCGCGGCGTCGCTCACCAGGAGCGTGGCCAGCCGGGTGAGAGCACGGCAGTCGGTGCCGTAGAGCACGGTCACCGCCTGATCAGCGTCCCATCCGGGCCGGCGGACGCCCCCGGCTGGTGCCCCCGCTCCGCGCCGGGCGTCGGCGGCCAGCAGCGACGCGACCGATTGGGGCACGGTCGGCGGCCCGGCCGCGCCGTCAGCGGTGGTAACGGGTTCCGCGGGAGTTCCAGTGCTCAACTGGCGCCACCGGGCCAGGACGGAGGTGACGTCGGCCGCGGCGGAGAGGCCGCGCACGTGGCTGGCCGCGGGCGTGCCCAGGGTTGACCGTTCGATGAACGCGACCGCCATGATGACCTCATACAGGGCCAGCCCGCTCCGGCTCGGCGGCCGGTCAAGCGCGCGGGCCAGCTGATCACAGGCGCTGCGTGCGGCCTGGCGGATTTGCTCGGGGCTGTGGTCCCCCGGCCGGGAAAGGACTGACCGCACCAGACCGTCGTGGCCGCCGGCCTGCTCCCGGATGACGCGGAGCAGGTCATGGCTCACCAGGCCGAGAGCGTCAGCCGCGGCGGAGCCGGCCCGCTCGCCGCGGCGGAGCCGCTGCGCGGCGTGCTCGGCGGCGTCGAGCAGCCGCTGGGCGTCGGTGCTCATTGCGTCCTCCCCGATCCGGCGCCGCCGGGCTGGCCGGATCGCCGCCCGGCCTTCCAGGCGCGGAAGACGCCGGGGAATTCGCGCACGCAAGCCCCGATGAAGAAGGCCTTCATGCTGGGGCTGCGACGCCGGTCCCACCGGCCAGCCGCAGGCACCTCCCGGAGGAAAAGATCCAGCGCCCGGGCGACCGTCTCGGTAGCGAGCTCCAGCCGCTCACCCCCCGTCCAGGCCGCTCCAGCCCACGCCGCCGCACTCCAGGACCGCGCCGACACGTCAGTCCCGGGCACCGGGTCCCCCGCTGACTCGCACCGAGCCACGATCTCGCCCGTGCCCAGCCAGGCCATCGTGACGGCCAGGCCGTAGGCGGCCAGACCAGCCGCGAACATCTCATAGACCGGCCCGGCGAACCCGGCGGCGGCCAGCTCCTCGAGCAGCTCACGGTCAGCCGGACGCCGCCGGCCATCGTCCGCCAGGCCGCCCGGAACACCCGCCTCCTCCCCCGCCAGCCGCACCTCGAGCTCGCTGACCTCGTCGTCGGTCACGCCAGGCGACCAGGATTCCCCGCCGGCCAGACTCCGCGCCGCCTCGCTGGCCACTGCGGGCCGATCGCCTGAGCCTGGCGCCCGCAGGCCAGCCGCCCGGCGGCTTCGCGGCCAGGCGACCCGTCGCGGCTGCCGACCCCGCTCAGCTCCGCCCATCCCGTCCTCCGCACGCCAATACCTCTCGCCCGTCAGACTGCTGTAGATAGCCGTCTCCACGCCTCCCTCGGCACAAACTGCAAGGCCTTCCCCTGGACCGGGCCGGTCCCGGCGTCGCCGCGGCGAAAGAGTGCGGGGCCGCCGGTTCCCGCGCCCGGTCACGGTGCCAGCATGAGGGTCGTGCGCCGCCAGCGATATCCCTACATTCGGGGAGAGCCGGCCGTCGTGATCGGCAAGTGATGAGTTTCCCGCCTGCCGCTGGTCTGCATGGTGACACGGCGAACGATGGAGTTGATGACAATGCCGCAGCAGCCGCGTCCCCGTCCCGGCGGCGTTCATGCCTGACCGGCTGACCGCCGAGGGCCTCGCCCGGTTCAGCGCGGTCGCGGCCGCGCACGTGGCCGACGACAAGGTGCCTGGCCTGGTGGCCCTCGTCGCCCGGGGCGACCAGGTGCACGTCGAGGCCTTGGGCTCGCTGTCGGTCGGTGGGCCGCCGGTCCACCGCGACTCGATCTTCCGGATCACGTCGACGACCAAGCCGGTGACCGCCGCGGCGACGCTAGCCCTCGCTCGGGAGGGCCTGCTGAGTCTCGACGAGCCAGTCGACCGCTGGCTGCCGGAACTGGCCCACCGCCAGGTGCTGCGCCGGATGGATGGGCCGCTGGATGACACCGTTCCGGCCCAGCGCTCGATCACCGTCCGCGACCTGCTGACGTTCACCTTCGGCTTCGGCATGGCCGTGGAGATGTTCGCCGCGCCGCAGCCCTGGCCGGTGGTGGGGGCCGCGGACGCGCTGCACCTCCACACGATCGGGCCGCCGGACCCGGCCGGGCAGCCGGACCCCGGAACCTGGATCGCCGGCCTCGGGTCGCTGCCCCTGCTGGCGCAGCCGGGTGAACGCTGGCTGTACAACACCGGGGCCTCGGTGCTGGGCGTCCTCCTCGCGCGCGCCGCCGGTGAGCCTTTCGCGGATGTCCTCAGGACCCGGATCTTCGAACCGCTCGGCATGCGGGACACCGGGTTCTGGACGAGCCAGGCGCACCGGCTGGCGACCGCCTACCAGGTGGGCGACGGCGGTCTGGAGGTCCGTGACCCACCGGACGGCGGCTGGAGCAGCTCGCCGGCATTTGGTGACGGGGCAGCGGGGCTCCTGTCGACCGCCGACGACCTCCTGGCGTTCGCGCGCATGCTGCTCCGGGGCGGGGACCCAGTGCTGTCCGCGGACGCCGTCACTGAGATGACACGGGATCAGCTCACGCCGGCCCAGAAAGCCCACGGGGGGCTGGGCCCAGGCTTCTTCGACGGCCTCGGCTGGGGATTCTGCGTGTCCGTGCGCACCGACGCGCCGGACGCGGGCGCCTTCGGCTAGGCCGGCGGTTTCGGTACAACCTGGCTGGTCGATCCGGCGCGAGACTTGACAGTGATCATCATGACGCAGCGGATGTTCGAGACGCCTGCCGCGCCGCCGGTGCACCGTGATCTGCAAGCGGCCGCGTACTCGGCCCTCGCCTAGACCCCCGCGAGAGCGTTTTCGGTACGGCGCCAGCGACCAGCACACGGCGGTCGGCGCCATGACTCAGCCGGCCAGCCGCTGTGCGGCGGCCCGCATCCGCGCGGCCGCGGCATCGGTGAGCGGCTCGCCGTGACCGAAGCAGACAACGTCCGCGCCGAGGGCGGCCAGCCGCGTGAAGGACGCGATCGCCTGCGGCGGATCGGTGTTGAACACGCCGGGCCTTACCTGCCCGTGCTGGTCGCGCGCCGCGGCATCCCCGGTGAACAGGACACGCGGTCCGGGGAGGTAGAGGGCGAGGCTGCCCGGCGTGTGCCCCGGCACGGCTACGCACCGCGCGCCGCCGCCGAAGCCGAGCACGTCGCCGTCGCCGACGAGGTGGTCCACGCCCACGGCATCGGCCGGTGTGCCCGCCATCCGGGCGATCACCCGCTCAAACAGAGGTCGCTCCCAGTCGGCGAGGATGGGAAGCGGGCCGGCCGCCTGCCCCTGGATGAACGGCGCGTCGGCGCGATGGGCGACAACGGCCGCGCCGCCCCACCTGGCGGCCTCCCCCGCCGCCCCGGTATGGTCCGCGTGGAAGTGGGTCAGCACCACCCGCCGCAGGTCGGCGGGGTGGAGTCCCAGCCCGCGGATCGCCCCGGCGATCAACGGCCCGGAGCCAGCGGCACCGGTGTCGATCAGGGTCAGCCCGTCGCCGCCGCGCCACAGGTAGGCGTGCCCGACCTCGAAGCGCAGGAATAGCAAGCCGGGGACCAGCGTGACCACGTCCACACAGCCAACCGTAGGGAATCCCACGCCGCCGCGGCCCGGCCTAGGCCCAGGGCGAATCCGCCAGCAGCGAAACCCATTTGATATACAGCAACGGAAACGCGCCCGCCCGGTCCCCATCAGCCGGCTGGCGCCCGGCCCAGCATCACGGGTGGCTTCGGCCAGCCGCAGAACCGGGCGAGCGCGGGCTCAAGGGGTGGTCGGGCGACCCGGCCCCGGCACCGCGGCGTCCACCAATCGCGGGATATCGGTATATCGGTGGGTACTTGTCCTGGCAGGCTATCCGCAATGGGGGTGATCCAGATGCTACGCGGACAGGTCGCGGTCTTCTTGTCGTGTTCCGAGAGATTCAAGCAGGAACTCGCGTGGCCTGTTCGGGATGCGCTGGCCGAGCATGACCTGCGCGCCATCATCGTGACCGATGAGCTATGGCTTCCCGGCACCGGCGGCGATCACGAGGCGAAGGTCGAGTCCTACCTCGGCGCGTGTTCCGCCTTCGTGGCTCTGTGCACGGCGGACTACAAGCTCAGCGACGGCACGATGTACTCGCGGGCGAACATCATCGACGAGATTCAACGGGCCGCGGCCCGTCCGCACCTCCGGGAGCGCACCCAGATCCTGAAGACGCCAGGAGTTATCCTGCCGAGCCACATCGAATCGACATATGACGGTCTGGACCCGGCCCAGCCGACTCTGGCCGCCAAGGTCATACTCGAGCGGCTGGCCACGGGTGCGGTCACGCCCCAGCCGGCCTGCCATCACCCGTTCCCGTCACGGATGCTGACGCCGCGGGCGAGATCGACGCGCTCTGCGCTGGCTTGCAGCCCGCCGATCATGAAGAGGTCCGGCTCCGGATCTACGAAGTGCTCCGCGACCGGGACGAGGCCCAGCGGCGTGGGATCGCCCAGGCGCTGCACGGCGAGCTCATGGGCTCCGGGGACGCCGACCGGCAGCGCATCGCGGCCACACTGCTCATCGCGACGTCGAGGCTGGACGCATCGCTGGTCTCCATCGAGATGATCGACATGCTGGCCGCCCATCCCAGGTACCTGCCGCGCTCGTGCGCCGCGAACCTTCTCCGGGACCGGGCCATCGTGGCGCCGCTCGACGTCCCCATCGAGATCCTGGGCAGGCTGGCCAGACCGCATCGCGAGGACTGGTACGTCTCAGCGCCCTCCATGGCCGCGGTGAAGGAACTGGTCCTGACCCGCCGCGATGCGTACATCATCTTCGAATCCATGGGGGCGGGCCCCGATCCGCAGGACCGGTACGCAGTAGCGGAAGCCCTGCTCGACGTGGCCGGGGTCAGGCCTCCCGCGGTAGCCAGAGACCTGGTTGAGCGGCTGATCGACGACCCTGACCCTCTGGTGGCCCGGAAGGCACGAGAGGTCATGGCTGCTATCGAGCACGTAACAGATGGTCAGCGCGCTGACTGGTACGGCCACTTCGGGATCTGACCGTGGAGGCTGGGACAGGCAGCGGAGCGCGGGCCTCACGGGGTGGCGTCCGCCAGCACCGCGCAGAGCCGGGCAAATGCGGTAGTGAAGGCGTGGTCGCCTCCCTCGACTTTCCACAGTGAGGCTGTGGAAAGTGCCGTCATCGGGTTAGCGTCATCGGGTGAGCGTCATCGGTGTTCCCTGGCACCTCGATGAGTACCTGGTGGATATGGATGTCCCGCTGGAAGGGGATGTCATCGTCGCCCCGGATCTCCCCGCCGGCGACACGTGGGCCCGGATGGCCACGTTGTACGGTGCTGTCGCGGACGTGGTGGCTGACGCGGCCGGGCGCGGCGGCTGCCCGGTGGTGGTCTCCGGGGATTGCACGACGGCGCTGGGGACGGTGGCCGGGCTGCAGCGGGCCGGCGCGGATGCCGGGATCGTCTGGTTCGACGCGCACGGCGACGTGCAAACCCTGGAGACCACGGCCTCGGGCTACCTGGGCGGCTTGCCGTTGCGGCTGCTGGCCGGCTACCGGCCCGAGCTGATCGCCGGCCCCTCGGGCTCCAGGTCGTGCCGGAGGAGCAGATCGTCCTGGTCGGGGCCCGTGACCTAGACCCGCCCGAGATCACCTATCTGGCGGGCGCGCAGATCCGCCGGGCCGAGGTGGCGGACCTGGCGGGGGGCGCCGCAGCCGACAGCGACCTGGCGGGCGGCGCCGCGGCCGGCAGCGACCTGGCTGGCCCCGGCCGAGCTGACCCTGACCGAGCCGGCCGCGGCCTGGCTGACGGCGACCTGCCGGCCGGGCCGCTGTATGTGCACCTCGACCTCGACGTGATCGATCCGTCCGAGGTGCCTGGTTTGCGCTACCCGGCACCCGGCGGCCCCACCCCTGGTCAGGTGAGCAGTGCCCTGCGCCGCCTGCTCGGCACGGGCCGCGTCGCGGCCGTGGGCGTCGCGTGTACCTGGCATCCTGGTCGCGGCGCTGCCGCTGGCCTCGCCCCTTACCTGCGGGCGGCGCTCGCCGGCGAAGGTTGACCACGAGCATGTTCGACGGATTCAAGCTCGAGCGGATCGACGTCGGGGCCGTCACCCTGCGGGTCAGGCACGGCGGGAACGGGCCGCCGGTGCTCCTGCTGCACGGCCATCCGCGCACGCACGCCACCTGGCACCGCGTCGCGCCGCTGCTGGCCGGCCGCTACACCGTGGTCTGCCCTGATCTGCGGGGATACGGGGAATCGTCGAAGCCGCCGACCACCCCGGATCACGCGCCGTACTCGAAGCGGGCGATGGCCGCCGACTGCCTGGCGCTGATGCGCGCGCTCGGGCACGACCGGTTCGCCGTGGCCGGGCACGACCGCGGCAGCTACGTGGCGTTCCGGATGGCGATGGATCACCCGGCGGCTGTCTCCCACCTGGCCGTGCTCGACGGGGTGCCAATCGGGGAAGCCCTGGCCCGCTGCGGCGCGGCCTTCGCCACCGAATGGTGGCACTGGTTCTTCCTGGGCAACCCGGCCGCGGAGGCCGACCGCATCATCAACGCCGACCCCGACGCCTGGTATCACAGCGACGCGCACCGGCCGCGGATGGGCGAAGCGGCCTGGGCTGACTACCACCGGGCCATCCACGATCCGGCTACCGTCCGCGCCATGTGCGAGGACTACCGGGCCGGGCTGACCGTGGACCGGGAACACGACGACGCCGACCTGGCCGCCGGGCGCCGGGTCGGCTGCCCGGTGCTGATGCTGTGGGCGACCCGCGACGACATGGAGCGGCTCTACGGCGATCCGGTCGCGGTCTGGCGGCGCTGGGCCGGCAACGTGCGGGGCGCGCCCATCGACTCCGGCCACCACATGGCCGAGGAAGCCCCCGATCAGCTGGCCGCGGCGCTCACCGACTTTCTGCGCACGGGGATTTGACGTACGGGGATTTGACGTACGGGGATTTGACGTACGGGGATTGATCAGAGCGCGGCGGCGGCCCAGATCGGCAGGGCCAGCTGGATCAGTTCGGCGTTGCCACTGACGGCCGCGCCGTCTGGGCCGGTGACGGTGTCCTCAAGCCCAATGCGGGTCGGCAGCCCGCGCGCGCCGGCGTGCGCCACCAGCAGCCAGCACGCCGCCTCCTCGCCGTGCAGCAGACGCGGCGCGGCCACACCCAGTTCGTCGAGCCGCCGCAGGATCGCATCAGCCACCGCGACGGCTCTCTCCACCGGTACGTCCATGATCTCCACCAGGATCCTCAGCCATCGCGCGGCCGGGCCGACCGCCGCTAGCGTGTCGGCGTCGGCGACCGACCAGATCCCGGCCTCGGCCGCGACTCCCGCCGCCCGCAGCCCGTCCAGAAGATCAACCAGGCCAGGCTCGGATACGTTGACGGAGGCAAAATCCGGTCGTGCGGGCCCGGGAAGGTCCGCCCACCCCGCCACGGCGACCTGCCGAGCCGCCGCGTCGCCACCAGTGATCCACAGACCCGTTGACACCCCCACCGGCGTGCCCGGGCACGCCCGGCGCACCGCCGCCACGGCCGCGCCGACGTCGGCGCCCCGCACTGACTCGGCACCGTCGCGGCCGCGCGCATGCAGATGGACTGCCTCAGCGCCAGCGGCCACCGCGGCCGCGGCTGACGCGGCCAGCTCGGCCGGGGTGACCGGCACGGCAGGGTGATCGCCGCGACCACGGCGGCCGTTCAGGCACACCTTGATCTGCTCGATCCGGCCTCCGGCCCACCCATGGTCATCCACCCGGCCATCCTCGCATCCGGCCCGGCCCAGGCGGCCAGACCGCCCGGCCCAAGGCCGCCCGGCTCAGGCGCGCCGGCGGGCGCCGCCTGGGAGCAGGTCGTGATCGCCCGCTAGGCTCCTGGCGTGCTCATCAGCGACGCGACAGACGGTTTCCGGCTGGCTTACGACCGGACCGGGGAAGGGCCGCCGGTCGTGCTTCTGCACGGCTGGCCCGGGGACCGGGCTGACTACCGTCTCGTGGTCCCCCGGCTCGCCGGGCACGACGTCGTCGTGCCGGACCTGCGCGGGTTCGGCCATTCGGACAAGCATCTTCTCGACCCGGACGCCGCGTACTCGGCGGCCGCCCAGGCCCGCAGCGTGGTCGCCCTGATCGAGGAAATCGGCCTGCGCGGCGTGGTGATCGCCGGATACGACATCGGCAGCCGCATCGGCCAGGCGGTCGCGGCCGACCGGCCCGACCTGCTCCGCGGCCTCGTCGTCGCCCCGCCACTGCCGGGCATCGGCGCACGGATCCTCGAACCCGCCGCTCAGCGTGAGTTCTGGTACCAGGCCTTCCATCAGCTCGCCCTGGCGGAGCAGCTGATCGACGGGCAGCCCGGCGCCGTGCGCGCCTACCTGGCCCACTTCTGGTCGCACTGGTCGGGTCCCTCGTTCGAGCTTTCGGACGCCGACCTCGACCGCCTCACCGGGCACTACGCCGCGCCCGGCGCGTTCACCGCCTCTATCGGGTGGTACCGGGCCGGCGCTGGATCGGTGGCCCGGTCGCTGGCCGAGGAGGCGCCGCCGCGGGCCGGGAGGGTGCACGTCCCGACGACGGTGCTGTGGCCCGAGCATGACCCGCTGTTCCCGGCCGCCTGGTCGGACCGGCTCGATGACTTCTTCGACACCCTGCGATTGCGGTCGATACCATCGGCCGGCCACTTCTCGCCGCTGGAGGCACCAGACGTCTTCGCCGAGGAGATAGCGGCGGCGGCCGCCTGACGTCAGACGTCAGGCGGCGGCGGCCCCACCTGGCGTGGCCGTGCTCAGACCCGCGCCGTGTCCCCGCGGAACTGCCAGGCGGCACCACCGGCGAAGATGGCCAGCCAGATGACGGCGTTCGCCACCCACGCCACGTGGATGCCGCCCCCCAGCAGCGGAGCGTGCACGAGCTGGTTCAGGCCGTAGAGCGGGGTGAACTCGGCGATCGTCTGGAGCACGTGGGGGAACTGGCTCAGCGGGATGAAGAGGCCACCGGCGAAGGAGAACAGGACGAGCCCGAAGGACAGGATCTGCATGACGTTCTCGGTGGCCAGCAGATAACCCATGAACAGGCCAAACGCCGCGAACACCAGCGAGCCGATCCAGACGCAGAGCCCCGTGACGATCCACAGGTAGCCAGGCATCGAGGGCTTGCCGGTGAGAGCTCCGACGGCATAGACCGCCACGACCGAGCCGAGCCCGAGCACCAGCGCGGTAAGCATCTTGATGACGATGTAGGCCGCTGGCGACAACGGTGTCAGCCGGAGTTGGCGGCTCCAGCCAGAGGCGCGCTCGATCGAGACCATGGCCCCGCCGCTGGTCGTCGCCAGTACCGCGCCGTACAGCGCCATGCTGACCATGATGAACGCGGACACGTTGCCATGGCCCTCGGACTCATTCGCATAGGCCTTGTTCAGCCCGAAGGCCAGGAAGAACAAGACCGGTGCGAGCACCGAGAAAAGGACCGTGCGCCGATTGCGGAGCAGCCGGCGCACCTCCAGCCTGAGGGCCCTGAGGTTGAAGGCGCCCAGCCCCGGTGCTCGCCGGGTGGACAGGTCGGGCGCGGGAAGCGACTGGGTGCTCATCGTGATGCTCCTGTGTTGCTGGCGTCGATATCGGTGTCGTCGCTGGTCAGGGCGATGAACGCGTCCTCGAGGCCGCGGGTGTTGATCTCGAGGTCCTTGGCCTGCGTGCTGGTCAGCAGGTACCTAGCCACCGCGTCGCTGTCGGTGGCGTGAATGAGAACCGTGTCCCCCCGCACCTCGGCGCTGTCGGCGCCGGGGATGGTGCGCAGCGTGGCCTCATCGGCGCCGGGCAGGGTGGCCCGTACCGTCCGCCCGGCCGCCAGCGCCTTGATCTCCGCTGACGTGCCGTCGGCGACGATCTTCCCTCTGCGGAGCAGGATGATCCGGTCGGCGTAGGAGTCGGCCTCCTCGAGGTAGTGCGTCGCGAACAGCACGGTCCGCCCCATGGCCGTGTCCTGCCGGATCGCCCCCCAGAAGCTACGCCGGCCCTCCACGTCCATGCCGGTCGTGGGCTCGTCGAGGATGAGCAGTTCCGGGTCGGACAGCAGGGCCATGGCGAAGCGCAGCCGTTGCTGCTCACCGCCTGAGCACTTGCCGACCATGCGGTCCGCGATGGCATCGATGCCCGCCCGCTTCAAGACCTCCTCCACAGGCATGGAGTGGGCGAACAGGCTCGCGGTGTACTGAGCGGTCTCGCCGACGGTGAGATCTTTGAGCAGCCCGCCGGTCTGCATCACCGCGGAAACGAGCCCGCGCGAGATGGCGTGGCGGGGGTGCATGCCGAACACCGACGCTTCTCCGGTGGTGGGCTTGGACAGGCCCAGAATGATGTCAATGGTCGAGGTCTTGCCCGCGCCGTTAGGCCCGAGGAAGGCAACGATCTCACCAGAAGCGATGCTCAGGTCGAGACCCTTCACCGCCTCCACGGAACCGAAGTTCTTGTGCACTCTCCGCAAGTCGATGGCCAGTGGCTGAGCGTCGCCAGCCGGTCCGGGTCCAGCCCCGTAGCCCACGTTTGTCACCGTCATGGGGCAATGCTCCCACCGCGCGGCGGGTCATCCCCCGATATGACTGTCACGATTTGACCATGACAACCGTCATGAGCGGCAACAGCTAGCTCAGGGGCGGGCCGCTCCTTCTTGGCGGTCACCGGCCGCGATCGGAATGGCTCGTCTCACCACGTCACGGGATACTCCACTGCTGATTGGAACCGCCGTTGCAGGTCCAGATGTCCAGCTGGGTTCCGTTGGTGGTATTGAATCCCGGGTCGTCGAGGCACTTGCCCGATACCGGGTTCACCAGTGTTCCGTTCACCGCCTGCCACTGCTGGTTGCCCCCGCCGTTGCAGGCCCACTCCTCGACCAGCGCGCCGTTCGCCGTGCTGGCCCCGGTGACATCCATGCACTGGCCGTTGATTCCGATGGTGCCGTTGGTCTCGATGGTCCAGTTCTGCGAGGCGCCGCCGTTGCAGTCCCACATCTGGACCTTCGTGCCGTTGGCGCTGGAGTCAGCGTTGTCGTTGACGCACTTGCTGGTGTTGTCGCCCGCGACGATCGCGCCGGTCGGTGCCCCCGAGCCGACCTGCGTGACGGACAGGTTGTCGAACTGGTCGGTCTGGTAACCGGAGGTGCCGAGGCCAATCATCCCCGATGGGTAGGTGGAGTCGGTGACGGTGCCGACGGTGGTGCCGTTGATCGCCGCCGAGATGGTGGCACCGTTGAAGGTGAGCGCCAGATGCTGCCAGGTGCCGGTGCCGGGTGCGGCCACCGTCCCGCTGGCCAGCGTGGTGAGCGAGTCGCTGGTGTTGTTGCGGATGATCGACCAGGCGCCGGTGTTGCTGAGCTGCAGGTAGTACTCGTTGATCCCAGCCGGGCCGAAACTGTGCTGCGTACCGACGCGTCCTAGCAACTGCACGGCGCCCGCCTGCTCCATCAGGGCGTCCGCGGAGACGGTGTAGTTGCTCCAGCTCAGGTTGCCCCCGATGGTGTAGGGGTTGGAGTTGCCATCCCATTCGATGGGCTGGACCGGCGCCTGCTGCTGGACACACCGCCCGGCCCGGCCGCCGGCGCACGCCTCGACCTCGAAGGCGCCTTGCTGCTGGGCCAGATAGCGGGGCTGCTGGTCGATGGTGTCACTGTCGAAGTTGTCGGAGTACGGCAGCGCCAGTGAGCCGGACGCCGGGCTGGCGGCGGAGCCTTTGCCCTGGCCGGTGGTGGTGGTCAGCGTGTAGATGTAGCCGGGCGGCACGGTAAGCGAATACGAGCCGTTGGACGGCGTGATGCTGGCCTGCTGGGTGAAGGTGTTGGCCGCCCCTGGGGCGTTGACGTCGGTGGCCCATACGTGCACGGTGCCAGTGGACAGGCCACCTGAAACATTCACGGTCACGGTCTGCGCGGCGGTGGCCGTGGTGGTCTCGATGATCGTTGAGTAGTCGGAGTTGTTGGTGGACTTCAGCGAGACGTAGCTGCCGTTGGACTCGCTGCCGCCGAGGTAGCCGGAGCCCGAGTTGAGGAACTGCCAGCCCGGCTGGGTGAACTGGGTGACCTGGGCGGTGGCCCACAGGCTCTCGCCCACGCTGTAGGCGCCCGACCAGGGCTGGTTGGCCAGGACCAGGCCGTCGGTGTTGTACGGCAGGTTCGGGTAGACGGCGGCCACCACCGGCCAGTTGATGTACGCGGCCAGGTCCGCGTTGACGTAGCCGCGGGTGATGGAGCGGATCAGCGCGGGCGCGCCGGAATTCAGGTCCTGCGAGCCGTTCTCGCTGGCCCACAGCGGCTTGCCGGTCCCGATGGCAGTCGAGTTGGCCGGGCAGTTGTCGGCGCTCCCGCCGTCGCCGCCGGCGCATGGGTAGTGCACGCCGATGATCGAGACGGCGTTGGCGAAGGCCGAGTTGGACGCGATGTCACTGGCGATGCTCCAGTCGCTGTCCGCGCCGACGATCGCCGTGGCCGAATAGCCGTCGGCGTTGAGCGTGGACCGCAGTTGCTCGTACCAGGAGATGTTGTAACCGCGTTCGTTCCAGCCGCCGAGGTAGTTGATCGTCAGGCCGTGCGACTTGGCGCAGTTCAGCCAGTTGACCAGGTAGGTGATGGTGCCGGTGGACCAGAAGCCGCCGCTGATCCAGCCGGGCGCGCCCCAGGCCAGCCCGTAGAGCTTGATGTTCGGGTTGAGCGCCTTGGCCTGCTCCATCAGCCACCACTCGTACCCCGTGTTGCAGTTGACGGCCGACGCGGTGTGCATGTGGCTGGACTCGGAGCCGTCCGTGGAGTTGGTGTCGCCGCCGATCTCGACCTTGAGGATCTGCAGGTCAGCGCCGTAGCCGGGCTCGAACAGGTAGTCCAGGATCTGCTGCTGCTGGGCGGCCGGGTAATCGGCCAGCAGCCGCGTGTTGCCCCCGCCGCCGCTGATCGCGCCGATCCCGCCGAACGCGCGGCCAGCGCTCGTCCCGTTCACGGTGATGGCGGTCGCCGCCGCGGCCGGCGGCCCGGGCACGGCCGCCACGGCGCACACCGAGCCGAGCATGGCCGCCGCGGCCACGGCGGTGACACGCCGGGCGGTGCGCGGCCCTAAACCTGCTCTCCGGATCACGCTCACGTGACTCCCCTTTCGTGCGCCGCCGCCCATCGTCAGGTGATCGACATCAAACGCATGCGCTGATCAGCTCTGATCGAAAGTGGTCGATAATGTTCAGGCTGCTCACATTCAGGCACGGCGCCCAGGCTTCGTCAAGATGCCCGCAGGCGGCCAGAAATACCTGGCCGCACGCAGTGGCCGCCTCGAACCGGGAGCAGGCTCAGGATCACCATGCGAGCGGTGACTGGCAATGTGCCGCCCATGGCCACCCCATCGGAACCGGAAGTCAGCCGGGCATCGGCTCGCGGCCGTGGGGCGCGGTCCAGTCCATAATCGGGCCGGCGGGGACGATCCGCAATGGGTTGATCTGCGGATGGGTGCCGTAGTAATGCCGCTTGATGTGGTCGAAGTTGGTGGTCGGGCCGAACGCCGGCTGCTGGTAGAGATCGCGGGCGTAACCCCACAGGCTGGGGTAGTTGACGAGGCGCCGCAGGTTGGCCTTGAAATGGGTGACGTACACCGGGTCGAACCGGGCCAGGGTCACCCACAGCCGCACGTCGGCCTCGGTGATCTGCCCTCCGAACAGGTACCGGCGGGCGGCCAGGCGCTCCTCGAGCTCGTCCAGGGTGGCAAAAAGCGCGGCCACCGCCGCGGCGTAGGCCTGCTGGGAGGTAGCGAACCCGCACCGGTAGACCCCGTTGTTGACGGTGGCGTAGACCCGCTCATTCAGCGCGTCGATCTCAGGACGCAGTGCGGCCGGGTAGAGATCCACGCCGGGCGCCGCCCACTGGCCGAACTCGGTGGCCAGGTCGAGGGTGATGTCCGGGAAGTTGTTGGAAACGATGCGCCCCGTCTCCCGGTCCCACAGCACGGGCACCGACACGTGCCCGTCGTACCCGGGCTCGGTCGCCTCATACGCCTCGCGCAGCAGGGTGAAGCCGTTCACCGGGTCGGCGGTGTAGCCCGGGCCCTCGCGGAACGCCCAGCCGCGGCCATCCCTGATCGGGTTGACCACGGACAGCGTGACCACCTCCTCCAGGCCCAGGAGGCGGCGCGCGATGACGGAGCGGTGCGCCCACGGGCAGGCCAGCGAGACGTAGAGGTGATAGCGGCCGGGCTCGGCCCGGTAGCCGCTCGACCCGTCCGCGGTAACCCGGCCGGCGAACCGGTACAGCGGGCGGACGAACGCGCCGTCCGGCCGGGTGGGCGCCTTCACCGTGTAATCGCCGTATTCGGCGAAATCCACCGGGCTCGCCACAGCGGCGGTACTGGTCACGGCTCGCTCCCTCTGCGGGCACGGATGGCTGGCCCCGCGCCAGATCCGCACTCCACGGTACTAGCCAGGCCGGGCGGCTAGAAGGTCCCGCGGAGCAGCCCGCCGTCAACGGCGATGACCTGCCCGGTGATGTAGGACCCCGCGTCCGAGCACAGATAGGCGATGAGATTGCCGAGATCGGCGGGGACCCCGACCCGCCCGAGGGGCACCGCCCGCCCGGCCTCACTGGCGACCAGCTTGTCGACATCCACGCCCGCCGCCTCGGCCCGCTCGCGATATCCGCCGCGCAGCCGGTCGGTCAGGATGCTGCCTGGGCAGACCATGTTCACGGTGATCCCGTCCGGGGCGACCTCGTCGGCCAGCGTCTTGCTCAGGCCGGCCACCCCGGCCCGCAGGCTGTTGGAGAGGATCATGTTCGCGATCGGCTGTTTCACCGACGTCGATCCCACGGTGACGATGCGGCCACCGTGGGCCGAGGCCCGCAGCGGCGGCAGCGCGGCCCGCACCATCCGGACCACGCTCAGCAGCAGCAGGCCGAACGCGTCCTGCCAGGCCGCGTCGTCGAAATCGGCGAACCGCCCACGGGGCGGCCCGCCGCTGTTGTTGACCAGGATGTCGAGGCCGCCGAAACGCCGCACCGCCGTCCCCACCAGCGTCTCCGCGGTCCCCGGACGCGACACGTCTCCGACCATCCCGACGGTCTCGACACCGTGCCGGGCGGCCAGATCCGCGGCCACGTCCTTGATCGCGTCACCGTGCAGCGACGCCACCACGAGGCTGGCCCCCGCGGCCGCCAGCGCTTCCGCGGCGCCCCGGCCGATTCCCCGGCCGGCCGCGTTGACCAGCGCAACGCGGCCCGCGAGCGTATTCCCGTCCACCCGCCCGACGCTATACCGCCGCCCCCAACCCGCTTGGCAACGACACCGGTGGCGCACAGGTGTCGTGGGGACGTACCCAAAAGCGCATTTGGTGTCGTTCCCGTGCGGAGGCGGCGGAGTCAGTCGGCGAGGAACAGCTCGATGACGGGGACCGCGACGTCGGGGCGCCGTACCGGCAGATCCAGGGTCAGGGTGCCCGGCGGCAGCCCGCCGGGGGTGGTGGTCTGCGCGGGTGTTCCGGGATCCGCGACGTGCCGCCTGACTTCCGAGGCGTCGTGCAGAAACTGCGCGTACCGCACCCGGGCGGCCCGCCCCCCATCGCGCCCGGCCTCGCCCAGCCCGGCCTCGCCCAGCCCGGCCTCGCCCAGCCCGGCCAGGTGCAGGTGCCCGAAGGGCCAGGCGAACACGTGCAGGTAGAGCCGGTTGCCCCGCTGGGTGTAGCGGCAGTCGGCGGGCGGGGTCAGGGTGCTGGGCCCGGCGCCGATGATCGACCGCTCGTGCAGGCGCATCCACCGGCCTATGCCGCGCAGCGTCGCGATCGCGCGCTCGTCCATCTCGCCGCGGCCGTTGGGCCCGACGTTGAGCAACAGGTTGCCGTCCTTGGACACGGTATCGACGAGCATCCGGACCAGCAGGTTGACCGGCTTCCAGTCGAGGTTGTCGCGGTCGTATCCCCAGCTGCCGTTCAGCGTCTGGCAGGCCTCCCAGGCCACCGCCCGGCCATCCACGATCACCGGGCCGGCCGGCTGGTACTGCTCCGGCGTGCTGAAGTCCGCGGTGCCGGGCAGGTCGAGCCGGTCGTTGACCAGGATCCCGGGCTGCAGCCGCCGGACCAGTTCCAGCAGCTGCGGCGAGGCCCAGTCGTCGCGGCCTTTGCCGCCCCAGACGCGCTCGCCGTAGTGGACGAGATCGGGATAGGAGAAGTCGAACCACATCGTGTCGATGTCGCCGTAGCGGGTCAGCAGCTCGGTGACCTGCCCATGCAGGAACTCCCGGTAGCGCGCCATGTCCCGGCCCCCGGCCGCCGCGATGAACGGCCGGTCGTCACGGCGGGGATGCAGGCCGTTGACCGGGAAGTCGGGGTGGTGCCAGTTGACCAGCGAGTGGTAGAAGCCGATGCCGAGGCCGCGGGCGCGGAACGCGCTCACCAGCGGACCGACAAGATCTTTACCCAACGGAGTGTGGGCCACTGTGTAATCCGACAGCGCGGAGTCCCACAGCGCGAATCCCTCGTGGTGCTTGGTGGTCAGCACCATGTAGCGCATCCCGGCGTTCTTGGCCTCATCCGCCCAGAGCCCAGGATCATGCAGGTCAGGGTCGAAATGCTCGAAGTACGCCCGGTACTGCTCGTCGGTCAGGCGCTCGGTATTCATAACCCATTCGTGCCGGGCGGCCAGTGAGTACAGGCCCCAGTGCAGGAAAAGGCCGAACCGCCGCTGCCGGAAATCAGCCAGCCCCTGCTCAGGCAGATCGTGTTGGCCCGCATCGTGTTGGCCCGCATCGTGTTGGCCCGCATCGTGGTCGCGCACATCGTGTGCTTGCGGATCTGTCACGGCGAATCAGGCCCGCGGGCCGGCGATGTCATCGGATGTCAGCAGCCACGGCCCGAACGGGCCGATCCGGGCGGGCCTCATGGCGTGGCCACCTCCTGCATCCAGCCGGTATCCGGCACAGGCCCGGCGAGCCAGCCGGCCGCAGACCGGACGTGCCGGGCCGAGCCCAGCCCCGCGACCACACCGGCGACCGCCTGGTGCCGGAGCGGGAACCGCAGTGCCGCCTGCGGCAGCGTGAGGCCGTGCTGCTCGCTGCGCCGGGCCAGGAGCCGGGCATGCTCCAGGATGGGCGCGGGCGCCGGCGCGTAGTTGAAGTGGGCGTCATCCGGTGGCCAAGCCTGGGCCAGCAGGCCGGAGTTGAACGGGCCCGCGGCCAGTACCGACACATCGCGGCCGACGCACGCTTCGAGCAGCGGCGCGCCGCTGCGGTCGGCCAGGGTCCACCGCCCGGCCAGCATCACCACGTCCAGGTCGGTCTCCTGGACCGCGCGCAAGGGCACCTGCCACTGATTCATGCCGAGGCCGACCGCCCCGATCACCCCTTGGTCGCGCAGGCCGATCAACGCGGGCAGCGCCTCGGCGATGGCCTGATCCGCGTGGTCGTCCGGGTCGTGCACGAGGACAATGTCCACCCGGTCGAGGCCGAGCCGCTGCAAGCTGGCGTCGAGACTGCGGCGCACGCCGTCGGCGCTGTAGTCGAGGACCCGGGTCAGGTCGTCGGGTACCGCGAAACCGCCAGCGGCCAGGTCAGAGCCGGTCGGCGCCGGGTTCGGCACGAGCAGCCGACCCACCTTGGTGGACACTACGTACTCCTCGCGCGGCCGTCCCCGAAGGGCTTCGCCCAGGCGGCGCTCGGACAATCCCAGCCCGTAATGGGGCGCGGTGTCGAAGTACCGGATGCCCGCATCCCACGCCGCGTCCACCGCGGCCCGCGCCACGTCGGCGGGCGATGCCTTGAAGAGGCCGCCGATCGGCGCCCCGCCGAAGCCGATTTCTGTGACGCTGAGGCCCGTGAGGCCCACCTGCCGCCGGTGCATAAGCAAGTCCTTGCCAGAGCAGCGTGACATTCCCGGGCGTCCGCGCGGGCCGCAACCAGGCTTCGCCACGACGACCAAACATCTGATGTATCAACGGCTCGATCGTGGCATGCAGGCCCTCGCCACGACAAGCACTCCGCACAAATCGGATACACCGCGCAGCCCCGGGCGGCCTGACCGCGCGGCCAGGCCGCCCGGTCGGATCACTGGGTCCGCTCCCCCGGCGACGGCGGCCGCTAGGGGGCCGGATAGCGTTCCAGCGTGCATCCGGCGCCGCCTCCCTGGGTCCGGTTCGTGCCCCGGCCGTATCCCAGTTCCAACATGGTTCTGCTCACCGGCTCCACCCCGGTCCTGCTCGACGCGGGCTACGGCAGCGACGCCGCCACCCTGGGCGAGCTCATCGCCGCCGCCGGGCTCGCGGTCGGCCAGCTGGCGCTGCTGCTCAATTCGCACTGGCACAGCGATCATTCCGGCGGCAACGCCTGGGTTCAGGCGCACGGTGTGCCGGTCGCGGCGGCGCGGATGGACGGGGAGGCGGTCAACCGGCGTGATCCTTCCGCGTGTGAGGCCGAGTGGCTGGATCAGCCGGTCGAGCAGTACCGCGTGGACGTCCTGCTGGATGGCGGCGATCGGCTGCGGGCCGGGGAGGCGGACTGGGAGGTCCTGGCGACCCCCGGCCATACCCCTCACCACCTGAGCTTCTACCAGCCGGACGAGCAGGTGCTGCTGCTTGGTGACGCCCTGCACGCCGACGACGTCGGGTGGATCAACCTCGCGCTGGACGGGCCGGGCGCCATCGCCGTGGCGCTGCAGAGCGTGCAACGCCTGGCCGCGCTGCCGGCCCGGTACTGCCTGTCCGGCCACGGTCCGCGGATCACTGACGCAGCGGGTGCGTTCGAGCAGGCCCGCAGCCGCTACGAGCGGATGCTGGCCGATCCTTCCTGGGCCGCCTGGCACGGCATGAAGAGGATCTTCGCCTACGCCTTGATGATCAATGACGGGATGCCGCTGGACAGTGTGGGTGGCTACCTGACGTCCCGGGCGTGGCTGATCGATTACGCGACCCGGGTGCTGAACGTGACCCCGGAACGGCTCGCCGAGGATCTGCTGGCCGAGATGCGCCGGGCCAAGGCCGTGGTCGAACGCGGCGGCGTGCTGCTGGCCGCGGTCCCGTACACCGCCCCGGCACCGGGATGGCGCAGCCGTCCGGGCGCGCCGCGTGACTGGGCCTGACGGCCACCGGCGGCTGGGCCCGCACAACGAGAGGAGCGAGAAGGTCTCTGGCCCGTCGCAGAGGCGTGATCATCCCCGTCTCGCTCCCTCGCTCCGCCGCCCGCGCCCGGCTCCCATGGGCGCAGACTGGAGCGGCACTAGTATCCCCCGAGCCGCCCGTGAGCGCCACGGTAAGGCCTCCACCCAGACAACCCGGACCGGTGTGCCATGCGGACCAACGATGAGGTCGCTGCCCTGCTCGCGGAGTACGCCGATCTCATGGGGATCACCGGTGGCGATGCGTTCCGGATCCGGTCCTATGAGAAGGCCGCCCGGTCCATCGCCGGGTATCCGGGCGACCTGGCCACGCTGGACGCCGCGGCGGTGGGGCAGATACCGAACGTGGGGAAAGCGATCGCGGCCAAGATCGGCGAGTACCTGCGCACCGGCAGCATCCATCAGCTGGAGGAGCTGCGGGCGAAGGTTCCCGCCGGTGTCCGCAGGCTGACCGAGGTGCCAGGCCTCGGGCCGAAGCGGGCCATGGTCCTCTTTACCGAGCGTGGCATCGATTCGGTGGACGGACTGGCCGCCGCGATCGGCACCGGCCGGCTCGACGGGCTGCGCGGCTTCGGCCCGAAGACCGAGGAGAACCTGCTGCGGGGGATCGAGATCATCCGCAAGACGGGCGACCGGGTGCACCTCGATGTGGCCATGGAACTCGCCGAGGACCTCACCGGCCTGCTCGCGGCGGTGCCGGGCTGCCAGCGTGCCTGCTACGCCGGGTCACTCCGCCGGATGCGGGACACCATCGGCGACGTTGACATCCTCGCCATCTCCGACCAGCCGCAGGCGCTGATGCGGGCGTTCACGAGCCTGCGGCACGTCGATCACGTGGTGGCGAGTGGCGACACCAAGACGACGATCCGCACCACCGCGGGGCTCCAGGCCGACCTGCGGGTCGTCCCGCCCGCGAGCTGGGGGGCGGCGCTCCAGTACTTCACCGGGTCGCGGGCGCACAACATCCGCGTCCGGGAGATGGCCGTGCGCCGGAAGCTGAAGCTCTCCGAGTACGGCCTGTTCGACGTCGAGACCGGGGACACCATCGCCTCCCTGACCGAGGAGGAGGTGTACGACCGGCTTGGCCTCCCGTGGATCCCTCCCCCGCTCCGCGAAGACTCCGGCGAGATCGAGGCGGCGCTGCGCGGTGAGCTCCCGCCCCTGGTCACCGAGCAGGACCTGCGCGGCGACCTGCACACCCACACCGATCTCACCGACGGCGTGGCCAGCCTGGAGGAGATGGTGCGGGCGGCGGCCGCCCGCGGCTACGCCTACTACGCGGTCACCGATCACGCGCCCAACCTGTTCATGCAGCGCATGACGGACGAGAAGATGCTCGCCCAGCGGGAGCAGGTCCGCCGGCTGGACGGCCAGCACTCGGGGATGCGGCTGCTGCACGGCACCGAGCTCAACATCGACCCCGACGGCGGCGTTGACTGGCCCGCGGAGTTTCTCAGCGGCTTCGATCTGTGCGTCGCCTCGGTGCACTCACACTTCGCCCAGCCGCGCGACCAGATGACCCGCCGGTTCGTGCGGGCCATCGAGAATCCGCATGTCAACGTCATCGGTCATCCCATGACGCGGCGAATCGGCAAACGGCCGCCGGTTGACGTGGACCTGGGCGAGGTGTTCCAGGCGTGTGCCCGGACCGGCACCGCGATCGAGGTGGACTCCCATCCCGACCGGCTCGATCTGCCCGCCGAGCACATCCGGCTGGCCCTCCGGCACGGCGTCATGTTCTCGATCGACAGCGACGCGCACTCGGTCAGCCACCTGGCGCACATGAGGTACGGCATCGGCACCGCGCAGCGCGGCTGGCTCACCCCCGGCGATGTCATCAACACCTGGCCGCTGGACCGGCTGACCGCCTTCCTGCGCAAGCGCGGCTGACGAGCCCGATCCCCACCCGCCCTCCATGATCACGGCGGCCGGCCGGTCGCCCCGGGGGGGACTGTGGATCTAAAGGCGTTTCCGGCCCGGTGCTCATCGCGTGTCCTGCAGATCAGCCGTGACGAAGTCCGCGACCAGGGCGGCCGCGAGGGCGGCCGCGCGGTCGTTCAGGTGGACGTGGTCGGTCAGGGCGGTGAGGCCGTTGGCGGCGGAGATCCGGTCCCAGGAGCGGTGAGCCTGCGCTCCTGCTCCGCGCGTTCGGGACCGTAGCGGCGGATGGCGAGTCTGGCGAACGCGCCCAGATGCAGGTAGGGCAGCATGCGCAGCGGGTTGCCGCCCATCGGGATGCCCGAGACGAGCGTCAGGGTGCGTACCCGGCCGGGGTGGAGCATGGCGGCCAGCTGGGCCATGCCCGCGCCCATGGACACTCCCAGCAGGTGCGCGCTGGGCCAGTCAAGCGCGTCCAGCACGGCCAGGGTGTCCCCCACCATGTCCTGGCCGCGGTACGGCGGCGTTCTCGCACCGGCCAGCAGCGCCCGCCACGGGCCACCGCCCGCGGGCGCGGTGAAGTGGGTAGACAGGCCGCTGTCACGGTAGTCGAAGCGCGCGACGTGGAAGCCGCGCTCGGCCAGCGCGGTGCACAGCGCCCCGGGTCACCACACCATCTGGTAGTCCAGGCCGCTCAGCAGCGGCAGCGGCGCTCCGCCCGCGGCGCCGAACGTCTCGTACGCGATCTCGACCTCGCCGTGGCGTGCGGCTGATCGCCACCCGCGGGCTGGAAGCGGCCAGCCTGCGCAACGTCGCGGCCGAGGCCGGGGTGTCCATGGGCACCGTCCAGCACTACTTCACCACCAAGCAGGAGATGCTCGGCTTCGCCCAGCGGTACAACTACGAGCGGGCCACCGTGCGCATCCCCAGGCTGATCGCCCGGGTACCTGAACCGCGCACCACCCGGACCCTGCTGCGCGCCTTGCTGATCGACCTGCTCGGCCTCGACGGCGAGAGCCGCGAGGGGGCGCGCTTGGGCGCCGCGATGCTCGCCTACGCCGTCATCGACCCGCAGGCCGCCGCCACCGCGCGCATCGCCTACGACGGCCTGACCGGTTTCCTCGCCACCCAGCTCCATGCGGCGCAGGCCAGCGGCCAACTCCCCGGGCACCTCGACACCGACCACGCCGCCCGCCACCTGCGCGCGGTCGTCGAAGGACTGTGCTTGCCCACCCTCATCGGCGCCTACTCCCCAGACCAGGCACTGGCCGTCCTCGACGATCACCTGGCCACGCTGTTCGGCTGACCACCCGAACCTCGTCCAGGCCGGGAACACCGCCAGGGACGGCGTTCTCCGAGCCACATGGTCGGCAACTCGTCCGAACCGGCCGCCCCGGATCCGCTGCGCTCCCCGGTACGGCCAAAACATTCCGTGATCACGGCTGGGTGGTGCGAGAGGGGCCCGGAGCGTACCCGGCGCTGTCGAGGAGGGCGCGCACGTCACGGCGGGAAGTGACGCGGACGAACCGGAGGTGCGCCCAGGCCGGATCGCGGGCCGCCGCGGCATACCGCTCCCGGTAGACGGCGTGCTTGTGCCAGGCCCAGGCGATGACCGACGCCTCGGGATCCCGGCGCACCAGGTTCTGCCAGGGCTCCTTGTTGCCGTTCCACAGCTCGGCGCGGCTGATCACGCGGCGGACGGTCCGCCCGATGATCCTGCGCATCACCGTGCGACGGGGCAGGTCGAGCCAGACGACCGTGTCCGCGCGGGCCCAGATCAGCGAGCGGACGGCGGTGTAGTTGCCGTCGATGACCCAGCCGTCCCCGGCGGCGGCCTCGCCCACCCGGCGGACCAGCTCCTCCTCCGCGAGCGGCGTCCAGCCGGGCTGATGGTAGATCCCGTCCAGCTCGACATGCGGCACACCGAGCCGCGCGGCGAGGGCGCGGCCCAGGGTGGACTTCCCCGACCCGGCGTTCCCCACCACCGACACGCGCCTCATAGGTGACGCCATACCCAGCACCTGGCCCCTCTGGCCATTTACGAATTTTTCCGTTGACACCGCCGCCAGGCGGCGGGAAGCTTCGGCACGCGGTGTCCTTTCCCACAAGGTGGCAGCCCCGGAGAGGCGCGGCGAACAGTTTGCTCATGTCGCCCGGCCGGAGGTTCCAACGAGGGAACCGGAGGTTCCAATGCGCGGATTGGCACAGGCAGGCAGGCGCAGGATCCGGAGACTGGCTGGGCCGGCGGCCGCCGTGTGCATGCTGTCGTTCGCGGTGGCCGCGGCCGACCCCGCGGGGGCCACGAGCACCGGGGCGGCGCTGCCCGCCGTGACCGCGCCGGGCGGCCCGGGCACGCTGTCGTACTTCGACCTCGCCCGCAAAGACTGCCTCGGCACGGCCCGCGACACTGCCTCCAAGGTCTGGTACACGGTCGCCGGCGGGGTCCTGTCTGACGTTTATGAGCCGACCATCGACAATACGGACGTCGAGACCCTCCAGTACATCGTCACCGACGGGTCCACCTTCACCGACCTGCAGACCCGCGACATGACCTACACCGTGGCGGCTGACCCCTCCGGCATGGCCTGCACGGTGACCGCGACCAGCGCCAGCCACGGCTACCGGCTCGTCACCACCTACATCACCGACCCGGCCCGGGACACCGTGCTGATGGACACCCGGCTGGAGGCCACGCCCGGCTCGCACACCGCGATCAGCCGGCTGCACCTGTATGCGCGGCTGGACGCGCACGTCAACGGGGACGGCGGTGGCGGCAGCCAGAACGCCGGCGGCAACACCGGGGTCATCGACACCTCCACCGGATCACCGGTGCCCGTGGTCTACAGCACCAACACCGTGACCCAGGCGGCCAACCGCAGCTACGCGGTGCCCACCTTCATGGCGCTCCGGGCCAGCCACCCGTCCGCCGTGGCCAGCGTCGGCTACGCCGGGACGGCGAGCGACGGCCTCACCCAGCTCGACTCCGCTCACACGCTGACCAGCTACGACTCGGCACCGGACGGCCACATCACGGCGACCGAGGCGCTCACCCCCACCCACAATGGCCAGGTGACGCTGGCGCTCGGCTTCGGCCGCACCCAGGCCCAGGCGATCAGCACCGCAGGCGCGTCCCTGGCCAAGCCGTTCGGCCTGGCCGAGCTGGAGTACGTGGCCGGCTGGGCCGGTTACGACCTCACCCTGCACCGGCCGCCGTCGAGCTACCCGGGCTTGTCCGGCGCGCAAGCGTCGGTACTGCGAAACCGCTATTACCTCTCGGCCAACGTGGTCAAGGCGAGCGAGGACAAGACCTACCCCGGCGCGATCGTCGCCTCGCTGGCCAGCCCATGGGGCCAGGCGGTCGCCGCAGGCACCGCGGTGAATGGCAAGCCCGTCTATTTCGGCTCCTACCGGGAGGTGTTCGCGCGCGACCTGTACGAGGCGTTCACCGGCCTGCTGACGGATGGTGATATCGCCACCGCGCGCACCGCCACCCTGTTCCTGTTCAACCACCAGCAACTACCCAACGGTCAGCTCCCGCGCAACTCCCTCGTCAATGGCAAAGCCGCCCCCGATACCGGCGGGAACCAGCTCGATGAGACGGCCTACCCGATCCTGATGGCGCTGCAGTCGGGGCTGGGCTCCGACGCCACGCTCTGGCAGCAGCACATCCGGCCGGCCGCCGACTACCTGGTCGCGATGGGGCCATCGTTCGGCGTGGAGCGGTGGGAGGAGCAGTCGGGCTACTCGCCCTCCACGATCGCCGCCGAGATCGCCGGGCTGACCGCCGCTTCGGTGATCGCGGCCGGGCAGGGCGACACGGCCCGGGCGCAGCTGTACCAGGCGACCGCGGACGACTTCCAGCGCACCATCAAGACCTGGGACGTGACCACTAGCGGCCCGGACGCGGCCCGGTACTTCATCCGGCTGTCCAAGACCGGCGACCCGAACGCCGCCATCACGTACAGCCTCGGCAACGGCGGCCCGACCGTGGACCAGCGGGCCGTCATCGACGGCGGGTTCCAGGAACTCGTGCGGCTCGGTGAGCTGCCGGCCAGCGACCCGGACATCCAGGCCTCGCTGGGCGTGCTGGACAAGCAGATCTCGGTGCCCACCCCCAGCGGGACCGGGTACTACCGGTACGGCACCTCGGCCGCGGCGGGCAGCGCCGACGGGTACGGCGATTGCTACCAGCCGAGCCAGACGTCCTGCAAGGTCGAGGGCGAGCCGTGGCCGACCACCGACACGGGCACTGGGCACCTGTGGCCGGTGCTGTCCGGGGAACGCGCTGAGTCGGACATCGCCACCGGGAACCGGGCCAGGGCGTCCGCGCTGCTCGAGGCGATGGCGCAGTTCTCCTCGGGCGTGGGCCTCGTACCCGAGCAGGCGTGGGAGGACCCGGACCTGGCCGCCTCGCCCTACGGGAGCGACCCGACCACCGCGTCGATCGGCTTCACCGACGGCCAGGCGGCCGGCTCGGCGTCCCCGCTGACCTGGGCCCAGGCCCAGGAACTCCGGCTCATCCTGAACATCGGCGCAGGCCGCACGCTGGAGACCCCGGCGGTGACCACGCGGCGCTACGTCACCCACACGCCGCCGGGCGCGCTCGCGGTCACGCTGACCGCACCCGCCCCCGGCACCGCGGTCACCACGACCACGACCGCGGTGACCGGGACGACCACGCCGGGCGCGAAGGTCGTCGTCGAGTCACTCGACACCACCACGGGCACGCCGTCCACGGTGGCCACCGCGGTGGCCGCGGCCGACGGCTCGTTCTCGGTCACGGTGCCGGTCGGTTTCGGCAGCGACGTGCTGACCGTGGCCGCCACCGCGCCGGGCAACCGGACCGGGTACGCGCAGACCTCGGTCACCAGCGACGTGACCAGCGGGACGACGGTGCTCAACGTGACCGACCCGACCGGCGACGACAACGGTCCCGGCACCTACCAGTACCCGACCGCGGCCGACTTCCACCCCGGCGCGTTCGACCTGACTGATTTCCGGGTGATCAGCGACGGGACGACCGTGTACCTGCAGGCCACGCTGGCCAACCTGGACCCGACCTTCGGCAACGCGTTCGGGGCGCAACTGCTCGACGTGTACGTGCACACCCCCGGGGCGGCGAGCACCTCGACGGCGGCGGCCTACCCGACCCGCAACTACACCATCGCCCCGGCGGATGCGTGGAGTGAAATGGTCGAGGTGCAGGGATTCGCGGCACCGGTCTGGCAGAACGCCTCCGGCGCGTCGCTCGGCACACCGTTCATGACCACGTCGCAGGCCAGCAAGACGGTCACGATCGCGCTGCCGGAGACCGCGTTCGGCACGCCGGCCTCAGGCTGGGCCTTCGCCGTGGCGCTGACCGGGCAGGACGGGTTCAGCCCGGACCAGGCGCGCGCGTTCGACGCGACGCCGCAGCCGTACGCGTTCGGCGTCTGCGCGGCCGGCGTGAGCAACCCGATCTGCTCGGTTGACCCAGCCACCGTGCCGAAGGCGATGGACGTGATCACGCCGACCGGCGTCTCCCAGGCCACCGAGCTCAACCCGACCCTCGGCCCCGTCGTCATTCAGGGAGTCGCGGTTCCGTGAGACGCGGGGCCCGGCCCGGCCGGAGCGGTGCTCCGGCGATCGAGACGGCGGCCGTGGCCCGGCTCGCACGCGCCGTCACCGGGAGCCCGCGGCACGGCGGCCGTGGCCCGGCTCGCACGCGCCGTCACCGGGAGCCCGCGGGCTGGTCGCCGGTGGCGCGCAGGACGTGGGTGACCCGGTCGGCCGCCTCCAGGACCTGGACCGCGGGCGCGATACGCGCCGCCCAGGACCACCAGAACCAGCAGGACCCATCGGCGTCGGGGGCGACCAGGACATGGTCGTTCAGGGCGGTCGCGCCCGGCTCCGGGTTCTGCACGTACAGGCTCGGCGGCGCGCTGCCTTGCTCTGAGCGCAGGCTGGTGATCCATCCCCGGACCGTGAGTTCGCGACCGAGTTCTTCGAGGTGCCTGATCGGCTCGGCACCGCCCGCGCAGATCATGGGGAATCCTTTCGTTGAGGTAAATGGGTTTTTCCAGAGTGGCCGATCTCGAATACGCTCTGGAAGGGGATCGACACGCACCGCCTACGTGTCAGAACGCGGCTAGGTCCCGTCAGAAAACCGGTGCGGGGGTAAGGACCGTTTATGGCCCGTGACAGCCAGGTAAGCGCGCTGGCGATGTTCTCAGAGGAACTGCGGCGCGCGCGGGCCGCCGCCGGTCTCACCCAGGACCAGTTAGCGGAGAAGATCGCCTACAGCCCGTCGCTGGTGGCGCACGTGGAAACCGGCAGCCGGGCGCCCAGCGTCGATTTCGCGCGCCGGGCCGACGATGCGCTGCGCACCGGCGGCCTGCTCAGCCGTTTGCAGCCGCTGGTGCGCAGCGAGGCGTACCCGGCGTGGTTCCGCGACTGGGTCGAGATCGAGCGGGACGCGACCTCGCTGCGCTGGTTCGAGCCGCTGCTGATCCCCGGGCTGCTGCAGACCGAGGAGTACGCGCGGGCCGTTTTGCAGGCGGCCAATCCGGCCTGCGGTGACGACGAGATCAGCCGGCTGGTCGGCGCCCGGATGGACCGGCAGGCCATCCTCACCCAGGACGAGCCGCCGCTGCTGTGGGTGATCATCGACGAGGGGGTGCTGACCCGGCCGGTCGGCGGGGCCCGGGTGATGCGGGAGCAGATCGATCACCTGATCCAGGCGGCCCGGCTGCCGAAGGTCATGCTCCAGGTCGTCCCCGCCGCCGCGGGCGCACACCCGGGGCTGGCCGGCCAGTTCGCCATCGCGAGTTTCCATGGCTCACCGGACGTGGCCTATCTCGACAACGCCCTGGCCGGGCAGGTAGCGGAGCGCGCCGACGACGTTTCCCGGGTCGGCTTGCTATACGACATACTGAAAGCCGAGGCGCTGGCACCGAGGGCGTCTCTGGATCTGGTGAGAAAGGCAATCGAGACATGGACCTGACCGGCGCCCACTGGCGCAAGTCCTCATACAGCAGCGGGAACGGCGGCGCCTGCGTCGAGGTCGCGGTCGTTCCCGGCTCCAAGGAGGGCAGCGACCGGGTGATCGCCCTGCGGGACAGCAAGCACCCGGACGGGCCCGCGCTGATCTTCACCCCCGCCGAGTGGGAGGCGTTCACCGCCGGCACCCGCGACGGGGAGTTCGACATCGCTTGACGCTTTACGGGGGCGGGCCGTTCAGCGCGGATCCCCGGTGGGCGAGGTGGCGGGCGAACCAGTCGGCCGCCAGCGCCGCCACCTGCTCCAGGGCGCCGGGTTCCTCGAACAGGTGGGTCGCGCCGGGCAGCACGGCGAGCTGGCTCTCGCCCGGCAACTGGGCCTGTGCCTGCCGGTTGAGCGCGAGCACCACGTCGTCCTCGCCGCCGACGATGAGCAGCGTCGGCGCGCGCACCAAGGCCAGTCTCGGCCCGGCGAGATCAGGACGGCCCCCGCGCGACACGACCGCGCTGATATCGCTGCCCGGTTCGGCCGCCGCGGACAGCGCGGCTCCCGCTCCCGTGCTGGCGCCGAAGTACCCGATGGGCAGGTGCCCGGCGGCCGGCCGCGCCCGTAGCCAGCGGGTGGCGGCGGCCAGCCGTCCGGCCAGCAGGTCGATGTCGAAAACGGCCGAGCGATCGGCGTCCTCCTTCCCGGTGAGCAGGTCGAAAAGCAGCGTCCCGAGCCCGGCCTGGCCAAGGGCGTCGGCCACGAACCGGTTACGGGGGCTGTGCCGGCTGCTCCCGCTGCCGTGAGCGAACACGACGATCCCGGCCGCGGCCGGGGGCACGCTGAGCTGCCCGGCCAGCCGGACCGAAGCGGCGGTCACCTCGACCTCCTCGTCCGTGGCTGCCGCGTCTGCCGTGGCCTGCGTGCTTGGTGCGGTCGGCGTGCTTGAGGTGGCCGCGGCCGGGGCGTTCTCTGCGGCGCGGCGCAGGAGCGTCACCACCTCCTCGTCGCTGGTCTGGGAGAAGTCGCCGTACCACTGGCCGATGGCCAGGAACCGGCTTGGCGTCTCCAGGCTGACCACCTCGTCGGCCACGGAGGACAGTCCCGGGATCGTGGCTCGCGGGGCGACTGGAACCGCGAGCACCACGCGGGCCGCGCCATGGGCGCGAGCGACCTGGCAGGCGGCCCGCGCGGTCGAGCCGGTGGCGATGCCGTCGTCCACGATGATGGCCGTCCGCCCGTTCAGCGGTGCGCGGGGCCGGTCGCCGCGGAACCGCCTGGCCCGCCGCTCGAGTTCGACCCGCTCACGCTCCTCGACCCAGAGGAACTCCTCTTCGGTGACCTGCTCTCCAAGCACCACGTGCTGGTTGATGACGCGGACGCCGTCCTCGCCGATCGCGCCCATGGCCAGCTCAGGCTGGGCGGGAAGGCCGATCTTGCGCACCACGATGACGTCCAGGACAGCGCCCAGAGCCTGGGCCACCTCGAAGGCAACCGGGATTCCTCCGCGGGGCAGCCCGAGGACGGTGACGTCCGTTCCCCGTAGCTGCATCAGCCGGGCCAGCCGCCGCCCGGCATCGGCACGGTCGAGGAATGGCATGATCCCCACCCCCTCGCGGACGGGACCAGTCTGCGCTGCTGACAACCCGGCCACCAGGGCCTATTGTCCGCTTCGGTCTGGGGCGGCCTGCTGCCCCAGGAAGAACCCTCTCCAGCCGAGCGGGCAGGAAACCGGGTACGGGCGCTGGGCCCGGCTCAGCCGGGGGGCCTGATCCACACGGAGACGTGGGCGGGCTCCAGCGACCGGCGGACGACGTCGAGGAGGTCCGCGCAGGCCGCATCCAGGTCCACGGCATCCTTCAGCTGGGCCGCGAACGCGGCCACCGCGGCGTCAGCGTCGTAGCGGGCCCGGTTGAAGCGCCGGTCCACGATCCGCTGCACCCGCCGCCGGAGCGGATTGAACAACGCCGCCGCGGCCAGGGTCAACGCGGCCACCGCCACCGGCGTCGTGATCGACACGACCTGGGTGGCCAGCAGTACCATCCCGGCGTAGACCCCGACCAGCAGGCCGGTGACGGTCGCGTACGCCAGCGTCCGGGAGATGATCCGGTCGATGTCGAACAGCCGGTACTTCAAGATGGCTACACCCATGCTGAGCGGGAGCGCGAGAAACCCGGCCGTGGTGATATCGCCGAGAATCCGCGAGATCCCGGACGAGCCCGACGGCAAGACGGCGCCGATCCCGATAAGCAGACCGACGGCAGCCGATCCGCTCATCAGCCACTTCAGCTGCTGGCGGCGTTCCCCGGACGAGCGCCGAAAGCTGAGCACTTGGCCGACCAGGGATCCTAGCCAGCAAACCGCCACCAAGGGCAAGACCGTATTCGTCACCACATTCCACCACGCCGCGGAACGGACGTTATTCTCCAGGACCAGGAGGTTCCCGCTGGGATCCACCTGCGTGTGGTGGCCGATGATGGCGCGTACCGTCAAAAAGCCGGCGCTGCCTATCCACACCATGCCCACGACGACAAAAACCCACAGCACCCACCGCCAGCGCGGTGATGGCAGCCGGCCGTCGGGAAACAGCAGGAAGGCCAGCCCGAGGAGCACGATCGCCGGGGCCCAGCCAGGCTGCGCGAGCAACGCCACCCAGCCGAACGGCAGCCCTCCATGCCGGAGCCGGTAATCGGCCACCGCGTAGAAACTGGCATCCTCGCTGAGCGCGCCGAAGAGCGCGCCACCGAGGAGGACCCAGCCGAGCAGGTTACCCGGCTTCCGCCAGGCCACGACGAAGCCCACCGCCCCGAAGCCCGCCGAGATCCAGACCGGCATGGAGCCGCCGCTGGCGTCCAGGCTCTGGTGCGCGAGAGCGGCCAGGGGCGCATCGGCGATCACCAGCGCCAGCACCAGGCCACCGAGGACCAGCGCGGTCGCGGGTGACGCCAGGCGGAACCGGCGGACCACGCCCGCCGTCGCCGTCGCCATCGCGGCCGGCCCGGCCCGCGCGTCCCCCTCGCTCACGGGCGAACCCTACGCCCCGACCGTTCCGGGAACGTTACCGCTGGTCCAGGTGCGCAGGGAGGCGAGGAACCGGCGGGTGCGGGTGGCCTCGTCGCCGCGGGCGCACTCACCGGCCACGAAGTCGGAGTTGATGGCCGCCGGAGGCCACAACAGGGGTTGCCGCCGGCGCAACTGGGGTGGGGAGCGGGCCGCCTAGGGTTCCGCGCTCCGGGCCTGCTCACTTACCGTCGTTTTCACGGGCGGGCTGGAGATGAGCTAAATGGAGCAGTTGTGCGGATCGCGGGATTGCCGCGGCGAGCGAGCAGCAGGACGGCGTATCCACCGCGCCGAGCAAGGGCTGCGACTATGCCGGTTCTGCTGTAAGCGGGTGCGCGATAATATGATCGAATTGCCGAAGCTGTACGAGGAATGCGAATCAAGCCTCACCCGGTTCCCGTTCGCGTTTGAGGAGCGAGTCAGCGGCGGCGAGATGAAAGGGCTGTGCCTCAACGAGGCGTCGGTCAACGCTCGGCTCGACATTATCTCGGTGCTTGCGACCTGGTCCGGAATGGTGGTCGAGGAGCGTGGGCTGACCAGGCCGGCCCGCCGCGATGTCCCAGATCTGACTGCCTTCCTCACCCGCCATCTTGACTGGCTGCTCGCGCACCCCGCAGGACCATATTTCGCCGACGAGGTTGTAGCGATGACGGCAATCGCCCGTCGTGTCAGTCGGTCCGGCGCCGTCCTGCACCTGCCATTGGGGCACTGCGTGGAGGAGGATTGCGACGGCGCATTGTTCGCGACCAGGATCGCCGAGGATTCGCCGTCTTCAGTCCAGGTGGGCTGCGAAGCCGGGCACGTGTGGCGGTCTCATCAGTGGCTGGCGCTGGCCAGACGGCTCAGCCAGGGAAGGCAGCCGCCGCAAACCGCGATGGACGCGGACGTGGGGCGGGCGGGCGCATGACCGGCCAGGCAGCCAGGCCTCGCATGGTACCCACTGAGCTTGCTGCGCTTGCGACGGGTGTCTCAGAGGCCACCATCCGGAAGTGGGCCAGCCGCGGGAAGATTTCCCGTTACGGCAGGCCCGGCCGGGCCGAGTACGACGTCGGTGAACTGACCGAGATCGCGGCGGCGCGGCACGACCGGCGTAGGGCCCAGGATCGAGGCTGCCGCAGCCGGACGGCCACCCGGTAAAAGGCCGTGCGGCCACCGGGTAGAGGGCCGCCATACGGTCAGTCCAGCTCGGGCTTGAGGATCTTGCCGATCGCCGTCATGGGCAACGTGTCGCGGAACTCCACGAGGCGTGGGTACCTGTCCGCCGGCAATGCCTCCGCACACCAAGCCACCAGTTCCTGATCGCGGATTGCCGACCCTTGGGCTCGGACGACATAGGCCTTGATCTCCTCGCCGTGCTCGTCATCGGGCACTCCCGTCACGCTGGCCAGGCTTACCTGCGGGTGAGCGATGAGAACCTCTTCGATCTCCCTCGGGTAGATGGTCACGCCGTCGCGGACGATCACGTCGCTCGATCGGCCAATGATGTAGTAGTTGCCGTCGGCGCGGCGGCCGATGTCCCCGGTGCGGAACCAGCCATCGCGCATGACCTCAGCGGTCTCGGCGGGCCTTTTGTAGTAGCCCTTCATCACGTTGTGGCCGCGGATCACGACCTCGCCGGGGCCCTCGCCGGGGATGCCGTTCCAGTTCGCATCGACCAGCTTCATCTCAATGCCCCAGATGGGCTGGCCGACCGAGCCTGGCTTGGCCGGCCGTCCGGGCCTGCTGAGCGACGTGGCATAAGACGTCTCCGACAGGCCGTACCCCTCGATCAACTCAACGCCGAACCGTTGCGTGAACCGCCTGCGTACCGCCGCCGGGAGCGCCGCACCGCTGCAGACCGCGACGTTGAGGTCGGCGGCGATCTGCTTAATGCTGAAATATTCAGTGTCCCCGCTGTCCCCGGTGGTGAGCAGGGACCAGTACATCGTGGGCACTCCGGCCAGGAACGTGACGTGTTCCTGCTGCATCGCGGCCAAGGCTGCCCGCGGCTCAAAATGCGGCAGCATCACCAGCGTGGCCCGGCGGTATAGGCCCATGTTCATGCAGACGGTCTGGCCGAAGGAGTGGAAGAGCGGCAGAGCTACCAGATACTTGTCATGGGTCGCCCGCGGTAACAGCGAGTCGATGATGATCGCGTTCAGGAGCATGCTCAGGTGACTCAGCTCGGTTCCGAGGGCAAGCCTGCCGGGGGTGCCGCTCCCGTAGAGGATCACTGCGGTATTCCCTGGATCGGCCGCCACCGTGCCGAAGACCACGGAATGGCTGGCTACCGCCTGCCGTAACACTTCGGCACCGGCAACCGGCGAGGCCTTGGAGGCCCAGTTGACCGGGATCACTATGAAGTGCTCGCAGGATGCCGTCCGCTGGAAGCCGGTGAATCCCCGCTCACCGGTCGGCAGGTCAGCTGTCCCCTCGAAGCAGAAAAAGATCTTCGCATCGGAGTCGTCGAGATAGTAGGCGAACTCCCAGGAGTCGAGCAGGGTGCTGAGCGGCACGACCACCGCACCCGCCTTGAGGATCGCGAAGTAGATCACCGGAAATTGCGGCAGGTTCGGGCAGCACAGGGCAACCTTGTCACGGGGACCGATCCCGCGCGACCGCAGCATGTTCGCCACCTGGTTCGCCGCCGAGTTCAGCATGGCGTACGACAGCCGCGCCCCTCCCCACACGAGTGCGTCGCGCCGCGGCACCTCACGCGCGGAGTCCTCCAGGATCACTGAAAGGTTAAACATCTCGGATACCCCCGATGATGTCCGGCACATGTGCACACATGTGCCGGATTGCCTAGCGTGCGCCCGGTTTCTTCACATACACCTACATCATGTCAGCACATAACGTAAGACTCAGCACATGACGTAAGACGTCGCGAGCCGCGTCACCATCGGCGCGTCCTCCGTGGCCCAGCCCAGGCCGGCTGACTCATCCCGTGTTTGGCTGCCGTTGCGGAGGCGAACTCACGCACTCCCACCCGACAGCCTCGGTCGAGGACGGTCCTGCCTGATCACTATGAGCTTTGCCGCGACCGCCTTGTTGACTGCGTCGATCCGAGAGACCGCGCCGAGCTTGACGAAGATGTTTCGCAGGTGCCGTTTCACTGTGGCCTCGCTGAGGCCAAGGTGGGAAGCGATCTGCATGTTGCTCAGCGCCTGCGCGGTCAGCTCGAGAACCTCCCGTTCACGTAGCGACAAAACCCCCACGACGGGCTCCTGAACGTGGGCGAGACTCTCGCGGGAGACCTCGAGGATGATCCTGCCGTCGTCGGCGCGGGCGCTGCGCACCGCCGCTACCAGCTCCTGACGATGAACACTCTTGACTAGGTAGCCACGGATCCCGGCAGCGATCAGGCTATGCAGCAGTTGCGGCCCGTCATACATGCTCAAGATGATCACTTGGGAGTTGGGCGAGACACGATGAATGCGGGTGACCGTTATAGTCGCGTCGTCACCGGGGATTTCTACATCAAGGAGGACGACCCGTGGCCGTGCTCTCGTGGCGAGCTCAACCGCACCGGCACTGTCACCGGCCTCTCCGACGACAACCATGTCGCTCTGCGCCTCGAGAATCCCACGCACCCCCTCTCGGAAGAGGGCATGGTCATCGACGATCGCGACGCTAATGCGGTCAGCTGGTTCCGTCATCGCGCCTCCCCGCGAGCGGTACAACCAGCTCGACCTGAGATCCCCAGCCGGGCTTGGACATTATGCTGATGCTGCCGCCCATCAGTTCGGACCGTTCCCGCATGGAAAGCAGGCCCCCGCGCTCGGAATCCTGTGCGGTGATATCGAACCCCGAGCCGTCATCCTCGACCCAGGCCCTCACCTCGTGCGGCGCGATGTCTACGCGAATGAGGACGATACCTGGGTCACCGTGGGCCAGAGCGTTCCGGATGGCCTCTCTGATGACGAGAAATGACTCGTCTCGGATGGCGGGCGGCGCCCAGGTCTCATCGCCGTTGACCTGGAGGCGGACGGCCACCGTGACGCCGACCACCGAGTCAAGATCAGCCGGCTAGCGCCTGCTCCAGGCTCTTCAGCGGCTCCTGCAGCCTCAGCTCGGAAGTGACGGCCCGTATGTTCTGCAAGGCCTCCCGGATGGCCTCCTCGGCGGCTTGAACCCGGTTTGCGGCCATGAGCGGATCCTTCTGGTGGATCTGATACAGATCGAGCTGTCGGTGCGCGGTGGTAAGCGCATGCCCGATGCGGTCGTGAAGCTCCCGGGCGATGCGCCGACGCTCGCTGATATGGGCCTCGTTGATCTCGTTGAGCAGATGCCCGGAGTACCCACTCGCCGCTTCCCGGAGTCGCGTGCTGATGATCTCGTTCAAGATGAGCGCCATGAGCAGCAATGAACCGTCCGACCCCCGTTCGCGGGCGCCGGCCTTCAGGACGATCTCGAAGAAGGCCGCCGCGGCCCGTAGCGACTCATGGGGATGAACCCCGCCTGCCGCACGGGTCTTGCCAATGTCCCAGGCCAGCAGCCGGTCTCCCTCCACCGAGACGGCGCCGGCCCGGAGGCTGTGCACGACGTCGGAAAGGATCAGCCCGCCATGCGCGAGGACCTGTTCCCGGGCCCGCGGATCGCGCAGAAGCGAGCTGCCACCCTCCGTCAGGACGTGCTCATAGCGGGCCAGAATCTCGGCCCGGTCGGCCTCCAGGCGCGATGCCAAGGGCCCGTCCCCGCCGGGACCGATGATCTCGGGCACAAGATTCTCCTCGATAACCGACGATCCACCACCATCCTGGTGGAGCGCCTTCAGATACGCAACGGGACCCGGGCGGCAGCGGCCAGGAGCACGGCAAGATTGATCATGTGTTGAGTCACCATAAAGGCACGGTACGGCCTTCGCCGCCGTTTCTTGCTGCCCCGCGACACGCTGCTAAGACTCAGCGCCGCCACCGCGATCGCGCCAGCTAGCTGCATCATCGCGAGCCACCACAGCACCGGAGTGATCAGCATGGCCACGATCAAGAACGTGCCACCGATCGCCAGTGCGAGGATCGAGATAAGGAGCCGGAGTAACGGCTCCTTGATGACGACAGCAAGGGTCCGGCGACCGGCTTCGGCGTCACCTTGGACGTCCGGGAGGTCTTTCGTCAGCGCTCCCACCAAGCCTATCCACAGCGACATCGCCAGCGCGAACACAGCCAATATGAGGGTCAGATCCGCGCCGCCCTGACCGGTGTATGCGGCTTTTCCGCCGTAGTACGCGAGGAGCCCGGAGGATATTCCGGCGACCGCTGTTCCGAACGACTGGCGCTTTAGATACCACGGCGGACACGAGTAGAGGTACCCGATCGCGAGGAGGACTGTCACAGCCACGGCGATCCCTGGCCCGAGCGCCATCGCCCCGGCCAGGGAGAGGGCGGCCGCGCCACCGGCGACGCGAAGCGCGACCGCGGGTGGCAGCGCGCCGCGGGCCAGTGGCCGCCGCGAGCCGTTGATCCGGTCCTCGGGCAGGTCCATGACGCCGTTCAGCAGGTAACAGGAGAAGATTGCGAGCTCGAAGGTGATCGCGCCCACGGCCATCGCCACTGGGTGCCCGGGCCCGGACGCGGCGCCCAGGACGGCTCCGGCGAGGAATCGCAAAAGAGTGACGAGGAGAACGCTGGGCCGGGCCTCGGCAAGACAGAGGCTCACGATCAAGATTGGCGCGTACCTAGATTCGCGCGCGACTGAAGCGTCGGTCATGAGCCGAAATTATGACCGGCCCTGGCTATCCTCAACTGGATTGGATTAAAGGATGTACCACGTCTACAACCTTCGATATCGCCCATGACTCTTGCGACCCTGCCAGGGTCCACGTTCGTTAGCTTTCCTTGTCAGCCAGGCAAAACCTGCCTACCTTGGACCCTGCCTATAGTGACTATCGACCGGGTCAGTGACTATCGACCGGGTCAGTGACTATCGACCGAATCGAGACGCTATGACGACGGAGTTCAAGGTTCTCGGGCCGTTGGAAGTAGTCAACGGTAATCGTGTCTGCACTCCGTCTCCGGCCACATTGCGCATGGTTCTTGCCTTCCTGCTGCTTAACGCCAACTATGCAGTCAGTTTAAATTGCCTGATCGACGAGCTATGGGATCACGATCCGCCGAAGACTGCGGTGACCACGGTCCAGACCTACATATACCAACTCCGCCGGATGGCTACCCGCGAGAAGCTGGCCGGGCCGGACCCGAAGCTCGTTGTGACCAGATCGGCGGGCTATATCCTGCGGATCGAGCCGGGCAGTTGGACGCGAACGTCTTCAGCCAGCTGGTTCAGCAGGGCAGTACCGAGCTCGGCGGAGGGCGCCCGGATGCGGCCGCCGCCGTCCTCAGGAACGCGCTGGGCATGTGGACGGGTCCGGTGCTGGCCGACGTCACCAGGGGACGACTCATGGAAGGTCGGGCCATCGCTCTGGATGAGCAGCGCCAGTATGCCCTCGAATTGCGCATTGAGGCAGATCTCAGGCTGGGCCAGACCGAGCTTGGCTTGGAGCCCACGCCCGGTTTTCTGCGTCTCCAGCAGGAGGTGCTTGCGGCCCCGCACTCCGAGACCAGAAACGCTGGCCCGCTCATGCCGATGGCTGTCTGGTGACTTTGTGGACTGTGAGAGAGGAGCAGGACTATGAATGGCAGCGGACCGCGGCGGAAGTACGCTCCTTTACGTCCCGTCGTGCTCGCCGACCGTACCTGGCCGGACAATGCGATCCAGAGAGCCCCCAGGTGGTTGTCCACCGACTTGCGCGACGGCAACCAGGCGCTGGCCACGCCGATGTGCCCGGTGCGCAAGCTCGCGATGTTCGAGTTGCTGACAAGTCTCGGATATAAGGAGATCGAGGTTGGCTTTCCGTGCGCCAGCCAGGATGACTTCGATTTCGTCCGTTTGCTGATCGAACGGGACCGGATCCCAGAGGACGTGCGGATATCGGTTCTCGTGCCATCGCGCGAGGAACTCATCCGGCGCACGGTGCAGAGTCTCGCCGGCGCAGCGCGCGCCACCGTTCACGTCTACAACGCGACCGCGCCACTGTTCCGCCGCGTGGTGTTCGGCATCGACCGGCGCGAGTGCCGAGAACTCGCCGTCCGGGGTGCGCAGGCGGTGGTCGAGTACGCCGAGCGACTGCTGGGTGGCTGCGACGTTGGCCTTGAGTACTCCCCGGAGATCTTCAATGAGACCGAGCCGGAATTCGCTCTGGAGGTCTGCGAGGCGGTCATGGACGTCTGGCAGCCAGGACCAGGTCGCGAGACAATCCTCAACTACCCGTTCAACAGTGGAACGGTCGCTGCCGAACGTGTTCGCCGACCAGATTGAGTGGCTGGACCGCTATCTGTCCAGGCGGGAGCATATCTGCCTGTCGGTCCACCCTCACAACGATCGCGGCAGCGCTGTGGCCGCGGCGGAACTCGCCCAGCTGGCGAGTGCGCAGCGCGTCGAGGGCTGTCTGTTCAGCAACGGCGAGCGAACGGGCAACGCCTGCCTCGTCACGCTCGGCTTGAACCTGTTCTCGCACGGGGTGGATCCGCGAATCGATTTTTCCGACATCGATTCGATCCGGCGCACCGTCGAATACTGCTACCGTCTGCCGGTGCCGCCGCGCCACCCCTATGCTGGCGATCTTGTCTACACCGCCTTCTCCGGGTCGCACCAAGACGCGATCAGCAAGGGCTTTGAGGCGCTCGAACGCGAGGCCGTAACGGCAAACCGTCGCGTCAGCGAGATGCCGTGGGAGGTGCCCTACCTACCCATTGACCCCAAGGACGTCGGCCGCAGCTACGACGCGGTGATCCGGGTCACCAGCCAGTCCGGGAAGGGGGGCGCCGCCTACGTCATGAAAACCTGGCACGCGCTCAACCTTCCGCTCGGCCTGCGGATCGACTTCGCGAGGGTGGTCCAGGCGCGGACGGACACGACCGGATCGGAGCTGACGCCGGTGCAGATGTGGCGGCTCTTCAGCGAGGAATACATCGTCGATGTGGGGCCGCCGTCGGGTACCGATTCCGGTCAGTGTCCCCCGGCCGACCCGGGCGCAATGGTGGCCATGCTGTATCTCGACGGCCGGACCCGCGGTCTCGACGACGAATATGCCCAGCTGGATCACGCTCTTGCGGCGACGCTCGCCGCGCAGGGCGTCGAATTGCGGGCAGTGCACATGGCGGATGTTCCGTTGCCCTGGGCCGCGAACGCGCATCCCGAGATCGCCGTGTACGCGGAATGTGCTGTCGGCGGGCGAGTGACCTGGGGGGCTGGCACCGGCCTGGACGTCCTGGCCGCGGCAGACTCAGCGATCCGGTCGGCGGTCCACCGTGCGAACACCAGGCGACGGGTCATGGCGGGTCACTAACCCGCAAATGATCTGGTTCCTGTCAGCGGGGACCCGGCGCTGGCCAGAAGAGCCATCAGCGTTGAGTATCAGCATGAGGATTGGTAGGAGAGAGGCAGGAGCGCTACTACTTTCGGAGTAGCGATGATCTCTTTCGGGGAAGTTCGCTTCTCTATCCTCATGGATTCGCCTATTTTCCTAGAGATGGGGGTCGCGGTGTCCGCGAGTTGAGGAGTGCAGGTGCGGTTCCTGGTGGAAGCTCACGGTAGGTAAGGATGATCTCCTCATGATCTCCTCATGATCTCCTCCCGCGGCTCAGGCAGATGGACGCCGAACGGCCGCTGCGCAAGCGGACAGCGATGTTCCGATCCGTGACGGCCTACCGACGAGTGCACCTGGCCAAACCGGCCGATACACCCGATACGCGCGCCCGGCGCCCTGCGCATGCTCGCATCGGTACTCAGCAGCGGCCGAGAAGCCATCAACAGTCAAAGGGCGGCGATTTGCTCGAGCGTCAGTTCGCCGTGATCCAACAGGATGATCTATGGGACTCGTCGAACGCGAAAACGAAATAGCGACGCTCAGGGAACTATATCGCGCATGCCTGCGAGGCAAGAGCGAGTTGGCGCTGATCAGCGGGGCCGCGGGCAGCGGCAAAACGGCGCTGCTGCAAACTTTCAGCGAATGGGCAATCGATTCTGGTGCGACCGTTCTGAGCGCGACCGCCTTCCGCGCCGAAGACGCCCTTCCGCTGGGAATTCTTAGCCAGCTTTTCGGCCACCGTGACCTCGACTCCTCGTTCGCCGACCAAGCGCGGCAATTACTGGATGACTGCGTGCTCATCCCGCTGCTGACGGAGCACCAGCTGGAGTCCGCCGCGCAGGCCACGGCACGCGCATTCGAGGGGTTGCGCCGACTGCTCATCGACCTTTCCGAGCACACACCCATGGTAATCGGGGTCAACGATGTGGAAACCGCGGATACACCGTCCTTGCAGTGCCTACAGTACTTCGCGCGGCGGACGAGAACATCTCGCCTCCTCATCGTGCTCAGCGAATGCACTCCGGCCTGGTCAACCAACTCCCGGCTGCACGCGGATCTACTCCGGCAGCCGAACTCTCATCATGTCCGGCTGGCGCCGCTATCACAGTCCGGCGTAGCCTCGGTGCTGGCTGAGCGCATCAGTGGCACACCGGCGCAGCATCTAGCGGACACCTGTTACATGGCGAGCGGCGGCAATCCGCTGCTCGTGCAGGCACTTATCGACGATTGGCGAATGTCCGCCGGCACCTCGCCAACCCAGGTGCCGTTCGGGAGCGCCTTCCGGTCAGCGATGCTGAGCTGCCTCTACCGCTGCGAGCCCATGGCGCTGAGCGTTGCCCGTGCGCTGGCCGTGATAGGCAACGCCACATCTCCCGCGTGCCTCTCCGAGATGCTCGGTTTCAGCGCCTCGTCAACCGCCCTGTCCGTCGCCTCTTTGGACGCGGCGGGACTCCTGCATGCCGGCTGGTTCCGCCACGAGGCCGCCGCGACGGCCGTGCTCGTTGGCATGGCACCCGAAGAGCGGGCCGCCCTGCACAGCCAAGCAGCCGACGTGCTGCACGACCACGAGGTGCCGGTGGCCACCATCGCTACGCATCTCATCGCGGCGGACCGCATCGAACCTTCGTGGGCCGTGCCCGTGTTGCAGGACGCCGCCGAACAGGCCCTGGCCCACAACCAGGTAGGCGTGGCCATCAGATGCCTGCAGCGGGCTCATGAGGCATGCGCCAGCGAGCAGCAGCGGGCAGCGATCAAATCCGCCATGACCAGGGTCGAGTGGCGGGCTGACCCGGCCAACGCGGCCCGGCACCTGCCGGTGCTGATCGAGGCTGTGCAGGCCGGGCGCCTGACCGGCCGGTCCGCCACCGCCCTCATCAGTTATCTTCTCTGGCATGGCCAGACCAGCGAGGCCGCCGACGTGCTCGCCGTCCTGCACCGGGCTGGGAACGGCCGGAAAGAGAAATGGGAGAAGCAGATCGGGGATCTCTATGTCGCACGGTTGTGGGTCGCCTACTCCTATCCTGAACTGGCCCTGCGCATCGCCGACGGCACGGCAGCGCCGTGGCGGGAGGTCGCATCGCTGATACCTCACCCGCACCGGGCCGAGGCTGAGATGCTGGAATGCGCGCTGGCGGGCAGGGCAGACGGGGATGCCGTCATCCTCGCGGAACGGATTCTTCAGGGATCCCGGCTCGATGACGCGACGTTCGCGCCGATCCTGGCCGCGCTGGTCGCCCTTATCGGCAACGAGCAACTGCCAAAGGCCGCGCTATGGTGCAGCCTCCTGCTGGAGGACGCCGAGGCCCGGGACATCCCGCTGTGGCAGGCCGCACTGTCCGCCATCCGCGCCATCATAGAATTCCGCCACGGCAACCTGTCCATCGCCGAGCGAAGTGCTCATGCGGCCCTGACCCTGCTCACGCCGCGGGGCTGGGGGGTGGCCATTGGCGCGCCGCTGGCCGGGCTGCTCCTCGCCACCACCTCGGCGGGAAAGCTTGCGGATGCCGCGCAATATCTGCGGATACCTGTACCGGAGGCCATGTTCCAGACCCCCCTGGGGCCCGTCTATCTCCAGGCCCGGGGGAAGTACTTCCTGCTGACCGGCCGTTTGCAGGCGGCCCTGGCTGACTTCCAGACCTGCCAGGAACTGCTGACCAGGTGGGGGCTCGACCAACCGGGCTTCGTCCCCTGGCGAACCGATTCCGCCCAGGTGTGGCTGAGCATGGGCAAGAATTCACTGGCCAAAGAACTCGCGCAGGAGCAGCTTTCGCTGCTGCACGCCGGGCAGCACCGGACCCTGGGCATCTCGCTGCGGATTCTGGCCCTAGCCAGTGAGCCATCGAGACGCTTGACGCTGCTCAGAGACGCGGCAGATGCGCTCAGGGAATCGGGCGACCGGCTCGAGCTGGCCCAGGTGCTGGCCGACCTTAGCCGGGCATACCAGGCCCTCGGCGAGCACCGGCGGACACAGGTGCTGGCCCATCAGGCACGCGACCTCGCGGACGGGTGCGGGGCCGAGCTACTGAAACATGCCTTGCCGCCAGATCCGGGCCGTTCCCAGACGGCCGAGCCCGCGGGCGCCGGCGAGCTGCACAGGTTGAGCGACGCCGAGCGACGGGTCGCCCGGCTGGCCGCGGACGGGTACAGCAACCAGCAGATCTCGCACCGGCTTCACGTAACGGTCAGCACCGTGGAACAGCATCTCACCCGGGTGTTCCGCAAGCTCGGCGTGAACAGCCGCACTGACCTGCCGGCAGAACTGCTGCCTGACATGACACGGCCAGGAGCCATCGCCCAGCGCAACCCGGTACCGGAGCCGCCCGGGCCGCCGGCTGACCCGCCCGCCCAGCCGTGATCACGTCTGGCCATCGTGTCCCTGACTGTGACCTGCGCCAATGCGGAGCGGAAGGAAGCCGCCGCCGGACAGGGTTGACAGCAGTGCCCGCAGATGTCACGCTTTGGACAGCGGTCGTCGTATGCCCAGATTCAGTTTCCAGTGCTCGTGCACCTCGATAGAAACCAATTTGGGGCTCGCAATTCGCTGCTATATGTGCGGGCGGCCGATCATTCCGAAAAGTTCATGGTGCAGTCAATGCCGGATCCGGCCTGGTCGTATCCCGCCTCTCATGACGCTCAGGCCATCCTTACTACCGTCCTATTTCTCCGCGGCCGGTTCCTAATAAGGACATAATCCCCTGCCCGGCCGCCCGGGACACCGACCATCGAAATGGCCAGCGACACGTACCCGCGCCGTCCTTATCCGGTATCCACCAACGGCTCGTGCAGGCCAAGGAGAAAAAAATGGATGCTCCGGTCATCGTCGTGGGTGCCGGTCCCTCAGGGCTCGTACTGGCCGCCGAATTGCGGCTCGGCGGGCTCGAGGTCATCGTGCTTGACCGGCTCAAAGAACGCTCCGGGGAATCCCGAGGCCTCGGATTCACGGCCCGCACGATGGAAATGTTTGACCAGCGTGGGCTGCTACCCAGGTTCGGGGATATCGAGACCAGCGCACTCGGGCATTTCGGCGGCATACCGCTGGATTACAGCGTGCTGCCTGGTGCCCATTTCGGGGCGCGCGGCATTCCACAGGCGCGCATCGAGGAGGTTCTCGGCGACTGGGCGGCCGAACTCGGTGTACGGGTACTGCGCGGCTGGGAAGCCGTGGGGCTCACCAACGACGGCGAGGGCGTGGATCTCGATGCCGAGGGACCGGAGGGCCGCCGTCGGCTGCGCGCCCGCTTCGTCGTCGGATGCGACGGCGGACATAGCATGGTGCGCAAGGCCGCCGGATTCGACTTTCCCGGTACGGACGCGACCATCGAGATGTTCCTGGCCGACGTGGCCGGCTGCAATCTGCGAGTTCGCCAGATCGGTGAGAAAAAGCCGGGCGGAATGGTCATGTCGGCCCCCCTGGGCAACGGCGTTGACCGGATCATCGTATGCGAGCGCGGCACGCCGCCCCGCCAGCGCACGGAACCGCTCGGCTTCACGGAAGTAGCGGACGCTTGGGAGCGGCTGACGGGTGAGGACATCCACGGCGGCACCGCACTGTGGATCAGCTCGTTCGGCGACGCCACCCGTCAGGCCACCGAGTACCGCCGCGGATCGGTGCTGCTCGCCGGCGACGCTGCCCATACCCACCTGCCCGCCGGCGGCCAAGGACTCAGCGTCAGCGTGCAGGACGCCATGAACCTCGGCTGGAAGCTGGCCGCCACGGTGCGGGGCTGGGCTCCGCCGACCCTGCTGGAGACCTATCACACGGAACGTCATCAGGCTGGCGCCAGGCTTCTGATGAACACCCAGGCCCAGGGATTCCTCTACCTGAGCGGCGCCGAGGTTGAGCCGCTCAGGACCGTCTTCGCGGAGCTGATGGAGTACCCGGACGTCGGCCGTCACCTCGCCGGAATGGTCAGCGGCCTGGATATCCGCTACGACGTCGGAGTCGGTGACCACCCGCTCCTCGGCCGACGCATCCCGAACGAGGAACTGGTGACCGCGGACGGCAAGACCCGCACGGTGGACCTGCTGCACCGGGGGCGGGGCGTCCTGCTGGACCTCGCCGACCGCCAGGACCTTCGCCGCGCCGCCGACCCCTGGTCGGACCGAATCCAGATCGTCACGGCGCACCCGCACCAGCTGGCCGCCGACAGCCCGCTCGCCAGTACCGCGGCACTGCTGATCCGTCCCGACGGCTATGTCGCCTGGACGGATCCGGCTGGCGATGCCCTGCCGACGGCCCTGAACCGCTGGTTCGGGTCACCTCTTGAACTTCCTGGTCTCAATGAGCCAGACAGTGAGCCAGACAGGAAGTGACCAGTGCCACCCATTGATCTCCTCCTGCTGGACATCGCAGTCGTCTTGATCGCGGCCCGGACGCTGGGCACCGTCGCGCAGCGGCTCGGCCAGCCTCGGGTGATCGGTGAGATCCTGGCCGGCATCGTGCTCGGCCCGACGCTGCTGGGTCACCTTATCGGGCACCGCCTGTTCCCGCCCTCGGTGCTGCCGTCGCTGACGACGCTCGCGGATGTCGGCCTGGTGCTGTTCATGTTCGTGATCGGGATGGGGCTGGACCAGACACTGGTCCACGGCAAGGGCCGGGTCGCCACCGGGGTCGCGGTGGGCGCTACCGTGCTGCCCTTGGCGCTGGGCTGCGGGCTCGCGCTCTGGCTGGCTCATACCTATGCGCACGGCAGGACGCTGGTGTTCGTGCTGTTCTTCGGCACCGCGGTGTCGGCGACCGCCTTTCCCGTGCTCGCCCGCATCATCACCGACCGGGGAATGCAGCAGATCTGGATTGGCGGCCTGGCGCTCGCCTCCGCCGCGGTCATCGACGTCATCGCCTGGACCCTGCTGGCGATCGCGGTCGCGCTGGCCAGTACCGGCGGCCGGAACTCCTGGCACATCCTGCTAGTCCCCGGGTACGTGCTGCTGATGCTCTTCGGGGTCCGGCCGCTGTTGCAGCGGCTGGTAGGCGCCTTCGAGCGCGCCGGGCGGCTCACGCCGGGCATGCTGTCGTTCGTGCTGATCGGGCTGCTCACCTCCGCGTGGGCCACCCAGTGGATGCAGATCCACTTCATCTTCGGCGCTTTCCTGTTCGGGGTCTTGATGCCCCGCTCGGACGCACTGGTCCGCCAGATCCTGGAGCGCCTGGAGCAGCTGGCCGTGCAGTTGCTGCTGCCGATGTTCTTCGTGGTGACCGGGCTGACGGTGAACCTCACTGCGCTGCACCTTGGCACCGTGGGCATCCTGGCCGCGATCCTGGCCGTCTCCATCGGCGGCAAGCTGCTCGGCGGTTACGCCGAGGGCCGGCTCACCGGAATCCCGCACCGCGGTTCGGCCGTGCTGGCCGTCCTGGTCAACACCCGGGGGCTGACCGAGATCGTCATCCTCACGGTGGGGCTCCAGGAGCACGTGCTCAACTCCCAGCTGTACTCCCTGATGATCGTCATGGCCCTGGTGACCACGGCGATGACCGGGCCGCTGCTGGATTGGTGCTACCCGCGCAGCCGGGTCGCCCATGACATCGCCGAGGCCCAGCGGGCCGCGCTCGGTGCGCGCGGCGGGCACCGGGTACTGGTCATGCCCGCAAGTCCCGCCACCGGTTCCCCGCTGGTCAGGCTGGCCGCGGAGCTGGCGGACGGGCAGGCGGAGGTGACGCTGGCGCAGCTATGGCCCTATCCGGCGGCGCCGCTGGAGGTCGGGCTCGGGCTCTCCGCGCAGCTGGCCGACATGGCTGGCTCGCTGAGCGCACTGGAGGCCCTCGCCGCCGAGATACCGATCGGCTCGATACCGGTCCAGGTGGTGAGCAGGTTCGCTTCCAACGTGCCAGCCGAGCTGGCCGCGCTGGTCACGGCGGAAGCACCCTCGTGCGTGCTGCTGGATGCCGCTACGTTCGGTTATGAAACCGCCCAGGCCGCCGTGACCGGACGGCTGATCACCGTCGCCGGGTCAGACCTCACAGGTTCACCGATCGCTGTGCCGTACGACGGCAGTGTTTCTGCGACCGCGGCCGTCCAGGTCGGGCTGTGGATCGCCAGCTTGCGCCGGGAGCCGCTACTGCTGGTCGGCGGCAGGCGAGCGAACAAGCTCGCCCGGCAGCTCGCCGGGCTCGGGGTGGAGGTCCAGGTGAGCCCGGAGATCGCCCCCGCCGCCCTGGTGATCGGGTCAGAGGGGCAACTGCGGGTCCGGGCCGAGCAGCATCCCGACCAGATCGACTGGGCGTCCTCGGTCGTGCCAGCCGTGTAGGGCTCCCGGATGCCGCCATTGCGTCGGCTCCGCCACCCGCGAACGGCGCGCTGACCAGCGCCGGCCTTGGCCGGCTTGGCGCCGCGCTCATCTGCAACGCCTGCTCGCCAGAGGAACCAGCTCTTGGGAGCTATCTCGGCAAAAGGAGAGACCCGATGCACAGCACTTTGATCGTGGCACGGATGGAACCGGGCGCCAGCGCCGACGTGGCGCAGGTCTTCCGGGAGTTCGATAGCACGGGGATGCCGGATCTCATGGGGACCCGGCGCCGTCAGCTTTTCTCCTACCACGGTCTGTACTTCCACCTTCAGGATTTCGACTCCGACGACGGCGGTGCGGCGATCGAGGAAGCGAAGAATCAGCCCCTGTTCGTGAAGATCAGCGACGACCTCAGGCCGTACATCGCCGCCTATGACCCGGCGACCTGGCGATCGCCCGCCGACGCGATGGCCGCGCGCTTCTACAACTGGGCCAAGCCCTGATGATGAGCCTTTCCCGAACGGAGCCACGTCGACATGAGACGGCGAGTAGTGATAACCGGCATAGGGGTCGTGGCGCCGGGCGGTATCGGCGTCAAGGATTTCTGGAGCCTGCTGAGCGAGGGCCGGACCGCGACCAGGGGGATCACCTTCTTCGATCCCTCCCCGTTCCGTTCCCGCGTGGCGGCCGAGGTCGATTTCGAGCCGGAGGCGCACGGGCTGAGCCCGCAGGAGATCCGCCGCATGGACCGCGCCGCCCAGTTCGCCGTCGTCACCGCAGCGGAAGCGATGGCCGACAGCGGACATGGAGCCGTCGGACCTGGACCCGTACCGGACCGGAGTGACGGTCGGCAGCGCGGTGGGCGCCACGATGAGGCTGGACGCAGGAGTACCGCGTCGTCAGCGACGGCGGCCGGCTGGACCTGGTCGACCACGACGTACGCGGTCCCGCACCTCTACGACTACCTCGTGCCGAGCTCGTTCGCGGGCGAGGTGGCCTGGTCGGTGGGGGGCCGAGGGGCCAGTCACGGTGGTTTCGACCGGCTGCACGTCCGGCCTGGACTCGGTCGGCTACGCGACCGAACCTGATCCGCGAGGGGGGCGCCGACGTGATGATCGCCGGCGCCACCGACGCTCCCGATCTCTCCGATCACGGTGGCCTGCTTCGACGCGATCAAGGCGACCACGGCGCGCAACGACGACCCAGAACACGCCTCCCGGCCCTTCGACAGGTCCCGCAATGGTTTCGTCCTCGGCGAGGGAGCGGCGATGTTCGTCCTCGAGGAGTACGAGCGGGCCCGGGCGCGCGAGGCCCGCGCCTACGCCGAGATCGCGGGCTTCGCCTCACGCTGCAACGCCTTCCACATGACGGGCCTGCGGCCCGATGGGCGCGAGACTGGCCGAGGCGATCCGCACCGCCATGGATGAGGCACGGATGAACGCTAGACGAGATCGACTACATCAACGCCCACGGCTCGGGCACCAAGCAGAACGACCGGCACGAGACGGCGGCCCTGAAACTGAGCCTGGGCGAACATGCCTACCGGACCCCGGTGAGCTCCATTAAGTCGATGATCGGGCACTCGCTCGGCGCGATCGGCTCCATCGAGATCGCTGCCTCCGTCGCTGGCCATGAGGAACAACCTGGTGCCGCCGACCGCGAACCTGCACGAACCCGACCCAGAATGCGACCTGGACTACGTCCCGCTCACGGCCAGGGAGTGGACAGACCAACGCGGTGCTGACGGTCGGCAGCGGGTTCGGCGGCTTCCAGAGCGCCATGGTCTTGCGGAGCGTCGCGTGAGCGCGTCCGTGGTCGTGACGGGGACAGGGGTCACGGCCCCGAACGGGCTTGGCACGGCCGAGTACTGGGCGGCGACCAGCAGCGGAACGAGCGGCATTGGCGACGATCAAACGGTTCGACGCGACGGGTTACCCAGCCCGGCTGGCCGGAGAGGTGCCGGGCTTCGTGGCGAGAGACTATCTGCCCGGCCGGCTGATCCCGCAGACCGACCACATGACCCAGCTGGCCCTCGTGGCGGCCCACTGGGCGCTGGCCGACGCCGGAGTCCGGCCGGAGGAGTGGCCGGAGTTCGGCATGGGCGTGATCACGGCCAGTTCCTCGGGTGGCTTCGAGTTCGGCCAGCGAGAGCTGCAGAAGCTGTGGAGCAAGGGCCGCAAGTACGTCAGCGCCTATCAGTCCTTCGCCTGGTTCTACGCGGTGAACACGGGCCAGATCTCGATCCGCAACGGCATGCGGGGTCCCGGCGTCGTCCTCGTCTCCGACCAGGCCGGCGGACTGGACGCGATCGCGCTGGCCCGGCGGCAGATCCGCAAGGGCATCCGGCTGATGGTATGCGGCGGCATCGATGCGTCAATCTGCCCATGGGGCTGGGTTGCCCAGCTCGCCACGCAGACGGCTGAGCACCAGCGACGACCGCGACCGGGCGTACCTCCCCTTCGACGCGGAAGCCAGCCGGGCACGTCCCCGGGGAGGGCGGGGCGCTGATCATCCTGGAGGACGCCGATGGCCGCGTATCAGCGCGGATGCGCGGGTCTACGGCGAGATTGCCGGCTACGGATCGACGTTCGACCCGAAGCCGGGCAGCGGGCGCGAGCCTGGGCTGCGGCGGGCGATCCAGCTCGCCCTGGATGACGCTGGCCTGGCGCCCGGCGAGATCGACGTGGTGTACGCCGACGCGGCCGGCGATCCCGGAACTCGACCGCTGCGAGGCCGCCGCGCATCAGCGCGGTGTTCGGGCCGCGGGGCGTTCCGGTCACCGCGCCCAAGACGATGACCGGCCGGCTGTTCTCCGGCGCCGCACCGCTCGACCTGGTCACCGCGCTGCTGTCTATTCGCGATGGGCTGATCCCGCCGACCATGAACACCTCACCGGCCCCGGAGTACGACCTCGACATGGTGCTCGGCGAGCCAAGGAGGATGCCGGTGAGCGCGGCGCTCGTGCTCGCCCGGGGATACGGCGGCTTCAATTCCGCAATGGCTGTGCGCCAGGCCGCCAGATAACCCAGGGCCCAAGGCAAAGCGAAGAAGTGATCGAGGATGACCGCTTCCGGAACTCACCATCGAAGACCTCAAGAAGCATCCTGCGTACGGCCGCTGGCGAGGACGAGAGCATCGACCTCGATGGCGACATCCTCAACCTGACCTTCGAGCAGCTCGGCTACGACTCTGTGGCCCTGCTGGAGGCGTGTCGGCTCGATCGAGCGCGAGCACGAGATCGAGCTAGAGGACTCCACGATCGCCGACGCGGACACGCCGCGGGCACTGCTCGCCGATCGTCAACGCGCAGCTCGCCGCGCAGCTCGCGGCCTGAGAGACCCGCGTGGCGCTGCCGCCTTGCTCAAGCCGACGTGGCGCGGATGGTCTGCCGGAGGGGTCCTTAGCGCGACTCCTCCGGCAGACCGCTAGTACCGGATACCACCGAGATTCATGAGGAGAAGGCATGTCGCTTGAAGCGCAGCGGGTCGCGCTCGTCACCGGCGCCACCAGCGGAATCGGGCTGGCCGTCAGCAGAGCGCTGGCCGCCCAGGGCCACAAGGTGTTCATCTGCGCGCGCTCGGCCGAGAACGTGGCGACAACCGTCAAGGAACTGCGAGACGAGGATCTCGAGGTCTACGGCGCCGCATGCGACGTCAGGTCCGCCGATGACATCAGTGCGTTCGTCCAGGCCGCCGTGGACCGGTTCGGCCCGATCGACGTCCTGGTGAACAACGCGGGCCGCAGCGGCGGCGGCGTCACCGCCGACATCGACGACGACCTGTGGCTCGACGTCGTCAACACCAACCTGAACAGCGTCTTCCGGATGACCAGAGAGGTGCTGAACGCCGGCGGCATGCGCAGCCAAGGATCGCGGCCGCATCATCAACATCGCCTCGACCGCCGGCAAGCAGGGCGTCGTGCTGGGCGCCCCGTACTCGGCGTCCAAGCACGGCGTCGTCGGCTTCACCAAGGCCCTCGGCAACGAGCTGGCGCCGACCGGCATCACCGTCAACGCGGTCTGCCCCGGCTACGTCGAGACCCCGATGGCCCAGCGCGTCCGCGCAGGGCTACGCCGCGGCCTGGAAGACCACCGAGGAGGAGATCCTCGAGAAGTTCCAGGCGAAGATCCCGCTCGGCCGCTACTCCACCCCCGAGGAGGTCGCCGGCCTGGTCGGCTACCTGGCCACCGACACCGCCGCCTCGATCACCGCGCAGGCGATCAACGTCTGCGGCGGCCTGGGCAACTTCTAAGGCCGCGGCAACGCCCCTATTTGACAGGAGAAGGAGCATGTCGCAGCCAGGCACCGCGAGGTCGAGCACGAGATCACGGTGACCGCCCCGGCCGCCGCCGTCTACCGGCTCATCGCCGAGGTGGAGAACTGGCCGCGGATCTTCCCGCCGACCGTCTACGTCGACCACGTCGAGCGGCGCCGGGCAGCACGAGCGGATCCGGATCTGGGCCACCGCCAACGGCGAGGCCAAGAACTGGACCTCGCGGCGGCGTGCTGGACCCCGCGCGGCTGCGGATCGAGTTCCGCCAGGAGGTCTCCACGCCACCGGTGGCGGCCATGGGCGGCACCTGGCTCGATCGAGCCGGTCTCGCAGGGCGAGTGCCGGGTCCGGCTGCTGCACGACTACCGGGCGGTCGACGACGACCCGGAGGCACCTCGCCTGGATCGAGCAGGCGGTGGACCGCAACAGCCGGTCCGAGCTGGCCGCGCTCAAGGCAGCGTCGGAGCTGGCCACCGGCCCGCGGACGATCTCATGCTGTCCTTCGAGGACACGGTGCGCATCGACGGCGCGGCCAAGGACGTATACGACTTCATCAACGAAGCCCAGCTCTGGAAGGAGCGGCTGCCGCACGTCGTCCGGGTCGCGCTCACGGAGGACGACCCCCGGCCTGCAGATCCTGGAGATGGACACCCGGACCAAGGACGGCTCGACGCACACCACCAAGTCGGTACGCGTGTGCTTCCCGCACCGCAGATCGTCTACAAGCAGATCACGCTGCCGGCCCTGATGACCCTGCACACCGGCTACTGGCTGCTGGCGGACGCCGGCGACGGGGTCGCCGCCACCTCCCAGCACACCGTGGTGATCAACGCCGCGAACATCCGAAGCCATCCTCGGCGAGGAGGCCGGCGTCGCCGAGGCCCGGGAGTTCGTCAAGAACGCGCTCAGCACCAACAGCCGGGCGACGCTCGGGCACGCCAAGGAATACGCCGAGGCCCGGCGTCTGACGATGGCCCACCACACACAGGTCATCATCGTCGGCGCCGGGCCGGTCGGCCTGATGCTGGCCGGTGAACTGCGGCTCGGCGGGGCGCGAGGTGACGGTCCTGGAGCGGCTGGCCGCGCCGACCACCGAATCCCGGGCCTCGACCCTGCATGCCCGCACCATGGAAGCTCCTTGATCAGCGGGGCTTACTGGGGTCCCTGCGCACCCCGCCCAACGACGGCATGGGGCATTTCGGAGGGGTGCCGCTCGATCTCAGCGGGCTGCCCACCCGCTATCCGGGCCAGTGGAAAGTTCCGCAGACACGTGTTGAGGAACTGCTGGCCGAATGGGCCGCCGATCCTGGGTGTCGGACATCCGGCGTGAGTCACGAGGTATACGGCCTGACCACCACGGACGAACAGGTGACCGTCGAGGTCGCTGGCCCCGGCGGCCGGGCGCAGCATGAGCGTCCGCGGCTACCTCGTCGGGTTGCGACGGCGAGGACAGCACGCTACGGCGGCTGGCGAACTTCGATTTCCCCGGCACGGACGCCCGACTCGCGAACTGCTCCGCGCCGATGTGACCGGCATTGAGATACCCAACCGCCGCTTTCAGCGGCTCGCGACCGGCCTCGCCATCGCCGCCAGACGCAGCGACGGCGTCACCCGCGTCATGGTCCACGAGTTCGGCGCCGAGCCGCACGGCGCACCGCCGAGCCCCGAGTTCGCGGACGTCGCCGAGGTATGGGCTCGGGTCACCGGCGAGGACATCGGCGCTGGAACGCCGATCTGGGTGAACTCCTTCGGAGATGCCAGCCGTCAGGCGGCCCGGTACCGCAAGGACCGGATCCTCTTGGCGGGAGACGCCGCCCACCGGCAGATGCCGGTGGGCGGCCAGGCTCTCAACCTCGGCCTGCAGGACGCGCTCAACCTGGGCTGGAAGCTGGCCGCGCAGGCGACCGGCCGGGCCCCGGCCGGACTGCTCGACACCTATCACGACAGAACGGCACATGGTGGGGCGGCGGGTCCTGGCCAACATCGAGGCCCAGACGATGCTCTCGCTCGGTGGCCAAGAGGTCGAGGCAGTACGCGCCGTCGCCGCCGAACTGCTCGGTCATCCCGTCGTGAGTACCCACCTGGGCTGCGTGATCAGCGGCCTCGACATTCGCTACGACCTAGGTGATCACCCGTTGATCGGGACGCCGCATGCCGCACCTGTCCGGCGTGCGTACGGGATCCGGCCCGTCCAGCACCACCGCGCTGCTGCGCGCCGCCCGCGGCGTGCTGCTTGACCTGTCCGCCGACCCGGCCCGCCGGGCCTGGCTGGATGGCGCTCGCGGCCCCGTGGGCCGACCAGGTCGAACCTGGTAACGGCGGCGCCTGGGCCCGGCACTTCCGCCGAGGGGCTGGACACGGTGCTGCTCCGCCCCGACGGCTACGTGGCCTGGACCGGTGACCGGGGAGCCGACCCCCGGGCGGCGCTGGACAGGTGGTTCGGCACACGAGCAAATGCCTGCGTAGCCGACGGCAATACGCAAGATACACGGAAACGCTATTTCGAAGCGAGGGACGCGGTCATGCCCAGCATGGTCAAGGCAACAAATCAGCCAAACAACTCCGGCGAAGTACATCAGTGCGACGTCCTGATCCTGGGTTCCGGCCTGGCCGGTTCCGTGAGCGCGGCGATCCTGGCCCGCCAGGGCGCGAACGTAGTACTCGTAGACGCCGCATCGCATCCGCGCTTCGCGATCGGTGAGTCGATGACCCCGCAACTGATCGAATGGCTGCACATCCTCTCCCTGCGCTACGACGTTCCTGAGCTCAAGCATCTGCTCGACGTGAAGGCCGTCACCCGCCACATTGGCCCATTCCACGGAAAGAAGCAGAGCTTCGGCTTCGTGCTGGAACACCCGGGCCAGGAGCCCGACCCGCGAGAGACAACCATGTTCGTCATCCCGAAGCTCCTCACCGAGGCAAGCCACCTGTTCCGCCAGGACACCGATTCGTACTACTTCCACGTCGCCGCCAAGTACGGCTGCACCACCCGGCAGAACTGGCGTGCCGCCGACCTGGACTTCGATGACGACGGCGTCACCGTCACCGGCCAGAACGGCGAGGTTTTCCGGGCCAAGTACCTGATCGATGCCAGCGGCTTCCGCTCACCGCTCGCGGACAAGTTCGATCTGCGGGAGAAGCCCGCCCGTTTCAAGCACCACTCGCGTTCCCTCTTCACCCACTACATCGGCGTCAAGCCGTTCGACGACGTCATCCACCATCCGTTGAGCCTCCGGCCGCCCGCGCCATGGAACGGCGGCACACTGCACCACATCTTCGAGCGCGGCTGGTTCTGGATTATTCCGTTCAACAATCACAAGGCTTCGCTGAACCCTTTGTGCAGCGTCGGCCTCACCTTTGACGAGCGCACATACCCCAAGCCGACCGACATGACTCCCGATGAGGAGTTCAACCACTACCTGGACATGTATCCTGCCGTCAAGCGGCAGTTCGCGGACGCGACAAGGGTCCGCGAGTGGATATCGACAGGTCGTCTGCAGTATTCCTCGAAGCAGTCGATCGGCCATCGCTGGTGCCTGATGTCCCACGCGGCCGGATTCATTGACCCATTGTTTTCCCGCGGCCTCTCCAACACCTTCGAAGTCGTTCACGCGCTCGTCGGCCGGATCCTCACCGCGCTCGAGGATGACGACTTCTCCGTAGAGCGCTTCGAGTACGTCGATAGGCTGGAAAAGGGCCTGCTCCAATACAACGACGACCTAGTCAACAGCTCCTACATAGCCTTCTCACACTTCAGGCTGTGGAACGCGGTGTTCCGGGTGTGGGCCAACTTCCTCACCCCGGGCGTCATGCGGCTGACCCGGGCGCGGCTGGATTTCCTCGTAGACGGTGACGTGCGGCACTTCGACGCGCTGGAGGAGGCGCCGCACCCTGGCCTGTGGTGGCCGGAGAGCACCAAGTTCAAGAACCTCCTCGAGGCCACCGCCGAGACATGTGAGAAATACGAGGTCGGGGAATTTACCGGTGATGAGGCGGCCGACATCATCTTCGGTCTCCTGAAGGACTGCGACCTCGTGAACCCCGTCTTCGGCTGGGATGACGAAGACCGCCGCCTCGTTCTCCCGACTACCGCGCTCATGATCAAGTTCATGTACTGGGCGAACACGAAGGCACCTCCGGAGATGCGCGAACTCGGGCGCGCGCTGCTGACCGGGGTGGCCAAGGCCGGCATCCGGGGCAAGAAGGTGCTCTAGACGCGCCGGCCCCTCTGGCATCCGCCGAAGATTCGGAACGCCTGCGACGAGGGATACACCATGACGATCAGGACAGGCAAGCTCGTCCATCTCGATGACGTCGAGCCGATCACGTGGGGCGGGGAGGAAGCCGCGCGCTTTCTGCTCCGTGGTGAGGATACCGGGGGCCGGTACTCCTTCTACGAGGTCAGCGTTCCCCCCGGCGAGGGCTCGCTGTTCCATATCCACGAAGACACGGACGAAGCCTTCTACGTCATCGAGGGCGGGTTCGATATCAGACTCGGCGATGACGTGCACAAGGCCCCAGCCGGCGCGCTCGTCTACGGCCCCCGGGGGGTCGGCCACTCGTTCGTCAACACGTGGCACAGGCCGAGCAAGATGCTGTGCACCACGGCCCCGGGCGGTATCGAGAAGTTCTTCGCCGAGCTGAGCCAGCTGCTGAGCGAAGAGCCGCCTCCAGAGTGGGACCGGATTCGGGAACTCGGGATGAGGCACCGCATCGTTGCTTTTCCTCCGCAGGGCGGCCCGCGAGCGGTGCCACCCAGTGGCAACTCCAGCCATCCCAACCAGGAAAAGGATTAAGCCCATGCCAGAAACCAGGCCGGAGCCAACAACGGCTTCCTTGCCGGAGCCCGCACCCGAAACACAGGAAAGGCAAATGCTGACCTCGTGGTCTACAACGAGGCCCGAATTGAATGCCGGCAGGTTCATAAAAGCGTTCGTCCGGTTCAATGTCTTTCTCTATTCGAAGCCGCCGTCGAAAGCCAACAAGGTAATCGGCCGATTCTTCATCCGCCTGAACATCTATCTCTTCCGAAAGTCACACGGAAAGGTCCTCGGGCGGTTCGGGGACCTGGACGCCCTGCTTCTCACAACTATTGGCAGGAAATCCGGGAAAGAGCGCACCACCCCGGTGGGCTACCAGTATGATCGCGGCCGCTTCGTGGTAGCCGCCGTGCCCGGCCACTTCGACGTGCCCGGCGGCCCGGCGGCCGTTCATCCGTTGTGGTTCCTGAACATTCGTGCCCACCCCAAGGCGACCATAGATATCGGCAGAGAACTGATCGATGTCAATGCCAAGGTGCTGTCGTCCGGGCCCGAGCGGGATGAAATGTGGCAGGGCTTCATCGATGTCTATCCATTCATCGGAGAATTCCAGAAGAGAGCCAAGCGACCCATCCCCATCGTAGTGCTGACACCAACGTCATAGATGCATCAGATGATGGCCAAGTGATCGCGGGCGTACGAATGAGCCGCGCTCGCTGTCCTGCTGTCCGCACTACTCTCAACGAGAAGAGGAACTAATCATGTGGATGATGATCAACTACAAGGTAAAGCCCGACCAGCTGGAACGACACCTGGCTCTGCACCGGGATGTCTATACGGCGCTCGAGTCGGCCTCGCTGGACGGCCTGCGCGAAGCGACCTTCCAGCTCGACGACAAGGTGAGCTTCGTGGCCTTCGTCAATGCCGATGTCTTTCCAGTGCCCGGCACCGAGAAGCTGGAAGCGTTCCAGCGCTACCGCGAGAACCTCGACGAGCGCTGCGACGAGCCGTCGGTCATGACCGTGCTGCACGAGTCCGGTTCGTTCCGCTTCAACTGACGGCAATGCCAGGTCCGCGACCATCATGGGCAACCGCCTGAATCGCGGCAGTCATGGTTCGCGGCGCTGCCCCCGTGGACGCTAACCATGACTGTCCGCGAATGATGGACGGCAATTCCCAGAACGCTCTAAAATGGAAAGCGAAGATCAGATGATCATTGATGATATGGATCCTTCAACGCCACTATTTTCCCAGTTCCATGAGAAGACTGGCCCCATCACCCTGATCAACACGATAATCGTGCCTAGGGAAATGATGGAGGAATTTCTGACGGTCTTCAGGGAGGACGCTTCGTTCATGAAGGCCAGCCCGGGCCTCATCTCGACGCAGCTGCACCGGGGTACGGCCGACAGCCAGCTCCTGGTGAACGTCGCGGTCTGGGAGTCCACCGAGGCGCTCTTCGCCGCATACTCCCAGCCGGAGTTCCAGGCGGCGGCCAGCAAATATCCGGACGGGATAACCGCATACCCGCACATCTTCGAGAAGATCGCGGTCGAGGGAGTCTGCGTCGCCTAGCGCTCGCTTCTATTGCGATTCGCGACCTGTGACCACGACCGCATAACTGGAGCCTGCTATGGAAGGTGATCTATCTCATGGCGCACGATAAAGTCGCGCTCATTACCGGATGCTCGCGCGGAATTGGCCGGGCCATCGCCGAGCGGCTCGGAGCTGACGGCGTCAGTGTGGTTGTCAACTACCGGACCAACGAGGAGGCGGCCGCGAAGGTCGTGGCCGCGATCAAGGCCAACGGCGGCCACGCCGTCGCGGCGCGGGCCGATGTCGTCGACCCCCAGCAACTGCGCGGACTGTTCGACACCGCCGAACAGCACTTCGGTGGGTTGGACATCCTGGTGAACAACGTCGGTGTCGGCGGTTTCGCGCCGATCGCGATGGCCACCGACGAGGATTTCGACAACATCTTCTCGACCAACACCCGGACGACGTTCGTGGCCCTACGCGAGGCCGCCAACCGGCTCCGCGACGGCGGCCGGATCGTCGTGATCTCCAGCGGGATCGCCCTGACCCACCGCCCGGGCACCGCCGTCTACGCGGCGAGCAAGGCGGCCGGCGACGCGATGGCGATGACACTCGCCAAGGAACTCGGCCCCCGCGGAATCACGGTGAACAGCGTCCTGCCGGGCGTCACCCGCACCGACGCCGCAGAGGGCGTGTCCGCTGACATTGTCAACCAGATCCTCATGCAAACACCGTTGGGGCGTCTGGGCGAACCGGAGGACATCGCCGATGTCGTGGCGTTCCTCATCTCCGACCAGGGACGCTGGATCACCGGGCAGGCCATCCGCGCCGGAGGCGGAATGTTCTGACATGCATCCCCGCTGATCCGCGTGCGTAGCAGATCAGCGGGGTTACATGCTACGAGTCACAACCATAGGTAGAGGGGATATTCGTGACCTCCGTAATTCAGTCAGTTGACGCGGCTCAGCCGATCGAAGGAAAACTGCTGCGCAGCGTGTGCGGTCTCTTCGTCACCGGCGTGACCGTGATTACCAGCGGAGAGAGCGGCCGATCGATGGGGGCCACCGTCAACTCTTTCACCTCCGTTTCCCTCGATCCCCCGTTGGTCCTGTTCTGCCTGCACAAGGAATCACGGCTCCGTACGGTGGTAGAGGAATCCCGCATGTTCGTGGTCAACTTCCTGGCGGGACGGCAGGAACGGCTCGCCTGGACTTTCGCGAGGAAAGATACCGCGGCAATCCAGGACGTGGCGCACCACCACTCGGCCGAGGGAATGCCGATCCTCAGCGAGGCCCTGGCCTTCCTGGCCTGCAGGCTCGTCAACGAGTTCGAGGGCGGTGACCACACCATTTTCCTCGGCGAGGTGATCGAACTGGGTGCTCCGCGCGAAAACCATGAACCACTGATCTTCTTCCGAGGGTCGATGAGCGCGCTCGAAGATGAGCCGTGGGCAGCTCACCCGATCTCAGATGGGTGAGCTGACCGGCTCACATCGGGCTTATGGCGGCAGATAACCATTCATAGTGATCCGCACCGGAAGGCAGAAGGCAGATGATCAAGGTTGACACTCTGGATCCTTCGACGCCGCTCGCGTCCCAGTTTCAGGAGAAGACCGGTTCCGTCGTGGTGATCAACACGTTCGTCGTGCCACGGGACGCCATGGCGGAGTTCCTGTCAATCTGGCACGATGACGCCTCGGTCATGAAGGCCAGCCCTGGCTTTATCTCAACGCAATTGCTCCGGGGCACGGCCAACAGCCAGCTGCTGGTGAACATCGGGGTCTGGGAGTCCACCGAAGCACTCGCCCGCGCCCACTCCAATCCGAAGTTCAGGAAGAACGCCAGCAAGTTTCCCGAAGGGATAGTCGCATACCCACACATTTACGAGAAGATCGCGGTGGAAGGTGTCTGCGTCGCATAGCGCTCGCGCAATCGCCGGTCGATAGCGAGATCTCCCAGGCACGTCCTCGGCCGGCCAGACAGCGAGGCAGGCTGAGCGCGGCTTGTGACGGTGGCCCTATTGCATGGCCCGTTGCCTGAACTACAATTGGTTGCAAATGACACACTTATCGCGCCAGAGCCCTTTAGCTAACGCGGAGACGAGCGTCGCGCAGATGCACGCGAGGCTCGATCGCGTACCAGAACTGGCCGGAAAGCCGCAAACAGGGTCGCCCACGGTGGGCGACAACGACACCGTGAGCGCTTGCCTGGCCCACGGGCAGGAGGAAACGTGAGCAGATGGCGCGGTAACCAGTGGGCGATCCTGATCACCCTGTCCATCGGGTTCTCCATGACGCTGGTGGACCTGACGATCGTGAACATCGCGATCCCGAGCATGGTCGACAAGCTGCACGCCTCGCTGGATCAGGTCCTGTGGGTCGTCAACGCCTACACCCTGGCCCTGGCCGTCCTGCTGATCACGGCGGGCCGCCTCGGCGACCTGCGCGGAAAGAAAACCCTGTTCATCATGGGGGTTGCGCTGTTCACGCTGGCCAGCCTGGCCTGCGGTCTCGCGCGGGATCCAGCGCAGTTGATCGCGTTCCGCGCCGTCCAGGGCGTGGGAGCGGCAATGCTGCTGCCGCAGACGCTGTCGCTCATTGTCGACACGTTCCCCTCCGAGAAACGCGGCGTGGCGCTGGGCATCTGGGGTGCGGTCGCGGGAGTCTCCAGTGCCGCCGGGCCGAGCATCGGCGGGCTGCTGGTCACCGAGTTCAGCTGGCGCTGGATCTTCTTCGTGAACATCCCCCTCGGCGTCCTGGTCCTCTTCATGGCCGTAGCGATCATGCCGGCCATGCGCCGCACCGTCAGGCACCGCTTCGACATCACTGGGGTCCTGGTGGCCTCCGCCTCGCTGTTCTGCCTGTCCTTCGCGCTCATCGAAGGGCAGCGGTACAACTGGAACGCCTGGATCTGGGCCATGATCGGCGCGGCCGTCGTGCTCATGGCGATCTTCCTGCTCTACCAGCGCGGCCAGCAGGACAACGAGCCCCTGGTGCCCTTCTCGCTGTTCAGGGACCGCAACTTCTCGATCATGAACTTCATCGGGATCGCGGTGGCGTTCGGCATCGTCGGGCTGCTCCTGCCGCTGACGATCTACCTGCAGTCCGTCCTGGGCTTCAGCGCGCTCAGGGCTGGGCTGCTCTTGCTCCCCTTGTCACTAGGGTCAATGATCATTGCCGGCCGGCCGGCGCACTCGCGGGGCGCCTCGGCGGCAAGTACATCCTGATGCCCGGGCTGCTGGCGTTCGCGGGCGGCATTCTGTGGATCATGGCGACCGCCAGCGTCGGCAAGAGCTGGACCTCCGTCGTGGGCCCGCTCTTCCTCATCGGACTGGGTGTCGGATGCACCTTCACCCCGATGGCCAACGAAGTCATGCGCAACGTCCCGCCGAAGCTGACCGGTGCGGCCTCCGGGGTCAACAACGCCCTGCGGCAGGTCGGCTCGGTGCTGGCCGGCGCAGTGATCGGCGCGATCCTGCAGAGCCAGCTCGTCTTGTCGCTGCGGAACCAGGCGCAGCAGCGGGCCGCTGCGGTCCCCCCGCCCTACCGCACCGGGTTCATCCAGAGCTTCGCCCAGTCGGGCAAGAACGGCTTGCAAATCGGCGTTGGACAGACCGGGACCACGGGACACCTCCCGGCGAGCGTGCCGCACGACGTCGCCCTGCGCATCCATGACATAGCCGACCAGATCTTCAGGCACGGGTTCATCGACGCAATGCGGCCGACTATGGCCGTCTCCGCCGCGGTGATGCTGCTCGGCGCGATCGCCTGCCTCGCCGTCAAGGGCATCCGGGGCGCGTCGGCCAACCCGCACGGCCTTCCCATCGCCGGTGACGACTCTGAGGCCGAGGGCGCCAGCCTGGTCGGCTGAGCGCACGGGCGGCCGCCCTCGACGCCCGTCCTGGAGTATCAGGCCCGGCACCGGGCGCTCCGGCGTGGCCGCCATCGGGGTGGCGCGGGCGGAGGAACTCTGGACCTTCATGCCGGACGAGCGTGGCCCGGCGACCGTCGTGCACCGCTAGCCGCGCCTCGCCTGGCACCTCCTGCAACCGCCGGGTAGCGACGACGCTGACTGCGTCCGGCTCAAGCGACCCAGACCTCACTTGATACGAGACGGCGAAAGAAACCCATGGCCAGAGATGGCTAGTGGCGAGCCGTAACTCAGCCTGGCCCGAAGGAGTGTTCATGACCACGCTTGCCGCTAAGCCTGCTCAATCCTCGTCGGCTAAACCTGTCAGGTCGCTCAACTCGCTTACCGGCATGCGTTTCATCGCCGCCTTCGCGGTCTTCCTCTCGCACGATCTCTTTACGGTCGTCCCCGCGAGCATGACATGGATCCCACACGGCCTGCAGTACGTCTGGGGCAACTTCGGAGGAACAGGCGTTTCCTTCTTCTTCGTCCTCAGCGGATTCGTCCTGACTTGGTCGGTGCGCCCCGGCGACACTCCCAGGGCCTTCTGGCGACGGCGCGCCTGCAAGATCTACCCAAACCATCTGGTGACCGCCCTTGCCGCGATACTGCTGGCTATGGCCGTCGATAAGACGGTCACCAGCGCAGAGATCATCCCGAACATCTTTCTGGTCCACGCGTGGATACCCAACTACGACATCCTTAGCGGCGTCGACGGCGTGAGCTGGTCGCTGTGCTGTGAGGCGTTCTTCTACCTTTGCTTCCCGCTGCTGCTGTGGCTGATCAGCAGGCTCCGGGTGGAACGGCTGTGGTTGTGGGCCGGGGCGGTGGTGGCGGCGATCTGGTGCGTGCCCCTCATCGCCGAGCATCTGATGGCCGGCGGCCAGCATTATCCGTTCATGCCGTACTCGATGAACGAACTGTGGTTCGTTTACTTCTTTCCCGTCACCCGGTGCCTGGAGTTCGTCCTAGGGATGATCCTGGCCCGTCTCGTGATTGCCGGGCGGCGGAGCCCGGTCGGGATGGCACCGGCCACACTCCTGCTCATCGGCTGCTACATCGGCGCACGGTACGCGTCGGGCCTGTATGGGCTGGTGTCGATCACCGTCATCCCGCTCGCCCTCATCATTGTCGCCGGCGCAAGCATCGACATCAGCGGACGCCCCTCGGTGCTCAGCGGCCGCGTCATGATCTGGCTCGGAAATATCTCATTCGCGTTCTACCTCGTGCACGAGCAGGTGATCGACTACGGTGCGCGGGCGCTCGGTGTCGCCGCCAACTCTTACGGCGTGGGCCCCCACCTGACCCTCTGGGAGATGCTCGGTCTGACCGTGCTGGCTCTCCTGCTCTCGGTGGTGCTGTCCTGGCTGCTGTACAGGATCGTCGAACGCCCGTTCATGCACCGATGGAGCCGCTCACGCCGCCCCGTCGCCGCCACCCCCGGGCGCGCCGTGACCGAGCCCGATGCCGCAGCTACCTCAGTCAATCCTGGATCAATGGACGACAATCCCAGATCAATGGACGGGCTGGGGGATGCCCCGGACTGATGGAGAGCTCTCGGCGGGCACCCGCCAGCAGGACGAGGGCGTGACGGATGTGACGTTCGTCCCAAGGAAGTGGGGACATACGGCCTGAAACGATTATTGGGCCCCCCACTACAATTGGTTACTGATGTCACACTCACCGCGTTGGCGATAGCGAGATCGTGAGTGCCAGCCAGGCTCACGGCAAGGAGCAGACGTGAGTAGATGGAAAGGTAACCCGTGGGCGATCCTGATCACCCTGTCCCTCGGGTTCTTCATGACACTGCTGGACCTGACGATCGTAAACATCGCGATCCCGAACATGGTTGACGAGCTGCACGCCTCGCTGGACCAGATCCTGTGGGTCGTCAACGCCTACAGCCTGGCCCTGGCCGTCCTGCTGATCACCGCGGGGCGCCTCGGCGACCTGCGCGGAAAGAAGACCCTATTCATTGCCGGACTGGTGGTCTTTACCCTGGCCAGCCTGGGCTGCGGGCTCTCGCAGGGCGCGACGGAGTTGATCGCGTTCCGCGCCATCCAGGGCCTGGGAGCGGCGATGCTCCTGCCGCAGACGCTGTCGCTCATCGTCGTCACGTTCCCGGCCGACAAGCGCGGCCTAGCGCTGGGCATCTGGGGCGCGGTCGCCGGGGTGTCAGGCGCCGCCGGGCCGACCCTCGGTGGCCTGCTGGTCAGCGAGTTCGGCTGGCGCTGGATCTTCTTCGTGAACATACCCCTCGGCATCCTCGTCCTGTTCATGGCCGTGCCGATCCTGCCGAGCGCTCAGCGCGTCGTGCAGCACAGACTCGACATCACCGGGGTGTTCCTAGCATCAGGCTCCCTGTTCTGCATGTCCTTCGCGCTCATCGAGGGACAACGGTATAACTGGAACCCCTGGATCTGGGCCATGATCGGCGCGGCTGTCGTGCTCATGGCGATCTTCCTGCTCTACCAGCGCGGCCAGCAGGACAACGAGCCCCTGGTGCCCTTCTCGCTGTTCAGGGACCGTAACTTCTCGATCATGAACTTCATCGGGATCGCGGTGTCATTCGGCATCGTCGGGCTGCTTCTGCCGATGACGATCTACCTGCAGTCCGTGCTGGGCTTCAGCGCGCTCAAGGCCGGGCTATCACTGCTACCCCTGGCACTGGGAACAATGATCATGGCAGGGCCGGCGTGCTCTCGGGGCGCCTCGGCGGCAAATACATCCTCATGGCGGGGCTGACCGCGTTCGCTGGGGGCTTGCTGTGGATCGCGGCGATCGCCACCGTCAGCGCGAGCTGGATCGACTTCGCGGGCCCGCTCTTCCTCATCGGAATGGGCGCCGGCTGCACCTTCGCTCCCATGGCCAACGAACTCATGCGCAACGTCCCACTACGGCTAACCGGCGCGGCCTCCGGGGTCAACAACGCCCTGCGGCAGGTCGGCTCGGTGCTGGCCGCCGCGGTGATCGGCGCCGTCATTCAGAGCCAGCTAGCCTCCGAGTTGAAAGACCAAGCGCAGCAGCGGGCCGGGGCCGTCCCCGCCGCGTACCGCGGTACGTTCGTCCAGAGTTTCGCCCATGCCGCCAGGAACGGGCTACAGGTGGGCGCCGGGGAGTCCGGGACCGCCCGGACGCTCACCCCGAGCGTGCCGCAGGACATCGCCACCCGCATCCAGGACATAGCGACCCAGGTCTTCACGCACGCATACGTCCAGGCGCTGAAACCAACCATGGCCGTACCCGCGGCGATAATGCTCCTGGGGGCCGCCTCCTGCCTGGCCGTCAAGAAGCTCCGCGGCGATTCTGCCAACCCGCTGGGTCTCCCCCTCTCTGACGAACTCGCCGAGGCGGCCCACGACTCCCCCGAGGCCGCTGGCACCACCGTCCGGGGCTGATCCCGCCTAGCCGGCCAGGAGGGCCGCGCTAGACACCCCGAAACCAACCAGAGGCTCGTCCTGCGGCGCCTCTCGCGCCAGACACCCATGGCCGGTGATATGCCGTCCGATTCGAAGGAGCCATGATGCCCGAAGTGGATCTCGGCCAGCGGGCCCCTGAGCGCCGCGGATCGGCGCTGCATCTCAGGGGCTACCTGGCCCGGCCTGAGGGTCCCGGGCCATGGCCCGGGGTAGTCGTGCTGCATGAGGCATTCGGTGCTGACGAGGTGATGCGGCGGCACGCCGATAGGCTCGCCGGGCTCGGATACCTGGCGATCATGCCCGACCTGTTCAGCGACGGTGGGGCGGTGCGTTGCATCCGGGCCATGATGCGGGCATTGTCGGCCGGGCATGGCCGGGCCTTCGAGGACATCGAGGTGAGCCGCCAATGGCTGCTGCGCCAGGACGACTGCACGGGCAAGGTCGGGGTCATCGGCTTCTGCCTGGGCGGGGCGTTCGCCATCGCCACTGCCCCGCGCTTCGATGTCGCCGCCCCGAACTACGGCTTCCTGCCCAAGGATCTGGACCAGGCGGTACGGGGGTCCTGCCCCGTGGTGGCCAGCTACGGCGGCCACGACCGCCCGCTCCGCGGCGCCGCGGCGCGGCTGGAGGCCGCACTGCGGAAGGCTGGCGTGCCGCACGACATCAAGGAGTACCCGGGAGCCGGGCACTGCTTCCTCAACGACGCACCCGTCGGGCCGCTGCTCATCCGCGTGCTGCTTGAGGCGACCGGCGCCGGCCCCTATCCGGAGGCAGCGGCCGACGCCTGGCAACGCGTCGAGGCATTCTTCGCCCGCCATCTGGCCGGGACGGAACCGGGCACGTCCACATCGGCACCGGACGCCGCCAGCACGCAGCCGGCGGCCGCGCAGCGCCCACGATCTTCGCCCGCCCAGGCTGAATCCGGATAGGGCGCGACTATGCCGGGGGCCGTACGGACCTCAACCAAGGGGAACAACCTATGACTAATGGGGAATACCACGCCGCCGTTAATGAGGCCCTCGAGCGTCTCCGGCATGCCGGTTTCTTCTTTGGGAGCAGGAGCCAGTTCCGCGGGTTCGCCATGCATGCCCCCATGGGGGCAGAAGCGCTCGCGACGCTCGGTTTCTGCGACCAGGTCCCGGCCTGGGTCGACTGGTACGCGACGGTCCGGACCATCAGCTCGGTGCCGGAGCCCGTATCGGACATCGATCCCGGCCACGACGCCGACTGGCGGGCAGCCCTAGGCCAGGTCAGGCGGCTCGCCGACTGGGCGGCGCTCTTCCAGCACGAGATCGACGACGCCGGGTGGCGCGCGGCACTAGCGACGTGGTGGCCGCGGCTCATGCCCGGCATGCTGGCCGGCTTGACCCATGGCCTGATCCGCACGGCTCACGCGGTCCGTAGCTTGGCCAGCACCGACCGACCGAGCACACTCCAGCTCCACGAGCTCGCCAACGGTCTCGCCTTTTGGGCGGCTCTGTACCAGCCACCGACGGGAGCACTGGCCCGCGGGGCACGGGTGATCGGGACGGTCAAGACGATCGGCCGGCCGCCCACTTCCACTCTCTTTGCCGCGGCGGACGCCCGGCTCGGCGAGTCAGCCGACGCCGCGCTCACGGAATTGAGCGCCACGTGCGCGGGACGCTACGCCGTGCTACCGCCCGGCGGTAATCCGGTCGCCCCGATTCACACGGTTACCGCGCCCGCAGCGCTGCGGATGACCCTCCCCCAGCTCCCGCCCGAACTCGCGCAGCCATCGTATGAGGCGATGCGTGGCATCTGCGGGACGCTGCTGCGCATGTTCGCGTCCCGGGCTGGCCACGATAGCCACGATGGCGAGACCCCGCCGGTTGACGGCGGCGACCCAATGGTCCAGACATGGATCGTGCACGAGGCAGTCGCGTTGCGGGACGAACATGCGATCAAGATCTCCGAGGCCGCAACGCGCGAATACGCCACCAACCCAGACCCGCGGTACTTCGCCGCCGCCCACCACGCCCTGGAGCTTCTCCGCCCAGTGAGCTGATCCAATGCCAGATAATGCGCAATCCATTTAACACAAGAGATTTAACACAAGATATTTAATATAAGAATCTGAGGATTAGGCACATCATGGCCATTACGCAGCAACCCGCGATCGACTTCACCGTCATGTATGCGACTCACAACGCCTTCCGGCGGGACCTCGGCCGGTTCCTGGCCGCCTCCGCCGCCGGGAAGGCTGACACCTCCCAGGTCCGTGTGGGCTGGCAGAACTTCAAGACCCAGCTCCTCATCCACCACAGCGTTGAGGACGCTGACCTGTGGCCCCGTATCCAGCGCGCGGTGGCCGGCCTGCCCGGCGACCTCGCCATGCTAGAGGAGATGGAGGCCGAGCACGCCCTGATCAACCCGCTTCTCGCCGCGGTCGATGAGTCGCTCGCGGGCCAGGGGGGCAACCTCGCCGAACGCGTCCAGGAACTCTCCGCAGTGCTCGACCATCACCTCAAGCACGAGGAGGAAAGCGCGCTGCCGCTTATCCAGTCCGTGCTGACGCCCGCGGACTGGCGCGGCTTCAAGGGCGCGATGGCCCGCCGGCAGGGCATCAAAGGCGCAGCGGTCTACATTCCGTGGATCACCGACGGGATACCGCTTGCCGATCAGCACGAGTTCCTGGCTACGTTCCCCGCTCCCGCCCGGCTGATCAACCGGCTGGTCTGGGAACCGCGTTACCGGCAGCGGAATCTCTGGAAATTCTGATCCACAGACCCGTGCCGCCGTGGTTTCCCGGGGGAGAACCTCAGCAAACGAGGTGATGAGCCCGTGCCGTTCAGATTGACGGCCGGCCGCATCGGCAAACGAATCCATTACCCGGGAAGCCAGAATAGGAGTTCGTTCATGTCGTTCCGGAGGCGGCTTGCTCGTTTCAACCACGTTTTCGCCAATCGCATAGTCGGCCGGGTCATACCACTCTTCCCCGGATTCGGCGCGGTCTACCATCGCGGCCGCAAGTCGGGGCGCGAGTACCGGACCCCGGTTAAAGTATTCCGGCGGGGGGAAAGTTACGTCATGTCGCTACCGTACGGCTCGGACTCCGACTGGGTGAAGAACGTACTAGCCGCCGACGGCTGCGATCTCATGACCCGCGGACGGCGCGTGCACCTGGTCAAGCCGACAATATACGTGGACGCAGAACAGGGCGATATCCCGGCCTTCATACGCATGGCACTGAAACGGGTCAACGCCACCGAGTTCATCGAGCTGGAACCCGCGCCAGCCATTTCGTAGTGGGGCTTGATCCCGGCGATAAAGGCCTTCAGCCCGACCTGAGACAGGTACCGCGACCCTCCTCGACCGCCTCGGCGAGCGGGCCGGACCGGCGATTCACGGCGGCGGACATGAGGGAGGACGTGATATGCAGCAAATCCGGCGGCTGGCCATCGTCAACCGCGGTGAGCCCGCCATGCGCGCATTGACCGCGGTGGCCGAGCTGAACGCGGCTGGTGACCGGCCGCAGATCACGGCGGTCGTGGTGCACACCGATCCGGATGTACGGGCCTGGTATGTACGTGAGGCCGCTGAGGCACTTTGCCTGGGGCCGGCTACGTACGTCGATCCGGCTGACGGCCGCCGCAAGTCGAGCTACCTGGATGAGGAGAGGGTCGTCGAGGTGCTTCGCGGGGCCCGGGTGGACGCGGTCTGGCCCGGCTGGGGCTTCCTGGCCGAGAGTGCCTCGTTCGCGGAGCGCTGCGAGGAGGCTGGGATCGTGTTCGTCGGGCCAGGCAGCGCGACGATCCGGCTGCTCGGTGACAAGGTGGCAGCCAAACGGCTAGCCGAGCGGGCCGGTGTGCCCGTGGTGCCGTGGAGCGACGGGCCGGTGGACGACGCAACGCAGGCCATGGCGATTGCCGGGCGGCTCGGGTACCCGGTCGTCATCAAGGCCGCCGCGGGAGGCGGCGGGCGCGGTATCCGCATGGTCGGCGATCCCGCTGATCTCGCTACCGCTTTCGAGTCGGCGAGCGCCGAGGCGAACCTGGCCTTCGGCGATGCGACCCTGTTCATCGAGCGGCTCGTGCCAGCGGCACGGCATGTGGAGGTGCAGGTCGTCGCGGATGGCCAGGGCGCTGTCTGGACGCTCGGGGTACGGGACTGCAGCATCCAGCGGCGGCACCAGAAGGTGATCGAGGAATCGGCGTCAACCGTGCTCGACGCCGCAGCGGAGCAGAAGATCCGGCGGGCCGCCGTCGACCTGACGACCACAGCGGGCTACCGGAACGCGGGCACGGTCGAGTTCCTCGTCACACCGGACGGCGCGAGCTTCATGTTTATGGAGGTCAACACCCGGCTCCAGGTGGAGCACCCGGTGACTGAGATGACCACCGGAGCTGACCTGGTCAAGCTCCAGCTGCACATCGCGGCGGGCGGACGGCTCCATGGCTCGCCGCCGCCGGTGTCCGGGCACGCCATCGAGGCACGGCTGTGCGCGGAGGATCCCGGCCGCGGCTTCGAGCCGGCGCCGGGGCGGATCGCCAAGCTGGTGCTGCCCACCGGGGCCGGCATCCGGGTGGACACCGGGGTGCGCGAGGGCGACGCGGTGTCCCCCGAGTTCGACTCGATGATCGCGAAGATCATCGCCTGGGGCGGTGACCGCCGCGAGGCGCTGGCCCGCCTGCGCCGGGCGCTGGCCCAGACCACGGCGGTGGTCGCGGGGGGCACGACCAACCGGTCATTCCTGCTCGCCCTGCTCGACCGGCCCGAGGTGCGGGACGGGAACGTGGACAACCAGTGGCTGGACCAGCTGTCCGCGGCCGGCGGCCATCTGCCTGCCGCTGATCCCGTTGCCGTGCTGCAGGCCGCGGTGGAGGCGTACGACGGGGACCAGGCCGCCCAGCAGGCCGCCTTCCACGCGCGGGCGGTGCGCGGCCACCCCACGCCAGTCGCCGCCGTGGGCCATGCCTGCCAGCTGCGCTACCGCGGCGCGAGTTACCGGCTGCACGTGTACCGGACCGGGCCATCCACCTACCGGGTCGCCGACTCCGACACGCTGGTGGACGTCACGGTGGACCGCGTGAGCGCCTATGAGCGCCGCGTGGTCGTGAACGGGCAGTGGCACGACGTCGTCGCGGTGACCGCGGGGCCGGTCATCAGGCTCGAGATCGGCGGCGTGGCGCACCGGATATCCAGAGATGACGGCGGCGCGGTCCGCAGCGAGTGGCCCGCCGTCGTCGTCCGCGTTCCGGTAGCGGCCGGCGATACGGTGGCCGAAGGCGATCCGCTGGTGGTGCTGGAGAGCATGAAGATGGAGGCGGTGATCGCCGCGCCGTTCAGTGGCGAGGTCACCGCCGTCGAAGTGGCCGCCAACCAGCAGGTCGAAGCAGGCGCGCTGCTGCTTCGGGTTACCGCGAGCGGGCAGGACAGCGTTCCCTCCGACGGTACGGCCAGCGTGGACCTGACCGGCTTGGCCGCGCGGCCGGAATCGTCCGCGTCGCCGACCGAGGTGGCCTACTCCGCACTACTCAGCTATCTGCTCGGCTACGACCTCGACCCGGCATCGGTACGTGGCGTCCTCGGCCGGCCGAGCCGGCTGGGGAAAATCAAGGCGCCCGCCGATCCAAGCCTGCTGAGGTCCGAGGACAGCCTGCTGGATGCCTTCGCTGACATCGCTGCGCTCTATCGGCGGAAGATCGAGCCTGACCAGGACGGCCAGCCATTCATCGGCGGATCGAGGCAGTACTTGCTGTCGTACCTGCAGTGGCTGGATCCCGATGCCGCGCGGCTGCCCGGCCCCTACCAGGAGAACCTCACCCGAGTCCTGCGCAGGTACGACGTGCACAGCCTGGAGCGCACGCCAGAGCTCGAGGCAGCTGTGGTGTGGCTGTTCCGGTCGTTCAGCCGGGTCGAGGAGCTCGCCCCGACCGTGGCCAGCATTCTGGAGCGGCGGGTCCGGCACAGCCAGGCGCTCCGCCAGCTCGCCGTCCCGGAACTGCGCGAACGCATGGAACGGCTGGCCGCCGCCACCCAGGGCCGCTACCAGGACGTTGCCGACCTGGCCCGGGCCGTGCGGTTCCACTTCCTGGATGAGCCCATGCTGCGGAAGGCCGTCAGCACGGACTACGCACAGATGGAGCGGCACCTTGAGGCGCTGCGGGTCAATCCGGGCGGGGCTAGCCGGCAAGATCGGATCGCCGCACTGGCCTCGTCCCGGCAGGCGCTGCAGACGATGGTGCTGCACCACCGGCTGGGCACGCGGCGGGCGGCGCCGACAGACGCGTTCCGCGAGGTGCTCCTCGAGGTGGTCACACGGCGCTTCTACCAGATTCGCGGCCTGCGTGACCTCACGTTTTCCCGGGGCGGGGACCACCTGCTGTGCACGGCCGACTACGACTTGACGGATCGGCCGATTCACCTGGTGGTCGCGCACCTGCCGCTGGCGGAACTGCCGGGTCTGGCCGCGTCGGTGGCCAGGCACCTGGCCGGGGTCGAGCCCGGCCGCAGCGTCGTCGTGGATGCGCACACATGGCGGGACGGCAAGACTTCCAACGACGCCGACACGGGCGCACGGATCGTCGGCCTGCTGCGCGACTGCGAGTTCGGCCGCCGGCTGTGGCGGCTGGATGTCACGGTCACCAGCGTGACATCCAGATCTGCGCGGATGCGCCACGACACCCAGAGCATGACATTCCGGCAGCGCGACGACGGCTCGTTCGCTGAGGAGCTGATCTACCGCGACATGCATCCGATGCTGGCCAAGCGGGTTGACGTGTGGCGGCTGGGAAACTTCCGGCTCCAGCGGCTGCCCTCCGGCCCCGACGTGCATGTCTTCCACGGTGTCGCGCATGACAATCCGGAGGATCATCGCCTGTTCGCGCTGGCCGAGGTGCGCGACATGCTCGCGGTGCAGGATGCGTCGGGTGCGGTCAGCTACCCCCGGCTCGAGCTGGTGGGCCTGTCGGCTATCAGCGCGATGCGCCATGCGATGAACGCCTTCTCCGCCAGCGATCCGCCGATCGCCAACCGAATCGTGCTGTACGTGCTGCCCCCCTGGGACATACCGCCGGAGAAGTGGCCCGACGTCCCGCGCTCGTTCGCGCCCCTGGCCATGGCCGCGGGCCTGCAGAAGGTGGTCCTGCGCGTGCGTATCCCCGAGCCGGGGGGCGCGCTGCGCGATGCCGTGCTGCACGTTAACGGGGTGGGCCGGCAGGGCATCGTGGTGCGCGAACTCCCGCTGAGCCAGGAGCCGATCAAGCCGGTCTCCTCGTACCGGCTGAAAGTGCTGCGCGCCCAGCGATTCGGCGCACCGTATCCCTACGAGATCGTCCGGATGCTCGCCCCGCCGCCGGGGAGCGTCGCGCACTTCCCTGGCGGCTATTTCACCGAATACGACCTCGACCAGGCCGGCCAGCTGGTCCCGGTTGACCGGGACCACGGGCTCAACACCGCCAACCTGGTGGTCGGACTGCTCACCAACTACACCGCCAAGGTCCCCGAGGGCATGACCCGGGTGATCATATTGAGCGACCCCACCCGGGGGCTCGGCAATCTCGCCGAACCCGAGTGCCGCCGGATCGTCGCGGCACTCAGCCTGGCCAGGCAGATGGGGCTGCCGGTGGAATGGTTCGCCCTGTCCTCTGGCGCACGGATCGCGCTGGACAGCGGCACAGAGAACATGGACTGGACCGCCGCCGTGCTGCGCCACCTGATCGAGTTCACGCAGGCCGGAGGCGAGGTGAACATCGTCGTGACCGGCGTCAACGTGGGCGCGCAGTCGTATTGGAACGCCGAGGCCACGATGCTCATGCACACCCGCGGCATCCTTGTCATGACACCCGGCAGCGTGATGGTGCTGACCGGCAAACAAGCACTCGACTACTCCGGCGGCGTGTCAGCCGAAGACAACATCGGCATCGGCGGGTTCGACCGGGTCATGGGGCCGAACGGCCAAGCCCAGTACTGGGCGCACACACTGGAGGAGGCCTGCCATATCTTGCTCCGCCATTACGACCACACGTTCGTCGTCCCCGGCGAGTGCCACCCGCGCCGGGCCGCCACCGACGACCCGGCCGACCGTGACATCCGCAGATCGCCGCACCCGCCGGGCGACAGCGACTTCACCACCGTCGGTGATGTTTTCTCCCCGCAGCGCAATCCCGAGCGCAAGAAGCCTTTCGACATCCGCGCCGTGCTGCGCGCGGTCACTGACTCCGACGCCAGGCCGCTGGAACGCTGGGCATACTGGCGTGAGGCCGACAACGCGGTGGTCTGGGACGCGCACATCGGCGGCATCCCTGTGTGCCTGCTCGGCCTGGAGTCCCAGACCATCCCGCGCGGCGGGTACGTCCCCACTGACGGGCCCACGCCCTGGACCTCAGGCACGCTATTTCCGCAGTCCGCACGCAAGTTCGCCCGCGCCATCAACGCCGCCAGCGGAAACCGCCCGCTCGTCGTGCTCGCGAACCTGTCCGGCTTCGACGGGTCACCCGAGTCCATGCGGCGCTGGCAACTCGAATATGGTGCCGAGATCGGCCGGGCGATCACCAACTTCCGCAGCCCCATCGTGTTCGTGGTGATCACGCGCTACCACGGCGGCGCCTTCGTGGTGTTCTCCAAGCGGCTGAACGAACGCATCGAGACCGCCGCCGTCGAGGGGTCGTTCGCCTCCGTCATCGGCGGCGCGCCCGCGGCCGCCACCGTCTTCGGCCGCGAGGTACGGGCTCGCGTCGAGGCCGACCCCCGGATCATCAAACTTCGTGCGCGACTCAACGCGGCAGACGGCCAGCAGGCCGCTGTCATCCGGGCACGCCTCATCGAGATGTCCGCGACAGTCCGCTCGCAGAAGCTCGGCGAGGTCGCCAGCGAGTTCGACAAGATCCACAGCATCGACCGGGCCGTGGCCGTGGGCTCCGTGGACCGGATCATCCCGGCCGGGGAGCTGCGGCCCTACCTCATCGACGCGATCGGCCGGGGCCTCGCGCGCGAGATGGTCACGCCCGACTCCGATCGGAAAACCAGCGGCGATGGCCGCCTGGGCGTCAGGCTGGGACTGTGATCGCGGTCAGGATCAGGCCCTGACGGACCAGCCAGCGGCCGGTGAACGCGGCCAGCCGACGGCCGCCCACCGCCGGGCCCGGCACCAGCAGGCGTGCCCCAAAGCTGCCTGCTGCTGACTCCACGGTGATGGCGGCCTGATCAAACCCCAGCCAGCGCCCGGTGAGCGGGAACCACGCCTTGTACACCGATTCCTTGGCGCTGAAGATCAGCCGGTCCCAGCACACCTCAGGCACCGCAGCGCTGACCCCAGGCAGCCAGGCCCGTTCCGCGCCGATGGTGATGTGCGCCAGCACCCCGGCGGGCAGGGCCTCGTTCGGCTCCGCATCCAACCCCAGGGTGACCACCTCCCGGGCGCGCGCGACCGCGGCGGCACGGTAGCCGGCGCAGTGCGTAATGCTGCCCACCACGCCAGGTGGCCACTGCGGGGCTCCGTGCACGCCAGGCACAATGGGCGTGGCCGGCAGGCCGAGTTCCGCGAGCGCCGCGTGGGCGCAAGCCCGGGTAGTCCTGAACTCCCGGCGACGCTTGTCCACCGCCCTGAGGATCACCGCCTCCTCCTCCGGGAACAGAACGGGCCGGCCGCGTCCTCGAAAGCCTCGGCGGCCGCCACGCCCGGCGACAGGACCTCCTCGATCACCTCAGGCCTTTCCCGCAGGAGTATCGGGCGAGAATGCCCGGCCGCGTGCGGCCCTGCGGGTCACCGCACCCAGGCCGGGCACAGTTCGATGAGCCGAAGGTAGCGCCGGGCACCCGCGGACATGAACGGACGACTCGATTATGATTTATCATCCCTTGGGGAACGGCCGTCGGCCGGGCGCACCTCCGACATCGGGCTACCTGCCGATCGAAGAGCACGGCGTGATCGGAGACCTGCGGACCGTGGCGCTGGTAGGCACGGACGGCACGATCGACTGGTACTGTCCGGGCCGCTTTGATGCGGCCAGCCTATTCGGCTCGCTGCTGGATTCCCGCAAAGGCGGCTATTTCGCTTTGTCGAGCCGCAGTAACACCCGCCCGAAACAGTTTTACCTGCCCAATACGAACATCCTGCTGACCCGGTTTCACGGCGTTGACGCGGTCGGTGAGCTGATCGACTTCATGGTGCCGGAGACCGGCAGTAGCAGTAAGGGGCGCGATCTGCTGGTCAGGCAGGCGCGCGCCGTCCGCGGCCGGGCGACCTTCGAGCTGGCCTGCCACCCGGCGTTCGACTACGGCCGCGCCCCGCACACCGTGGAGGTGGTGACCGGGGTCGGCGCGGTGTTCGAGTCGGCCGCCGGCCGCTTCGTGCTGCGCACCAGCGTGCCGCTGAAAATCGAGGAATCCGGGGTCGCCGCGTCGTTCACCCTGAATGAGGGGCAGGGCATCGACATCGAGCTGGAATGGCTCGGCGAGGTGCGGGCCCTCGCGCCCGGTGAGACCGACGAGCTGTTCACCCTGACCTCAGACTTCTGGCAGGGCTGGGTCAGCCAGTCCCGTTATCGCGGCCGGTGGCGGGAGACGGTCCAGCGCTCGGCGCTCGCCCTCAAGCTGCTCGTCTACCACCCGACCGGCGCGCTGGTCGCCGCCGCGACCACCTCGCTGCCCGAGGACCTGGGCGGCGGCCGCAACTGGGACTACCGGTTCAGCTGGCTGCGCGACGCCGCGTTCACCGTCTACGCACTCATGAAACTCGGCTTCCTCGAAGAGGCGGCGTCGTTCATGGAGTGGGTGCAGCGCCGCTGCGAGTCCGTGCCGCCGGAGCGCGATGTCCTGATCATGTACGCGGTCGATGGCAGTGAGGACATCCAGGAGACGGTTCTGGACCACCTGGAGGGCTACCGCGGCTCGCGGCCGGTCCGCATCGGCAACAACGCGGTGCACCAGCGGCAGATCGACGTCTACGGCGAGCTGATGGATTCGGTCTATCTCTATAACCGCGAGGTGCCGATCTCCTACGACCTGTGGGTGGGGCTGTCCAAGCGGCTCGACTGGCTTTCCAGGCACTGGAACGAGCCGGATGAGGGGGTCTGGGAAATCCGCGGCCAGCAGCAGCGCTTCAGCTACTCCGCGCTGATGACCTGGGTGGCGTACGACCGGGCCGGCCGCCTGGCCCGCGCCCGCGGCCTGCCCGCCCCGGTCGAGAGATGGAGCAAGCTGGCCGCGGCGGCCCACCGGTTCGTGCAGGACTCGTGCTGGGACCGCGATCTCCAGTCCTACGTCATGCACCCGGGCAGCACGCTGCTCGACGCGTCATTGCTGGTGATGCCGCTGGTCAAGTTCGCCGGCCCGACCGATCCACGTTTCCTGTCCACCCTGGACCGCATCGGCTCTGAACTCACCTCCGACAGCCTGGTCTCCCGGTACGCGATCACCGGGCATGACGGGATCGCCGGCGGCGAGGGCACCTTCAACCTCTGCTCGTTCTGGTACGTCGAGGCGCTCACCCGGGCCGGCCGGGTCAAGGAGGCCCGCACGATCTTCGAGAAGATGCTCACCTACGCCAACCATCTCGGGCTCTACGCCGAGCAGATCGGCGCCTCCGGCGAGGCACTGGGGAACTTCCCCCAGGCGTTCACCCACCTGGCCCTGATCAGCGCGGCGGTCAACCTCGATCGCGCCCTGGACCGCCGCTGACCCAGCGCCAGCTGGCGCCCAGCAGCAGGGCCGCGTGGCCGGCGGCAACGTCCGCTTCGGGCGGATCATCATCTCCTCAGTCGAGGGGAGCCTCAAACACGTTCTGGTCGCCAGAATGCGGGAGCAAACCCGGCCTGAACCTTCGGCGGCGCCAGCGGCAAAGGAGACCTTAATGACCGCCACTATAGGGCTGAGCCCATTGAGCACGGAGGAACTGCGCCTTCTCGACACCCATTGGCGGGCGGCCAACTACCTGTCAGTCGGGCAGATCTACCTGCTCAGCAACCCTCTCCTCGCTGAGCCGCTCCGGCCCGAACAGATCAAGCCACGGCTGCTCGGCCACTGGGGTACCACACCAGGCATCAACTTCGTGTACAGCCACCTCAACCGGATCATCACCGGGCGCGATGTGGACATGATCTGCATTATGGGCCCTGGGCACGGGGGGCCCGCTGCGGTCGCGAACGCTTGGCTCGAGGGCACGTACAGCGAGATCTACCCCCGTATCACGCAGGACGCCGCTGGCATGCAGCGGCTGTTTCGCCAGTTCTCCTTCCCCGGCGGGGTGCCGAGCCACGTGGCACCGGAGACGCCGGGGTCCATCCACGAGGGCGGGGAGCTGGGGTACTCGCTTGCGCACGCGTACGGAGCCGCCTTCGACAACCCTGGCTTGGTCGTCACCTGCATCGTTGGCGACGGCGAGGCGGAGACCGGGCCGCTGGCCGCCAGCTGGCACTCCAATAAGTTCGTCGATCCCGTCCGGGACGGCGCCGTCTTGCCGGTCCTGCACTTGAACGGCTACAAGATCTCCAATCCGGCCGTGCTGGCCCGCATCCCCGAGCACGAACTCGCGCAGCTGTTCGAGGGGTACGGGTACCGGCCCTACGTGGTCTCAGGCGATGATCCGGAAAGCATGCACCAGAAGATGGCGCTGGCTCTGGACGCCGCCTTTGATGCGATCGACCTCATTCAGCGCGAGGCCCGCCTGCACGGCACGACCGGGCATTCCCGGTGGCCAATGATTGTCTTGCGGACGCCGAAGGGGTGGACCGGTCCCAAGCACGTGGATGGCCTGCCGGTCGAAGGCACCTGGCGCTCGCACCAGGTGCCGCTCGCCGATGTCCGGGAGAATCCCGACCACTTGGCCGCCCTCGAGTCGTGGATGCGCAGCTACCGCCCAGAGGAATTGTTCGACGAGCAAGGGAGCCCGGTACCGGAGGTGCGCTTGCAACCGCCCGCGGGTGATCGGCGGATGAGCGCCAACCCGCACGCCAACGGCGGCCTCTTACGACGCGATCTCGAGCTGCCCGGCGTTGCTGACTACGCGGTGGAGGTGCCGCAGCCTGGTGTGAGCTTCGGCGAGGCCACCCGGGTTCTCGGCGCCTATCTTCGTGACGTCATCCGCGCCAACCCCGACAGCTTCCGGATCATGGGACCGGACGAGGTCGACTCCAACCGCTTGAGCGCCGTGTTCGAGGCCACCAACCGCGTCTGGACCGCACGGCTCGCACCCACCGACCAGAACCTGGGCCCCGGCGGCCAAGTCATGGAGGTGCTCAGCGAGCACCTGTGCCAGGGCTGGCTGGAGGGATACCTTCTCTCCGGGCGGCATGGCATCTTCACCTGCTACGAGGCGTTCATCCACATCGTCAACTCAATGTTCAACCAGCACGCCAAGTGGCTGGCCACGTGCCGCGGCATTCCCTGGCGGCGGCCGGTGGCTTCGCTCAACTATCTGCTCACCTCGCACGTGTGGCGCCAGGATCACAATGGTTCCACCCATCAGGACCCCGGCTTCCTCGACGTGGTCGTAAACAAGAAGTCCGAAGTGACCCGGATCTATCTGCCGCCTGACGCGAACTCCCTGCTGTGGGTAGCCGATCAATGCCTGCGGTCCACCGATTGCGTCAACGTGATCGTGGCAGGCAAGCAGCCGGGGCGGAATTGGATGTCGATGGACCAGGCGGTCGCGCACTGCACGCGGGGCGTCGGCATCTGGACGTGGGCGAGCAACGACGCCGGCCAGCAGCCGGACGTGGTGATGGCATGCGCGGGGGACATCCCGACGCTGGAAACCATCGCCGCGGTCGAGCTTCTGCATAGGTACTTCCCCGAGCTGAAGATCCGCGTGATCAACGTGGTCAACCTCATGTGCATGCTGCCGGCCACCGAACATCCCCACGGCATCCCGGACTCCGAATTCGATGCGTTGTTCACGACGGACAAGCCGATCATTTTTGCCTTCCACGGCTATCCATGGCTTATCCACCGTCTCGCCTACCGGCGGAACGGCCATGACCACATGCACGTACGCGGATACAAAGAAGAGGGCACGACCACGACCCCGTTCGACATGGTCATGCTCAACGACCTCGACCGATTCCACCTGGCGATGGATGTCATCGACCGGCTCCCCCAGCTCGGCCCCGTGGCCGCCCACATCCGGCAGGACCTGGTCAACGAGCGGCTGCGGTGCCGCGCTTACACGCGACAGCACGGCGAGGACCCGCCCGAGATCCGCAACTGGGTCTGGCAGAGGCCGTGAACGCCGCGGGAGAGATCCTGACGAAATCCTGGCTCCGGACGATCGGCGACAGGCCCATGCGCGTGGTGCTGGCCGAGGGTGAGGATCCGAGGTCGGCCGAGGCGGCGCGACGGCTGGCGGACACGACACCAATCGTGCCGGTGCTGGCCGACCGCTCCTACGTCGCGGACGTCCGCACGCATCCACTGATCGCGGCCGCCTTGAGCCAGGCGCTGGCCGGGCGCAGCGCCTACGAGCGCCGGCAGCTGGCCCGGTCCCCTTTGTATGTGGCCGCCGCCGCGGTCAGGACGGGACTGGCCGATGCGTGCGTGGGTGGCAGTGAGCGGCCGACCGGCGAGGTGATCCGTGCGGCGCTGCGGGTGCTCGGCAAGGCACCAGGGGTTCACACGGTGACGAGCAGCTTTCTGATGGGCCTCAGTGACGGGCGGGTCATCGCGTACGCCGACTGCGCCGTGGTGCCCGAGCCGGACCCGGCCCAGCTCGCCGAAATCGCGATCGCCACGAGCCGCACGTTCGCCGACCTCACCGGGCAGGAACCAGTCGTGGCCATGCTGTCGTTCAGCACGAAAGGCAGTGCCCAGCACGCCCGCGTGGACTGTGTGCGGTCAGCGGTCGATCTGGTCAGGAAGTGGGCGCCCACGCTGGAGGTCGATGGCGAGATGCAGTTCGACGCCGCGTTCGCGGCCGACGTGGGATCGCGCAAGGCGACCGCCTCGGCCGTTCCCGGGCGGGTGAACGTCTTCGTGTTCCCCAGCCTCGAGGCGGCGAACATCGCGTACAAGATCACCGAGCGGCTCGCTGGCGCGACTGCCATCGGGCCGTTCCTCCAGGGACTGGCCGCTCCCATGAACGACCTCTCGCGTGGCTGCAGTGCGGCCGATATCGTGGCGGTCGCGCTGGCCAGCGCCGTCCAGGCCATGCGGCAGGCGCCATACGAGGACGTCTCACTGCAGGCGCTATAGACGATCGCGGCATCGCCGCGGCACCGCGGGCGGCCCGCCCGCTGGTTCAGGCGAGCAGGGAGGCGAGGAACCGGCGGGTGCGGGTGGCGTCGTCGCCGCGGGCGTACTCACCGGCCACGAAGTCGGTGACGCCGGCCTCGGCCAGCGTGGCGATCTGCCCGGCCACGGCGTCCTCGTCGCCGACGAGGGCTACGTCGCCCGGGCCGGCGGCGCCTTCACGGTCGAGCATGGCCCGGTAGGACGGCAGGTCGCCGTAGATCGCGAACACCTTGGCCGCCCGGGCGCGGGCACCATCCGGGTCATCGGTGACGCACACCGGCAGGATGCACACCACGCGGGGGCTGGGCCGCCCGGCCGCCTGGGCCGCGGCCGTGATCTCCGGCACGATGTGCTCGCGCACGGTGGCCGGCCCGGTCATCCACAGTATGGTGCCTTCGGCCAGCTCACCGGCCAGCCGCAGCATGCGCGGGCCCAGCGCGGCGAGCAGCACGGGCACCCGGCCGGGACCGGGCGTGCTCAGCCCGATGTGCGCGCTCAGCGTCTCACCGCCGAAGCCCACCGGCTGGCCGTCCAGCAGTGGCAGCAGTACCGCCAGGTACTCCCGCATGTGCCGGATCGGCTGGCTGAAGTCGTACCCGTACATGTCCTCAATCACGATCTTGTGCGACAGCCCGATGCCGAGCGTCAGCCGGCCGCCAACGGCCGCCGCCGCGGTCAGCGCCTGCTGGACCAGGACCGCCGGATGACGCGGGTAGGTCGGCACCACCGCCGTGCCCAGCTCGATTCCTGGCACCTCACGGCCCGCGACGGCCAACGCGGTCAGCGCGTCCAGGCCGAAGATGTTGTTCATCCACGCCGACGCGAAGCCGTCGTCGGCCGCCCGCTGCAACTGCTCGGTCAGCTGGCCGAACGGGTCCGGGCCTTTAGGGTCGGTGAGCGACGTGCCTATCCGCATCGGTAACCTCCTGCGTGGAGTGCTGCGCTGCCCCCCAGGACAGCACGACCCTACGCCGGGCGAACCGGCCCGGCAGGACGCGGTCCACCGGGCCGGGCGTCGTCCGCCGCGGGCGGCTGGCCCGCGCGGCCAGCAGGAGCCAGGCGGCCAGGCCGAGCGGGTAGACGAAATAGCCGACCCGGCTGGCCGGCGCGAAGGTGAACATCAGGGTCAGCCCGGCCACCAGCCGCCAGCCCGCCGCCCGCTCATCCCGGGGGGGCCGGACCACCAGTGATCCGGCCACCGCGAGGCCCGAGATCACGACCAGCGCGATGGCGACCCAGTGCCCACCGCCCCAGGCCTGGGCGATCAGGTGCCCGGGCAGCACACTGGCCGCGGGACTCTTGATCTTGGTCAGCCCGAGCGGGTACAGGACCGTGTTCACCACCATGGCTCCTGGGTGCCTGGCCAGCACGGGCCCGTCGGCGGCCGCGGCCACGCCGAGCGCGGACGCGGCCAGCACGGCGGCGGCCCGCCGGCCGTCCCGGGCCGCGACCAGGGCGAGCGCCACCACCAGGGCGGGCCAGGCGGTCGCCTTCATGCCGGCGGCGAGACCAAGGACCAGCCCGGCCGCGACCGGCCGCGACCTGTCCGGCGCGGTGCCCAGCAGCGCCAGCCCGAGGCACATGAGGGCCAGGACGGGCAGGTCGTCACCACCGGTGGAGAGCGGGAACGCGATCAGCGGTGAGGCGGTGATCAGGGCGGTCCAGCGCCAGGCGTGCGGCACCGACGCCGCGGACAGCGCGCCGCCGAACGCGACCACGAACACGGCGCCGAACCACAGTCGCGGGTCGGTGAGCAGCCCGCTCCCGAAGAGCGCGTGCGGCAGACCGAATACGACGAGCGCGGGCAGGTAGGGGTTGAAGGCGCCGAATCCGTGCGCGGCGGCGAGCGCGGCCGTTCCCTGGTACGGCGTGCCGTGCTGCAGGAGCAGAGCCGCACCATGGATGATCACGGCGATCTCCGGCTGCCCCATGCCGGTCACGGCCATCCAGGCCAGCGGCGCGATGAGCGCGCCGCCCACCGCGATCAGGAGGGCGAGCCCCATCCCGTGCCGCCGTCCGGCCGCTACGGCGATGGCCGCCGCGGCGTAGGAACCGGCGGCGAGCGCCCCCCAGAGGCGCTGTGGCGGATTCGCGCTGAGCATCGCGACCCCGCCGGCGAACAGCGCGCAGGCCGAGAACAGGGCGGCGGCCCACGGCCAGCGGATCGCGGTGAGCGGCGCCGCGGCGGAATCCCGGTCCGGGCTGTCGCCGCCGCGGCGCGGGCGGGTCAGCTGTAGCGTCATACCATGACACGCTATGACGTGTTGCCCCACTCAGTCGTCATGCCGAAGGGGGATCTGTTTCATCGTCTCGGAGGCTGATCCGCGACTGGGGGATGAGGCGCCGCGCGTGTAGGCCACCGCGACCTCGGCGGCCAGGGCCGCGTTATCCGCGATGAGCTGCCGGTTGACGTCGATGCTGCGGCCTCCGCTCAACTCATGCACCAGAGCCAGCACGGATGGTGTCACCAACTGTCCCGTCACCCCGGCATCCCGGACCCGGCTCACTGCTTCGGCCAGGATGGGCTCGATATCCAGGGCCGGCTCCGGGGGGCGGGCCAGGAGCAACCCGGATTTTCCGTTGAGCTGCCAATGAGCAGTGGCGATGGCGGCCACTTCGGAGCCTTCGGTCACCACCGCGGACACCGGAGGGCCGCCCTCCGCGGTGTAGAACAGCGGGAGGGTCGGCGTCCTCCAGCCCAGGACGGGCACGCCTAGGGTCTCGAGCAACTCGGCGGTGGCGGCGACGTCCAGGATCGATTTCGCGCCGGACGACACCACCACGGCCTGGGTCCGGGCGATCTGCGGCAGGTCGGCCGAGATGTCGAGGCTCTGCGCGAAACCTCGGTGCACGCCGCCGGTCCCGCCGGTGGCCATGAACCGGATGCCGGCCGCCCGGCAGGCGGCCAGGGTCCCGCCGACCGTGGTGGCACCGAGCGCACCCTGCACGATGCAGGCCGCCAGGTCGCGCGCGCCGACCTTCCGGGCGGCGGTGCCCGCGGCGGCGAACCGCTCCAGGTCCGCGGCGCTCAGCCCGATCCTCAGCGCGCCGTCCAGGACCCCCACCGTGGCCGGGATGGCCCCGGCCTCGCGCACCCTGGCCTCGGCGGCCTGGGCCGCGGCCAGGCCCCGGCCTTCCGAGAAGCCGTGCGAGACCAGCGTCGTTTCCAGCGCTACGACCGGCCCGCCCGCGGCGAGCGCCGCCGACACCTCCCCCGCGAGTTGCGGTGTGATCGTCACGGCATCGCTCCCATCTGCGCGACCGCCCGGGCGGCCGCCTCCAAGCCGATCCTCACCCCGCCGAGCAGGTAACCCGCGGCGAACGCGTCACCAGCGCCGGTCGGGTCCACCGCCCGGGCCGGGTGGGCGGCATGCACCCGGCCGCCGGCCCGCACGCCGCGCGGGCCAAGCTTCACCACCAGGTCGGATCCGGGCAGGTCACCGATGAGCGCCGCCTCCGCCTCATTGCCGAACACGATCTGCGGGCGGAGCCTGGTGAGCAGCGCGCGGAAGCGGTCAACGCCGTAGGTGGCCAGCGCGGCCGTTGAGGACAGGTCGATGCTCAGCCGGGGCAGCCTGCGCGCCGCGGCCAGGGCCGCGCCCGCCACCGGCTCGCGCACCAGGCTGTAGGCGGGCAGGTGCAGGCTCGTGCAGCCGTCCAGCCACTCGTCCGCCAGGGCGCTGGCGTCCAGCAGCGGGCCGATGCCGCGGTCAGTCAGCATCGACCGGGATACTCCGCCATCCGACAGTGACACCACCACCCCGGTGTGGCCGTCGATGACCGGCCCGGCCAGGTCCACGCCGCGGCGCGCCAGGTCGTCGGTGATCAGCCGGCTGGCCGGATCAGTTCCCCGGGCCGCGATCAGCCGGGCCCGGCCGCCCAGCGCGGTGATCCACGCCGCGACATTGGCCGCCTGGCCGCCGGCGCCGACCGAAATGCGCGAGGGGGTATCGGTCTCCTCGGCGACCGGCCCGGATGGGCAGACGACGATGTCGAGGTTGGCGTCGCCCAGGACACAGATCACGGGTATCCCCCTCCCCCCGCTTCATCCTGCTGGCGCCAGATCAGCCGCGCCGATGGATGGAACATTGAGCGGGTTTATAGCATGCTCGATGTTCCGTCGATGGCGGTGGCCTGGCCGGCACCGATACGCTGACGCCGGTGGCTCCGGCGGGAGGGGCCCGTCACGGGAGGTCCAGATGCCCCTGTTTGGGAGTAATACACCCCAGGCTGCTGCCAACTGGGAGCCGACGGCCGCGGACGGCCGCCTGGCGCAGACGGCCGGCGCCACGCCCGACGGGGTCTTCACCTCAGACCTGTCCGTGTCCGAATACGTGCTGCTCGGCGAAGCCGGGTTCGAGCCACTGGGTTTCGTGGTCGGTTCGTCCATCTACCACATCGGCTTGCAGGTGGGACGCTGGTCCCAGAACGCCGAACTGGAACGGCTGACCCAGGCCATGTACAACGCGCGGGAACTCGCCATGGCCCGGATGCGCGCCGAGGCCGATCACCTCGGTGCCGACGGCATCGTCGGCGTCGAACTGCGGATGCAGATGTACGTCTGGGGGCAGGACGTCCTGGAGTTCGTGTCCACCGGCACCGCGGTCCGGGCGCTGGCCGGGCAGGGCGCCCACAAGGCCCCCGACGGCCGGGCCTTCACCTCGGACCTGTCCGCTCAGGACTTCTACCGCCTGCTCGCCGCGGGCGCGGTTCCGGTGGCGTTCGTCCTCGGCACGTGCGTCTACCACATCGCGCACCAGTCGGCCATGCAGGCGCTGCGGCAGGCGGGCCAGAACCAGGAGATGATCCAGTTCACCCAGGGCATCTATGAGGCGCGGGAACTGGCGCTGGCCCGGATGCAGGTCGAGGCGACCGACGCGAAGGCCTCGGGGATCGTCGGTGTGAACGTTGCGGTGTCCAACCACGTCTGGGGCGAGCACGCCACCGAATTCCTCGCCACCGGCACCGCCATCCGCCGCCTCGCCGACGAGCACCGGCTGCCTGCGACCACGCCCAAGCCGGCCTTCACGCTCGGCCTCGACTTCTGACCAGCCGCGCTCGGCCGGGATCGCCCAAGAAGCCCTCCGGCCGAGGCTGATGGAGGACCACCCCATCCACCGAAACGATTCCTTGACATCCCCCGATCGGTTGTGCAGGAGCACGCGCCGGTGCCCGGGAAGCGCCGTGGGCGTCAGGGAATCAGGGCGGGCCAGCCTAGGTTGCATACCCACGCGGGTATCCATGGGCGGATACCCGATGATGCCGCGCCCGCAGCGCGCGGAGATGGGGAGACAAGTCATGTCAACGGTCGAGCTGACGTCGGAGAACTTCACATCCGTGGTCGCCGGCGCTGACCTGGCCTTGGTGGATTTCTGGGCCGCCTGGTGCGGACCCTGCCGCACGTTCGGACCAATCTTCGACCGGGCGTCGGACCGGCACACTGACGCGGTGTTCGGCAAGGTGGACACCGAGGCCCAGACGGAACTGGCGGCCCAGTTCGGCATCTCGTCCATTCCGACGTTGATGATCATCCGCGATAACGTCGTCCTCTACGCGCAGCCCGGAGCGCTGCCCGAGACCACGCTGGAGGAACTGATCGCCAAGGCCCGCGAGCTGGACATGGACGAGGTCCGGGCGAGCCTCGCGGAACACGAGCACGCGCACGACCACGGCGGGCACGACCACGGGGACAACGGGCACGAGCACGCGGACGTCCACGAAGGCCAGGCGGGCAGCGTCTGACCGATCGCCCGTAGCGGGCACGGCGCCCCGGACCGGCCGGATGTCATGACCCCGGGGCACTGCATCGTGAAGGTGGCGGCTGACGGCAGCCAGTTCGACACGTGGGTGACCTGGGGAGCCTTGCAGCGGTCCACCCTCGCCTGGACTACGGCATGCCTGGACGAGGCTTGGGTGATCATCAGCCAGGAGGACGCGCAGGCCGCCAGCCTGGACATCAACGCCCTGCGGGCCGACATCGACGCTCTGCACGGCACCGGAGGCAGTTAGCCGGCCTCCAGCGGCGCAGCGGGCCAGTCCAGCAGCCGCGCGCCGACCACCGCTATCTGCAGGGCCAGCGCCTGGGCCGGGTCGCCCGGATCACTGCCCGTCAGGGCCTTGATCCGGGCCAGCCGGTAGGTGACCGCGCGCACCGACAGGTGCAGCCGCCGGGCCGCTTGGGCCGCTACGCCGCCGCACGCGTAGTACGCCTCCAGCGTGGCCAGCAGCGGCCCGGCCCCGCCCCGGGCGCCCGCCAGCGGTGTGAGCAGCGCACCCACCAGGTCGGTGATGGCCGCCCTGTCCCGTAGCAACACCTGGTACACGAGCAGGTCAGCGGCGTCCACTACCGGCTCGGGCAGCCCGAGTCGCTGCGCCACGTCGAGCGCGTCGCTCGCCTCGTCGTAGGAGCGGAGCACGCCGCTTGGCCCTGGGTAGGGGCGCCCGAACGCGACCCGCCACGGCTGCGGGTGGCGCTGCGCCATGGCCGGGTTCCCGCGGCGCGGCACCCGGGCCAGGGCCACCGCGATCCGCCGGGCCTCCTCGCCGTCGGTCACCCCCGTCACCACCACCAGCCGCCCGCCGCGGGTCACGGTGAGCGACGGCGACGGCGCGGCGGCCGCGCCGACCAGCCGGTCAATCTCCAGGCCCAGCGGCCGGGCCGGGTCGGCCCCGGCCGGGTACCCGCCCAGCACCACCTGATGCGGCCCGGCCAGCCGAAGGCCGAGGCGCTCCCCGCGGGCCACCAGATCCGGCAGGCCGCCCCGGCCGGAGAGAAGGTCGTCGAAGAACTCCAGCCGCTCGGCCTCCTCGCGGCGGGCGATCGACAAATGCGCTCGCTCGAACCCCTCCGCCGCCGCCGCGACGGCGTCGTCCGCCGCCCGCAGCACGGCCAGTCCCGCGGCCCGCAGGGCGACTGATCCCCCGGCGTCAGGCAGTTCCCGCCACAGCCGCCAGGTCGCCGACAGGAAGAGGTCAACCAGGCCGCGCAGCGCGACGCCGCTCTCCGCGGCACGCTCCCCCGACCTGCCGTAACCAGCCAGTTCCGTCGCGGTCAGGCGGCGGCCGGTGCCGGCCGCGTCGAGCACGGCCGACAGGTAACCCGCGAGCAATTCGGCGGGTACACCGCCGGCCTCCTGGCTCGCAGCCCGCGTGATCGCCTCCAGACCAGCCGGCCCAGCCGGGCGCTCCGCGATCACGGTTACCGCCTTCCGACGTTCACGAGAGTTACTCATTGCCGAGTCTAGGCAACTTATAGTCGATAACCTTAGCCGGTGCCGCACGCTGCTGGCATGAACTCGGCAAGTGATACTGAAGCGGACGGTTGGCGCCGCACCTCCCGCGCGGCGCCACCGCCACGGAAGGCCCGCCGCCGACGGTCGGCCTAAAGGCCCGCCGCCGACGGTCGGCCATAAGGGAGAGCCGTGACCCTGACGCAGTTGCCGGATACCACTCCGGACGACGGCCGCTCTGGATCCCGCGGAGGCCTGGATGGCGGGCGGATCGTCCGAGCGCTGGCGTGGGCGCGCTCGGGCGACTCCACTCGCGCCGTCCTGATCCCGGCCCGGTTCGGGCAGATCACGGAGGCCGTCCCGGCGGCCGCCGCGGCCGGGGTGCCCACCCCGGCCGGCTTCGCCCCGGCCAGCCAGCGGGGTGCGCCGCACCTCAGGTTGGGCTCGCAATCCCCCCGGCGGCCGGCTCGCTGAGCCGCGCCGGCCCGGCCTGTGGATCCCATGCACCTGCCGCTGTGGGTCTGGGCGGTCACGATCGCGGCGGGGGCCGCCGTCGTGGCCACGGACCTGACGCTGAGCGGGCGGCGCCCGAGGCGGCCGGGTCTGCGCGAGGCCGCGCTCTGGACGCTCGGGATGATCGGCCTCGCGGCGGCGTTCGGCGGGACCCTGGCCGCCACCGCCGATCCGCACGCTGCGGGTCAGTTCTTCGCGGGCTGGCTGACCGAATACAGCCTGTCCCTGGACAACCTGTTCATTTTCATGCTGCTCATCGGGCGCTCCGCGGTACCGGCCGAGTACCAGGGGCGCGTTTTGCTGCTGGGGATTGTCTTCGCCCTCGTCCTGCGGGGCGCGTTCATCGCGCTCGGGTCAGCGGCGCTGAACCGGTTCGGGTCGGTCCTCTACCTGTTCGGAGCGTTCCTGCTGTATACCGCCATCAGGGTCGCGTTCGAGCGTCGCCCCGTTCCCGGAACGGCCCGGGCCAGCCGGCCGCAACGCTGGGTACGGCGGCTCATCCGGGTGGCGCCGGAGGGCGACGGCGGGAGGCTCACCACCCGGATCCGTGGGCGCCGGTATGCCACGCCGGTGCTCCTGCTCGTGATCAGCATCGCCGTCACCGACCTGGCCTTCGCGCTGGACTCGATCCCGGCGATCTTCGGGCTGACCCGCGATCCGTACCTGGTATTCAGCGCCAACGTGTTCGCCCTGCTCGGCTTGCGCCACCTGTACTTCCTGGTCGGCGGGCTGCTGGCGCGGCTGACCCATCTGTCCGCCGGCCTGTCGGTGATCCTCGGGTTCATCGGCGTCAAGATCCTCAGCGAGGCGTTGCGGGAATCCGGCGTACACCGGATAGGGCCGCTGCCCGTCCCGCGCATCGGCACGGGCCTCTCCCTGGCTGTCATCCTGGGCGTGCTCGCCACCGTCGCCGTGACTAGCCAGTTGAGCGTCGCACGCCGCCGCCGGGTGAACCCGCCCGGTCACGTCGCGCCCGACCGGATCCTCAGGACGCGGCGAGCGCCGCGCTGACCTGAGCGACGGCCTCCCGGACGGGGACTTTCCTCGTCTCCCCGGTGGCCCGTTCGGTGATCTCAGCGGTCCCTTCGGCCAGGCCGCGCTTGCCGACGGTGACCCGCAGCGGGATCCCGGTCAGTTCGGCGTCGCGGAACTTCACCCCGGCCCGCTCCGCGCGGTCGTCAATGATCACCTCGACGCCGGCCGCGGCCAGCTGCTCGTAGATGGCCGCACCCGCTTTGGCCACCTCGGCCTCTTCGGATTGCGCGACCACGACCACGACACTGAACGGCGCCACGGCGAGCGGCCATACGATGCCGCGTTCGTCGTGGTGGCATTCGACGACCGCCGCCATGGCGCGCTCGACCCCGATCCCGTAGCTGCCCATGATGAGCGGGGTGGCCTTCCCGTCCGGGCCGAGCACATCGGCCCCGAAGGCCTTTGAGTACCGGTCGCCGAGCTTGAAGATGTGCCCGACCTCGATCGCCTCGATCAGCTCCAGCGGCTCGCCGCATCGTGGGCACGGTTCGCCAGAGGCGACCTCGCGCAGGTCAGCCCACTGGCCAACCGGGATGTCCCGCTCCACCTCCACGCCGCGCAGGTGAACATCGTTGACGTTGGCCCCGGTGAACATGTCCCGCCGGCCACGCAGCGCCTCGTCCGCGATCACTGGCCGGTGGCTCACGCTCACCGCGCCCAGGCTGCCGGGGTGAGCACCCAGCGCCTCGACAATCTCGTCCGGCTGCGCCGGCCGGATCACCGTCGCGGCCGTGGCATCGGTGAGCTTCTGCGCGCTGAGAGCGTGATCGCCGCGCATCAGCACCAGGGTCAGCTCGCCGTCCAGCACGTAGACGAGCGTCTTGATCTGCCGGTCGGCGGGCGCCCCGAATCTGGTGGCCAGATCCTCGATGGTCCTGGCACCGGGGGTATCGAATCGTTGGGGCAGGTCAAGACCGGGACCGTCGTCAAGGTCAGCCAGCCGGCTGGTGGCCTTCTCCAGATTGGCCGCGTAGCCGCAGGCCGGGGAGTACGCGACCAGGTCTTCACCCGACGGCGAGGGGCACATGAACTCGGTCGAGTCGCTGCCGCCCATGGTGCCGCTGGACGCCTCGACGGGGATGGCCGGGATGCCGAGCCGGTCGAAGATCCGGATGTACGCGGCGTGATGCCGGTCGTAGGCCGCGTCGAGCCCGACCCGGTCGATGTCGAAGCTGTAGGAGTCCTTCATGGTGAACTCGCGGGTCCGGATCAGCCCGGCCCGCGGCCTGGGCTCGTCGCGGAACTTCGTCTGGAACTGGTACCAGGCCTGCGGAAGCTGCTTGTGCGAGCTCAGCTCAGTGGCCAATGTCGCGAAGATCTCCTCATGGGTCATGGCCAGCGCGAGCTGGGCGCCCTTGCGGTCGGTGAGCCGGAACATCTCCTCGCCCATGATTTCCCAGCGGCCGCTGCGCCGCCAGATCTCCGCCGGGTGCATGTCGGGCAGCAGCACTTCCTGCGCGCCGATCTGGTTCATCTCCTGCCGGATGATCTCGATGAGCTTGGCCCGCACCCGGATGGCGAGCGGCAGCAGAGAGTAGTGCCCGGCCATCAGCTGCCGGATGTAGCCCGCCCGGAGCAGGAGCCGGTGGCTGGGCGCACCCGCGTCCGCCGGGTCGTCCCGGAGGGTCGGGATGTGCATCTGTGACCAATGCATTCACCAAGCCTAGTGCGGGGCCGGACCGGCCACGGCGGTCACCGGACCATCCGCGGGCTCCAGCGGCGGGGCGCCGACCCCGCAGAACGTCAGGCACTCGGGCTCGCGGATCTTGCCGCCCGGCGGCGGGCGGAGCACGTTGTTGTCTATTGTCACGGCCGACAGCACCGCCCCGGCGGACAGCAAGCCCGCACAGACCACCATGGCCGCGCGGAAGCCGCCCTCGAAGGCCGAGGCGGACAGGCCGGCTCCGGTGAGACCGACCGCGAGCGGCAGCCCGGCGACCGAGAGCAGGCCGGCCGCGCGGGCGACCGCGTTGTTGACACCGCTGGCCACGCCGGCGTGCCGGACATCGGCGCTGGCGAGCACCGTGGCGGTGAGCGGCGCTACGGTCGCGGACAAGCCGAGCCCGAACACCGCCACCCCTGGCACCACGTCGGCCAGGTACGAGGTGTGCGGCCCGATCCGGGTCAGCAGGAGCACCCCGGCGGCGCTGGTCAGGGTGCCGCCCGTCATCAGCAAACGCGGGCCCACCCGCTGCGCCAGCGCCCCGGCGCGCGCGGACAGCAGCAGCATGAGCACCGTCGCCGGCAGCAGCGCCAGGCCCGCCTTCAGCGGCGAGAACCCGGAGACGACCTGAAGCTCGAGCACCAGCAGGAAGAACACCGCGCCGAGCGCGGCGTACACCACGAAGGTCACCACGTTGACTGCGGTGAACTGGCGGGATGCGAAAACATCCAGCGGCAGCATAGGGGGCGCAGGCGCGTCCGGGCGGGCCCGGCGCCGCTCGACCATCACAAACGCGACTGCCGCCGCGACGCCGATCACGGCGGGCACCACGATGAGCACGGTGCCACTGACCGGCGCCTCGATGAGCGCGTCGGTGATCCCGGCCAGGGCCAGCGCGGCGAGCAGGGCGCCGGTCACGTCGAACTTGCCGTGCGCGGACGGATCCCGGGTCTCGGGCACGTGCCGGAGGGCGACCAGGACCACCACAACGGCGAGCGGCAGGTTGATCAGGAAGATCCACCGCCAGCCCGCGGCGCCGACGAGCCAGCCGCCCAGCAGCGGGCCGGCCGCCCCGGCAACGCCGCCCAGGCCCGACCACGCACCGATCGCGCGCGGCCGGTCCTCGCTGGTGAACGAGGCCTGGATGATGGCGAGCGATCCCGGGGTGAGCAACGCTCCGCCGATACCCTGCAGCGCCCGGGCGCCGATCAGCACGCCAATGTCGGGGGCCAGACCGCACAGGGCCGAGGAAAGGGCGAACCACACCACCCCGGTGACGAAGATGCGGCGGCGGCCCATCCGGTCGCCCAGGGAACCGCCGAGCAGGATCAGCCCGGCCAGGGTCAGGGTGTACGAGGTGACCGTCCACTGCAGGCCGCCGAGCGAGGTGTGCAAGCTCTTGCCGATGGTCGGCAGCGCGACGTTGACCACGGTGGAATCCAGCATCGCCATGCTTGACCCGAGCACGGCCGCGAGCAGGATCCACCGGCCCGGCGCCTGCTTGAGCCGGATTCCACCCTCAGCCTGCGAGGTCACGTTGGCCATGAGGCGATCGTCTCACGGACACGAGGGAGGGCAACGGGCCCAGCCCGGCGGCCTTGGGACGGCCGCCTCCGTCATCTCGTATCCCGGCGATTTCCGCTACGCCACGGGCTGATCATCCTCCCGTGCCTGCGGCAGGCCGCGCTCGTATTCTGGCGGCGGGCCGATGGCCGACGCCTCAGGACCGAAGGCCGCGACGTATCCCGGATGCACCTGCGCCCAGCGCTCGCCCGGCCCCCAGCCCGGCGGCTGGCCGTCCAGGAGGCAGGCGAGCAGGTCGAGGCACTCGTGCCAGCCGGCGCTGTCCCGGGCGGCCTTGCCGATCTCGTCCAGCGTGTCCAGCAGGGTCAGCGTGCAGCCGCCGTCGCTTTCCTCGATCTCCAGCCGGATCACATCGGTGCCCCAGCGGAACTCCAGCAGCGAGGGTGGCGTGCAGGCGAGCACCTCACCTTCGAAGTCGGGGATCATGTCGCTGTGGAAGGTCACGACACCGCCCACGACCCAGTCGCCGCTGATCTGCTGCGGGAACCAGGCCCGCAGATGCTCGGGTTCGGTGATCGCTCGCCACACCCGCTCCGGCGGGTGGGCGATCCGGCGGGTAAACCGCAGCCGCCAGCGCCCGTCAGTGTCCTCGAGGACGCCTTCCATCCGCGCGCCTCGCATCCGCGTTTCCTCCGGTCGTGTCATCAGGGCCTCCGCTGCTCGTTGCGGTCCATCTGCTCGAGGCGGGCTTCGAGCTTGTCCAGGCTGGTGGTCCAGGCCTGGCGGTAGGGAGCCAGCCAGGCATCGAGTTCCCGCAGCGGGCCCGGGCTCAGCCGGTAGAGCCGGCGCTGCTCGTCCACCCGCGCCTCGACCAGCCCGGCCTCGCGCAGCACCCGCAGGTGCTTGGACACGGACGGCTGGGTCGCCGACAACTCGGCCACAAGCTCGCCCACTGAGCATTCACGGTCGCGTACCAGATCGAGGATCTGGCGCCGCCGTGGCTCGACGAGCACCTCGAATACCGTCGTCACCCGCTCATCATGCCTTCTCAGTCATATACTCGTCAAGGCATATTACTAAGGAAGCATGCGCCGCCTTGCCCTCACACCAGGCGATTCAGAGGTTCACGGGGTGGAGGGGAATGAGCTCCGCGGCGATGAGACCGGCGGCGGCGAGCGGCAGCCCGGCGGCCACGCTGGTGGCGGCGGCCAGATCCGCGGCCTCCAGCATCAGCACCGCCCCCGGCCGGCCGGGACTCCAGGCCTGGACGAGCGTGCCGTCAGCCTTCAGGCTGCGCATGGCGGCGAGTTCCTCGGCCAGAAGCCGTGCGAACAGGGACTCGTCGGTGTCGGGTGCTGGGCGGCAGATCACCAGGAAGTTCATCAGGCTGATCCTCCAGTCACGAAACCGCCGCCGGCTGACGCCGCCGGTCGCCGTGCCCGGCAATTGTCAGCCGGCCAGCCGCCGGCCGCCAGCACTTGATGCGGATCGGCCGGCCACCGGTACCGGCACCCCAGGGGGCGTGCGGAAACCTTCCCCATCCCGACGCGCCCAGCCTCTCCGCGCTGGCGGGCGCTAACGCGGGCCGGATCGTGGCGGCCGGGCTCCTCGCGCGAGAATGGCCGGGCCGACGACGGAGGGATGGTGCGGTATGCCCGGGCGGCCGACTAACTGGGCGGGCAATGTGATGTACCGCGCCGACCGGGTGCTCCGGCCACGCACCGTCGCCGAACTCCAGGATCTCGTCTCCAGGAGCGGCCAGGTGCGGGCCCTGGGCACCGGGCACTCTTTCAACCTCATCGCCGACACCGCGGGTGACCTCGTCTCGGTCGCCGATCTCCCGCGGGTCATGGATATCGACACCGCCCAGGCGACCGTCACCGTGGGCGCCGGGGTCCGCTACGGGGAACTGGCGCAGCGCCTGCACGCCGCGGGCTGGGCCCTGCACAACCTGGCGTCGCTGCCGCACATCTCCGTGGCCGGCGCGTGCGCGACCGGGACCCACGGCTCCGGGAACACCAACGGCAACCTGGCGACCGCGGTCACGGCCATCGAGATGATCACGGCGGACGGCGAGGTCAGTATCCTGCGGCGGGACGCCGACGGCGATGACTTCCGCGCGGCCGCGGTCGGCCTGGGCGCGTTCGGCATCGTCACCACGCTGACCCTGCGCATCGTCCCTGATTTCAGCGTCCGGCAGTACGTGTATGACGACCTGCCGGGCGAACAGCTGACGGCCCACTTCGAGGAGATCTTCTCCAGCGCGTACAGCGTGAGCGTGTTCACCCGCTGGCTGGGCCCACGGCACAGCATGCTGTGGCTCAAGCGCCGGGCCGGCGAGCACGGCTCCTGGACGCCGGAGCCACAGTGGATGGGCGCCAGGCTGGCCGACCAGCCTCGGCACCCCATTCCCGGCGAGCCAACCGCGTACGCCACCCAGCAACTGGGCGTGCCCGGTCCCTGGCACGAGCGGCTGCCGCATTTCCGGCTCGATTTCACGCCGAGCAGCGGCGAGGAACTCCAGAGCGAGTATCTGCTGCCGCGGCACCTGGCGGCGGACGCGCTGGACGCGATGGCCGGCCTCGGCGAGCGGATGGCCCCCGTCCTGCAGATCTCAGAGATCCGCACGGTGGCCGCGGATGACCTGTGGATGAGCCCGAGTTACCAGCAGGACACCGTCGCGCTGCACTTCACCTGGATCAAGGACGCCGGCGCCGTGACCCCGGTCGTCAGCGCGATCGAGGACCGGCTGGCCCCACTGGGGGCGAGGCCGCACTGGGGCAAGGTCTTCACCATGCCCGCGCCCGCTGTGAACGCGCTGTACGAGCGCTCCTCCGGCTTCCGGGCCCGGCTCGGCCGGACCGACCCGGCCGGCAAATTCCGCAACGACTTCATCGATCGGTACTTCCCGGCGGCCGGCTAGGACGCGGCAGGCTCATGGTCGAGAATGCGCCACGCGGCGGCCCGGATGAGGACGACGGCCCAGGTCCGGAACGGTTTCCACGCCTCGGCGAGGGTGCGGAACTCCGCCTCCGACGGGAGACCGGGCAGGTCGTACAGGCGGGCCGTCAGGACCAGCGCCTTCGGTTCGTTGACTGGCAGCACGTCGGTGAACCCGGTACCGCGGATGACGATGAGCGCGCTGTAGAACGGGCCGATTCCGTTGATCGACCGCAGCTCGGCCTGGGCGCGCTCCGGACCCTGCGCCTTCAGGTGGCCGACATCCAGCAAGCCTTCCAGGGCGGCGCGCGCGACACCGCGCAGCCGCCGCAGCCGGTCCTCGGGAATCCCGGGGAACGACTCGACCCGCAGCAACTGGGCGGGAGTGGGGAACGCGGCCAGCGGCACACCGGCCAGGTCGAAGACACGGCCGTGCGCCTCGCTCAGCCGCTCGCGGACCTGCGCCATCTGGCGCGGCGGCCGCCGGGAGCTCAGCACCGACCAGGCGGCCGCCTCGTAGGGCGAGTAGAACAAGGGCGGCCGCAGTCCCGGCGCCGCCGCCTGGAGCCGGCCGATGACGGGATCCCGCTCGCCGACCCGCAGGAATTCAGTAGCGTCGTGGTCGAGCGACAGGACGCGCGCGACCTGGCGCCGCACCCGGTCGGCCTCGATGCCCGGCGGCCCGCGAAACACGCAGCTCACGCGGGCCGACTCGTCCTGCCGTACCTCGACTCCCACCTGCTCCTGGTAGCCGTCGAGGCAGAACGCCAGCCGCATGCAGCCGTCCCAGCCCTGTCCGTCGCGCTGGCCGAACCCGAACGTGGCCGCCTCAGCAAGTGAGAACGGCCCGTTGGGAACGATCCTGAATGATCCTGCGGACATGGATCCCCCGCTCGTCGCTGGCCAGGTGACATGCTGCCAGCAGGGTCTGACACTCATGATGGGGTGGCCCGGCCGAGAGGCCTGGATTACCAGAAGGCGGGGTCGGCGGGAATCGTGCGGGGCCGCTCGTCGTAGGGATCGGCGACGCCCCGGCCGGCCAGCCCGGCGGCACCGGGGATCCCGGCGGCGGTCATCGCCCGCTCCAGTTCGGGCAGCAGTTTCTCGGGGTGGTCGGTGCCGATGAACCAGCGCACCACCGGCACACCGTGATAGCTGATGACCGGGCGCAGCACCGGGTCTTTCGCCGCGGCGGACCAGACGCGCAGCACCGTGGGGGCGGGTGCGGGCACCTGCCGGGTGGCGGGCCTGGCCCGGTAGGCCGGGCTGGCCAGCACCGGGTGCAGCCCACGGAAGGAGATGGCGTACCGGATGCCGGGGGCGCCCCGGAGGTTCAGCGGCCTCGGCACCCCGGCCCACTGCCGGACCGTCTGGCTGGTGGCCACGTAGTCGGCCATCGGCGGGTGCGCCGTCCAGCGCCGCACCGCCTGGGCGGCGTTGTACCGGTATGGAACCCGCCGGATGTGGGTGTACACGCGGACGCTGGCCGGATCGATCGTCGCGTACGGCACCACGTAGACACGATGCCTGGCGCAGCGCGTGTCCATCACCAGGCCGCGGTCGCAGACACGGAACCGGGCGCTGGCCAGGAAACCGAAGCAGGCGCCCACGATCACGGCGACCGGTATCACCGAGCCGGCCACCGCGGTCGCGATCGGGGATGTCCGCACTTCCAGCAGGAACACGATCGCCCAGATCACGGCGGCCGCGATCCAGGCCCGCCAGCCCGGTTTGAGGTGGTGGCCGGTGAACAGCGGCCGCCCGGCGTCGCTGGGTGTCCACAGCAGGGGTTCCGGTGCCGAGGGCGAGTCAGGCCCGGACATCGGAAGCCCCCGCTTCGGGGGCAGGCGGCGCGGCGATCCGGCGGGTCAGTTCCCGGGAGGCGGCGAAGGCAGTTAATCGTTCAGCGGTCTGCTCTTCGAGCACCCCGCCAGTATGCAGCTTGATCACCCCCACTGCGGCAGAAGACGCGGGACCGGGCATAACGTCATGGCCAGGCCGGGCAAAACGAGCAGTTGGAGGGGATGCTCGGCCTCCCGGGTCCAGATCCACGGCCACCAGGTCCGGCACCGCCAGGCCGCCTGCACGAGCCAGCCGTGCACTGATCACCTCCGCGATGAGCGCCTTCCTTCCCTGGCCCGCGCCGCGGAACTTCACCACGTAGGTGCCCAGGTCATCGGCTTCCATCAGGCCCGGCAGGGATCCGCCTTCGCGCAGCGGCGTGACGTAGCGGATCGCGGCGACGTGGGGCAGCACAAGGTCGCAGCGTACGCCCTGCGCCGGCCGGCATCGACCGGGCTGGGCGGGCCGGGCCGCTACCGGGCGGCGAGCACGATCCAGACCTGGCCGCGGGCGAACGTCATCGGCGGCCCGGCCGCGGTGGTGAAGGTGGTGCCGCCATTGGCATTCGGGCGTGACCAGTTCGCGTGCCATTCTTTCCCGTCGCGCAGCACCAGCGCCGGGCCGGAGCCGGTGGTCTCGGCGTATGGCGGCGGCACTCCCTCTTCGAGGAACCGGGAGGTGCGCACGGTCGTGTACTGGATGACGACCGTGGCCGCGCCCAGCTGGCCGTCCTCGGTGGTGCCCGCCGGCGTGCCGTCCATCCAGACCAGCCACTTGGCCTGGGCCGCCGACCACCGGAACGTGAACGAGGCGGCCGGGTAGGCGGCGGACACGGACGCCGTGACCGTGCCGCCCGCTGGCGGCGGCCCGAACCGGAAGCCAATGTCGTGAGCGGTGCTCGCCCCGTGCGCCTCAGCGAGCAGTTGCCGGGTGTGGGCGTACAGGTTGTGCGGCGCCAGCCGGTTCGGGTCACGGAAATAGCCGCCGACAAGGCCGGCGTACAGGTCCACGATCCGGGCGTTGTGCACGACCGGCACCAGCTGCGGCTGGGCGCCCGAGTAGGCGAAAGCGGGCCGCCCGAACTGGCGCAGCAGCTCAAGGTCGTCTTCCCGGCTGCTCCGCACCGGCCCGATGACGGGCGGGAAATGACCTGAGAAGATCGCCAGGATCCGGCTCAGGCCGCCCTCGACCGGCAGGAGGTACACAATGTCGGCATCGGTCAGCCCGGTCGGCGGCCGCGCCACGGCGATATTGTCGATCTTCACGGCCAGCACCGGGCCGAGCGAATTCACCGGCTCGCCCGTGAACGGGGACAGTAGCTGCCGCACCACATGCCGGGACGGGGCCGGGCGCGGGGTGGCCTTCGGCGGGCCGCCGCGCCTCGACCCGGTGAGCAAGGCACCGGCGACGACCACGGCGACGACGAGCACGGCGATGGGAATGAATACAGGCGGGGCCGACGCCCGGGCCAGGATGCTCCTGACCTTGCCCATCGCGACATCACCTCGGCGGGAACCGCGGCGCACCGCGGCGCTATTGTGCCGCGACCACGCCTCCTACTGACAAGTATGCGCGGGCTCCTGACCAGCATGCGCGGGCAGGCCGGCTTAACGCGACGCTATGACTGCGGAGGGTCAGGCAGCGGAGGCCGTCGTCCCGGGTGGCGGACAGCGGCGGGTTACCCGGTCGGCCAGGTGTGCACGGGCTCGTTGGTGTGCATGTGCTCGACGTAGCACTGTGTCATCTGGCGGAGCGCCGCGTTCCTGGACAGGCCCCCCCGCTCCAGCGCGTGCACGGTTTCCGCCTGCCAGGTGGCCCCGGTCCGGCCGGCCAGGCAGCGCTGCTCGATGATGCCCAGGCTTCGGTCCGCGGACCGCGAGTCAACTCCCCACCGGCGCAGCCCGGCGCGGGCCAGCGGCAGCAGGCTGCGCAGGGTAAGTTCAGCCGCCGGGACGACCCCGAGGCCCGGCCAGTACAGGGTGGCGTCGATCCCGTGCCGGGCCGCCTCCAGCAGGTTGTCTCCCGCCGCGGCAAAGGACATCCTGGTCCAGACCGGGCGCTCCGCCTCGGCGAGCGCCCGGACCAGGCCGTAATAGAAGGCGGCATTGGCGATCACGTCCGCGACCGTCGGGCCGGCCGGCAGCACCCGGTTCTCGACGCGCAGGTGAGGCTGGCCGTCCGCCACGGCGTACACGGGACGGTTCCACCGGTACACGGTGCCGTTGTGCAGCGTCAGCTCGGCTAGCTCCGGGGTGCCGCCCTGTTCCAGCTCGGTCAGCGGGTCCTCGTCCTCACACAGTGGCAGCAGCGCCGGGAAGTAGCGGATGTTCTCTTCGAACAGGTCGAACACCGAGGTGATCCACCGCTCACCGAACCACACCCGCGGCCGCACCCCCTGCGCCTGAAGCTCCTCCGGGCGAGTATCGGTGGCCTGCTGGAACAGCGTGATCCGGGTCTCCTGCCACAGTTCCCGGCCGAACAGGAACGGCGAGTTCGCGGCGAGGGCGACCTGCACCCCGGCCATGGCCTGGGCAGCGTTCCAGTAGCTGCCGAACGCCTCCGGGCTGACCTGCAGATGACACTGGACGCTGGTGCAGGCGGCCTCCGGCATGATGTTGTCCACGTGGGTGAGCAGCTGCTCGGGGCCCTCGATCTTGATCCGCACGTCCTCGCCGCGGGCCGCGACGATCTGCTCGTTCAGCATCCAGTAGCGCGGGTGCGCGGACATCGACTCCTCCCGGACGTCCGCCTCGCTGAGCGTGGGCAGGATGCCGATCATCGCCAGCCGGCAGCCGACGTCCCGGGCCCGGCGGTCAGCGCGATCCACGCTGGCCCGCACGTGCTCTTCGAGTTGGGTCAGCGCATCGCCGGACAGCGTCCGCGGCGGCACGTTGATCTCCAGGTTGAACTGGCCCAGCTCGGCGGCCCAGCCCGGATCGTCGATCGCCTTCAGCGCCGCCGCGCTCTTCATCGACGGCCCCCCGGCCTCATCTACCAGGTTGAACTCGATCTCGAGCCCGACCCGCTGCCCGGCCGCGTCGAACCGGGACTCGCGGAGCATCCGGGCCAGCACATCCAGGCAACGTCGCACCTTCTCGCGATAACGGCGCCTGTCTTGCTGACTCACCGTGATCGCCGGAACTTCCCTGCCCATCCGCTCCCCACCCTGACCATGGAAGATGGCCGACACCATCACCCTGACATGCCAGCCGCCCGGTGACCAGATGGGACATTTCACACAATTGTTGATCTAAGGCCGAAATATTCTCCGGCCCCGATCACGGCCCGGCAGTAACAAGCGCGGAGTGACATCACAGCTACGGAGCGGCGTCACAGATGAAGCGGCCGCAGCGTTAACGGCAGTTACCCACCGTGATGGCGGAGGCGGATCACGCCGCCAGGACGCCGGCCGCGGGATGATGGCCGGCATGGGTATCTCAGTGGAGGGGCTCGTGCTCTTCGTGGACCGGGCCGTGGACGGGATGGCCGGCATCGTCCGGGATCTGGATGACGACCTCGCCAACCAGCGGCCCGGCCTGCCCGGGGCGAACTCGCCGTACGCGATCCTGCGGCACAGCCTGGGGGTCATGGAATTCTGGGGCGGGCACGTGGTCGCGGGCCGCGCCGTCACCCGGGACCGCGCGGCCGAGTTCACCGCCTCAGGGCCGGTCGCCGATCTGGTCAGCGCGGCGGAGAAAGCCAAACGGCAGTTCACGGCCGATGCCGCGACGGCCGAGCCGGGCGCCCGGCCGCGGGGCTCCCATACCGGGATGCGGCCGGACGAGATGGAGCTCCTCACCCAGGGGCATGCGCTGCTGCACGTCCTCGAGGAGGTCACTCAGCACCACGGGCAGATGGAACTGACCCGTGACCTGCTGCGTGAAAGAAGCGAACAGAGCGCCTAGCGGCCGCCCGCCAGGGTTCCGGCCGCCTGGGCCGCGGTCGCCATCCGCCGCACCGCCTCCTCCAGGAGGGCGGGAGAGGTACCCATGTTGAGCCGGACGAATCCGCGGCCCTCGGCGCCGAAATGGGGTCCCGGGCTGACGGCCAGCCGCCCCTGGTCCAGGAACGCGGCGGCCGGATCATCGCCGAAGCCGAGGGCGCGGCAATCCAGCCAGGCCAGGAAGCTGGCCTGCGGCGGCAGGTAGCCGACCTGCGGCAGGTGCTCGCTCAGCAGGCGTGCGAGCAGCCACCGGTTCTCGTCGAGCTGGGCCAGGGCGGCGTCCAGCCATCCCACCGCCTCCTGGTAGGCGGCGACCGAGCCGAGCACGCCCAGGTGGGACGGGAGCAGCGCCTCCCAGTGCCGTTTCAGGAGCGCGGCGCCGTGGTCCGACCCGGCGATGGCGAGGCCGCACTTGAGCCCGGGTATGTTCCAGCCTTTGGAGGCCGACGTGAAGGTGAAGGTCCGGGCGTCGATGTCATGGCCCAGGGAGAGGAAGGGCACGAACCGCGCGCCGGGCAGCACCAGCGGGGCGTGGATCTCATCCACCAGCAGGACCACGCCGCGGCGCTGGCAGATGTCGCCGATCGCCTCGAGCTGGGCCCGCGACCAGACGCTGCCGGTGGGGTTGTGCGGGCTGCACAGCAGGTACGCCGCCACGCCCGGTTCGGCCAGCGCCGCATCGAGGCCGCCGAGGTCGAGGTCGTAGCGACCCTGGTCGTCCCGGATCAGCGGCGACGTCACGATGCGGCGGTCGGCGAACCCGAACCGGAAGGAAAACGGCGGATAGACCGGGGGGTTGATGACGATGGCGGACCCGGGGGGCGTGAGCGCCTGGACCATCTCGACGAGCCCGGTCATCACATCGGGGATGGCGAAGACCCGGGCCGGATCGGGCGACCAGCCCAGCCGCTCCGCCGCGAAGCCGCGGAACGCCTCACCGAGAATGCCCTGGTGGGCGTAGCCGGAGTCGCCGATAGCGAGCGCCGCGGTCACTACGTCACTGATCTGTTCAGCGAGATCGAAATCCATCTCGGCCACAAACGCCGGCAGCACGTCGGCCGGGTAGGTGCGCCACTTGAAGCTCTTCCGTTGCCTAAGGATTTCCAGCGAGCAGGCGCCCAGTACACCGTCCACATTTACGGATCGTAATGCAGGCCGAAGCTCAGGAACCGGCTCCGCGACACCAGAGCCTAGGGATTGGCCCGGCGGCGGTGCGTCTGCTTCGGTGGACCCATGGGGAGAACCACGCAGCACTCAGGCACATGGACTCTCGACGATCGCTTCGCATCACCCTGGCACTACCTGCCCGTGGAGGTGCCGCCCGGCACCTGCGCACTGCGGGTGGAACTGGACTATGACCGGTCCTCCGCCGTGCTGGACCTCGGCTGCGCCGGCCCGGCCGGGTTCCGCGGCTGGTCGGGCGGCGCACGGCGGTCCTTCGTCATCGCCGCGGACGATGCCACCCCCGGCTACCTGCCCGGCGACCTGGAGCCGGGCCCATGGCAGGTGGTGATCGGCATCTACCGGCTGCCTCTGGAGGGCATCGAGTACCGCCTGACGGCGGAGGTGGCCAGCGGGCGTGGCCGGCTGACGCCGGAGCGCAGGCCCGAGCCGCCGCCTCCGCTGAGTGACCGCCCCACCCGCCGCGAACTGCCGGCCACACCGGGTCGCCGCTGGCTGGCCGGTGACCTGCACACCCACACGGTGCACTCCGATGGCGCGCAGACCGTTCCCGAACTGGCCCGCTTCGCGGCCCTGCGGGGCCTCGACTTCATCGCGATCACCGATCACAATACGATCAGCCATCACGCTGAGCTCCCGGCCGCCGCCGCGAGGTACGGAATCACCCTGGTTCCGGGCCAGGAGGTCACGACCGAAGATGGCCACGCCGGAGCGCTTGGCGATGTCGGCTGGATCGACTTCCGTGAACCGGCGGATGCGTGGCTGGACGCGACCGAGCAGGCCGGCGGCCTGCTGTCGGTCAACCACCCGATCGGAGGCCACGTCAGCTGGACCATCCCGATGCGCCGCCGGCCGCCGCTCGCGGAGGTATGGCACTGGAGCTGGCTCGACCCGCACTGGACGACCCCGCTGGCCTGGTGGCTGGCGTGGGACCCGGCGGCTCTGCCGGTCGGCGGCAGCGACTGGCACCGGCCGGGCGCGGATGCCCAGCCGGGTTCGCCGACCACCTGGGTCGAATGCGCCGCGGACGGTCCCGGTGAGGTGATGGACGGCCTGCGGTCAGGGCGCTCCGCGATATCGGCCCACCGGGATGGCCCGGTGCTGCTGCGCATGGACGGCGAACTGGTGGCCGTCGGCGCGGAGGGCTTGACCCTGGCCGGGCCGGGCGGCCCGTACGCTCTGGTGCGGGGCCCGCTCGCCACGTTCCCGGCCGCCGGCGGCTTCCACCGCCTCGTCGACCCAACCGGAGCGACCCTCGCCCTGACCCGCTGACCCCCGGCTAGCTGATCCGGAAAACCGGGAATCCCGGGGCGATGCCACGCAACTGCTCGTCGGTGGCGTCGGCCTTGATGCCCTCGAAGAACATGCCGACCTCCCACGACCAGCGCTTGAGGTAGGCGCGGAGGACCGGCGGCTTCTGCTCGTCGGTCAGCTCCGTGGCCGTGAACCGCTGCACCCGGCGGCCGACCCGGAGCTCGCCGCCCCCGGCGGCACGCATGTTCCGCACCCACTGCGTGTGGCCGCGCGGGGAGACGAGGTACTGGTCACCGTCGACCGTCAGCAGGTTCACCGGTGTCGTCCGCCATTCGCCGCTCGTGCGGCCGCGCACGTAGAGGACACGGGATCCCATGACGCTGATACCGGTGCGGGTCAGGGCCGCGACCGCCTTGTTGAAGTACTTGTCGGTCAGGGTGCCCGGCTTGATGTAACGGGATGCGGGGTCGGTGCTCATCGTTCGCTCCTTCGTGAGAGCACTGCTCTTGTCTTAGAGCAGCGTTCCACAGTGGGCGTGCATTGTCAAGAGCAGTGCTCTCGTTTCCGATTAGCGCTCGCTCTTCGCGGGCAGGAGGGCGACCCGGGCGCGCAGGATGGCCCTGGTGGACGACACATTGCCGACCTCGTCCGGCAGGCTGGGGCACTCCCCCGCCGCGATCGCCCGCAGCGCCCTGGCCCGCGCATCGTCCGGGCTGATCATCTCGAAGACCATCGTGGGGTCCTGGTCGGCCATCGCCCTGGTCCGCGCCAGCACGTCCCCCGCGTCGCCGACCCAGACGTCCTTGATGGCGCCGCCACATCCGTGATCGAGAAGCAGCGAGACCACGTGCTGCTGCGCTCCGTAACCGAAGCTCATCGTCACGGCCTCCTGAAGGCCCCGGTCATCGCTGTACCGCCAGCACGCACCGACCGTGGGCGCACCCATCACGGTCGCCCACGGCGGCTCGTCACGACCCAGTTTGGCCAGCCGGTCGGCCGCCTGCGTCGCGGTCGAGCGCAGCTCGGGCCAGCCGACCGCGGCGATCACCCGCAGGATGGCCAGCGCCTCCGCGCTGCCCGCTGCCTCCGCGGCGGGCACGATCGCGGTGGCCGCCTTGCTCCTGGGGCCGCCGAGCGCAGCGAGAATGTCCGAGCCCCACAACTCCGCGTCGAACGGGCCGCCGAACTCGCCGAGCACCATCCGCGCCTCGGTCAGCACGGCGGCGAAGGCATCAGCGGGCGAGGAGCCACCAAAGACGGCATCCAGATCAAGCTCACCAGACATCGGCACACGCTGGGCCGTTAACGGATTCCGGGTCCATGCCGGGCATCCTGCCACGGCCACTGGCCCCGTTGCGGCCGTCTCCAGGAATATCCTGCCACCGCCCCCGCTGCCACCGCGTGCCCGGCGGCGGTCCCGCCCGCCAGCGGCCTGGCTATCGCCGCCGGCTCACTGACCGTGCCCCCCGGCCGGCAAAATGGAGGGAGGGAAGCGGCGCTTCCTCCCGGCCGCAGCGCCGGGACTTTCGCGCCGCCACCATGATGAGCGGGAGCCGAGGAAGGGAAAGCCATGGGACCAACAGCCCGATGGGGCATCACGCTCCCGCTGCGCGGAATGCCGCTGGCCGACCAGCGGGACATCGTCGCGGCCCTCCCCGACCTCGGGTACACCGACGCCTGGTCAGCCGAGACGAACGGCTCGGACGCCTTCACACCGCTGGCCCTGGCCGCCCAGTGGGCTCCCGCGCTGCGCCTGGGTACCGCCATCGCCGGCATCTACACCCGGGGACCGGCCCTGCTCGCGATGAACGCGGCGACCCTCGCCGATCTCGCCCCCGGACGGTTCGTGCTCGGCATCGGGGTGTCCTCGGCGGTGATCGTGCAGCAATGGAACGGCATCCCGATGACCCAGCCCTACCAACGCTCCCGCGACACCCTCCGGTTCCTGCGGGCGGCCCTGGCCGGGGAGAAGGTGAGTGAGGACTACGAGACGTTCAGCGTGCGGGGTTTCCGCCTGGACCAGGCGCCGCGGGTAGCTCCGGCACTGGCCCTGGCCGCGCTGCGCCCCGGGATGGTCGCCCTGGCCCGCCGCCACGCCGACGGCGCCATCACGAACTGGCTCGCCCCCGGCGATGTGCCCGCCGTGCGGGCCGTGGCCGGGCCGGACTGTGAGCTCATCGCGCGGGTCTTCGTCTGCCCGACGGATGACGCGGAGGTGGCCAGGAACATCGGCCGGCGCCTCATCGCGGCGTACCTCACCGTCCCGGTCTATGCCGCGTTCCAGGCCTGGCTGGGTCGGGGCGAGGTGCTGGCACCGATGCAGGACGCGTGGGCGGCTGGGGACCGCCCGGCTGCCCTGGCCGCTATCCCAGACCAGGTCGTGGACGACCTGCTGGTGTACGGACGGCCGGAAGACTGCCGGGAGCGGATCGCCGAATACCAGGCGAAGGGCCTCGACACGCCAGCCATCATGGTCGTGCCCACCCCGGGGGTGGACGAGGCTGACGCCGTCCGCCGGCTCGCCCCTGGGTAAGACTCAGCCGCCGCGGGCCCGGTCCGGCTGGGACCAGGCCGGCACGGGGCCCGCCAGCTCAGCGGGCGCCGGGGAGTTTCTCGCCGTACCAGGATTCGATGATCCGGTGCGCGATGGACACCGGCGGCGGCAGCAGCACCTCGTTCGCGGCCAGGGCCCGGCGCAGCCCTTCGCGGCTGAACCAGCGGGCCTCGGCGATCTCGTCACGGTCCACGTGAATATCGAGGTCGCCCGACGCCAGCGCGCGGAAGCCGAGCATCAGGCTCCGCGGCATAGGCCAGGGCTGGCTGCCCAGGTAGCGGATCTGGCTGACGGTGATCCCGGTCTCCTCGGCGACCTCGCGGACCACCGCCTGCTCGGCCGATTCGCCCGGCTCGACGAAGCCGGCCAGGATCGACACCCGCCGCTGCGGCCATTGCCGGTTGCGGGCCAGCAGGCACCGGTCATCGGGGTCGGTCACCAGCATGATCACCGCTGGGTCGACCCTCGGGAAATGCTCACTCCCGTCAACCGGGCAGAGCCGGGCGTGACCCGCCGCCACCGGCTCCGTCAGCGAGCCGCAGCGCGGGCAGTGGGTGTGCGTGGCATGCCAGTTGGCCAGCGCGACGGCCTGCGTGAGCAGGCCGGCATCGCGCTCGTCAAGCAGCACCGCGGCCTGCCGCAGGCCGGCCGGACGGACGCCCGGCTCAGCCGGGGTATCCCAGCCTGACCCAGGCCCGGGCTGCGCCGCGGGGTCCACGCCAAGCCCGCCTTCCGGGCCGGCCACGCCGAAGTACGCGACGTCCGAGGTGTCCACGCCGAGCAGGAACCTCACGCCCTCGGGCGCCTCGGCGGGCGGCACCAGGATCAGTTCAGCCCGCCCGGCGCCGAACCGGACCAGCGCCTGGCCGTCGTCGAGGACGAGCACCCGGGTCCGCGGGGCGGCCCACGCCGCGGCCAGCCACTCGCCGTCCTGGCGGCGCCCGCCCACCCGGTCCACGCCGCTGCGGGGCGGCGTGCTTCCGCCCGGCTCGGCCTCGATGCGCTGCGCCTCGTCCGTCCCGCCCGCCGTCACTGTCCCCCCGCGGCCAGGTCGTCCCACAGGTAGGCAGCCGCCTCCGCCCCCTTGAGCAGGAGTGCCATCTCGACCTTCTCGTTCGGCGCGTGAATGCGATCCTCATCGAGGCCGACCGCGACGAACACCAGCGGTGCCCCCAGGATGTCGGCGAGGTCGGCCTCCGGCCCGCTGCCCCCCTCACGGGTAAAAAGAACTTCCTGGCCGAACGAACGTTCCATGGCCCGTCGGGCCGCCCGTACCGGAGCCGAGTCAGGAGCGGCGAAGGAGGGGCGCACTCCCGGCCCGCCGAAGCTCACGGCCGCCTCGATGCCGGGCGGTGTGTGCGCGGCCACGTACTCCCGCAGCGCGGCGGCGACGTCGGCGGGTTCCTGGTGCGCGACCAGCCGGAACGAGACCTTGGCATGCGCCTCGCGCGGCACGATGGTCTTCGGCCCGGGCCCGGTGTGGCCGCCCCACATCCCGTTGACTTCCGCGGTCGGCCGCGCCCAGATCCGCTCCAGCGTCGTGTAGCCGGCCTCGCCGCTGGCCGCCCGGCTGTGCCCGGCGTCAGCGAGCCACGCCTTCTCCTCGAACGGCAGCCGCGCGAACAGCTCCCGCTCCGCCGCGGTCAGCGGCAGCACGCTGTCGTAGAAGCCCGGCAAGGTGACCCGGCCGCCGTCGTCGTGCAGCCCGGCCAGCAGCCCGGCCAGGGCATGCAGCGGGTTCGGCACCCCGCCGCCGAACGAGCCGGAGTGCAGGTCGGTGTCCGGGCCGGTCAGATCGATCTGGGCGTCGATGAGGCCGCGCATGCCGGTGCACATGGACGGCACGTCCGCAGCCCACATGGTGGTGTCGGAAATGACGATCAGGTCGCAGCCGAGTGCCTCCCGGTGGGCCCGGAGCAGCTCGGTGAAGTTCGGAGATCCGGACTCCTCCTCCCCCTCGATCAGAAACTTCAGCGCAACGGGCGGCGCGATGCGATTGCCGGCCGCGAGGCAGGCACGCAGGCCCAGTGCATGGAAGAGCACCTGCCCCTTGTCGTCGGAGGCGCCGCGGCCGAGCAGTTGGCCGTCCCGCTCCACCGGCTCGAAGGGCGGCGAGTGCCACTCGCTGAGCGGCTCGACCGGCTGCACGTCGTGGTGCCCGTAGACCAGGACCGTCGGCGCGCCGGGGTCGTCGGCCGGCCAGTGCGCGAACACGGCCGGCCGACCGGACTGGCTCTGCTCGCTACGCTCGCGGGGCTGGCCGTGCCGGGCCGCCGCGCCGGTCTCCCAGATCTCCACGACCGGAAAGCCGGTGCCGCGCAAACGCGCCGCGAGCCATTCGGCGGAGGCACGGACGTCGTCATGGTGGGCCGGGTCGGCGGAGATCGAAGGGATGGCCAGCCACTCTTTCAGCGCCTCGAAGAAACCCTCCGCGTTGTCCTCGATGTACTCACGGACTTCCATGGACGCTGACCGCCTCCCTGCTGGTCTTCCCCGCGGTACTGCCTGGCCCTGCCCGGCACTCTAGACCAGCGGCGGCCGCCGCCCGATGCCGACAACGCCTGGAGCGCAGCACCTCGTGCCCGGAGCGGCCGGGCGGCCGGGCCCGCGGCGGCATGACCGTTCGCGCACGGCGGGCCCCGGGTAGCACTCGGCCCGGCGGCGGCCCGGCGGCCCGCACTCAGGGCCGGGGCCGGGATCCCGGCTGTGCTACATTCCGGGCACATGCCGCCCGCCGTGAGCGATATATACCGCTATCCGGTCAAGTCGTGCCGTGGCGAGCGGCTGGACGCCGGGACGGTCGAGCCGTGGGGCCTGGCCGGCGATCGCCGGTGGATGATCGTGGACGCTGACGGCGGCGCGGTCACCGCGCGCGAGCACCCGCGGCTGATACTCGTCACCCCCCGTATCGACGGCGACGGCATCCGGCTGGCCAGGCCCGCGGCTGCGGACCTGGTGGCGGCGGTCCCGCGCGGGGCGGCGAGCTGGTACCGGTGAACGTCTGGGGCAATGAGCTGGCCGCCGCGCCCGCCTGCGCAGCGGCTCACGAGTGGTTCAGCGACCTGGTGGGTGAGCCGGTCCGGCTGGTCTACCTCGACGACCCGTCGCGCCGCCGGCCAAATCCGGCCTACAGCCGCGAGAGTGATCGTGTCTCGTTCGCCGACGCCTACCCGCTGCTGCTGACCAGCGAGGGCTCGCTCGCGAGGCTCAACGAGCTGATCGCGGCCGGCCCGCGCGCGGCCGAAGGCCCGCTGCCGATGCGGCGGTTCCGGCCGAGCGTCGTCGTGGCCGGCCCGGCCGCGTGGGCCGAGGACAGATGGCGGCGGCTGCGCATTGGCGACGTGGTGTTCCGCGCGGTGAAGGGCTGCGACCGGTGCGTGATGACCACCGTTGACCCGGACACCGCGGCCAAGGGCAAGGAGCCGATCGCCACGCTGGCCAAGCACCGGCGCTGGGACGGCAAGACATGGTTCGGCATCCAGCTGATCCCGGACGCGCCGCGGCCCGGCGAGACCATCCGGATCGGTGACCAGGTCGAGATCCTGGCGCAGGCCGACACGGCTGGCCCGCTGCGATGAGGTCGAGTAACCCATACGCGCCCCCCGGGACCCCGCTCCCGCTGCCTCCCTCGGGCACCCGCCCCCCGGGCCGCCCCCCTGCGCTACCCGGCCGCCCCCCCGCGCTGCCCGGCCGGGTCCCCTCGTTATTGGTGAACTTTTTTGCCCTCCCAGGGGCAAAAAAGTTCACCAATAAGGGTTATCCGCAGAGAGTAGCGGGCGAGTCGGCGAGTGAGGGCTGTGACGATGGGAACCTGGGCTAGGCAGATGAAATCATGTGGGGCAGGCTCAGCCTGGATGGACTGGCCAGCCGAGCCGAGCGAAGGGGACTTCGGTGCGCAGACGGGTCACGAACAGACCCTGGTTCGGCCCTAAGAAAGTCGGCTGGGGCCTGTCGCCGGTCAGCTGGCCGGGATGGCTGGCCATGGCGATCTTCCTGGCGGGCTTCGCCGTGAGCCTTTCCGTGTGGCACGCCACCCTCGCGGCGATCGGCTTCCTGGTGCTCCTCGCGCTCGTCATCCTGTTTACCTGCGACCCGCCCGGCGGACCCGCACGGCGGGAGGACCGCCGCGATAATTACCTCCGGTGAGATCCCGTGGTCCCAGCGCGGCGGGTCCGGTGGCCGGTAAACATATCCAGGCCGTGGGGATCGACGCCTGCCGGAGCGGCTGGGTGGCCGTCGTGCTGGCCGACGGGCGGCTGACCGCTACCCAGGTGGCAACCACCTTGGCCGAGATCGTGGACGCCTGGCCTGACGCCGAGGTGATCGGTGTGGACATGCCACTGGGGCTGGTGGAACGGGGCTGGCGGGACGCCGACCGGCTGGCCGCGGCCCGGCTTGGCGCGCGGCGCAGCCGCCTGTTCATGGTGCCCCCGCGCGCGGTGTGGGAGGCCGGAACTTATTCCGGCGCGGTGGACCTCTGCCGCCGGCTGACCGACCCTCCCGCAGGCTTCAGCCGGCAGGCGTGGGGCCTGAAAGACAAGCTGCGGCCGGCGAACGAACTGCACGCCCGGATGCCTGACCGGCTGTTCGAGGTCCACCCGGAGATCTCGTTCGCCGAGCTCAACGGCGGGACGCCGGTCGGGGCGGGCAAGAAAACCTGGAATGGCCAGATGACCCGGCGCGCGCTGCTCGGTAACGCCGGCCTCCGACTTCAGGACGACCTGGCCGCGGCCGGACTCGTGCCTCCCGACGACATCCTGGACGCCGCCGCCGTCGCGTGGACCGCCACCCGTATCGCCAGCGGGCACGCGTCGAGCCTGCCGAGCCCGCCTCGGCCCAGCGAAGCTGACCTGCCCACAGCCATCTGGTACTGAACCCGCGACCGCGCCGGATGACGGCGCGCCTGCCCGGGAGGACAATTACTCAATGCGAACGTTACGCAGCCGCTCCAAGACCCAGGCGCCACCGGCGTGGGCCATGTACGAGGCACTCAGCGACCCGATCGCAGATCAGGCGCGCCGTGAATGGCTCAACCTCCGCGAGGGTGAACTCCCGCCGCGGGTACTGGAGGCCGTCTTTCCCTCCCTCGTCGTCTGGGCGTCCCTGTGGCCTGACCGGCCCGATGACCAGATCCGGTTCGACATCCAGGATGGCCACCTCACCTGGACGCTGCTGGGCGAATGCTCCGGCGAAGACGAAGAGCGCCTCGACCAGCTCAGGTACCGCCTTGACGTCCTCATCAACGCCGACCTGCGCTATTCGTTCGGGCAATGACCACTCGCCGCGCCGACAGCCCGATGCCCGACGTCCCGCCGGCGGCCAATGCCGTGTAATCGTTCATCATCTGGTTGGCCCGCTCACCACCGACAGGGAGCACGCATGAGTGAACCGCGCACGATCCTGATCACCGGCGCGACCGACGGCCTGGGCCGGGCCCTGGCGGACCGGCTGGCCGCCGACGGCGCCACCCTGATCCTGCACGGCCGCGACCGCCCCAAGCTCGACGCCGCCGCCGACGCCATCCAGGACACCCACGGCGCGGAAAGGCCGCATACCGTGCTCGCCGACCTGGCTGAACTCGCCCAGGTCGGCCGGCTCGCCGCAGAGGTCCGCGAGTCCACGCCCCGGCTCGACGTGCTCGTCAGCAACGCCGGCATCGGGTCAGGCCAGCCCGACGGCCGCACCCGGCGCACCAGTGCCGACGGTTACGAACTGCGGTTCGCCGTGAACTACCTGGCCGGGTTCCTGCTCACCATGGAACTGCTGCCGCTGCTCCGCGCCTCCGCGCCGGCGCGCATCATCAACGTCGCCTCCATCGGCCAGCACCCGCTCGACTTCGACGATCTCATGATCACCCGTGACTACAGCGGTGCCCGGGCCTATGGCCAGAGCAAGCTGGCCCAGATCATGTCGGGATTCGAACTCGCCAGCCGGGTCCCGGCCGCCGAGGTGACCGTGAACAGCCTGCACCCTGCGACCTACATGCCCACCAAGATCGTCCTGGGCGAGCTCGGCCGATCCGTGGACAGCCTCGAGGACGGCGTCTCCGCCACCCACCGCCTGGTCGCTGACGACGCCCTGGCCGGCGTGAGTGGCCGGTTCTTCGACCGAACCCGCGAGGCACGAGCCAACGCCCAGGCTTACGACGCCGGCGCCCGGTCCCAGCTCTGGCAGCGCAGCCTCGACCTCACCAGCGCTCCCGACGTGGAAATCAAGAGCAGCGGCTGAAGCGTGGACGGAGAGCGGCGGCCAGGCCAGCAGGAGGAGTCCAAAACCGGCGCCCGCGCGCTCACGAGGCGCGGGCCAGGATGAGGGTGTGGCCCGACGTTCCTTCCGGGATGAAACGGTGCCAGACGGGGACCAGCCGCGCCGCCTCGAACCAGCGCAGGTACGTGCTTTCGTCCGCGTGATCCCAGAACATGTCGGCGCCCAGGTACGGCTCGGTCCCGGTCCACCGGTCGCTGCCGACGATGGCCAGGAAATAGCCGCCCGGGCGCAGCCAGCCGCGGATCCGGGGGAACAGGGGCTGCTGGTCGGCCAGCGGTACGTGGATCAGCGCGTAGAAGGACACCACCGCGTCCACGCTGGCCGGCGCCAGGTGCAGCGCGGTCATGTCGGCCTGCACCAGGCTCGCCCCCGGGACGAGCGTGCGGGCCCGGCGAAGCTGGACGGCGGAGAAATCAACGCCGAGGACCCGCAACCCGTGATCGTTAAGCTCGCGGGCGGCCGGTATACCGGCACCGCAACCCAGGTCCACCACCTGGGCACCGGGGGGAAGGAGGCGGGCGAGATCGGCGACCCAGCCCGCATACCGGCTGAGGTCCCCGGCCGTCGACCCGTCCGGTTCGCTGTCATCGCTGCGGTACGCGCGGGAGATCACGTCGTATCCACGCCGGACAAGGTCGCGCTGCCGGGCCCGCGTCGGGCCGTCGTCGTCCCGCGGAGCATCGTCCCGCACAGCCCAATCCTGCCTGACGTGGTGAGGTAGGGCTACCGGCATAGCACGGGAGGGCCACGACCTGCATAGTGATATCGGGCCAGGACAGGCATAGTGTCGCAGCATGACCGAGACGCTGCCATTGTTTCCCCTTGGCACCGTGCTCTACCCCGGTCTCCTGCTGCCGTTGCACATCTTCGAAGAGCGCTACCGGCAGCTCGTCCGCGATCTGCTGGATGCGCCCGAGCCGCGGCGTTTCGGCGTCATCGCGATCCGCAAGGGCCGCGAGACCGGTATCGACGGCATCTCCGCACTGTATGAGATCGGCTGTACCGCGACGCTGCGCCAGGTCCAGGAGCACGACGACGGCCAGTTCGGCCTGGTCACTGTCGGCACGCAGCGATTCCGGCTGGCCGAGCTTGACCACTCGCGGCCCTACCTGCGGGGCGAAGTGGACCTGCTGGCTGAGGAAACCGGCGACGAATCGGCGGCTCAGCTTGCGGCCCAGTCCGTGCGACGGGCATTTCGCGGCTACCTCGACGCGCTGGTCAGCCGGGGTGCACCCCGGGTCGGCCTCCCGGACCTGCCCGATGAGCCCACCGCGCTGTCCTACCTGGTGGCGGCGACGATGATCATCGATCTGCGCGACCGGCAGGCGCTGCTGGCCTCGCCGGACACCGCGAGCCGGCTGACCACCGAGCGCGCGCTGCTGTCCCGGGAGACCACGATGCTTCACTCGCTCACCTCGACACCCGCCCCCGACCTGAGAAACACGCCCTACAACCCCAACTAGCCCGTACCTCGCGGATCCGTACCTGTGCTCCCCGGCAAGCCCGCCGATTGCTCCCGGCGAGCCCGCCCCGAGCGGCGCGGCGGCCATGGCTGCGCCGCCAGTGGGTAGTTTGGGGGGTATGACCTTCTGTAACGCCTTCCGTCCCAGGTACCGGTCCCCGGCCGCTAGCGGTACGCCGGAGGCGTCGTCGTGACGGCGGATCCGTACGCGGCCGCGGCTGACCTGGTCGCGCGGTCGGCCGCGGCCTACGCCTCCAGCGTGCCGAACGACCCCTCGGACGACGGCTTCTTCGGGCCCGGCAGCGTCACCTGGCGGGTGAGCACCGATCTGACGTCGCCGGTCGCGGGCCTGCGGTCCCTGCTGATGCAGGCACTGCATCCGCTCGCGATGGCCGGAGTCGACCAGCACAGCGGCTGGCGCCAGGATCCCGTCGGCAGGCTGGCGGCCACGGGAGCGTACGTCGCCACGGTCAGCTTCGGCGAGCGGGCCGCGGCGGAGCGGGCCGCCGCCCGGGTGCGCCGGATCCATGAGCACGTCCGCGGGGTCGACGCGGTGACCGGCCAGCCGTACGCGGCCGGCGATCCGGCGCTGCTGCTGTGGGTGCACGTGGCCCTGGTGGACTCCACCCTCGCCGCCGCCCGGCTGTTCGCGACGCCGCTCTCGGCCGAGGACAGTGACCGCTACGTCGCGGAAATGGTGGTCGCGGCCGAACTCGTCGGCGTGCCCGCCGCCCTGGTGCCCGCCCGGGTCGCTGACCTCGACCGGTACATCGCGTCCGTGCGGCCCGAACTGCGCTCCACGCCAGCGGCGCAGGAGTCGATGGCCTACCTGCTCAACCCGCCTGGGCTGGATGAGGACACCGCCGAGATCTGGCAGGACGTCCGGTACGCCGCGATCGCCGCGCTGCCCGACTGGGCCCGCGACATGTACGGCTACCAGCTGCCCGAGCCGCTGACACCCGGCCGCCAGACGGAGATCCGGCAGGCGCTGGGCGTCCTCGACGCCACGTTCCTCGGCGAGCCCGGCGTGCTGGAGGCGCGGCAGCGGATCGCCCTGCGAACGCGGACGGCGCGGCGCCCATGACGGCGCTTACCGCGCGGCGTCCGTGAGAGCTCGGCGTTCATGAAGGCACGGTGTTCATGAAGGCACGGGCGTTTTTCGGCTGGGGGCGCGGGCCGAAGCTGGCCGTCGCGGCCACGATCGCCGGGGTGATCGGGACCGTCGCCGTGGCGCGCCTCCGGATCGGGCGGCTGCGGTTCCGCCGCGGGGTGGCCACGCTGCAACTCGCGGCGCGCGGCGGCCTGCGCTACGCGGGCAGCGCGCCCCGGCTGTTCGCGGCCGCGGGCGAGCACCGGCAGCAGCTGCGCAATGACCTGGCCTTGGAGACCGCCGAGGACGTCGCCACCACGCTCGGCGCGATGAAGGGCGTACTGATGAAGATTGGCCAGATGGCCAGCTACATCGACGACGGCCTGTCACCAGCCGTCCGGCGCACCTTGAGCCGCCTCCAGGACAGCGTCCCGCCGATGAGCGCTGAGCTGGCCGCTCGCGTCGTTGAAGAAGAATTGGGCTTGCCACCGGAAGAGGCGTTCGCCCAATGGGATCCCGAGCCCATCGCCGCCGCATCGATCGGGCAAGTGCACCGCGCCATCACGCTCGACGGCCGTGCGGCCGCCGTGAAGGTGCAGTACCCGGGGATCGCGGAAACCATCGCGGCCGACCTCGGCAACGTCGCCCTGCTGCGCCGGATGCTGCGGATCACCGCGCCCAGCCAGGATGTGGACGCGCTGATCGCCGAGCTCCGGGAGCGTGTCCTGGAGGAGCTTGACTACCGCCGGGAGGCCAGCAATCAGCGGCTCCTGGCGGACTACTACGCCGGGCATCCCACGATCCACATCCCCGGGATCATCAGCGAGCTGTCAACGCGGCGGGTGGTGACGAGCGAACTGGTGGACGGAGCGCGCTTCGCCGAGCTGGCCGGCTGGTCCCAGGAGGAACGCGACCTGGCCGCGGAGACGATCTACCGTTTTGTCTTCCGGAGCCTGTACGAAGTCCACGCGTTCAACGGCGACCCGCACCCCGGCAATTACCTGTTTCACGGTGGCGGCCGGGTAACCTTCCTCGACTTCGGCCTGGTCAAGCACTTCACGCTCAACGAACTGCAACCGCTCATGCAGATGGCCAAGCACCTGTGCGTCAACAACGATCCCGAAGCGTTCCGCCGCAGCATGGAGAACGCCGGCTTCCTGCGCCCGGACGCGCCGCTGAGCACGGAGACGATCGTCGAGCACATGGGCGTCTTCTACGCGACCATCCGTGAGCGCGGGCGGCTGACCATCACCGGGGATTACGCGTCCGCGGTCGTCCGCCGCTTCTTCGACGTGCGCAGCCCGGTGGCCGAGTACGCCAGTGTCCCGAGGTCATACGTGATCCTCCAGCGCATCAACCTGGGCCTGTTCGCCCTGCTGGGTGAGCTGTCGGCCACCGCCGACTGGCGGACCATCGCCGAGGAGATCTGGCCGTTCGTCCAGGGGCCGCCGTCTACCCCGATGGGGGAAGCCGAGGCCGCCTGGAAGGCGGGACGCGAGCGGCCGGGGCGCCCGGCCACCACCGTGACCGGCTAGGCAGGTCCCCGCGGACGCTCCCGGCCAAGGTCATCACCCGCCGGTGCCAGGTTCACCTGTACACGGCCTGGCCGGGACGTCGGCTCCCTGGCCGCAGACTCGCGGCCGTATTGTTTTGGGATGCGACCCGTGGACTACGACCGGCGCCTGCATGCGGTATACGCTCAGGGCCGGGCCATGTCGCCAGAGCTCGTGCAGGAATGGATGACCGCCTTCTCCCGTCACCTGCCCGCCCGCCGCCCGCTGACCCTGCTCGACCTTGGCTCCGGAATCGGCCGCCTGACCCCGGCGCTCGCAGCGGCCTTCGGCGGCCCGGTCACCGGCGTGGAGCCATCCGGGAAGATGCGCGCGCAAGCGATGTCGAACGCCGCGCACCCGAACCTGACGTACCTGGCTGGCTCGGGTGAGTCGATTCCGCTGCCCGCCGCATCGTGCGATGCCGCTCTGCTCTTTTTCGTCTGGCACCACGTCACCGACAAGCTCGCGGCGGCCCGCGAACTGCACCGTGTGGTGCGCCCCGGCGGCCGGCTGCTGGTACGGACCAACCTGTCGGACCGTATGCCCGACGTCTGGTGGTACCGGTGGATACCGCAGGCACGCGACGTCAACCGGCAGATGTACCGCCCCTTGGCCGCGGTCGTGGCGGACTTCACCACCGCGGGCTGGTCATGGATCACGCTTGACGAGGTTGAGACGACGGCGGCCTTGAGTATCGGGGAAGACTTCGAGCGGCTGCGAACTCGCGCGGTGTCGACTTTCGAGCACCTGCCTGAAGACGTGATCGTGGACGGGTTCGCCGCCATCGAGGCCGCGCTGCCAACGGCGGGCGGCCGTCCGGTCGTCACCCGGGGCGATCTGCTCGTCTTCGAGCGCTGACCTGGAACGACCGCACGGCCCAGTGGCGGAGGTGGTTCGGGGCGGAAGGCAAGATTATTTGATGGACACTGAGTCGTTCCTGGCCACGGCCAGCCAGTTGCTCGCTGTGCCGTCAACCGCCGACCGGCCCGATGACCTGCACCGGGCGCTCGACCTCGTGCTGGATTTCGTTGGGCCCGGTTTCACGGTGGAGCGGTTCGAATCCAACGGGAAGCCCAGCGCGCTGGTGTATCGCGGCGCGGACCGGTCCCACTTCCGGATCATCCTCAACGCGCACCTCGACGTCGTGCCGGCCGAGCCGCACCAGTTCCAGCCGCGCCGCCGGGGTGACCGCCTCTACGCGCGGGGCGCCCAGGATATGAAGGTGTCGGCGCTGGTGGAGGCCCAGGTGTTCGGTGAGCTGGCGGGCAGCGTGACGTACCCGCTCGCGTTGCAGCTGGTCACCGACGAGGAGGTCGGCGGCCGGGACGGCACGCTGCATCAGCTCGAGCAGGGCGTCAGCGGCGAGTTCGTCATCATCGGCGAGCACAGCGGGTTGCGCATCGTGACCGAGTCGAAGGGAATGATCACCGCGACCCTGCGAGCCGTCGGCCGCAGCGGTCACAGCGCGTACCCGTGGCTGGGCGACAGCGCCCTGCTCAAATTGCTGCGCAGCCTGGACAACGTCCTGGCCCGGTATCCATGCCGGCCGAGGAAGCCTGGCTGACCACCGTCAACGTCGCCCGGATCGAGACCCCCAACCAGGCCTTCAACCAGATCCCAGGTTTGGCCGAGGGGTGGCTCGACATTCGCTTTACGCCCGAGGACACGGACCTGAACGGCAGGACCATCCAGGAAATCACCGCATACCTGTCAAAATTCTGCGAACCGGGCGTCACGCCCACCGTCAATCAATCCGACCCGCCGCACCAGGCCGACCAGAACCGCCCCGAGATACGTAAACTCCAGCAGGCCGCGCGGAACCAGGGTTATCGGCCCGACTTCCTCCGTAAACACGGCGCCGCCGACGGACGGTTCTACTACCAGCGGGGCATCGACGCGGTCGTTTTCGGCGTCGGCGGTAACGGCCAGCACAGCGCCGGCGAATACGTCGATATCACCACCATCGCCCCCTACCACCGGGCACTCACCGAGTTTCTGCACGATCCCGGGGATCGATGACTATGCCGAAGACGGGCGACTGCCGCGACCGAGGCGGGCCCGGGCCAGGCGGGCCCGGGCCAGGCGGGCCCGGGCCAGGCGGGCCCGGGCCAGGCGGGACAGCGCGGCCGCGCCGGCGATCGGGCGGAATCGGGCCGACGCGGCCTGCAGGGCCTGGTACTGGTCGTCGGTGAGGTCGATCTCGGCGGCGGCGGCGTTGCTTTCCAGCTGCTCGATGCTGGAAGCACCCGGGATCGCCACCACGGCCGGGTGGCGGATGACCCAGGCGAGCGCGATCTGCGCGGGAGTGGCGGAGTGCGCGGCCGCCACCTCGCGCAGGACCGCGATCAGCTCACCGGCCCGCTCGAGGTTGTCCGGAAGGAAGAGCGGGTTGGCCGCCCTGACGCGGTTCACCGGGCGGCTGCCGCGGTGATACCGGCCCGACAGCAGCCCCTGCGCCAGTGGGCTAAAAGCGATCACCAGGCGGCCGTGCGACTCGGCGAACGGCAGCAGGTCACGCTCAGGCGACCGGTCAACGAGGCGGTACGCGAACTTGGTTGCTCAGGACCCGACCACCCAGCGCGTCTTCGGCGGTGCGCCAGCGATCGAGGGAATAGTTGCTGACGCCGACCTCGCCGACCAGCCCCACCTGCTGGAGCGTGCGCATGCCGCGCATGATCGTGCCGTCACGGACCAGCGGGTTCGGCAGGTGGACCTGGTAGAGGTCGAGCCGGCGGACGCCGAGCCGGCTGGCGCTGGCCACCGCGCGCTGCTCGACCACCGGGGCGACCGGCAGGATTGGGAGGATCTTCGTCGCAACGAAGACCGACTCCCGGTCCTCACCGAGGGCCAGGCCGAGGATCCGTTCGCTGCGCCCGAAACCGTAGATTTCGGCGGTGTCGAAGAGGGTGACACCTAGCTCCAGCGCGCGGCGGACGATCGCCTGCGCCTCCTGGCTGGCGTATGGCTCGCCGTATCCCCACTCCCGGGACCCGAACTGCCACGTGCCCAGCCCGATCGTGGAAATCTTCTTGGCGGTATCGATGCCCAGATAACGCATGAGTCCAGTGTCTGCCCCGGCGCCGCGGGCTGGCTCGCGGGGTCCCCCGGCATGGCCGCCGTTCCGCTTGCTGACATGGTGATGTGGACGAGGCACCCATGCAATTTCGCTGAACCACGGGACCACCCGGAAGGAGCACCAGATGCTAGTCGCGTTCTCGATCACACCGCTCGGGGTGGGCGAGGGGGTCGCTGAGTACGTGGCCGACGCCGTCCGCGTGGTCCGCGGCAGCGGCCTGCCGAACCGGACCGACGCCATGTTCACCACGATCGAGGGTGACTGGGACGAGGTGATGGGCGTGGTCAAGCAGGCGGTGGACGCCGTCGCCGCGAAATCACCCCGGGTCAGCCTGGTACTCAAGGCCGACATCCGGCCCGGCGTAACCGGAGCGCTCAGCGCGAAGGTCGAGCGCTTGGAGCGTCACCTGGCCCAGTGACGCCCAGCCGGCCTGTCCCCCGTCCACCAGCGCCGCTATCCACGTCTCACCCTGACCCGGCCGGGATGCCGTCGATCAGCGCGGCCAGGCCCGCCTCATCCAGCAGGTCCGCCGGGCGCAGGGTGAGGTCGTGGCGGACGTAGTAGAACGCCGCGCGGACCTGGTCCACCGGCACCCGGGCGAGCGTCGCCCAGGCCAGCCGGTAGGCGGCCAGCTGGACCGCCGCGGCCTGGCGGTCCTCCGCGGACGACGGCGGCTGGCCTGTCTTCCAGTCCACCACGTCGAACCCGCCCTCAAGTGCGTCGGCGAACACCGCGTCGATCCGCCCGCGCACCGGCCGGTCAGCGATGAGCGTCTCGAACGGCACCTCAACCTCAAGCGGCCACCGGTTCCCCCACTCCCCTGCCTCGAACCGCTCGCGAAGTTCGGCCAGGTCGTCGGCGTCGCCATCGGCGGGATCGTCGGCCGCCCCCAGCAGGTCGCTCGGATCGATCAGCCGCTGCTGGCCGAACCGCTCCTCCAGCCAGCGGTGGAAGGCGGTTCCCCGGCGGGCCTGCGGGGACGGGGGACGCGGCATCGGCCGACGGATCTGCTGGGCCAGTTCCGCCGGGTCGCGGGCCATCACCACAAGTGAGGACACCGAGAGCCGCCCGGGCAGCCAGACGCCCGCGGTGGCCTCGGCGCGACGCTCCTGCCGTTCGGCCAGAAGGAGCTCGGTGTCCCGCACCCAGGCGTGGGCCATTCGGCGGTCCCTTTCGCTCAGCGGGCCGCCGGCCGCGGCGGTGCCGCCGGCCGGGGCGGCCGCCAGCGCGCGCTGAACTAGCTCCGCCGCCTCGCGCACCGCCTCATTCCCCGCACCGGCCGGGACGGCCGGCCAGGGCGCCGACACCGGCTCGGCCAGGGCCGGGTTCTGCGCGCCCTCCTCGGGCGGCGCCGCCCAGCCGGCGACGGTCCCCGCGCCGGCCTCGCACGCGGCCCGCACCTCGTCCAGGAATACCGACGGGCCGAGCGGCAACGTACCGTCCCCCCACCAGTAGCCGGCGCAGGCCAGCCAGAATTCGGCGCGGGTCGCCGCCACGTAGGCCAGCCGTCGCTCCTCGGCCACGTCGCGGGCGGCGCACGCGGCGGCGAACTCGGCCAGCGAGTCCGCGCTCAAGTCGGGCAGCACCGGCAGGTCGCCGACATCACCCCGGAGCCCGAACGGGAGCAGCCGTGGGTTCTCCGTCCACTTCGTGCTGACTCTCGGCTTGGCCGGGAAAACCTGGGACCGGTCCCCGGCGGCCAGGCCGGGCACGATCACGGCCGCCCACTGCAGGCCTTTGGCCGCGTGCACGGTGGCCAGCGTGACCGTGTCCCGCTCGCCGACATGGCCGGTTTCCAGGCCGAACTCCTCCTCCTCAGCCGCGGCCAGGTAGGCCAGGAAAGCGCCGAGCGTCGGTTCCTCGTGGTCGCCGGCGAAGCCCGCGGCCGCGTCCGCGAACGCATCGAGGTCGGCGCGGGCGCTGGCCGGATCCCGTCCGGGCCGGGCCGCCACCTCGATATCCAGCCCGAGCGCTCGTTCAACTTCTCCCACCAGGTCGGGAAGCGGCCTGCCCGCGTGCCCGCGGAGCGCACGCAGCTCAGCGGCGAGCTCGGTGAAGCGCGCGTAGCCGGCCCGCGAATACGATCCGGGGTCTCCCAGATCATCAAGCGCCTCCACCAGACTGCCCGGATCGGCGGTCAGGTCCGTGACGGCCAGCGCGAGGGCATCCGGCGGCCCCGGTTGCGGAGACGTTTGAGCTTGCTGAGGAGCCTGGGCAGCCTGAGCTAGGTGAGGAGAGGGGGCTTGCCAGGGAGCCTGAGCTAGGTGAGGAGAAGGAGCCTGCCAGGGAGCCTGAGCTAGGTGAGGAGAGGGAGCCCGGGCTTGCTGAGGTGATGAGGCCTGCGCCGCGGGCTGACGCTGCTCACGGGTGAGCTGCCTGGCCCGCTTGCCGAGCGCGACCAGGTCGCGCGGCCCGATCCGCCAGCGCGGGCCGGTGAGCAGCCTGGCCAGCGGGCCAGAGGCGGCCGGATCATGCAGCACCCGCAGTGTGGCGACGATGTCGGCGACCTCCGGGACGGTGAGCAGCCCGCCGAGGCCGACCACCTCGACCGGAATGCCCCGCCCCTCGATGGCCGCGCGCAGCAGGGGGAACTGGGCCCGCTTGCGGCAGAGCACCGCGATGTCAGACGGGCGGACACCAGCCTCGCGACCGTCGGGCCACGGGTGACCGTCGGGGGCGGTGCCGGGGGCCAGGGCGAGCAAGTGGCTGATCCGTTCGGCTATCCAGTCCGCCTCGGCGGCCACCGTCTCGGTGAGCACGCAGGTCACCTGACCCGGCCGGCCCTGGCCGGCGGCGGCACCAGCCGGGGCACGTCCGGGGCCTGCACCCGCAGTTCCTCTTGCAGCGCGGCCGCCGCGTCTAGCACCCGTCCGGTGTTGCGGAAGCTGGTCGACAGCAGCTTGACCGAGGCGGGACTCGTCGCCGCCGGCCGCCCGCCGACCCGGCTCACGGCCACGGGGAAGTCCCGGGCGAAACGGCGAAGGTTGCCGGCGCTCGCCCCCCGCCAGCCGTAGATCGACTGACATGGGTCGCCGACGGCGGTGACCGGGTGCCCGCCGCCGAACAGGGCGCGCAGCAGCACCAGCTGCGCATGGCTGGTGTCCTGGTACTCATCGAGGAGCACCACCTGGTACCGGGCCCGTTCGGCCGCACCGACCTCGGGGTGCCGGTCCGCGATCCGGGCGGCCAGCATCACCTGGTCGCCGTGGTCGATCACCTCCCGGGCCTGCTTAGCCGCCGCATAGGCCGCAACGATCGGCAGCAGTTGCTCCCTCGTACGCTGGCCGTCCAGGATCTTGAGCACCTTGGCGGGTGCCTTCCCGGGCAGGGCCGCCGCTTGCGCGGCCAGCCAGCCTCCCGCCTCGCGCACCTCCCCCGGGGTACGCAGGTGCTCGGCCAGCTCGCTGGCCAGAGCCAGCACCGCCGCGGTGACCGATGCTGGCGCCCAGGGCACCGCGTCCATGGGGCCGCCGTAGCCGGCCACCACCCGCGCCGCGATCTGCCAGGCCACCGCGGGGGTGACCAGGCGCAGCGAAGGCTCCAGCGCCTCGCGCAGCGCGTGGTCGGCAACGAGCCTCGCAGCGTAAGCGTGGTAGGTCAACACGGTCGGCTCACCGTCGAGCAGGCCGTCGGCGTCCGCCGGGCCGAGGCCTGCCCGGCGAAGGCCGTCCAGCCTGGCCCGGACCCGCTGGCCGAGTTCGGCGGCCGCCTTCCTGGTGAAGGTGAGGCCCAGCACCCGCTCCGGCCGGACCATGCCGTTCGCGACCAGCCAGACCAGCCGGGCCGCCATGGTCTCGCTCTTGCCCGAGCCAGCGCCGGCGATCACGGCCAGCGGCTGCGCCGGGGCCGAGATGACGGCGGCCTGCTCGGCGGTGGGCTCAGCCAGGCCGAGCAGCCGGGCCAGCTGGACCGGGCGGTACCCGATCCCCGCCGTCTGCCCTGGCCCAGGCCCACCCGGCCGCGGAGCTGGCCCAGGCCCACCCGGCCGCGGAGCTGGCCCAGGCCCACCCGGCCCCAGCGCGGATCCCGGCCTCGACCCCGGCCGCTGCCCCGTCAAGGGGTCACCTGCTCGCCGTCGGGATGCGCCGGGCAGCACGACTTGACCGGGCAGACCCGGCAGCCAGGATTCACCGTGGCCTGGAACACCGGGCCCGCCATGCCCGCGGCGACCGTCTCGACCAGGCTGGCCGCCCACCCTGGATCGGGGTCCTCGGACAGCGCGCGCTGCCGTTGCACCCGCACCCTGGCGGCCAGACCAGCCTTGCCGACCTGGACGAGTTCTGCGCCGCCGGGTTCCGTCAGGCCGAGCCGTTCGAACGCGCCGAGCAGCACGGCCAGCTGGTACACCCCGAGCTGCGGATTCCGGTCCAGCTCAGCGTCGTCAGGCTTGACGGATCCCGTCTTCAGGTTGACCACGATGGTGCTGCCGTCGTGATCCCGCTCCAGCCGGTTGACCCGGCCGATGATCTCGACCTGACCGATCCGGACCTTCAGATCCCGCTCTACCTCGACAAGCTGCCGCGGGTTGGCGTGATGCCAGTCGAGGAACTTGCGCACCATCCGGTGCGCCTGCTCCCGTTGCTTCTCGCTGTACCAGGCGCTGCCGAAATCCAGATGGTGCCAAATCTGGTCGATGCGCTCGCCGATGTCGCCATCCTCGGTGCCGGTGGCGGCGAGCACCGCCGCCGCATGGATCACGATGCCGAAATGACGCGCCACATCCTGGGATCTGGCCCCGGCCGCCGACTCGAGCAGCCAGCGCAATCCGCACTTGCTGAACGACTCGACCTGGGATGGCGACAGCCGCACGATGTCGCTAGGGCCTGAGTCGCTGAGGCCCGAGTCGCTAGTGCCCGAATCGCCGGGACCCGAGTCGCCGGGACCCGAGTCGCTGAGGCCCGAGTCGCCGGTGACCAGGCCACGGGCGATAGGGCCGCTGTCGGACAGCTCGGTGAGCGCGTACCAGTGCCGCGGGTGGGCCCCCCGGACGCCGGCCGCCGCGAGGCGGCCCAATTGGGCGGCCGCCGCTTCGCGGACCGGCATGGGCCGGGCAGCGTCGGCCGCGGCCCGCCGCAACTCGGCGGTCAGCGCGGGCAGCGACAGCCAGCGCGGCTCGGACCCGGCGACCTGCTCGATCCCGATGTCATCGCCCGCGAGCTCGGCAAGGAATCTGGACGGCCTTTCCTCGCTGTCCTCGCCCCCGGCGGCGGTGACCACCAGGGAGCGCCGGGCCCTGGTGATGGCGACGTAGAACAGCCGGCGCTCCTCGTCGAGGAGCTTGGAGGCGAGCGCCGCCGCCGCCGCGTCGGCACCTTGGCTCGCATCGGGAGCCACCGACCCGCCGCGAGCGGCATCGACGGCGTCAACCATTTCGTCCATGCCGAGCAGAGACGACCGCATCCGCAGGTCGGGCCAGCTACCTTCCTGCACCCCTGCCACCACGACCAAGTCCCATTCGAGGCCCTTGGCGCGATGAGCGGTGAGGATGCGGACGGCATCGCCCTCGGGGGCGCGTTCGGCCAGCGTGTCCCCGGAGATCTCCTGTCCGCTCAGGCTGTCAAGGAACAGCCGCGGTAGCCCCGGCGGCAACCGGGTGGCGAACCGGGCCGCCGCGTCGAACAGCGCGATCACAGCGTCAAGGTCCCGGTCGGCGGCCACGCCGCGCGTACCGCCGGCCGCGCTCGCCGCCTGCCAGGCCGGCCCGAGGCCAGACGCCTGCCACACGGCCCAGAGCACGTCGTGCGCGGTCCCGCCGGTTCCGGCGCTCTGCCGAGCGGCGGCCAGCAGGCCCGCGACGCGACGCGCCGCACCAGCGGCCGGGCCGGCGATGAGGGTCAGTTCCCGCGGATCCCGCAATGCGCTGGCCAGTGGCTCGGCGGCCGGGCTCCTCCCCGGCGGCATCCGCGACCGCCCGCATCGAGCGGCGCAGCCTGCGCAAGCCCAGCGCATCCGTGCCGCCGAGCGGCCCGGTCAGCAACTCCGTGGCCGCATCCTCGTCCAGGAAGCCAGGTTCCAGCGCGCACCGCAGCAGCGCCAGCAGCGGCCGGGCGCCCGGCTCCTCACTGAGCGGCAACTCGTCGCCCGCCACCACGGCGGGCACCCCGGCCGTGGCCATCGCCCGCCGCAACAGCGGGACCTGGCGGACCGCGGACCGGACAAGCACCGCCATCGCCGACCACCGAACGCCGTCCAGAAGGTGCCCCCGGCGCAGTATGTCCGCCACCATGGCCGCTTCCTGACTCGCGCTCGACGCGATGATCACGCGCACGCGGCCTGGAACGGCGTCCGCCACCGGGACCAGGTCGCGGTGGCCCCGGGCTGGTTCAGCGGGCTCCTCCCGCGCGGCTGGTTCAGCGGGCTCCGCCCGCGCGGCTGGTTCAGCGGGCTCCGCCCGCGCGGCTGGTTCAGCGGGCTCCGCCCGCGCGGCTGGTTCAGCGGGCTCCGCCCGCGGGCCGTAGGCCAGGCCGGGCGCCGCGGGAAGCCTGCGGGCCACCCGTCGGGACGCGGCGAGCAGGACCGGACCGCTGCGCCTGCAAGTGCGCAGGGCTATCACTCGGGCCGGATGATCATCCGGCGTGCGGAAGGCGTCGGCGAACCGGGTCATGGCGCGGGTATCCGCGCCGCGGAAGGCGTAGATCGACTGGTCCGGGTCGCCCACGGCGATCAGCTCCCGGCCGTCGCCCGCGAGGGCATGCAGCAGCGCCTCCTGCGCGGGATCCGTGTCCTGGTACTCGTCCACCAGCACCACGTCGTACGCCTTGCGCTCGCGTTCCCTGATCGCCGAGCGCCCCAGCAGCAGCGCGGCGATGCGCACGATCTCGGCATAGTCATAGGCGGGCACCGGGGCCAGGTCGAACCGGGCCGCGTACCTGTCCAGGAAGCCCCCGGCGGCCACCCAGTCGTCCCGTCCGCGGCCCTGGCCCAGCCGGGCCAGGGCGCGGCCATTCAGGCCACGTTCCGCCCCGCGGAGCAGGAAGTCACGCAGTTGCGTGGCGAAGCCGCGGGTGCCGAGGCGCCGGCCGCAGCCGCTCGGGCCAGTGCCGCGGGGATCCTGCCGCCTCACCGCGGAGCATCCGCCGCACCTCGAGCAATTGCTCGGGACCTGACAGCAAGGTGGGAGGCGCATCGCCGGCCAGCACGAACTCCCGGCGTACCAGTGCGTACGCGTAACTATGGAAAGTGAGGGCGAGCGGCTCGCGGGTAGTGCGCCGCAGCCGCATGGTGATCCGCTCTCTCAGTTCCTCCGCCGCCTTGCGGCTGAAGGTCAGCACCAGCACCCGTTCTGGATCGATCCCGCGGACCGTGATGCGGTCAACCACCGCCTCTACGATGGCCGTGGTCTTGCCCGTTCCCGGTCCGGCGAGCACCAGCAGCGGGCCTCCCGCGTGCGTGACCACCGCGCGCTGAGCCTCGTCCAAGCGTGGCGGCCCAGCCGCCGTCGCTGGTCGGCGGAGCAGGCGGTACGCGGGTGGCTCGCGGTCCATTCGGTTCGGCACATCCTGCCGGGCGGACTGGTGCTGCTGGGACGCAACGTTGCGAGCGTACCGACGCCGGCCGACAGGATCCGGGATCTAGGGGCTGTGCCGCAAACCGATGGGTGAGGGCCCGGCTTCAGGGTGGGACCGGGGACGGCGTACCGCTGATCGTGCTCCCCGGCGAGGAGGACGGCTCCGGGCCGGTGCCGGGTCCGCAGAAGAAGGTCGCGTACGGGACTGGACCGCGGTGCGGGGGCCGGGGCTGCCTGGTGCAGTGCGCCTCGATCCACCGCACCCGCGGGTCCGGGCCCGGCGGTGACACCGGCAGCACGAATACCCGCGCGTAGCCGCGGCTGATGTCGGCCTGCAGCGCGGCCAGCGTCGGGGCCGGCACGTTGCCGAGGTAGCCGCCGATCGGCAGCACCTCCCTGCCGCTGTACAGGATGTAGTTCTCCGCGAGCCCGGACGTGTCGGTGCCGAGCAGGGCGTCAGCGGGTGGCGTCTGGAGTTCTAGCCGCTGGACTGCCCTGGTAAGGGCGGGCCCGGCGGCGGCCAGGGCCTGGTTATTGTGCGCGGTCTTCGGCGGCTCGAACGGGGTGTCAAACGGGCCTAGCCCGCGGATGACGCAGCTCATGGACGCCGCGGCGGGCAGCAGGAGCACGGCGGCACCGGCGAACGCGACCGCGGTCAGGTGCCCGGCCTTGCCGGACGCGGGCAGCAGCAGCTGAGCGGCGGCGGCCGCCGCCACGACCAGCGCCACCAGGGTGAGCACGACCGGGCCGGATGCCGTCCCGGACATCAGGTAGGCGCCGTAGCCGACGCAGCCGAGCACCGTCGCGGCGACGATCAGGCGCACCCTGGCCGGCCAAGGGCGAGGTCCGCACCCGGCGATGCCGGTGCCGCACAGCGCGGCGACCGCGGGGATGAGCGCCGCGACGTAGTACGAGTTCAGGTAGGCGCCGGCGCTGAAGAAGACCGCCAGGACCAGCCACCAGCCGCCCCACAGCACGACGGCGGCGCGCAGCGGGTCGCGCCGGCCCTGGCGGCGCCGGGAGATGAGCACGCCCAGCGCGCCGGCGACGGCCGCCGGCAGCAGCCAGCCGCTGGCGGCCGCGAACGGGCCGACCAGCAGCCGGTGCCAGCTCGGCTTGATGCCCATGGTCTCGGCGTTGAGCAACCGCCCGCTCTCTTTGGCCGCGACCAACAGCGGCGAGGGCGGCCCGGCGACGTTCGCCCAGTTCCCGGTGCAGCCAGGCCCAGGCCGTTGTAGTCGAAGACCTGCGTGTACACCGAGTCGTCCGGGCTGCCGTCCACGTAGGGCCGGTGCTGGGACGGGACCAGCGAGACCGCGGTCATCCAGGAAAGGGAGACCACGGCGGTGACCAGCCCGGCCAGCGCGACGTGCGCGCACCGGGTACGCAGTTTCGCCGCGGGCGCGGCGAGCAGGTAGGCGGCGGCCAGCGCGGGCAGGGCCAGCCAGGCCTGGATCATCTTCGCCTGGAACGCCAGGCCGATCCAGACGCCGGCGAGCAGCAGCTGCCGCAGCGACCCGGTGAGCAGCGCGGCGGACGCGGCGTCGGCGGCGAGCACGAGCAGCAGAATCAGCAGCGAGTCCGAGACGTTGCCCCGGCTCAGCAGCACGGTGATGGGCGTGACGGCGAGCACGGCCGCGGCGGTCAGGCCGGCCGCAGGCCCGGCCAGCCGGCGGACCGCCCGGTACAGCACCAGGATGGTGAGCACGCCCTCGACCACTTGCGGCAGGACCAGCGCCCAGATGTGAAAGCCGAAGATCCGCAGCGACAGGGCCTGCATCCAGAGCGCGCCGGGCAGCTTGTCGACGGTGACGGTCCCGGCTGGATCGAACGCCCCGAAGATGAAGTCGTGCCAGCTTTCCGACATGCTGCGGGCCGCCGCGCCGTAGAACGGCTCGACGCTGGCGCCGGCCATTCCCCAGCCGTACGCGACCGCCGCAACGGCGGCGATGGCCAGCAGCGCCGGCCGCGCCCAGGCAGGCTGATCCGCGGGCGAGCGCCACGGCGCCAGGAAACGGCGCCAGCGAGGTGCTCCTGAGGCAGGCGCTGGTGCTATCTCCGGGATAACTGCCATTCCCGCCTCACCTGCCCAGTATGGCGGAACGCGCGTGTCGTGTCCGCCTGGCCCTGAAAGCGCGTGGAGGTGGCAGTCACGCGGCGCTACGCCGTTACCAACGTCCGTGGTCAGTACACCTAGTGGCCTGGCGTCACGCGTCGCCGGTCCAGCGCGCCCGCCGCATGTTCACCCGGGCGGCCCGGCCTTCGGTGGGCGGGATCAATGGCGTGCCCTCCGCGATGTAGTGGGCGGTCGCCTCACGCTCGTGACCCGACAGCAGCGTCCCGTCGGCATGGATGACGCGCCACCACGCGATGCCGCCACCCCAGAGCGCCATCACCCGGCCGACCTGGCGCGGGCCACCCTGTCCTAGGTACTCGGCGACGTCGCCATAGGACATCACCCGGCCCGGCGGAATCGCGTCGGCGACGTCGAGGACGCGGCTGGCGAAATCCGGCACGTGCGGGCTATCCGGGGACGGCTCGGCCCGTCTCACCATCCCCACCTCACGGGCCGGTGTCCGGCCAGGGCTGGTCCGGCCCACGATCAACGGCGTCGGCCGACCAGTTGGCGCCCGGGACGGGGGGCGGCGCCGAAAGCTCATCCCACAACTCGTCGCCGTCCCCCGGCCCAGCCACCCAGCCGAAGGCCAGCGTATGGTGAGCGGCCGGTTCGGTGTGGGCCAGCGGCAGGCCCGGCCGCGTCGGTACCGGCCCGGTGTCCGGCAGCGGCGCCATCGGCCATGCCCCGGCCTGCGGCGGTGCCGCGGGCAGCGGGCCGGCCCGGTGCCGCGCCCGGCGGAGCACGGTCAGCCGAGTCCATGCCGTACCGACGATCGCCAGAGAGACGATCGCCAGCAGGCAACTCAGCACGAGCCCGGCAGCGCTGCGCGGGCGGACCGGAACGGGCGCAACGGCCGCGCCCCGGCCGCCGAAGTACGTCGTGGCGGCCGCGCCGGTCTGGGGGGGCCGCACCGTGGTGAGCGCCGCGGCGGCGGCCAGCGCCGCCGCGGCGTCAACCGTACCGAAGCCGACCTTGTCGTCGTAGCCTCCGGCAGGCTGGTTCTGGGTGCTGGTTGTGATCGCCCGCACCACCAGGGCAGGCGCGAGATGCGGGTACCTGGCTTTGATCAACGCCGCTACTCCGGCGGTCAGCGCACAGGCCGGGCTGGTCCCGCTCACCAGCCAGTACTGCCCATCCCGGCCCTGGGCGGGCACGTCTACGCCGGGCGCACCCACCTGCACTGACAGGTTGTCGCTGGAGAAGTTCGCGGCTGACCCGCTCTTCGAGACGGCCGCCACCCCGAGAACTCCTGGGTAGTCCGCCGGGAAGGAGTACGGAGCTTGGCCGCCGGACCCGGCGCCTACCGAATCTCCGGAGTTCCCGGACGACGCGACGACCACCACGCCGCGGTTCAGCGCGTTCTGGAGCGCCGCGCGCACCACCGCGCTCGGCGAGCCGTAACCGAGGGACATGCTGATCACCGATGCGCCCCGTGCGGTCGCGTAGTTGACGGCGCGGGCCAGCGACTGCTGGACGTGGGCGTCCGATTCCTGCTGGTACTGGTTGTACCCAGGATCAAGCTTGTCGGTGACGACCCGGATGGAGAGCACCTTCGACTTCGGCGCGATGCCCGTGATCCCGCTGTCGCCGCCGGCATGGCCGTGCCCAGCGATCAGTGAGGCCATCCAGGTGCCGTGCACCCCCCAGCCAGCGTTGGTCGGCGGCGTTTTCACCCCGGTCAGGTCGGGGCCGGTGGTGACCGAGCCGGTGAGGTCGGAGACGGCCGGGTCGACGCCGCTGTCGATCACCGCCACGACGACCCCCTGCCCCTTGGTCACCTGCCAGGCGGCGGGTGCGCTGATCGCGTTCAGGACCCACATCTGCGCGTTGCGCACTTCGTCGGCGCTGGCCGGGCTGGCCACCGTCACCGCCGCCCCGGCCCCGATGGCCAGAGCGGCGCAGCACGCGGCTGACACTCGCGCCCGGCGCGGTATCCCCCGCAACACCCGGGCATCAGCAGCCCGGCGCCCCGGCACCCGGCGCCCCGGCGCCCGGCGTTCCGGCACCCGGCACCCCGGCGCCCGGCGCCTCAGCATGCTGGGGCTCCCGGGCAGCGTGGCGGTGGCGGCGCCGCGTCAAGCCGTGCCCCGACCAGGTTGCCGATTCCGTGCGCCACGCTGAGCATCTCGTCCTTCGTGTACGGGTCGGCCGACTCTTGCACCCGCTGCCTGCCGTCCGCATAGCCGACGGTCCACATGACCAGGTAGGGGCCCGCGCTTGTGGCCGAGGACAGCCGTCGCTGCTGGTCGCCGAACTGCGCGGTCAGGGTATCCGGGAAGGGGACGGCCTTGATCCCGGGCGTCAGCCCGGGATCAAGGCCATTCCGCGGCAGTGCGCGCAGGGACGCGCTCGCCGAAGCCGGAGCGGGCAGCACCACGATCCCCACGGTGACGGCGAGGGCGCCCGTCGCGTCCTCATAGGTCGCCCTGAGCACGGCCAGGCAGCCGTGCCGGGCCAGCACGCGCGCGACCGGGAGATCGGTAGCGGACCCGCACGATGCCTGGCTCGCCACCCCGATCCGGTTCGCCATCAGGTGCAGGCCGGTGCCGTTGCCCGGCCCGAAACCGGACAGCTGGTACGGGATCGCGGCCGGGAAGATTCGGCTAGCGGGCCAGGTGCGCCACCGCTTGCCGATCTCCCACGCGGTGATCTCGTGCTGCTGCTGTGCGGTGAACCGGCGGGGCAGCACCTGCACCATGATCCCGACAGCCGAGGCGGCCACGCCGGCCAGGCCGAGCACCAGAGCGGCCAAGGCCAGGCTAGAACGCCAGCCGCGACGCCGATGGTGCGAACCTGATGAGCGTCCGGACCCGTCTGCACCGCCCGGCCAGGGCACCGGGATTCCCTGCTGTAGGTAGGCCGCCTGATTTCCCCCCGGCGCAAGTTCGCCACGCCGATCCGGGATCCCCGACCGCATATTCACACCGGCATGCTACGGCCTGCCAGTCCTGGTACGCCGTGCTCACCGCCAGGTTGCCCCATATACCCATACTGGTACAGGCCGGGCCCACCGGCCGGTGGGTCAGTACGAGGGCAGTGCTGGGTCAACCTGGTTGACCCAGGCCAGCACGCCCCCGCCCACGTGCACCGCGTCCGAGAAGCCCGCGTCCTTGACCACCGCGAGGCATTCAGCGCTGCGGGCTCCGCTCTTGCAGTGCAGCACGATCCGGCGGTCCTGAGGCAGCCGTTCGAGGGCGGCCCCGGACAGAAACTCGCCCTTGGGGATAAGCACCGAGCCGGGGATGGACACGATCTCGTACTCGTTCGGCTCGCGCACATCGACCAGGAAGACGTTGTCATCACCGTCCAGCATCTCCTTGAGCTGGCGGGCGGTGATCGTCGAGCCGGCCGCCGCTTCCTGAGCTTCCTCCGACACGGCGCCGCAGAACTCCTCGTAGTCGATCAGCCCGGTGACCGTCGGGTTCTTGCCACAGACCGGGCATTCCGGGTCTTTCCTGACCTTGACCGACCGGTACGTCATATCCAGGGCGTCGTAGATCATCAGCCGTCCGACCAGCGGGTCACCGATCCCGGTGATGACCTTGATGGCTTCGGTGACCTGGATGGACCCGATGGAGGCGCACAGCACGCCGAGCACCCCGCCCTCGGCGCAGGACGGCACCATGCCCGGTGGCGGCGGCTCCGGGTACAGGCAGCGGTAGCACGGGCCGTACTCCGCCCAGAACACACTGGCCTGGCCGTCGAACCGGTAGATCGACCCCCACACGTAGGGCTTGCCGAGCAGCACACAAGCGTCGTTGACCAGGTAACGGGTGGCGAAGTTGTCGGTGCCGTCCACGATGAGGTCGTATGGCTCGAAGATCTGCATCGCATTGTCGGAATCGAGCCGCTCTTGGTGCACGATGACGTTCACCAGCGGGTTGAGCTCCTTGATGCTGTCCCGGGCCGATTCAGCCTTGGAGCGCCCCACATCGGACTGCCCGTGGATGATCTGCCGTTGCAGGTTGGACTCATCCACGACGTCGAAGTCGATGACTCCGAGCGTGCCCACCCCGGCCGCGGCCAGGTACAGCAGCGCAGGCGAGCCCAGGCCGCCCGCTCCCACGCACAACACCTTGGCGTTCTTCAGGCGCTTCTGCCCGGTCATGCCGACGTCGGGGATGATCAGGTGACGCGAGTACCGGCGTACTTCGTCCACGCTCAGTTCGGCGGCCGGTTCGACCAGCGGGGGCAGCGACAAGGCAACTCTCCAAAGACAGAACGTCCCAGGCCGACGTCCCGGCCTAGCTCTTCGCTCAACCCATAGCCCGGCCGGCGCATTCCCAGCCGCCCGGCCCACGGATGTTCTGGTGGGAGACAGCCACGGCCGCCGGACGGCGACACCAGGTCAGTCGTCGGCCAGTTCGGCCGCCAAGCTGGCGGCCTTGGTCGTGAGGTAGTGCTGCTCGCGGAGGTTCGTGGTACGCGCGGCCGCGGCCCGGAACTCGACGACCGCGGTCTTGGTGTCGCCGGCCAGGTCGAAGAGGTGGGCGCGCACCGAGTGGAGGCGATGATGATCGCCGAGCCGCTCGTCAAGGCCGTCGAGCAGCGCCAGGCCGGCCTCGGGCCCGTGCACCATGGCGGCGGCGACGGCCCGGTTGAGGGTCACCATCGGATTGCCCGTCATCCGTTCCAGCAGACTGTAAAGGGGCAGGATCTCAGACCAGTTCGTGTCGGCATCGCGGGCCGCCTGGTCGTGGACCGCCGCGATGGCGGCCTGTATCTGATATTCGCCGACCTGACCGCGGCGCAGGGCCTCGGTGATGAGGGCTACCCCCTCGGCGATAAGACTCCGGCCCCAGAGCGTGCGGTCCTGCTCGGCGAGCGGGATCAGTTCGCCGCTGGCGTCAGTGCGGGCGGGGCGCCGGGCGTCGGTGAGCAGCATGAGCGCGAGCAGGCCGGCGACCTCGGGGTCTTCGGGCAGGTCGGCATGCACCCCTCTGGCCAGCCGGATGGCCTCGCTGGAGAGGTCGCTGCGGGTCAGTTCCGGGCCGCCGCTGCTGGCGTAGCCCTCGTTGAAGAGGAGGTAGAGGACGTGGAGCACGGAACGCAGGCGCTCGGCGCGCTCGCTGGGCGGCGGGAGCGCGAATGGCTCGCCTGACGCTTTGACCTTCGCCTTGGCCCGGCTGATCCGCTGAGCCATGGTGGCCTCCGGGACGAGGAACGCGGCGGCGATCTCGCGGGTGGTCAGACCACCGACCGCGCGCAGCGTGAGCGGGATGGCCGACGCCGGTGTGAGAGAGGGGTGACAGCACATGAACATGAGGATCAGCGTGTCGTCGCGCCCCGGGGCCGGGTCGGGGCGGGCGAGCGACCACGAGGCAGCCAGTTCCTCCCGGCGACGGCGGGCGTCGTCGCGGCGATACTGGTCGGCCAGGCGGCGGGAGGCCACCCGGATGAGCCACCCGAGCGGGTTGTCAGGCTGACCGCCGGCAGGCCATGTCGTGGTGGCGGCGATCAGAGCCTCCTGCACGGCGTCCTCCGCATCGGCGAAGTCGCCGTAGCGGCGGACGACCGCGCCGAGGACCCACGGCGCCAGTTCGCGCAGCAGGCCCTCGGTGCTCGCGGAGGTGTTCACACCCCGGGGAACGGTCCATCCGTGAGCACCGGGGCGCCCATCACCTCGCGCACCTCGATGGGCTGACGGATCGGTACCCCGCGCGGCCCGGGCGCCGCCGACGCCTGGGCGGCGATCTCGATGGCCCGCCCGGCCGTCTCGACGTCCACGAGCCGGTAGCCGGCCAGCAGCTCCTTGGACTCGGGATACGGGCCGTCGGTGATCACTGGGGCGCTGGCCCCGTCCGACACCACGAATTTGGCCAGCTCTGGCCCGGCCAGCCCCTGGGCGTCCACCAGCTCACCACGCTCGGTGAGCTCCTGGTTCAGCGCCTGCTGGAACCCGATGTGGGCCTTGATGTCCTCGGGGGTCCACTCCGCCATGGGCAGGCAGTCCGACTCGACCTCTCCGTAGTTCTGCAGCAGCATGAATCGCATCGCTCTATCCTTCCTGGTCACGCGCAGCCACGGTAGCGCCGCTCAACCAGATGTCGACGCCGCGATCGGATTCTCGACATCCGCCGGAACCCGCGCACCTGTCACTGCGCGCCCGGGCTGGTCGTTGATGGGTCTGGCCGGAATTGTCACCGGCAGGCGGTACAACACAATCGAGCGGCGGCCCGGAGCCTGACTCCCAGGCGACGTACCCGCCGCGAGACCCGCGACACGTCGTGATCCCCGGGAGGTCCCATGCCCACACTGCCTTCGAAGCCACCCGGGGCGGAACGCGGCGGGCCGGCGCCAATGCCTGGTTCGCGACCGCCCAGGCCTGCGCCAGAGCCCGGGGCCGACCAGCCCGGGCCGGCCGCGGGGCCTGATATCCGGCCGCCTGGGGCACCGCCAAGGCCCCGGACAGCGAGAACCGCGCGGGAAACGTGCCCGCGCGAGACCGGACGGCCCCTCCCCGATCCCGCAGCGGTGCGCTTGTGTGCCGTGCCTGATTCGGCGCCGCCCTACGACGGTGAGACGTTAGCCACGGACAGAGCGCCCATCACCAGTCCCGGGGACGCCGGCCGTTCCGACGCCGACCGTCCCGACGCCGGCCGTTCCGACGCCGGCCGCCCGGGGACCGGCGACGCCGGAGAGCGCCGGGAACCTCCGCCCGTCCCGGCCGTAACCGGCGGGGACGCCCTGAGCCAGGGCACCACCCCGCCTTGGCCCAGCCAATTCGCCCAGGTGCTCGCAGAGACACTGGCCGGGTCCCGCCCTCCGCGGCAGATCGTGCCCTGGACCACCGAGCGCGCCCGGTCCAGCATCCAGCGCCTCGGGCCCACGCTGACCGCTGGACCGCCAGCCGTCAGGCAACGGCCGCTGGTGCGCCGCGTCGTCACCTCCCGGCCCAGCCGCGACGTGCTGGAGATGACGGTGATCGTTGGATTCGGCCCGCGTGTCCGGGCGCTGGCCGTCCGGCTGGAGCGCTGCCCACCGCGTGACACCGCCCCCGGCCACGCAGCGCGGGCGCCCCGATGGCTCTGCACCGCCGTAGAGGCCGCCTGACCCCATTGCCCGCCTGACCCCATTGCCCGCGCGGCCCTCAGTGCCCGCGCGGCCGTCCGTGCCCGCGCAGCCCACGGAGGCGGCCACCGCCAACCGCCCCCAGCCGGCCCCGAGCCAGCGCGGAGCGGCGGCGGGGCGTCCGGCGCGTAAAAGCGCCGAAGGCGCAGCGCAGGACGCCCCGCCGCCGCTCCGCGCCCGCCTACAACAGCTCAGCTACCATCACGGTTGCGGGGGTCGCCGTGGCAGCGCTTGTACTTGCGGCCGGAGCCGCACGGGCACAGGTCGTTGCGCCCGACCCGGCTGAAGTCGCCGCCCTGCGCGCCCTCGGCGTGCTTCTCCACCTGACCGGACCCGTCCTCGCTGGGCGCGCTGTACTGCAGCCGGGACGGCCGCTGCGGCCGCTTGAGCCCGGGAGCGACCAGCGTGGGCGGCCCGTCAGCCGCGAACGCAGCCGGCGCCGCGGGCTCAGGCGAGTCCGCCACTGGACCCCGCGGCTGGGCGGTGGGACGGGCCGGGCGGTTTCGTTGTGGCTGAGGTTTGCGGTTAGCGGGGCCGGCGCCACTCGTCGCGGGACGGCCACCCACAGCGGTCCCGGGGCTGGCCGGAGGGGCGGCCGCGTCGGGCGCCTCCTCCACGATCGGGTTCTCCTGCATCTCGACCTGCAGGTTGAACAGGTTGCCGACTGACTCCTCCTTGATGCCCTCCATCATGGCGCTGAACATGTCGAAGCCTTCGCGCTGGTATTCCACCAGCGGGTCGCGCTGCGCCCAGGCCCGCAGGCCGATGCCTTCCCGCAGGTAGTCCATCTCGTAGAGGTGCTCGCGCCACTTCCGGTCGAGCACCGAGAGGACCACGCGCCGCTCCAGCTCACGCATGACCTCCGGGGTGAGCTCCTCTTCACGCCGGTCGTAGGCCTCCTGGGCATCCGTCCGGATCAGCTCGGTGAGGAACTCCTGGGATAGGCCGGAGCGCTCGCCGCCCGAGGCCTCAACCGCATCGTCCATGGTGAGCGTCGTGTGATACAGCTCGCGGAACGCGCGCCAGAGCTGGTCGAGATCCCACTCCTCCGGGAACCCCTCGCTGGTCGCCCCGGCCACGTAGTCCGCGACCACCTCGTTGATCATGTCGCGGATCTGGTCGTGCAGGTCCGCGCCTTCCAGCACCCGGCGCCGCTCTCCGTAGATGACCTTGCGCTGCCGGTTGAGCACGTCGTCGTACTTGAGGACGTCCTTGCGGATCTCGAAGTTCTGCTGCTCCACCTGGGTCTGCGCCGACCTGATGGAGCGGGTCACGGCCTTGGACTCGATCGGGACGTCCGGCGGTGTCTTCAGCCACTCCATGAAGTGGGCGACCTTATCGGCGTTGAACATCCGCATCAGGTCGTCTTCCAGGGACAGGTAGAACCGGGACAGCCCAGGGTCGCCCTGGCGGCCGGCCCGGCCGCGGAGCTGGTTGTCGATACGCCGCGACTCATGCCGCTCGGTCCCCGAGCACGTACAGGCCGCCCGCCCCGACGACCTCCTCATGCTCCTCCGCCACGGCCCCCTTGGCCTTCTCCACCGCCTCGCCCCACGCCGCCTCATAGTCCTCCGGCGTATCCACCGGTGAGAGGCCGCGCTGGTGCAACTCGATGTCCGCGAGGAAGTCCGGGTTACCGCCCAGCATGATGTCGGTGCCGCGGCCGGCCATGTTGGTCGCCACGGTGACCGCGCCCTTCCGCCCAGCCTGCGCGATGATCGCGGCCTCACGCTCGTGATACTTGGCGTTCAGCACCTCGTGCGGGACGCCGCTGCGCTTGAGCATGCGCGACACGATCTCGGACTTCTCCACGCTGGTGGTGCCGACCAGCACCGGCTGGCCGTTGGCGTGCCGCTCCACGATGTCCTCGACGACCGCCTCGAACTTCGCGGTCACGGTCTGGTAGACGACGTCGGACTGGTCGTCGCGGATCATCGGCATGTTCGTCGGGATCGGCACCACGCCGAGCTTGTAGATCTGGTGGAACTCGTTGGCCTCGGTCATGGCCGTACCGGTCATCCCGGCCAGCTTGTCGTAGAGGCGGAAGTAGTTCTGCAGCGTGATGGTGGCGAGGGTCTGGTTCTCGTTCTGGATCTGCACGCCCTCTTTGGCCTCAATGGCCTGGTGCATGCCCTCGTTATAACGGCGGCCATAGAGCATGCGCCCGGTGAACTCGTCGACGATCAGGACCTCGCCGTTGATGACGACGTAGTCCTTGTCCTTTTTGTAGAGTTCCTTGGCCTTGACGGCGTTGTTCAGGAAGCTGACCAGGGGCGTGTTGACCGAGTCGTAGAGGTTGTCGATGCCGAGCCAGTCCTCGACCTTCTCGACCCCCGACTCCATGATCCCGACCGTCCGCTTCTTCTCGTCAACCTCGTAGTCCCCCTCGCCGTCCTCGCCCCGGCGAAGCCTGGGCGCGATCTTGGCGAACTCGGTGTACCAGCGGGCGCTCTGCTCGGCGGGCCCGCTGATGATCAGCGGCGTCCGCGCCTCGTCCACCAGGATGGAGTCGACCTCGTCCACGACGGCGAAGTTATGTCCCCGCTGGACGCACTCCTCCAGACCCCAGGCCATGTTGTCGCGCAGGTAGTCGAAGCCGAACTCGTTGTTGGTGCCATAGGTGACGTCGGCCTCGTAATGCTTGCGGCGCTCCTCCGGTGGCTGCTGGGCCAGGATGCACGCCGACCTCGAGGCCCAGGAAGCGGTGCACCCGGCCCATCCACTCCGAGTCACGCTTGGCCAGGTAGTCGTTGACGGTCACGACGTGCACGCCCTGGCCGGACAGGGCGTTGAGGTACGAGGGCAGCACCGCGGTGAGGGTCTTGCCCTCACCGGTCCTCATCTCGGCGATATTCCCCATGTGCATGGCCGCGCCGCCCATGATCTGCACGTCGAAGTGCCGCTGGCCGAGCGTCCGCCGGGCGGCCTCCCGGACCGTGGCGAACGCCTCGGGAAGCAGGTCATCGAGGGATTCGCCCGCCGCGTACCGCTCACGGAACTCGTCGGTCATCGCCCGCAGTTCCGCGTCGCTCAGCGCGGAGAAATCCTCTTCGATGGAGTTGACCTGGTCAGCAATCCGCTTGAGTTGGCGCAGGGTCTTGCCTTCACCCGTGCGAAGGACCCTGTCGATAATGACTGGCACTTCTCGTCGCGCTCCTTGCGGATCGTTTGCCTCATGCCGGAATCTAGCCGGAGTTTCGCCGCCCGCGCGCCGCGTCCGCCTGCTCACGGGATAGGCGACAGCCAGTGGCGCACTGATGCCACCGTCGTCACTGTCATGGTAGGCGAGACAGAGGGCGAAACCGAGCCGCCAAGGCGCACTGACGCGGGAATAACGCGCAGCGGAGTGCCTGACGTGGGTCAAGGTGCGCGACAGAGGGGGCCGGGGGTGAGCCAGAGAGGGCACGCGGCTGAGCCAGAAGAGGCCAGCGGTGCGTTCGCATGCGCTTCCAGGGGGGTCGGCGCGCGCCGCGCGAGGCTTCCCGCCACAATAAGCAAGCAAGGGCAACCGGCAGCGCGCCCCTACAGCAAGCCCGTGCGGCAAGCCCCGAGCCGGGCCCATGTGGCAGGCCCGGTGTGGCCGGCCCGTGCGGCAGGCCCCGTGCGGCAGGCCCGGTGTGGCAGGCCCGTGCAGCGATGAGAGGAGCAGCGCGCATGGCGGACCAGGGAGGGACGGGCACAGTCTCCAGTGCCCGGCAGGACAACGCTGAGCTCAGCCCGGATGCGCCGGGAACACCCGGCAACTACGAGCCGTATCACGGCCGGCCTGTCTCCTGGGTGGCAGTGGGCACGATTATGGTCGGATTCCTGGTGGGCGGCCTGGCCCTCGTCTTCGGGCCGACCTGGTGGCTTTTCTGGTGCGGTATGGCCGTCGCGGTGATCGGCCTCCTGGTGATGCTGTCCACCAACACCTTCGAAGACTGGTACTAAGCCGTATCCGCGGCCGGCCGCCGTGGCCGGAAGGCCAGGAATGTCAGACCCTCCCGCTACGCTTCCTATCTTGTGGCGACCCCGGCCCGGTCGGCTACCCTGCCGCCTGCTCAGTTCACGCTGTCCGCGGACGACGCGCGGCTGCTCACACTGCGCGCGCAGGGGGTCATCGGGATCGAGGGACGGCGCGGCGGCCCGGCGGGCGTGCTGCGCCGCCTGGGCGCCGTTCAGCTCGACACGATCAGCGTGCTGGCCCGCTCCCACGAGCTCGTGGCCTACGCCCGCCTTGGCCCCATCCCCAGGACCAGGATCGAGCGTGCGTACTGGCATCCGCGCCAGCCGGCCGCCTTCGAGTACTGGTCACACGCCGCCTGCGTGCTGCCTATCGAGGAGTGGCCCTACTACTCGTTCAGAAGGCGGGCCTTGCGGGCCAGGGGCCGGCGCTGGCATCAGAGCATTGACCGGGTCTGCACCGAGGTCCTGGCCAGGCTCGGCGCGGAAGGGCCGCTCAACGCCACCCAGCTCGGTGGGGCCAAGGCGGGCGGCCCCTGGTGGGACTGGTCAGAAACCAAGATCGCCGTCGAATGGCTGCTGGACGTGGGCGAGGTCGTCTGCGTCCGGCGAGACGGCTGGCGGAGGGTCTACGACCTGCCGCAGCGCGTCCTGCCCCGCGAACTGCGGGATACCGACCTGTCCGACGAGGAGTGCCTGGCCCACCTGGCCGCGGTGGCGGCCCGAGCGCTGGGCGCGGCGACCCGCGCCGACCTCATCGATTACCACCGGCTTCGCGATCTGACCGACGGCAAGGTCAACCACGCCGACCACGTCGACCAGGCCGCGATGGCGGCGGGGCTGATCCCAGTCGAGATCGAGGCGGCGGCCAGGCTCATCCCCGGCTGGGCCGACCCGGCCGCGCTGGCGCAGGCCCCGCTGGGGCGGCATCGCGTCACGCTGCTGTCCCCCTTCGACCCGCTCGTCTGGGACCGCAAACGCACCAGGCGGATGTTCGGGTTCGAGCACAGCCTCGAGGCTTACGTGCCCAAGGCCAAACGCCGGCACGGGTACTTCGCGATGCCGCTGCTCGCCAAAGGCCGCCTGCTCGGCCGCGTCGATCCGGTGCGCCGTGGCCAGACGCTCGTCGCCCGCCAGCTTTCCCTGGAATCCCCCGCTGCGACCGAGGCCATGGCCCGCGCTCTCCGCGAGGCCGCCGAATGGGTCGGCTGCTCCGCGGTGGCGGTCGAACAGGTAAATCCACCCCATCTAGCCCAACGATTGATCTCCGCCCTCACCTAGGACGGGTGCCGGGTCGATCCTGAACCCCCCGCCGCCGGGGCGGCCCGCAACCTGATCAGCTGAATTCGATCAGCTTCTCACGCACCGCGATCATGACGGCCTCCATCCGCGAGTGGATCTGGAGCTTCTCAAGGATGTTGCGCACGTGATTCTTGACCGTGTTCTCGGAGATGAACAGTTCCTTGGCGATGTCGCGGTTGTTCATGCCCCTGGCCACCAGCTTGAGCACCTGCATCTCGCGGTCGGTGAGCTTGGGCGCTGGTACTTGCTGGGCCCGCTCCTCGTCATCGCGTTTCGCGAGGGTGGCGAACTCGGTGAGAAGTTTGCCCGCCATGGAAGGGTTGATGAGCGACTGCCCGCCATAGACCGCCCGGACCACCTCGGCGACCTCGTCCAGCGGGATGTCCTTGAGCAGGTAGCCGCTCGCACCCGCCCTGATCGCCTCGAACAGGTCCTCCTCTTCGTCGCTGATCGTCAGCATGACGATCTTCGAGCTGGGGGCCGCCTCCTTCATCGCGCGGCAGGCCTCAATCCCGCTGCTCTTCGGCATCCGGATATCCATGAGAACGATGTCGGGCAGCGACTCGGCGGCCTTCTCGACCGCCTCCGCCCCATCACTCGCCTCACCAACCAGCTCGATGTCGTCCTCTGCGGCGAGAACCATTTCCAGGCCACGCCGAAACAACGCGTGATCATCGACGATGAGGGCGCGGATCGGATCGGGACCCCGCTGGGCGCCCATGGCACCCTCAGCGATGGCGAGATCTCCGCCCATGGCACCTCCTCTCTGACCCTGCGTCTTTGACCCTGCGTCCAACGGCCCTGCTGTGCTGTCTCTCAGCCCTGTTGTCGTCCCGGTGGACTGCCTTCCGCTCCAGTATCTCGCGGCTGTATTGTGCCGCCGCGGCGTCTCGCGACGGTATCTCGCGCCGCGCCGGCCGGCCCGCATCGCCCGGCACCCCGCCCCGCTCCGGCCGCGCGGGGCAGATGTGACACCTCGTGATCAAACTCTGGCTGACCGGGGGATCCTGCGCAAGCCGGGCCGGTACCGAGGCTGATGCTGCGCAGGTCCCCCCGGCCGCACGTGCTACCCGGCAACCTGATTCTGCCGCACCTCCCCGTCCTGCTGGCTGAGCGCTCCCCCGGTAGCCGCGTCCGCTGCTTCCCCGGTGGGCTCCTCGACCAAGCGGAGCACGCCGTAGTCGTAGCCACGCCGACGGTAGACCACGCTCGGCAGAGCGCACTCCCGGTCACTGAAGAGGAAGAAGTCGTGTCCCACGAGTTCCATCTCCAGCAGGGCCTGGTCGATGGTCATCGGTGCCGCGGCGTGAAATTTCTCCCGGACCACCAGCGGCCCATCGCCTTCCATGGCGATGGGAACGAAAGAACCCGATCGACGCTGGCGGCCATGTCCGTCACCGTGCTGTCCGTCCGGCGGAGCCTCGCCGTCTGACCTCCCGCCGGGCGAAGACCCGCCGTCTGACGCCTCGCCGGCCAGCGGAACTCCTCCGGCGAGCACAGCCCCGCCGTTAGCCAGAAGTGCCCCATCAGCCGCTCGGGCATCGCCCGTGGCGAGCGCGGCCGGGCCGTCAGCGAACTGCCCGTCGAGCTGGTCCGGGTAGGGATTGACCTCGGGCACCGCCTGCCCGCCGTGCCGGTTCTTGCGCCGATCGCACGCCCGCCTCAGCCGCGCCTCCAGTTTGGCGACGGCGCGGTCCAGCGCTACGAAGCGGTCGTCGGCGGCCGCTTCCGCGCGAATGACCGGTCCGCGCGATCTGATGGTCAGCTCGACGCGCTCCCGCCGGTCCGACTGGCGCGGGTTGCGTTCCTGTGTCACCTCCACATCGATCCTGGTCGCCTTGTGATCAAGCTTTCCGATCTTGCCCAGCTTGGCTCTCGCGTGCTTGCGGAACCGGTCCTGCAGACCCGTATGCCGACTCTTAAAGATGATGTCCATCAGGGAAACCCCCTTCGGCGCGATCCATCTGGGCGGCACCCGCCCGGCCGACCTGGTCTTCGTCCCCACATCCGCCTGCTGAGGGGTTCGCGGCCTGTCGCCACTACTGCCCTTCTCCCGGCCCGAGGGACGCCGGATCCCCCGGCGGGGCAGGACTTACCTCTAAGCCGCACCGTGATCAGTCGACGAGAAGTCGCCTTACGTGGGCCGTTTCGCCTGCGGCTGGCATCGGCTTGCCTGAGCGGGCGCTCCGCGATGAGCGGAGAACCCGGCCTGACGCAACCACGGACCCGGGCGGGTGCCATAAGACGACGCTAGCCTGACCTGCGCCGGATGTCATCGGGCACAACGGCCTGATTGGTCACAGAGCGTGGATTAGCCGGCTACCGGCAGGCCCAGACGGACGTCGGCCGCGCGGGACCGGGGGAGCAAGCGCTGCCGAAACTGGCTGGCTGGCTCTGGACCGGAACCGGCTCCGGCTCAGCCCGGATAGGTGGCGCTGCTGCCGGGGACGTAGACGCTCCACAGCTCGCCAAAGCCGATGGACCGGGCCAGGTGGTCGGGGTTGGTCTGCAGGCCGGCGTACAGAGAATTGAAGGATCCCGCGGCCGTGATGGAGACCATGTTGGCCTCCACGCCCATGATGGTAGAACGGTCGCCGTTGACCGGCACCTCCTCCAGTCCCGGCCCGGCGGAGGTCTGCGCCACAACCAGCAAGTGATCAGCGTCGTACCAGGTCAGGGCGATGGGAGCCGGGACATCCGTGCCCACGGCCGCGGTCTGCAGGATCGTTACCTCGCCGGCGCTGCGGATAATGGCCCCCAGCAGCAGATGCGCGCCCGTCGCATCGTCAGCGATCATGGCGACCCGCACACCGTCACTGGCCACCCGCAACGCGGTGATCGTGCCTATCCCTGACGGCAGGCTGACCTGGATCGGCTGGGCCGCGCCCGGCGATACCACCCACATCCCGGATTTTCCCGCGACCCACAGCTCGTCTTTGCGATCCCAGCTGATAGAGGTGAAGCCGCTCCCGGTGAGCCGGACCTTCAGGTTGCCCGCGGACGACTTGGCCGGCTCCTGCGCCGCAGCGGCCAGGTCGCTGATGTAAACCGTGTTCGACGGTCCCGCGATCCCGGCCAGGTACCGCTCGTCGGGGGAGATGGCCAAGGTACGCAACGGGATCTGGCCGGTCCCCGCCTGGCCGGGCAGCGCGGCGCCGTCCAGCCCCCGCAATACCCGGGCGGCACCGTTGGTGGCCAGGAAGTACAGGTTCTCGTGAGGCGGTGAGTCAAGAACCTTCTGCGGGTAATCCGCGCGATCCTGGACGGCGAGGCTGGCTCCGGCCGGGGAAACCGGCTGCCCGTTGACCTCCAGCTGTACCGCCTGGGCGGGCGCCGGACTGTACGAGGAGCTGGTCAGCGTCCAGACGAGCTGAGCCGCCATGGCCCGCAAGCCGGACGGGGTCGCCGCCCCCCGGGGCAGGCCCAGGTCAACGACGGCGATTTTGCTGCCCGGGGAAACCTGGACCGGCCGCAGCAGCCGGGCATCCGGCGGGAAGGCCGAGAACGCCGCGCCCTCCAGCCATCCGGCCGGGCTGCCCAGCAGCGCCCGCACCAGGGCCGTGCCGGGATCAGACGAGTCGATCGGCACGAAGACCGGATCGGGGACCAGAACCTGGCCGGAAGAATCGAAGTAGTACAAGTTCCGCGGCTCGTAGGCGAGCTGGAAGAAGTCCTTGGTGAGCAGGAGCTCAGTAGATACCTGGCTGGAACCAGCCGACGGCAGGCTGGCGATGCGCCACTGGTGATCGACCAGCTGCAGGCCGAACTGCAAGGTCAGCTGCTTCTGGCCGCCGGGCGCCGGAATGTACTGCCCGCTGCCGCTGAGCGTGGCCACTTCCTGCGCCTGGATCTGGACGATCGACGCGCTCTGCGACCCGAAGAGGCGCTTGTACATCGTCACGACGGGCGGCTGCCTGATGACGGTCACCGCCGACGCTGGGCGCCAGGCGCGACTCGCCGCCGCCGTCAGGTACTCCCGCGCCACGGCATGATCGTTGGCGAAGCTGGCACTGGCGATAAGGAAGTTGCTGACGATCTGCTGCGGATCCGTGCTGGGGCTCGGTCCCCCCATGATCAGGCCACAGCAGGCCTGTCCGCTGCCGCTGCCGCTGCCGCTGCCGCCGCCCGGACCCGGCGGAATGGTAACGGCCTGCACAACTCCGCTGGTCGGGACGGACGCGCACCCAGCCGCCGCGCACCCAGCCACCAGGGCGGTAAGCAACGCCCCGGCCACCGGCCGGGGGATACGCCGCCGGGCGCGGGCGCCCGGTGCGTTCACCCGGGGCCGGAACTCAGCCACTGGTGCCCGCCCCGGTCTCAGTCCGCATCCCGACCCCGTTCGCCGGCCCTATGCCGCTGGCCGGCGGCGGCGGCGGCGCGCCGCCGGCGACCGGACCGGCAAAACCAGGTCCGGTCTCAGCCTCGTCCGGGCCAAGCGGCAGCGGCGACCCGGCCAGCTCCTGGCCGGCCTCGCGGGGCACCGTCAGGCGGAAGACCGAGCCCCGGCCGCGCTCTCCCCATGCCTGCAGCCAGCCGTGATGCAGCCGGGCATCTTCGAGCGCGATGGCCAGCCCCAGGCCCGTCCCGCCGGTCGTGCGCGCCCGCGCGGGGTCCGCACGCCAGAACCGGTCGAACACCATCTGCGCCTCGGCCGGCCCGAAACCGCAGCCGTGATCCCGGACCGCGACCGCCACCGCGTCGCGGTCCCCGGCCACGGTGACCACCACCTCGCGCCCCTCGCCGTGCTCCACGGCGTTGTCCAGCAGGTTCCGCAGGATGCGCTCGACCCGGCGCCGGTCCACCTCGGCGACACAGGGCTCTGGAGGCAGCCGGAAGTCGATCCGGGTTCCGCGCCGGGCCGCCAGTTGCTCCGCGTCCGCGGCCGCGCGCCGGACCAGGTCGCAGACGTCCGCGGACTCCGCGTCGAGCGTGGCGGCGTTCGCGTCGTACCTGCTGATCTCCAGCAGGTCGCCGAGCAGCGACTCGAACCGCTCCAGCTGGCTCTGCAGCAACTCAGCCGAGCGGCCCGCCGACGCCTCAAACTGCTCCCGCGTCTCGAACAGGATGTCCGCCGCGATCCTGATCGTGGTCAGAGGGGTGCGCAGCTCATGGGAGACGTCCGAGACGAACTGCCGCTGCACCTGGGACAGCTCCTCCAGTTCGCGGAGCTTTTCCTGCAGGCTGGCCGCCATCTCGTTGAACGACCTGGCCAGGGCGGCCAGGTCATCGGTGCCGCGCACCGGCATCCGCTCGTCGAGTTCCCCGGCGGACAGCCGCTTGGCCGCCTGCGCCGCGTCCCGGAGGGGGACCACCACCCAGCGCGTGACCAGCGAGACGATCGCGGCCAGCAGGACCACCAGGACCAGCCCGCCGCCCAGCAAGGCCCGCTGGACAAGCTGCAAGGTCTGCTGTTGCTGGGTGAGCGGGAACAGGTAGTACAGCTGATCCTGGTTGTTGATCACCCCGCCGATAGCCAGCCCGGGTACTGACTGCTCGCCTTTGAGGTACGTCACCGTGGTCGGCATCGAATACAAGTGATCGTTCCGGCCGCGCCCCTGTTCCCCGGTCACCTGGTCGATCAAGCGGTCCGGGACGCTGGCCGGGTTGAGGTTCCGGTCACCGTCGGTCCCGATGAGGCTGGTGTTGCTGGTGACCTTGAGCACTACGTCAAAGACGTTGCCCGGGCCGCTGTGCCCTTGCAGTTCGGTCGTGAGTGCGATCAGGGCCCGCGGCGAGTTGCCCGCCGCCCCCTCCAGGCCGACCTCCCCCCGCGCGGCGGTCAGACCCTCCGCGATCTGCGTGGACGCCGCCGTCCGCGCGCTGTTCAGCAGTCCGGTCGCGATCTGCTGCATCAGGAAGTACCCGAGGGCCGCGACTACGACAACAGAAATCATCATGGTGGTCCCGATCACCCGTAGCTGCAGTGACCGGTTCCAGCGCCGGCGAACCTGCCCGGCCAGCGCCGCGCTCCGCCGGTATGTCATCCGGAGCACTCGCCGCGCACGGGGCGGCAGACGCCGCGCGACCCGGCGAAGGAGCAGCGCGGCCCGCGGCGGGTAACCGGGGGGGCCGCCGCCACCCCTGGCGGGCCGGGCCACCGCGGCCGCCTCCGGCGACGTCGGCCCGGCGCCCGCGGCAAGCGGAAGCGGCGCAGTCAGCGCGCCTACGCGCTCGCTGCCCCGAGCCTCGCTAGCGCTCGCTGCCCCCTCCATGACCTTTCTCTACCGAACAAGCCTCTCTGTGCCGATACTTCCAGTATCAGGGAGCACCTGTTTACCGGACGAATCGTGCCCAGTCACTCCCCTTCCGGAACCTGGGCCGACCACGGCGCTCAGGCTGGACCTGCCTTGTACCCCACGCCGCGCACGGTGACGACGATCTCGGGATGCTCCGGATCCTTCTCGATCTTGGCGCGGAGCCGCTGCACATGGACATTGACCAGGCGTGTGTCGGCCGCGTGCCGGTAACCCCAGACCTGCTCGAGCAGGACTTCGCGGGTGAACACCTGGCGGGGCTTGCGGGCCAGCGCCACCAGCAGGTCGAACTCCAGTGGCGTGAGGCTGACCGGCCGGCCGTTGCGCTTCACCGAATGCCCGGCGACGTCGATGAAGACGTCCACGATCTGCAGCATCTCGGGCGCCGGGTCGTCGGTCCGGCGCAGCCTGGCCCGGACGCGAGCGATCAGCTCTTTCGACTTGAAGGGCTTGACGATGTAATCGTCGGCGCCCGATTCCAGGCCGAGCACCACATCCACGGTGTCACTCTTCGCCGTCAGCATGACGATCGGCACCCCGGACTCGGTCCGGATCTGACGGCAGACATCGATCCCGTCTACTCCGGGCAGCATGAGGTCGAGCAGGACAAGATCCGGATGGGTATCCCGGAACGCCTCGAGAGCCTTGTCACCGTCCGCGACGAACGTCGGCTCGAAACCCTCACCGCGGAGCATGATGCCGAGCATCTCGGAGAGGGCAGCATCATCATCGACGACAAGCACGCGACCTTTCATGAGCCTCATCGTTCCACGGAAGTATCGGTAAGGGCACTATCTCGCGCACCTGGCCCGGCGCGCGGCAGACGCAGGTTACCCGCAGTGACTGGCTGCACGATCCCGCGGGCGGCCGCCAGGACAGTGATCATGACCGGCTGAGCCCGGGAGCGGGCCGGGTCCGGACCGCGCCAAGCGCTTCGCCGGGGGCAGCGCGGGGCACCCGATTCGTTGGGTATCTAAAGGGGTTTTCCGGGCGAGCCGCCAGGCCGCCCTGGCCAGATTGGCCGCCGGGCCCGATCGCGGAGATCGCGGTAGTTCGTTCGGCGGCCCAGCTTCATCCCGGCTCTGCTTCGTGCGAGTATGGGCGCCACTGGGCACAGGGGGCGGGCCCGGCCATGGCGAGCACCCGCACGGCCGCATGCGGGTCGCGACAGGCAGGGCAGCATGCCGCGACTGCAGGGCAGCATGCCGTGAAGGAGAGCAATGACAGATAGCCCGTCGTCGGGTGCGCAGGGCGACGATCAGCCGGGGCACGTCCAACCATGGTTTCCGCCGCCCGGCCAGCAGGGCGAATACGGTCAGCCACCTCCGCAGTACGGCTACGGCCAGCCCCCGGGAAGCCAGTCCGGCTCCGGCCAGCCACCCGGCTCGCCGCCCGGCTACAGCCAGCCACCCGGCTCGCCGCCCGGCTACGGCCCGCCCCCAGGCGGCGGATGGGCTCCGCACGCATCATCCGCGCCCAAGCCGGGGACGATCCCGCTCCGGCCCATCGGGGTCGGCGAGATCCTGGACGGCGCCTTCTCCTCAATCCGGCAGAATCCCAAGGCCACGCTCGGGCTCTCCGCGATCCTGACGACCATCGCCGGTGTCATCTCCACGACGATCGCGCTCATCACGCGTCATCTCGTCGGCGGGATCAGCGCGTCCAGCCTGGGCCAGAATCCGACGTCGGCCCAGGTCTTTCACTTCCTGCGCCAGGTACTGGCCGCCGCGGGGATACCGGCGCTCGTGTCCATCCTGATCGGGATCCTGATGCAGGGCATCCTGGCCGGCTTGCTGACCGCGGTCATCGGCCGCGGGGTGCTTGGCCACCGGATCACCGCCGGGCAGGCCTGGCGGATGACGGCGCCGCGGTTGCCCGCGCTGATCGGAGCCGCGTTCGCCGTCGTAGGGCTCCTGGTGAGCTTCTGGGCCGTGCTCGGGCTCGTGCTGCTGATCCTCGACCTGGCCGGCGCGCCGACCGGGGCGATCGCCGCCATCGGGGTGCTCGGGTTCTTCCCGGTTATGGCCCTGACGGTCTGGTTCGCGGTCATGATGAGCCTGGCCGCGCCCGCCGTGGTGCTGGAACGCCAAGGCCCGGTGCGGTCGCTCGGCCGCTCATGGCGGCTGGTCAGCCGGAGCTTCTGGCGAGTGTTCGGCATCCTGCTGCTCGCCGGGCTGATAGTCGCCATCGCGGGCACCATCCTGCAATTCCCGTTCGCCATCGGGTCCGGGGCCGCCTTCGGCGGCGGTGCCTTCTCCGGGCATGAGCCCAGCCTGCTGAGCACCGTGATCAGCGCGATCGGCGGCATCATCGCGGGCACGGTGACCCGGCCCATATCAGCGGGAGTGATCGTCCTGCTCTACATGGACATGCGGATGCGCAAGGAGGGCCTCGACCTGGCTCTGCAGACCGCGGCGGGCAGGGAGCAGGTGCCCGGCGACGAATTCGCGTCGGTGTGGCGGCCACCCGCCGCCGGCTCGGCCATCCCGCCCGGCCCGGCGACCAGCCCGGACATCTCGCCGCCGGCCGCGGGCTCCCCGCCGTCGTGGTGACACCCGCTGTCGTGGCCGCCGGGCCGATCCTGTTCGCCTCGGCCGGGGCGGCCGGCGGCGGTCACCCGATCGGCCGCCACGCGGCCCAGCAGCTCGCCCGCACCGAACTGTCGAAAGTCATCTATCATCCGAGCGAGCCGCTCAGCCAGCGGATCCTCGGCTTTATCGACCGATGGCTCACCGATCTCTACGCGGCGGGAGGCGTGGCGCCCGGCGGCTGGTGGGCGCTGGTCGCCCTGGCCGCGATCGCGGTGATCGTGATCGCCGTCATCATGGCCCGGATCGGCCCGGTCGCCCGGCGGCACCGGCGGGCTGACCTGCTGGCCCCGGGATCCCGCGCGGTCACCGCGCGCGAGCACCGGTCACGGGCGGCCCGGCTCGCGAGCGCCGGCGACTACTCCTCGGCGATCCTCGAGTGCGTGCGGGCGATCGCCCGGCAGCTCGAGGAGCACGGCGTACTGGTGCCGCGGGCCGACCGGACAGCGGACGAGATCGCGGACGAGGCGGCCCGGGCGCGGCCCGGGGATGCTGATGCCCTGCGTGACGCCGTCCGGCTGTTCGACGAGATCTGCTACGGGCAGCGCCAGGGAACCCTGGATGGCTACGAGCGGCTGCGGGCCCTTGACGTACGGCTAGCGGAGGCCGAGACGCGGGAACACCGCGCGCCAGCCCCGGTCACCGCCGGGGGTGGCCTGCGATGAGCCAACCGGCCGGTTCCACGCTCGTCGGCCCCGCACCGGCCGACCGCGGGCCGGCCCGTCCGGTCTCCGCCGGGCCCGCGGACAGCTGGCGCCGGTGGCGGGCCCCGCTCGGGATCGTCGTGGTCATACTCCTCGGCGGGGCCCTGATCGCCTTGTTGCAGCCATCGGCCGCCGCCCCCCGCTACCTCGATCCACGGGACCCTGGGCCATCCGGTGCCATGGCGCTCGCGGACATCCTGGCCCACCGCGGCGAGCCGGTGATCAGGGCAGGCACGGTCGAGTCCGCCGCCGCGGCGGCGCGCGGCGGCGGCCCCGTCACTCTGGTCATCACCCGTCCCGACCTGCTCAGCGCCCGGCAACTCGGCCGTCTGGCCGCGGCCAGCCGCAACCTGATGCTGGTGGCGCCAGTCAGCGCGTCCCTCACCGCGCTGGCCCCGGGTACCGCGGTGGCCGGAAAGGCGCCGCTCGCCGTGGCCGCTCCGGATTGCGGCCTGACCGCGGCCCGGCTGGCCGGCCAGGCGGACCTGGGTAACGTGCTGCTGCGCTCCACCGCGCCTGGTGTGTGGCAGTGCTATCCGGTGGACGGCCATCCGACTCTGGTCCGCTACGTGACCGGTCGCCAAGCCACGGGCGGCCGGAGCACGGGCGGGCGGACGATCACCGTGCTGGGCAGCGGCGCTCCGCTCACCAATCAGTACCTGGCCCGGCAGGGGAATGCCGCGCTCGCCCTGAACCTGCTGAGCGGCAGCTCGCGGATCGTCTGGCTGGTACCCCCGCGGCCGGCCGCTGGCCCCGCGCCGCCCGGGGCGTCCCAGTCCCTCTTCAGCCTGATCCCATGGCCGGCCTACCTGGTGACGATCCAGCTGGCCATCGCCGTGGTGCTGGCCGCGCTCTGGCGGGTGCGCAGGCTGGGGCCACTGGTCGCCGAGCCCCTGCCGGTCGTGGTCCGCGCGTCAGAGACGGTCGAGGGTCACGGCCGCCTGTACCGCTCGCGGCGATCCCGGGACCGGGCCGCAGCCGTCCTGCGAGAGGCAGCCCGCAGCCGGATCACGGCCAGGCTGGCCCTGCCCCGCGGGGCCAGCGCCGACGCGATCTGCGCGACGATAGCCGCCAGGACCGGGCGCCAGGCCGATGACATCAGGGCTACCTTGTTCGGGCCCGTGCCGCGCGATGACGCGGCCCTGACCGCTCTGGCCCGCGATATCGACACCCTCGAAGGAGAGGTACGCACGCTGTGGCTGCCGAAAACCAGCCGGTAACGGCCGGGCATCAGGCTGTACCCGTGGACCACCCGCCCCTGGCCGGGCTGGCCACCCCCGTGGCGGGCCGCCCGCCCGCCGCCGGGCCGGATGGCCCCGACGTGCGCTCGGCGCTGGAGGCGGTCCGGGCCGAGGTGGGAAAGGCTGTCGTCGGCCAGGACGCGGTCCTCACCGGGCTGGTCATCGGCCTGCTCTGCCGGGGGCATGTGCTGCTGGAAGGCGTCCCGGGCGTGGCCAAGACGCTCCTGGTCCGGGCCCTGGCGGCGGCGCTTTCGCTGCGCAGCACGCGGATCCAGTTCACCTCGGACCTGATGCCCGGCGACGTGACCGGCTCGCTGATCTATGACGCGAAGACGGCGCTCTTCCAGTTCCGGGAGGGCCCGGTCTTCACCAATCTGCTGCTGGCCGACGAGATCAACCGGACACCGCCCAAAACGCAGGCCGCGCTGCTCGAGGCGATGCAGGAGCGGCAGGTCTCCGTGGAGGGAACGCCCCGGCCGCTGCCCCAGCCGTTCCTGGTGGCCGCCACCCAGAACCCGATCGAGTACGAGGGGACATACCCGCTGCCCGAAGCGCAGCTGGACCGGTTTCTCGTCAAGCTCACGGTTCTGGTTCCCGGGCGGGACGAGGAAATCGGGATACTGGCCCGGCACGCCGGCGGGTTCGACCCGGGTGACCTGGCCGGTGCCGGCATCCGCCCGGTGGCCGGGCAGGCGGACCTGGACCGGGCCGCCGCCGCGGTGCGCGGCGTGCGGGTGACGCCCGAGGTGGCCGGCTACATCGTGGACCTGTGCCGCGCCACCCGGCAGTCGCCGTCCCTGCGGCTCGGCGTGTCACCCCGCGGCGCGACCGCCCTGCAAGCCACGAGCCGGGCGTGGGCCTGGCTGGCGGGCCGGGATTACGTGACACCCGACGACGTGAAGGCGCTCGCCCGGCCAACGCTCCGGCATCGCATCCAGTTGCGGCCGGAAGCCGAACTCGAGGGCGCCTCCCCGGACGGCGTGCTCGAAGCCGTGCTGGCCTCGGTACCGGTCCCCCGGTGAGCCCCGGTCGGCGGAGCGAGGCCGGCGACGACCCCAGGGCGCGCTTGGGGGCTGGAACGGCCCCACACCGCGTCACGTGCCATTCGTGGTGGCGGGCCGGCGGCCGATGGCGCTGACCGGGCGGGCGGCGCTGGCCGCCCTGATCGGCGCGCTGGTGGTGCTGGCTTTCCGCACCACGGCGGTACTGCTGGCCGTCAACGGCCTGCTGCTGGCCACGATCGCGGCTGACCTGGTGCTCGCGGGACGCGTCCGCCCGCTGCGGATGACCAGGTCCGGCGACACCCAGGTACTGCTCGGCGAAACCGCCTCGATCACGCTCACGGTGCGCAACCCGGGCCGCCGGCCACTGCGGGCGGTCGTCCGGGACTCGTGGCCGCCGAGCGCGCGCGCGCGCCGCCCGGGCACGCGCGGCTGCGGATCCCCGCCGTTCGGCGGCGCCACGCTGACCACCGTCGCTTGACCCTGACCGGCGCGGGGAGAAGCGGCCTGCGCCCCGTCACCGTGCGCTCGGTCGGCCCGCTGCGGGCTCGCCGCCCGCCAGGGCAGGCACGCAGGCGCCGTGGACCGTCCGGGCGCTGCCCCCGTTCCGCAGCCGCAGGCACCTGCCGGAGAAGCTGCCATGCTGCGCGAACTCGACGGCCTGCACCGGTCCCTGGTGCGCGGCCAGGGCAGCGAGTTCGACTCGCTGCGCGAGTACGTCATCGGCGACGACGTCCGGTCGATTGACTGGCGGGCCGCCGCCCGCATCGCGTGACGTGATGGTCCGCACCTGGCGGCCAGAACGCGACCGCCGGATCCTCGTCGTGCTCGACACCGGCCGGACCTCGGCCGGGCGGGTCGCGCGACGTCCCCCGGCTGGACGCCTCCATGGACGCGGCGCTGCTGCTCGCCGCGCTCGCCGCGCGGGCCGGGGACCGGATCGACCTGATCGCGTTCGACCGCCGGGTGCGCGCCCGGGTGCTGGGTGCCTCCCGGTCGACCGTCCTCGCCGCGTTCACCGACGCGATGGCCCCGCTGGAAGCGGAGCTGATCGAGTCGCGACATGACCGGGCTGGCCAGTGCGGTGCTCGCCGCACGCCCGCCATCGCTGCCTGATCGTCCTGCTCACCGACCTCAACCTGACCGCGATCGAGGAAGGGCTGCTGCCCCGGCTTCCCGTGCTCACCTCCAGGCACCTGCTCATGATCGGGCCGTGGCCGACCCGCAAGCTCGATGAGCTGGCGGCGGGCCGGGGCGACGCCCCCCGCGTCTACGCCGCGGCGGCCGCCGAGCGGGCCCGCGCCGAGCGGCAGCGGATCTCCGCCGATCTCCGGCGGCGCGGCGTCAGGTCGTTGACGCCGCGCCGGAGCGGCTGCCCGCCGCCCTGGCCGACGCCTACCTGGCGCTCAAGGCCGCGGGCGCCTGTAGGCGCGCCGATCATCCGTCAACCCGCCGATCAAGCCGTCACCGGCAGCTCGTCGGGCACGTCGTCCATGTCCGGTGTCTGCCCGGCAACGCTCGCCCGGCGGCCGAGTACCAGAGCGTAGCCCAGGAAAGCCACCTCAGCTCCCGCGCCGATCGAGGATGCGCGCCCAGGTCGGCAGCGGGGACGGGGTCACGAACGCCTCGATGACCCCGGACACCAGCAGCACCACGATCAGCCCGAGCGCGATCGTGATGGAGGCCCGGCCCTCCTCAGCCAGCGCCCGGCTCCGGGCGCGGGGCCCCGGGTCGATGACGCACCAGCCGAGCCGCAGGCCCAGCCGCCGCGGCCAGGAACACCGCGGTAGCTCGAGCATCCCGTGCGGCAGGATCAGCGCGAAGAACAGGCCGCCCTTGCCGTGCGCGATCATCAGCCCGCCGTCAATGCCGGCGTTGGCCGCGTTGAGGAAGAGCAGCCAGAGCGTCGGCAGGCCGAGCAGGCGCCGAAGATGAGGGACAGGGCCGCGACCCATACGTTGTTCGTCCACACCTTCGCGGCGAACGATGTGGCCGCGTACTGGGAGTAGTACTCGCTGGAACTGCTGGTTCACCAGCTGCCGGACCTGCGCCCGCGGCAGCAGCTCAGCCTGAACGCCCGGGGACCGCGCGATCCACCAGCCCAGCGCCGTAGCGACCAGGATCGAGCCGAGCGCGGCACCCAGCCACCACCAGCGCGCGCGGTAGGCCATCGCGGGGAACGAGATCACCGCGAACCGGGCCACCGCCTGCCAGGCGGGGACGTGCGAGCCAGTCACCGCGGCGCGGGCCCTCGCCACCCGGCTCGACAACCCCGCCACCAGGGCTGGGTCATACCCGGCGGAACGCACCGCCGACAGGTGCGTGGCCGTCCGCTGATACAACGTGACCAACTCATCAACCTCGGCGCCGGTCAGCGCGCGGCGCCGCTTGACCAGCGCGTCGAGCCGCCACCAGTCAGGCTGGTGCGCGGCCACAAACGCATCGACGTCCACGAGGGGAGACTACTGTGTCCGGCCCGGCTAGCCTGAGGGACCGGAATCGATCACAACGGGAGCTCGCGTGGACGAAGTCGTCATCGGGGAGGCTGTCGTCCTCGAGGTGCCGTTCGCGCGGTTCCCCAGCCGCATGGTCGCGCTCGCCATCGACCTGCTGGTTCAGTTTGTTCTCCTGTTCGTTGCCCTGGCCGTCACGGCGGCGGCGATGGCGGGCGGCGGCCTCGACGCGGCGTCAGGCGCGGCGGTCGCGCTGGCCGGCTTTGTCCTGATCATCGTGGGGTATCCGACGATCTTCGAGACCCTGACCAGGGGTAAGTCGCTGGGAAAGCTCGCGCTGGGGCTGCGGGTGGTGAGCGACGACGGTGGACCGGAACGCTTCCGCCAGGCGCTGGTGCGGGCGCTGCTTGGCGTGCTGGAGATCTGGGTAACGTTTGGCTTCGTTGCGCTCCTCACGTCGCTGCTGTCCCGGAAGGGCAAGCGCCTGGGCGACATGTTCGCCGGGACGTTCGTCGTCCAGGAGCGACTGCCCGGACGGAGGATGCTCGCCGCGCCCCTGGCGACCGTTCCGCCCGCGCTCAGTGGCTGGACTTCGGCTCTCGAGCTGTCCGGGCTGACCGACGCCACGGCCGAGACCGCCCGCAGTTACCTGAGCCGCTTCCATGAGCTGACTCCGGCCGCGCGGGAGGAGTTCGGCCAGCGGATCGCCGCGGCCGTGCAGGCACAGGTCAGCCCGCCGCCGCCGCCGGAGACCCGGCCCGCTGACTACCTGACCGCCGTTCTCGCCGAACGGCGCGCGCGGGAGCATGCCCGGATCATGGCGTACGGGCCTTCCGCGGCCGGTCCAGGAGCATCCGGCGCTTCCCGGCCGCTCGCCGACGGCCAGCCACCGCCGGGATCACCGCCCCCGTCGCGGGAGGCCGGCCATCCGCCCGCGGAAGGCCCAGGCGCGGGAGGGCCGGCCGCGGAAGGCCCAGGCGGATTCCTCCCCCCGGTGTGAGCCCGGCAGGCCGGCGGCAGTCGGCCCGGCTGGCTTTGGGCACCGCCGCCGCGCTCGGGCTCGCCCGCTTCGCCTACGGCCTGCTCGTCCCGGCCATGCGCACCGAGCTCCACTGGAGCCTGGCCCGGGCCGGAGGGCTGACCACCGCCAACGGCCTCGGGTATCTCCTGGGCGCGCTGGCCGCGGCGCCCGTGGCCCGCCGGCTGACGGTGCCGGTCATGTTCCGGGTGGGCATGGTCCTCACCGCCGCCGCGCTCGCTGCTACGGCAGCGACCAGCGGCAACTACCTGGCCCTCCTGCTGACCCGCGCGGCGGCCGGGCTCTCGGGGGCGCTCGTGTTCATCGCTGGCGGTGTGATCGCCTCCCGTGCCGCGGCGACCACCCGGTCCGCCGCTCCCCTCACCATCTACTTCTCCGGCGCCGGGCTGGGCATCGCGTTCGCCGGCTCGGTCATCCCGCCTCTGCTTGGCCAGCATCCCAGCCGGTGGCCGCTGGCGTGGGCCGTGCTGGCCGCCGCCGCCGGCCTGGCCACCGTCGTCAGCTGGACCGCCGCGCACGGCGGCCAGGCCGCCAGATCGACGGCCGGCCCATTGACGTGCGCGGCGTCGCGCGGCTGTGGCCGGTCGCGATCGCCTACCTGCTGTTCGCGGCCGGGTATATCGCCTACATCACGTTCCTGTCGGCCTACCTGGCCGCCCACCACGCCAGCGTTGCTCAGGTGGCGCTCACCTGGGCTCTGCTCGGCCTGGCCGCCATCGCCGCCCCCGCGCTGTGGAGCAGGCCGATCAACACCTGGCCCGGCGCCCGGGCGCTGGCCCTGGCGCTGGCGCTGCTCGCCGCCGCCGCGGCGGTCCCCCTGGCCAGCGCCGCCCCGGCGGTAGTCACCGGATCGGCCATCGGCTACGGCGCCACGTTCCTGACCGTCCCCGCCGCCATCACCGCGCTCATCCGGGCCGCCATCCCGTCCCAGGACTGGACCGGGGCGCTGGCCACCTTCACGGTGGTGTTCGCGGCCGGTCAGACGGCCTGCCCCTACCTGGCCGGCGCCCTGGCCGACCACTACGGGACCGGCGCCACGCTGGCCTGGACCGCTGCCCTCTGCGTCGCGGGCGCCGCGCTGAGTACGGTCATCCGGCCCGGCGGCCGCTGAACGTCACCCGGGCTCGGCGGGACATGCCCTAGGTCTGCTGCCAGGCGCTCAGGTACTCCTGCTGCGCCGGGGTGAGAGCATCGATCTCCGCGCCGGACGCGGCCAGGGCCAGCCTCGCGACCTGGTCGTCGATGGCCGGCGGCACCCCGTACACACCCGGGAGCAGCGAGCCATGCTCACGGCCCAGCCAGCCGAGCACGAGGGCCTGGCCGGCGAAGGACACGTCCATGACCGTCGGCGGGCTGCCTTCCGCGGCGACCAGGTTCACGATCCGGCCCTCGGCCAGGAGCAGCAGCCGGCGGCCGTCGGCGAGTACGTACTCGTCCGTATGCGGGCGCACGTCACGGTGGATCTCGGCTGCCATGTCGGTGAGCGCGCGCACGTCCACCTCGACGTCGAAGTGCCCGGCGTTGCACAGAATCGCCCCGTCCCGCATCAGCGCCATGTGCTCGGCGCCGAGCACGTCCCGCGACCCGGTCGCGGTGATGAACAGGTCGCCGAGCGATGCGGCGGCGGCCATGGGCAGCACGCGAAAGCCCTGCATACGTGCGTCCAGCGCGCGCACCGGATCAACTTCGGTGACGATGACCTGGGCGCCGAGCCCTCTGGCGCGCTCCGCGATGCCGGTGCCGCAGGCCCCGTAGCCGGCGACCACCACGGTCCGGCCCGGCCAGCAGCACGTTGGTGGCCCGCACGATCCCGTCCACGGTGGACTGCCCAGTGCCGTACCGGTTGTCGAACATGAGCCTGGTCGCGGTGGCATCCGCCGCCACCGCCGGGAAGGCGAGCGTGCCTTCGCTGGCCATCCGGCGCAGCCTGATCACGCCGGTCGTGGTTGACTCGCACCCGCCGAGCACCGCGCCGAGCAACTCCGGCCGCTGCGTGTGCAGCGTGTTGACCAGATCGCCACCGTCGTCCGCGACCAGGTCAGGCCCGGCGTCGAGCGCACGGTGGATGTGCTCGTCGTAGGCCCGCCGGTCGGCGCCGGCCCGGGCGTAGACGACGGCCGTACCGTCGGCCACCAGCGCGGCCGCGATGTCATCCTGGGTGGACAGTGGGTTGGAGGCGGCCAGGAACACCCGGGCGCCACCCGACCGCAACGTGTGCACCAGCACGGCCGTCTCCGCCGTGACATGCAGGCAGGCCGCGATGGTGAGCCCGCCGAGCGGCTGCTCGGCCGCGAACCGCTCGCTGATCAGGCGGAGCACCGGCATACCGCGCCGCGCCCAGCCGATCCGCGTCATCCCGGCGGCGGCCAGCCCGGGATCCGCGATATCGGAGGGCGCACCCCCGGGTGAGGCGGGCTCGCGAGCGGTCCGCACCGGCCGGCTGGCCATCACTCGTTAGTAGCGGTAGCTGGTCTGGCTTGTATGGACCGCTGACCGGTACGCCGATATAGCTCGCCTGATCCTCGGACAGCTTTGTCAGCTTCACCCCGAGGCGTCCAGATGCAGCCGGGCCACCTTCTCGTCGAGATGCTTCGGCAGCATGTAGACCTTGTTCTCGTACTGCTCGTGCCGCTGTGAGAGCTCTAGCTGAGCCATCACCTGGTTCGTGAAGGAGTCCGACATGACGAAGCTCGGGTGCCCGGTCGCGCAACCGAGGTTGAGCAGCCGGCCCTCGGCGACATCAAGATCGCTGTGGCCGTCCGCGAAACTGCCACTCGTCCAACTGGGGCTTGATGTTCACCTTGCGGATGCCCGGCCATCCTCTAGAGGCCCGCCATGTCGATCTCGTTGTCGAAGTGCCCGATGTTCCCGACGATCGCCTTGTGCTTCATTGCCGCCATCTGCTCGGCCGAGATGATGTTCTGGTTGCCGGTCGCGGTGATGAAAATGTCCGCGCTCCCCACCACGTCCGCCAGGGTGGCGACCTCGTACCCTCCATCGCCGCCTGCAGCGCGCAGATCGGGTCGATCTCGGTGACGATCAACGCGGCGCCCTGCCCGCGCAGCGACTCGGCGCAGCCCTTGCCCACCTCGCCGTAACCGCAGACGACCGCCACCTTGCCGCCGATCATGCACGTCCGTCGCCCGATCGATGCCATCGAGCAGCGAGTGCCGGCAGCCGTAGTTGTTGTCGAACTTCTCTTGGTCACGGCGTCGTTGACATTGATCGCCGGAAAAGCAGGGAGCGTCCCTGCTCCATCTCTATACAGCCGGTGCACGCCCGTCGTCGTCTCCTCACTGACTCCCCGCATGCCCGGACGTCAGTCCACTGGAACCGCATCTTGTCCGTCCATCGAGCCCGCAGCAGGTCCGAGAACGACCCCCCACTCCTCCGGGTCATCGTCCGCACCGAATCCGGCACCGCCCCAGCCCCCTCGTACTCGGCGCCCTTATGCACCAGCATCGTAGCGTCGCCGCCATCGTCCAGGATCGTCGTTCGGGCCGTCCCGCCAGGCCACGTCAATGCCTGGTCCGTGCACCACCAGTACTCCTGCAGGCTTCACCCTTCCAGGCGAACACCGGGATGCCGCGGGGGTCCTCCGGCGTCCCCTCCGGGCCCACCGCCACGGCGGCCGCCGCATGATCCTGGGTCGAGAAGATGTTGCAGCTCGCCCAGCGCACCTCCGCGCCCAGCGCCACCAGCGTCTCGATCAGCACCGCGGTCTGGATGGTCATGTGCAGGATCCGGTGATCCGTGCCCCGCGCAGCGGCTGCGCCTGCGCGTATTCCGCGCGCACCGCCATCAGGCCAGGCATCTCATGCTCGGCGAGCCTGATCTCTTTCCGGCCATAGGCGGCGAGCGAAAGATCAGACACTTTGAAGGCAACGGACTCCGTGGGCATTTCTCTCCTCAACGATCACGAGTGGTCGCAGCGGATCGCGTTTCATGATCACGGAAGGTTTGGTCATATGCGCCGGTAATCTTCCGTGATCACAAAGCTCCGCCCCGCTGCTCACTACGACCGTACGGGGCCGATGGCACCAGGCGCACCCCGGAGCGGCGATTTCTGACATAAAAATGTTAGATTCAGGTATGCGCATCACGGAGGCGGCCAGCCGGCTGGGCACGTCGCCCAGGATGCTGCGCTACCGGGACCTGCTTGGCCTGCTCCCCCCGGTCCGCGCGGGCGCCCGCCGTGGCGCGGCGCACCGGCATTTCGACGAGGATGATCTGGTGGCGGTGGAGTTGGGGCTGGCCCTCGAGCGGCGGTACGACGTGAGCCCGGCCGCTGTCGCGTTCGGGATGAGGGTTTTGACGGAGCCCGGTCTCCGGGCCGAACTGGCCGAACTCGGCCGGCGCATCGGGCGCATCCCGCCGCCGCCGGTGCGGGCCCTGGAATTCGAGAAGGAGCGAGCGCTGCGGCTGCTGAGCCTGGCGCCCAAGGCATGACCCGTGGATCTTCAGCCTGCGGCGCGTCCGCCCAGTTCCACCGATCACGCCGGTCGGCGCGGGCCTAAGGGCCGGCGGCCGGGACGGCGAACCGCGCGTATCGCCGGGTCCGTCGCGTCCGCCCTGCCCTCCTGGTACAGATCCGGCTCGAGGTAAATTATCTGGGCGATCGGCACCGCGGCCCTGACCCGGCGCTCCGCCGCGTCGATCCCGGCCGCGAGGGTGGCAGCGGTGTCCGCGCCTCGCACCGCGATCTTCGCCGCGACCAGCAGGCTTTCCGGGCCCATGTGCAGGGTCCGCAGGTGGATGACGCAATTCACCTCGGGACCGTCTTCCAGGGCGGTGACGATCCTCCGCTCGACGTCGTTACTCGCCGACTCGCCGATCAGCAGGCTCTTCATCTCGACGGCCAGCACTACGGCCACGCCGCCGAGGAGCACGCTGATGGCCAGCGACCCGGCGCCATCCCATATTCCGTCCCCGGTGATCACCGCGAGGGTGACCCCGGCCAAGGCGAAGACCAGGCCGGTCAGGGCGGCCACGTCTTCCAGCAGGATCGCGGGGAGCTCGGGGGCCTTCGAGCGGCGGATGAACGCCGTCCAGCTGTGCCGCCCGCGGGAGTTGTTCGATTCACGCACCGCGGTGCGCAGCGAGAAACTTTCCAGGCCCATCGCGATGACCAGGACGAGGAAGGCGACCAGCGGCGTGCGCACCGGCTCCGGATGGATGATCTTGTGAATCCCCTCGTACAGAGAGAACAGCGCGCCGACGGTGAACAACACCACGGCGACGACGAAAGCGTAAAAGTAGCGTTCCCGGCCAAAGCCGAACGGGTGCTCCTCGGTCTGGGCCTGACGGGCCCGGTTGCGGCCGAGCAGCAGCAGTGCCTCGTTGACGCTGTCCGCAAGCGAATGGATAGCCTCGGAAAGCATCGATGCCGAGCCGGTGAACGCGAACGCCGCGAACTTGGTCGCCGCGATGCCCAGATTCGCGCCGAGCGCGGCCAGCACCGCCCGCAGCCCGCCGGAGTCCGCTGGCGACGGCACAGGTGGCCCTGACGACTGCCCCCTCGAAGCCCCAGCGGACCCTGGCGAAGCCCCAGAAGGTCCCAGCGAAGCCCCAGATGACCCTGGCGAGGCCCCAGAAGGTCCCAGCGAAGCCCCAGATGACCCTGGCGAGGCCCCAGAAGGCCCCAGCGAAGCCCCAGATGACCCGGGCGAAGCTGTCGGGTCGTTCTCAACAGGGATGGCTGATCACCTCCCAGTGCGTGTCCTGTAGATCCCCGAGGACGTAAATGTTCATGCACCTCCGAAAGCGACGCTGCCTGCTGGCCTCGCGACACATTCGGCATCTTTTCACGCGGTCGGTGACCACATAACGGGGCGAATCGGACGTGATCATGGTCGTAGCGCGTGGAAAGACGCCGGGCATGCCACTGCACAGGCCCATTGCTGCTCTCGCAGCACGGAACGTCCAAACATCGGCTGGGGCACGGCGATGGCCCGCCTCCCTGGCGTCGTCTTACCCCTCGGGGGTGCGCGCCTTCCCCTGGGCGATGCGCGGCTTCCCCTAGGCGATGCGCGCCTTGAGCTCGGCGATCGCGGTGACCGGTGCGGGATCGAGGCCGTTCACGATGGCCAGGTAGACGGTCGCGTAGTCAATGAGCTGCACCAGGCTGGCCAGCCGCTGCAGCGCGCTGTCCCCCTCGCCGGCCAGCTCGGTGACGCCGATCCCCCGCTCGGTCGCCAGTTGCACGGACACCTCGCGGCGCCGGGCCACCTGCGGGTGTTCCTGGCTGTCCCGGAGGATGATCAAGCGCAGCGGGGCAGACGGCTCCGGACCCTGGTCACCGAACGCCGGGCCGTCGGCCCGGCCGGGGGCGAACGGGCCATCAAACGTGACGACCTGGTTGTGGTTGGCCTCGGGCAGGACCCCGTACACCCCGGGGTACTTGGCGTTCTCGTTGAGCTGGCAGGCGAACCGGTACGCGGCCACGCCGGTCAGCGGCGAGGTACCCCAGATCACCGGCAGCGTTCCGGCGAGTTCCAGGGCGAGCATCTTCGCCGGGTTGACGAACGCCTCGCTGTCGGGCCGGCACAGGTGCGAGATCCGCTCCAGTTCCACCGCGGCCAGCTCGTAAGTCTCGGCGGGTCCCTCGATCACGCCCAGCCGTTCCGCGATCACCAGGAGCGGGACGGACAGGCCCCACAGCGTTGACCGGGGCATGCCAGCCGACATAACGGAAACGAACGGAGCTCGCGCCTGCTGCGCGAGCAGCGCCAGCGGGGAGCTGGCCCCGCCCACACCGATCAGCGGGCAGCCCCTCCGTACCGCCTCGGCGGCGACCGCCAGCGTTTCCTCGGTGGATCCCGAGCAGGACACGGCGATTACCAGGTCGGCCGCACCCACCCACCCGGGCAGCAGGTAGTCGTGCACGGTCACGATCTGCGACACGCACCCCGCTCCGCATATCCCGGCGAGCACGTCGCCCGCCACTCCGGAGCCGCCCATGCCGGTCACCACGATGGCACGCGGCCTGCCTGCCTGCGTGAGGGCTCCGAGATCGGTCTCGGCCGCCAGACGCACCGCCGTGCGGACCTGCGCGGCCGAGGACGCGACCTGCCGGAGCATGCCGCTGGGGTCCGCTGTCTCCAGGAGCCGCAGGTCGTCGAGGCGCTCCTGCCCGGTCATCGTCATGGCTGGCGCGCCTCATCGATCAGCAGGACCGGGATATCATCGCGGACCGGGTAGGCGAGGCCGCAGTCCTCCGGGTTGGTGCACACCAGCTCGCTGGCCTCCTCGTCGGTGCGCAGCGGTGCGTGGCACTTGGGGCAGGCCAGTATCTCGAGCAGCCAATCATCGATCTTCACGGGGTCTCCCTGGGATGTGCGCGGACGATGCTCAGCACCTCGTCCCGCAGCCTGGTCATGGTCGTCTCGTCGGCGGCCTCGAGATTGAGCCGGAGCAACGGCTCGGTGTTCGATGGCCGCAGGTTGAACCACCAGCCCTCGGCGGAAACAGTCATTCCGTCGAGTTCGTCCGTGGTCACGCCGGGGCCGCCCGCGTACTCCTCACGGACCCGGGCCGTGACCGCCGCCTGATCACGCACCTCGCTGTTGATCTCGCCGGACGCCACGTACCGGCCGTAGCCGGCCAGCAGCGCGGACAGCGGGTCGGCCTGCCCGCCCAGCGCGGCCAGCAGGTGCAGGGCAGCGAGCATGCCGGAGTCAGCGAACCAGAAGTCACGGAAGTAGAAGTGTCCGGAATGCTCGCCGCCGAACACCGCGCCGGTCTCCGCCATCCGGGCCTTGATGAACGAGTGCCCGACCCGGGTGCGGACCGGCGTGCCGCCGTGCTCGGCGATGATCTCGGGTACCGCCCTGGAGGTGATCAGGTTGTGGATCACCGTGGACCCGGGCTCGCGGGCCAGTTCACGCACGGCGATGAGCGCGGTGAGCACCGACGGCGCAACGAGCTGACCGCGTTCATCCACAACGAAACAGCGGTCCGCATCGCCATCGAAGGCGAGGCCGAGGTCGGCGCCGGAATCGAGCACCTTATGCTGCAGGTCGCGCAAGTTCCCCGGGTCGATGGGATTGGCCTCGTGGTTCGGGAACGTGCCGTCGAGTTCGAAGAAGAGCGGGATGAGGGTGATCGGCAACCCCTCGAACACCTTGGGCACCGTATGGCCGGCCATCCCGTTGCCAGCGTCCACCACCACCGTCAGCGGACGGATGCCCGACACGTTGACCAGTGACTTGAGATGGCTCGCGTAACCGGAGAGCAGGTCCCGGGCGGTGATGGTGCCCGGCGGGCCGTCATGGGGCGGGACGCCCGCGGCCGCCATGTCGCGCAGTTCGGCCAGCCCGGAATCCTGGCCGACCGGCCGTGCGCCCTCCCGGCAGAGCTTGATCCCGTTGTACTTGGAGGGGTTGTGGCTCGCCGTGATCATCGCGCCGGGCATGTCAAGGCAGCCGCTGGCGTAGTAAAGCATGTCCGTGGAGCCCAGCCCGCCCGCGACAACGTCCGCTCCCTGCGCAGCGGCCCCCCGGCCGAACGCCTCCGCCAGCGGCACCGACGAGGTGCGCATATCGTGCACGGTGACTACCGACCTGGCGCCGGTCATCCGCGCGAACGCACCGCCCACGGCCTCGGCGACGCACTCGTCGAGCTGGTCGGGGACGATTCCGCGGATGTCGTAGGCCTTGAAGATCTTCTGGAAGTCACCCAATTCGGCTCTGCCTCCCGTGTCTCCGCCAAATGTCTCCGCCAAATCGCGATCCGTCACCCGCGATGCTGGACTCATCGTCCGGCTACCGCGTGAGGGGACCGAGCCTACCGGCCGGCCCGCCGGCGCACGGCTGCTCCCCAGCGGCCGGCGCTCCCATGAACCATCGCACCCCGCCTGGCACAGTTCTGCCCGCATCTGCGCGGGGCGACGCGGGCCACCCGGCTCATCGATGTGACACTGGGCGGGCAACAGCACGCTCGATGTCACATCGATGAGGTCCGGGCGCGCTGCGTGCTAACCGAGCCGTCCCCGGTCCTGGGGTGATGACCGCAGAACGCGCAGGTGGCCCCGCCGGCCCACCTCGACTCCCTGGCCGACCGGCTCGCCGGGCTTATCGGGGAGCGCTTCCCTGACCGCGTTGGCCAGCGCCTCGAGGTCATCGGCCTCGGGCGGGGCCGGGTCCACGGGAAGCCGTACGACCTCCCAGCCCCGGGGGGCGGTCAGCCGATCCGCATGGGCGGCGCACAGGTCGTAGCAGTGCGGCTCCACGTACGCCGCGAGCGGTCCGAGCACCGCGGTGGAGTCGCGGTAGACGTAGGTGAGAGTGTAGAGGGCCTTCTGCTTGCAGGCCGGCCTGGAGCAGCGGCGGGGTGTCACCGGGCCGCCCGACCCGGGCAGCCGTCCGAGGCGCGCGCACGCACCCGGCCTGAGGCTGGGTCGCGTGCATCACTCACAACGGCAGACCGTACCGACCCGCGGGCGGTAACGCCACCACCCGGGGCACTCTGCACGATCGTGTCTTGCATGACCCACCTCGCCATCGCCCGGGATACGCTCGGCAACTGTGCAGACCGGCGACGGCAGGAGCATGCCGCGCGGCGCCCGGATCAGGCGGCGGGACCGGCACGGGCGAGGCCTCAGGGGGATCCTCGTCCCGCCGGAGGTTCCGCTGCACCGGAGCCGGGCCGAGCGCTTCGACGACCTGATCCTGCAGGCCGTGGCCCGCCTGGAGACCCGCTGGGAGTCTCAGCTGTCGGGGGTGGAATTCGCGGTCGAGGACATTCCGCGCGCGGATCCCCGGCTAGCCGGGCCCAGCGAAGTGCCGCTGACCAGGCTAGACATCGGGTCGCCCGCAGCCAGTGACGGCCAGCAGGCCCGGCCGCCGCGGATCGTGGTGTACCGGCGCCCGCTCGCGGCGCGCGCGGACAACGAGGATGAACTGGGTGAACTCGTCTTCGAGGTGGTGGTCGAGGAGTTTGCGCGGTGGCTCGGCATCGACCCAGAGGACGTGGACCCGGACTACGCCCCCGGCGAGTGACACGCCCGGCTCCGCGTCACGGCGCGGACCCAGACTCCGGGCCAGCGTCACGGCCCGGCGTCACGGCCCGTCACCGCTGGGGGTCACGGTCTGGGGGCTACGAAAGAATCCCGGACTGGTGACAGCGGCACCGAGGTAAGCGCGCTCGCTATCGGGAGTATTGCTTGCGCCGCGCCGCCCGCCCCGCTTCCGGCGATCACCCGGCCGGCATAGACCGGCCCGGAGCCCGGCAGCGGGGTGATCACGACCGAGAACGCACTCCCCTTCGGTGACCCGGGCACCCGGACGAGCGGCAGCACGACGCTGTGTCCCGCCGCGACGGGCATCACCTGGGCGCTCTGGTGCACTGAACCCGTCCCGGCGGTGGCCTGCGCCGCTTCGACGACCCGGACCCGGGCCGCGCCGCGCGGGGCCGAGATCACGAGCGAGGAGACGGTGCCTGCCGCGCTCGGGTCATCCGCGGCCACGCCCTGCTCCTGAATCGCGGCGGTCGCCGCGGTGAAGACACCGGGGGCGCCCTGAGCGCCACCGCTGGCCATCGCCACCGCCGTGACCGGCACGTTCGCGGTCAGCTTCAGCCCGGCGGGCACGCCGCCCAGCGACGCCAGGTCGATTTCAGTCGCGGTACCACCGGGGATGTCGATGCCGCCCGCACCCGTGGGCTGGTAGGACCCCCGCGAGGTCACCGCCTCCAGGTTGATCTTCGCGTCCTGGGTGCCGGGCACCGCCACGTACAGCTGCCGGGAGCCCGCGGTGCCGGGCAGGCCAGGCAGCACCACGGTGGTGGCCGGGGCTTGGGCCGGAGGCAGCCACGCGCCCGGTCCGGGACCCGTGCTCTCCTGGACAGCGGCGACGACCTGTCCGGTGCTGGTGCGCACGTGCAGCGTGACCGAGTGGGATCCCGGCAGCGTCGCCGCGAGGAACTGGACGACCATGCCGTGCGGCGGCACCGTGATCCCAGTGTCCGCGGTACTCCCCAGCACCGGCCCGGCGTCCGTGAACATGTCTACATCGGCCTCAGCCGCCTGGCCGCTGGTGTTCATCAGGTACAGCTCGATGCGCGAGGCAGTGTGCTGTCCAGGGCCGACGAACCAGAAATCGGTGCCAGGACTGCCGCAGCTCGCGGTGGGGAGCCCGCCCGCGGCGGTCTGCTCCACCGCAAGTCCCTGAGCCATCGCACCGGTCGCACGGACCACCACACCACCCCGCAGCGGGGTGGTGGCCACGGACTGGCCGCTGGCTTGCTGCGGGCGCGCGCTGGCGCCGACCGCGGTGGCCACGCCGGTGAGCTGGACGTACCCCGGGCGGCTCAGGCCGAAGAGCCGCGTCCCGCCAGAGCCGCTCCCGGCGGCGGCCAGCCGGCTCACCACCGCCTGGCCGGTCCCCGACGTGGCTGGCTCGGCCATCACCGCGATCCCGCCCCCCGCACCTTCTGGCTGCCCGGGTGACGCGCAGGCCCGGGTGACCGAGGTGACCGCGACCGACCGCACTGGCGACACCGCCGGGCCTGCGGCCAGCGTCACGGTGTGCTTGATGCCGCTGAGCCCGTAGAGGCCGCCCAAGACGACGATCACGGCCACGCCGAGGACGACCCGGCTCAGGTCCAGGTTCCTCACCAGTCCGCCTCTCCCGGCTCGCGCGGAGCCTCGGAGCGCCACGATGCGGTCATCCCGTCGGGGTCTTCATGGTCGGGAGTCGCGGCACCGCGACGCGGCAACGGAGGTGGCAGCGGCGCCAACGGCGCCAGCGGAGGTGGCAGCGGCGCCAGCGGCGCGATGGGAGGCATCGCTTCGTCGTCGCCCGGCAGCCTGCCGCGGGTTACCGGAGCGCGAGCCGGGCGCTGCGGGGCGGCGGCGCGGCGGTCAGCCGCCCGGCCGCGGCCAGTGCCAGGCAGCCGGTCAGCAGCCGACCGGGAACTGGGCCGCCCACCCGCGGGCACACCGCCGCCGGACGGGCCGTCAGCCCTGTCCCGGGCCGGCCCGGGACGCTCGTCCGGTGACGGCCGTCTCCGCCGCCCCCAGAACCTGCCTCTGCGCCGATCAGCGGACCCGCTATCAGCCGGCCAGGCATCCGCATCCGTCAGCCCGGCATCAGCCAGCCAGGCGTTGGCCAGTCCGGCCTCGGCCAGCTCGGCGTTGGCCGGCCCAGCATCAGGCTGGTTCGCCCGGCGGCGGCCGGCCCGGGCCGCCGGAGGCTGCCGCTCATCCCACAACGCGTCATCCGCCGGAACGCTACGTGAGCGGGCGGCATCCCGCGCACCGCGCTGGTCGGCGGGCGCTGGAGCCCGGTGCCCCAACGAGCGGCCGGCCCGTCCGGCCGTCCGGCGGCCGCCGCTCGCCGCGCGACGGGGCGCCGCGACCGTTCGGGGGCGCGCCATTGCCCAGTTCCGCTGGCCGGCCACTCGGCGCCGCTGGCTGGCCACTCGGCGCCGCTGGCTGGCCACGCAGGTCAGCGGGGGCACCGCGCACCCCGCCGGCTCATCCGCGGATACAGCATTCCGGCCGGTAACCGCCGGATCGCGCTGGTCCGCGGCGGCGGGAGCGGGGCGGCCAGCCTCGTCCGCCAGATGAGTGGCCGGGTCGGGCCGGGCGGGGGCGGGGCGGGAGTCGGGGGCACCCTTGGCCCGCCGGGACGGGCCGCGGTCGCCCGGCCGGTCACCGGCCTGATCCTGGGTCCTGGGCCGGGCCCGGCTCGCGGCGCGCCCACCGTGGCGGCGGCCAGCTACGGGCTCGTCGGCGGCCTGCGCGGCATCGGTGGCGTTCCTGGTGCCGGGCAGCCCGAGCGCCGCGACCACCAGGAAAGCGATCGCCTCCACCGCGAGGGCCAGATCGCGGCCGACCTGACTGTGGGTGATGTCGAGCCGTCCGCCTCCTGGGGGCAGCCGGAAACCCTGGGCCCAGCCACCGACCGGCGAAGCCAGCGGAGTAAGCGGGCGGCCGTCCAGGGTGGCCTTCCAGCCGCCCGCCGGCTCGGCCAGCACCAGGGTCCCGCCTGCTGGGGGCGCCGCCGCCGCCGAGACGGCGACCGGCCCGGATACCACCGTGATCACGGTGCCCGTGGGCCGCACGACCCGGACTCGCGCGGTGGGCTCCGCGACCCGCCACAACTGGAAGGATGACGTCGTGCTGACCGGTCGCAGACCGGGCACACCGTCCAGGAGGCGGGCCAGATCCCCATCGACCGGGGCGGGCAGCAGGACGTAGCCGATGTCGAATGAGGCCAGCGCCTGGCCTTGATCCTCCGCGTCGCCTCCGCCCGGCGCGACCAGGGTCGCCACCGCTGTGTCGAGTGCCCGCCGGGCGGAGGGCGGCTCGGCGAGTTCGGTCAACCCGATGAGCGGGTCGCCGCCGCGGAGCACGGAATAGGTCAGCTGACCGGGCCCAGATCGGAGCACCAGGGTACGAAGCTGCGCGCCGGTGTCGGAGGAGACGGACACAAACGCGGGCAGCACCGGTCCCGAGGACACCGCTACCGGCCCACGGACCCCGGTGGCCAGCCAGGAGCCCGGCGGCCAGCAACGGCGCCGAGGCGGCCGCGAGAGCCAGCAACGTGATCCCGAGCCCGCGCAGGCTGCGCCATTTGCCGCCGGCCAGGTGGGCGGGCAGGCTGCTGGCCGCCACCGTGCCGGCCAGCAGCAGCCCAGCGGCGGCGATGGCCAGCGAGATTCCAGGCCAGGCGGCGACGGCCGGGCCGCCGCCGTCCGACACGACCACGACCCGGCTGACCACGACCGAGATCAGCAAGCCAAGCAGGGCGACGCACCAGCCGACCGCCACCAGCGTGCGGCGCCCGGTGAGCAGCAGGGCGGCGAGCGCGGCGACGGCGACGCCCCCGGTCACCCAGTACGGCGGCAGGCCCGGGCCGCCCGGTGACAGCAACAGCAGCGACCGGGCGGACAGATGGGCGCTCGCCAGGCCGGGCACCTGCTGGCCGGCCTGGAGGAAGACCAGCGCCGGGCGGGCGAAGACCTGCAAGGTCCACGGCACCAGCAGCACGGGCGGGACCAGCACGGTGATGCCCAGATTGATCAGGATTTCGCGACGAGACCGGCCGAAGGCGACCGCGCCCGCCGCGGCGGCCAATACGACGGCCAGCCAGACCAGCGGCACGAAGGCAGCCGCGACCGCGACGACCAGGCCAGTGGCCCACGCCGCGCGCCGGGCTCGCCGCTTTGGCTGGGTGAAGATCCGGGCGGCCAGCACCCCGATCAGCGGGATGAGGGTGAACGCCACGGCGGCGCCGAGCCGGCCGCCACCGCGCCCATGCCGACGGGCAGCAGTGCGTACGCTGCTCCGGCCCAGACCCGGGCGGCCACGGATTCGGTGATGCGCCGGGCGGCGAAGAAAGCGGTGAGGCCGGCGATCGGAATGCAGCCGATCATGATCACGTCGACCGCGAGCCATGGCTTCCCGCCGAGCAGCGACGCCAGGACTGCGAGCACGGCCACGTACGGGGGCGCGGCGCCCCCCGAGCCGATCCCGGCGGGGTGGAATCCTTGCAGGTACTCATGCCACAGCCCGGACGCGCCACCCCAGGCCGGCAGGAGCGCCCCGCCCGCGATCGGGCCCGAGCCGAGCAGAGAGTGCGTGGCCACCAACGCGATCAGCAAGAGCGCGGCAAACAGCAGCACCCCCGGGTGGGTCAGGATGCGCTGCACGAATCCGGTGTCAACCAGCAGCGTGTCATCGTCGTTCGGGTCGTCCGTCGCGTGGTGACTGCCCGCGGTGTCCAGCTGGCTGGACCTCGACAGCGCGCTCGCGACGAATTCCGTCAGCCTGAGCAAGGACCGGCCGCGGGGAAGGTCTCCGCGGAGGCGCCCGTAGGCGCCACGGCGGCCCCGGGCCCGGCGGCGGCGCGCGGACAGCACGCGCAGCGGGTGGGCGGCCAGCCAGCCGAAAGCGGCGGATTCGTCGAGCGCGGCACCGGGCCGCTTGGCCAGCAGGAACAGCAGCGTGCGCAGCACCGTCAGGGTCAGGTTGCCGATCAGGGCGCCGAAGGCCGGTCCGGTGGGCAGGTTCGTCAAGAGCGTGACCAGCGCGTTCTGCCGGTCTGTCCGCTCCGGCCGGGACGCGGCCGACGCCGCGCGCCGGTTCCGCGCCGATGCCTCGAGGTGGTACACCACCGCGTCAGTGACCACCCGCACCCGGTAGCCCGCGGCGTGGATCCGCCAGCAGAAGTTGACATCGTCCCGGAACAGGGCCATCCGCGGGTCGAACCCGCCGACCTGATCCCACGCATCGCGGCGAACCAGCATCCCGGCGCTGCCCACGGCGAGAACGTCCCGGTCCCCGTCGTGCTGGCCCTGGTTAACCTCGCGCGGCTCGATGCCGGTGATTCGGCGCCCAGCCCGGTCGATGGTGACCCCAGCCTCAAGGAGCACCCGCCGGTCGGCCCAGTCCATCGCCTTGGGACCAAGCACGGCCGCCGTAGGCGCCTCCGCGGCGCCGAGCAGCAACTGCTCCAGCGCGTCCGGCGCCGGCTCGCTATCGTCGTGCAGCAGCCAGATCCACTCGACCCGATCGCCCTGCGGGAGCCTGGAAGGCCCCGGAACGTGCGTGTTCGCCGCACGGTGCCGCAGCGCCTGGCCAACCGCGGCGCCGTAGCCGGTGCCGCGGTCCATCCCGAACACGACCGACCGGCCGAGGAGCTCAGCCAGCACGGCGCCACTGCGGTCCCGGCTACCCGTGTCCACGGCGACCACGCGCTGCACCGGCCGAGTCTGGCCGAGCAATGCCTCGGCGATACGCGGCAGCCACGCGGCGCCATCGTGAGCGACGATCACCGCGGTAACGACGTGCTGGCCCTGCGTGTTAATTGGCGACACGAGTCCATCTGTTGCTCAAGGTGGTGACCTGCCAGGCACAGAAGGCTCGTCAACAAAAGCCGGGAATGCCCGCTCCGGTCCCGGCAGGGCGGGTACGCGTGAACAATACGCGACCTGATGGCACGCAGGCAGGCACTCTCCACCCTTCGCGGAAAGACCATCAGGAACGTACCAATCCGAGCCGCACCGCCCAGAAGCTTGGAGCGTAGCGCAGAAAGCAGTGAGCCGAGGACGCCGCGGAATCCGCCAGACGCGCAGCGTTACGGTGCGCCGCGTCCCACGCGGCGGACCAGGAGCGCTGGGGCCTAACCGGCCTCGCGCTTCAGGCGACGGCGTTCCCGTTCGGACAGTCCGCCCCAGATCCCGAACCGCTCGTCGTGCTCGAGCGCGTACTCCAGGCACTCCGCACGCACTTCACAGCCCCGGCAGACTTTCTTGGCCTCCCGGGTCGAGCCGCCCTTTTCGGGGAAGAAAGCCTCCGGATCAGTTTGTGCGCATAGCGCGCGATCCTGCCAGCCCGCATCCTCCCAGTTCACGTCCTCGGCGTCGTCCATGCCGATACCGAACGTGCCGGGCGCCAGCGAGACGATGACGTCAGCCACAGCGCACCTCCTACCCCTTCAGGTCCCCGTCACCTCGCACCCTCTCCCCCGGAGCGCGAGAACTACACTGGTGAAATTACACCCGCGTGTCTTGCTTCGCGTCAAGCTGGATACGTGATAGAGGCAACGTTCTTGACCCTGATGACGCGAAAGTCCGCTCAGAATCCTGGGATCCCAGGCTTCCCGGGGGGCTCGGCGGGAGTGTCCCGCCGCGAGTTGCGAGACTTGCCGCCATGCGTATCACCGTGCTCGCGGGCGGAGTCGGAGCCGCCCGGTTCCTCCGCGGGCTGAAAGCCGAAGCCCCGGACGCCGACATCACCGTCATCGGCAACACGGGTGATGACATTCACCTGTTCGGCCTGCATATCTCCCCCGATCTGGACACCGTGATGTACACGCTCGGCGGCGGGATCAGCGAAGAGCAAGGCTGGGGCCGGGCTGGCGAGACCTTCACGGTGCTGGCCGAACTCGCTGCCTATGGCGCCGGGCCCGGCTGGTTCAGCCTGGGTGACCGGGACTTCGCCACCCACATCGCCCGGACCGGCATGCTCGGCGAGGGTCTCCCCCTGTCGGCGGCCACCGCCGCGCTCTGCCAGCGATGGCGGCCTGGGGTCACGCTGATCCCCATGTCGGACGACCCCATCGAGACCCACGTGATCGTGCAGGATGGCCCAGTCTCGTCAGCAACCACGGGCTCGCCAGCCAGCACGGGCTCGCCAGCCAGCACGGGCCAGCGGACCATGCACTTCCAGGAATGGTGGGTCCGACTGCATGCCGCGGTGCCCGCGATCGACATCGTCGTCGTCGGGGCACAGGCCGCGGTGCCCGCGCCCGGAGTCCTCGAGGCGATCGCCGCGGCCGACGCTATCCTGCTCCCCCCGTCCAATCCGGTGGTGAGCATCGGCACCATCCTGGCCATTCCCGGTATTGCCGAGGCGGTCAGCGAGAAGACCGTCGTCGGCGTCTCCCCGATCATCGGCGGGGCGCCGGTGCGCGGCATGGCCGACGCGTGCCTGGCGGCGATCGGCGTCCCGGCGACCGCCATCGCTGTTGCCGCGCACTACGGCGCGCAGTTGCTCAACGGCTGGCTGGTAGATGAGCGGGACAAGGCGGCGGTGGACGCGCCGGAACTCGCCGGGATCACCGTCCGCGCCCTCCCGCTCTACATGACCGACCTCGCGGCGACCGCGGCGATCGCGCGCGCCGCGCTCGACCTGGCCGGGGAGTTTCGCGCATGAGCGGGCCTGGCCGCACGGGTCCCGCCAGCACCGGTCCCGCCAGCACCGGTCCCACCACCACCGGTCCCGCGGCCCCTCGCCTCACCGTCACCGGGGTGCGGGGACTCCCTGAGATCGCCGAAGGAGCGGACCTGGCCGGGCTGATCGCGGAGGCCGCACCTGGGCTGGCCGACGGCGACATCGTCGTCGTCACGTCCAAGATCGTCAGCAAGGCGGAGGGCCGGGTCATCCGGGCCGACCGGGAACGAGCGATCGACGACGAGACAGTCCGGGTGGTGGCCCGGCGCGGCCCGGCACGGATCGTGGAGACCCGGCATGGCCTCGTGCTCGCCGCCGCCGGGGTGGACAACTCCAACACCGTCCCGGGCACCGTGGCCCTGCTGCCCGAGGACCCCGACGGCTCCGCCCGGCGGCTGCGGAAGGCGCTGCGCGAGCAGGCCGGGATCACGGTCGGAGTGATCATTACTGACACCATGGGGCGGCCCTGGCGGGTCGGGCAGACGGATACCGCGATCGGCGCGGCCGGGCTGCTGCCGCTGCGCGACCTTCGTGGTCAGGTGGACACGTTCGGCATCCCGCTCGAGGTGACGCTCACCGCGGTCGCTGACGAGATCGCGGCCGTCGCCGACCTGGTCAAGGGGAAGACCGCGGGGATTCCGGTGGCGATCGTCCGGGGCCTGGCCGACCGGGTCACCGAGTCCGACGGGCCGGGCGCCCAGGCCCTGATCCGCCCGGCGGCCGAGGACATGTTCCGGTACGGTTCGGCGGACGTGCTCGCGGCCCGGCGCACCGTCCGCGAGTTCACCGGCGCGCCCGTGGATGGCGCCGCGGTCCGCCGCGCGATCGCCGCCGCGCTTACCGCGCCAGCGCCACATCACTCCACGCCGTGGCGTTTCGCGGTGCTGGAATCGGCGGCGGCCAGGACATCCCTGCTGGACGACATGCTGGCCGCGTGGATCGCCGACCTGCGCGGCGACGGCTTCACCGAGGAGCAGATCGCGCGCCGGGTACAGCGCGGCGAACCACTGCGCCGCGCACCGCTCATCATCGTGCCGTGCCTGCTCGCCGAAGCCGCACATGCTTATCCCGACGAGCGGCGGGCCGCCGCGGAGCGCGAGATGTTCGTCGCGGCCATGGGCGCGGCCGTGCAGAACCTGCTCGTCGCGCTGGCCGTGGAGGGCCTGGGCTCGTGCTGGGTGTCGAGCACCCTGTTCTGCCGTCCGGTGGCCGCCGCCGCGCTCGGGCTGCCGACCGGATGGGAGCCGATGGGCGCGGTCGGCGTCGGCCACCCCGCCGCCCCGGCCCCGGACCGCCGCCCACGCGACCCGGAAGCCTTCCTGCTAACCCGCTGACGCCTCGGCCAGTTCGTCCCAGATCACTTCCAGCGCGGCCAGAGTGGTCGGCGGCATGGCATCGCGATCGCGGAAACGGCTTGCGGTCGCCCCGGCCAGAGCCGCTCTGGCCGGGGCCCTGGCTTCCAGTGAGCGCTGCATCGACCCGAAGACGCTCAGGCCGGGCAGGATGTCGGCCCACACGCCGAGCGGGCCGTACAGCGGCGGCGAACTCAACACGGCGCAGTCGCGCCAAGACAATCGCGCCGGTGCACATCGGACACGGCTGCAATGTCGTGTAGAGCAGTAATCGCGGCGTCGGGCCTTCCCCGCTGGCACGCTCATCAGCGCGTTCATTTCCGCGTGACCGAGCAGGCCGGAGATCTCGGCTAAGCCGTCGCCGCTGGCCCCGAACCTGCGGTTCCGGCCCCGGCCAACCAGGTCACCGTCGCCATCGACCAGCAATGCGCCGATGGCGACGCCGCCCGACCGCAGCGACCGCCAGGCCAGCTCGAAACACTCCTGCCAGTGCGGCCCCAGCGCGGCCCAGGCCTGACCAAGTGACACTGGCTGACCCATGACGTGCCTGAGTCAGGTCTCGTCGCGGCGAGTGGCGGTGAGGAACCCGCCGCTGGACTGGCCGGGGATTGGCCGGCCGTAGCTGGCGGCGACGGGCCCGATGTCGTGGGTTTGGACCAGCCAGCCGTGGCCGGCGAGCCAGTCCGCAGTGCCGGTGCCAAGGCCGCCCTTCCACAGCGCGGTGATCTTGCTCATTCCCGGCAAGGTGCGAGCCCGGCTGACCGGGCCGCCCTCGCCGGAGTCGTTAAATTCGAAGGCAATCCGGCTGCCCGGTGCGGACAGGCTCGTGATGGTGGTCAGCAATTGGCCGGCTTCCTCGGCGGTCAGGTAGATGAGCAGGCCCTCGGCCAGCCACGCGGTGCGCCCGGCAGGCCGCAGTCCGCTGTCGACCGCCGCGCCGGCCCAGTCCTCCCGCAGATCGGCGGCCCGCGCCACCCGGTGGCACCGCGGGACGGCACCACAGGAGTTCAGCACGGCGTCCTTGAAGGCCAGCACGTCGGGCTGGTCGATCTCGAACAGCCGGGTACCGGCGGCCCACTCGATCCGGTAGCCACGGCTGTCCATGCCCGCGGCGAGGAGCACGACCTGGCGGCATCCGGCCGCGCAGGCCGCGAGCAGGTAGTCGTCGAGAAACCGGGTGCGGATGGCGACACGCGCCTGGAAGATCGCGCCGAGCGAACTGGACTCGCCCGGCGGCGCTCGGCGCTCGGCGACCGCTTCCGGAGCCGCGGCGACGAACGCTTCCGCGTACGGGTCGTTGAAGAGCCGGTCGGCGCGCTCGCTCTCGCGCGCCCGGAGCTTCGCCACGCCCAGCGCCGTCTGGCCGACGCCCGGGGGAATGCCGTGGTTGGCCACAGCCCCACCCTACGACGGAGCGGTGCCCGTCGGCGTGGGTAGTTCCTACCATGGTAGGAACTACCGCGGTAAGATTGAGGCGTGAGGGTGGACAAGATCAGTGTCTCGTTCAACATCGAACTCGGCGACGCCGTCCGGTCGGCGGCGGCGCACGCGGGCCAGCCGCTGTCGTCGTGGCTGGCCGAGGCGGCCGCCAGCAAGCTGCGCAGCGAGGCGCTGGCCGAGTTCCTGGCGACCTGGGAGTCGGAGCACGGCCCGCTCACTGACGAGGAACTCGCCCGCGCGGAGCGAGAGCTTGGCCTGCCAGTTCGCGGCGCCCCAGTTCGCGGCGGTGGCGGGTGAGCGCGCTGGTCCTCGACGCGGGGGCCCTGGTGGCCGTGGATCGCGACGACCGGGCCATGCTGGCGCGGCTTCGGGTTGCCGCACAACACGGGGTCGAACTGCGGACCAACGCGATGGTCGTCGCCCAGGTATGGCGCGACCGGCAGGGTCGTCAAGCCCAACTGGCCCAGCTATTGCGGGCCGTCAACGTGCGCGCGGTACATCACGATGACGGCCGGGACGCGGGCGTCCTGCTCGCGGCCGCGGGGACGGCAGATCCGATCGACGCCACCGTCGTCCTGCTGGCCCAGGCCGGTGACCGCATCCTGACCAGCGACCCGGATGACATTTCCCGGCTCGCCGCGGCCGCGGCGAATGGAAGCGTCGTCGTCGCCTGCTAGCTGGACCGCCCGGCTAGCTGGACAGCAGGCGAAGGGGGGTGCGAGTGCCGCGGACGGCCGCGCAGACCCCGTCGCTGGCAGCGGCGGCCGAAATCCGTTCGTTGGAGGGTATTCCGTAAGTGGTGGTGCGCTGGCGGAGCGGCCTGCTGAGGGGACCGACCATCTCGGCGATCTGGCTGATCGTCTTATAGGACCCGTTCTGCGAGCCGGCCATCCGGCTGATCGTCTCTTCCATCAGGGTGCCGCCCAAGTCGTTGACGCCGCCGCGCAGGACGTCGCGGCAGAGATCATCACCGAGCTTGACCCAGGAACACTGGATGGAACCGATCGCGCCGTGCAGCAGCAGCCTGGAGACCGCGTGCACGGCACGGTTCTCCCGGCGGGTGGGCCCCGGGCGGGCCAGCCCCGCCAGGTAGATCGGCGAGCTCGCGTGCACGAACGGGAGCAGGACGAACTCGGTGAAGCCGCCGGTGCGCTCCTGGATGCCGCGGATCACCCGCAGATGCCCGACCCAGTGTGCGGGCGTGTCCACGTGCCCGTACATCATCGTCGCGCTCGTCGGGATGCCGAGTTCGTGCGCGGTCGTGATCACCTCGATCCACGCCGAGGTCGGGAGCTTGCCCTTGGTCAGCACCCAGCGCACGTCGTCGTCCAGGATCTCGGCCGCCGTGCCGGGCAGCGAGCCCACGCCTGCCTCACGGGCGCGAGCCAGCCACTCGCGGACGGGCAGCCCGGTACGCGCCGAACCGTTCATGACCTCCATCGGAGAGAATGCGTGCACATGCAGGTCCGGGCAGCGGCGCTTCACCTCCGCCGCGATGTCGAAGTACGCGGTGCCCGGCAGGTCCGGGTGGATGCCGCCCTGCATGCAGACCTCGGTCGCGCCCGCCTCCCAGGCCTCCTGCGCCCGGTCGCCGATCTGCTCGAGGGAGAGCGTGTAGGCGTCGGCATCGGTCCGGCGCTGCGCGAACGCGCAGAACCGGCAGCCTGTGTAGCAGACGTTGGTGAAGTTGATGTTCCGGTTGACGATAAAGGTGACGTCGTCGCCCGCGACGTCGCGGCGCAGCGCGTCGGCCAGCTCGGCCAGCGCCTCCAGTTCCCCGCCGTCCGCGTCGAGCAGGGCGAGCGCCTCACTGTCCGAGATCCCGGCGGGATCGTGCTCCGCGCTGCGCAGCGCGGCGGCGACCTCGGTGCGCAGGCGGCCCGGGCTGGCCCCTTGCTGGCGGGCCGAGGTGGCCGCGGGGGCGATGCGGGCGCCGACCTCCGTCCAGTCGCCGTAGACCTCCATGAAATCGTCGCGGCGGTCGGACGTACGGCCCGTGGTGTCGATCGTGACGTGCAGGTCGGTCCGGCCGGCCGCCGCCTCGCCCCATCCGCCGTCCGGCTCCTGCCAGGGCCGGCCCACCGGGACCGCGCCGTCGCGGGCCAGCCCGGTCGCCGGGTCGGCGAGCGCGGCCACGTGCCCGGCGAGCCGCGGGTCCAGCCAGGGCTCGCGGAGATATCCAGGGTAAATCGTCAACCGCTCGCGCAGCGTCATCCCGCCGTCAGCGGTCCGCCGGGCGAGCTCGTCGATCTGCGGCCAGGGGCGCTCGGGGTTGACATGGTCAGGGGTGAGCGGCGAGACGCCGCCCCAGTCGTCGATCCCCGCCGCCAGGATCAGCCCGAACTGGTCGCCGATGAGGTTCGGCGGGGCCTGGATGCGCACCGCCGGGCCGAGCACCAGGCGGGCGACGGCGATCGTCGCGGCCAGGTCATCAAGCTCCGCGTCGGGCACGCCACGCATCTTCGTGTCCGGCTTGGCCCGGAAGTTCTGCACGATCACTTCCTGGATGCTCCCGTACTCGCGGGCCACCTGGCGGATCGCGAAGATCGATTCAGCGCGCTCGGCCAGCGTCTCACCGATGCCGATGAGGATGCCGGTCGTGAACGGAACCCCGCAGCGGCCCGCGTCCTCCAGCACGCGCAGGCGGACCGCCGGGTCCTTGTCCGGGCTGCCGAAGTGCGGTGCGCCCTTCTCGGTGAACAGCCGGGCCGCCGTGGTCTCCAGCATCATCCCCATCGACGGCGCGACCGGCTTGAGCCTCTGGAAGTCTTGCCAGGTCAGGACGCCGGGGTTGAGGTGCGGCAGCAGGCCGGTCTCCTCGAGAACCCTGATCGCCATGGCCCGCACGTAGGAGAGCGTGTCGTCGTATCCATGTTCGTCGAGCCATTCGCGGGCCTGGTGCCAGCGGTCCTCCGGGCGGTCGCCCAGCGTGAACAGCGCCTCCTTGCAGCCCAGCGCCGCACCTTCCCGTGCGATCGCCAGCACCTCGTCCGGGGACAGGTACGGGCGGTCCAGCCGGCCCGGGACGGTGGCGAACGTGCAGTAGCCGCAGCGGTCCCGGCAGAGCCTGGTGAGCGGGATGAAGACCTTGCGCGAGTAGGTGATGATCCCAGGACGGCCCGCCGCGGCCAGGCCCGCGTCCCGGGTCCGGCTGGCGTATCCGAGCAGGGTGGTCAGCCGCTCGCCGCGCGCGTGCAGCAGTGTCGTGGCCTCGCCCTGATCGAGCGGTTTACCGTCCCTGGCCCGGGCGAGGGCTCGCCGCAGCGCAGTGTCGGACGGGGTCAGCGTGCCTGGCCCGGGGGCCGGCGCGGCGGGGGTGCGCGCGTCAGGGCTCATAGCGGCACCCTACGTTGCGGGTATGCGGGCCGCGGACCGGGCTCGGCCAGAAGCGGACGGGCTCGGCTAAAAGGAGCGGTAGTCGCGGACGCTCATCCTCGGGCCGCGGCGCGGCGGGCGCAGCCCGCTGAGTTCCACCAGCCTCGTCACCCGGTACCGGTGTCCCGCGTAGGGCGCGAGCAGTTCAAGCATCCCCGCGTCATCCACCGCGTGCCCGGCCAGCGCCCAGCCCACAGCGGCAGGCAGATGGTAGTCGCCCACGGACACCGCATCCGGGTCGCCGCAGGCCCGCTGGCGGACCTCGGCCGAGGTCCACGGCCCGATCCCAGGCAGGGCGCGGAGCCTGCGGTCCGCGGCCGCGGACGGCATCGCCACGATCTCCTCCAGGCGCCCGGCCACCCGCGCCGCGCCCGCCACGGTCCGGGCCCGCACCCCCTCAACGCCCGCGCGGTGCCACTCCCAGGAGGGGATGCGGAGCCAGGTCCGGGCGGGCGGGAAGACCCGCATGCCAGTGGGTGCCGGGCCGGGCGCCGGGCCGCCGAACCGCAGCAGGAGCAGGCGCCACGCACGCCACGCCTCGGCGCCGACCACCTTCTGCTCGAGGACCGCGGGCACCAGCGCCTCGAGCACCCGGCCGGACCGGCCCACCCGCATCCCCGGATGGCGCCTGGAGATTTCGCGGAGCAGCGGATCCGGGGGGTCGAACCCAGCCGGGTCGTCATCCCCGCCCAGCAGGCCGGGCGCTGCGGCGAGCAGCCAGGACGCACCCGGCCCCCACGCCGTGGCCCTGACCACGGTCCGCCCGGCGGCCGCGGCGTCCACGATCCGGAGGGTGCCGGGCCCGTCCGGGGTGAGCGACGTGCGCCAGACGCTGCCGTCGGACGCGATCCGGAAGGCCGGATCACCCGACCCGCGCCGGTGCACGGACAGGGTCAGGCGGACATCGACGGCGGACGGCGCCTGCCACTCCCGGGCGGCCGGCCCGGCCGCGTGCGGCTCCGCGGTCATGGTTCCCCCCGTCACCGGCCCGTGGTCGGACACCCGTGGTCAGGTATCGGTGGAGAAACGGATGGAGGTGGGGCCGAGGTCCACTCCCGGCCAGACGCGCATCCCGGCGCGAAGCTCGTTGCCGGAAGCGATCCGCGCTCCCTCCCCGATCACCACCCCGTCCAGGACCACGCCCGCGCCGATCAGCGCGCCCGGGCCGATGACGCTGCCGGTGACCCGCGCGTCCGCCCCGACGCTCACCCCGTCGAAGAGCACACTGCCCGCCACCCGCGCGCCGGCCGCGATCACCGAGCCCGCGCCGACGACGGTCCCGCCGACCACGGTCGCCCCGGCCTCCACCACGGCGCCGTCGAGCACCATCGCCTCACCGGGGACGCCGGGCCGGGCGGGCAGCGCGGCGGACGGGAGCCCGCCCAGGACAAGATCACATGAGCCCCGGACGAAAGCCTCCGGGGTACCCACGTCCAGCCAGTACGAGTTGTCCTGGTAACCCAGGACGACCGCGCCCGCGGCGATGAGCGCGGGGAACGTCTCGCGTTCGACGGAGGCCACCCGGCCGGCCGGGATCTCGTCGATGACCTCCCGCCGGAACACGTAACAGCCCGCGTTGACCCGGTTGGTCACCGGGTCCGGTGCCTTCTCCAGAAACGCGGTCACCCGGCCGGCCGAGTCGGTCGGCACGCAGCCGAACCGAGCCGGGTCGGGCACCTCGACCAGGTGCAGCGTCACCGCGGCGTCGGCCTTGCTATGCAGGTCAAGCTGAGCCGCCAGGTCATGACCCGACAGGATGTCGCCGTTCAGCACGATGACCGGACTGTCCGGCTCGCTGTGCAGTCCGGCCGCCGCGTTGCGGATGGCCCCGGCGGTGCCGAGCGGCACGTCCTCGTGTACGTAGCTGATCTCCAGGCCGAACGCGGAGCCGTCGCCCAGGCACTCGGCGAACATCTCGGCCCGGTAGGCGGTGGCGAGGACGACCCGGGTCACCCCCGACGTGGCCGCCTTGGCGAGCTGATGCGCCAGGAAGGGCACACCCGCGGTCGGCAGCAGCGGTTTGGGCATCCCGATGGTCAGCGGTCGGAGCCGGGTCCCCTGGCCGCCGACCAGCAGGACGGCCTCCAACGGTTCTGAATCGGCGGAAGCATTTGGGCGCATCGACATGGGCAGGGAGGTTACTCCCCTCGCTGGGCGGCCGCACGCTGGTAGGACGCCATATGGGCCTCAGCCGAGGCGGCCCAGGTGAATTCCTGCGACCTGTCGTAACCGGCCGCGCCCAGCGCCTGCCTGCGCGGCGGGTCGTCGAGCAGGCCGCGCAGCGCGACCCGGATGCTGTCGCAGTCCGGCTCGGTGTACGCGACGGCGTCGCCGCCCACCTCCGGCAGGGAGGTCCGGTGCGTGGTGAGGACCGGCGCTCCGCAGGCCATCGCCTCAAGCACCGGCAGCCCGAAACCCTCACCACGGCTCGGGAAGGCCACCACGAGCGCACCGCCGAGGTAGCCGGGGAGATCACTGAACCGCAGGTATCCGGGGCGGACCAGGCGCAGGTGCGCGGGAACCGCGGCGACCGCCTGATCGACTTCCTCGCTCCAGCCGCTGCCGCCGCCCAGCACGAGAGCGGGCGGATCCGGGAGGTCCGCAACGGCCGCGGCCCAACCGGTGATCAGGTCGGGAACGTTCTTGCGCGGCTCCAGAGCACCGAGATAGGCCACGTAGGGCTGGCCGTGCAGGCCGAGCCGGTCGGAGATCTGGCGGACCTGCTCCGGGCTCGGCCGGTGGAACGGCGCGTGATCCACCCCGTGGTAGGCGACATCGATCCGGGTCGGATCCGCGTCGAGCACCCGCACCAGCTCGTCCCTGGTGGCCTTGGACGGCACGATGAGCCGGGTCGCGCGGCGGGCTGAGGTGCGGATCGCTGACTTGAAAAACGTCGCCGTGACCGGGTTGTGGGCATCCGGCTCGGTGAAGTACGTCAGGTCGTGGATGGTCACCACGGTCGGTGCGCCGGGGCGCAGTGGCATCGAGTAATGCGGGGCATGAATGACGTCCGCGGCCACCTGCTGGGCGACCAGGGGCAGGCCGGTCTGCTCCCAGGCCAGCCGGGCGGGCCGGTGCGCGATCGCGGTCGGCCCAGCGACGACGCGCGCGCCAGGCACCAGCCTGCCGTACCGTTCTTCGTCAGCGCGCTGGCAGGCCACCGCCAGATCGGCACCCGCCGCTTCAAGGGCGATCACAAGCCCGTTGACGTAGCGGCCCAAGGCGCCGCGGTCCGCCGGCACGGCGGTCGCGTCGACTAGCACACGAGGCGCCACAACCAGTCTCGCTCCTTACCCCGGAAGTTCGGGCCTGAGGCAGTTCGGGCTTTAGGCAGGCAGATGCCTAGCAAAGGCTGCATGCCTGCGGATGTCCCGTCACGATCGAGCGTACCCCCGCCGCAGACCTGCCGGAGAGCATCGAGGAGCATGTCTCCCGCTACGGTGCAACCGAATCCCAGCCGACGTGATGGGCCGAAATATGGCCGTAAGATCATGGCGATTTGGACGGCGAGGGCGTGGCGCTCTTGGACGGGGCAGGCGTGGCCTGAGCGGCCTTCTGCGCGTTGTCGAGCGCCGTTTTCACCAGGGCCGTGTCCGTGCCATAGGCGGCGAAGTTACCGCTCTTCAGCGCGGCCTGCGCCGCGGCGTAGTACTTCTCGGCCTGCTGCAAGTAGGTGCGGACGGCCGCGCTGACCGTTCCGGTGGTGGTCCCGGTGCCCGTGGGTGAGGTGGTACTGGGCGGCGCGCCGCTGGTCGTCAGCCCCGGCACGACCTGGCTGAGCGCATCCTCCAGCGTCGCGCCGAACCCGACGTGGCCGTCGAAGGACACCAGAACGCGCTGGAGGTACGGGTAGGAACCGCTGCTGCTGCCGGCCGCGCCCGCCGCCTGGATGTAGACGGGCTCCTCGTAGATCAGCCCGCCGCCCACCGGCAGCGTGATCTGGTTGCCCTCGATGACGGTCGAGCCGTTCTGCCGGTACAGCGACAGTTGCGCCGACACGCTCGTATTGGACTCGAAGGAACTCTGGACCTGCTGCGGCCCGAGGATGGCGGTCTGCTGCGGCAGCGCCAGGACCCGGATCGTCCCGTAGTCCGCGGACTGCGGGTTGCTGTCCACCGCCATGTAAGCGGCCATGTTCTCCCGCCCCCGCTGCACCAGCGGTGAGGTCAGCGAGAACTGGGTGGACGCTCCCGGCATGGTCATCGTCAGGTAGTACGGCGGCTGGCTGGCTGGCTGGGAGACGCTCGGGTCGTTCGGCACCGCCCAGAAGTTCTGCCCGCTGTAAAACGACTGCGCCTGAAGGACGTGATAACTGGCGAGCACCTGGCGCTGCACTTCGAACAGGTCCGGCGGGTAGCGCAGGTGGGGCATGAGGTAGGACGGGATATCGCTCCGTGGCTTGATCACACCGGGGAACGCGTTCATCCAGGTCTCCAGGATCGGGTCCTTGGCCCCCCATTGGTAGAGGCTGACGCTGCCGGTGTACGCGTTCACCACGGCCTTGACCGAGTTCCGGATGTAGTTGATCTGATCGGTCGGCTGGCCGGCCACCGCGCCGCCCGGGTCATCACTGGTGGAGGTGGCCTGCAGCATGCTCACCCGCTCGGAGTACGGGTACAGGTCCGTGGTCGTATAGCCGTCCACCACCCAGAAGATCTGGCCGTGGGCCACGACCGGATAGGGGTTGCCGTCCAGGGTGAGGAACGGCGCGACCTTGGCCACCCGGGCCAGGGGCGGGCGATCGTAGAGGATCTTGGAATCGCCGTTGATGGCGCCGGAGATGAGGATGTTGAGCTCGCGGAATTTCACCGCGTACAGCGCGCGGCTCAGCAGCGAGCCGACCGGCACTCCGCCGCCGCCCTGGTACGTGTTGTTCTGCTGGCCGCCTGCGTTCCCGGAGGGGTAGTCAAGTTCCTGCTGGCGGCCGCCCCGCGGCCCGCCGACGATGGCGTACGCGCCCTCCTGCTCGCCGAAGTACACCCGGGGCTGCCGCAGTCCCAGATTGCCGGTGGGCGGGATGTCGCTCTCCACGAATGAGGGGTCGCCGTTGACCTGCACCGAGTTGGCCATGGCGGCGACGACCCCGAAGCCGTGCGTATAGACGAGGTGCGTGTTGATCCAGTTGGCCTGGCCCGGCGGAGGGCCGCCCATGTCCCGGACCGCTACCACCGTGTCCTGCGGCTGCGACCCGCCACCCGGCAGCTTGTACCGGTCCATCGAGAGGTTGTTGGGGAACTGGTAGAAGCTCTTGACCTGCTGCAGTTGCTGGAAGGCGGGGGAGACCACGTCGGGGTCGAGCAGCCGCAGACCCTGCAGGTTGCTCACCTGCTGCCCTTGCACCGCGGCGGTTTCGGTCGAGGTGGCCGAGAACAGCTTGATCTTGGCGCCGGCCACCCCATAGGCCTGGCGGCTGGTGGCGATCTCCCGCTGGATGTACGGGGTTTCCTTGACCAGCTCATTGGGCTTCACCACGAACTGCTGGATGATGGCCGGGTACACCCCGCCAATCAGGATCGCGGACAGCACCAGCAGGCCGAAGCCGACCCCGGGAAGCATCGCGCTGCGCCGGGCCGCGCCCGCGAAGAACAGCAGCGCGCACAGCAGGGCGATCACGGCGAGGACGGTTTTCGCCGGCAGGACCGCGTTGACGTCCGTGTAGGACGCTCCAGTGGTCACCGCACCGCGCTGGGAGAAATCGATGCCGTACCGGTTGACCCAGTAAGCCACGGCCTTGAGCAGGACGAACGTGCCAAACAGCACGAACAGCTGGGCCTGCGCGGCGACCGTCGCCCGTGGCCGCCGGCCCTCGAAGCGCAGCCCGCCGTACAGGTAATGCACGAGCGCCGCCGCGACCAGCGACAGCAGCACCGCCGCAAACAGGTAGGTCAGCACCATCCGGATGAAGGGGTACGTGAAAATGAAAAACGAGAGGTCCTGGTGGAACTGGGGATCTTTCACACCAAACGGAACCTGGTTGGTGAACAGCAGCCAGGTACGCCACGAGCCGGAAGCGGTCAGCCCGGAGATCAGCCCCACGATCCCGAGAACCACTCCGAGCAGCAGCCGCCGGTGCGGGTCGATCGTGATCCGGTACGCCTCCAGACCCTGAGCCTGCGTGGCCACCGGGCGGTACATCGGCCTGAGCCGGTAGGCGAGCACGGCGTTCGCGCCCACCACGAGGGCCATGAACAGGCCGGCCACGAAGAACAGCGCCCAGCGCGTGCCGTAGGTGGTGCCAAAGACGGATGAGTACTGAACCGACCGGAACCAGAGGAAGTCGGTCCATACCCCGGCCACGATGCCGATGAACACCAGCAGGGCGATCACCAGACCGATGACGGGCAGGATCAGCCTGGGCCAGCGAGGCAGCGTCAGCGTCGGGCGACCAGCGGGCGGCCTCGCAGGACCAGAAGGCCGGAAGGTCACGCGAACCCCCTCATGTCACCGCGGGTCACGTCACCACGGGCCTGGACCGGCGGCCCGGTCCGCGGAGCGCACCCGTCGCTGGCAATTCCTGGTTGTCGGCGTGTTCCCTCACGGGAACTCGCCAGCGCGCGGCAAGGTTCCCGGTAGCATCCTTCCCCGGCCGACGGGGACGGGTCTCCCATGGTCCGCCAATCTACCGCGATCATGTGGGTCTGCCGCATCACGTGGCCTGACCGTGACCACCGGTAAGCCGCCGCCAGACCCAGACGGGGGGCGGGGCGGGCGGCCCGGCGCGTAAAAGCGGAGACGCAGCGCAGGGCCGCCTGCGGCCGTCCCCAGATCGCCAACTCAGCACGGCGGCACGGGGCGGCCGGCCTTCAGCGCGGCCAGCGCCTGGAGGGCACCGTGCAGCGTGCTCACCTTGACCAGGCGCATCCCGGGCGGCACCGCGCTCCGCGCGTCTGAGCAGTTGGCGGCGGGCGACAGGAAGACCGTCGCGCCCGCGCTGCGCGCCCCGGCCATTTTCTGCTGGATGCCCCCGATGGGGGCGACCGTGCCATCGGCCGAGATCTCGCCGGTGCCGGCGATGAACCGGCCGCCGGTCAGGTTTCCTCCCGGGGTCAGCTTGTCCACGATGCCCAGCGCGAACATGAGCCCGGCGCTGGGCCCGCCGATGCTCCCCACATCGATCTTGATGTTGAACGGGAACCGGTAGCTCTCCTGCACCTGGACCCCGACGACCGGCTGCCCTTGGATGTTCGCGGTCTTCAACCGGATCTGCTCGGTCTTCCCACCGCGCAGGATGGTGAGGACGACCCGCGCCCCCGGGTGGCGCGCGCGGATCAGGTCAGCCGCGGTCACGCCGCAGCCGAGCGCCTTGCCATCAACCGCGGTAATGACGTCACCGCGCCGCAGCACCCCCGTCGCGGGCATGTTCTTCTCGGTGGCCTCGATGGTATCCACGATGGTGAAGTGGATGCGGAGCGCGCACAGCGCGGCCACCGTGGCCGCCTGCTGTGAACTGGCCATCTGCTCGGTGTCCTGCTGCACCACCTGCTGTTCCGACTGGCCGGCGGGGAACAGTTCCTGCTCCGGCACGACCGCGGTGTGCGGAGCCAGCCAGGCACGCAGCGCCGTGAAGACGTTGAACGGGTGTCCAGGGCCACCCATGAAGTACACCGTCACCAGGTTGAGATGCCCGGTGGTCTTGGATGTCGGGTGACCGGAGATCTGGATCAGCGGCCCCGACGTGGTTCCGCCCAGCGTGTTGAGCGTCGGGCCGGGGCTCAGGATGACATAGGGCACCGGCCGCAGGGCCGCGACCAGGGCCACGATTATCCCAGCGCCGGCGATGAGCAGGGTTAGCCCACGGCGGGAGATGCGGCCCCTGGTCCGGCCGGGCTCATGCACTGTTGACCCACTCGCTCTCCCCGCCGGTGAATAGCTGCTGCTTCCAGATCGGCACGGTCCGCTTCAGTTCGTCGATCAGGGCGCGGCACGCAGCGAACGCCTCGGCGCGGTGCGGGCACGATACCGCCACCACGACGGCCAGGTCGCCGATCTCCAGCTCGCCCACCCGGTGCACGGCGCCGACCGCGATGACGTCAAACTCTCCTGTCACCTTCTCGCACACCCGGCGCAATTCGGCCGTTGCCGAAGGATGGGCGGTATAGGACAGGCGCAGCACGTCACGGCCATGATCATGATCCCGGACCGCGCCGGCGAACAAGGCGATGCCGCCCGCCGCGGGGTCCATGACCGCGCCGCGCACTTCGTCCACGGAGAGCGGCCCGTCACGCAATTCGGCCATCCTGATCACTGTCACGGTGCCCAAGGTACTGCCTGCCGGAGCCGGGCCAGTCCGTTGGGCGGGATGGTTTCTTGTCCGGTAATGGGGTGCTATCGGCGGCCCGCGGCCGCTTCGGCGGGAGTGGTCAGGTGCTCCGCTTGCGGCGCCGGGCCCGCCGCACGATGGCTGCGGTCCCGATCACCGCGACGGTCGCGCCGGCTGCCCCGGCCGCCGTGATCGTCGCCTCCTTGCGCGCGATCCGGCGCCCGGCGACGGCATGATGGCCCGCCCGCTGCTCGAGCAGGATCTGGAACGCGGCCTTGTTGTCGTAGAGCGGCCGCCAGCCCACCTCGCGCAGGGCTGCGCAGTCGACGACCCACGGGTAGACGACGTAGTGCAGGTCAGACACGGGCGCCAGGGTAATCCCGATCCGGTGCAGGCGTTGCGCCGTGCCGAACGTCAGGCCGGCTGGCAGTTCGATCCGGCGCAGCCCGCTGAGTTCCTCGACCTGTTCCTCTTCCAGCCAGCCGTCGCAGCCGACCGCGAACACCCCGGTCACCTGGCCTGTCACCGCGAGTTCGAGGGCGGACACGAGATCGTCCAGATGGCAGAATTGCCAGCGCGGCGCGCAGCCCTTCACGGCCAGCAGCCGCGGCGACTCGAAGTGCCTGGTGATCAGGGTGTCCACACCCTCGCCGACCAGGGCCGCGGGGCGGACCACGGTGATGGCCATTCCTGGGTGCGCCCGCGGCGAGCGCCGCGCCAGCTGCTCGATCTCCAGCAGATCCCCGGCGATGCTGCCGTCGACGTCCGCGCCGAGCGGGGCCGTTTCGGCCAGTGGAACCGGATTGTCCGGGCGGGCCCCGTACACCATGGCGCTGGTGACCAGCACTACCCGGCCGACCCGGCCGGCGGCGGCCGCGGTGAGCACGGTCTGCGCGGCGCGCACGTTGAATGCCCGCCGGGACCGCTGGTCGGCATCGGCGGCCATGTCGAGATCCGTGTGGACCAGGACATCCACCCCGGTCAGCCGCCCGGCCAGCGCTGGGTCGCGCACGTCGGCCAGCCGCCAGGTCACTCCGACGACGTCGCCGCGGTGATCGTCGATCGCGACGACCCGGCGCACCGCCGTCGAGGCCGCGAGCCGGACCGCCAGGGCGTGACCGAGACCATGGGCCGCACCGGTGATCCCGACCACGGGGCCGCGCCCTGATCCCCGCCCCGGGGCCCGCTCGCTGACGCGGCGGGCGCGGCGCGGCGGCGCCGCGGAGTCGTGCTCCGCGGCGGCCCCGGTGCCAGTGACTGGGACGCCAGTCCCGGACGGGCCGCTGTTGACCTGCGGATCGGGGCCGCCGTTCTCCTGGTCGCCGCGGGCCGGCCACCCGCTCCGGGTGCGCCCATGGCGAACCAGGGCCTGTGCAGTGCTCACCGTGTGCCGCTCCCGGGATAACGTGGCTGATGTGACTCTTCCATCCTGCCTGAGAGGCGGCCACGATGGCTGACCCTCCCTTCGGCTTCGGATTGCCCGGCGCTGGGCGTGGCTCCGGATCGGGCGGCTCCGGTGACTCCGGTGACTCTGGCGCGGGCGGCCCCGGAGGGCCGGGCGGGACGCCTGGTGAAGGCGGCCCGCCGGGACCATTCGGCGACCCGCAGCAATTCGCCGACGCGCTGCGTCAATTCGCCGACCTGATGTCGTGGCAAGGCGGCCCCGTGAACTGGGACCTGGCCAAGAACGTGGCCAGGCAGACAGTCGCCGCCGAGGGCGACCCGAGCGTGCTGGAGAAGGACCGCCAGAAGGTCGTCGAAGCCCTGCGGCTGGCCGATCTCTGGCTGAACGAGGTCACCAGCTTCCCCACCGGCGTCCGCGCCACAGAGGCCTGGAGCCGGTCAGAGTGGGTGGAGGCGACGCTGCCGGTCTGGTCGAAGCTGTGCGACCCGATCGCCGACAAAGCGGTCAACGCCATGGGCGGCATGCTCATTCAGGATCCAGAGGAACTCGGCGGCGAACTGCCCGCCGAATTGAGTTCGGCGCTCCAGGCGGTCACGGGTGGCCTGGGCGCTCTCGGTGGCCTGGGCCCGATGATGCGCCGGATCGGCGGGATGATGGTCGGCGGCCAGACCGGTGCGGCCGTCGGCGCCCTGGCCCGCGAGGTCGTCAGCTCCACGGACGTCGGGCTGCCGCTCGGCCCGGAAGGCACCGCGGCCTTGCTCCCCGCTGGGGTGGCGGACTTCGGGGAGGGCCTGTCCGTACCCACGGACGAGATCTGGATCTTCCTGGCGCTCCGGGAGACGGCCCACCACCGGCTGTTCGCGCACGTACCCTGGCTCCGCGCCCGCCTGATGGGCGCGGTGGAGGAGTACGCCCGCGGCATCACGGTGGACGCCGCCGCGCTGCGTGACGCCATGCCGCAGATCGACCCGGCCAATCCAGAAGCGCTGCGCGACGCCCTGGCGGGGGCCAGCCTCTTCCAGCCGGAGGACACCGACCAGCAGAAGGCGGCGCTGGCGCGCCTGGAGACAGCGCTGGCACTGGTGGAGGGCTGGGTCGCCACTATCGTCGATGCTGCGGCCTCCGCCCGGCTCCCGCAATCCGATGCCCTCGCCGAGGCGATCAGGCGCCGCCGAGCCACCGGAGGGCCCGCCGAACGCACGTTCGCGACCCTGGTCGGCCTGGAACTGCGGCCGCGCAGGCTGCGCGAGGCCGCGGAGATCTGGCGGAGCCTCACCGAGGCGCGCGGCATGGAAGGCCGAGACGCCCTGTGGGCCCACCCTGACCTGCTTCCGACGGCCGAAGATTTCGACGACCCGGAGGGCTTCGTCCGGGGCCGGCCGGAGCTGGACATGTCCGCCTTGGACGAGGAGCCCCCCGCCGACCCGGCCAACCCAGACGCGGCCGGTCCGGGCGCCCCCGGCCCGCCAGGCGAGGACCAGCCGCCCGACCGCCCCGCCCCCCCCAGCTAAATCCATCCTCCGGTAACAGGACTGGTCCACCGCCTTTATGGCCGCGCGCCAGCGACGGCCGCGGTGCCGCTTAACGGCTGGAACCGGAAGCACGCTCCTGTCTCCACTCCGCGATCTCCTCCTCCATACGCTCGACTACCTGGTCGGTGATCAGCGAGCGGATTTCTTTGTGCTCCTCGTCAAGCGGGTCGAGGGTGACCTGCCTTACCGGCCAGGCCGTATCGGCCTCGGTACGGCGAGACAGCGGGCTTGCCTGTTCAAGTCGCCGCCGTGCGTCCTCCAGGCTCCCGAGAATCTCCCGGAGCCGTACCCAGACGCTCAGCGCATCTGGCACGCCTGCCTTCTCTGCGGCCATGCGCTCCAGGACCCACTCGCGCATCAGGGCGGAGGGCGTAACACCCTTGTCGGCAGCTAGCTGCCGAAGCTCCTCAATCTGGGCGACAGGGACCCGCAGGCTGTACACCTGGGCTGGATCCCTCGGCGGATGCTTGCGCCGATAGCTCGGCCCGTGGTCCTCTTCATCCGCGTGCCGCTCGGCCTCCTCGGCCTCGGCCGCGAGCGACTCGGCGATGTCCTTGCTCGCGTCCGGGTACCGTGCGGACCGCGTGCGGATGTGATCGGTTTGCTCCGGCAACCACTCCACCGAGTCGATGCGCAGTTCGGAGACCGGGATGCCGTCGTAGGCTTCCTCCTCCACAAACATCATCGTACTACGTACGTATTACGCGAGCAAGCCATGTCACGTCCACGGGCGCCCGCCGCCCCGCGCACCCCAGCCGGTCACGGCCCAGCGCCGTGGCGGGCAGACTGAGCATGGGGGGAACGGTCGGCAAGGAGGCCCAAAGAGGCCAAGGAGGCTGGGTGCGGCGCACTATGGCCGGGTGGTGGCGGCGGCGGAGCCTGCGCGCGCGAGTCAGCCTGGCCTCCACGGTGGGGCTGGCGCTGGGGCTGCTGGCGGCGGCGCTGCTGCTCCGCGCGGAACTGCGGTCGTCGCTCAGCAACGGGCTCGACAATACGGCCCGCCAGGGGGCCAGAGAGGTGGCCGCCCTCGCGGACGCGCACCGGCTGCCCGATCCGGTTCCGGTCGCGGACGGCACCGTCACCGTGCAGGTCCTGAACGCCCACGGCCGGATCGTCGACGCCTCACCGGGCGCGGACCTGCTCGTCCCGTTGCTGCCCCCGGGGCAGGCGGCCGCGAACGCCCGCACTGGGCAGGCTGTTGCGCTCGCCGGGCCACCTTACGGCCTGCCCGGCCGGGTCCGCGTCGTGACCGTGGCCGCCAGTGGCGGGGAGACGGTGATCGCGGCGGTGGCCTACGACCCGGTGCTCAACAGCGTGGCGGCGCTCACCCGCGCGCTCCTCATTGGCACGCCGCTGCTGCTGCTCCTGCTCGCGGGGGCCAGCTGGCTGGTGGTCGGGACCACCCTGCGGCCCATCGCCGAACTGCGCCGCGGCGCCCAGAAGGTCACCCGCACCGGCCGCCCCAGCGCACTCCCGGTGCCAGAGGCTCGGGACGAGGTCCATAGTCTGGCGATCACGCTCAACGATATGTTGTCCAGGCTCGGTGAGGCACAGGAGCGGCAGCGCGGGCTGGTGTCGGACACCGCCCACGAACTGCGCAGTCCCATCGCCAGCATCCGGGCCCAGCTGGAAGTCGCACTCGACCATCCGGACAGTCAGGACTGGCGGCAGACCGCGAGTGACGTGCTCGAGGACACCCTGCGGCTGGCCCGGCTGGCCGAGGATCTCCTGCTGCTGGCCAGGCTCGACGAACGCGACGGCCGGCCCCGCCAGCCAGCGGGTCAACGTGGCCCGCCTGGCCGGGGCCGAAGTCGGCCGGCAGGACGGCTCGCGGGTGCCGGTCTTGCTGGCCACCCAGGAACAACCGAGCCAGGAGCGGTGCGCGGTGATCGGGGACGCCGACGGGCTGCGCAGAATGCTCGGCAACCTCATCGAGAACGCTGTCCGCTACGCGCGTACCCGGGTGACGGTGGGTGTCGTCCGGGACGGCCCGAGTGTCCGGGTCACCGTGACCGACGACGGCCCCGGCATCCCCGCAGGCGATGCTCAGCGTGCCTTCGGCCGCTTCACCCGGCTTGATAACGCGCGCAGCCGAGACGGGGACGGCCAGGGCGGCGCCGGTCTCGGCCTGGCCATTGTGCGGGCCACCGCGCAGGCCCATGACGGCTCGGCCTGGCTGGAGGATGCCCGGCCGGGGCTGCGCGCGGTGGTGCTGCTGCCCGCCACGCAGCAGCCCGCCGCCACCTCATCCCGCTGAGCGTTACCAGCTTCCCCAGGGCAGCACCGCGGTGATCGCGATGACCGCGAAGAGCAGCGTCAGGTACGCGATGGACAGGTGGAACAGGCGCATCGGGGCCGGATTGACGCTGGGGCTCACCAAACCAGCGCAGGCCCCCTCGGTCACCCCGGCGGCCGCCTCCGTCTCGACGTCCACCGCGGTGGCCACGTCCACGGTCACCACGCCGACCGGGCCGCCCGTACTCGCTGAACCAGCGCCGGGAGCGTCCGCCCGGCAGGCGGTACTCAGCATCCCGGTACCGACGGCGTCGGTGGCCAGGGTAATCGCGGCCACCCGGGCGCGCAGCCGGTGGGCTTCGGCCAGGAACCAGACGCCCAGCCCGGCCGCGCAGACGGTGTACACCCATCCGGCGTACGGCGCGAGGCCCAGGGTGACCGCGGCCATGATGTAGGAGTAGATGAGGATCTTTCGCGCGACCACGGTCGGCGTGGCCACCGCGGGCAGCATAGGGACGCTGGCCGCGACGTAGTCGTCGCGGAACTTCATGGCCAGCGCCCAGGTGTGCGGCGGCGTCCAGAAGAAGATCACTGCGAAGAGGATGACCGCCGGGAGGCTCACCGTGCCGGTAACGGCGGACCAGCCGATGATCACGGGGAAGCAACCAGCGGCACCGCCGATGACGATGTTGTATTGCGTGCGGCGCTTCAGCCCGAGCGTGTACACGAAGACGTAGAACAGGATCGCGGCGTCGGCCAGCACCGCGGACAGCCAGTTCACCAGCGTGCCGAGCAGCAGTGTGGCGGCGATGCCGAGGACGATGCCGAACACCAGCGCTTCGGTCGGCTTGACGACGGCCAGCGGTTCCTTACGCGCCAGTGGGCGCCGGGAGGTCCGCTTCATGACCGCGTCGATGTCGCGGTCGATATAGCAGTTGATGGTGTTCGCGCTCCCGGCCGCGAAGGCACCGCCGATGAGCGTGACGACGAGGATCCGGACCGAGGGCAGGCCCCGTTGCGCCAGCAACATCGTGGGAATCGTGGTGACCAGCAGCAATTCGATGATCCGTGGCTTGGTCAGCGCGAAGAACGACCGGGCGACGACCCGGGCGGAGCGGCGCCCCGCCACCACGGGTAGCGCGCCGGTCGCTGGTGTCACTCGGAGTCCCCCGTGCTTTCTGTCGATGCCGTGCCCTCAGTCGATGCCGTCTCGTCTGCCCCGGCATCACCGGTGACCGCGTCCTCCGCCGCACCCCTGGCCGCCCCCACCACTGGCGGGGTGCCCCGGTCGGTCAGCGGCGCTGGGCCGCCTCCCGAGGGCGCGATGGGCATGCCCGCCGCGGCGGCCAGCCCATGCGCCGTTCCGGAAGGCGGCGGCACCGGCCGCGCTGGCCCAACGCCCTCCCGGTGGCCCGGAACATTGTGCGGCCTGGTGAAGATCAGGAAGAACGCCGCCATGACGAGGATGAAGAACCCGAGCGGGAGAACCAGGGTCATCACGGCCCCGCCCGTGTTGTAACCGAGAATCGCTGCTGGGGGAATCACTGTCTGCACCCTATCCTTCTGCTGGGAGTCGATTCGCTGATCATCTCAGCCCGGTCCTGGGGGGCCAGGCGGACTTCGGCGGCCGGAGCAGCCGGTCGAAGCCCAGCGCCAGAGCCTCCGATTCTTCATCGTTCAGCCAGTGCACGAGCAACGCGACCCCCGCGATGATGTACGACGGCAGGATCAGCACCCACAGCTCCGCCCCGCCAACCTGCTGATCGGCGACCACGGTGAGCAGGCGGTGATGCCCGTCGCCACGATAGGCCGGGTAGATCACGTTCGCACCGAAGCCCAGCACCATACCCAGGATCGTGCCGCTCACCACGGTGCCCGCGATGAGCATGACCCGCCGCAGCGGCGGGAACTGGGGGGTCAGTGGGCGTGACCCGATCAGCTGGAGCCAGAACGCCGTACCCACCCCCAGGTAGCTGACGACCTCAGCGGCATAGACGACGGGGTAGCGCAGCGCGCCGTCGTACAGCACGGGAACGTGCCATCCGCACCAGGCCACGGTGAAGGCGACGGTCACCGCGACCGGCCAGCTCAGCCAGCCACGGGCCGACCGCGTGGCGCCCGCGCCCGGCCAGGCGGCGGAAGACCCCGCCCCGGAAGGCCTCGCCGCCGATCCCGCCGCCCCCGACCCAGGCGCGGAAGATCCCGCCGCCGCTGAGCCCGCCGCCCCCGACCCAGGCGCGGAAGATCCCGCGACACCGGGCCCGAAACTCAGCGCACGGCGCAGGGGCCAGAGGCCGCGGCGCAGGGCCAGCCACGGCGCCCCGAGCACGATCAGCGGCGGGGCGACCACGGCCAGCAGCAGATCCTGGAGCGAGCGGACCCAGATGAACTCCCGCGACCAGTAGGCGATGGGCGACACCAACGCCAGGAGAACCACCGCCAGCCCGGCGTAGAAGGCGATCGCCTCCCGCGGCGGGCTGACCGGCCCGGAACTCACCGGCCCCGGACTCACCGGCCCCGGACTCACCGGCACTGCGCCCCCGGCCCGGCGGCTGTCCCTCTCCAGGCCGCGCCGTCCGGCCAGGTGCAGCCCGGCGATGGCCAAGCACGCGGCGATCACCGCGACGTTGGCCGACCAGTGCGAGACAACCACGTTCATGACGGTTGTGGGCCGCCGGCAGGCTGACGCTAGCCTTTCCGGACAGGCCGATCCTTTCCGCTCAGAGCAGGTAGAACAGTACCCAGAAGACGATACTTACCGCCGCGAGGTAGTTCCAGATGAGGGTGAAGGCGCTCAGCGAGGCCTGGAACCGCTGCACCGCGAATGCTTCCGCGTAGGTGGGCGGCTGCTCCACGAAGAAGATCCCGGGGAGCGCCCTGACCCGCATCATCAGGATCTCCAGCCAGATCATCGCGGCGAGCCAGCTCACCAGCATCACCGGGTAGAAGCCGGTGAACACGCTGGAGAAGCCCGAGCCTCCCGGTGCGAACGGAAGGTTGAGCAGTTCGATGATCTGCAGGGCCACGGCGACCAGGCCCAGCAGCAGTGCCACCGCGGCGGCGGCCTGCCAGGCGCTCCTGGCGCCTGCCTTGATCCGCTGCAACCCCACGTACTGCACGATGGCGCTGACCACCACGATGGCCACGATTATCGTGCCCATCACCTTCGAGGGCGGGTGATAGCCAGGACCCTGCCACTGGCCTTCCGAGTTGATCGAGCGCAGGTAGAAGTAGGCGAACGCGAACGCGCCGTACAGGAACGACAGCGCGCCGAGCGCAATCCGGGATCCTGACCACGCGGCGTTCAGCGCGGCCTCGTGATAGAAGCCGGCTTCCTCGGCCGCGCGGTCCAGCTCAGACGAAGGCTGCGTGGTTGGCTCGGTCATGGCTGTACCTCCACTCCGGCACCCGCGTACGCGGCGCTGACGACACCGACCGGCGGATGCAGGTCCGCGACCGGCGGCGCGTCCTTCACGCCGTAGTCATACGGGCTCGAGAGCACCACCGGGATGTGCTCGAAGTTGCCGCCCGGCGGCGGTGACGAGACCTGCCACTCCAGGCCGCGCGACCGCCACGGGTTCCCCGTCTCAGGCTCGCGGACGATCACCGTTGACCAGATGAAGTTGATCACGAATATCAGGATGGAGCCGCCGAGCAGGAAGGCCGAGATCGAGACCCAGTCGTTCAGCGTCTCCAAGTTCCGCGCGTACTCGAAGACCCGGCGCGGCTGGCCCAGCATGCCGACCGCGAACAGCGGCAGGAACGTCGAGTTGAAGAAGATGAACATGGTCCAGAAGTGGATGTAACCCAGCCTCTGGTTCAGCTTGATCCCCAGCATCTTGGGCAGCCAGTAGTAGCACGCGGCCATGAAGGCGAAGATGAGCCCGCCCATGATCGTGTAATGGAAGTGCGCCATCACGAAGAAGCTGCCGTGCTCGGTGGTGTCCGCCGGGACGTCGGACAGGAACACCCCGGAAATACCGCCGATCAGGAAGTTGAAGTACAGCCCCAGCGCGAACAGCATCGGCACGGTGAACCTGATCTTCGCCTTCCAGAACGTGCCCATCGCGACCAGGTAGATGAACCCGGTCGGAATCGAGATCAGCTCGGTGGTCAGCATGAACAGCGGCCGCATCTCCGGGTTGATCCCGCTGTCGAACAGGTGATGCTGCCAGACGAAGAAGCTGAGCAGGGCCACGCCGATCATCCCGGCCCCGGCGACCCGGTAGCCGAACAGGGGTTTCCGGCAGAACACCGGGAGGATCTCGGACACGATGCCGAATCCGGGCAGCGCCAGGATGTAGACCTCGGGGTGCCCGAAGAACCAGAACAGGTTCTGGTACAGGTAGCTGCTGCCGCCGAGCTGGTTGGCGAAGAACGCGGTCTCCACGGTGCGGTCGGCGAGCAGCATGTACATCCCGGCGACCAGGACGGGGGTGGCCAGCACCATGAGGAAGGAGACCGTCACCATGGACCACACGAACATCGGCAGCCGGCTCCACCGCATGCCCGGCGCCCGGTAGTTGATCACCGTCACGATGATGTTGAATCCGGCCAGGATGATCGAGATCCCCATCAGGCCGAACGCCACCGCGTAGGAGTCCGCCCCTTGCGTGGCCTGGACGCTCAGCGGCGCGTAGCCGGTCCACCCGAACGGGAATCCGCCGACCAGAACGCCGGAGAGCAGGACGATGAAGGCGGCCGGGGTCAGCCAGAACGACAGCGCCTCCAGCCGGGGGAACGCCATCCGCTTGGAGCCGATCATCAACGGCATCAGGTAGTTGCCGAACGGGCCGAGCACGACCGACGACATCAGCATCATCATCATCGTGCCGTGCTCGCCCACCACCTCGATGTAGGTGCTGGCGCTCATGACGTGGTAGCTCGGTGACAGCAGCTCCGTCCTGATCGCCATGGCGAACAGGCCGGCGGTGCAGAAGTAAATGATCATTCCGACCAGGTACTGGATGCCGACGACCTTGTGGTCCAGGGAGTACCGGAAGAACCTGGCCACCCCGGTGGCCGCCTCATGCTCCTCCTCGAGGACCGGCACCGGCTTCCCGAGCATCTGCCGGAACAGGTCGTTGAAGACACCAAGCCCGCCGAGCCAGCCGACCGTCCCGAACACGTACCCGAGGACAAGCGGGAAGTCGTTCATGTCGGACAGCGCATTGCGGGCGTAGTTGCTGGACAGGAAGTTACCCAGCCAGTGACCGACCAGGTAGCCGAGTACGGCCCCGACCAGAGCGGTGTGGATCGCGGGCCGCATCCACCACGGCCGGGCCGGCCCCGGGCCCGCGGGTCCCTGTCCCGCGGGTTCCTGTGCCTTCTCCCGCTCTATCTCGATGGACATCCGGTCACCTCTTCATCGAACGGTTGCGAACGCACGCCATGAGGAACGAGTGGCCCGGTCACGGCTGCACCGGATCGCCGGGGTTGTAGTAGAAGCCGGGCGCGCCGGTGATGCCCAGCTTGACCAGGGCGCTGCCCATTTGCGCGATCACGGTCGGGTCATAGGTCGTCGAGTAGGGCGGCAATATCCTGGTCACCGCGGCCAGCCGTATCTGGGTCGCGGTAGCCCACGTCTCGAAGGCGGCCGGGCTGACCACCCGGCCGTAGTCGAACATCGCGCCGTGCCACAGCCCGCACAGCTCGTTGCACCGGACGGTGAACCCGCCGGTGTGCTGGGCGGTGGTGTACGCCACGTTGTCCACGCTGGGGTTGGCGTCGGCCTTGACCCCGAGCTGATAGGCCCAGAAGCTGTGGATCACGTCGAGCGAGGTCACGTGGAACTCGATCGGCCGGTTCTCGGGCAGGACGAGCTGGCTGGTCTCCATGCCGCCGAACTGCGGGTAGCGGTAGGTGAACGACCACTGCTGGCCGATGACCTGCACCTGGAGATAGTTACCCCCGGACGGTTTCCAGACCGGCAAGGGGCCCTGACCGGCCCCGGCACCGGCCGGGATGATCAGTTCCACCGTGCCGAAGACGAACGCCGAGAGGACGACCACCGCGGTGCCGATGATCCAGGTGGCCTGGATGCCGGTGTGCCCGAAGATGGGCGGGCCGTCGTCGTCGTCGCCTTCGCGGTGCCGCCAGTTGGTGAACGCGTAGCCGAAAAACACATAGACGAACAGCATGACGGGAGCCGCCGCCAGCGCGAGCACCGCGATGTCGAACTGCTGGTGCTCGGCTGACTCGGTCAGGTCACCCGGCGGCATGTGCGGCTTCCAGAGGAACCAGATGAGGAGGTCGGCGACGAGCGCCAGGACGATCCAGATCAGGAAGATCCGCCGCCCGTGCCGTGGCTCGGCCCGCGGGGTGGCCGCTGCGGCCTCTGACGCGGCCATCAGGCTGCCACCTCCATGTTGCCCATCATGAAACCGATCGTCTGCATGGGGCCGCCGTTGCCGTCGATGAAACCGCCCCCACAGGGGACGAAGCACTGCCAGCGGAAGATGCCTGGACTCCTGGGTGTCCTGAAGCTGAACGTCTCTACTGAGTGCGGGCCAGAGGTGCAGGGCGAGTTGCTGCACAAGTTATTGGATTCCGACCCCGGCGGCGATGCGACCGGCACGTAAAGATTCAGGCCCGGGATGGCGAAAGTGTGCCCGACGTTGCAGTTCGACCACGAGTTGATGACTGACGCGGTATGCGTTGGGCTAGTCACGCCCTTGCTGCTGACTTGCGCAACGTTCACGGTGTTGCCGATCGTGCCCTGGACCTTGCTCCAGAAGTTGTTACGCAGCGGTGTGCAGCCGTCATAACCGAAGATCGTGACGTTGACCTGGGTCGCGGCGGGCACCTTGAACAGCGTGGTGTGCTCCCACTGCTTGGTCTGCGGATTCTGGACGAAATAGCTGACCCAGTCGGGCGTGGCCGTCACCCCGTTCTGTGGATCCTCCTGGAGGACCACGTTGACCTGCCCACCAGAGGCCACCGACGTGTAATCCACCGTGGGCGGGCCGCCGAGCAGGTAATGAACGACGATGAAGACCGCGCCGACCACCACCGCGGCGAACGCCACCAGCAGGGTCACGACACGGACTGGCAGAGACACCAGTCACCACCTCGCTTCTTCGCGGCGCGTCGCGCACACGACTGGGGCCGACCCGCCTATGTCACACGACCGCGGGCCGGAAGCTCTTATGGACCTGATCCTGCGATCGTTAGCCATCCGGCGGCAACCGGGCGGGCACTGAATGACGAAATTGTCATGATCAAGGCCTGCCGCAAGGGTAAGTTCGGCCATGAAAAGGCATGATAGCAACACTCCGTATCTGACTGACTACTGGTAGTTACTTTAGGGTAGCGCGATCGCGTTCCTTCGCCGGACAGAAGTAATGCAACGGTTTGCCAACGCGCCGAAGGGTTGACCGGGAATGCCTCAATGCATTGAATCGTCCGCAGAAGACCCCGTCTGCACCCGCAGGCGGGGCCCGCAGCCGCCTCGCTCCGATGTGACCGATGCACCCCATGCACACTGACCTACCTGCGAAGATCACACACCAGCCGGGCATGTACCCGACGGCGGCGCGGATCCTCGTTGTCGACGACGAGCCGAGGATCCGTGACTTCATCGCACGGGCACTCTCGGCGGCCGGTTATGCAATCGATTTCGCCGTTAGCGGCCGCGACGGCCTGCGGCAAGCCGTCGCCGGCGACTACGACTTGATCATCCTCGACTTGGTCATGCCAGACATGGACGGGCGGGAGATCCTCGCCGAGTTGCGGCGCGAGCGGCCGGAACAGGCGGTGCTCGTGCTGTCTTGCCTGTCCGACGTGACCACCAAGGTGGACTGCCTGGAGCTGGGCGCCCAGGACTACCTGACCAAGCCGTTCTCGCTGGCCGAGCTGCTGGCCCGGGTGCGGGTACGGCTCCGCGACGTCGGCCACCCGCTGAACGAGGTCCTCAGGGCAGGAGAACTGCTGCTCGATTTTGGCCGGCTGGAAGCCAACATCGGACAGGGACCGGTGCCGCTCACCCGTCTGGAGTTCCTGCTGCTCCGGGAGCTGATGGAGCATGTCGGGCAATCCGTCACCAAAGGTCAGTTGCTGGCCTCAGTGTGGGGCTACGATTTCGATCCCGGGTCCAACGTCGTTGATGTCTGTGTTCGGCGCATCCGCTCGAAGCTTGGATTCGACCTGATCAAGACGGTACGTGGTGAGGGATACCAGCTCGCCTCCTAGGAGCTGGAGGATTGGCCGGCTAGGTCACGTGGTGACCGTCGGCCTGAGGCACCTTGTCCCGCCGCGCCTTTGGGCCGCCGTCCCCGGCGAGCCGCCCGACCTGCAGGCGGCGGACGTGCGGCGGCCCGCCACCAGCCGACTGCGCCGACCGCTCCCATCCGGGCTGCCGTTCATGAGAAACGCCCGGCACGAGCCAGGCACCGCGGCGGCCGACGCGCCGGCCGGCCGCAGCTGGCCCTTCCGTATGGCCTGGGTCGATGCCGCCTGGGTGGTTTTCTCCCTGATCAACCTGGCCTCGATCGTTATCTTCGGGCATTGGGAAACGGTCCCGTTCCACTTCATCTGGATCAGCCTCACGCTGGTGTACGGCTTCCGGGTCTGGGCGATCAAGCCGACCCTGTGGGTGCTCGGCATGGTCATGCTCACCACGTTCACCGCCATCGGCTGGGACGTCTGGCGCGGCGCCCAGTCGGTGGACGAACTGAACGAGGTCCCGCTCATGGCGGTCATGTTCTGGCTGATGGTCTGGCACGCCCGGCGGCGCCTAGTCGCCGACCACGAACGCGACATGGTGAGCGACGAGAACGCCCGGCTGCTGACCACGCAGCGCAGGTTCTTGCAGGACGCCTCCCACCAGCTTCGGACCCCGATCACCATCGCGCTGGGCCACGCCGAATTGCTCGCCCGCGAGCTTGCTGACCGAGGCGAGAACCGCGATATCCAGGTCGTCGTGGGTGAACTCACCCGGCTGCGCCGCCTCGGTGAGCGGCTGCTGGTCATCGCCGCCTCCGAGGATCCGGACTTCCTGTATCCCGAGCCGGTCGCCCTGGACCGGTTCACCATGGAAGTCATCCGCAAGTGGCGGCCCACCGCGGCGCGCCGGTGGCAACTCGGCCAGCTTGACGCGGTGACGGTGAGCGCTGACCGGGAGCGGCTTGGCCTCGCGGTCGATGCCCTCCTCGAGAACGCGGTCCGGCACACCACAGATAACGACATGATTCAGCTGTCCGTGGTCGCGGGCGGGCATGGCGCGCCCGCGCGTATGATCATCGCCGACACGGGGACTGGTATCCGCCCCACCGAGCTCGAGCGCATCTTCGACCGGTTCAGGACGGGGACCATACCTGACGAGTCGGTTTCGGCCACCTACGGGGCCGACGGGCCTGTGTCTGTCGAGTATGGGGGCTCCGGATCCAAGGGCACCGGGCTGGGGCTGGCGCTGGTACGGGCGGTCGCCCATGCGCACGGTGGAGACGTGCTGGTACGCAGCACCCCGGGTCTGGGCAGTGAGTTCGAGGTGGTCCTCCCCACGCGGCCGACTCCCGCCGGACCGCTCCACCTGGCGGCCGCCCCGGGATGGGTCGGCCCGGCGGTGGCCGATGGAGAGGCGAGCACATTGAAGGAGGATCCATGGGCGAGCAGGAATCGATGACCTTGGACGAGACAAGCAACCTGCGCACCGCCGGACCCTCCGGAGACGGAGAACCGCACGCGGCCGCCCCCGGGCCTGGAGGGGACTCGGCCACCCCCCGGCCTGAAGCGGGCGCGGTCACCCCCGGGCCTGAAGCGGACTCGGCCACCCCCCGGCCTGAAGCGGACTCGGCGGCACCCAGGCAGAGCGCCGGGGCAGGTCGCGTGCTGGCGCGTCGCGTGATCACCCGCTTCCGCTCCCTGAGCCGGGGGCGCAGGCTCGTCATCACATCATCGGCGGCCACGGCGGCCGTGGTGGCGGCGATCGCGGCGATCGGCAGTACCTCTGGCGGCGCGGCCAAGCCCCCCGCGCCGCCGTCCGCCCCCGCCTTCACGCTCTCGGTGCTCGGCCATTCCGGTGAGCACATCTCGCTCGCCGGGTTCGCCGGGCGCCCGCTCGTCATCAATTTCTTCGCCTCGTGGTGCACGCCATGTCAGAAGGAGACGCCGCTGCTGGCCAGGTTCTACCGGGCCGCGCACGGGAGCGTCACGCTGCTCGGTATCGACGCGAACGACAAATCCTCGGCGGCACTGAAATTCACCCGGGCGGCGGGCGTCAGCTATCCCGTGGCCTTCGATCCCTACCCGATGCACACAACGATCTCCTTTGGCGTGGACGCGCTTCCCCAGACGTTCTTCCTCAACGCGCAGCACCGGATCGTCAAGCGGGTCGCTGGGGCCGTGACCGAGCAAGAACTCAGGGCCGGAGTAGCCGAGATCACCAAACCGGCGGAGCGGAGCTGACCATGGAGACACCGACCCGCACCGACCCGCCGTACGTGCCGATCCGGCACACCCGCTGGCCGGCTCAGAAGACCCCGCGATGGCTGCTGCTGGCCGGAATCCTGGTGCTGGCCGGTATCGTGCTGGTCGGCCTGGTCCACCGGCCCAGCCAGGCGCAGCGGGCGGGCGACCTGAAGGGGTTCCTCACCGACATGAGCGCGGACATCGAATCGTGCGCGGGAGGGGTCGGGGAATCGCTCACCGCCCTGCGTGAGATCAAGTCGGGCGCCAGCACGAGCGCCCAGGACACCCAGGACACCATCAAGATCGCCCGGTACGGGGCGACCAACTGCTCGCCGGCCAATAACGAGCTTCTTGATGACCTGACCCAGTACCAGGTGACCGAGTCGCTGGCCGGTTTTCACCTTGACCGCGCCGTGAGCGGCCTGGTGATCTGGGCCTCCCTGTACGCGCAGCGAGTGCAGAACGACGTCGCGAACGTGCTGAGCGCCCCCGATGCCGCGGCACGGACCCAGGCGAGCGCGGCGCTCACCCGGGACACCCGCGATCTCGACGCCCAGCGCGCGAAGGTGAACAAGATCATGATGAACGCGGTGAGAGCTACTTCGGCGCATGTGAGGCTGCCAAACCTGCCGGGCTGAGGCTACGGGATTGCCCGCCCACGGTTACAGGCCAACACTGGCCAGAGCCGCTGAGAACGACGCCTCCCACTCCTGACCCGATCGACGCCCCGCCTCCGGGTCCGGCATCCCGCGAGGCGCCTGGATGCGGTCCAGGGCAGCCAGGGCATTCCGCACCACATCGGCGGCCCGGGGCGAGGTCACGCTCGCCCCGCCCAGTTCGAGTTCGTGCTGCAGATTGTCGCGGCCGTGACCCTGGACGATGTCCAGCAGGAGCAGCGGGCGCCCGATCAGCCGCGCCTCGGAGCAGGTGTCCCCCGAACTGGTGAGGACCAGGTCAGCGGCGGCCATCAGGGCCGGGATGCGCTCGGTGAAACCGAACACATGGAGCCTGGGCTGATGCTGGGCCGCGGCCCGGAGCCGGCTCTCCAGCCGGGTGTTTCGCCCCGCGACCGCGAGTACCTCCAGGCCCGCCGCGGCCAGGGCCGAGGCCGCGTCGGCCAGCGGGCCCAGCCCCCAGGCCCCCGACATCACCAGAACGCAGCGCGCGTATCCGGTGATCCCCAGGGCGGCGCGCGCTTCGACCCGGGTCGGCGGATCGTAGAAGGCCTCGCGCACCGGGACCGGTACCACCAAGATCCGGGCGCCGGGCTGGAACCGCCGTACGGCGGCCTGCGCGGCCGGCGACGTCACCAGGTAAAGGTTGACGTTGCGGTGTATCCACAGTCGGTGCGGGGTGACGTCGGTGCAGAAGACCATGTGGGTCATTCCTGGATACCCGTCGGCGAGCTTGCTCACCGCTGAGGCGGCCGTGGCAAATACCGAGATGGCCAGGTCGGCGGGATGCTCATCGAGATGCTCGCGCAGCCGCGGCACGACCTCCTGCCGGGCCGCCCCGTCGGCGAGCAGCGCCAGCCTGGACCCGGCGCGCAGAGCGGAGAAGTGAAACGCGTCGTAGAGACCGGGCAGCGCGAGCATGGTCCTGAAGGCTGCTTCGCCGGCCGAGCTACCGGCCCGGCCGAGCAGGCGCATGGCGTCCAGGGTCTGCGTGCCCCACCCCCTGGCCCTCAGCGAGGCCGCGCAGGCCTGGGCGAGGACATCGTGGCCCATGCCGAGGGATCCCGACAGGAGCAGGGCGCGCCTCACGGCCGGGACCGCCCGCCAGCGTCCGTGATGTCGGCCGGGGGACGCGTGCTGGCCAGCCAGTCGAGGTATCGGTGGACACCTTCCGCGAACGGGGTGACGGGGGCCCAGTCGAGCAGTTCCTTGGCCAGGGCGCCCGATACGCTGACTCCCTGGTAATCGGCCGTCCGCGCCGGGACATGCTCGATGGTCGCGTCGCCGACCAGGTCGCAGACGATATCGGCGATCTCCCGCACGGATACCGGCACGCCGCCCTCCAGGGCCAGCGTCTTGTCCTGTGCCGCGGGCGAGAGCGCACGCACATGCGCGTCCGCGAGGTCCTCCACGTAGACGTAGTTGCGCTGCTGCTCCCCCGTGCCGGCCACCGTGAGCGGCCTGCCCTCCAGCGCAGCCTGGACGAACCTGGCCACGACCAGCACGTCGCGCATCCGCGGCCCGTACGGGATGCCGTACCTGAGGATGGTGAAGTGCTGGCCGTACATCTCCCGGTAGCTGTGCACCAGCATTTCCGCGGCCAGCTTCGTCGATACGTAGACGTGCCCGGCCCGGCGCAGGTCCACGGGCGCGTCCTCGGTCTGCTCACCTTCACCGACGGTCGCTCCGTACACCCAGACGGTGCTGGCCAGCAGGACCCGCCCGCAACCCTGGCCGCGGGCCGCGTCGAGCACCCTCGCGGTGCCCTCAACGTTCAGCCGGACCGCGGCGATCGGGTCCGCCGCGACTTCGTTCACATCGGCGATACCGGCCAGATGGAAGACCGCCGAACAGCCGGCCACCGCCCGGCCCAGCGCGACCTCGTCGAACAGGTCCGCGTCAAGGTAGTCGGCCCCGGGCTGGCGCCAGCCCGGGGAGAGGTCGATCACCCGGACCTGATGACCGGCATGGACCAAATGATCAACAACGTGGGATCCGATGAAGCCGCAGCCCCCGGTTACCGCGACACGCATCGCTGTCTCTCCTCAGACTCCGGTCAGCGCGCCATAGACGGCGGTGACAGCGGTCAACACCTGGTCCACCTCGTCGTCCCTCATGTCGGAGTGCACCGGCAGGCAGACGTGCCTGGCGGCGAGGTTCTCCGCCACCGGCAGCCGGAGGCCCGCATGCGCGGAAAACACCGGCTGGTGGTGCAGTGGGAGGTCATACACTTCGCCGGACAGGTGCACGTCGTAGCCCTGGGCCACTTCCTGCTTGAACCTCGCCCGGTCCGTGCCATCCGGGAGCAACGCGATGTACTTGTAGAAGTTGCTCCGGCAGCCCGGCGGCTCGGTCAGCGACTGCAGGCCATCCAGGCCGGCCAGCACCTCGTCGTAGCGCGCGGCGACCTCGCGGCGGCGCTCGATGAACTCCTCCATCCGGCGCAGGTGCACCAGGCCGGTGGCCGCGTTCTGCTCGCTCATCCGCCACGCGTAGCCGAACCGCACGTGGTGGTTGGCGTGCAGCGCGCCCTTGCCCTGGTCGCGGTAGATCAGCGCCTCGTCGGCCAGCAGGTCGGAGGACGTGACGAGCATCCCGCCCTCCCCGCTGGTGACCACCTTGGTCGGATACAGCGAGAACCCCGCCGCAATTCCGAAGGATCCGGCGAACCTGCCGTCGAAGGTGGCACCGTGGGCGTGTGCCGCGTCCTCGAGGAGCGCGATGCCGCGCTCCCGGCAGACCCGCGCCAGGTCGTCCACGTGCGGGGTGATGAGCCCGCCGACGTGTACCAGGACGACCGCCGCCGTGTCCGGGGTGAGGGCGGCCTCCAGCGTCGCCGGGCTCAGCGCGAACGTGGCCGCGTTCACGTCGGCGAATACCGGCTTCCCGCCGGCCTGCAGAACGGCCGCCGCGGTGGCGTAGAACGTGTTCGCGGGAACGATCACATCTCGGCCCGTCACCCCGATCCCGCGGAGCGCGATATCCAGCGCCGCTGTGCCGCTCGATGTGGCCGTCGCGTGCCGCGCCGCGTGCGCGGCGGCGAACGCCGCCTCGAAGCGCCGGGTGTACGGTCCCAACGTCAAGGCCCCGCTGGCGAGGATTTCCTGCACCGCCGCCGCGATCTCCGCCCGGTCAGCAGATGGGAAGACGACGCGTGCTGCAGGCACTCCCAACGGGCTCCCCTTTGGAACGGGTCCTGCCTTTGGAACGGCCCTGCTGCGGCCCGGCCAGTAACGTCGCCGCCGCAGGCGCCATCCGACTTTGACATCCTCCGCCGCCCTGAAGGGCAGGGATTCCAGCCGCGACTTGCGGTCGCGCTGTTGGTTCGCGGTTCATCGCCGTGCCCGACTGCTCACGAAGACTCCTCGCGCTGCCACCGCATGCCCTGCGGCGGTCCAGCACGCCAGCGGCTTGGCCATCGCCGCCGACAAACCGACCGTACCGTAGCCTGCCGACAAAACCGGGAGGGGAGCGGCGCTTCCTCCTCCCCCAGCCGCAGCGCCAGGGTTTCCGCACCAGAACCTTTGATGACTTCACGACCGCCGGGTGAACGTCCCCGGTCGCGGCGTGCCGGGTTTCGTATGTGGCATCGTTGAGGTGACTAGGACCACGGATGCGGCGGGAGCGATGGCGAGCCTTGGAGCGACGCGGCCAGGCGGGCGTGACTTCCTGCTGGTGTCGGCGGGGCTGGCGGCGGCCGGGCTGGTCGTCGCGCACGGCGGCCCTGGCATTGCCGCCATCGGCCCGGTGCGCCGGCGTTTCTTCCCCGGCTGGCTGGCCAGGGCCAGGGCAGCCAGGTGGCGCTCACCTTTGACGACGGCCCCGACCCGCGCTCTACGCCCGGCTTCCTCGAGGTACTTGCCGCGCGGCAGGTCCGTGCCACGTTCTTCGTGCTCGGTTCCATGGTGGCCAGGGCGCCGCAGCTCGCTGCGGAGATCGCCGCGGCCGGTCACGAGATCGGCGTGCACGGCTGGGATCACCGTTGCGCCATCCTGCGCGGGCCGCGGGCGCAGCGCGACGACATGGCGCGAGCCCGCGACGCGGCCGCTGACGTTACTGGCGCCGCGCCGCGCTTCTACCGGCCGCCCTATGGCGTGCTGAGCGCGGGCGCGCTGGCCGCCGCGCGTGGGCTCGGCCTGACCCCGGTGCTGTGGACCAGTTGGGGACGTGAGTGGGCGCGCGGCGCAACGCCAGCGTCCGTCTACCAGACGCTCACCAGGGACCTGGCGGGCGGCGGCACCGTGCTCCTGCACGACTCCGACTGCACATCGCCGGCGGGGTCAGCCCGCGCGGCGCTGGGTGCACTGCCCATGGTGCTCGATGAGTGCCTGCGGCGCCGTCTTTCCGTAGGCACCATGGCCGAGCATGCGGGATGAGGGCGGCGGCACGCGAGCACGGCCTTTAACGCGGAGCCGGATCCCGCGCAGTGGCCGCACAGTTCCCGGGGGACGCCGCGATCATGTCCAGAGAGCTAGGAACCCTCAGGGTGCGTTCAGCTTGTACCCAGACTGATGGTGCTTACTGAGAACGCCAGGACAATCCGGGGCACCGGCCCGGTGCCAACCACTGCCAGTCCGGGAACGTAGCCTGTTTCCGGGGGCGAAGGGTGATGGAGATGCAGGAAGGTCACGGCGGGAACGGCGACCAGCCGGCGGAATACGTCGGTCCATGGTCAACGATCCCGGACGGGGAGGACAGGTCAGCCCAGGCGGCGGCGGAGACCCCGACGACCCCCAGCCCAGCGGCTAGTCCGGCTCAGGGTGCGTGGGCAGGCCCGATCGAGGGCTCGGGGGGTTTGTCCCAGGGCTCAGGGCCAGATCCCGCTCAGGAGAACCAGGCTGAGGGGAGCCGGGAAGAGCCACCGGCCCACGACACGCAGGTGATGTTCACCCAGGGCGGACAGCCGCCGGTGCCGGACGCGGGGGCGCCGACCGCAGTCCAGGGAAACGTATGGACTCCCCTGCCCGCCGACGTGCCCGGCGGTGCCCGGCCTGGTGCTTACGGCCGGCCGGGGTACGGCCAGCCCGGGTACGGCCAGCCCGGGTACGGCCAGCCCGGGTACGGCCAGCCCGGGTACGGCCAGCCCGGGTACGGCGAGCCGGGATACACCCAGTCGGAACAGTCGGGACCGGGCCAGCCCGGATACACCCAGCCCGGATACACCCGGTCGGAACAGCCGGGACCCGGCCAGCCCGGACCCGGCCAGCCCGGATACACCCAGTCGGAACAGCCGGTACCCGGCCAGCCCGGATACACCCAGCCCGGATACACCCGGTCGGAACAGCCGGGATCCGGCGAGCCGGGATCCGGCGAGCCGGGATCCGGCCAGCCGGGGTACGGTCGGCCCACGTACGGGCAGCCTGGATACGGCCCGCCCGGATACGGCCAGCCCGGATACGGCCAGCCCGGATACGGGCCGCCCGGATACGGCCAGCCCCCGTACGGGCAGGCGGGCGGCCAAGGGCTGTGGGGCCCACCGCCTGGCGGCGGCGACCCCATGGGCCAGCCCGGATACGGCCTGGAGCCGCCGCGGCGGCGCGGCGGACGGGCTCTCGTGTACGTAGTGGTGGCGGCGCTGGCCGCTGGCATCGGCGCGGGCGCGGTGCTGGCCGTCAACCACAACACCACGTCGCCGGGGGACTCCAACATCTCCTCACAGCAGATCCCGACCCCGAACAGCAGCGCATCCGCCGGTGACGGCACCACGGCGATCAATGCGCAGGCTGTAGCGAACAAGGTGGAGCCGGGGGTCGTGGATATCAACTCGACCCTCAAGTACGAGGACGGGACCGCCGCTGGGACCGGCATGGTGCTGTCGGCCAATGGCCTGGTGCTGACCAACAACCATGTGGTCGAAGGGTCCACGCACCTCACCGTCACGTCCGTGACGACCGGCCGTAGCTACACAGCCGAGGTGGTCGGCACCGACGCGACCGACGACGTTGCCCTGATCAAGCTTCAGGGCGCGTCCGGGCTGAAGCAAGTCCAGGTGGGGAACTCGTCCAAGGTGACCCTGGGCACGCCCGTCATCGCCATTGGCAATCAAGGCGGGACGGGCGGGACACCGACGGTTTCCTCCCCCGGCACCATCACCGCGCTGGACCGGACCATCACCGCCAGCGACGAGGGCAGCAGCAACCCCGAGACCCTGCACGGGATGCTGCAGACCAACGCGCCGATCGCAGCGGGCGACTCCGGAGGGGCGCTGGCCGACAGCGCCGGCCAGGTGATCGGCATGAACACCGCGGCGAACAGCCAGAACATCGGGGGCGCCGGCACCGACCAAGGCTTCGCGATCCCCATCAACACGGCCTTGTCCATCGCCAGGCAGATCGCCGCGGGCAAGTCCAGCTCGACCATCAGGATCGGCCCTAGCGGGTTCATCGGCGTGGACGTGGCGAACATCAGCGCGGCCAGCTCGTGCCCGGCCATCAGCGGCGCCGGTGGCGTCGGGGGCGGCTTGGGCGGCGGCTACACCCCACCGGTCAACTCCGGCGCGCTGGTCTGCCAGGCCTTCCCGGGCACCCCGGCCACCTCGGCCGGACTGGTCGCCGGGGACGTCATCACCGGAGTCAACGGGCAGTCCGTGAGTTCCGCGAGCTCGCTGACCACGATCATGGCGCCGCTCCGCCCAGACACCAGCATTTCACTGTCCTGGGTGGACACCAACGGCCAGAAGCACACCTCGTCGATCACCCTGATCCAGGGCCCGACGAAGTAGCGGCCAGCCCGGTACCGCGGCCGGGACGTAGGGGCTCACCGGCTCCCGCGTCCCGGCCGCGGCTTTCACTAGCCCGTGAGCCAGGCGAGCAGCTTGGCCTCGCACTCGGCGATCTGCGGGATGCTCACGTGCTCATTCCTGGTGTGCGCGATCTCTGGATCCCCGGGCCCGTAGTTCACGGCCGGCATGCCAAGCGCGGAGAACCGGGCCACGTCGGTCCAGCCGAGTTTGGCCCGCGGCACCCCGCCGACCACCTTCAGCAGCGACGCCGCCGCCGGATCAGCCAGCCCCGGGCGGGCGCCCGCCGCCCCGTCGGTGAAGGTCACGTCCCAGTCCCCGAATACCGCGCGCACGTGATCCTGCGCCTGCTCGATGCTCCGGTCCGGCGCGAACCGGAAGTTCACCGTGACCACGCACTGGTCGGGGATCACGTTGCCCGCGACTCCCCCGCTCACGAACACCGCGTTGAGGCCCTCGTGGTACGTCAGCCCGTCCACCTCCGGCTGGCGCACCTGGTAACCGCGCAGCACGTCGAGGATCCCGGCGGCCTCGTGGATGGCATTGCGGCCGTTCCAGGACCGCGCGCTGTGCGCACGCTCACCATGCGCTGTGACCTCGGCCCGGAGCGTGCCCTGGCAGCCGCCCTCGATCACCGCTCCGGTCGGTTCCAGCAGCACCGCCAGATCCCCGGCCAGTAGTTCCGGGCAGTTCCGGGCCAGCCGGAGCAGGCCGTTACGCTCCTCCTCGACTTCTTCGCAGTCGTAGAACACATACGTCACGTCGCGGTTCGGCTCACTCATCAGCGCGGCGAGGCGAAGTTGAACCGCCACTCCCGACTTCATGTCGCAGGAGCCACATCCGTATAGGAGGTTCCGTTGCGTATGAGAAGGGAGGTTTCCCGCGACGGGCACGGTATCGATGTGGCCGGCCAGCACCACACGTTCCGGGCGGCCGAGGCTGGTTCGCGCGATCACCGCGTTGCCGTCCCGGTGCACGGCGAGGTGTGGGAGGGCCTGCACGGCAACGGTGATGGCGTCGGCGAGCGGCTTCTCGGCGCCGCTGACTGACACCACGTTGACCAGGCACGCGGTGAGCGCGGCCGCATCCTGAGCAAGATCTAGGTCCACGCCCGGCAGCCTAACGGGGGGCCGTGAGATAACTGACGGGCAACGCCCATCACACCCGGCCGTGTCAAACGGCCATACCCAACGGGGAGCGTCATGTTCGGTGTCGATTCCGAGGTCGGGCGGCTGCGCCAGGTTATCCTGCACCGCCCCGACCTCGAACTGAAGCGGCTCACCCCGGACAACGCCGCCGAGCTTCTGTTCGACGACCTGCTGTGGGTGGCCGAGGCACAGGCCGAGCACGACGCGTTCGCCGCCGCGCTCCGCGGGCGGGGTGTGCTGGTGCACTACTACGCCGACCTGCTGACGCGGACCCTGGAGGTCACTGACGCCCGTGGCTACATCATGGACCGGGTCTTCGACCCGCGCCTGCACGGGCCGCTGGCCTGCGCCACGCTGCGCGGTGCCCTGTACGGGCTCCCCGCGGCCGACCTGGCCCAGTACCTGATCGGCGGGATCACCAAGCGGGAGATCCTGGAACTGGGGCCCGAGCCGAAGAGCATCGCGTTCCACTCGCTGGACATCGACGGCTTCGTGCTCACCCCGCTGCCCAACCTCCTCTACCAGCGCGACACCTCCTGCTGGATCTACGGCGGGGTGTCAGTCAACGCCATGGCCATGCCGGCCCGGATGCGGGAGACCATCTACGACGAGGCCATCTACCGCTGGCACCCGATGTTCGCCAGCGGCGGCTTCGAGGTGTGGTACCACGGCACCCAGAGCGCGCCCGCCACCATCGAGGGCGGTGACATTCTGGTCCTCGGCAACGGCGCGGTGCTGGCCGGGATGAGCGAGCGGACCACGCCGCAGGCCGTCGAGATGCTCGCCCACCGGCTCTTTTCCACCGGTACGGCCCGCCGCCTGGTGGCCCTCGACATGCCGAAGGCCCGGACCTTCATGCACCTGGACACGGTGCTGACGATGGCGGACTACGGCGTGTTCACGAAGTACGCGGGATTGGGCATGCTGCCCGCCTACACGGTCGAGCCAGGCGCCAGCGCCCATGAGCTCAAGGTCACCGACCACGAGCCGGAAGACATGCACGCCGCCATGGCCGCAGCCCTGGATCTGCCCAGCATCACGGTGCTGACCGCCATCCAGGACGTGCGCTCCGCGCAGCGCGAGCAGTGGGACGACGGCTGCAACGTGCTGGCCGTCGAGCCGGGCGTGGTGGTCGCCTACGAGCGCAACGTGACCACCAACGCCTACCTGCGGGAGAACGGCATCGAGGTGATCACGGTGCGGGGCAGCGAGCTGGGCCGGGGCCGCGGCGGCCCCCGCTGTATGAGCTGCCCTCTCGAACGCGACCCCTGAGCGGCCTTACAGTTTCTTCATGGCAGGTGAGATGTGGCCGGCGGGCGGCGATGAGGCGGCGTCGCCCGATCAGCTGCGCGCGTCACACGAGGACCGGGACCGTGTCGTTGAACTGCTCCGGGTGGCCGCGGGAGATGGCCGCCTCACCGCGGAGGAACTCGATCAGCGGCTGGAGGTGGCCCTGACCGCGCGCACCTACGGCGACCTGGCGGCGGTGCTCACGGACCTGCCGGGCGTTTCAGGCCTGGCGGCGGGGGCGCTGGTTCCGGAGCCGAAGGACGTGGAGCGTATTGACTGTGTGAGCAGCGTGATGCGGCGGGATGGCCACTGGGTGGTTCCGCTGCGGATCGAGGCCCGGGTCAAGGTCGGCGCGGTGACGCTGGACTTCACCGAGGCGGTGATCACGCGGCCATTCCTGGAGATCGACGCCGACATATACAGCGGAAGCCTGACCCTGGTGATCAAGCCGGGCATCCTGGTTGACGCCGGTGACGTGGCGGTCCACGGCAGCACCGTGAAGGTCGGCCCGCCGCCGGGCCCGGGCGTGCCCGTGACCCTGCGAATCAACGTGTCGGGCACGGCCTATTACAGCACCATCACCGCTCGCCCGGCGCGGCCGCCGCGGCCGCGGCGCCGGACGTTCTGGCAGTGGCTCCGACGGCGTCCCAGGCCCCGCGCGATTGCCTCCTCCTGACCCAGCACGGCGGTCATGGGAAGGTGCGGCCGCGGGCGCCACGGCCGGGCAGGTGCTTGGCCCCGTCATGCAACGCCGTCAGGATGACGGCGACGGAGGGACGCCGGACGCTGGCCGCCCTGGCCACCGCGTACACCTCGCGGGCCGGGCTGCCCTCGGGTAGCTCACGCACGGCGACCCGCGCTTCCCCCGCGGCCAGGGCCAGCCGGGGCACGGCCGCGATGCCGATGCCCCGGGCCACCAGGCTGAGGATGGTACCCAGACCCTCGAACTCCCACGGCACGGGCGGCGCACCGCCCACCCCGGCGAGCAGCAGATCGACCGCCCGCCGGGACGGCTCTCCGGCCGGCGCCGCCATCCACCGGCTGGTCGCCCGCAATTGCCGCAGGTCGACTGGTACCCCCGGGTCGGCCAGCCGATGCCCGCGCGGCACCACCAGCACGAGCGGATCCCGGACCAGCGGGTAGAACCGCAGCAGCGCCGACTCGGTGCCGACCAGGCTGCCCGACCAGTCGTCAACCAGCGCGACATCCACCTCGGCCGAACTGACCTGGCGCAGGCCCTCCCCTCGCTGGGTCTGCCTCAGCAGCAAGGTCAGCCCCGGATGCGCCCGGAGGCTGCGCGCCAGGGCCGGGGCGAAGGCGGCGGCGGCGGTCGGGAACGCCGCGATCGACACCCGCCCTGAGGGGTCCTGGGCCGCCGCGGTGAGGTCCGCTTCCGCTTCCTCGACCTGCGCCAGGATGCGCTCGGCATGAGACGCGAGCCGCCGCCCGGCGTCGGTCAGCTCGGCCGACCGGGCGGTCCGGTCCAGCAGCGCCATGCCCACCTCGCGTTCCAGCGCGGCGAGTTGCTGCGACACCGCTGAGGGGGTGTACCCGAGGGCAGCAGCGGTGGCGGCGATGGTGCCACGCTCGGCGAATTCCCGCAGCAGGCGGAGCCGGTGCAAGTCGAGCATTAGCTAAGCTTAGCCTGGACAACAGAGATAGAAGCTTGTGCTAATGCATGGGCCAGGAGCATGCTGGTAGCAGCGGCCGGAGGCGCACTCCGATGCCCCGCCATTTCCACGGCGCAGTGCGGCGCCCCAGCCCCCGCAGCTAGGAGCTAAGGCCATGTCCATGGCTGATACAGCCATGCCGACCGTCCGCCCCGCACCCACTCCGATCCCGGTCTCCGCCACTCTGGCCGCCAACGAAGCGCTCGCGGTCCGGCGGCGCGGCGGCGAGACGGTGCTCCCGCTCGCCTTCGGCGAGGCCGGCCTGCCCGCCCATCCGATGCTCTGTGCGGCGCTGGCCGCGGCCAGCGACAGCAACGCCTACGGCCCGGTGGCCGGGCTGGACTCGCTGCGCCAGGCCGCGGCGGGCTACTGGGCCCGGCGCGGCCTGCCGACCAGCGCCACCTCAGTGGTCTGCGGGCCGGGCAGCAAGCCGCTGCTGTTCGGCCTGCAACTCGCCATCGGCGCGGACGTCGCCGTACCGAAGCCAAGCTGGGTCAGCTATGCCGCGCAGGCCAGCATGCTCGGCGCCCGCACGCACTTCGTCCCCGTCCCACCGGGGCAAGGCGGGATCTGTGACCCGGCCGGGCTCGCCCGGGCCGTCGAGGCGGCGCGCGAGAATGGCCGGCGGATCGGCTCGGTGGTGGTCACGCTGCCGGACAACCCCACTGGCCGGCTCGCCCGCCCGGGCACCATGCGCGAACTCTGCGACGTCGCCGCGGCCTACGACCTGATCATCATCTCCGATGAGATCTACCGCGACCTGGTCCACGACCCGCTGGCACCGTTCCCGAGCCCGACGGCATTCGCGCCGGAGCGGACCGTGGTCACGACCTCGCTCAGCAAGAGCCTCGCTCTCGGCGGCTGGCGGATCGGCGTTGCCCGGCTGCCAGACAGCCCGTCCGCCCGCGGGCTGCGTGACCGGCTGCTGGGAATCGGCAGTGAGATATGGTCCGCCTCGGCCGTGCCCATCCAGCGGGCAGCGGCGCTGGCCTTCAGCGAACCGCCAGAGATTACCCAACGAATTGCCCGCAGCCGCTCCCTCCACGCGACCGTGGCCCACGCCGTTGCTGACCGTTTCGCGGCGGCCGGGCTGGTCGTGCCGGCACCGGAGGCCGCGTTCTATCTCTACCCGGACTTCGCACCGTGGCGTGTCCACCTGCGCGGCCGCTACGGGATCTGTACCGGGGCCGGCCTGGCCCGGCACCTGCTCGACCGGTACGGCATGGGGGTGCTGCCGGCGGGCGCGTTCGGGGAGGACGCCGGCGCGCTGCGGGTGCGGGTGGCCACCGGCCTGCTCTACGGAGAGACCCCGGCGCAGCGCGAATCAGCGCTGGCCGCCGCCGACCCGCTGACCCGGCCGTGGATTACCGCCGCGCTCGCGCGGCTCGAGGAAATCCTGGCCGACCTGGCGCCGTAGGCGCCGCCGGATCAGGAGCGCCGTAGGCGCCGCCCGGATCAGGAGCGCCGTAGCCGCCACCCGGATCAGGAGCGCCGTAGCCGCCGCTGGATCAGGGGGCGCCGGCCGCCCCGCACTGGGTACCCTGCACCGGCAGCAACTCGGGGCGCTTGGGCTCGATGTCATCTCCGGAGGAGACGCCGCGGATCCGCCGGCTCAACCAGGGTGCGGCGTGCACCCGCGCCCACCGCGCGTCCAGCCGGCGGGCCGCTAGCCAGCCCGCGTAGCGCGAGGCGGTGACGCCCTCGGCCGGCCATGGCTCCCGCCAGTCCTCGCCGGTCGGCACGCCCATGACCTCGCACGCCCGCAGCGCCACCCGGTGGTGGCCGTCCGAGGAAAGGTGCAGCCGGTCGGCACTCCAGGCACGCGGGTCGTGCAGCGTGCTCATGGACCACATGTCCACCACGTGACACTGGTACCGGCGAGCGATCGCCCGCAGGTGCATGTTGTAGGCGGCCGCCTTGCCGCGGATCAGGCGCAGCACCGGGAAGCGGGGGTCGAAACCGGCGAAGATGAGCACCTGGCAGCCCGACAACAGCAATGTCCGCACGGCCTCGTCGAAGGTTTCCGCGAGCTCGTCCGGGTCGGTCCGCGGCCGCAGCATGTCATTACCGCCCGCCGCGATGGCGACCAGGTCCGGCGCCATCGCGATGGCCCGCGGTACCTGCTCCTCGACGACCTCGCCCAGCAGCTTCCCGCGCACCGCGAGGTTCGCGTAGCACAGTCCCGGCTGATCCTCGGCGAGCCGCTCCGCGAAGCGATCGGCCCAGCCGCGGTACCCGCTGTGGTCGGCGGCCAGATCGTCGAGCCCCTCGGTGAAGCTGTCCCCGAGTGCGACGAAGGAACGGATCTCCATGGTCACCTCGCGTCCCTCGGTGTCCCCCGTCATGTCCCACTCTTATTCTGCGCGCTGTCCATCGCGCTCCGTCCCATGTCTCAGGCCGGCTGCGCATCCTGCTCCTGAGCAGCGGAAACGGGAAACTGAGCCGGCTGAGAACCGGCCGCTCCCATCGTGGCCGACGCCATGGTGGCTGGCCCCGTGGTGGCTGGCCCCGTGGTGGCTGGCCCCGTGGTGGCTGGCCCCGTGGTGGCTGGCCCCGTGGTGGCCCGCTCGGCGGCGGTCAGGAACCGATGCCCGCTGGCCAGGATCGCGATACTAGTGCCGCGTCTGACAACCTTTGCCCCGTCTACGGGATACTTGGGCGATGGAGGATCACCACGTTGTAGCCGTGATCTTGCGTCGGGGGGACCAGTTGTTGCTGTGTCACCGATCCCCAGGCCGGCGGTGGTATCCGGATGTGTGGGACTTTCCAGGCGGTCACGTCCGGCCTGGCGAGCGCCCCGAAGATGCGCTCCGGCGGGAGGTGGCCGAGGAACTGGGGGCCGGGCTTGAGGGCGTCGATGGCGGCCCTGTGCTGCACCGGGTCGATCTTCAAGCTGGCTTAGACCTGACCGTGTGGGTCTCGTGGCGCTGGCGGGGGACCGTGTCGAACCTGCAGCCAGAAGAGCATGACGCCATCGGCTGGTTCGAAGAGGGGCAGCTTGATGGGCTCAGGTTCGCTGACCCTTCTTACCTGCCTTTGCTTCGCCGCCTTTTGAGCGTGTGAGCTGGAAAGCGTCCCGGAGAGGACGAGGTCCCCGGGGCGGGGGCGGTTCCGGGCAGGGCGGTCTTGGAGACTGGGCTCGTGACGGAACGGCTGCGGGTGCGTGAGATCGATGATGATGAGGGCCGGCGGCTGGTGCGGATCGTGCGCCGGGGAACTGGGTCGGTAGTGACGTGGCGGCGGGCGCAGATGGTGCTGCTGTCAGCTCAGGGCATGGACGCCGCCGCGATCGCGAAGGTGGCGTTCACCAGCGAGGACCGGATCCGCGATGTGATCCGCAACTTCAACGCCGACGGGTTCGGCTCGCTCTACCCGAAGTACAAGGGCGGGCGTCCGCCGAAGTTCACCTTGCCGCAGCGCCGCGAGATCAAGAAGACCGCCAAGTCCAGGCCGGCTGAGCATGGCCTGCCGTTCTCGGCCTGGAGCTTGTCGAAGCTGGCGGAGTTCCTGGTCGCTGAGGGGGTGGTCGACGACATCAGCCACGAGGGCCTGCGCACGCTGCTCCGCGAGGAAGGCGTCACCTTTCAACGCCTGAAAACCTGGAAGGCCTCGAAGGACCCGGACTACGAGGCGAAGAAAGCCCGCATCGAGCATCTGTATGCGATTGCTGACGGCGAGGTCGTCCCCGATCCTGGCGAGCCGGAGGTGATTTTCTGCGTGGATGAGTTCGGGCCTTTGAACCTGCAGCCCCGGCCGGGCCGGCAGTGGGCGGCGGTCAGCGGGAAGAACGCTGAGCCGGGCCGGGAGCCGCGGCCGCGGATGCGTGCCACCTACACCCGCACCGAGGGCGTGCGGCACCTGTTTGCTGCCTATGAGCTGGGCGAGGACAAGCTGTTCGGGCACGTCAAGCCGCGCAAGACCCGGGGCCGGTTCCTGGAGTTCTGCCGCTACCTGCGCTCCCTCTACCCGGCCGCCACCCGGATCGCGATCGTCTGTGACAACTTCAGCCCGCACCTGAGCACCGCCAGGGACGGTCGGGTGCGCCTGGGCCACCGCGAACAACGTCGAGATCGCTTACACGCCGACGAACTCGTCGTGGTTAAACCGGATCGAGGCCCAGTTCACGGCCTTGCGGTACTTCGCGCTCGACGGCACCGACCACGCCAGCCATAAAGAGCAGGCCAGCATGATCCGCCGGTACATCATCTGGCGCAACAACCACGCCTACGACGAACGACTCCGCCGGGTCGTCACCCGGGCAAACGTAGCCTGACGCGGCACTAGCCAGCACGGCGCCCGCGCCGGCGTAGAACGGCACGTGCACACCGAAACTGGCGGCCATCCGGCCGGCCGCGTACGGGGCGAGGCCGGCGCCGATGAAGCGGATGAAGCCGTAGGCGGCCGAGGCCACCGGTCGTTCCACCGGGGCGACCGTCATGACCGCCTGCGTGGTGACGGTGTTGTTGATGCCGATGAACACTCCGGAGACGATCACCGCAACGATCAGTGTGATCTTTGACGAGATCCCGATGGCGATGACCAGGACGTTGACGGCGAACAGGGAGAGGTTGAGATACAGCGTCCGGGCCACGCCCAGCCTGCGCTCCAGCCGGGGCGCCAGGAAGATCGCGCCGGCGGCGACGAGGGCGCCCCAGCAGGTGAAGACATAGCCGAGGTTGTGGGTGTTGAGATTCATCGGGAACGGCGCGTAGCCGAGCACGGTGAAGAAGGCCCAGTTGTAGCAGAGCGCGGTGAGGCCCATGGTCAGCAGGCCGCGATGACGCAACGCCCGCAGCGGCTCAACCAGCGACTCGCGGTGGGCGGGCCGCGGCGTCTTGCCCACCAGCACCAGCGTCGCGATCAGCGAGACCGACATCAGGACGGTCACGCCGAAGAACGGGCCACGCCAGCTGATGGCGCCGAGTTCGCCGCCGACCAGCGGGCCGAGCGCGATGCCGACACCCAAGGCGGTTTCATACAGGATGATCGCCCCGGCGAAGCCACCGCTGGCCGAGGCCACGATGACCGCGAGCGAGGTCGCGATGAACAAGGCGTTGCCCAGCCCCAGCCGGCCCGGTACTCCACGATCTGCCCAATGCCGCCGGAACTCCCGGCCAGTGCGCTGAACGTGACGATCAGCACCAAGCCGCCGACCATGGTCCACTTCGCGCCGATCCGCGAGGAGACCCACCCGGTGACCAGCATCGCCACCGCCGTCACCACGAGGTAGCTGCTGAACAGGAGCTCGACCTGGCTCGGGCTGGCGTGCAGCTTGACCCGCAGGGCGGGCAGGATCGGATCGACCAGCCCGATGCCCATGAACGAGATCACGCAGGCGAACGCGACCACCCAGACCGCCTTGGGCTGACGGAACGCGCTCTGCGGGGGCCCGCCCCGCGTGATCTCTGCGTCCCTGATCTGGACCGGGTTGCTCATGCTGGCTCCACACATGTCACGGCGGATACTGTGCTTGCTGGTTACCGGATCTGCTCACCGCGGCCGGGGCCGGCACCGGCGTCCGCGAGAAGCCGCAGTGCGGGCAGGGCACTGGTCAGGGCGGCCTGATAGGGCGCGGGCAGCGTGACGAAGAGCTCCCCGAACCGGTCCGCCCGCGCGGCCCGCCTGCGGGCGATCAGCTCTTCACCCTGGGCGGTCACGGCCACGTTGACGACGCGGGCGTCACCGGGCTCGCTGCACCGCTCGGCGAGCCCCTGGCCTTCCAGCCGCGAGATGAGCTGGGTCATGGCCGGCTGTGACACGTTCTCGTGGGCGGCCAGATCGGTCAGCCTGCAGGGCCCGTCACGGGACAGCCGGGCCAGGGTGAACGCCGCGGTGGAACTGAGCTCCCCCGGCACCGCCAGCCGCCGCCACACCGAGACGAGCCGCTCCAGCGCGGCCGCCAGTTCCTCGTACTCGGAGCCGGCACCGGTGTCTGCACCACTAGCCGTGCCTGCACCTGAGGCCGCGCCGACGGTCGTAGCGCCGATCGGGGTGATGATCATCGGAAAACTATATCATGTGCTTATATATGTTACCTATGCTTCGTCGTGCCCGTGGCTGGCACCCCGGTGACACCGACCTGGTCCGGCGCCTGGCCGCCGCCCGGGCGCACAGCGATCACCAGGAACTGCTTGCCAAACAGCCGCCAAGCGGGGCGGAACCGCAGGTAGGCGCGGACGAGCGCCGGATGGGAAGGCAGATGGCCAGTGAACGAGTAGGGCAGGAAATAGGTAAACATCATTCGGGCCGCCGAGGTGTTCTAGGAAATTCGAGATGAAAATTCCGTCGAAGTAAGAGCATGGCAGGTCAGCCAGCATGATCTCAGAAACGAGCATCCGGATCCCCGCCCTCGGCACCGCATTCTCATGCTTGACGGCGTCCACCCCCGATACGGAACGCTCGGCGACAGACCCATCCGCCAGAACAGCTATTCCCGGCCAGAGCCAAAAGAATACATAACAGCCGTTGCCACACGGATGCGATTATTAGTAGTAACTGACGATTTCTGGCACGCACGGGTGGGTACTGCATGGAAAATACGGTAAAAATAGCCATCGGGCATTCCGATCGACAGCCATCAGTGAGGAGCCGATAGAATCGCTTGATGAATCACGACTGCTGCCCGTGTCACCGTGGGGCCACGGCGGACCGCCTGTTCAGCGCGAGCGATCCGGTAACCGGGGACCGATTCGACATTACTAAATGCACGGCGTGCGGCTTGGCCCGGACCCACCCCCAGCCTGCCGCGAGTGAACTCGACCGGTATTACCCCGCCGGTTACCACGCTTCGGCCGACCGCTACCGGCTGGGTCTGGAAAGGGCCCTGTCCGTAGTTCACCGGGCCCGCATCCGACGCATAGAACGGCTAACGGGCGGGCCCGGCCGGGTCGTGGACGTGGGGTGCGGTCCCGGCTGGTTTCTCGACCAGATGCGGCGTCGAGGGTGGGAAACACGTGGGACCGAACGCTCAGCAGGTGCCGCCCAGCATGCCCGGGACGTGCTGAATCTCGACGTACGGGTCCAAGGTCTGGGTGAGCTGGCCGCCGAAGGCATCAGCTATGACGCAGTTGTGCTCTGGCACGTGGCCGAGCATGTGCACGATCCGGCGGCAACCCTGCTGAACGTAGCGCGCCTGTTGCGCCCTGGCGGGGTGCTGACGATCGCGGTGCCAAACTTCGGCTCTCCCGAAGCCATAATGGGCAAAGCCGGATGGTTTCACCTAGATGTTCCGCGCCATCTCTTTCACTTCACATCCGCTACGCTGGCCAACCTTCTCCGTGCGGCCGGGCTTGAGCCCCGGGAGGTCGTGCACGTCGCCCCGGAATATGACCTCTTCAGCTTTGTACAGACGGTGCAAAACCGCTTCGGCCTGCCCACCAATCTTCTGTATGACGTGCTGCGGCGACCGCCAGCGCGTCTCGCCCATCTCGATGCGGGATCATTGCTGTCGGCCGTCGCCGTGGCTTCCTCAATCCCGCTGACGCTGGTCGGCCTCCTATGGGCACCGGTGGCGGCCGCCTGGGGAGGCAGCGCCACCATCACCATCTATGCGCAGCGCTCCGAGGAGGCCGCTCGCGGCTGAGATGTCCTCCCGCCACCCGGCCGCGGCTCTTATGGCTGGGCCAAGACGACAATGATCAGCCCCGACACGACCAGGAGCGAGCCCGCCCAAGTCGCCGCGCTGGCCCGTTCATGCAGGACGAGGACGCTCGCAGCCAGGATCCCGAGATAGCCGAGGGCGTTGAATGGATAGGCGACGCTCAGTGGTACCCGGGCCAGCGCGGCCAGCCACGTGATCGCGGAGATGGCGAACACCACGAAGCCGAGCAGCACCCATGGCGAGCTGGCCGCGCTGACCGCGAGCGAACTGCCGGAATGGGCCGCCCGGGCGGACGCGATCTGGATGCCGTGTTTGAGCATGACCTGCCCGGTGGCCGCCATACTCACGGCGAACAGCAGCAGCGCCATGTTCCCTGTGGTCAAGTGATGTCTCCTTGGAACGTCTTCCTGCGCCGGACACCCCGTCTCAGGGAGCCCCGACGACCGCGCGAACCGGCGCGGCGACCGCGTGGCGGGGCGTGTGTCCTGATGGAGGGGGCCACCCGGGTCAGATGACTTCGACATGCACCTCGGCCTGCGCGTGGGGGGTTAGCTTCAGGATGTACTGGTAGCCGAACAGGGTCGGCCGGATGCCGACGAGGATCCGGTCGCTCTTGCTCACGATCCGAAGTTTCCGCCCGTCCGCGGCGGAGACAGCCCGCAGCGGCAGCCCGGTGGCCTGCTCCTCCAGAATGTCGAATCCGCTGGCGTGGACCAGCCGGCGCAGGGTGGACCGGGTGTAGAAGCGCAGGTGTGCCTCGTCCAGAATGCCCCGGCGGTCGTAGCCGAACAAACCCGCGGCGATCCTCATCCGGGGGTACCAGTGCGCGAAGTTCGGGGCCGAGAGCAGCACCAGGCCGCCTGGCCGGAGTACTCTGCACATATCGCGCAGTACCTCGCCCGGTCGTGACAGGTGGTCGATGACGTCCGCGGCGACGACGATGTCGAAGCCGTCACCCACCTCAGCCGGAATTCCCTCGTCGAGGCTGGCCTTGACGAAATGGTCAGTGCGTTCCCGGACACCAGGAATCTCCAGGCGGTCCACACCGGTCACCTCATGACCGGCCGCCCGGGCGTGGGCGGCAAAATGGCCTCCCCAGCAGCCGATGTCGAGGATGCGGCACGGCGGCATGCCGGTTATCATTTCCAGCATCACGGCGTTCGAGGACCCGTCACCGTCCTTGAATGCGTAGTCCGGCGGTTTGGCCACCCAACTTGAGGTGCCGAATCCCATGACGGCCATACGGTATTCGAGCACATCCTTGACTACATCTCTGGCGTAGCGCATTCCGTTGACGTAACAGATCTCGTCGCCGTAGTACGTGGGAACCGGAATTTCAACGATCCGCTTTCCGGCGTGGAGAAGCTGGACGATGATCTGTGTGTCAAAGTCGAAGCCGTCAGCGTTGTGCTCAAACGGAATATCGCGCAGCGCGCTGGTCGTGTAGGCCCGGTACCCGGAGTGGAACTCGGTCAGATCCGTACCGAGCAGGGCGTTCTCGGCCCGGGTGAGGATCCGGTTGCCGACCACCTTGTACAGCGGCATGCCGCCGCGCCGTGCGGCTCCCTTGCCCATCATGCGGGACCCCATCACGGCATCGCACTCGCCGCGCTCCAGCGGAGCCACCATTTCCGGCAGCAGTTCCGGCGCGTACTGGCCATCCCCGTGCAGCATCACCACAATGTCAAGGCCACGATCCAGCGCCAGCTTGTATCCCGCCTTCTGGTTGCCGCCATAGCCGAGGTTCTTGGTATGGTGCACCACCAGGGTGCTTGGCGTGTCCAGCCGGGCGGCCCACGCTTGTCCGTTGGCGAACGTGGTGTCGTGGCTCGCATCGTCGAGCACGATTACCTCGGCGATCCGCGCCAGGAAGTCAACCGGAACACGGTCCAGAGTCGCGCGCAGGGTTGACTCCGCATTGTAGGCAACCACAAGGATGCCGATACGTGGGCGGCCCAGATCGTGGCCACTCACGGTTCTGGGCTTTAGCTGACTCAGCGGATTATCGTCAGCAAATACCGCAAGCTTCACGTAATCCCCCCGGAGCAGCGCACTCCTGCCAGATGAGATATTCCCGGCTCTGCCCACGCGAAAACATAATTACTCTGATAACACGGAGCGTCCGTCAGCAGGGTGGCCCGGGCTTTCACACGGGCCGACGCACAGCAAGCCACGAGACATCGGTCACATTTGATGTTTACGCCAGAGGCGCAATAGGGATTAAACTAGCCCTTTCTGCAAAGTGGCGGGCCAGCGCCGTGAAGCCCGTCCCGTGGGTACGGAGCCTGGCCGGGAAGACGGCGTCAGGGAACAGCCGGCGGCGTCTGCGAGGCCGGATACTGCGCGGCGAAGGCCGCGATCGTGTCGCGGCGGATCGCTTGCCATAGCTGGCCGCTGATCTGGGGGGTGAAGATGACCTGCTTCCCGGCCATCTCGGTCGGGGCGGTCAGGAACGTCCCGTCCGGGCCGCTCAGCGTGCGGAGCTGCAACGCCAGCGACTCGATTTCCGGGTTCGTGAAATTACTGTCCACGGCCAGCATGCTGTTGACCGCGCTGAGCACGCGGACCATCGTCAGCGGGTTGGCGAGCAGCTGGGTGCTGGCGAGTCTGCGCAGTATCGCGCGGATGAGGTTCTGCTGCCGCAGGACCCTGGCCGCCTCGGTGAGGGACAGCTGCCGCACGTAGTAAAGCGAGGCCACTCCGTCCAGGTGGTTGATCCCGACATGGAAGGTATACGAGAAGCTCGTGTCCTGCTCCGGTACGTTGACGTACACCCCGCCGACCGCGTTGACCACGGCCGATACGTGCTGGAAGTCGATCCGGGCGTAGTGGTTGACCGGCAAGCCGGTCAGCTGCTCCACCGTCTGCACCAGCAGGCTCGGCCCGCCGAGGGCGAGCGCCTGCTGGAGCTGCAGGCGCCCGTGCCCGGGCACGGCGACCACCGCCATGGGCGGCAGCGATACGACCCCGCCGGCCTGCTTGTTCGCGTTGATGTGCAGGAGCATGATCAGCCCGCTGGGCTCCGGGGCTCCCGTCCCAGGCGCTGAACTGCCGGTGGGCCCGAAGCCGGCCCCGGTGATCAGGATGGTCTGGCCGGCTCCGGACAATCCCGGAACCGACCCCGACCTCGAATCCAGCCGGGCGACCGCCAGGCGCGTAATGCTGCCCGCCATGTGGCTGACGACCACGAAGCCGGCCGTCACGGTCGCGCCCACGAGCACCAGGACGGAGAGGATGGACAGCAGGGCGATGCGCGTGCCACGGCGCCTCCGCCTGGTTGGCTGATCCGCGCCGGCCGCCGCGGATGTCGCAGGATCTGCGGAATGCGCCGGGTCGGCCGGGTTATTGCCGCTGGGTGTGCGAGTCATCCTCAATGCCCCCTTGTCTAAGCGTTGCCTGGTAGGCCCCGCTAGCGGAGTTCTGGACACTTCCTCCGGCTCCGGTGAATTCCCCGCCGAAATGGACGATTCCGCAGGTCCACGGCAATTTCGCCCCGCACCGACGGTCGCTGCTACTAAACTACTAATGGTGTTCGATCCGTTACTCAGGGTAATGTATCCCATGCAGCGTGCGGCGGCCAACGGGTGCACCGACGCCTGCGGCAGCCAACGGGTGCACCGACGCCTGCGGCAGCACAGGAACGGGGGCTGCGTGAACAACGAGGCGGTGGGCACGAGTTCAGCCCGCCTCCCCACGGGGCGGCTCTTGTGCAGCCGGCAGTGGGGCCACGCAGGTGCTGAGGCCGGCTACGACGCGGCGGCCTGGCTCGGCGGCCTGCTGGCCGCGGAGTGGGTCACGAGGGACCCGGCGGGCGCAGGCGTCAGCTCGACGGTCTTCGTCCCGTTGATACTGGCCATCTGCCTCCTGTCGGCCGGATCGGGCCTGCTCGCTGGGCTCTACCGGGGCCGTTACCAGCGAGGCAGTCTCGACGAGGTGATAGGCGTCGCAGTGGCCTGCTGCGGCATGGCGCTCACGCTCGCCGTGTTCGGAGTGGTCCTGTTCGCCGGCCATCGGGCCGAGTTCGAGACAGTCGCGGGCGGCGCGGTCTTTGCCCTGCCCGCCATGCTCGCTGGACGGTACACGCTGTTCGCGGTCAGACATCGGTCACGAACCCCCGCCGTTGCGGCTACCAAGATCATCGTTTTCGGCGCGGGCGAAGCGGGCTCGATCCTGGTCCGCCGGCTGGCCTGCCAGCCAGATGCCCAGTACCGGCCGGTGGCGATCCTCGACGACGATCCGGCCAAGCGACGGCTGCGGATTCAGGGCATCCCGGTTCTCGGCGACCGCACCCGGATGGCGGCGGCGGCGGCGCAGACCGGCGCCACGGTCCTGGTCATCGCGCTCGCCCGGGCGAGCGGAACGGCGATCCGCGACCTCACGGCGCAGGCGGAGAACTGCGGGCTGACGCCCAAGGTCATCCCGTCGATCACGGAAATAATCAACGGCGGCGCCCGCATCGAAGGAGTCCGTGACCCCCGGATCAGCGACCTGCTCGGCCGCAGGCCGGTGGAGACCGATGTCGCCGCCGTCGCTGGTCATTTCGCGGGCAAGCGGATCCTGGTGACCGGCGCCGGCGGATCCATCGGCGGCGAGCTATGCCGCCAGCTGCACCGGTTCGCTCCCGCAGAGTTGATCATGCTGGACCGTGACGAGTCCGCGCTGCATGCTATGCAGCTGACCCTGCACGGCCGGGCGCTGCTCGACACCGACGATACGGTGCTGGCGGACATCCGTGACCCACGCCGGATCAGCGAGGTCTTCGAGCAGTTCCGGCCCCAGATCGTCTTTCACGCCGCCGCGCTCAAACACCTGCCACTCCTCGAGCGCTATCCCGCTGAAGCGCTGAAGAGCAACATCTGGGGCACTCTCACGGTCCTGGAGGCGGCCGCCATGACCTGCGTCGAGTCGTTCGTTAACATCTCGACCGACAAGGCGGCCGACCCCATCAGCGTGCTCGGTTACTCCAAACGGATCGGTGAGCGGCTCACCGCGTACCTGGCCGGCCGCGCCAAAGGAACCTACCTGAGCGTCCGTTTCGGAAACGTCCTCGGTAGCCGCGGGTCGGTGCTGACCGCCCTGTCCGCGCAGGTCGCCGCAGGCGGCCCGGTCACGGTGACTCATCCCCAGGTCAGTCGTTACTTCATGACCGCGGATGAAGCCGTCCAGCTGGTACTGCAGGCGGCCGTCATCGGGGATGACGGCGAGGTACTCGTCCTCGACATGGGGGAACGGGTACTGATCGACGACATCGCGCGACGGCTGGCCGCGCACACCGAGAACGAGATCGACATCGTGTACACGGGCCTGCGGCCGGGCGAGAAGCTGACCGAGGTTCTGCTGGGCCGCGGCGAACTGCACGCACCGCGGCCACGGCACCCCCTCATCCAGCACGCCGCGGTGGCCCCCCTGCACCCCGATCGGGTCACCGGCCTCGACCCGGATGTGGGCGCCGACTACCTGCGGGCCACCCTGGCCAGCTGCGCCGAGTACGTACGCCCCGACCTGGCCCGGTCGGGCACCGACGGATTAAGGCGTGTCCAGGGACACGCCCTGACGCCAGCAGAGCGTCACCAGCCGCGCCACCAGCCGGTCGAGCAGCACAGCGACGTCGGCATACGCCTGCGGCGGACCCCCGATCGGGTCGGCCACGTCGTCAGCCAGGCAGTCCCCGAGCAGCGACCGGCGGTCCCGGGCATCGTGCAGGCGGCCCAGCCACCGGACCAGCGGCTCGCCGGCCGGCCTCGCCCCGACCGTCTCCCCCCGGCGGACCAGCTCCTTGAGGGTGAACACGCGGGGCCACACCTCCGGAAGCATGACCACCGCGTGCCGGACATGCGCGCGCGCCATCCCGATCACCAAGTCGGCGTGGGCCAGGTCAGTCGCGCTGAGCTGGTGACTGCGGTGCGCCCCGGTATTGAGGCCGCGGGCGGCCATGGCCGAGATCGCCTCGGGCGGTGGCGGCTCACCGTCGCCGAGCATTCCGGCCGAGTGGGCCGACGCGACTATGCCGCGCGTGGCCAGCTGCCGCCGGAGCAGCGCTTCGGCCATCGGGGACCGGCAGGTATTAGCGGTGCACAGCAGCAAAATGTCGGTCACGGGGCACGCCGCATCATGACCATCCCGCCCACATCAGGTTCCCCGTGTATCGCTGTTCGGTGAGCTGCCCGGAACCGCCCGGCGGGCAGCGCGCCAGCAGGGCCACCCGCGTGGACCTGCGGCGGGGCTACCCCCTTTTACTCAGAGTGATTGATAGTACACTCATTGTTCCTATGCTGGTGTCGGCAAGCAACCCAACTCATCGCGGCGGACCAGCGCAAAGAGGGCCAGCGCAAAGAGGGGTGGTTAATCCCATGACGATGGAGTTCGGTGCCAATCCGACTCTTCGCTCATATCTCGTGGTCCTGCGTCGGCGAAAGTGGTGGATCGTATCAATTGCCGTGGCCGGCCTGGCGGTGAGCCTGGCCCTTTCGCTGACCCAGGCCAAGCAGTATTCAGCCACCGCCCAGTTGCTCGTCCAGCCCTCCGGCCAGGCCTCGGTGTCCGGAGCGGCACAGCAGCCGGTCACCCCCACCCAGGTGCAGACCGAGCTGCAGCTCGTGACCAGCGCCCCCGTGCAGGGACTGGTCCAGCGCCGGCTCGGCGGCCATCCGCCCGTGACTGCTTTTCAGGTCGCGCAGACCAACGTGATCTCCATCGCGGCGATAGCCGCCGCTCCCGCACAAGCCGCGATGGTCGCAAACACCTACGCGCAGGCATTCGTCACGTACCAGCGGACCGTCGTCATCGATAACGCTACAGCCGCCGAGACCCAGCTGCGGTCGCAAATCCAGTCGGTCGGCGCGCAGGCCAAGGCGCTGCGGGGTCATGCAGGCTCGGCCGCGGACGTGACGGCCTTGCTCAATCAGCAGGCGGTACTCAGGGACCAGCTCGCCCAGCTACAGGTCAACGGGGCGGTCGCCCCCGGTGGGGTGGCGACCGGCGGGGTGGAAGTGATCACGCCCGCCCAGCCGCCTCGTTCAGCGAGTTCTCCCAAACCCGTCCGGGACGCGCTGCTCGGCCTGCTGGCCGGGCTGATGCTCGGCCTGGGTGCCGCGTTCCTGCGCCACAACCTGGACGACCGGGTGACGTCCAAGGAGGGCGCCGAGCACTTCGGTGGATCGCCGGTGCTTGGCCTCGTGCCGATGGTGACATCCTGGAAACGGCGCAAGCAGGCCATGGTGGTGTCCACGGCCAAGCCCACGTCGCCGGCCGCCGAGTCGTACCGATCGCTGCGTACCTCGCTTCAGTTCGCCCGGCAAGGACGGGACCTGCAAACGCTGCTGGTCACCAGCCCAGCGGCCAGCGAGGGCAAGACCTCGACACTGGCGAACCTGGGGGCGGTATTCGCTCAGGCGGGCGAGCGGGTCGTGCTGGTCTCTGGCGACCTGCGACGACCCAGGATCGGGCAGTTCTTCGGGCTCGACGAGACGGTCGGCCTGACCACGGTCCTGCTCGGCGAACGATCACTCAAGCAGGCCCTGCAGCCCATCAGCGAGCGCCTGTGGCTGCTGGCGGCCGGGCTGGTTCCGCCCAACCCGGCCGAATTGCTCAGCGGACCGGGGACCCGTGATGTCTTCGCCGCCCTCCGCGAGGACTTCGACCTGGTCCTCATCGACAGCCCGCCGGTGCTGCCGGTCACCGACGCGATGGTGCTGTCGAGCTATGCGAACGCGGCGCTGCTCGTGGTGGCCGCCGACCGGACGAGACGAGCCGAGCTGGAGCGTGCCTCGGAGAAGTTCTCCCAGGCCAACGCGCTACTGGTGGGAATCGTCCTGAACGAGGTGACCAAGCGGAGCGGGTACGGCAGCCGATACGGAACCGGATACGGGTACGGCTCCTACGCGGCCGCCGGCCCCGTCACGGACAGCGCCCGGCAGGCCGGCCCCGTGTCAGGCCGCACGGTGTACCCGAATGGCGATTCGGCCGCGGCACCGACCATGGCCAGGCACGGCCGCCAGCGACAATGATCGGAATTCTCACCGCGCTGTCCGCCGGCGCCATCGTGATCGTCACCGAGCCCGCGACGATCGCGCTGCTGCGGCGGGCATCCGCGATCGACGTTCCCGGCCTGCGGTCGTCGCACACCGTGCCCACACCGCGGGGCGGCGGCGCCCCGATGGCCGCCGGGCTGGTCGTGGCCGCACTGCTGCTGCACAGTGTGCCCTCGGCGGCGTTCGGTACCGCGGTCGTGATGTTCGCCGCGATCGGGTTCGCCGAGGATCTGTGCGGGCTGACGGTGGCCCAGCGGCTCCTGCTGCAGTGCTGCGCCGGCCTGGTGACCGCCGGCCTGCTCGTCAGCCCGGCGCAGATGACCCTGGCCCGCTTCGCGGCCGTCGCGGCCATCGCTGCCGTATGGGTCACCGCAGTGGTGAACGCGTTTAACTTCATGGACGGAGTGAACGGCATCTCGGCCACCCACGCCCTGATCGGCGGGGTCGCCTACGGCGGCCTCGGGGTGTGGCGCGCGGATCCGTTCCTCATCGCCGCGGGCGCCGCGGTCGCCGCGGTCGCCCTCGCCTTCCTGCCGTGGAATGCGCTCCGCGCCCGGGTGTTCCTGGGTGATGTCGGCAGCTACACGCTGGGCGCGGCGCTGGCGGTGCTGGCCGCGTACGCCGTCCTGCACGGCGTACCGCCCGAAGCGGCGGCCGGCCCGCTCGCCCTCTACCTCGCGGACACCGCGTGGACGCTGCAGCGGCGCATCCGGGCCGGCGAACGCTGGTTCGAGGGGCACCGCAGCCACACCTATCAGCGGTGGTGCGACGTGGGCTGGTCACACCAGCGGGTGACCGTGGTCAGCGCGGCCGGGACGGCCGCGCTCTGCCTGCTCGGCGCGGCCAGCCTCACCGGCCAGCCAGCCGTGCGGGCCGCCGCCGACCTGGCCGCGGCCGGCCTGCTGGCCACCTACCTACGGTCGCCTGCGCTGCTGGCGCGCGGTGACGCCCAGCCGGGCGTCAGCACTGAGCCGGGGCTGGTGTTAGATGCGCACGCTCATAGTGACCCACTACTTCCCGCCCGAGACGGGCGCCCCGCAGGCCAGGCTGTCCGCCCTGGCCGCCACCTGGGCCGCGGACGGCGACCGGGTGACCGTGCTGACCGGCATGCCGAACCACCCGACGGGCCTGGTGCCGCCCGCCTACCGGGGCGCGATCCGGCGCCGGGAACACCGGGAGGGCTACCGGGTGATCCGGACCTGGCTGTACGCCACACCCAACGAAGGCGTGACCCGCAAGACACTGGGTCACCTGAGCTTCATGATCAGCAGCGTGCTGCTGGGCGGCCGGGGGTGCGGACCGGCCGACACGGTCGTGGTGTCCTCGCCGACCTTCTTTTCGA
>CAWGIW010000024.1:0-122249 GCA_963822825.1 uncultured Actinomycetes bacterium | reverse complement strand
TTCCCATTTCAGGTTGCGTCCCGCTCACGGCGCCCAGCCTGCGACGCAAGCCACAGGTCCGTTGCCCTGAATTCACGCGAAGCCGTTGTTTAAGCATCTATACCCGGCGTATGCTGGGTCCGCGCTGACCTTCAGCGGTAGTGGGGATCCTTGCAGTTGTTGGCTTCCGAAAAATCGGCCAACTCCCGCTCCTCACCCCAGATTTTCCTTCCGGCCCGTCGGGGGTGCTGCAGGAATGCGCGTTTCGGTCGGTAAAGTACCTGTCGATTGCCGCCTTCGCCTCATCAACTGACTTGTAATCACTGTTGTGAATGATTGCGCGCGCCATGCCACTTAAGACCGACTCGATTACGTTCAGGAATTGAGCGCCTGCTGGTAATGGCGCCGTCTCAACCAGGGGACCGCTTCCATTGGCCGCCGCCGCGTTGTGGGCTTCGATGCGCGCGAATAGCTGTTTGGAGATGTGCCAGGATGCAGCGTCCCAGGAGAGGTAAAGCTTCCGGTGTTCGGCGTACCTATCAATCAGGATGTCCATCATGTGGATCATCTCGCCGGTGTTTTTCTTTGTGCTATAGAAATGCGTGACCTGATTGCCGGGTAAATCCAGCGCCGCCGTCATGATCATGCAGCCGCGCGACTTCTGCCACTGCGGGACCGTCGGTTGGATCCCGGGCGGCACCAGAGTACGTCCGGGCTTTGTTTTGATTGCAAAGGGACCGTCTTCGTGATTGAAAAGAAAGCCTCGTCCGGCTGCAGACTCGATAAGATAGAGCGAATGCGAGCCACCTTTTCGATGTAGGTTGGGTCATTCGACGTCAGCACGATTTTGCCTTGCGCCACTTGTAGCCCGCGGCCTTGGTGATCGTGCGGATCACATTGGGGCAAGCCGGTTGTCCCTCTCCCGCAGAACCCGAGCCAAGTCGCGCATGATCCAGGTCTGCCATTGATGCCGTAGTTGGAGGGTGGCTCGTCAGTAGCCAAAAACCGCTTGCTTGACCGCCTCGTTGTCGTATTTCCGCGTGGATTTGGTCTTACGCGCGACAGCGCGGCATGCCCGCCGCTCTCGAAGGTCCGGAGGTATTTGCGGTATGTATGCTTGTCTATCCCAAGAAAACCGCACACCGTGTCCCTGCTTAGCCCACGGCGGGCTCGCGAGAACGGCCATGGATCTATTACGGTCGGACAAGCGGCCGTCGTACAGGCGGTCAAGCACGGCCGCAAAGTCGGGGATATCGCCGATCTCCCTACGAAGTGCGTCGGAGTCGACCTCCTTCTGGAGGACGCGGCGCATCCACTCGACGCTGCCTGCCGGGCCTGCTCACGCTTGTCGGGCTTCGGGGCGATGCTGATGACCCCACCGGCGTCGCGGAAAAAGCGCTCCGTACGGCTTCGCGAAATGACTGGTGGGTCGGCACGGGATAGTAGGAATAGGAAGTCGATCGCGCGCTTCTTTTCCAGCGATGTCAGCAGGTCGTACGCATATTCCCAGATGCAACTCTTGTCGGGCGGGATCAGGCGAACGTAGTCCTTCACGGAGCCGTAGCTGCGACGGAAGCCTTCCTTATCACGAATGCGATTGTAGATGTCCTCGATGGAGAGGCGGGCCGAGGGCGGCAGAGTAGCATTTTCCTGGAGCATCCGTCGAACTGAACCTGTATGTGGCCCGAGCTTCGGATATCTATGGCTCCGCGGCCCGTACGGCTGCGGGAGTGGATGGTAGAGCATCTTGCGGACGGTCTCGCGGCTGATGCCTGTCTCACGAACAACCTGCCGAATCGAAATACCCTTACGGAGGACCTGATTCCGTATGCTCGACCACTGCGCGATATCGCGGACATGATTGGCATCCTTTGCCAGAGCATCTGACCGTGGACGCGGCCCGTGAGGTACATAGCAATGTGTCTGCGTTTTAGATGCCACACGCTTCCGGCGCGGGGCACCCAGTGAGACGCCTCGCGCCCGTTCTGCGCCTTTGCGGGGGAGCCGGCCTTTTGCGGGCGCGCTACGCTCAGCTGATCGCTTCCAACACCATTTTTCCACGCCTGACTTTTCAATGATCGGTTCGGATGGCGGTACGCGCCAATTTCGTTAATACGGTTCGGGCGAATTTGGCAGGGCACAAATGGCAGTCGATCCAAATTAAAGGCAAAAATTCGCGCCGAACTATATCGATGCGCGCTCGCCGGGGATTTCCAAACCTATACGCAATTCTTCAACCGTATTCGTCCCGGAGCAACGATGGGTAATTTTCCTTATCAGGCGCATTTCGATGAATCGCCAGGGAAGAACGCGCCAATGGGTATCCCGATATTACTTTATCGTGCATCGGAGCGGGGAACGGCCTCAATATCCGGCCCAAATTGACTTTCGGCCAGCTAACCCACCCGATCAGGCGCAGCTCGACAGCTTGCGTAATGGTACTGACGATGTAATCGCCGTGTATTGCCCGCCGAAAGCCAATCCTTATCGATGACGAATACAGCGCAAACCGCCGCCAATTCCGGACCGACTGGGAGCAGTCTAAGCAGCGACCGTCCAGCGTCCCGGCATTCCCTCGCCGACCCGCTAGACGGTCTTTCCGGTGTGCATTTCGAGGCAGGACCGGATGGCGGCCTCCAAGGCTTGCGGGTGCTTACGCGAGTACACGCAGACCAGGTCCGGCGAGAGCGGCTACCGCCTTCACCGACGCGGCTTGTAGAAGCCCCTCAACGGCTGCGGGCGATTGCCGAACCTGTACTTTTCCAGCCAAACGGGATTAGGCCGAGGCTTGCGGATTTTTGGCTGTATTACGCGCGGCTTCTTCTTCAGAGCGTTCAGATAGCGGTCGCAGCCATAGCGGACCATCCGTTCATCCAACGGAAGCTTGGCAAGCCAGTTATAAAACTCTTGGCGGTGCGCCTTGGTCGGCTTTGCGACGTTGATACCGGGAGACGAGGATGATGCCAGTCCTGCAAATAACCCCGCAGTGCGCGGCTAACCGCCTCGCCGAGGCTTATCCACTTCTGTCACAGCCACCACGCTATCGTACTTTTCCTTACCCCAGTTGAGAAACGCTTTTTCAAGCTCCTCCTTGTTGGCACCGGCAACAATCTGGTAATTTCACAGGCCCAATGGGGCTGGGTACAGTCCGCAAGCCCGATCTTGAACGTGCCGACAGCGATCAGGCTGGGAATGAACAGGCTGTCCAAGGTACGGCGGTTCAATTGCTTGGCGGCGGCGATGCTGACATCCCACAGCTCGCCCGGCGGACGTGCCCAAATCCCACGGACAAGCCTGAACTCGCAGATCGGACCCTCGGCGTTCTTGAAGAGCTGGTTGCGCCTTCGGGAACCAAGCGCAGTCGGCGACGCCATTCGGCGAATGCACAGACCTCAACGCACCCGTCGCGGCCGCACTTGTCGCCGCTACACCTGCGGAGCGACGAAAGCAGGTGACGCAGGAAGGCGTTTGGCTTTAGCCGCTCAAGCAGATCAGCTTGACACTTTCCGACCGCATCGACCAATTCGAATTTGGAAATGCCAAGCTCTCGAACCGCGTGCTGTTGGTTATCGACGGGGGAGCCATTCGACGACGGCTTGTGCGTCGGCGGTGCGGTGCCGTCGGATGGCAATTGACGATGCTTTCGTTTTTTCGTCGGCCAACCATTCGGTCTTTTCTTGGCCTGAGCTTTTTATTCCAGCCGTACTTTTTGACCTTAGGCATGCGAGTTCCTTTGCTGCTGGCGTTGATCCACACCGACCGCAGCGCCAGCTTATCCGCGGCGGGCAAACCTCTCCCGTTGACCGCTGACCGGGTGCGTCGAGCGATTTCGACGAGTCAAATAACCTTCTTCGTTCAGACCGAGATGAAGCGGCTGGGCGCCAATCTTCCTGCGGTCACTTTTACGTTTTATCCTCCGGCGTTAGCGAGCGGGATGACGCCGTCAATTCCGGCAACGCGGCTCGTACGGCTTTTCCTCACTAGCGACCGCTTGATTGCCCTAACGCGCGCGAAAACGCGAGAAACGGATGGTCAGTAAAATCCCCTAAAATAACGCGAGTTCTCGAACCTCGGTCTGGCAGAGAATCGACAGGCGTGGTTCTTATGGCCCTCCCGCGTTGGCAGAACACGCGGACGGAGGCATCGAATGGTGGAGCGACGAAGGCGCCAGAAGCGAAGAAACCAGAGGGTGCGGACCTCTGATCATCGTGAGCTTCAGTTGGAGCATTTCCGCAAGGAATTCCCCTCGAGATCGACGAGATCTGCAAACTAGAACCGCTGAAGTCTCATCACGACGCCGAGGGGTTCCTTTTGGCGCTGAGCCGAATCGTCTACCTTGCCAAAAGGAGGTCCGACGCGGACCTGGTTGATAGAATTTTGCTCGGGGTACAGGCCGCTGAGATGCGAGCGAAAAGATAGGGCTCGCCTTGCAAGGATTGATGTCGTTGGACATCGAACGGCTGAGGCTTACCTTTCAACTGGCTGCGGAATTTCCTCATCCGATCCTCCGGAGACCTCACGTTCCCAAGATCTTCAAACACCTAAATGACGTCAGCGGCTTGTTACTGATTTTAAGCGAGGCGATGAGGGTTAGCGCTCTCGAACCCGAAAAAGCCAGAGGCGTGGGTCGACCATCGGCTCCCTACGTTGGACCGACTTTAGAGCTCATTCAGCTTTGGGAAATCCATCTGCACAATCCCATTTGCGAAAGAGTCTGACCTGCAGTTCATCAAGCGTGTTCCCGTTCCAAAAAATTGGGTGTTCAAAAAAAAACTGGTCAACGGTTTATTTCAAAACAACCGTCGACAGAGTTCATTCATCTGTCCCTTCAAATGATCGATCCTAACATCGCGGATTCGAAGGTGTTCACTGCTATCAGGAGTGCGCTCAAGCTTAGAGATCAATTTTACGAATTTATCAGACAGAAATTGCCACCTAAATCCCTGTTGGAGATGGCGAAGGAATTCCAGCAATTCACCGATGAGGTCCGTTTACCTCAGACTAGACCTCCAACATCTCCGCTCAAGCTGATAGAGGCATTCCGTCTCGACGAAGACGAGACCTAGCGGAGCAGGTTCGGGAAAGCCTTCGCTATACTGCGAATTTACGAACCTTTCTCTTCTTTGATTTTGGAAGCCTCCGCGGCAAAGTGAGCCTGCCTTGCTGAGCAATTAGATGAGCAGCATCGAATTGGAGCTATTGGTACGCCCTACCACGTTGTGTGGGGGCAGTCCTTGTTCTGCCCATAAGTCGAATGAAGTTTCCTCATCGCGACGAAGTCGAACCCGAGGCCCCGCTCCGGCTCGAGGTGGCCGCGAAGCTTGCCTTCCCGGGCGGCTCGATGTCGGCATCAGGCCTACGACGCGAAGCGGCCCGTGGGCGGCTTCGTCATCGAACGGATCGCCGGTAAGGATTTTACGACGCTCGCCAATATCGAACAGATGAGGGAGTTATGCCGCGTCCCGCAAAAGGAACTCGCCTCTGGCTTCGGCCCGAAGAGCGGAACATCGACGGTACCCTCCGCAAGCGCGCGGTGTGGGTCATCCGAGATGGACCGCGCAAGTCAGCACGGGCTGCGTTGCAGAGGATCGCGAGGGTGCCGAGCGCGCTCTCGGGGAGCACCTCTCAAACAAGTACCGACCCGCCCGAACCCGAGGCCGTCATCCATCGGAAATCTTGATTGCGGACGTTCTAACGATTTATCTCATCGACGTCGCCCCTAAGCACGCGCGCGAGAACGAAACTAAGCAGCGCGTGCTCACTCTAAATTCGTGGTGGGGTGAAAGGATTCTAGCCGATGTAAACGGCCACAACTGTCGGGCCTATGTCGAGCATCGCGCCGCGCAACCCTGGAAAGCCGCCAGGCCGCATCAGACGGGCAGGGCGCCGCGCATGGTGTCTACGGCGGCGGCCCGGCGAGAACTCGAAGATCTGCGGGCGGCAATCAACCACCACCGCCGGGAGGGCCTTTGCTCCGAGGTGATCTCCGTCGTGCTGCCCCCACGCCAGCCTGCTCGCGAGCGGTGGCTCACGCGCCCCGAGGCAGCGCAACTCTTGTGGGCCGCCTGGAGGGCCAAGCAAGTCATGCACGACAAAGGCACCCGCCGAGCCGTGGGTCGGCACATTGCCCGTTTCATCTTGGTTGGCCTTTATACCGGTACGCGATCTTCAGCGATCTGCAAGGCGGCGCTGGTGCCGACTATAGGGCGTGGCCACGTCGATCTTGAGCAGGGCGTTTTCTATCGCCACGCAATCGGACGGCGGCAAACCAAAAAGCGCCAACCGCCAGTACGGCTGCCGCCACGGCTGCTTGCCCATATGCGTCGTTGGGCGCAACTCGGGGTCGCCAAAAGTTTCGTGGTTGAGTGGAATGGGAAGGCCGTCGAAAGCGTCCGTAAGGGTTTCGAAGCGGCTGTCCGCGCCGCTGGGCTCGGTCCAGAGGTGACGCCACACGTTCTACGGCACACCTGTGCTACCTGGCTAATGCAAAAGGGCGTCAACCTGTGGGATGCAGCAGGTTTTCTGGGCATGACGGTACAGCAACTTGAGCAAGGTTACGGCCACCATCATCCCGACTATCAGGAGGACGCCGTTGCAGCGTTAGGGGGCCAGCACGGGGAACGAAACACCGTGAACAAAGCGAGATAAACCTAATCGGACGTGACGAAAATTGCTGAATTTTCAAAGGGCGACCAATAAAACACAACGTTCGGGACGAGGGGGTCGCAGGTTCAAAGGCGGTGCCCTCCCGGCTGGCGTGGGATACCGGGCAGCAGCTCGCCGACTCGCTGCTGGCCCGCTACCGCGAGGACACCGGGCAATGGCCGGTCACGGTCGGGCTGTCCATCTGGGGGACGGCCGCGATGCGCACCTCGGGCGATGACATCGCCGAGGTGCTGGCGCTGCTCGGGGTACGCCCGGTGTGGGATGACGCGAGCCGCCGGGTGACCGGCCTGGATGTCATCCCCGCGGGCGAGCTGGGGCGGCCGCGCATTGACGTGGTCGTGCGGATCAGCGGCTTCTTCCGCGACGCGTTCCCGCACGTCGTCACCATGCTGGACGATGCGGTGCGGCTCGTCGCCGATCTGGACGAGGACCCGGCCAGCAACTTCGTCCGCGCCCATGCCCTCGCCGACCTGGAGCGGCACGCTGACTCCCGCCGGGCCACCACGCGCATCTTCGGCTCACCTCCTGGGTCCTACGGCGCGGGCCTGCTCCCGCTGATGGAGAGCGGGTCATGGCGGGACGACGCGGATCTGGCCGAGGTCTACGCGGCCTGGGGCGGGCACGCCTACGGCCGCGACCTCGACGGGCGGGCGGCCCGCGAGGACATGGAGTCCTCCTACCGGCGGATCGCGCTGGCCGTGAAGAACACGGACAGCCGCGAGCATGACATCGCCGATTCCGACGACTACTACCAGTACCAGGGCGGCATGATCGCCACGGTCCGCGCGCTGACCGGCACGGCCCCGCTGGCCTATGTCGGCGACAGCACACGGCCCGACAACGTCCGGACCCGGTCGCTGGCGCAGGAGTCGGCCCGCGTGTTCCGCTCCCGGGTGGTGAACCCGCGCTGGATCCAGGCCATGCGGCGGCACGGCTACAAGGGGGCCTTCGAGCTCGCGGCGACGGTCAACTACCTCTTCGGCTGGGACGCCACCACCGGCGTCGTGGCCGACTGGATGTATGAGCAACTGGCCGCGTCCTATGTGCTTGACCCCGGCACCAGGGAGTTCCTGGAGACCAGCAACCCGTGGGCGCTGCGCGGCATCACCGAGCGGCTGCTGGAGGCGGCCGACCGAGGCCTGTGGGAGGCACCCGAGGCGTCAACCCTGGAGGCCCTGCGCGCGGTCTACCTGCAGGTCGAGGGGCAGCTTGAGGAGGCGCAGGCGTCGCCTCCCGCTCTGCCCCTCAACGCGCCTGAGGCCCGAGCAGGCCAAGCGCCCGCGAGGGAGGCGATGACGTGAGCCGGCTGCCGTTCTCCGCGGTGGTCGGCCAGGACGACGCGCGGCTCGCGCTGCTGCTCGGGGCCGTGGACCCCGGCCTCGGCGGCGTGCTGCTTACTGGTGAGAAGGGCACCGCGAAGACCACGCTGGTCCGCGCCCTGGCCGGGCTCCTGCCGGGTATCAGCGTCGTGGCCGGATGCCGCTTCTCCTGCGACCCGGCTAATCCAGACCCGGGCTGCCCCGATGGACCGCACCCGGTGGGGGCCCCGGCCGCGCACCGGGCCGCCCGGCTGGTCGAGCTGCCGCTCGGGGCGACCGATGACCGGGTCACCGGAAGCCTCGATGTCCCCCGCGTGCTGGCCGGGGCGGCGACCGCCGAGGCGTTCGCGCCCGGCCTGCTTGCGCTGGCCCACCGCGGAGTGCTGTACGTCGACGAGGTCAACCTGCTTCCCGACCACCTCGTGGATGTCCTGCTCGACGCCGCGGCGACCGGCAGCACGAGCGTGGAGCGTGAGGGGATCTCGCTCCGCCACGACTCGCGGTTCCTGCTGGTCGGCACCATGAACCCGGAGGAGGGTGAGCTCCGGCCCCAGTTGCTGGACCGGTTCGGCCTGTGCGTCCCCGTCATGGCCAGCGACGACCCGTCCCGGCGGGCCGCCGTGGTCCGGGGGCGCCTCGACCATGACCGTTCCCCGGCGGCCAGCATCGAGGCCCACGCGGCCGCGGAACAGGAGCTCACCAGCTGGATCAGCGCGGCGCGGGCCCGGCTGGCCAGTGTCGCACTCCGTGACCGGGAGCTGTTGAGGGTCACCACGGCCTGCGCCACCCTCGGCGTGGATGGCATGCGCGGGGACCTCATCACCTGCCGGGCGGCGATCGCGCACGCGGCATGGCAGCAGCGGGACGCGGTCGCCGGGGCGGACATCCGGATCGCGGCCCGGCTCGCGCTGCCGCACCGGCAGCGGCGCGGGCCGTTCGATGATCCCGGCGCGGATGCCGTCGCGCTGGATAAGGCGCTCGGCCCGGACGGCGAAGGCGACGATCCGCCGCCGGACGACGGCGGCGGAGGGGACAGTGGGGGCGGCCTACGTCCTGACCCGCCTGATGGCAACACCGACGGGCCGGCCGACGGCCCGGCCGGACAGGCCGACGGCCCGGCCGGACAGGCCGACGGCATGGGCGGATCGGCCGACGGCATGGGCGGATCGACCGACGGCATGGGCGGATCGACCGACGGCATGGGCGGATCGGCCGACGGCCCGGCCGGAGAGGCCGCCGGCACCGCCGGCGGGTCGGCCACGTCCGCGGATTCCGCGGGAGGCCGCGCGGGGCCAGGACCGGCGTCCGCGCCGACGGGCATTTCGGCACCGCCCGGGGCAGCGTTCAGGGTTCGGCGCATTCAGGTCAGCGGGCTGGGATCGGGATTCGGCGGGCACCGGTCGGGCTCCCGTGGCCCGCATGGCCGGCCGGTAGCCAGCATCCGCTCGCGGTCGCGGCCTGAGCTGCTGCCCACGATGCGGGCCGCCGTGCTGGCCAGGCCCGGCGCGGCTTTCGCCGTGACCGGCGGCGACCTGCGGGCCAGCCTGCGCCGGGGCCGCGAGTCCAACCTCATCGTGCTGCTGCTCGACACCTCCGGCTCGATGGCCGCCCGGCGGCGCAGCGCCACGGTGGCCACCGCCGCCCTGTCGTTGCTCAGCGACGCCTACCGGCACCGGGACCGCGTGGCGCTGCTGACGTTCCGTGGCGCCGAGGCCACCGTCGTCGTCCCCCCCACGGGATCCGTCGAGCTCGCGGCCCGGCGGCTGCGGAATCTCCCGGTCGGCGGCCGGACCCCGCTCGCGGCGGGGCTCGAGGCCGTCCGCCAGCTGGTCCGGCGGGAAGGCTGGCGGGATCCGGTCCGCCGCCCGATCCTCGTCCTGATCACGGATGGCCGCGCGACCGGGGCGGCGACGCCGTGGCGGAGGCGAACCGGGCCGCGTCCGCGCTCGCCCGGACCAGCCTCACCAGCATTGTCGTGGACGCCGAAGAAGGCCCGGTGCGGCTCGGGCTGGCCGGCCTGGTAGCCCGTTACCTGGCCGCCGATCTGGTGACCGTTCCCGGCCTTGCCGCCCGGGCCGGCCCGCTCCGGGAGGAGGCCGGCCACACGCTGGCCAGCATCATCCGCGCAAAGGAGGCATCCTGATGCCGCAGGGCCAGGTCGCCGCGGTGCCCGATGATGGGCTCAGCACCCGCGAACGGCGCGTGCAGCCGCTGCTCGTCGTGCACACCGGGGATGGCAAGGGGAAATCTACGGCGGCCTTCGGGCTCGCCCTGCGGGCCTGGTCCGCGGGATGGCCCATCGGTGTATTCCAGTTCACCAAGAGCCCTAAATGGCGGGTGGGCGAGGAGGACGCGCTGCTGGCGCTCGGCCAGGTGCACGCGGCCACCGGCCAGGGGGCCCCGGTTACCTGGCACAGAATGGGCGCGGGCTGGTCGTGGCTGCGAACCCCGCCAGAAGATCACGCCCGCGCCGCCCGGGAAGGGTGGGAGCAGGTCAAGCGCGACCTGGCCGCCGAGACGTACCGGCTCCTGGTCCTGGACGAGTTCACCTATCCGCTCGCGAACGGCACCCTGGATGTCGACGAGGTGCTGGCCACCCTGGCCGTCCGCCCGGGCGTCCAGCATGTCGTCATCACCGGCCGCCGGGCCAGCCCGGCCTTGGCCGAGGCGGCCGACCTGGTCACCAACATGACCAAGGTCAAGCACCCGATGGACGCCGGGCGCAAAGGCCAGCGCGGCATCGAATGGTGAACCTGCCCCGTGTGGTCATCGCCGCCACCCGGTCGGGGGACGGCAAGACCACCGTGGCCACCGGCATCATGGCGGCCCTGCGCGCTCGGGGACTGCGCGTTTCCCCGCACAAGGTGGGGCCCGACTTTATCGATCCGAGCTACCACGCCGCCGCGTGCGGGGCGCCGGGGCGCAATCTTGATCCCTGGCTGGTGGGTGAGCACCTGGTGGCGCCGCTCCTCCGGCACGGCGCGCAGGGCGCCGACGTCGCCGTCATCGAGGGCGTCATGGGCCTCTTCGACGGGGCGGCGGGAACAGGGCTGGCGGGAACAGGGGTGGCGGGACGGGGTGACTACGCCAGTACCGCGCACGTCGCGCGGCTGACCGGCGCCCCCGTGGTGCTCGTCGTGGGCGCCGCGGGGACATCCCGCTCGATCGCCGCGATCGTGCACGGCTTCGCCGGGTGGGACCCCAGCGTCCGGCTCGCGGGAGTGGTGCTCAACCAGGTCTCCTCCGAGCGCCACGAGGCGGTGCTGCGGGAGGCGCTCGCGCCAGCCGGCATCCCGGTGCTCGGTGCCCTGCCCCGGGATGCGGCGTTGCGCACGCCGTCGCGGCACCTCGGGCTGGTGCCCGCCGGGGAGCGTCCGGCGTCCGTTCAGGCCTGGCTACCCGCCCTGCGGGACCTGGTCGCGCGCCACCTCGACCTGGACCTGCTCATGGGCATCGCCCGCGGCGCACCCGGGCTGGCCGCCGACCCGTGGTCTCCGGAGGACAGCCCGGCCGAATGCGCTCCCGCGGCGACCTCGCCGGGGCCGCCGTCCCGCCGGCCGCGGATCGCGGTCGCCGCCGGCCCGGCGTTTACCTTCGGTTATGCCGAGCACGACGAGTTGCTGACCGCGGCCGGGGCGGATGTGGTGACCTTCGACCCGCTGGCCACCGAACGGCTGCCCGAGCGCACCGACGCCCTGGTGGTGGGCGGTGGCTTCCCTGAGATCTATGTCGAGCGGCTGGCCGGGAACGCCGCCTTGCGCGACGAAATCAGGCAGCGGGCCGCCGCAGGCATGCCCATCGTGGCGGAGTGCGCCGGGCTGCTCTGGCTCGGCCGCACGCTCGACGCGCACCCGCAGTGCGCGGTGCTGCCCGCCCGCGCCCGGATGACCGGGAAGCTGACCCTGGGCTACCGCGAGGCCACCGCCCTGCGCGACACTCCGCTGCTGGCGGCCGGCGTCCGGGTGCGAGCCCACGAGTTCCACCGCACCATCAGCGAGCCCGCATACGGGCACGGGCACGGCCCTGGGCACGAGCCCGGGCCAGCATGGGAACTCGCCGACGGCAGCAGGCACGGCTGGGCGGGTCCTCGCCTGCTCGCGTCCTATCTGCATCTGCACTGGGCAGGCGTGCCGCACGCCGCCGCCCGGCTGGTCCGGGCAGCGCTCGCGGCGCAGGCCGCCCAGCGAGCGGCCCAGTGATCAAGCTGGATGGCCCACCTGGCCGTTCCTGGTCCGCGACCCGGGCGCTGCGCCCCGCCGAGCGAGGCCGGCTCGCGTCCATGGCGGCGGTGATCGCGGCGCTGAACGTGACGGGCTGGGGCATCTTCGTGCTGACGGTGCTGCCGCATCACTTCCGCTACGACAAGCTCGGCGTCGGGCTGGGCGTTGCGGTGACGGCGTGGACCCTCGGCTTGCGCCACGCGTTCGACGCCGATCACATCTCCGCCATCGACAACGTCACCCGTAAGTTGATGGCTGACGGCCAGCGCCCGTTGGGGACGGGGTTCTTTTTCGCCCTGGGCCACTCCACGGTCATCGTCGCCGTCGGGACCGGCATCTCGCTCGCCGCGAGGGCGGTGTTCGGCGCCGTGGTCAACCCAAGTTCCGCGTACGAGACGCTCGGCGGAATGGCCGGAACCCTCATGGCCGCGAGTTTCCTCTACCTGATCGCCGCGCTGAACCTGGTCGTGCTGGTGGGGATAGCCCGGGTCTTCCGTGACATGCGGCGCGGCCGGTACAGCGAGCAGGAGCTGGAACGCCAGCTCCAGGCGCGGGGCCTCATGTACCGGTTCTTCGGCCGGTTCATGCGATCCATCAACCACACCTGGCAGATGTTCCCGGTTGGCCTCGTCTTCGGGATCGGCTTCGACACCGCCACCGAGGTTGTCCTGCTCACCGCGACCGTCTACGCGGCCACCTCCGGGCTCCCGTTCTACGCGGTCCTCGCGCTGCCGCTGCTCTTCGCGGGCGGGATGACGCTCTTCGACACCCTCGACGGCTGCTTCATGAACTTCGCCTACGGCTGGGCCTTTGCCCGGCCCGTCCGCAAGGTGTACTACAACCTGGTCATCACCGGACTGTCGATCGCCGCCGCGTTCCTCATCGGCACCGTCGAGATGCTCGGCGTCCTCACCACCGAGCTGCACCTCCACGGTTCGCTCTGGGACTTCCTGGCCAACTTCGACATCAACCGGGCCGGGTTCACGATCGCCGCCCTGTTCGTCATCGTCTGGGCGGTGGCCCTCGCCGTGTGGCGATTCGGGAACATCGAGTCCCGCTGGGACACCTCCGGCCCCCCCGCGCCGCCTCAGTAGCACCGGCCTGGGTCAGGGCATAGATGGGCGCGGGGCGTGGTTCTCCCCACGTCCGGCACCTGCGACGGAGGTTTGTGCGATGCCCAAGGCGGTCAGATTCGACCAGTACGGCGGGATAGACGTGCTGCGGGTGGCCGAGGTTCGACCGGCCCACTCCCGGCCGCGGGCAGGTCCTGGTCAAGGTGAAGGCGGCCGGGATCAACCCGGGCGAGGCGAAGATCCGCGGCGGGGCCATGGCCGAGCGGTTCCCGGCGACGTTCCCCTCGGGGGAGGGCAGCGATCTGGCCGGGGTCGTGGCGGAAATTGGCCCGGACACCGGGGGATTCGCGGTGGGCGACGAGGTGATCGGGTTCACCAACAACCGGGCCAGCCACGCTGAGTTCGTCCTCGTCGAGGCGGCCAATCTGGTGCCCCGCCCGGCCAGCGTCCCGTGGGAGGCCGCGGGCGCGCTTTTTGTCGCGGGCGTGACCGCCTACGCGGCGGTCCGGGCCGTGGCGGCGGCCCCGGGTGACACGGTTGTCGTCGCCGGCGCCGCGGGCGGCGTCGGCTCCATCGCCGTCCAGCTCGCGGTCAACGCCGGAGCCACCGTCATCGGGCTGGCCAGCCCGCCGAATCACCAGTGGCTGGCCGACCACCACGTGATCCCGGTCGTGTACGGCGCGGGAGTCGCCGACCGGATCCGGGCCGCCTCCGCCGGCCGTGTGGACGCGTTCATCGACACCATCGGCACCGGCTACGTGGAACTCGCGCTCGAACTCGGCGTCCGGCCCGACCGGATCGATACCATCGCCGACTTCGCCGCCCCCGCCAAGTACGGCGTCAAGGCGGAAGGCAGCAGCGCGGCCGCCAGCGCCGAGGTGCTCGGCGAACTGGCCGCGATGATCGGCAAGGGACAGCTGGAAATCCCGATCGCCCGGGTCTACCCGCTGTCCGAAGTCCAGGCCGCTTACCAGGAACTGGCCGGGGGACATACCCGCGGCAAGATCGTCCTCAAGCCCTGACCGCCTGGGCCGGGCCGCCCGGCCGGGCCGGGCCCGTTGACGATCTGATGGTGAGGGACGTAGGCATCAGGACGTGCTTGGCCGGTGTGTCCCCCCCGTTGCTGATCCGTTCGAGCAGGAGATGCGCTGCCTCGGTCCCGATGTCGTACTGCGGGATGCGCACGGTAGTCAGGGCTGGGCGCCACCACTCTACGAACGGCATGTCGTTGTACCCGACGATCGAGACGCTGTCGGGGCACGGCCGACCAGCCAGCTGGGCGGCGGCGTAGCAGCCGAGAGCCATCAGGTCGTTGCCGGCCAGGATCGCCGTGACGGCCGGGACTTCCGCGAGCACGGCCAGGGCGGCGTCCCGGGCATCGGTCACGCCGAGCGTGGGGCAGTGCCGGAGGATGATCCCACCTGGGTCGAGGCCGAGGCGATCGGCCGAGGACCGGAACGCTTCGGCCCGGGCCCGCACGATCGACAGGTTCGGCGGCCCGGTGAGGTGGGCGATCACGCGGTGGCCGAGATCGTTCAGATGCTGCATCGCCGCCCACACGCCGGCCCGGTCGTCGCTGCTGACACTGGGCAGGGCCGGGTTGTCGATCTCGCGGTTGACGAGCACGACCGGGTCGCCCGCCGACGTGAGGCGGCCGATCGCCGTCCCCTCCAGCGTCGCTGACGCCACGATGTAGCCGTCGCAGCGGCGGCCCTGCAGCGCCGCGATGCGATCGTGCTCGCGGCTGAGATCGTTGCCGGTGTTCGCGACGAGCGCCACGTACCCGGCCTCGGCGAGGGCGTCCTCAATGCCCTGGACGATCGGCGGGAAGACAGGGTTCGCGAGGTCCGGGACGACGACGCCGATGACCGCGCTGCGGCGCACCCGCAGGGTCCGGGCGATGGGGTCAGGGGCATATCCGAGACGCCGGGCGGCCGACCGGATCCGCTCGGCGGTGGGCGCCGAGATCCGGCCTTCGCGGCGCGGGTCGAGGGCCCGCGAAACGGTGCCCGGGTGGACCCCGGCCAGTTCCGCGACGTCCCGGATCGTCGGACGACCAGCCATGGAGTGAGCGTAGCGCCTCTGGCAATCGATTGCCACCAGCCAATCCAGAAGCCCTTGACACTGGCGCGGGAAGTTGCGCAAGATAGGTGGCAATCGATTGCCAGGAGGTCATCAGATGCCCCGGATAAGTTACGTCGATCCGAGCACGGTCACGGATCCCGACCTGGCGGCGCTCCTCGAGGAGTCCCGGGCCTACGGAACCCCGAGGCTCGAGAGCCAGGCCATCCGGGCCCACGTGCCAGACGTCCTCCGCACCTTCGCCGAGTCGTGGCAGAAGGTGTTCCGCGAGGGCGTCCTCGATCACCGGATAAAGGAACTCGCCCGGGTCTTCGTGGCGAAATCGCTGGACTGCGGGTACTGCGCCGGCCAGCGGTCGCACATCGCGGCCGCTCAGGGGCTCGCCGAGCGCGAGTACGACGAACTCCTCGAATTCCGCGAGTCCGATCGCTACGACGATCGCGAACGAGCCGCACTGCGCTGGGCCGAGGCCATCGCCTGGGACCCCGGGCTGGCCGATGACGACCTCTGGTCGGACCTGCACCAGCACTTCTCCGAACCCGAACTGGTCGAGCTGGGATATTTCATCGGCCTGACCCTGGGCCAGCAGCGGTTCCTGAAGACGCTCCAAGTCCAGCACGGTGACCTCGGTACGGACAGCGTGGCTGGCCTCGCCCCGCACGTCGCCCAGCAGCTAGCCCGGTCTTGACTCTGGCACTCTGACGGGAGCGCCAGAGTCCCACTGGCCCGCAGCCGGGCCGACGGCATCGCCAGCCTCCATTTTGCCGTCCCGGGCGCCAGTCCGGCCTGGCGGCGCCCGCATCGTGTGAGGGCGCCAGCCCGGCCTGGCGGCGCCCGCATCGTGTGAGGCCGGAAGACGCCCATTTCGCCACGATCGCGCTGCCGGTGGCAGACCGCGGGAGTAGCTTACGAGTGCTGGGCGCGGAGAGGCAGCCGGCGCCGGGAGTGTGGCCATCGGCCGCCGTTCACCCTCGGTGCCTTGCGGTGGTCGTGTGCGTCCTGGGACGCTCGCGGCTGACGGCGGGCAAGGCTGCACAAGGGAGGCACCGTGGACGACGAGCGCAGCGTACCGGACGACAGTGGGCGCGGCGTGGCGGCCGGGCGAGGCGGCGCGAGCAGCGGATCCGGTACCGGTGCGACCCGGCGCGGGCTGCTGAAGGCGGGGTTAGCGGCCGGCGCGGTCATCGGCGCTGGGGGGTGGAGGTCCGTCACCAGCCCAGCCGGGCAGCAACGGCTCCGCAGGGCCCTGCGTACGCCTGGTTCGCGGCCATATCCGGGGCTCGCGGCGGGAACGGACACGATCCCGCAGATCAAGCACATCGTGGTGCTGATGATGGAGAACCACTCCTACGACAACCATCTCGGCATGCTGGGCCGGCCCGGCGCGGACGGGTTCGCGCTCGGCTCTGACGGCCTGCCCCTGGCGGCGAACCCCTACCCGGACGGCAGGCTCCAGCACGCGTTCCGGATGCCGACCACATGCCAGCTTTCCGGCAAGCCCAGCCAAACCTGGCAGGCGGCTCACACCCAGCTCGCCGGCGGGAAGCTGGACGGGTTCGTCAAGTCGGGCAGTGGCCCGGTCTCCATGGGGTACTGGGACCGGGCCGGCCTGCCGTTTTACTACTCGCTGGCCTCGGTGTTCCCGATTGCCGACCGGTACTTCTGCTCTGTCCTCGGCCAGACATTCCCGAACCGCCGGTACCTGCTCGCGGCCACATCGATGGGCATGATCAATGACACCGTGCCCGGCCTGACGGAGTACCCGGCTAACGGCACCATCTTCGACCGGCTCCACCAGGCTGGTGTGCCGTGGAAGGATTATTATTCGGTCCTTTCCATCGCACCCACCGTGGCGCTGTTCCCTCCGCTGCTGGCGAAGTACCCGAGCCGGATCGCGCCGGTCGGCGAGTTCTTTTCCGACGCCGCGGCCGGAACACTGCCGGGGTTCTCCCTGGTCGAGCCCAACTACGGCACGCAGTCGGAGGAGGACCCGCAGAACATCGCGCTCGGAGAGCAATTCGCCGCCAAGGTCATCGATGCGGTCATGCAGGGACCGGGGTGGAAGAACACGCTGCTGATCTGGACCTTCGACGAGCACGGCGGTTACTACGATCACGTCGTCCCCCGCCGGCCATCGCGCCCGACAACATCCCCCCCGACACCGGCGGCGGTCCTGCCTTCAACGGCTTCGCGCAGTACGGTTTCCGGGTGCCGTGCGCGGTTGTCTCCCCGTGGGCGCGCCCGCGCCACGTCTCGCACCAGGTCTTCGACCACACCAGCATCTGCGCGCTGGTGGAAGCCAAGTGGAACCTGCCGGCCATGACACATCGCGACGCCAACGCGAACAACATGCTGGACCTGGTCGACCTGGGCCTGCCGGCGTTCCTGCGGCCGCCGCGGCTGGCCAAGCCACTGCTGGACGTGGATCTCGGCGCGCTCGTGTGCAGCCTGACGGGCCCCGGCACCATTCCGCCCGCCGGGTCAGTCTCACCGAAACGATAGAGCGCAGGCCGCGCCCGGCCGCCGGGCTCAGCGGCCTGGGTCAGCGCCGGGCTCAGCGGCCTGGGTCAGCGCCGGGTGGCTTACTGTCCCTGACCGGCAGAGTTCTGATCAGGATTCCCGCTGCTCCCGTCGCCCTGCCCTTGGCCTTGCTGTGCTTGGCCTTGCTGTGCTTGGCCTTGCTGTGCTTGGCCTTGCTGTGCTTGGCCTTGCTGTGCTTGGCCTTGCTGCTGGACGCCGAGTTCCTTCTCGGCCGCCTGCTCGCCCTCCTTGACCTGCTCCGGATGCTGCTGTGTGTAGTGCTCGGCGTCATCCTTCAGGTGGTCGAACTCGCTCATAGTGCCTCCTCCGAGATGCCTGCCCCAGCGGTGCCAGGGGCGGCAGTTAGCCCGCGGATGCCGCCTACCCCGCGCAGGCCGCGCAACACATCCGGGCGGCTGCCTTCGGGCCGCCATCAGGCGTGTTTGCTGTCTCCCGGCACGGGCAGTGTGCGTCACCTGGAGGCGATGCATTGTGGCAGACGCGCACGAGCCCAGGACGGCCTGTGAGCCTGGCCGCGTTCGACAAAGGTCAGGCCGCCCTTAGCGGCCGCCATTCTTGTGAGGAGCTCTCATGATTATTCTCGGCGTTATCTTGCTCATTATCGGGTTCGTGGCCAAGGTCGCCATCATCTGGACCCTCGGCATTATCGCCATTGTGGTCGGCGCCATCCTGGCCCTGCTCGGGATGCTCGGTCACGCAGTCGGCGGCCGGAGGCACTACTTCTGACCCCCTTCGTACCCGCTTTCCCCGGACGCGCCGCCGGTCCGTCAGGCCAGCCAGACCGCCTGCTAAGTTCGCGGACCGCGCACCGCAGCCATCTGGAGCAACTGACGCACCGGCGGCGTGGTCTACGGGAGGCGCGGCGTCAGGCCGGGGTCGTTCACCGGATGGTAACCGGTGCTTTGCGATCCGTCAGGCCTGACGTCGCCCGGCTTTGGCACGCTCTCCCGGGACGCTGCCTCGGGCGGACACGGCCCGCGCCGGCCCGGCACACGGACTGGCTGCGGGCAGCCGGCCTGACGACGGCGTACCCCAATCCCCACGCGGAACGAAGGGATACCGGATGCGCAGCAGACTGAACCGGCCGGCCCTGGTGGCCGGGACGATCGCGGTGGCCGCGGCCACGATGACCAGCGGCACCGCCGCCGCGGCCTTATCTTCCAGCGGTCAGGCCGCTACCACCACGCCGATCACGCACGTCGTGGTCATCATCGGTGAGAACCACAGCTTCGACAACGTGTACGCGACCTACCAGCCACCCCGGGGCCAGCACATCGAGAACCTGCTGTCCGAGGGCATCGTCACCAAGACCGGCGCGCCGGGCCCGAACGCCTCCAAAGCGGAGCAGTTCACGGCCTCCGACACCACCTCCTACACCCTGAAACCGAAGATCACCGGGGCTTACCACCCGCTGCCGCGGCCCAACACAACCTATGTGGCGCAGGCCTGTGACGGGCAGGCGAACAACGTGCCGGATGCCCGGTTCCCGGCCAACCTGGCCAACGCCCCCTACCAGATCACCAAGTACGTGCCGTACTTCGATTCCCACGTGGAGTACTCCAAGTACGGCCAGTGCGAGCTCTTCGGTGCCTACATGGGCGACCCGCTGCACCGCTTCTACCAGATGTGGCAGCAGACGGCCGGCTATCAGGACCGGCTCGCGACCTGGGTCGCCAATACGGCCGGGGATGACAACGGCGCGGTCCCGCCGGCCCCGATCTACCAGGGCTCGGTGTCGATGGGCTACTACAACATGGCCGAGGGCGACGCGCCGGTCCTGCGTGATCTGAGCCAGCACTACGCCATCAGCGACAACTACCACCAGGCCGTCCAGGGGGGCACCGGTGCGAATCACATCGTGCTCGGCACGGGCTTCGCCGCCTCCTACCAGAACGCGGCCGGCCAGGCAGCCGCGCCGCCGGCGCCGGAGATCGAGAACCCGAACCCCAAGCCAGGCACGAACAACAACTACACGCAGGACGGCTACGGCACTACCACTTCGACGGGCGCACCGGTAGGCGGCGGTTCCTACTCCGAGTGCGCGAACAGCTCGCAGCCCGGCGTGGGTGCTATCGACAGCTACCTGGCGGCGCTGCCCTACAAGCCGCTCAGTAACTGCCAGCCCGGCCGCTACTACCTGCTGAATAACTACAACCCCGGCTACAACGCTAACGGCACGGTCGATACCGCACCCTTCACCGTCCCGCCGCAGAAGACGGACTACGTGACCATCGGCAACGAGCTGTCGGCGCACAACGTCAGCTGGGGGTACTTCGGCGAGGGCTACAACAACGGAAACCCGACCCCGGACTACTGCGGGATATGCGACCCGATGCAGTACTCGGCGTCGATCATGACCAACCCGGCCCTGCGCCGCAGCACCCAGCACGATTCCAACGACTTCATCGCCGACGCCGAGAACGGCACGCTCCCCGCGGTGTCGTTCCTCAAGCCCGGCGACGACGACGGGCACCCCGGCTACTCGACACTCGCGGCGTTCGAGAACTTCACCGCCCGGGCCATCGCCGCGGTGCAGTCCAACCCCAAGCTGTGGCGGTCCACCGCGATCTTCGTCACCTTCGATGAGAGTGGCGGCTATTACGACTCGGGCTATATCCAGCCGGTCAGCTTCTTCGGCGACGGCCCGCGGGTCCCGCTCATCGTGGTCTCGCCGTACGTCCGGCGCGACTACGTCGACCACACCTACACCGACCACGTCTCGATCCTGAAGTTCATCGAGGCCAACTGGAGGCTGCACCCGCTGACCTCCTACAGCGAGGACAATCTGCCGAACGCGACGCCCGGTGTCTACGTCCCGCGGGACAGGCCGGCCATCGGGAACCTGATGACGCTGTTCAACTTCGGCCGCCCCAGCTTCGCGACGGCCGGAATGCGCGCCCAAGCCGAGCCCGCGACCACGGCCCGGCAACCAGTGATCACTAACGCCCAGCGCTGATCACGTTCGGGCTGGGCACGTTCGGGCTGGTCACGTGCTGGTCACGTTCGGGCTGATCACGTTCGGGCTGGTCACGTTCGGGCTGATCACGTTCGGGCGGCGGTCCGGGATACCGCCCTGGGCCGCCGCCCCGGCTGGTCAGGCGGCCAGTCTGAGGACCAACGCCGCCGACTGGCACGTAGGGTTGGGGTGTGGACGGCACGGTAATCGTTGAACTGCTGGAGCCGGTGATCGGCAAGCCCGGGCAGGTTAGGTTCGTGGTCCGGGGACTGGCCGGGCGGTGGAGCCTCAACGACGAGAAGCACCCGCTGCTCAGCGTGCGGCTCCGCCCTGACGGGCTCGTCGAGACCTCGCGCGATGACGGGTGGGACGTTCTGGACCCGGCCGACGTGCTGGCCGTCGAGTGGGTGGCCCGGGCCGGCGAGGGCAGCGGGCCCTACCTCTGATCACAGCGCAGAACCGGGCCCTGCTCCCGCGGGCACCCCAACGACACCAATGGCGCACAGGTGCCGTTGGGACGACACCAATTGCGCACCGGTGCCGTTGGCGAGGGGGGTCCGGCGGCCCGTGCGCTGAAACCGGGGCTTTTCTTTCGCTACCGAGAGCGTGACGATGACAACGACATCGGCGCGGCAGGTTCCGGCACCCGGCGGTGAAATGCGGCCCGGCGCCTACCATTTCAGCGTAAGCGTGATCGGATCTCAAGGGATCTCGTTGAGATCCCGGAAGCGGAGCGGATCATGACGGAAGCCTCGGCGCAGGAGCCCTCCGTGGCGCCGGCTCGTGCTCCAGCCACGGCCGCGGACGTTATGCGGCCGGCGCTGACGACGGTAGAACTCAACGATCATGTGGCCGCAGCCGCGTACCTGATGAAGCACGCGGACGCGACGGCTCTGGTGGTCGTGGACGATGAGGAGACCAGGTCGCCGGCGGCCTCATCACGGAAACTGACATTGTCCGGGTGGTGGCGGACGGGAAAGACGCGAACGAGGTCCGGATCCGGGACCTGATGACCACTAGTCCGACCGTCATCCACGCGACGACAAGCGTCCGTGACGCGGCCCGATCCATGATGGCCGGCCATTTCCGGCACCTGCCTGTCGTCGATGACACCGGTCTCATCGGCATGGTCGACATCGGAGATGTCTGCCGCGGGTTGCTCGATATCGCCGCGGGCTGAGGGCGTCCGGCGCTCATTAACTCCGCGCAGGAGTCACCACAGATCGCCGCTGGTGAGGACGTAGATGAACGGCACGAGCGGGATAATGCCGAAGATCGCCCAGGCCAGCTTCGGGCCACCGGTCATATCGCGGCGGGTGGCCAGATCGATCCACATGAGAACGACGGCGAGGGGATGGAGGATGCAGACGAGGAGTTCGAGAATCTTCTTCATGTCCTGAATCTACCCACACCAGGCCGGGCACCAGCGGTGTCAGGTCAGGGTGACTGTGGCAGTTTGACCGTGCCCCGCCGGGCAGCGGGCGCGGAGGACGGCGGTACAACCGGGCCGATGTCGCCGTCCGGCGCCTCGTCCAGGTTGACGATCACCGGGGCGTGGTCGCTCGGCCTGGTGCCCTTGCGGGCGTACCGGTCCACCCATGCCGCGCGCACCCGGTCGGCCACGGGGGCGGTGGCGAGCACCAGGTCAATCCGCATCCCGAAGTCCTGCTGGAACATTCCGGCCCGGTAGTCCCAGTAGGTGAACACCCGCTCGGCCGGCCAGCGATCCCGGACGACATCGCGCAGACCGAGCGCCTGCAGCCCGGCCAGCGCCGACCGCTCCGGCGGTGTGACGTGGGTCTGGCCGACATAGGCATCCGGGTCGAACACGTCGGCATCCGTGGGCGCGATGTTCATATCCCCGCATAGGAGCATGGCCTCCGGACCGGCGGCGACCATTTCTTGCCATGCCGCCAGCCAGGCCAGCTTGTAGCGGTAATGGTCGGAATCCGGCACCCGCCCATTCGGTACATATACCGAGTGCACTCGGATCCCGCCGCACGTCGCGGACACGGCACGGGCCTCTGGGTGCGGGAAGCCAGGCGCGCCGGGCACTCCGGCCACAACGTCGCCCAGCCCCACCCGGGAGAGGATCGCCACCCCGTTCCACCGGGCCTCGCCGTGGAGAGCCACCGCATAACCTCGGCGATCGAGTTCGCCGCCGAGCAGCCCGATGAAAGCGTCGTCGGCGAGCTTGGTCTCCTGGAGGCAAACGACATCGGGATGCCGCTGGTCCAGCCACGGCAGCAGCCGCGGCGCCCGTTGCTTGACGGAGTTCACATTCCAGGTCGCTATCCGCACCGAGCCCACAGTAGCCGCCATTACCGATGTCCTCCGCCCGCCAACTCCCGCACCCGCTCATGCGATGGGCGGACGGCCGGATCCAGCCGGGCAGCGGATGTCGAAGAACACCGTTTGCCCACCAGGTGCCTGCGACACGGGGTAGCAGCCCCATGGGCTGCTACCCCGCACGCTTTCGGCCGATGTCCGCCCGGCTGACCCGCTACCGGTGCCTCTGGTCAGGTCAGTCGCACGGGGTGCCATTGACGGAGAAACTGGCGGGCGAGGTGTCGCTGGTGGACCAGGTGCCCTGGAAGCCGAGCGAGGTCGCTCGCGCCGGGGCTGATGGATGCGTTGTAGCTGACGTTGGCGGCTGTGACGCTGGTGCCGCTCTGGCTGAGCGTTGTGTTCCAGGCGTCGGTGATCTTCTGGTCGCCCGGGAAGCTGAATGTCAGCTTCCAGCCGTTGATGGTGGAGGTGCCGGTATTGGTGATGGAGATGCTGGCCGTGAAGCCGCCTGCCCACTGCTGGTCTCGGCGTGTAGCTGACGTGGCATGTGCCGGCGGGCGGCGGGCTGGTCGGCGGCGGGCTGGTCGGCGGCGGGCTGCTCGGCGGCGGGGATGCGACGCTGTCAAGGCCGAAGAAGTGGATCGCGTAGGCGGCCATGCCGGTCAGCGGGGAGCACGTGCCCGGCGCCCGCGATGCTGTACGCCTCGACCTCGACGGTGCCGGAGCTGCTGTCGTAGCGGGTGCGGGTCCAGCCCGACTGCGGCGTGTCCGTGGAGGTCGGGCGTCTGGCTGACCCCCAGCACGTTGGTCCACTGCTTGATCTCTTCGCCGAAGTTGTTGTAGTTCAGCGTGGTGTCGGCCGTGCCGTGCCACAACTGCATCCGCGGCCGTGGGCCGGTGTACCCGGGATCGGCGCTGCGGACGATGTCGCCCCACGGCCTGCGGGGTCTTGATGACCTGGCCCTGGGCGCAGGCGGTGTTCCAGCCGTCGACGCGTGCCGGTGCGAAGCAGCCGAACGGCACGCCCATGAACGCGGCGCCCGCCTTGAACACGTCGGGATAGTCGCCGAGCATGACGTTGGTCATCATGGCGCCAGAAGACGCGCCGGTGACGTAGACCTGGTTCGGGTCGCCGCCGTAGTGCTGCTCGGTATAGGTGATCATCGACATGAGCCCCACCGGGTCGCTGCCGCCGTTGCGGGTCAGCGCCTGGCTCGACGAGACGTCCCAGCAACTGCCGCTGCGGTTCGCCGACGGATAGATCACGATGAACCCGTACTGGTTGGCGAGCGACGCGAACTCGGTGCCCGAGTAGAACCCGGGCCCCGAGCCGGTGCATTGGTGCAGCGCCAGCAGGACCGGCGGGTGGGGCCGCGCGTTGTCCGGCACGTACACGTACATCTGCAGGCCGCAGGGGTTGTTGCCGAAGTTCGTGATCTGGACCAGCGACGCGGCCGAGGCTGGTAATGCCATCCGGACCGAGATGATCGCGGCGACCGCGATGGCCGCCGCGGCGGCCATCGCCATGGCGCCCAGGCTTCTCACCCTGGTTCTCATGTGTTTCTCCTGTCTCCGAACGCTGCCGGCCAGTCCTGCCACCGGCCCAGCCGGTGATGGGAGCACTGAAATATTCCGAAGTATCGGTCGAAATATTTCTGGAGGCAAGAGCCGACTCGAGGCCGCGGCTCAAGCGGGTACTAACCGAGTGCGCGCCCGGCTTTCGGGCGGGCGTTCTGCCTCACCAGGGGCCACGAACCGCCGCGCGCGCACGCTATGGACTCGGGACATGATCGACAGAACCTCGAAAGTTTCTGTCAATCCGGGCTGGGGCGGGCCGGGCCGGGGCGGGGCGGGGCGGGGCGGGCCGGGGCGGGGCGGGCCGGGGGGGCGGGCCGGGGCGGGGCGGCCGCGCCTGCCCACTAAGCGCTGGCCGGGTGCGCCGGCCCGCAGGGCCGGGAAGTTCAGCGTTGCCCGAACTGCCGGGCGCTGGGGTAGCGCTGTCCGCCATCGACGACGATGTTGCTGCCGGTGATCCAGGACGCGCGGCGGGAGAGCAGGAAGGCGACTACGTCGGCGACCTCCTCCGGACGGCCGAGGCGCCCCAGCGGGAACTGGGTGTCCAGGAACGCGGCGAACGCAGCGGGGTTGTCCTGGCCGAACGCTTCCCAGGACCCGCCGGGAAACAGGATGGAACCCGGACTGACGGCGTTCACCCGGATGCCCCAGGCCGCGAGTTCGGCGGCGGCGGTCGCGGCGAGGTGAATCTCGGCCGCCTTGGCGACGGCGTAGGTGGTCCGGGGGGCCGGGCGCATGCCGGTGATGGAGGAGATGATCACCACAGCACCGCTCTCCGCGGCGCGCAGGTGCGGCAGCCCGGCCCGGATCAGCTCGGCGGCGTGCCCGGCGTTGAGCGCGAACGTGGCCGTGAAGTCGCCGGGGGCGGAGTCGGTGAGGTTCGCGCCGATCGTGCCGCCGGCGTTGGCCACCAGATGGTCCAGGCCGCCGAGCGACTCAGCGATGTCACTGACCGCGCGATCCAGCGCCGGGGTGTCGGTGACGTCGGCCGCGGCGGTCGTGACCGGCACGCCATGACGGGCCAGGCGGTTGACCGCCGACGCGAGCCCGTCGGCGCCGCGGGCGACGAGCCCGACGGCCGCCCCCTCCGCGGCCAGCGCGTCAGCCACGGCGAATCCGATGCCGCGGCTGGCTCCGGTGATCAGCGCGCGGGAGCCGCGCAGGCCAAGGTCCACCGGCAGCACCTTACCGCAGCCGCCAGAGCCCAGTACCTGGCTGCCTGCGGACCCTGCCGGCGCCCAGGAAATCGCTGCGATCCGCTCCCACACCGCCACCGCCGTGCGCAATGGCCAGAACACGCTCGACGTCCTCATCCAGGCCGCGGACTTCCGTCCCTGGGCCCCAAACGCCAGCAACCTGACCCAGCCGGAGGCGTCAGGTGGCGGGCGGCGGCTCAGAAACGGCACCTGTCCTGGCTACGGCGATCGCCGTGGACCAGGTGGGGGTCGTACACGCCGGTACGGGCGGTGCGACGCCACGGACGGGCCAGGTTCTCCACCTCCGATTGGACGTCCACGATGGCCAGCGACGCCGTGCCGTCGGCGCAGCGGGCCCGCCAGTCTCCGTGCGGATCGATCACACCGGAGGCTGCGGCGGTGTCGTCCTGCGCCGAGGCGCTGTAGCTGACCCAGTAGCTGTTGGTCGCGGCGTGCGCCTGGGCTTGCAGGGCGAAGATGCTGCCCGGCCCGGTGGTGGAGAACAGGACAGCGTTGACGCCGAGGCGTTCATACTCGGCGAAGACCTCGGGGAAGTGGCATTCCATCCCCAGCGCGCACCCCAAGCGGAGCCCGCCGACGTCGAACGTGATCGGCGACGTGCCTGGCGTGTACATGAAGCTGACCTTGGTGGCCGACAGCATCCGCTCGTCGTAGCGGGTCACGACCCGTCCTCGGCCCGAGATCACGTACAGGCTGTTGTGCGGCCGGTGCGGCTGCGTCAGCGGGTGCACGCAGCCGAGCATCGTCCACAGCCGAAGCTGGCGGGCCAGGCGTGCCACGCTGCCCAGTTCCTCACGCAGGACATCCCACCGGCAACGGCTCCAGTCCGCGGGACCGACCGTACCGGGAGCATCCACAGACATGATCCTCTTGTGCGGGAACACCATCGCACCCTCGGAAAAATGCACCAACCGTGCGGCCCCCAGCGTCCGCCTGACGCATCACAGCACGCACCTCCTGGCCACTGCGGCGCAGGCCAGCGGTATCCCGCGGGTCGTGGCTGACCGCGGTCCGGGCAACGGCCAGACGGAGCGGCGGCGCCACGGGCGGCCCGGCCTGCGCTCCGGTCGAGCGCACGTGCCGCAGCGCGCTGGTGTAGGACTCCCCGGTCTTGGCCGCGCGGGAACGGACCCGTCGCTTGAGGTTGCCGTTGGCTGTCATACCGCTCCACGCCCCGAACGCAGGCCCCCAGCGGCCACGCCGCCCGGGACGGACGGAGGACTCGACAGCGGCCCGAGACAACAGCCCCTTTGCCTCCGGTACAGGGCCGCGCTGGGACGGCCGTGGAGGTTAGGCGTGAGCCACGCCAACGTCATCCTCGTAGCTGCGATCACGGTCGTCAACCCGCCGGCGCTCAGCGGGCCGCCCGCCCCAACAGGCGCGGATGGTCGCCCGTGGCTGGCCTTCCCGCGCTCGTTTCTCCGCAGGCCTCATGTGAAAGCGTGCGCGTGCGCGGTCGCCCATTGCTCGAAGGTGCGTGGCGGTGTTCCCATGACGTCCTGAACGGGGGGCAGGACCTGCGACTCATCCAGGGCGCCCCCGGCATAGAAGCTGAAGAAGGCGTTGACATACTCCGCTGGCGTGTTCGTGCTCATCTCCGCGCGAGCCTCGGTGTCCGACTGCGCCGCAAAACGCAAATCGCGTCCCAGCACCGCAGCCAGGATCCGCACCCGGTCAGCCGGGAGCAACCGCTGTGGGCCGCTCACTCGGTAGGCCTGGCCGTCGTGACGCGCCGTCAGTAGCGCGGCCGCCAGACTCTGCGGCTCGTTCAGATCCCCGGCGGCACGTTCAACGCCCGCTGGCAGTTCGCGATCTGCGCTGCGGATCAGTGCTCGCACCGGCTCACCCGCGCGCCGGATCGCCCCGACCAGCTCCGCGCCCACGTTTCCGGAGGCGCCAGTCACCAAGATCATCGAGGATGCCTCCTGCCGCGGCGGCGCGTCGGCGGACCAATCGCAGATCATTTCTAGCGGTACATGGCATCCCGTCGCGGCCGAATCCGGGACGGGGCAGCTCCCGGCCGTCCACCCCCATCGCACCCGGCCGGGCGAGGGCATGAGGCGACGGGTTCAAGCAGACGTCACGGGCAGCCATGGGGCGGGGTGGTGCCCACCCAGATGGTTACGACCGCCGTATATCACGAGATTTCCGTCATCCTGCATCGTCAGGTGAGCACCGGGATTGCCGTCCGCCCCGATGCCCAGACGGGCACCTGGGCGGCGGTATAGAGGACAAAGTTCCCGTCGCCCTGCATGATCGCGTAGCTGGCGCCCCGGCCTGGCGGTGCCCGTGGCCCATAAGGGGGGCGGGCTGCCCAGCTTGCAGATGACGAGGTTGCCGTCGCCCTGTATCACGCACATGTACGGCTGCTGGGCCGCCTGAAGGAACTGGCCCGCGCTGAGCTGCCCGCCAGCCGGAAGAACCGAACTGGCCCTCCTAGCTCTGGTCGCGGGTCTTCGTGGCCGGCGCTGTCATGGCTTTCTCGCCCGGCTGGGCGCGACGCGGGGCAGCTCGCCCGGCTGCTTTGGGTACACGGGTGGCCAGGGCGCATCCGGCAATCCCTGGGCGCGGTCGCGTGCATTCATGGCCAGCAACGGTTCCAGCGACTGCGGGTCGGTGTTCATGCCGAGCCACGGGTCGCCGGCGGCCTGGAGCCGGCCCGCCAGGGATGCCAGGGTGAACTGGTCCGGGTGGATGTCGTTGAGTTCCGCCCAGGCGATGGGGGTCGATACCTGCGCGCCGGGCCGGGCGCGGACCGACCACGCGCCGAAGACGGTCTTGTGCGGCGCGTTCTGGTTGTAGTCCACGAACACGCGCTGGCCGCGTTCCTCTTTCCACCACGCGGCCGTGATGAGGTCGGGCCTGCGCCGTTCCAGCTCGCGCGCGGCGGCCACGGCGGCGGCCCGGACTTGGTAGGAGTCCCAGCGAGGCTGCAGCCGGACGTACACGTGCAGCCCGCGGTTCCCGGTCGTCTTGGGGTGGCCGGTCATACCGAGCTCCGCGAGCAGCCGCTGCATCTCCCTGGCCGCCTCGCGGATGTGGGTGAAATCCACGCCGGGGGTCGGGTCGAGGTCGATCCGCAGTTCATCCGCATGGCCGGGGTCGCCGGCCAGGTAAGGCCAGACATGGAAACCCAGGCAGCCCAGATTCACCGCCCACAGCACGTGGTCGATATCGGCGGCCACCAGCGCCTGCGAGGTGGTGCCATTGGGCGTCGAGACCGTCGTGGTCTCCAGCCAGTCCGGGGTGTTCTTTGGCACTCGTTTCTGAAAAAACGAAGGGCCGGCCGCGCCCTCGGGGAAACGCTGGAGTAGCACGGGGCGCCCGCCCATGGTTCGCATCAGCGGCTCGGCAAACCGCAGGTAATGCTCGGCGAGATCACGCTTCGTCTCGCCCCGCTCGGGGAAGAGCACCTTGTCCGGATGGGTGATCAGGCCGCTGCGCATGACGTCTCATTCCCCGGCGTACGACACGGCTACACCGTCCCGGGCGCCGCGGACTCCTATCGTGCCACCACACGACCTCATTGCGCTAAAGACCGACATATGTAGGCTACACGTGTAGACTTCATGCCATGAAGCTCACCGGGCCTCTGGAACGCGTCCTGCGGGTGTTCCTGGACGACCCATCGGCCCGCCGCTACGGCTATGACCTGATGAAGGCGGCCAGGCTCCCCAGCGGCACCCTGTACCCCATGCTCGCCCGCTTGCAAGATCAGGGCCTGGTCGCCTCCGAATGGCAGGCCCAGCGCGACGACGCCGGCGGACGGCCCCCGCGCAAGTACTACCGGCTCACCGGTGAAGGCATCCGCGTGGCCCGCGTCGAACTCGCCCAGGCCGCCCTCGCCGCCCCGCGCAGCACGCACGGGACGGCCCAGCCAGCACCAGGGAGCACGCGATGACCAGGGACCCCCTCACCCAGCGCATCGCCGAGTACCTCCTCCGCCGCGCCTGCCGCCGCCTCCCCGGCGACGTCCGCGACGAGCGCTACCGTGAATGGGCCGCCGAACTCCCCGCCATCCTGCACGACCCCGGCATCCGCCTCGCACCCCTGCGCTCAGCCCGCGCGCTCTTGTACGCGGCCGGTACCATCCGGGGCACGGGCCGCCTGCGCCGGGCCGCTGGCCTGCCCCACCAGCGCCCGCAGCGCGCTCCCGCCGTCTTCACCATTGGGCCTGATGATCTCGCCCCCCGCCTGGTCGTGGGCATCGGCATCTACCTGGGCCTGTTTGTGCTCACTGTTGCGCTCATCAATCTGATCCACCCGCACGGCTGGTGGCCACTCGTCCCGGTCTTCGTGGCGGCGGCCGGCTTCGTTGCCTTCTGCCTGACCGACCTGGCCCGGACGGCCGAAGTGCGCTACCTGCCCAAGTGGGGGTGGGCGCTGGCCTGCCTTATCTCGATCCCCCTCGGCGGAATCATCTACCTGAGTATCGGCAGGATCCGCGGATCGCACCCCGCACCGCCGGAATCGCCAGCCCCTATCGCGCCCTGACGACGCTCCTGGATGTTCTGTCCACGGACGTGGCGACGGGAGACGTCCGATGATCCTCAATTAGGGAGGATCGTGAAGCGCCGCGCGGGCGATGGGGATCATGGTTTTCTTGCGACTGCTCCGTTGATCCCCACTTCCGCGGGCAGCGGGCGGGGGTCGCTGTGGCCCGGCCGCCATTCCGACACCACGACCAGGCCGGGGTCCACCATTTCCAGGCCGCGGAACGCCAGGTCGGCGAACTCGTCCGCGGTGCGGAGCTGGAAGGGCACGCCGCTGTCGCGGTAGGTGCGGGTCCAGGCCGCGGCGCCTTCCGGGTTGTACTCCAGTGCTCCGTGCGAGGCAGCCAGGTAGCTGCCGGGGGAAGAGCCGCCAGCAAGGTGGCCACGATCTGGGCTGGGTTCGCCTCGTCCGGCACGAAGTGCAGGATGCCCACCAGCATCAGCGCTACCGGCTGGCTGAAATCGATCGTCTGCCGGGCGGCGGGGTGGGTGAGGATCTTCTCCGGCTCGCGGAGGTCGGCCTCGATGTAGGAAGTGCGCCCTTGCGGGGTACTGGTCAGCAGCGCCCTGGCGTGGGAGAGCACGATCGGGTCGTTGTCTACGTACACCACGCGGGACTCTGGCGCCACCGACTGGGCCACCTCGTGGACGTTACTGGCGCTGGGCAGCCCGGTCCCGATGTCCAGGAACTGCCGGATGCCCGCCTCAGCAGCCAGGTAGCGCACCGCACGGCCGAGGAAGGTGCGGTTCTCCCGGGCGGCGGTCCGCCCGGTCGGGATGGCCTTGATGGCTCTCTCGGCCGTCTCACGGTCCACGGCGAAATGGTCTTTGCCCCCGAGCAGGTAGTCATACATGCGGGCGGCATGGGGCTTTGAGATGTCAATATCCCGCTGCGTCAACCCGGGTTCCCGTATCGCCACCGCACAGCCATCCTCCGCTAGGGGTTCTGCAATTCTACGGCCTGGCCGCCATTGACCTCCGCCCGCAGGGCCGGCGCCGGCTGCTGACCTGGCCCTGCGGCTGTGTGCGTCTCAGGACGTAATGGTGAACGGCTCTGCGTTGGACGTCTGGCCGGCCACAGTGACGGTGATCGTGGCGCTCCCCGGCAGGAGCGGGAAGGGCCCGGTCGATGGCGGCAGCGTAAACGTGATCGAGGTATCACTCCAGCCCGTAATGGTCAGCTTGGCCGCGTCGTACGGCGCTCCCCAGCTCGTCCCGCCCTGAGCCAGGGTGAGATAACTGGCCCCCTGGCTGGACCCGAAATTCTGCCCGGTCAGGGTGACCGACGTCCCCGCGGCCGTGCTCGGAGGCGTCACCTGGGTGATCACCGCCGGCGGCAGCGGTGCAGGGGCTGGCGGCGCCTGCTCAGTCGCCGTCACCTGCACCGGCTGTCCCGCGCTCATGTAGCTGGCCTGCGCCGTTAGCGATGCCGTCACTGGTGATGTGCCCGCCGACGCTGGTGCCCGCACCGTCCAGGACTGGGTAGCCGACGATCCGGGCGCGATGGTGCCCGCGGAGACTGGCGTGGATGGGGTCACGCTCCAGCCGGACGGCGCGGTCAGCGTCACCGCCATGCTGCTGGCGTCGCCCGGGCCGGCGTTGTGCCCGGTCGTGGTCACAGTGGCGGTCTGGCCGGGGAGCAGGCTGAGGGGCGTGGACGGGTCGATGCTCAGGTTGACAGCGGCGGGCTCGGCCTGGGTCACCTGGGCGCCGCCGATCTCGGTCACCTGGGCCCTCGCCGTGCGGGCCAGGCCGGTCACGGTCACGGTCACGGTGTGGGTCGCCAGATCATAAGTCCAGTCGCCGGGGGCGAGCGGCTGGCCGTTGAGCATGACCTTCGTCGGCCGGCTGAGGCCGATCATGTTGACGTGGAAACTCCTGGTCTCCGGCTGCCCGGGGTAGGTGCCGCAGCTCGGGCCGATGACGACGGTGGTGGCGTCCGCTCCCGGCCCGCCCGCCCCGGCCGGGGCCGGGCCGGGGCCGGCGCTGGTGCCGGTGGCCGGGCACGACCGCGCGTCGGCGCGGGTGCCAGGTCCGGTGGTGATAGAGGTCAGGCTGGCCTGGCCCTTCGTGTAGCCCGTGCCACTGCCCGCGTCCTGGTAGAGGGTGAAGCTGCCGGGCTCGCCCGGGTACACCCGCAGGGTTAGCGGGGCGCCGGGCTGCGCGCCGACGTGCTCCATCGGCGCCTGCTCGGGGATGATCCCGCCGGCCTTGACGAACACCGGCATCCGGTTCAGCGGGACGGTGAGCGTCTGGGTCGAGGGCCCGGTGAACGTGGCGCCGGTGAACCAGTCGGTCCACGGCCCGGGCGGGAACCAGACCTGCTCGCTGGTGACGTTGCCCGGGCGTGGTCACCGGGGCGACGAGCATGTCCGGACCCCAGCAGGTATTCGCCGGGGTTGGTGTAAGCCTCCGGCGCGCCCGGGTAGTCAAGGTACAGCGGCCGGGTCATCGGCAGGCCGTTGCCGGTCGCCTGGTCGGCCAGGGTGTAGGTGTAGGGCACGAGCGCCTCGCGCAGGCGCAGGAAGCTGGCGGCGACAGCAGCTGGCGGGCTGCGGGTAGTCCCAGGGCAGCCGGTTGCCGGCGCTCGGAGTGCAGCCGCAGTATCGGCTGGAAGGTTCCGAGCTGCAGCCAGCGGAGGTACAGGTCGCCGGTCGTCCGCGGGATCCCGGGCGGCGGGCCGAGGAAGCTGCCGATGTCGTTGCTGACGTACGGCTCGCCGATGCTGGCCTCGTCGGCGGATAGCTGGGCCTGGAAGGCGAGCGTGTTCCAGGTGCCCCAGGTATCGCCGGTGAAGGCGAGGGTGGAGGTGTGGCCCGACCATGGCCCGGCCGGGTAGACCTCGTCGGGGTTCTGGAAGCGAGCTGCCGGTCCTGGACAGGACGAAGCCACGCTGCGCCCTTGTTGGCCAGCTCCTGGCGTAGAGGTGGTTGATCCAGCCGTCCGGAGTCACGCCCGGGCATGGACACCGTCGCTGCGTCACAGCACCAGTCCAGCCACCAGAACGCTGACGCCCTGCGGACTCGTAGGGCTGCTGCAGGGCGAAGTAGGACTCGGCCTGCGCGACCTGGCTCCAGTCCCATGTCTTGCAGGGGCCGCTGAAGCAGTACGTCGGCGAGCGTTTCCGCCCGCCAGGGCCTCGGTCGCGGGCGAGCTGCGGGTCGTTGTCGGCGATGCTGGAGTGGATGTTGAGGGTGACGTGGATGCCCTGCGGACTTGGCCCAGGTCAGGAACGCCTGCGGATCCGGGAACAGGGCCGGGTTCCACTCCCAGCCGTTCCACTGGTTGGGGGCCTTCCAGTCGGTGTTGACCGAGAGGTATCCAGGGAGACGCGTTGGCCCGGAAGGCCGGGAGAGCGTGTTCTCGTAGTCGCGAGGTGGTGTACGGGTAGTAGTCGGAGTACCAGACGCCGAAGTTAGACTCGTCGAGCAGAGGCGAGGGGCCGGTCAGCTGGTTGAGCTCCGCTAGCGCCTGGCTGTACTTGTCGCCGTAGACGAACAGGTAGCCGTCCTCGATATCCCCGCCCGATGGCCGCGGCTCCACCCAGCCGTCCTTGGTCCACACCGCGCTCCGGGTGTCGTCGAGGAGCCGGTAGCCCGCCCGGTCGAGGAGGCCAGGGTGCAGCTCGGGCAGGGCGGCGGTGCACTGCGCGGCCGTCGGCGTGCCCGTGGGGCAGCTGTAGCGGGACCCGTAGGTAGCCGTGTCGAACCCTCGCGTGTAGCCGCCCAGGTAGTTCATGACGGGCTCGGCTGGCGCCGCCGACCCGGCCGGCGACACCGACAGCGTGTTGACGTTGACGTTGCAGCTGTCGCCGCTGGCGCAGAGCACGCCGACCGTGTTGGTCCCCGCCGATGAGCGAGACGCTGGCGGTGACCGTGGACCAGTCGTCCCAGCTCGATGTAGGAGGCAGCGTCACCGGGCCGACATCGGCGCCGTTGACGACCAGGTCGATCGTGCGCGGCGCGGGCCCGCCGAGGGCGCCGATGTAGTTGGAGTAGCGGAGCGTCACCTTAGCCTGGCCGGCCGGGGCGTTGAGCACCGTCCAGTTGGCCCCGGCGGAGTTGCCCTGGCCCAGGCCGGCGACGAACCCGGCCACGCTCTGATAGTTAGCATGGTCAGTCTGGATGCTGGCCGGGCCGACCAGCGCGGCGGCACCGGCATCGCAGACCTGGCCAAAGGGGCACTCGTTCGGCCAGGCCGGGCTGACCGTGGTCGGCTGGCCTCCCGTGGTCGCCTGGGGGGCGCGGAAGCTCACCGCGACGTTGGACGGCCCGAACGGCCCGGACTTTAGCTGGTACCGGAGGGCCGCGATCGAGGTGGTGATGGTGAGCCACCCATTCCTCACCGCCGCCCGGTAGAACGGCACCGGAAAGCGCCTGCTGACCACGTTGACGGTGGGAAGATCCTCGAAGGTCCCGCTCGGCGAGTATTCCATCCTGATCAGGCCACCGCGCAGCACCTCGAACCGGGCATCGCCAGCCGAAACGATGGCGCCGCGGGCGGCGAGGTCGATCGGCGCCGCCAGGTTGACGGGGGTATGCGGTGACGCCGCCGCTGGCGTGGCGGCCGAACCGGCCGAACCGGCCGAACCGGCCGAACCGGCCGACGCCGTCCCGGCGCAGGCGACCGGGATGGCCAGGGCAAGCGTTCCGATTCCGGCGGTTAAGACACGACGGGTCCGACGAGACCAGCTCACGGTTCCCTCCGCTCAGATCGGAAGGTGATGTTTAACCCAACTCGGACGCTAGAACCGGCTCCATTAACGTGCCATTAATATTCTGCGACGGCCCGGAAAAATCTGTAAACGGCCAAGGGGTCCCGGCGAAACGCGATCGCCGCCAGAACGGCGCCCCGGAAGGTCAACGATCCGTACGGCAGACACAAAGCCGCACGTAAATCATGGTGGCCCTACGCACCAGCATGCGAACCGCGAAAGTACTGGTTGAAGGTACCGATGCCTCGGTGAGCTGCTCTGGGCAATGAGCCACAGCGTACCCATGCCATGTTGGTGGCATACACTGGATCTGTACATCATCAACAACTGCGAGGTGGATGATGGCGCCAACCCAGATCGACATCGATGAGGACGCCCTCGCCGAAGCCATGAGGCTGTCCGGGGCGAAGACGAAGAAGGAAACCGTCAACGTTGCGCTGCGGGAGTTCGCAGCCCGGCACCGCCGAGTCGCGGCCTTGGAGCACTATGCGACGCTGGCGGCGGGGTGGGACTTTGAAGGGTGGGAGCACCGCCGGGCAGCTGAGAAAGACCCCCTGGCGTGATTCGCTACCTGCTCGACTCTTCTGCTTTGTGGCGGATCCTGCGGGACTCCGCGCTGCGGGAAGCCTGGGCGGATGTCGTCTCCGTAGGCGCGATCGGTTCCTGCCACGCCCAGCGCGTCGAATTCCGTCGATCGGCCCGCACGATCGACGAGTACGAGCAGATGTCGGGGATGTTCGATGCCCTATACCCGGATGCGCCCATTCCCAAGGGGGCCTGGCGGTGGATAGAGTCCGCTCAGTATCGCCTGCTCCGCCAGGGCGCCCACCGTGCGCTGTCGGCCGTGGATCTGCTGATCTGCGCCACCGCGGCCCAGCATGACCTGGTTGTGCTCCACGACGACAAGGACTTCGCGGCCGCCGCCCGGTGCCTCCCGGATGTACGGGAACGCACCATCTACGATGCACCGCAAGTCGACTGACGCCTAGCCCAACCGCCCACCACGCGGCGAACGGCACTCGCTCAATGGAGGCGTCGCCGTGCGCTGCCTGCTCCACGTGGACGGCAGCATGCCCGACTCGGAAGACGCCCCCGGCCTCGTCGCAATAGTGTCGCAATAGTCGAGCGCGCCTACTGATCCGTCAGGCCCGGCACCATGTGAACGCCAGCAGCTCAGCAGCCCCGCGCTGATGGCAGTGATGAGGCAGAGGATGCCGAGCGGGCTCATGATTCCGCCGAGTATGACGATCGCCCCAGGCCGCTGAGTGGGATGGCAGCGAGTATGGCTGAGGTGAAGAATCCAACCGTGCGGCTGAACGATCCGCTGAGCTGGATCGGTGCTCCGGGCGGCCTGACCGCCGCATTACCCGCCCGGAGCGACGAGGCCGGACTCGTAGGCGCGCACGACCGCCTGCGCGCGATCGCGGAGATCCAGCTTGGTCAGGATCCGGCTGACATGGGTCTTGGTGGTCTGCTCGGCGATGACCAGGGTGTCGCTGATCTCGGTATTGGATAGGCCACGGGCTATCAGCCGCAGGATCTCGGTCTCCCGGCTGGTGAGCACGCCAAGCGCAGCGGGAGGCGGCGGGCTGGCCCCCGGCCGGCGGGCGAACTCCGCAATCAGCCGCCGGGTTACCGTCGGGGCGAGCAGCGCGTCGCCGCCGGCCACCACCCGGACCGCGTGGACGAGTTCGCTGGCGGTCGCGTCCTTGAGCAGGAAACCGCTAGCCCCGGCCCGCAGCGCCTCATACACGTAGTCGTCAACGTCAAAGGTCGTCAGCATCAGCACGCGCGGCCGGCGTATGCCATCGGCGGTGCCAAGGATCTGGCGGGCCGCCTCCAGCCCATCCATGACCGGCATCCGCACATCCATCAGGACGACGTCGGGCTCCAGGTGCCGCGCCTGGCTGACCGCCTCAGCGCCGTTCGCGGCCTGCCCGACGACGACCATACCCGGCTGGGCCGCCAGGACCGCCGCGAAGCCCTCCCGGACCATCGCCTGGTCGTCGGCGATCAGGCACCGCGTGGTCGCGCGATCCGCGGCGGCACCGCCGGCCGTCATGCCGCACCGAGCGGAAGCATCGCGGACACAACGAAACCGCCATCGGACGACGGGCCGGCTGACAGCCAGCCGCCCAGCAGCGCCACCCGCTCACGCATCCCGGCCAGCCCCTGACCCAGGCCGTTCCCGGCCCCGTTCCCGTCCGAGCTGGCAGCCTTGCTCCTGGCCCGTTGGCTACCCGTAGCCGCACCGCGCCCGCGCCATGATCCACTGACACCGTCACCGTGGCTCCCGGCGCGTGCCGGCTGGCGTTGGACAGCGATTCCTGCACGATCCGGTATGCGCACATGCTCACGCCCGGAGGCACCCGATCCAGCGCGGGCGCCGCGGTCAGCTCGACTGGAACCCCAGCCTGCCGGATAGCCTCGATGAGCACCGGCAAGTCCGACAGCCGCGGCTGCGGGGCACGTCCGGCGGGCTGGTCGTTGCGCAGCACACCGAGCAGACGCCGCATGTCCGTCAGCGCCTCGCGCGCCGTCTCGCTCAGCGAGCCGAACTCGGCGCGTACCGGCTCGGCCAAGCCGCTGAGCCGGTACGGCGCGGTCTCGGCCCGCACCGCGATCAGCGACATGTGATGGGCGACCACATCGTGCAGCTCGCGCGCGATCTTGGTGCGCTCCTCGAGTACAGCCCGCCGCGCTTGCTCCAGTTCCGTGCGCTCGGCCTGATCAGCCAGCGCCTCCTGGGCGCGCCGCCGGGAACCCACGCTGTCCACCGCGATCGCCGCCACGGTCAGGATGATGGTGCCCAGGGTACGGGGAAACCAGCCGGGGCCGCTGGGCCATGCGCACAGCCACCATGGGATGAGGCTCAGCGCCCATATCCACCACAGCACCGGCCGCTGATGGCGGAGCCCCGCCATGCAGAAAACCACCAGCGCCACCACTATCTGCACGGCGTCCCACGGCCAGCCCTCCTGCCAGGTGATACGGCTCAGCGGCACCAGCAGCAGCGCGAGCCACGCGATCCGCCAGCTCAGCAGCGGATACCGGGCCGCCATCGGCAGCGGCGCCACCACCGCCACGGCCACCAGCACCGCGATGGCGTGGAGTCCGCAGCGTTGAGGGCAGCAGGAGAGCCAGAGGCCCGTGACGGACACCGGGCCCGCGGAGATTAGGGCCAGGGAAGAGATTAGGGCCAGGGAATTTGTATATGCCATTCAGGCTCACCGCGGTGAGCACCAGCGTCGCTACGGCCAGCGCGCTGTACGCGGCCCGGCGATGCCACAGCGAGCGCCATCGCCGCGTGGGGGCGGGGTCAGCACCAGCCAGCACCTGAATCAGCCCGCCCAGCACCTGGCCCGCAACCTGGCGGCGGCGGCTCCCCGCCAGTGCGGCACTAGGCGTCCGCTTCACGGTGCCAGAGTAGGCCGCCTAGGCCGTCCCGTCGTACCACCCCGGTATGTCATACCCCGGTATGGGCGACCGGGCCACCGCGCCGGGGCTACCGCAGCGGTATGCCCGCCAACGTGGCTCCCGGGTCCGACGACACAGTGCCAGCCGGCCGGCCAGCCTGGACTCAGAATTGCTGCTCCCGGACGATTGGGCATCTGCCAGATGAGAGGAATTACGACATGAACGGCGACACGGGCGGCCGCCGCCTGCGGCCGGGGTGCGCCCTCGCCACCGCGGGCACCGCCGTCCTCCTAGCCGCATGCGGGGGCGGCAGCTCGTCAACCGGCAGCGGGACCACGCCTTACGAGAAGGCGTTGGCCTACTCGCAGTGCATGCGTGCCAAGGGTGACCCAGGCTATCCCGACCCCAACAGTCAGGGGCTTATCACCTCAGGCCCGTCTGACCGGGACGCTCTCTCCGGCCCCTTGTTCCAGAGGGGTGACAAGTTCTGCGCCAAACTGGCTCCTCCGGGAGTCACGGCCGCGCAGCTAAGGCAGGATTACCAGGCGCAGTTGAAGTTCGCGGCGTGCATGCGCACGCACGGGATAGTGACGTTCCCGGACCCGAAGCCGGACGGCTACGGATTCGGTCACGCGAATGACGTTGATTATCACTCGCCGGAATACCTGTCGGCGGATAGGACCTGCGACCAGATCCCGGGTGCGGCGGGGCTGTGATGACCGGCACTGTGTCTTCGCGGGAGGTTGCTGACCAGGGTGCCGGGATGGTCACGGCGGAAGACTCTGGCGCGCGCCGGCGACGGCGGCTGCGCTGGTCGGCGGCTGGGGTGACGGTGGTGGCCGTCGGCGCGATGGTGGCGGCGGTCGCGGGCGCGTTCGGCCTGCCCAGCTCATCCGCGGCCAATTCCGACAGCGTCCCGCAGACGGGGACGGCAGTGGTGACACGGCAGACGCTGACATCGCAGACGCAGCTCAATGCCACGCTGGCCGACGCCGGTCTACAGCCTGGTGAACCAGGCCACCGGCACGCTGACGGCGCTGCCGGCGACGGGCCAGGTGGTGACCCAGGGCCAGGTGGCCTACCGGGTCAGCGGCAGCCCGGTGGTGCTGCTTTACGGGAGCGTCCCAGCCTACCGGGACCTGTCGGAGGGACTGAGCGGCCCGGACGTGAGCGAGCTGAACGGTGACCTGGTGGCGATGAGGGACGCCACCGCCGCGGAGCTGGACCCGCACTCGGATGTGTTCAGCTTCGCGACCGCGGTCGCGCTGGAGAAGCTGCAGGCCAAGCTCGGGGTACCGGTGACCGGGGTCCTGACGCTAGGCCAGGCGGTGTTCGCGCCGGGTGCGATCCAGGTCACCGGGCTGGGCACGGGGACGGTGCTGGGCGGCGTGGCGGCGCTGGGGGCGGTGGCGCTGACCGCGACCTCGACCACCCCGGTGGTCACGGTTCCGCTGGACGCCGGGGACCAGTCCGAGGTGCGAGATGGCCAGCGGGTGACCATCGCGCTGCCTGACGGCCAGCACACCCCCGGGATGGTGTCGCAGGTGAGCACCGTCGCCGCCGCGCCATCCAGTTCCGGCGGCTCCGGTAGCTCTGGTAGTTCCGGCAGCGGCTCGGGCAGCCCGACGATCATGGTGGTGGTGACGCCGACGGACCCGAAGGCGCTGGGGACCTTGAACCAGGCTCCGGTGGAGGTGACGATCACGACCGGCAGCGTGGCGGACGCGGTGGTGGTACCGGTGGACGCGCTGCTGACGCAGGCGAACGGCGGGTACGCGGTGGAGGTCGTGTTGTCCGGTGGGCGGCATCACCTGGTGGCGGTGACGCCGGGGCTGTTCGATGACGCGGCGGGCCTGGTCCAGGTCACCGGGACGACGCTGGCCCCGGGCCAGCACGTGGTGGTGCCGGCCGTATGAGCGCGGCGGACTGGGTACTGCCTGCTGGCCGGCCAGGCAGGGAACCCGGCCCGCTGCCGGAGGGCGGTGGCGCGCCGGGAATGGTCCTGGAGCTGGATGAGGTGACCAAGACCTACCCCGGGTCGCCGCCAGTGGCCGCGCTGGCCGGGGTGAGCTTCGCTGTCGCGGCCGGGGAGCTGATCGCGATCGCCGGGCCGTCGGGGTCGGGGAAGTCGACGCTGCTGCACCTGATGGGAACTCTGGACAAGCCGACCACCGGGACGGTGCGGGTCACCGGCTGCGACATCGCCGCGCTGGGCGACCGTGAGCTGTCCTCGCTGCGCGCGGCGAGCATCGGGTTCGTGTTCCAGCAGTTCTTCCTCGCCGAGCACGCCACAGTCCTGGACAACGTCGCCGTCGGCTTGCTGTACGCCGGGACGCCGCCGGCCGCGCGCCCCGGACTCGCGGCGCGCGCCCTGTGGCGGGTAGGCCTCGGCCACAAGCTGGCCGCCCGGCCGACCCAGCTGTCGGGCGGGGAGCGGCAGCGCGTCGCGATCGCCCGCGCGCTAGCCGGCGCCCGCGATCGTGCTGGCCGACGAGCCCACCGGCAACCTGGACTCGGCCACCGGCCAGTCCATCCTCGCCCTCCTCGAAGAGCTGCATGATGAAGGGGCCACCATCGTGGTGATCACCCACGACCAGGCCATCGCCGCCCGGATGCCCCGCCAGATCACGATGCTCGATGGCCGCATCACCGCCGACACCGCTACCGCCAGCGGCCAGCCCGCAGGCTCCGCTCACCCTGCGCGAGGGGAGCGGTACCAGTGACTGCGGTCGCCACCCCTAGCCTCGCTCCGGCCCGGCTGCGGCCCAGCGACCTGGCCCGGCTGACCTGGGCCGCCTGGCCACCCGCAAGCTCCGCGCCGGGCTGTCCGCCCTGGGCATCGCGATCGGGGTCGGCGCGATCGTCGCGGTGCTGGGCCTGTCCGCCTCCTCCCAGAACGGGCTGCTCACCGAGATCGCCCAGCTGGGCACCAACCTGCTCACTGTCACCGACGGGAACAACACCAGCGGGGGCCCGGCCGAGCTCCCCGAGGCCGCCCCCGCCATGATCAGCCGGCTGCCCGGTGTCACCGCCGTCCAGGACGTCGGCGCCACCGGTGCCGACGTCTACCGCACCCCGCTGATCCCCGCCGTGCACACCAACGGCCTGACCGTGGATGCCGCCAGCCTGGGCCTGCCCGCCGTGGTCGGCACCTCGATTGCCCGTGGCAGATGGCTGAACGGCGCCACCGCCCGCGAGCCCGTCGCCGTGCTGGGCGCTGCCGCGGCCGCCTACCTGGGCATCGACCGGATCTATCCCGGAGAGCGGATCTGGGCCGGCGGGATATGGCTGTACGTGACCGGCATCCTGCGGCCCGCCGCCCTGACTCCCGGCATCGACGCCGCCGTCCTGATCGGCTACCCCGCCGCCGAGCGATACCTCGGCTTCGACGGCCACCCTTCCGAGATCTACCTGCGCACCCAGAGCAGCCGTACCCTCGCGATCAACAACCTCGTCCCTAGTCAGGCCAGCCCCGAGAATCCCGGCGAGGCCGCGACCAGCCAGCCTTCGGCGGCGCTGACCGCGCAGGCCGACGCTGCTGGCGCGTTCAACGGGCTGTTCCTGGGGCTGGGCGCGGTCGCGCTGCTGGTGGGGGCGGTGGGGGTCGCCAACATCATGGTCATCTCGGTGCTGGAACGGCGGTCGGAGATCGGGCTGCGGCGCGCGCTGGGCGCCACCCGTGGCCACATCCGGACCCAGTTCCTGGCCGAGGCCATCATCCTGGCCCTGGCCGGCGGGGCTGCCGGGGTCACCGCCGGGATCGCGGCCACGGTGATCTATGCCGATGCCAAAGGATGGGCCACCGTTATCCCTCCGCTCGCCTGGGCGGGCGGACTGGCCGCCGCCCTGCTCGTAGGCGCCCTGGCGGGCCTGTTGCCGGCCCTTAAGGCCGCCCGCCTGTCTCCCACCCAAGCCCTCTGGAGCATCTGACACAGCCTCGGCCCGGCGGCGCCTTCAGCCGGCAACCTTGCAGCACTCATCCGGGCCCGGGCGGTTCGCATGGCAGACGCGCCGTCTTCCGGTCGGATAGGCAACAGAACCGCGCGAAGCTGGTCTGTGCGGTACTCGGGTGTCGGCAAACCCGATGTACCTCGCGTGTACCTCCCTGAACTGGGCATGTGAATCCACCCGGTACCTGCACATCAGCGGCGTATCGCGGGTGGTCAGGCGATCTTGCGGGCGCCTGGGCCGGGCACAGGGGTGATGTCACGGGCCGATTCCAGGATGTGCCCGGCCTGGCAGGACAGCTCCAGCCGCACTGGCTCCCCGCATTCGCGGTGGCGGAGCAGGACCTGCGGGCCGGCCGGGCCGACCGCGTGCTGGTCGCCCCACTGCATGAGCGCGACCAGCACGGGGTACAGGTCCAGGCCCTTGCTGGTGAGCCGGTATTCATGCCGGCTGCGCTGGCCGCTGTCCCGGTAGGGAACCTTGCGCAGCAGGTCTTCCCGCACGAGGCGCGCGAGCCGGTCGCTGAGCACCTGCCGGGGCATGGCGGTGCGGCGCTGCATGTCATCGAAGCGGCGCACGCCGTTGAAGGCCTCGCGCAGCACGAGGAACGTTGACCGCTCCCCGATGATCGCCACCGCCGCGCCGATCGTGCAGTTGGCCGAGTCGTAGTCCAGGATCCAGGGCTGTCCCATGGCCCCATGCTAAGTCTGGTTGACAGACGCAGCAATCCGGGGAGATGCTGGGTCTGTGACCCGAACCCAGAACGCCCGGGCTCCCAGTTACCGTGCCGCCAGCATCCGGCGGCCGGACTCCGCGGACCTGGCCGCGCTCAGCGACTTCTTCGCCGGGCTTTCCCAGCAAACCCGGTACCTGAGATTCTTCGCCCCCCTCACACCGACCTCGGCCATGCTCCGCCGCCTGTCCGGTGACGCCGGCCACGCCGACGCCGTGGTCGCCATCCACGACGGCGCCATCATCGGTCACGCCATGGCCGTGGACCGGGCCGGACCCCGCGGCGACCAGGTAACCGATATCGGCGTGGTGGTAGCCGACGCCTGGCAGCACCAGGGCGTGGGCTCAGCCCTCACCCGCACACTGATCACCAGAGCACAAGAACGCGGCGTGACGTCGATGACAATGGATGTGCTGCACGGCAACGACCAGGTGCTGGCCATGATCACCAGTCACTGGACCGCGGCCAGCACCGACCATTCCGCAGACTGCGTCACCATTCATATCCGGCTTCCCGCACGCCAGCGGGAACGTCACCTCTGTCCACCCGATGCAGTCCGCGTCGCCATGGCGCCTGCCTCCTCAGCTGGACGGACTGTCTGTGGGCTCAGACTCCCCCGGGCGTCCCGGATTGCGCCACTAAAGTTGGATGATTGCCTGCGATCAGAGGGTGACTCTTCCCCTGGCGAATCAATGCGTAGCAGGAGGTAACCCTCGGTGACGGTCGAGACGGGCGGGAACAGTGGGCTGGGCCCGAAGATCGACACTACGGTGCCGCATTCGGCCCGGATCTGGAACTACTGGCTGGGCGGTACGGACTACTATCCCGTCGACCGCCAGGCCGGGGAGCAGACGATCGCTGTCCTGCCCGAGATCGTCGATATCGCCCGCGCCTCCCGCCAGTTCCTCATGCGTGTCGAGCGGTACCTGGCCGCCGAGGCGGGGATCCGTCAGTTCCTGGATATCGGCACCGGCTTGCCGACGGTCGGCAACACCCATGAGGTCGCCCAGCAGGTCGCTCCCGAATCGAGGGTCGTGTATGTCGACAACGATCCGCTCGTGCTGCTCCACGCGCGCGCGCTGCTGACCAGCAGCCCGGAGGGCGCCACCGACTACATCGAAGCCAACGCCCTCTGCCCGGCGAGCGGCACAAGTACACGGCACCTCGGCCGGGCGCCGTCCATGCCGCGGATCAGGCCGTGATCCAGGCCTGGCTGTGCTCCCACAGGGCGCGGGCCAGGTCCGGGGTGGCAACCTCGCTGGGCTCGCGCTCGGCGCACTTGTCGTAGAAGCGGCCGCTGGCCGCCGCCACCGACCCGGAGGTGGCGCAGTAGAGCGACGTCCTGGCGCCTTCCTCCGGCGAGATCATCCGGAGCTTGATCAGCGGGCGGACCGGCCACGGGACCCGCCGCCAGATGTCGGAGGCCACCACGCCCGGGTGCAGCGCGTAGGTGGTGATGCCCCGCCCCGGCACGCGGCGGGCGAGCTCGGAGGAGAACAGCACGTTGCACAGCTTGGACGTCGCGTACTCGGGCAGGCCGGTCACACTGGCGGTAGGCCGGCGCACCGCCTCGAAATCCACTCCGCTGGCCTGGTAGTGGGAATCGCTGGCGACGGTGACCACCCGGGCCGGGGCGCTGGCGGCCAGGCGGTCGAGCAAGGCGGCGGTCAGCGCGAAGTGCCCCAGGTGGTTTACGCCGAACGCCAGCTCAAAGCCGTCCCTGGTGATGCCGCGCGGTCCGGCCACACCGCCATTGTTGATCAGCACGTGCAGCGGTTCGTCCAGCGCCAGGAACTCCTCGGCGCACCGGCGCACCGACGCAAGATCGGCCAGGTCAAGCGGCAAGAACGCGACCGCGTCGTTGCCGGTGGCGGCCACGATGTCCGCGACCGCTCGGCGGCCCTTCTCCGGCGAGCGGCAGGCCGCGTAAACCCGCCCGCCCCGGCTGGCCAGACCGGCCACCGTGGCCCGGCCGATCCCGGTGTTGCCACCGGTGACCAGAAATGTGCGCCCGGCCAGTTCATCAGATGCCGCAGACATGGCCACGTTCTACCGCATCCCTGGCGATGACGCCCAGGCGATTCCATAGCCCGCGGTCAGCGGTTCGCGGGCTGAGCCCCAATAATGGCCCCGCGGACGCCTCAAGATCATCATCATCGTCCCAATGGCCGGACTGCCCTCTCCCTGATACCCGCCGGGCTGGCGTTTTGCATGGGTCACGCTGTTCTCCGCTGGCCGGAAGAGCCGTTGACACTCCCCGAGCAGACAGGCCAGGCCAGGCCCGCCCGGAAGCGCATTGATATGCCTGATCTTTGGCGGCATTCTGATACCAGTGCGGAGCACCGGCCAGTCAGGCCGGCGCCCGCCGGACAGGAGAAACTCATGCAACCCCCCGATACCCTGGCGAGCGAACCGGGAGCCTCGAAGGCTCCGGGCTCCCAGGCGGAGGCTGCGAGCACGCCGGCCGTTGAGATCTCGCATCTGCGCAAGACCTACGGTCCGCTGGTCGCGGTCGACGACGTCTCGTTCTCGGTCACCGAGGGCGAGATCTTCGGCATCCTCGGCCCGAACGGGGCCGGGAAGACCACCACGGTCGAGTGCGCCATCGGCCTCCGGTCCCCAGACTCGGGGACGATCCGGCTGATGGGCATCGATCCGCAGGCCGACAAGGCCCAGATCCACGAGATCACCGGAGTACAACTGCAGTCGGGCGCCTTTCCGGCCAAGCTCAGGGTCGGCGAGATCATCGACATGTACCAGTCCTTCTATCGCCATCCGGCCGACGTGGGCGAACTGGTCGGGGCGCTCGGCCTGGCCGATAAGCGCAAGGCCTACTACCGATCCCTGTCCGGCGGCCAGCAGCAGCGCTTGTCCGTGGTGCTGGCGCTCATCGGCGCGCCCAAGATCGCAGTCCTGGACGAAATGACAACCGGACTCGACCCGCAGGCCCGCCGGGACGCCTGGGAACTCATCGAGCACGTTCGTGACCGCGGAACGACGGTCCTGCTGGTCACGCATTTCATGGAGGAAGCCGAGCGACTGTGCGACCGGGTAGCGCTCATCGACTCCGGGCGCATCGTCGCGCTGGACACCCCGGCGGGCCTGGCTGCGCGGGCCTTGGGCGCGAAGACCGTCCGGTTCCTGCCGTCGGCCCCGTTCGACGAGAGCCTGCTGACCGGCCTGCCGGAGGTGACCGCGATCGAGCACGACGGCCACCACATCGTCGTCACCGGCACCGGTGAGCTCGCCACCGCCGTGATCGTCGCGATGCATGCGGCGGGCGTCGAGACGCAGGACGTGCGGATCGACGCATCGACTCTGGAGGACGCCTTCGTGCGACTCACCGGAAGGCACCTGCACGAAGCAGAAGAAGGATCACAGTCATGACCACGCTCACGCTGACCCGGCCGCGAGCGCCGCGCGCCGCGTTCGGCAACATGGTGCTCAACGAGGCCAGGCTAGCCTGGCGGCAGCCGGCCGGGATGATCGCCGGCGCGGGGATCGCCTTGCTGCTCCTGGTCATCTTCGGCGAGATCCCAGTGTTCAGGCAGCCTTCGGCCAATCTGGGCGGCTATTCGCCGTTCGACATCTACATCCCGATCCTCATGTGTCTTCTCGATCGCGATGATCGCCTTCACCTATCTTCCCGGGCCGCTGGTTTCCTACCGTGAGCTTGGCATCCTGCGCCGCCTGTCGACGACGCCGGTGCCCGCGTACTGGGTGCTGGCCGCGCAGATTGTCGTCCAGACCTGCCTGATGGTGGTCACGTTGGCCCTGCTCGTCACCGTGAGCATCGTGTTCTTCGGGATCAGCGCCCCGAAGAACCCAGCCGCGATGGTGCTGGCGATCGCGCTCTGCATGGCCGCGCTGTTCGCGATCGGGCTGGCGATCGCGGCCCTGGCCCGGACCTCAGGTGCCGCCCGGGGCCTCATGGCGGCGGCGCTCTACCCGATGATGTTCTTCTCCGGGCTGTACTACCCGGTACAGCTGATGCCGGCCGTGATCCAGGACATCAGCAACTACACCCCGCTCGGCGCGGCCGTGCAGGCGATCGGTGACTCGTGGGTGGGCCAGTTCCCTCCCGCGCAGCCGCTGCTGGTCCTCGTGGGATACGCGCTAGTGTTCGGATTCCTCGCCAAGCGCTTCTTCAGGTGGGAATAGCCCCGTGAAATCGCTCGCGATGCTCGGCTCACGCGGGAGCGGGAGACAGCCGCTGTGCGGGTACGAGACCGCCGACCTGGCTGCCCCGAAGCTCCTGGCGGCGGCGGCGCGTACGCGCCGCCTCTACCAGGCCCAGTTCGCGCAGGCGTTGGCGGCGGTGGGCTAACGTTGCTGGATCTCACTGAGGCACCGAACACGGTGTGCGGTGGATGTTTTGTGACCGTTGCCTGGTCGCAGCGCTGCAGAAACGGGACTTTCCTAGCGTCGGTGCCGGAGCTGGTGTCCTAGCCGAAGGGAATCCACCTCGTGAGCATCTATGACTCCATCGGTGGCGGCCCCGCCGTCCGCGCCGCCGTTAACGACTTCTATACCCGCCTGCTGGCCGACCCGCAACTGGCGCCGTTCTTCACGGGCATCGAACTGCGGCACCTCAAGGCGCATCAGCGCGCGTTCATCGCTGCGGCGGCCGGCGGCCCGGGAATCTACCGCGGCCGCGACATGGCAGCCGCGCACGCCGGGCTGGCGATCACCAACGCGGATTTCGACGCCGTGGTCGCACATCTCGTCAACACGTTGGCGGGACTCGGCGTGCCGGAGGAGACGATGGGGCAGATTGGTGGCGTGCTCGCGCCGTTGCGCGGCGAAATCGTGACCGCGCCGGTGGAAGCTCGCCAGTTAGTATCGCCACGTGCCGTCGTGGTTACTGGCTCGCTCGGGTTCATAGGCTAGCCGGTATCCACGCTTCACGACGGTCTGGATGATGCGCGGGTCGCCGAGGGCGGTCCGGAGCCTCGCCACCGCGACCTCAACGGCATGCTCATCGCCGCCTTCGCCGGGCGTGACCTCCAAAAGATCGGAGCGGGAGACAACATGACCGGGCCTGCCGATTAGTTCGCGCAGCAGGGTCATGCTCGCGCTGCTGAGCGGCACCAGCCTGTCGTCCACCACGACGGCCTGCCCGCGCACGTCGACCGTGTGGCCGGCTGCGGGCAGCAGCCGTCCGCGGCGGACCGGGACCTGCTCGACGATTTCCCGGACCAGAGCGCCCAGCCGGGCGCGGGCGGGCTGGATGACCGGGATGTCCTCCCGCTGGAAGGGCCCGGCGGTCACCGGGCCGACGCATGCCGGTACGACCGGTCCCCGCAGTGCGGTGCGCACGGCGCTGCCGCAGCCCTGCTCGTCGGCGGCACGCAGGAAGCTGGCCGCGGCTGGCGCGCTGGTGAACGCCACCGCGTCGATGCTGGCGACCCCGACAGCCTGGATCAGCCGCCGCAGCGGCACAGTGTCCTCTGGCGGCACCCAGCGATATACCGGCACCTCGATCACCTCGGCACCAGCGAGCCGCAGTGTCTGCACCACATCAGGCAGCGGCTCACCGTGCAACTGGACCGCGATCCTTTTCCCCGCGAGGTCGCCGGAGGCCATCAGGTAGGCCAGGACCTCGCTAGAGGACTCAGACTCCGGTGACCACGCCTCTCGCAGGCCGGAGGCCCGGATCGCGCCGCGGGCCTTCGGCCCGCGCGCCAGCACGGTGGAGCGGCCGATAGCCGCGGTTAGCCTCTCCGCCAGGCCCCACGTGTCGGCGGCCTCGATCCAGCCGCGGAACCCGATGCCCGTCGTGGCCACGACGATGTCTAGCTGAGCGTCGAGGCAGCGCTTAGTCGCAGCGAGCAACTGACTGTCGTCGGCCAGCGGCACGATCCTGATCGCGGGCGCGTAGACCACCTTCGCACCACGGCGCTGCAGCGCAGCGCCGAACTCTTCACGACGGCGGGCCGCGGTAATGCCGATCGTGTACCCCGCCAGCGGCTCGATCCCCGGCGCGTCACCGCTCACTCGGCCACCACCTCGGCCAGTCAGTCTCCAGCCCGGATGAGGGCACCGCCATACCGGACCGCAACGCGCAGTCCAGGCAGTGCGTCCAAACCGTGGTCACTGGCACAGCTAAAACCCTCAGCTGCGTCCGTTATCCGCAGCCTTCAGCCACGTTACATTCGCGAAACGACTACCTCTCCGCCGCGGGGCCAGCCCGGTGCGATCACGCCACCGGCGTCACAGCCGCTACACGCCTGGCAGCTGCTTTTCGGAGGGGCGGAGGTAGACCGCCCAGGTCACGGCGAAGCAGACCGCGTAGAAGGCGATGAACGCGATGTAGGCGGCGTTGCCGGTCTTGTATGTCAGGAACGACTGCCGGAAGGCGAGGTTCACCAGTACCCCGCCGAAGGCGCCGATGGCGCCGGCGATGCCGATCAGCGCGCCCGACAGCCGCCGCGCGTCACGGTCGGCGGTGTCGGCGTCGGCGCCCGCCTCGGCCTTCAGGCGCGACTTCGCCCGGAAGATCGCCGGGATCATCTTGTAGGCCGAGCCGTTGCCGATGCCGGAGAAGACGAACAGCAGCGATGAAGCCGATCAGGAACAGCGGCAGCGACTTCTGCATCGAGGCGATCAGCACCACTGCCGCGCTCAGCGCCATCGCGACGAAGTTCCAGAACGTGACCTGCGCGCCGCCGAACCGGTCCGCCAGCGCGCCGCCGAGCGGGCGGACCAGCGAGCCGAGCAGCGGGCCGAGGAAGGTCAGGTACGCCGCCTTGACCGGCGGTGGCGAAGTCGCCCGTGAACTGCACCTGCAGCACCTGGCCGAAGGCGAAGCCGAAGCCGATGAACGAGCCGAAGGTGCCGATGTAGAGCAACGAGATGACCCAGGTGTGCGGGTCCCGGCCGACGTCCCGCATCGCCCGCTTGTCGTTGCGGGCCGAGGTCGAGGTTGTCCATGTACAGCACGGCGCCGAGCGCGGCCAGCACGATCAGCGGGATGTAGATGCCGAGCAGCAGCCGCGGGTGGCTCGCCCCGGCGGTGGCGAGCACGAGCAGGCCGACCAGCTGCACGGCGGCCACGCCGAGGTTCCCGCCGCCGGCGTTGAGGCCCAGCGCCCAGCCCTTGAGCCGCTCGGGGTAGAAGGCGTTGATGTTCGTCATCGAGGAGGCGAAGTTGCCGCCGCCGACGCCGGCGATCGCCGGCGACGATCAGCAGGGTGCTGTAGGAGACGCCCGGCTTCGAGCACGATCGCGAGCGAGGACGCGTCGGCACCAGCAGCAGTGACGCGCTGAAGACCGTCCAGTTGCGGCCGCCGAACTTGGCCACCGCGAAGGTGTAGGGCAGCCGCAGCACGCGCCGACGAGCGTCGGCACGGCGGTCAGCAGGAACTTGCCGGCCGGGTCGATGCCGTACTTCGGGCCGAGGAACAGCACCAGCACCGACCACAGGCGTCCAGACCGAGAAGCCGATGTGCTCGGAGAAGATCGAGAAGATCAGGTTGCGGCGGGCCACCGCGCGACCGCCGTCGTTCCAGAACGCTCGGGTCCTCCGGGCCCCAGTCGTCGATCCAGCGGCCGGTGCGGCCGTGCCGGCGATTTCGTGGGCTGGCAGCGGTCCGTCCTCGTTCTTGATCGCCGTGGTCACCGGGGTGCTCGCTCGGCAGGTGGGCAGTCATGTCGGGGCGGGCACGCTGACGACCAGTCCCCGTCGTCGATCCGGACCGGGTACACCGCGCAGCGCAGGCCTGGCCGGTGCGCGAGCAGCCGGTGGCGAGGTCGTAGACGTTGCAGGTGCAGGGGGCAGACCACGATCTCGGCGTCGATCTGGCCGTCGGCGATCGGGCCGCCCGCGTGCGGGCAGACCGCGGACACCGCACGCAGGCCGCCGCCGCGCAGCCGGAAGACCGCCACCTGCTCGCCGCCGACGGCGAACGCCCGGCCCTCGCCGAGCGGGATCTGTTCATCGACCGGGCCGACCCGGTACGCGGTCATTTCCGGGTCATTGCTCATCGCACCGGCACCTGCGGCAGCGGGACTGCAGCGGCAGCGCGGTCCGGAACTGGCCGGGGGTGGCCGGTTCCGCGCGTTCCTGCCACGGGTCGCTGTAGGCGTCGACCGACTCCTGCATCGCGGCGTCCAGCCGCGCGGCGATGCCGTCGCTGTCGTCGACCACGATCGCCCGGATCCTCTCGATGCCGACGCGCGGGCACGAACGCGTAGGTCCGCTCCAGCCAGTTGGCGTTCTCGCGGTAGTACTGCAGGAACCGGCCGGTCAGCGTCATCGACCCCGTCGGCGATGTCGACGGTGGCCAGCAGGTCGCCCTTGCGGACGTGCGCGCCCGCGGCGCCGCCGACGTAGATCTCCCACCGGCCGCCGTCGATCGCCACGACGCCGACGTCCTTCACGTAGCGCCTCGGCGCAGTTGCGCGGGCAGCCGGTGACCGCCGAGCTTCATCTTCGCCGGGCTCTCGATGCCCTGGAACCGCTCTCGATGGCGATGCCGAGCGCGGTGGAGTCGCCGACGCCGAAGCGGCAGAAGTCGCTGCCGACGCAGGTCTTCACCGTCCGGAAGCTCTTGCCGTAGGCGTAGCCGGAGGGCATGCCGAGGTCGGCCCAGACCGCCGGCAGGTCCTCCTTGCGCACGCCGAGCAGGTCGATGCGCTGGCCGCCGGTCAGCTTCACCATCGGCACCGTCGTACTTCTCGGCCACGTCGGCGATCCGGCGCAGCTGCGCCGGCGTGGTGCACGCCGCCCTTCATCTGCGGGACGACCGAGAACGTGCCGTCGCGTCTGGATGTTGGCGTGGACCCGGTCGTTGATGAACCGGGCGTCGCGCTCGTCGACGTACTCGTCGCCCCACATCATCTGCAGCAGCGAGGCCAGGCCCATCTTGCGACTTCGCGTCCTCCGTCGCCGCCGGGCGAGCGCGGCGAACACCGGCGGACACGCTGCATGAGTTGCAGCTCGCGGATCGCCGCCATCAGCTCGGGCTTGTCCATCGGGACGCCCGGCACGTACCAGTTCGCCGACGGGTCCTCCTCGACGCTCGCCGCCGGCGGCCCACTCGACGATCTGCGCGACCAGGCGTCTTGCAGGAACCGCAGCCCTTGCCGGCCCGGGTCGCGTCCATCACGCCAGCGACCGTTCTGCAGCCGCCGTCGACGGCGTCGCAACGAGCGGCGCCTTGCTGACGCCGTTGCAGTTGCAGACCTGCGCGTCGTCGGCCAGCTCGGCGGCGCCGACCTCCGCCGGCGGCGCCGCCGAGGTCGAACATCAGCCGGACCCGCTCCTCGGGCAGCGGCAGGCCGCGGTCGAACGCCTGCATCAGGAAGGCGACCTTGCGGATGTCGCCGAGCAGCGTCGCGCCGATCAGCTTGTCGTCGCGGATGACGACGCGTCTTGTAGACGCCCGTGCTTCGGCTCGGAGAACGACCACGAACTCGTCGTCGTCGCGCTCCGGCGCCTTGATGCCCATCGACGGCGACGTCGACGCCGGCGACCTTGAGCTTGGTGGCCGTCCGCGAGCCGTGGTACGCGGCCGTCGGGTTCGGCCCCGGTGAGCGTGGTCGGCGAGCACCTCGGCCTGCTCCCACAGCGGCGCGACCAGGCCGTAGACCTCGCCGCGGTGCTGCGCGCACTCGCCGACCGCGTAGACGTCGTCGTCGTCGAGTACGCATCTGGTCGTCGACGACGATCGCCCGCTCGACGGTGCAGCCCGGCTCGCTGGCCAGCTCGATGTTGGGCCGGATGCCGGCGGCGACCACCACCATGTCGCAGTCGATGCGCCGGCCGTCGGCGAACCGACGCCGGTGACCCCGTCCTCGCCGAGGATGCTCGGTGGTCCAGCGCGTCCAGGTGCACCGTCGATGCCGAGCTTCTCGCACGCTGCGCTGCAGGATCGCGCCGGCCTGCGGCGTCGAGCTGCGCGTTCATCAGGTGCGCGCGCGGCGTGCACGACGTCGACCTGCAGCCCGTGGCTCTGCAGCCCGCGGGCGGCCTCCAGGCCCGAGCAGGCCGCCGCCGATGACCACGGCGCGTTCGGTGCGTCGCGGGCGTAGCGCGATCATCGCGGCGGGTGTCGTCGATGCGTGCGGAACGCGAAGACGCCCTGGCGAGAGCTGCGCCGTCGGCGGTGCGCATGCCGTCCATCGGCGGGACGAACGACCGGCTGCCGGTGGCGAGGATCAGCTTGTCGTACGGGGTGACCGAGCCGTCGTCGGCGTGCACCACCTTGGCGAAGCGGTCGATCCGGGTGACCCGCACGCCGGCGCGCAGCTCGATGTCGTTGTCGGCGTACCAGTCAGCGGTGTTGAGGAAGATCTCGTCCTCGTCCTCGCTCCCGGCCAGCACGTTGGACAGCAGGATCCGGTTGTAGTTGCCGTACGGCTCGTCGCCGAACATGGTGATCGCGAACTGCTCGGCGCCGCCGCGCTCGAGGATCTCCTCGACCGTACGGGCGCCGGCCATGCCGTTGCCGACCACCACCAGCCGGCGCGGCCGTCGGGTCGTGCCTCGGCGTCCAGTGCCAGGTGCAGCTCGTGCGACTCCGAGCGCCGCCCAGGACGTCGATCACACCTCCACCAGCCCGAGGTCGACCACGACCGCGCCGCTGACCCGTCCGGCGCGGCGAGGTACAGCTCGACGACGGTGCCGCCGAGCAGGTCCTCCACCACCCGCAGCGGCACGTGCACCTCCGCCTTCGCGCCGATCGGGAAGTAGCGCATCGGCTCGCCGTCGCGCATCAGCACCACGCAGACCAGCTCGTCGGTGGTAGTTGCCGCCGCGGAAGTACACCGCCTGGGCGACCGTGCCGGCCGGGACGATGTAGCTGCAGCGCGGCGGTCGAGCGGGACCGGCTTGTCGATGCCCTTGCCCCTCGAACGCGAATACGCCCTGCAGGAAACGGGGGCTGTGCTGCCTCGTCAGGCCGTCGCGCGTGGTCGATGGCGGTTGAGCTCGGCCGGGAGGGCCGGCTCGGCGAGCTAGGCCGGCGGGTGAGCGGTGCCTCGGCCCGCCGACGCGCGCGACCGCGACGGCGCAGACCTTGAACGCCGGCATCCGCGAGTGCGGGTCCAGCGCCGGGTTGGTCAGCGCGTTGGCGCTGGACGCCGCCGCCCCAGTGGAACGGCGCGAACACCGTGTCGGGGCGGATCGTGTCGGTCGACGTCGCGCGCGGAGACGGCCGCGGCCGCGGCGGGTGCGCGAGCTCGACGACGTCGCCGGCCGCGATGCCGAGCCGCGCGGGCCAGGTCGCGGGTGCATCTCGACGAGCGGCTCCGGGCGCGAGCTCGGCGAGCGCTGCGACCCGCCGGGTCTGGGTGCCGCACTGGTACTGCGCAGCAGCCGGCCGGTGGTCAGGTAGTAGCGGGTACTCGGCGTCCGGCTCCTCGGCGGCCGGCCGGTGGCTCGACCGGGAGGAAGCGGGCCCGCCCGTCCGGCGTGGCGAACGCGCGTCGGCGAACAGGCGCGGCGTGCCGGGGTGGTCCGGCGGCCGGGCAGGGCCAGAACACGCCCTGCTCGGCCGTCGATCCGCTCGTAGCTGATGCCGGCGTAGTCGGCGATGCCGCCGGCGCTGGCCCGCCGCAGCTCGTCGAAGACCATCCGCGGGTCGTCGCGAGAAGTACTGCGCCGCGGCCCAGCCGCTCGGCCAGCTCCGCCAGCATCTGCAGGTCGTTGCGGACGCCGCCGGGCGGCGGCAGCGCCGCGTCGGCGCAGGATCACCCGGCCCTCCAGGTTGGTCATCGTGCCCTCCTCCTCGGCCCACTGCGCGGTCGGGCAGCACGACGTCGGCCAGCGCGGCGGTCTCGGACAGGAAGATGTCGGAGACGGCGAGGAAGTCCAGGGCGCCCAGCCGGTCCGGCGACCCGGTTCGGCGTCCGGCGCCGAGACGACGATGTTGGAGGCCAGCACCAGCAGCGCGCGCACGCCGCCGTCGGTGCCCAGCCGGTCGAGCATCTCGTACGCGGACGCGCCCGGGCCGCGGCAGCTCGCCGGGTCGATGCCCCACACCGCGGCGACGTGCGCCCGGGCGGCCGGGTCGTCGATGCGCGGTAGCCCGGGCAGCTGGTCGGCCTTCTGGCCGTGCTCGCGCCCGCCCTGCCCGTTGCCCTGGCCGGTGACGCGTGCCGTAGCCGGAGCACGGCCGGCCCGGCAGCCCGAGCGCCAGCGCCAGGTTGATGTAGGCCTGCGCGGTGTCGGTGCCGTTGCTGTGCTGCTCCGCGCCGCGGGCGGTGAGGATCATCGCCGGCTCGGCGCTCGGCCAGCAGCGCGCGCGGCCTCGCGCAGCTGCGCCGACCGGCACGCCGGTGATCCGCTCGACCCGGTCGGGCCAGTACGCGCACCGCGCGGCGCGACCGCATCGAACCCGGTGGTGCGCGCGGCGATGTAGTCCTCGTCGATCAGCCCTTCGCGCGATCGCGATGTGCAGCAGCCCGTTGGCCAGCGCGAGGTCGGTGCCCGGGCGCGGGCTGCAGGTGCAGCGTCGGCGCCGGCGCGCGGTCGCGCGTGCGCCGCGGGTCGACGACGATGTGCGCGCGCGCCGTTGTCCGCGGCCCGGCGTCGAAGTACTGCATCGCCGGCGGCATGGTGTCGGCCGGGTTGCCGCCCACCAGCAGGACACGTCGGTGCTCCGGCGATGTCGGCGAGCGGGAACGGCAGGCCGCGGTCGACGCCGAACGCTCGGTTGGCCGGCGGTCGCCGCCGAGGACATGCAGAACCGGCCGTTGTAGTCGATCGTTCGGCGTGCGCAGCGCGACCCGGGCGAACTTGCCGAGCTGGTACGCCTTTTCGTTGGTGAGCCCGCCGCCGCCGAAGCAGCCGACGCTGTCGTCGCCCGTGGTCGTCCTGCGCTGCGCCGGATCGCCGTGACGATCCGGTCGAGCGCCTCGTCCCAGCTCGGCGGCGCGCAGCGGGCTGGCGGTCCGCGGGATCGTCGCGGACCAGCGGCGTGGTGAGCCGGTCGGGGTGGTCGAGCAGCTCCGCCGCGGTCCAGCCCTTCGAGCACAGGCCGCCGCGGTTGGTGGGAAAGTCGGCGGCTGCGACTAGACGGCGGCCGCTGGCCCGCCGGCCGCATCCTCATGCCGCACTGCAGCGAGCAGTACGGGCAGTGCGTGAGCACATGCCCAGTGCCAGCCGCATCGGTTGACGTTCCTACGCTCGTCATGGCCGTCGGCCGATCGGCGGTCTACAGCGGACGATCACGGTCTCGCGGCTGGCCATCGATGCGACCGGGTCAGTGCAGATGATCCTGCGGGCCGCCGTCAGGTCCGATGCCAGCACGGTCACACCATCCTCTTCCTGCCACTCGTGCCCTGGCCCGGTAATATCGGGCATCTCTCGTCGGCTCAGGCTAGGAAGCCGCGGTTTCTCGGAAGTAACAGCTCGCAGCAGGCGACGGTTACATCTGGCGCACAGCGGACGCGACCCGTTCGTGAGATCGCACGGGTGTACAGGCCGCACGAGCCGACCGGAGCCGGGACCCGAGGAGGTGTGCCGCATCCTCGCCGCCACGCGAACCGACTGCGTCAAGCGCAGGCCTCACTGCGCAAAGTGAGCGGCCATGCCCGAAGGGATGCACGGGCACGCCCGGGAATGCCGACAGCGCACCGGGAGAGGCTGGCGATTCAGCCGCAAGCGCGTCAAGCCCGGCCGGGACAAGCGAAGCTGATCCTGCCGATACCGGCGCCGTCCGCCGTCCAGTACCGGGCTCACCGGCGAGGCCAGAGCGCCGAGCGAATGCCGGTGGTAGGGATCCTGGGAAGACTGGGACCTGGTGTCATGCTCGTCGGCCTGGCATCAGTTGACGCTCATTAAAACTGGGAGGACCGGCACGCGCTCCTCAGCGCAAATCGGTCCTAACGCCAGTCCACGTCTGCGCAGGTCACGAAGCCAAGAAGAGGCGCAGTGATCAAGCCAGCGGGTTGCACCAGCGCAGGCCGGGGAAGCGGGCGAAATCGGTGTCGTTCGAGTACATGTCCGCGTCGTGTTCGAGCGCGAGTGTCGCCAGCTGAACGTCCGTCGTAAGGTTGCCGCCGGTCCCGACTTCATGCAGGAGGCTGAAGGCAATCTCAACATGCCGTGGGCCAGGGATGAGGTGGCTGATGTTGGGCTGGCCGAGCCACGCGGACACGTATCCCGTGGCGGCATCGACCGTCAGCGGCGGGGACAGCACGCGCGGATTCGTCGCTATTCGGATGAACCCGAAGATGGCCGGGGAGGCGAGGCCGATCTCCGCAGGGGAGTTGACCGTTTCCTCCCACCACGCACGGGCGGCTTTGTGCTGCGGGAAGGCCGATACGACTGCGTAGAGCAGCAGGTTGACGTCAGGGACGATCACGGCCCGGGGTGCTTCCCGACAGCAAGAATCGCCTCGTCCTCCAACTCGTCCGCCAGGCGGTTGAAGCCGGCCAGGTCAAACCCGGGCTGCAGCGCCGCCTCGTGAACAGGAAGGTGATAAGGCTCCCGGTGGGACGGCGGCGGGGACAGTGCCCGCCGCAGCGCATCATTTACCACCTGCTTCATCGACGTGCGCCCGCGATGGACGGCCTCGTTGACGAGCTGCGCGACGTCGGGGTCCAGAGTTAGCGTGGTGCGCATGTAATCATCATAGTGCCATCCAATCGACGCATCAAGATGCCATACGCGCAACGCAAGCGCCACCGTGCTACCGGCCCGGACCACTAGCCGATCGGTACCCCGGACCTGTGGTAACGCAGCAGGTGAGGGCCACGGCAAGGATACCGACGTGTCGGTGGGGCGGGTGGGGCTCGAACCCACGACCGGCGGATTATGAGTCCGCTGCTCTAACCGGCTGAGCTACCGCCCCGGCGCCGCGTGAACACTACCGCACAACGCGGCCAGCCGGCGGCGGCCGGACCGCCAGGCCCATCCTGTTACCTGGTGCTCAACTGCATGGCCATGGCGTGCTCGACGAGGGCGATGAGCGTCGACTTGGTGGACTTCCTTCCTCGCGCGTCGCACTGGACCACCGGCACGTTCGGGCTGACCGACAGCGCCTCCTGGACGTCCTGGACGCCATGCGGGAACTCGCCGTGGAAGCCGTTGACCGCCACGATGAAGGGCAGGCCCGGCTGTCTCGAAGTAGTCGACGGCCGGGAAAGAGTCGGCCAGCCGCCTGGTGTCCACCAGGACGACCGCGCCGATCGCGCCCTGGATGAGGTCATCCCACATGAACCAGAAACGATGCTGGCCAGGCGTCCCGAACAGGTAGAGGATCAAGCCCGCGTCCAAGGTCACCCGGCCGAAGTCCATGGCGACCGTGGTCGTGGTCTTGTCCGGCACGTGCGACAGGTCATCCACCCCAGCGCTGGCCGACGTCATGACCGCCTCAGTCGTGAGCGGCGTAATCTCGGACACCGACCCGACGAAAGTGGTCTTGCCCACGCCGAAGCCGCCAGCAACGACGATCTTGACCGACGTCATGGCGGTCTCCCCCGCGTTGCCAGGCGCGGGCCTAGAGCTTGCGAAGTCCACTGAGTACCCTTTCGAGCAGGTTAAGATCCGGACGGCCGTGCGCGTGATCGAGCTGATGCACCCTGACGAGTCCCTCCACCGCCATGTCAGCGATAAGCACACGCGCCACGCCCAAAGGCATCCTGAGCACGGCAGATATCTCCGCGACTGAACGCCAGTCACGACAAAATCCCAGAATCGCCTGGCACTCCGGACTAAGAGTTGAAAGGTCACGGGCCTCATAATGAGAGGCAGCCACCATCGCCTCGATCTGGAGCTGGTACCGGGGCTTTGTCCTGCCTCCGGTTACCGCATATGGCCGGACAAGTCCGCTCCCGGCACCATCCACGCCACGAGGGCGCCTGCCACCGCCGACCGGACGTCTTCCTCCGGCCGCCGACCAGTCATCCCGGCCTGGCCCGGACACCGGTTTCTCCTGTCACTATCTGCCATCCTTCGACCGAAGCCCGCCACGCATATCCGGCGTCAAGGCGCGTCCAACCCGTTCGACGAGCAACGCCATCTCGTAGGCCACCAAGCCCATGTCGCAATCAGCGGATGCGAGCACTGCGAGGCTAGACCCGTCGCTGATCGCCATCACAAGCAGGAGCCCACGCTCCATCTCGACAACTGTCTGGGTGACCGGGCCACCCTCGAATACCCGGGCCGCGCCTTGCGTCAGGCTGGTCAGGCCGGAGGTGACGGCGGCCAGTTGATCGACGCGGTCGGCCGGGAAGCCGTTCGAGAACGCCAGCGGCAGTCCGTCCGACGAGACGACTATCGCGTGCGCGACAGATGGAACCCGTTCGACAAAGTTCGTGATCAGCCAGTTCAGATCCTGGACCGGACGGGTTAGCGGGCTCACGAACACTCCTTTCTCGGCGGCTTCAGCATGACCATCTCGATGGCACCGGCGGCACCGCCGCCCCCTACATCAAACACCGTCTTCCTCACCGCCAGAGTCATCGTCGCTGCGAAGAGCGGCGCGGCCTTCCCGGACGCCGCGCTGGAAACTGGCGAACCGGTCCCTGGTCACCGCGGCCGACCGGGCTGAGGGCGGCGGGGAGGCCACGTCGCCCCCTGCCGCTGTCCCGGGAACCAGGTTGGCCTTCGGAACCCGCTTCGGGAGCCCGGAGAGAGTCACACCGCCAGAGGTGGGCGTGTGCACGGCTTCCGCCGCCCGCCAGCCTTCGTCTCCGGCTGAACTCCAGCTCGGCACGCTCTCGGCCGGGGCGGTTCCGGTTCCGGTTCCGGCTCCGGTTCCGGCTCCGGCTCCGTGCTGTGCTTGCCCCGGCGGAACCAGTCCGATTCCACCGATTCGAAGATCGGCAGGCGGTTCCCCTCTCCCGGATCCCCCGCTGGGGGCACGACGACTTCGCGCCTGGGCAAGGCCGTGTTGGTGCCGAACGACGCATCCGGGCGGCTGGGCGGCCGGACCTGCTCGTCCACGCCACCGTTCACCGGCGCGCCGAACGCCGGCAATTCTGGCCGGCGGCATCGGGCCGCCCGGTGCCTGAGACCGACGGTAGGGGGCCGGTCGGCGGGCTGCTCTCCCCCAGGATGAATTCGCCTGCGGGTAGGCCGCCGCGGCCCCGTCACCGTTCTCCGCCCGCAGCGGCGTGAACCGCGGCGCCCGCGCGGCAGTGACGGCCTGCTCGGTCGCGGCCCGGTCGCCGGCCGGCCAGTCCGCCGCGAACGGGCCGACAGTGGAAGGAAGCTCCACCGAACCTGGCGCGTTCCGCTCGAACCGGCGAGCCCCAGGGGACGAGCCAGCCGTCTCGTGGGTGACCACCTCGTCCGGCAGCCACACCAGGGCGGTCAGGCCGCCGGTCGGCGCCGGGCGCAGCCGCACCCTGATCCCGTGCCGCGCCGCCAGCCGCGCGACCACGAAGAGCCCCATCCGCCGGGATACCGCGACGTCCACCACCGGGGGGTTGTCCAGCCGCCAGTTGGCATGGGCCATTTCCTCGGCCCCCATGCCCACCCCCTGGTCGGAGATGTCGAGCAGCACTCCCCCGCTGTTCAGCAAGTGACCGGAGACGGCGACCGGCGTCTCCGCCGAGGAGAAGGACGTGGCGTTCTCGGCGAGTTCGGCGATCAAGTGCACCACGTCATTCACGGCCTGCCCACGGACCGCGATGCCCGGCTGCACGTTCAGCGAGACCCGCTCGTACTGCTCGATCTCGGAGATGGCCGCGCGGAGCACGTCCACCAGCGCCACGGGCTGGTTCCACCGACGGGAAGCGTCGTGGCCGGCGAGCACCAGCAGGTTCTCAGAGTTACGGCGCATGCGGGTGGCGAGGTGGTCCATCTGGAACAGGTTCGACAGGCGTTCCGCGTCCTGCTCACCCTGCTCAAGATCGTCGATCAGCCGGATCTGCCTTTCCACCAGGGACTGGCTGCGGCGGGAAAGGTTCACGAACATCGCGTTGACGTTCCCGCGCAGCGCTGCCTCGTTGGCCGCGAGCCGGAGCGCTTCCCTGTGCACCTGGTCGAAGGCGCGAGCAACTTCACCGATCTCGTCGGATGAGTCCACGTCGATCGGTTCGACATCGAGTGGGACCCCAGCCCCGTCGGTCTCGCTCATCCGGCGCACCATGTCAGGCAGCCGGACCCCGGCCACCTCCAGGGCACCGGCCCGCAGCCGCCGCAGCGGCCGGACCATGGACCGGCCCACGATGACGGTCAGCGCCAGCGCCAGCGCCAGGACGAGCACCACCACGAGGCCGACCACACCGGACGTGATGAGCGCCGAGGTACGCAACGAGCTGGCCCGCGTCGTCACCTGTGACGCCAGGGTCCGTTCGACCGAGCCCATCTGGAAGTTGATCGCGTTCGACATGGCGCCGTACCAGTCGTCCGCGGTCGTCGTGTCGTTCGTCAGGGAGGTGTTATTGGTCTGCGCCGTCGAGATCGCCTGTAGCTCCTCGGAACTCGCCAGGTAGACGAATGACGAGGACACGCTGTTATTCCAGAGCTGACGCTGGGCGACGGTCGAAGACGTGTTGAAGGCCTGCAGGTTGCTCTGCTGGTCCGCGAGGGCGGCGTTGAGCGCGCCCAGCCCGCCTGAGGTCAGCTGGCCCTGCAGCAGGGCGCTGGTGAGGATCGCCCGCTGCTCTGAGGCCTGTTCCTTCATCGTGGACACCAGCCCGAGCACGCGGACCGTCTGCGACAGCTCCGCATCGCTGGACCCTTGCGAGGTCTCAGCTTCCAGCGCCTGAAGGTCCTGGATGAGCTGCGTGTACTTCTGGACCACGACGAGCGGTGGCAGGTCGGTCGAGATCGACGCCGCGCGGTACGCGGGCAGCGACCGCAGGACGGTCAGCGAGGTGGCCGCCTCTTGCTGGGCCTGGGTAGAGAAGGAACCACCGATCTGCTTCAGCTCGCTGATGACCTCGGAGGCCGACTGGTTGGTGGTGGCGTACTGCTGCCGGACTACGGCGATCCCGGGAGCGGCCTGGGCCGGGCGGTAGTCCGGCGACGATGGCAGGGCGTTGGCGCGGCCACCCTTGGCACCGAGCCCGATGAAGTAGACCGTCTGGTCTCTTTCGTTTTCAAGCCCCTGGGCGAGCGTCGTGATGTTGGTACTTAGCTTGGCGAGCTGCTCGATCCGCTGGTCGGCGAAGGCGTTCCGGACAGACGAGGCGATGCTGAATCCGCCGAGGACCAGGGCCGTCAGCGTGGGGATGGCGATGAGCAGGACCAGGCGCGAGCGCACCCGCCAGTTCTTCAGCCCGCGGCGCGAGCCGACGCTACCGTGCCGGGCGCTGGCCTGATGACCGCCGTCCGGATCGGCCCCTTCGGCCCGGCCGTTGACCGGCCCGGGCCCAGGAGCATCCGGTACGACCTCGGCGGCTGCCTGAGGCGCCGCCCCGTTGCCCGCCGCCGGCGGTAGGCGGCGGGTCTTCTTGCTGCTGCTGCGGGACCGCACAGCCTCTGTACCTCTCACCTGGCAACTACGGCGGGCCCGCAGGCCCGCAGGACTTGCGGCGGAACTGACATGACGCACCCCTTCCCGGGTGACGATTCTGCGAGCCCCGCGCGCGGGCGCGGTCAAGGGTTGATCTTAACCTCTTAACCGGGCAACGAACATCAATAACTGCATCACATCAGAAAGCCGATCTAACATGACGTTTTCCGCATAGCTCGACGACAGTACGCTACTCTCTGGCGCCAGAGCTGTGTTCCGTTCTGTCCGAACTGTCCGAACTGCCGGAGCCGCGTTCGCCGCGCGCGTCAGTTCCCCAAAGGAGAGTCCATGAGGCCAGGTCCGGCCGGTGCCAAGACTGTGTCCCGCCGGAGGCCTTCGCGCCGCTCACGCGCGGTCTCGGCCGGGATGGCAGCGATGGCGGTGGGCGCGCTCACGGCCGGATGCCAGGCGTCCGGTAACGGATCAAGCTCGGCGGGGCTCACTAAGTCATCGATAACCGTGGCGGCCCAGCCCGGGGTCGATGACGCGCCACTGTACATGGCGGTCCGTAACGGCCTCTTCGCGAAGGCCGGCCTGAGCGTTACCATCCAGACCTACGGTTCAGCAGATCAGGAGATCCGGGCGCTGAGCAATGGCAGCGCGGCGATCGCAGTCGGCGACTATGCCGACTTCTTCTTCGCGCAGGACGGCCCCCGTCAGCCGGGCCTCCTCGTCGTGGCGGATGGCTATGACGCGGCCCCTAGCGTGATGGAGGTCCTCACCCTGCCGGGCTCAGGGATCACCAACCCCCAGCAACTGGTGGGCAAGACCATCGGGACGCCGGAACCGCAGGAGATGCGGTTCAGCTCCACGTTGCCGTACAGCGAGGACACGCTCGCCACCCAGTCAGTGCTAACCAATGACGGGGTCAACGCGTCAACACGTTGGCTGGAAGCCGCTGCCCACGGACCATGGTCAGCGCGCTGCAGCATCACCAGGTGAGCGCGATCCTGGCCACCGAGCCGACCATCTACCAGGCGGAGAGCCAGCTCGGCGCCACCGGTGATCGACTCGCTGCACCGGCGCGACCGCGAACCTGCCGCTGGACGGCTACTTCACCACTCAGCTCCTTCGCCACCAAGAACGCCAGACCGTGCTGGCCGCCTTCCGGGCCGCGCTGCGCGAGGCGCAGTCCCAGGCGGCCATGGCGGCACCGCTGCAGACGTCCCTGACCAGCGCTGGCCTGGAAGCCCAGACCGCTGCCATGGTCACCCTCGGGCACCTACCCCACTCACGCTGTCGGCGACGAACCTGCAGCGGGTCGCGGCCTTGATGTTCACCTTCGGCCCGCTCGCCCGCCGGTCGAGGTGGCAAATGATCTTCCATGATGGCGAAGCCGGCACAGGGCGGCCCCCGACCGGGGCCGGCCAGCACCGGGGCCAGGTCAGCGGACCTCGCCAAGGCCGAGTTCGCGGCGATGATCATCCGCTGCACCTCCGAGGTGCCCTCGCCGATCTCCAGCACCTTGGCATCGCGGTAGAACCTGGCCACCGGGAACTCGTTCATGAACCCGTAGCCGCCGAAGATCTGGGTGGCGTCCCGCGCGTTGTCCATGGCCGCGTTCGACGCGGTCAGCTTCGCGATCGCGGCCTGCTTCTTGACCGGTTCCCCAGCCGACAGCCGGGCGGCGGCGTCGTACCAGGCCAGCCGGGCGGTCTGCGCCCGCGCCTCCATGTCCGCCAGCTTGAACTGGATCGCCTGGAATGGCCGAGCTGGTGGCCGAACGCCTCGCCGCTCGCCGACGTACCGCAGGCATTCGTCCACGCAGCCCTGGGCCAGCCCGGCGGCCAGCGCCGCGATGGCGACCCGGCCCTCGTCCAGGATCTGCAGGAACTGGGCGTACCCGCGGCCCCGCTCCCCAGCAGGTGATCCGCGGGTACCCGGCACGCCGCGAAGGCCAGTTCCCTGGTGTCCGAGGCCCACCAGCCGACCTTGGAGTACTCCGGCCCGACGGTGAAGCCCGCGGTCCCGGCCGGGCACGATGATCGCGGAGATCTCGCGGACGCCCTGTCCGGCCCGCGCGCCGGTGATGGCGAGCACGGTGACCAGCGAGGTGATCGAGGTCCCCGAGTTGGTGATGAACGCCTTGCTGCCGTCGATCACCCACTCCCCGGCCTCCAGCCGCGCGGTGGTGCGCATCCCGCCGGGAATGTCCGACCCGCCGCCCGGCTCGGTCAGCCCGAACGCGGCCAGCCGCTCGCCTGCGCACAGATCGGGCAGCCAGCGGCCGCGCTGCTCCTCGCTGCCGAACCGGTAGATCGGCATGGCGCCGAGCGCCACGCGCTGCCTCCAGGGTGATCGCCACCGAGGAATCGACCCGGGCCAGTTCCTCCAGGGCCAGGCACAGGGCGAACAGTGATCGCCGCCCATCCCGCCGAATTCCTCGGGGAACGGCAGCCCGAACAGCCCGAGCTTGCCCATCCTGGCCACGATGTCGTAGGGGAACTCGCACCGCTCGTAGTAGCCGCCGATCACCGGGGCCACGACCTCCGGGCGAACTCGGCGACGGTCCCGCGAAGCTCCTCGTGCTCGTCGCTGAGCTGGTAGCCAATCATTCCTTTCGCTGCGAGCCCAGCCGCCGCGGGAGTCGGAGGCCCTTGGGCCGTGACCGGCGCCGGCCCGCGCACGCCGCGCCGCGTTACGCTCAGTGAACATTCCACTGCCGCCGTCCCGGAGGACGCCATGGCGACACTGACCTGTCCTGGCTGTACCGCCGCGGTCAGCAGGACGATCTGATCTGCTTTACCTGCGGCGCCAACCTGCCCAGGGATCGCCCGGTGAAGAGCCGGCCACCCCGCCGACGGTCATGCAGCAGTACCTCCGCCGCGACGGCGCCGCTCCCGCCTCGGTCCCCGCCGCCTGCCCGCACTGCGGTTCCGTCCTCCGCGAGTCCTCGTCGATGTTCTGCGCGGCCTGCGGGCAGCCGCTGCCGGCGTCACCGGGGTCATCTCGCCGGTGGTGCTGCGGCTGTCCTTCCCGGCCGGCAACGTCGACGTCCCGGCCGGCACCTCGCTGGTGCTCGGCCGCGACCCCGGGAGTCCCTCGTCGCGGCGGCCTTCGCCGGCTACGACAACGTGTCGAGGCGGCACGCGACCGTCACCGTCAGCGACATCAGGAACGCGACGATCCGGGACGAATACTCCACCAACGGCACCTTCGTCAACGAAGACCGCGTGCTGCCGGGAACCGAGGTACGCCTCAGCCGACGGCGACCGGGTCCGGCTGGCCGGGACGTGACCGCCGAGGTCTCCCTGCCCCGTCAGCGGCGTGATCCCAATGAGTTCAGGCAGAACGGTCACCACGCTCCGGGCTGAACCACGGCTGCGGCCCTTCGCCGGCCGAGAACCACGGCCGGTACTGCTCGCCGCGCCCCGGCAGGCCGGGCCCCTGACCGCGTGGCGGCGGCGGGCCGGGCCGGTCCCGGCCCGCATCCTCCGGCCGCTGCGCGCCGCGCCGGTGCGGCCCGTCCGGCCGCTCCTGGCCAGGTGCGGCTTCCCCGGCCACCGGGTCACCTCCGCCTGGCTGCGTGTAGACCCCCTGATCACCGCCAGCCTGATCACCGCCAGCCTGATCACCGGCTGGGCCGCGGTCCCCGCCAGCCTGATCACCGGCTGGGCCCCGGTCCCGGGCGGCGGTTCCGTCGCGTTCCTGGGCCGGGCGGTAGTCAGGCGACGATGGATGGCCAGCGGGTAGCCGCGCAAGCCGCTCCCTGAGGTCACCAAGCGGGTCCCGGCGGGCTCCGCCGGCCGCTTCGGGCCTGTCACGCATGTGCCAATTGTCTCCCGTGCGGGCGAGTACGGGGAAGTTTGGGCCTGCCCCCGCCGATCCCCACCGTGAGACCATCCCGGCAGGAGTGATACCCGACAGCGGAGGCGGCCATGGCAGCAGAATGACGGCCGCAGGGACCAAGCCAGGGCTTCGCCGGGACGCGATCGGGCTGCGCGAGGTCCTGTTCCAGAGCATCACCGACATGGCGCCCGGCGCCGCCATCGCCGCGTCGATTCCGGCTGGCGTCGCGTTCGCCGGCGGATCCCTGCCGCTGGCCGTCGTCTTCGCGCTGATCGCATGCCTCTTCTGCGCGTGGTATCGGCCTGCTGGCCCGCGAGATGCCGTCCGCGGGATCACTGGCCACCTACGCCGCACGAGGCCTGCACCCCTCCATCGGTTTCCTGGTGGCCTGGGGATACGTGCTGGTCGGGTGCCTGATCCCGCCCCTGGTCCTGCTCCAGCTCGGCTTCACCACCGCCGCCACCTCAACGCCGAGTTCCATGGCTACCCAGCGAGCCTGTGGTGGCCCTGGGCGCTGCTCGGCGCCCTGATCGTGCTCGCGGCCGGCTTCTACGGCGTCCGCACCTCGGCCCGGCTGGGCACCGTCCTGGGCCTGTTCGAGATCGGCGTCTTCCTCGTCCTCGCGATCTTCCTGGTCGTGCACGCGGGCAGCAACAACACGCTGAGCGTGTTCAGCACCAAATACACACCGGCGGGGTTCCGCGGCATCTCGCGGGGTGATCGCCGGATCGGTCTTCACGATCCTCGCGTTCGGCGGGTTCGAGGGCGCCGCGCCGCTCGCCGAGGAAGCCAGGAACCCGAGGCAGACCATCCCGCGGGCGGTAATGCTGGCCACGCTGCTGATCGGCGCGCTGTACGTCTTCACCACCTACGCCATTGACGTCGCCTTCGGCCCCGTCGAGGTTCACCACTTCACCACTGGGAGCCGGGGCCGCGTCATGGGTAAGGCCTGGCCCGCTCGCTCTACGGCATCTTCTGGTTCTTCGTGTTCCTCGCGATCGTCAACTCCACCATCGCCAACGCGAACGCCGGCGTGAACGTCTCCAGCCGGACCGCGTACGCGATGGGCCGGATCAAGGCGTTTCCCGCGCTTCCTGGCGCAGATCAACGCGAAACACCGTTCCCCGGTCGCTGGCCATCCTGACCGCCTTCGTGTCACCATCGCCGTGACGCTCGGGCCTGGGCCTAGGTACAGGCGACGGCCGCGTTCGTGATGGTCGGCACCGGCATCGTGATCGTGCTGGCCGCGATCTACATCCTGATGAACGTGGCCTGCATCGGCTACTTCGCCCGGCGCCGCGGCGGCTTCAACCCGCTGTCCCACCTGATCATCCCGGTGCTGGGCATCATCACCTTCATGCCCGCCTGGCTGAGCGCCGCAGGCATTCAAGGTGTTCTCCTTCGTCGCCCCGCTGGCCCCCCCGATCTCCTACATGGGACCGGGCGTCGCCGGGTGGATGATCATCAGGCGTGATCTACCTGGTCTTCCTGTACCGCACGACCCAGCGGCGGGTCGTCGAGGTCGGGCTCGTGCATCTGGACGCACTGGAGGAAGACGAAGCATGAGCGATCCGGCGGTGATCGGTTTCCGGCCGACACCCGACCAGTACGCCTGGACGTTCGGCGGCGCACCCCGGTCGCCCGGATCAAGCCCCCGGCGATCCTGGAGGTATTCACCGAGGACTGTTTCGGCGGCCGGGTGCGCAGCGAGACCGACCTGGTCTCGGAGGTCTGCGAGTTCCCCTACCTCAACCCGCAGACCGGCCCGTTCTTTATCGAAGGCGCGGAGCCGGGCGACACCCTCGCCATGCATTTCGTCTCCATCGAGCCGCCGCGACTGGGGCGCCTCCACCACGGTCCCGTTCTTCGGCGCGCTGACCGGCACCCACGCCACCGCCCTGCTGCACGACCCGCTGCCCGAGATCGATCTGGATGTGGCACTTGACCGCGCGCAGGGCACCTGCCGGTTCACCGCCCGGCACGGCGACTTCGCCGTGGACCTGCCGCTGAACCCGATGCACGGCACGGTGGGGGTCGCGCCCGCCAACCTGGAGGTGCGCAGCGCCCTGGTCCCCGACGCGTTCGGCGGCAACATGGACACCCCGGAGATGCGCGCCGGGGTCACCTGCTACCTCGGGGTCAACGTCGAGGGCGCGCTCTTCTCCCTGGGCGACGGCCACGCGCGCCAGGGCGAGGGCGAGACCTGCGGCGTCGCCGTGGAGACGGCGATGAACACGGTCCTCGCGGTGGACCTGATCAAGGGCAGGCCGTGCCCGTGGCCCCGGCTGGAGTCGGACACGCACATCATGTCGGCCGGCTCGGCCCGGCCGCTGGAGGATGCCTTCCGCATCGCGCAGCACGACCTGGTGCGGTGGATCGCCGCGGACTACGGGCTCGACGTGCTGGACGCCTACCAGCTCGTCACCCAGGCCGTCGAGTCACCGCTGGCCAACGTGTGCGACCCGAACTACACCAGCGTGGCCAAGATGGCCAAGCGCTACCTGCCCACCGCGGACGCGATGGACAGCGCGCACAGCCAGCCTCCGCGCCCTCACCGGACGGCTTTCCTGATCACTGATCACGTCGCTCGCTGTCGAGAGACGCCATGGCATGCGAGTCGTAGCGGTCGCCGGCCACGCCGCCCGCGGGCACGGCGGCCTCGATGGCGGCCAGCTCATCCAGGGTGAGCTCCAGGTCGAAGGCGGCCAGCGCCTCGGCCAGCCGCGCACGCCGCTTGGTCCCGATCAGCGGGACGATGTCCGTGCCCTGCGCCAGGACCCAGGCGATCGCCAGCTGGGCGGGGGTAACGCCCCGCTCCCGTGCGATCTTCTCCAGCGCGCCGAGCAGGCCGAGGTTGCGCTCCAGGTTCCCGCCCTGGAACCGGGGGAACCGGGACCTCGGGTCATCCGGGGCCAGCCGGGCCGTATCGGTGCTCAGCAGGCCGCGGGACAGGATGCCATAGGCGGTGACGCCGATGCCCAGCTCACGCACGGTCGGCAGGATCTCGGCCTCGATGCCCCGGCTCATCAGCGAGTACTCGATCTGCAGCGCGGTGATCGGGTGGACCGCGTGCGCGCGGCGGATCGTTTCCGCCCCCACCTCAGACAATCCGACCCAACGGACAAACCCCGCGTCGATCATCTCCGCGACCGCGCCGACGGTGTCCTCGATCGGCACCTGGGGATCCAGCCGGGCGGGCTGGTAAAGGTCGATGTAGTCGATGCCGAGCCGCTGCAACGAGTAGGCCAGGGAGTTCTTCACCGCGGCGGGGCTGGCGTCGTAACCGATGAACGCGCCAGCCGGGTCCCGTTGGCCGCCGAACTTGACCTGGATGAAGACCTTCTCGCGGGGGACGCCGCGCAGCGCTTCGCGCAGCAGCATCTCGTTATGGCCCATGCCGTAGAAGTCGCCGGTGTCCAGCAGGGTGATCCCGGCGTCCAGGGCCGCGTGGATGGTCGCGATGCTCTCCGCGTCGTCTGCCTCGCCGTAGATCCCGGACATCCCCATCAGGCCGAGCCCGGTCCTGGAGACCCGCGGGCCGCCGCGGCCCAGTGGTGTCTGACCCAGTGTGATCTGCTCCATAATTACAAGATTACGCCGCAGCGGTGGCTCACGCGGTTCCGGCGGAGTAGACGCGGTGCCCTCCGACGTAGGTCAGCAGGACCGTGGTCGCGCCGATGTCCGTGGGCGGCCCGGTGAACGGGTCCCGGTCGAGCACGATCAGGTCCGCGAGCCGGCCGGGCCCGATGGCGCCCGCCTGATCCAGGTTGTTCACGTACGCCGACCCCGCGGTGTAGGCGGCCAGCGCCTGGCCGAGGCTGAGCGCCTGGCCGGGCAGGAGCGGCCCGGCGCCGGGGTCGCCCTGGCCCGGGGGCAGCGTCCTGTTCACCGCCACGTGGATGCCCCAGAGGGGGTTGGCGCTGGTCACCGCCCAGTCGCTGCCGGCCGCCAGCCTCGCGCCCGAGCGGAGCAGGTCGCCGAACGGGTACTGGCGGGCCGACCGCTCCGGGCCGAGAAACGGGATGGTGAGCTTGTCCATCTGCGGCTCGTGCGTGGCCCACAGCGCCTGCATGTTCGCGGTCACGCCGAGCGCGCGGAACCGCGGGATGTCGTCACCGTGCACCACCTGGAGGTGCGCGACGTGGTGGCGGCCCGCGGTCGGGCCGTTCGCGGCCCGGGCGGTGGCCACCGCGTCCAGCGCCTCCCGGACGGCCCGGTCACCGATCGCGTGGAAGTGCACGCCGAATTGTTCCGCGTCGAGGCGGGTGACGTGCTCGCGCAGTTCCTGCGGGTCCACGTAGGACAGGCCTCGGTTGCCGGTCTGGCCGCCGCACCCATCCAGGTAAGACTCGATCATGCCGGCGGTGAAGTTCTCGGCCACCCCGTCCTGCATGATCTTCACTGTGTTCGCACGGAACCGGTCCGCGCCGCCCATGGGCTCAGTGCTCATCCGTCCGGGCCCAGGCTGGCCTGCGCCTGCCGCCCGGGCCGCGAGTTCCCGCCTGCTGAGCAGGTCGTCAAGCTGCTCGCGGCCACGCCCCCGGTCCCACCACAAGGCGCCTTCAACCCTGGCCGTGAGCCGCCCGGCCGCGGCGGCGGCCAGATAGACGGGCAGCGGGTCGGTGTGGCCCAGATAGTCGCCGACGATCGCGTCCTGCCAGGCGGTGATGCCGAGGCCGTGCAGGTGCTGCTGGGCCCGGAGCAGGCCGGTGAGGCTGTCGGCGGGGCTCGGGGCGGGTACCAGCCGGCCGACCAGGATGGCGGCCCCCTCGTGCAGCGTCCCCTGGGGCGAGCCACCGGCGGCTCGCTCGATGCGGCCGTCCGGCGGATCCGGCGTGCCCGCGTCCAGGCCCGCCAGTTCGAGGGCGCGGGAACTGGCCCACGCGCCGTGTCCGTCCCGGTTGGTGAGGTAGGCGGGCCGCGGCCCGACCACGTTGTCCAGCAGTTCGCGGCTGGGCGTCCCGCCGGGGAACCACTCCATGCTCCAGCCGCTTCCCGAGATCCACTCCTGGCCGGGATGCTCGCGGGCGTATGCCCCGATCCGGGCGAGCGCCCTGGCCGCGTCCCCGGCGCCCGCGATGTCACAGCGCATCATCGTCACGCCGGCGAACGCCGGGTGCACGTGCGCGTCCTGGAACCCCGGCAGGAGCGCCCGGCCGCGCAGATCCACCACTTCGGTCCGCGGGCCGACCAGATCCCGGATCTCGCGGGCGCCGCCGACCGCCACGATCCAGCCGTCCCGCACCGCCACCGCGTCAGCGGGCGGCCCGCCGCCCGCTGACGCGGGCCGGTCACCGCCCGCTCCCGCGCGGACCATGCCGCGGCGCCCCACATCCGCCGTATACACCGGCCCGCCGGTGAGGACGATGTCAGCCGGGGGCGAGTGCCGCCGTGTATCCATCCACCCATGATGTCCCAGCACTGGGAACGCGGCTCTCCGCGCGCCACGACGCGCATCGCGCCCGTTTTGGCGGGGCCAGGTCGGGTGGGGCCGAGTCAGGGACGGCCGGAGCACCGGGCAGCGGCGGGATTAGGGTCCGGTGGTCCAGATGCCGGTGATGGGTGTGGCGGTGGCCGCTGCGCCGTCGTAGGGCAGGCCGTACTCGGCCTCGATCGTGCGCAGCGTGCTGTAGTGAGTGATGTGCTCGCTGTAGTTCCCCGGCACCACGTGGGCGCCGGTCACGATGGTCGGGATGATGTTTCCCGCCGCCCCGTCGTTCTCGTCGAACGTCACAACCAGCAGGCTGTCATGGCTCTTGGCCCAGGTGACATACGCGCCCAGGTGAGCTCTCAGCCAGGTGCTGCCCGTGGCGACCGGGCAGTTGTGCATGTCGTTACACAAGTCCGGGACGACGAAGGAAACATCCGGGAGGGCCGCAAAATTGCTCCCGGCGGCCTGCGGGAAGCTCGTGAACGGCCGGGTGACCGACGCGGGCACGTTGCTGAAATTCACCCACGGGACATGCTTGCGGGCGTAGTTGCCGCTGGTGCACACCGTCGGGCCGGCCGCCGGAAGCGCGTCGAGGAACCCGGTGAAGGTCTTGCCCGCGGCGATGAGGCCCTGCGCCAGGTTCGGCGTGGTGAACGTGTGCGGGCAGCTATCGCTGGTCATTCCCTGTGTGCTCCCCGAGAACAGCGCCAGGTAGTTCGGCTGGCTCGGGTGGGTTATCGCCGTGGCATCGGTGAAGTTGGCCCCCTGCCTGGCCAGCTGATTGAAGTACGGCGCCGACGCCTTCCCGATGACCTCGCGGTACCCGTGGTTCTCGAAGATCACGACCACGATGTGCTTGAACTTCGGCAGGGGGGTACGCGACGTGGATGCCGGGGCCGGGCTGGACGATGAAACCGACAGCGCGGCCAGGGATGAGGCGGCGGCTGACGCCCCCGGCGAACCGCAGGCCGTCAGGGTCAGCACGGTAGCGGCCAGGAGGGCCGGCCCTACCCGCGAAGCGGGCACTGGAGACCCCCGATCGTCACAATATGCAATGGGGTCATTACAGAAACGTATCGCACCGAGCAGATCCCGGAGCAGGCGGGGCCTCGGCCAGCGGCCGGCCAGGCCTGGTCAGGAGGGAGACCCCGCGGGCTACCGCCAGATACCGCTGATCAGAGTCGCAGTCGCGGCATGCGCGGTCGGCCGCAGCCGGTACAACGTCTCGACGGTGCGCAGCACGCTGTAGTGCGTGATCGGCAGGGCGAGCCGGCCGGGCCGCACCATCTGGCCTACGAAGATCGTCGGGATCTGGTTGCCGCCGCTCCCATCGTTCTCGTCCCAGGTCAGGATCAGCAGGCTGTCATGCTGCTTGGCCCAGGTCACGTAGCCACCGAGATTCCGCTTGAGCCAGCTGTCCCCGGTGGCCACCGGGCAGTCATGCATGTCGTCGCACAAGTTCGGGATGACGAAGGAGACATCGGGAAGACGGCCAAGTTCCTGGCCGGGAAGCCGGTGAACGACTTCGTGGCCGACGGCGGAACGTTGCTGAAGTCGGCCCACGGCACGTGCTTGCGGGCATACTCACCGGCCGAGCAGACCGAGCTCCCCTGCGGCGGCAGGCTCTCGGCGTATCCCGTGAATGTCCGGTGCGCCGCGATCAGCTCGGAAGCCAGGTTCGCCGCGCCGAACGTCTCAGGGCAGCTGTCGCTGGTGACGCCCTGGGTACTGCCGGAGAACAAGGCCAGGTAGTTCGGTTCGCTTGGATGGGCGACCGCCCGGGAGTTGGTGAACAGCGCGCCGTCCGCGGCGAGCTGGTTGATATACGGCGCCGGGGAATTGCCGATCACTTCGCCGTAAGAGTGATTCTCCATCACGACGATCACCGTGTGGGCGACCGCTGGCAGTGCACCGGCCGGCCCGGTCACGCTCGGGCGGCTGGCGGCCGAGGAGGCCGCGGGAGTCCTCGCGGAGGCATCCGGCCCGCCTGACGCCGTAGTCGCTCCGGGCCCGGTCAGGCCGGCCCGTGGCGGGCGGACCAGCCGACCCGCACGCAGTGATCACCAGCACGGGGAGCACCAGCCCAATGATCACCAGCACGGGGAGCGCCAGCGCGGGGGGCACCACTGGCGCTGCGGGCAGCGAGGCGGCCCTGACAAGCGGCCCAGGCCTCATGTGCCGCAGCTTAATGCGTGCCGTCAGGACGGCGGCGGTGAAAAGCGCCGGCCATGGCGGGCGGCCTGCCCCGAGCCCACCTCGCACCGTCCTGCCGCCCCGTCAGGCTGCGCACTCCCGGCAGATCGGATGCCCGTTACGGTCCTCCGCCAGCTGGCTCCGGTGATGCACGAGGAAACAGCTGGAACACGTGAACTCGTCAGCCTGGCGCGGAATGACTCGAAACGACAGCTCCTCGTTCGACAGATCCGCGCCCGGCAGCTCCAGCGACTCCGCAACATCATCAGGATCGATGTCGATCGTGCTGGAAGACTTGTCCATCCGGCGTGCCTGCAGTTCCTGCAGGCTGTCTTCGGTGAGCTCTTCGTCAGTCTTCCGCGGGCTGTCATAGTCAGTTGCCATGTGGGTACTCCACCCCCTCCTATTCGTTTGTGCGCCTCGTCGCGCGGGTGTAACGCTTGGCGAGCCGCGGTTGTGCCCGATTCCGGCGGGGAATTCTGTCACGTCCTGCCGCCAGGCACACGCAGGCGCGGCAGCGCGCCCCCCGTGTCTTGGTCAGCGATCACCCGCGGCCCGCATCGACAGCCCTCCAGACACGCCTCGGACGGTAAGTTCCCCCGATCGGTGCCGCTAACCAGCGACGAGTGCGTATGGTACAAAACGCAGCCTGGTTATCCCTGCAGGATCCGCGGAGTACACCGCATGCCCTTCGTCACGCCATTGGGGCCGGAAGATCCCCGGCGCGTCGGCCGATATCGGCTTTCCGGACGCATCACGGACGATCCGGCTGATCCCGGCCCAGCGAACAGCTACGCCGCCGAACTCCCGGACGGTGCCACGGCCGCCGTCGCCCTGCTCGGCAAAGACTGGGCCCCGGACGGTGCATCGAGGGACCGGTTCGCGGCGGAAGCGCGGACGGCGCGCCGGGTAGCCCCGTTCTGCGCGGCACGGATTCTGGACGCCGGGTTCGAGGGAGACGAGCCCTATCTGGTCAGCGAGTTCGTGGAAGGCCCATCGCTGACCGAGGCGGTCGAGACCAGCGGGCCTTTCCCGGAGGCTGAACTTGCGGCCCTGGCCATCGGGATGGCCACTGGCCTCACCGCGGTCCACCAGGCCGGGCTGGTCCACGGGGATTTCGGGCCGGACCAGGTCGTGCTCGGGGCGGAGGGCCCCCGGATCGTCCACTTCAGCATCACTCCGCCGTATGGGTCCGCCACCCCGTCCGCGGACATGCTCGCCTGGGCCCAGACAATGCTGTTCGCCGCGGCCGGGCGGCCGGCCATCGGCCCGCAGGACCTGGACTTGCTGCCGGGGCCACTGCGCGCGATGGTGGCCGCCTGCCTGGCCCCCGACCCAGGTGGCCGCCCGGCGGCCCGGCGCGTGGTGATGGCGCTGCTCGGCGGGGGCCCCCCGGCGGCCGGCCTGCTCGCGGAGGGTGCCAGGCGGTCCCGCGCGGCCGCCCGGGGCATGCCCCGCGCCAACCCGAGGATGGTCGCGGAGGAACCCCCGGCCCAGTCCACCGCCCGCCGGGTGGGCTGGGTTACGGCCTGTGTCGCGTGCGTCGGCGCGATCGCCGCCGCCGGCAGTCTCATCTTCATGCATCACCAGGGCCACAGCAGCGACTCGCTGCAGCCCGCGGCGGCCAGCCACGCCACGTCCCCCCGTGCGTCGGCGTCCCCCGCGCCCACGCCCACCTCCGCGATCCCGGCGTCACTGGCCGGTTCCTGGGCTGGGCAGGTCAGCCAGACCGACCCGGCCCTGCAGGTGACGGTCGATGTCACGCTCACCGCCGGATCAATGGTCGGCACCATCTCCTACCCGGCGTTCAACTGCTCCGGCCAGCTGCAGCTCGTCTCGATCAACCCAGGCGAGCTGACCCTGAATCAGGAGATCAGCACGGGGAAGCAGAACTGTGACAACGGCGTCGTCACGCTGGCCGAGCAGACCAACGGAAGCCTCACGTTCACCTTCAGCCTGCCCAGCGGTCCCAGCCCGACCGGCACCCTGACCAAGCACTCTTAAGCGGGACACGCCTCGGCGTGGCCTGAGCCTGTCCGGGCCCGGCCGGCGCCCAGCCACGGTCAGCCGGGGGCGTCCCGCTCCGGGTCGAGCCCCGCCAGCAATTCGCCGAGCGCGTCGAACAGCCCAGGTTCGGCCGCGATGATCATCTCCGGGCTGGCCGGCTTGCCGTTCAGGCCGCCCAGCCGCGCCCCGGCCTCGGTGGCGACCAGCCCGCCGGCCGCGAAGTCCCAGTAATTCACGCCGCGCTCGTAGAAGGCGTCCACCCGGCCCATAGCCACCGAGCACAGGTCCACGGCGCACGATCCACCCCGCCGGATGTCCCGCACCCGGGGCAGCACCGCAGCGACGACCTCCCCCTGCACGACGCGGCGCGCCACCGCATACCCGAATCCGGTCGCCACCAGCGCCTGGTGCAGCGGCACCAGCGCGTTGCACCGCGCCGCGACCGGTGGCGGCGCGGCGCCCGATGGAGGCGCGGTGGACCGGAGCCAGGCGCCCTGGCCACGGATCGCGGTGAACAGCTCACCCCGCGCCGGGACGGCGACCACCCCGGCCACCACCACGCCGTTAACCTCCGCCGCGATGCTGACCGCCCAGTCCGGCAGGCCGTACACGTAGTTGACCGTGCCATCCAGCGGGTTGACGATCCAGCGCACCCGGCCACGGCCGGATTCCCCGCCCTCCTCCCCGAGGATCGCGTCTCCCGGCCGCTCAGCCAGCAGCACCCGGGCGATCAGGGTCTCCGCCGCCCGGTCCATCTCGGTCACCACATCGGTCGGGCTCGATTTGGTGTCCGCGATCTCAGGGCGCCCCAGCGGCCCGGCCGGGCGCCGGCTGGCGAGCATCCGCGCCGCCTCCTCAGCGGCGCGCAGCGCCAGGACGAGCAGATCGCCCGGGTCCGGGTCGCTCACCCAGTCACCTGGCGACGCCCGGCACCCGTCCTGGGCGGACCGGCTGGGCAGCAATCGTTGTGGCAAATGTCGCGCGGCGGCTCGAGACGACCAAGCATTGCCCCAGGCAGCTGGCCATCGATCCGTTCCCGGACCAGCTGCGTGATCATCGAAACGAAACGGGGGTGGGTACCGGGGGTGGCCGCGCGGGCCAGCCGCAGGCCGAGCCGCCCGGCGGTATGGGCCGCCTCGACGTCCAGGTCGTGGACGACCTCCATGTGATCGGAAACGAAGCCGACCGGGACCAGGACGGCGGCCCGGGCCCCGGAACGGGCCAGGTCCGCCAAGTGGTCGCTGACATCAGGGCCGAGCCACGGCTGGGCCGGCGGCCCGCTGCGGCTCTGGTACACCAGGCGCCACGGATGCGTGCCGCCACCGATCCGCCCGGCGACCAGGCGCGACGCCTCGGCCAGTTGCGCCTCGTACAGGCCGCCCGGGGGGGCCCGCTGGACAGCGCCATGGCCTCCGGCACGCTGTGCGCCGTGAACACCAGCGGAACACCGTCGCGCACGTCCGCTGGCAGCGACTCGATCGCCGCCGAGGTGTGCTCGGCGAATGGCTCGATGAAACCCGGATGGTTGAAGAAATGGCGCAGCTTATCGATCCGCGGGGCAGCCGGGCCGACCTGGGCGCACGCCGCGGCGATGTCGTCGAGATACTGCCTGCAGCTCGAGTAGGAGCCGTAGGCCGAGGTCACGAACGCGATGACGCGCCGCACCCCAGCGGCCGCCAGGTCCGCCACGGTGTCCGTGAGGTAGGGCGTCCAGTTCCGGTTACCCCAGTACACGGGCAGGTCCAGACCGCTGGCGGCGAAGTCCTTGCCGACGGCGGCGGACAGGTCCCGGCACTGCTGGTTGATCGGGCTGACCCCGCCCACCGCGTAGTAGTGCTCGGCCACCGCGGCCAGCCGCTCCCGCGGTATGCCGCGGCCCCGGGTGACGTTCTCGAGGAACGGCATGACGTCGTCGCGACCCTCCGGCCCTCCGAAGGACACCAGCAGGAACGCGTCATAATCCGGCATGCCCCCATCCAACCAGCCGGGCCGGGCCGGTCAGCCGTAGGTCTGTGCGTACTGGCGGGCCAGGGCGAGCACTTCGGTCACATACCAGGTGGCATGGTTGTAGGAGTAGATGGCGCCGGCCAGGCCAGCCGGAGTGGAGGCGCCGTCCGCGCACAGCAGGCGGGCCGCTGAGGGCACCGCGTCGTAGGGATCCAGGATGTTCGGCGGCCCGGTTTCCCCGAAGGCGGTGATGCCCCAGATCGCCCACGTGGACGGCAGGAACTGCATGGGCCCGAGCGCGCCAGCGCTTGACGGGCCCACGTTGTTCCCGTCACCGCTCTCGATCTGGCCGATGGCGGCGAGCACCGTCCAGGAAAGCCCCGGGCAGAAATCGGCGGCGGACTCCTGGAACAGCTGCAGGTAGCTGCCGGGTTTGCCCCCCGGGACCTTCGACTGCACGGGAAGCTGCTGGCTGCGCAGGCTCACGATGGTGTCACCGGACCCGGCCGCGCCGCGTACCCCGCGGGTCAGCGCGGCCAGCCCGGCACCCGGAGCGCTGATCAGCGCGACGACGCCGCGGACCAAGCCGAGCGAGCCGGACGCATGCTTGCTGACCAGCACGTCGATGCCGGACACGCCGAGCGGCGCCGAGCCGCCGAAGACCAGGCTCCGGCGGGCGGCCCCGGCCAGCCCGTAGCTCCTCCCGGAACGCAGGCCGAGCCGGGTCGCCGCGTCCGGTGACGCCACGAAGCGGCCGTGGGCCAGCGAGGTCCACAAGCCCTGGTCTGACGCCGTGGCCAGCGGCGTCCAGGAACGGAACCGCTGTGGGTTGACACCGAGCACGTTGACCTGGTGATTCCCGATCTTGATCCCGGCACCGTCAGCGGTGATCACGTTCCGCACCCCGGAAACCTTGCCGATCCTGGAGATCTGGGCGGCGCTGAGCCCCTTCGGCGCGACCACCAGCAGGTCGGGCAGAATGATCTGCTGATACGCGGTGGCGCTGCGGCCGACGGCGTTGCTGGTGGTCATGGCCGACCGCGCGGGCTCCGGGGGGTCCGCCATGGCGCCCACGGCGACCACCAGCAGCAGCATTGCCCCAGCCACCGCCAGGGCCCGGGTCAGGGCGAGCCGGCGGCCTCAGCAATCGGCGCACCGGGCCGAAGCAGACGTCTCATCTCGGAACAACCCTAACCGGGCAGCCGCCCGACTTGAAGGGCCGGCGCCGGCGTGGCCGCCAAACCGCTTGTCAGCGCGGGATATTTTGCACGGCACGGAGGGGGCCAGACGGCACGGACGGGGCCAGACCCGTGGCGAGGCGCATCCAGTTTCTCCGGTAAGGTCCCTGGCCATGGTCCGCGCCCCGGCTACCGGCCCCCTTACCTGGCGGAACTGGGCCGGTAATCAGTCGGCTCAGCCACGCCGGGTGATATCGCCGCGATCGGCTGACGAAGTCGCCGCGGCGGTCACCGCGGCGGGTGCGGAAGGGCTGCGGGTCCGGATGGCCGGCAGCGGTCACTCGTTCACCGGCGCCGCGGTGACCGACGGACTGCTGCTCCGTCCCGGCGGGCTGGCCGCGATCCGGTCGGTGGACGAACACGCGGGCCTGGTGACCGTCGAGGCGGGATGCCCGCTCCGGGTGCTCAACACCCACCTGCAGGCACATGGCCTGGCCCTGGCGAACATGGGCGACATCCAGGAGCAGACGGTGGCCGGCGCCATCCAGACCGGAACCCATGGCACCGGACGGGAGCTGGCCAGCATCGCGGCGCAGGTGGTGGGGCTGGAGATGGTCCTGGCCGACGGCACGATCACCTCTTGCGTGGCCGGCAGCGACCTGCTGCGGGCCGCCCGGGTTGGCCTGGGTGCGCTCGGCGTGCTGACCGCCGTGACATTCCAGGTGGTCCCCGGATTCCTGCTGCGGGCTCAGGAGGAACCGATGCGCTGGGCCGAGGTCATCGCCAGGCTCGACGAATTGACCGGCGGCAACGAGCATTTCGAGTTCTACTGGTTCCCGCATACCGAGGGCTGCCTGACCAAGCGCAACAACCGGACCGGCGGCCCAGCCCGGCCGCTGCCGAGATGGCGCTACCGGCTGGACGACGAGTTCCTGGCCAACAGCGTGTTCGGGGCGACCTGCCGGCTGGGCCACCGGGTGCCTGCCATGATCCCCGTGGTCAACGCGATCGCTGGCCGGGCCCTCGGGGCCCGCAGTTACGTTGATACCTCCTACCGGGTGTTCACCAGCCCGCGCCGGGTCCGCTTCAAGGAGCAGGAGTACGCCATCCCGCGGGAAGACCTGGCTGGGGTCCTCACCGAGATCCGCGCCCTGTTCGCCTGGCGCGACTGGCGGATCAGTTTCCCCATCGAGGTCCGGGTGGCCCCGGCGGATGAGATCTGGCTGTCCACCGCGTCCGGCCGGGACACCGCCTATATCGCCTTCCACGTGTTCCACGCCTCGCCCCACGAGGATTACTTCCGCGACGTGGAGGCGGTGATGACCGCCGTCGGCGGCCGTCCGCACTGGGGAAGCTGCACACCAGGGACGCGGCCTATCTGCGCGGCGTGTACCCGGAGTTCGGCCAGTTCACGGCGCTGCGCGACACGCTGGACCCGGCCCGCCGGTTCACCAATCCCTACCTGGAGCACGTCCTCGGTCCGTGACGCCCAGCGGCCCGGACGCCCCCCGCGGAGCGAACCGGTGGCTTTGGCCGCACCGCAGCGGGGGGGTTACCGGCGAACCTACCGGCCGACAGGCTAGTCTCCGACCATGAGTCGGGATGCTCCACCTGGCGCCGCGCCGAGAAGATCCGCGCCCCGGGACTCCCCGCCCCGGGGGTCCGCGCCCCGGGGGTCCGCGCCCCGGGGGTCCGCGCCAGACGGGAAAGCGGCGGCACCGGCCAGCAGCCACGGCGCGGCCGGGCCGAAGCCGGGGGCCGCGGCCGGCCGGGGGCGGCGGCCTTCGCTGGGTGGCGGCGTCCCCGCCCAGGACCGCGAACTGCGCGCGCAGGGCCGCCAGACCGTGCAGCGGCTCCTGGAAGCAGCCCTCGCCGAGTTCTACGAGCGGGGATTCCAGGCGGTGCGGGTGGACGACGTGGTGCGGCGGGCCAAGACCTCGCACGGCACCTTCTACCTGTACTTCAAGAACAAGGATGACTTGTTCAAGGCCTTGCTGCGGGACGCGCTGCACGACATGGACGCCATCGCCAACGCCTTCCCGCTGGTGACCAGGAATGGGGCGGGCCGGGCGGCGCTGCGCGAATGGGTCAACAGCTTCTGCGAGACTTACGGCGCCCACGCGGCGGTGATTGGAGTCCTCAGCCAGGCGGAACTCGTCGACGAGGAAGTCTGGGGCGACGGCTTGCAGCTGTCGTACAAGCTCGCCAAGGCCATGGCGGGGGGCATGACGGCATCGTCGGACATGCACTCCCCGGACGGCCAGGCCGGGCTGGCCGAGCACGCCGAGCTCACCGCGTTCGCCCTCCTGATGATGCTCGAGCGGGTGAACTACCTGCTCAGCGAGCAGATCCCGCTGCCCAAGGAGGAAATGGTGGACCGGCTCACGGCCATCATCTTCGCCGCCTTCCACTCACCGTAGGCCCGCCCCGCGGATGAACGCGACGCACGCGCTCGGGCTGCTCTTCCTCATCGCGGGATCCTGCGGCATCGCCGCCCTGGGCCGCGGGCTCGGCTTCGCCGCCCCCATCCTGCTGGTCGTGGCCGGGCTCGCGGCGTCCTATATCCCCGGCATGCGGAGTTCCGGCTGAGCCCGAACTTCATCCTGCTGGGGTCCTGCCGCCGCTGAGTTTACACGGCGGCGCTGGAGAGCTCGTACCTGAACCTGCGGGACAGCATCCGGTCGCTCACCCTGCTTTCCATCGGCCTCGTCCTGTTCACCGCGGCCGCCGTGGCCGCCGTGGTCCGCCTCGTGGTGCCCGCACTGCCGCTGGCCGCGGCGCTGGCCCTGGGCGCGATCCTGGCGCCCACCGACGCGGTGTCAGCGGCCAGCATCGGCCGGCGCCTGCGCCTGCCACGCCGCCTGCTCACCGTCATTACCGGCGAGAGCATGCTGAACGACGGCACCGCGCTGACCGTCTACGCGGTCGCGGTCGCGCGGCCGCCGGGACCGCCACTTTGTCCCTGCTCGGCGCGGCCCGCAGCTTCCTGGCCATCAGCGCCGGCGGGGTGGCCGTGGGCCTGATCCTCGGCATCGTCATCCACATCGCCCGGATGCGGCTGCGCGATCCGCTCGCCGAGAGCGCCCTCTCGCTCGCCGCGCCGTTCGCGGCCTACCTGGCCGCCGAGTCACTGCACGTGTCCGGGATCCTCGCGGTCGTGGTGACCGGGCTCTACCTGGGCCACCACGCCGGCCAGGCCCATTTCGCGAGCCGCCTGCAGGACATGGCTATCTGGCGGGTGGCCACCTTCGTGCTGGAGTCGGTGGCGTTCGCGCTCATCGGCCTCCAGTTGCGGCCGATCGTCAAGGACCTGGCCGGCCGCAGCCCCGGCCACCTGGCCGCCGAGGCCGCGATCGTGCTCGGCGTGGTGGTCCTGGCCCGCATCATGTGGGTGTTTCCCGCGATCTACCTCCCGCGATGGCTCGTTCCCGGGCTCGCGGCGCGGGACCCGTCGCCGCCATGGCAGACCACCGCCGTGCTGTCCTGGGCCGGGATGCGCGGGGTCATCTCGCTGGCCGCCGCCGCCGCGCTGCCTTCCGGGGTGCCCGAGCGCAGCCTGCTGATCTTCCTGACGTTCTGCACTGTGCTCGGCACGCTGCTCGTCCAGGGCCTGACCCTCCCGGCCCTCATCAGGTGGCTGGGCGTGACGGGCGGCGTGGAGGAGGAGCGGGCCGACATTCTCGCCGAGGCCACAGCTCAGCAGGCCGCCTCCGCCGCGGGCGTGCGGCGCCTCGACGAACTCGCTGGCACGGCACCCCCGGAGATCGTGGACCGCCTGCGGCGGCTTGCGCAGTACCGGCAGTTCAGCGCCTGGGAGCGGCTCAGCGACGGCCGCAGCCCGGGCCGGGCTGAAGCCCCCTCGGCCGCATTCCGGCGGCTGCGCCGCGAGATGACCACCGCCGAGCGCGCCACCTTTATCCGGCTCAGGGACGAGCGCAAGATCGACGACGAGGTGCTCGACCACGTGCTGCGCGGCCTGGACCTGGAGGAGGCGATGCTGGCTCGGGAGCAGCGGGACCTCACCGAGGACGGCGCGGAGCAATGACCAGCCCGGGTGACAAGCAGCCGGGTGACAAGCAGGCGGGGTGCAAGCAGGCGGGGGCGACAGCAGCCGGGGTGACGAGGTAGTCACCAAGCGCGGGCACAATCGATGATGTGCGATTCCTTTCCGGGGATGTCCCCGCCCACGACCTGACCTACGGCGACGTCTTCATGGTTCCCGGCCGGTCCCCGGTGGCCTCCCGGCTTGACGTGGGCCTGGCTCCCCGGACGGCAGTGGTACCACGATCCCGGTGGTAGTGGCCAACATGACCGCGGTCTCCGGCCGCCGGATGGCGGAGACGGTCGCCCGGCGCGGCGGCATCGCCATCATCCCCCAGGACATCCCGGTGGACGTGGTCGCCGACGTGATCGTCCTGGGTCAAGGCCGCAACCTGGTCCATGACACCCCGATCACGCTGGCCCCCGCGACACCGTCGGCCACGCGCTGAGACTGCTGCCCAAGCGCGCGCACGGCGCGCTGGTGGTGATCGAGGACGGGCGCCCGGTCGGCATTGTCACCGAGGCCGACTGCAGCGGGCGTCGACCGCTTCACCAAGTTCGCCACGTCATGTCCGCGAGCCGCTCACCCTCCCGGCCGGCATCGTCCGCAGCGGGCCTTCGACGCTCTGCAGCCGGCAGGCACCGGCTGGCCCCGGTCGTGGACGACACGGGCCGCTGCGCCGGCATCCTGACCAGCAACGGCGCGCTGCGCTCCACGCTGTACCAGCCCGCCCCCGACGCCCGTGGCCGGCTGCGCGTCGGTGCCGCGCTCGGCATCAACGGCGACGTCGCCGGAGAGGCGGAACTGCTGCTCGACGCCGGCGCCGACGTCCTGGTCATCGACACCGCCCATGGCCACCAGGACAAAATGTTCGATGCCTTGCATGCGGTCCGCGCACTAGCCCGTCGGTCCCCGCTCGTCGCCGGCAACGTGGTACGGCTCCCGGCGTGGCCGACCTGGTCGCGGCCGGAGCCGACATCGTCAAGGTCGGTGTCGGCCCCGGCGCCATGTGCACCACCCGGATGATGACCGGCGTCGGCCGCCCGCAGTTCTCGGCCGTCCAGGAGTGCGCCGCCGAAGCCCGCCGCCTCGGCACGCACGTCTGGGCCGACGGCGGCGTCCGCCACCCCCGCGACGTCGCGCTCGCCCTGGCGGCCGGCGCCTCGAACGTCATGATCGGCTCCTGGTTCGCGGGCACCTACGAGTCGCCCGGCGACGCATTCCGCGAGCCGGACGGCCGGCTGTACAAGGAGAACTTCGGCATGGCCTCGGCCCGCGCGGTCCGGCTGCGCACCGCCGAGGACTCCTCCTTCGATCGGGCCCGGAAGGCACTGTTCGAGGAAGGCATCTCAACCGCGCGGATGTACCTCGACCCACGGCACCCGGGCGTGGAAGACCTGATCGATGGCATTACCGCGGGGCTGCGCAGCGCGTGCAGCTACATGGGGGCCAGTGACCTCGACGAACTGCACGAGCGGGCGGTCGTCGGGGTGCAGAGCACGGCCGGCTATACCGAGGGAATGCCTTCGCCCACTAGCTGGTAGATGCGGCAACCAGGGCGTTCGCGACCGATATGGTAGGCCGGTGGAGCGAGGACTCACGCGTGCGCAGCCGGATTCTCCCGCGGGGCGCCGACGCGGAACAGGGCTTCTGATAGCTGGGGTGACCGCCTTTGCGGCCGCCCTGGTCAGTTACGCCGACTATAAGGTCACGCACTCATACCACGCGACGTCGGACCCGGTTAACCTCCACGTGTACCGCATCGGCGGGCTTATCGTCCGGCACATGCGGCCCTATTACAATCCGCATCGGGCCACGCCGCTCTATGACTATCCGGGTTATGGCAAGTACGCGCTCAAGTTCACCTACCCGCCATTCGCCGCGGTGCTCTTCGCGGTGCTGTCGTTCATCCCGTGGTCGCTGCTGCTGGAGCTGACGGATCTGGCGCAAGTCGTATTTTTGGTGGCGGCGCTGTGGTTCACCTTCGGCGGGCTCGGTTACCGGCAGTCCTGGCGCATCCGGCTGGGGGCGTCGCTGCTGACGGCGGGAGCGGTCTTCTGGATCGAGCCGGTGATCCGGACGATCTATGTGGCCCAGATAAACCTGGCGCTGATGGCGTTGATCATGTGGGACCTGTGCCAGCCGGACACCAAGACGAGCCGGTGGTGGAAGGGGGCGGGGGTCGGGATCGCCGCGGGGATCAAGCTGGTCCCGCTGGTCTTCATTCCGTACCTGCTGCTGACCAGGAAGTTCCGGCAGGCCGCGGTGGCGTCCGCGGTGTTCGTGGCCACCGTGGTGGCCGGGTTCGTGGTCGTACCCGCGGACTCGGCCAGGTGGTGGTTCGGCGGCCTGTTCATCAACGACGCCGGCCGGACCGGGTTCCTCGGCTGGGTGGCCAACCAGTCGCTGCGGGGGCTGATCACCCGGCTGATGGGCAGCGTGGCGGGTTCTGAGCATGCGTGGCTGGTGGCAGCGGCGGCGACGGCGGCGATCGGGCTAGCCTGCGCGGCGCTGTTTGACCGCAAGGGCCACCCAGTGGCCGGACTGCTCACCTGCGCACTGACCGGGCTGCTGGTCTCCCCGGTGAGCTGGGACCACCACTGGGTGTGGGTCGCGTGCGGGGTGGGCGTCGCCGGGCACTACGCGGTGCAGGCGATGGCCGCCCGGGGCCGCGCGGCCGCCCCCGACCAGGCCGCCCTCGACCCGGCCGCACCCGGCCCACCGGGCTGGCGGGATTGGGCCGGGCGGGCGCGGGGCTGGGCATCGAGCCTGCCGGGCTGGGGATACTGGGCACTGGCCGCGGGAATGCTCATCACGTACTGGGCGTGGCCGGGCGGTTTCTGGGGCAAACCCAAGGATCTGCCCGCGTTCTCCATGGGCATGATCTGGGCGCCGAACACCTATATCGTCTACTTCAACCGGGTCGGGGACGTACCTTGGCTCCCCGAATATCACTGGCACGGCTGGCAGCTCCTCACCGGGAATGGCTTCGTGCTCGGGGGAATCGCGCTGCTGGCCATTCTGGGCGTGCTAGCGATAAACGCGACCGCCCGGCCGGGATCGGCTCTTGGCCCGCGGGGTGTGGTACCCGGGCGACTGGAGCCTGCCCCAGGGGTGAGCGTGGCCGTCGCGGCGCCGGACACGATCACGCCGGAAGGGGGCGCCGAGGCACCGGCGAATGGTTTCATGGCACCCGCTGACGCAGCTGACTCCCCCCCGGTGGGCGGCGATTTAGCGGATGACCGGTCCGCCCGGCGCTAGGTGTGTCCCTAGGCAGGGTCCCTAGCGTGTGACAGGCGCTGGCGACTCCCCCGGCCGCACCGCGGTGCCCGACTTCTCCCGGACCCACTGCCCGATCCGGTCAAGCAGGGCGCCATCGCTGCCGGCCTCGGCGTGGCCGAAGCCGGGCACGATCCACAGTTCCTTGGGATCCCGCGCCGCGTCGTACAGCTGGTGGGCATGCTCGACGGGGAAGTACAGGTCCTGCTCACCGTGCACGACCAGCAGGGGGATCGGTGAGACCCGGGCGGCCGCCTCGGCCGGGGGCAGCGGGACCGGATCCCAGCGGACCGGGCTTATCCGGGTGTTCAGCCAGGTCCTGGTGACCAAGCGCCCGACCCGGCGCTCGGCCGCGAAGTGCACCCGGCGCATGGGCTTGGTGCCCCGGTAGTACCAGCGCCCCGGGCCGCTCACCGAGACCGCGGCGTCGAGCCCGCCAGTGATCGCCGCGTACCGCACGACGACCGACGCCCCCATGGAGAACCCGATGGCGGCGATCCGCCGGTAGCCCAGTTCGCGGGCGTAGGCCACGGCGACATCCAGATCCCCGATCTCGCGGTCGCCCATCGTGGACAGCCCGCCTGACCGGCCGTGCCCGCGGAAATCGAAGGTCACCACCCCGCCGGCCCGGCTCAGCCGCTGCGCTGTCCGCCAGACCGCACCGTGCTGCCAGGACAGCGTAAAACCATGGGCCAGAACGATCCCCAGCTCCTGGTTCCCCGGCAGATGCACGGCGTCGATCGCGACGCCGTCGTTGGTGACCAGGGTCAGTGCCTTCACTACGGGTCCGCTCATGCCCCCATTCTGCGCGCCCATCCCGGGCTGGCATGACGATCGCTTGGCTGGATACCGGCCCGGTGCCCCCTGTTTGGCACCGCGCCCGGCAAGGGTCATCCAGCAGAAAGTCAGCAAATATCCAGGCTATCTACAGTGCCTATCCAGCGAACGGTCAGGCTCATCGGTGATATTCGAACTGGCTCCTTCTGCCGCAGTGCCGCTAAGCCGGTGTGCCGGAGGAGCCCGAGCGGCGCCCCGCCGGCGCGCCCCCGACAGCCCGGCGGGGTGCCCTCGCCATGCCCTGCACGTACCCAGGCTGCGGTTAAGGGCTTCCGGAAACAATTCCTGCATCTCCGCTTGAGCGCAGCGGGCCGATCCAGTGCCGGTCCTGCCTTCCAGCGTCAGGGGGAAGGGCCGCCCGTCATGACCGACGCCAGCATGATCTCCGCGGGCCATCGGCCGAGTTCCTGGCCCCTCTCGAGCTTTCTCGAGCTGGGAGCCTGGCCCACGGCGGCGCCCTGCGCCCGCCTCCACGCCAAGCTCGTCCTCAATGAGTGGGGGGTCGCGCATCTGGGCGACACCGTTGAACTGCTCGTATCTGAGCTGATGACGAACGCGATTCAGGCGTCGCAACGCATGCCGGGCCCGAGCACTCCGCCGGTGCGCCTGCGGCTGTCCTCTGACCGCGCGGTCGTGCTGATCGAGGTCTGGGACGGCAACCCTGGCGCGCCCGCGCTCATGGACGCAGACGAGAACGCCGAAAGTGGTCGCGGCCTCGTACTCGTGGACGCACTGAGTACCAGATGGAGCTGGTACTTACCGCCAGAGCGGGACGGCAAGGTGGTCTGGGCCGAGGTCGGGCCTTGAGCGCCGCCCGGCATACCGGTCACATCCGATGTTGCGGACCTGCCGGCGCACATGCGCTGGACCATGATGCATTCCCATTCGTCCGCGTTAGCTCGCCGCACGCGCGCCTCAGATAATCCGCGGGTCCTGCAATCGAGTGCATTGCCCGTTATATGGGCCTTCATTGTTCGTGGCGTCGCCCGGTCCCCGTTTCATGTATTAAGGATCTTCGTAATAAGCCCCGCTGCACCGCAGGTGGCCAGGCCGTCTGACCGGCCCACAATCGAACTGGCAAACTAGCCGGAAGCGGGATTGTGGCATATTTGCCCCCATTTGGGAGCTGCCTGGCCCTGGCGTCAGGGACCAGAGGTGATTTTGTTTATGCAGGTACGCACGATTCTGCCGTGGCGTGTCATCCTTAACGGTGATCGTTTGCCATTTAATGTACGACAGCTCTGGTTTCTCCTGTGACGGAGGTCCATCGATGCTCCCCGATCTGCCGGCCTCGCCGGCTGTCTCGCCGCGGCCGCGGCTGCTCACGCGAGACGCACCGGGCCTGCGCGGCCCGGTGTGCTGAGCGCGCTCGCCTCCGGGTGGGCGGAGGCGGCGATCGAGCGGCAGCGCCGCGCCACCCTCGCCGTGGTGATCACCTGCCTGCCCGCTGGCTGGTGCGTGATCGACCGGGACGCGAGCGGGCGTGAGCGGTTCATCGGCCCGACCGGTACGGCACCGGCACACGTCGCCCGGGGGATCCTCCGGTGAGCACCCCCGGCTTCCCAGACCCGGCGTCGCGCGGGCACCGCGCCCGGCTGACCGTAACGTCATCGTTCCCCGACTTCTACCGGCAATGGTGGCCGCCACTGGTCCGCTGCCTGATCTCGCAGGCCAACGACACCCGCTGGGCGGAGGACATCGCGCAGGACACCATGATGGCCGCCCGGGACAAATGGGAGCAGCTACTGACCTTCGAGCGCCCGGATGCATGGCTGTTCAAGGTCGCCATCCGCAGCCTGCGCCGCCTGGAGGCACGGGCCCGGGAAGAATGCCTGCTGCCTGATGACACCGAGTCAGCCATCGGCGACCTGAGTGTGGCCGCCGCGATGGACGACTGGGTGGCCCGGAATCTGGACATTGTTGCCGCTATCCGGTCACTGCCCCGCCGCCAGGGCGAGGTCACCGTCCTGCATGGCCTCGCCGGCTATACCTTCGCCGAGGCGGCCCAGGTTCTCGGCATCAGCGAGCCAACCGTCAAGACCCACTTCCGGCGGGCCCGGGAACGTCTTCAGGAGCTCCTGGAACCCGCGCCGCCCGCAGGCCTGCCGCGCTCGCAAGGAGCACAGACGTGACCGTAGATGACATGCTCGCCGCGGCCGGAGCATCGATCGCTTCCATGCCGGACGCCGAGTTAACACAGCACCTGAACACATTGGAAGCGGCGTACCGCCGCCGCGGGGGCCTGGCCGGTGCGCGGCACCGAGCCGAAGTGGACTCCATCGGCCTGGATTGGGCCGCCTACCAGCTCGCCTGCCAACATGACGACGCCGGTGACCTTCCCCAGGCCGCCCACTGGTACCGGATGGCCGCCGCCAACGACTTCGCCGACTCCGCGTACCGCCTCGGCACCGCCCTGGAAATGCTCGCCGCCCAGCGCGCTGCCAGCGCCAAGCCCGGCAGCCACATGTCAGAACGTGAGGAGCTGACCCTGGTGTCAGAGTCCGCCCGCTGGTACGCCGAGGCGTACGCGGCAGGCCACCCCGAAGCGGCAGACCGGCTCGATGGCATGATCAGCCGGCACGACGCCCGCCGCCCGCGCTCCGCCGATCCGGTGCCAGCACCCGGCTCCGGGCCGGAACGTTGCGACCAGGGCGGCCTGGACACGATCATCAACAGCGACCTCATCACCGCGACCACCCATTTCCGCCGCTGCACCGCGTGCCAGCGGGAGTTCCTGGACCTCGGCGGGCTTCTTCCCACCCCAAACACCCGCGCCACGCGGCAGCTGGCAACCGCCCCGGGCGAAACGGATGCGGAAAGCCGACAGACCCTGGTCGGCGAGCTGGCCCGGTGACATCGCGCCGCCCGGGGTTACCTGTGGTCTGTATGACCTTCTCATTGCCGCGGGCCCGGGGTGTGTGGCGAAACAGGGGACTGGACCGGTCAGGAATCGAGAAGCGCGGGTCACGGGGCCGCAACTAGCCTGATCACCATGGCTTCCATCGAATCCGTCACCCTCGAGGTGGCCGACCCCACCGCCGTCATCCGCTTCTACACCGCCGCCTTCGGTTTGGGCACTCAGGTACGCCTGCGGGCCTCGGAGGCACCGACGACGGGCTTTCGTGGGTTCACGCTGTCGCTCACGGTGTCCCAGCCCGCCACCGTCAACGGCCTCATCGGCGCCGCCCTCGACGCCGGCGCCTCGCCGCTGAAGCCGGCCGCGAAGTCGTTCTGGGGCTACGGCGGCGTCGTACGAGCCCCGGACGGGGCGATCTGGAAGGTCGCAACCTCGGCGAAGAAGGACACCGGCCCGGCCACCCGGCAGATCGACCGGATCGTGCTCCTGCTGGGAGTCGCGGACGTGGCCGCGAGCAAGCGGTTCTACGTTGACCGCGGCCTCGCCGTGGCGAAGAGCTTTGGCCGCAAGTACGTCGAGTTCGCCACTCCGTCGAGTCCCGTCAAGCTGGCGCTCTACGGGCGCCGTGCACTGGCCAAGGACGCCGGCGTCTCTCCCGACGGCACCGGATCGCACCGGCTCATGATTGGCAGCGATGCCGGACCCTTCACCGACCCGGACGGGTTCGCGTGGGAGACCGCATCGCTTTGAGCCGGGTGGCGCGGCACAACGGCACCTCGGGCATTGCAGTGGCTGCCTCGGCAGGTAATCCCAGGTGCTCGCGGACATCGATGAAAGGGAGTTCTCTCATGTGTCACCCCTCGTGGATGCGCGCACTCGCCGCGACGCAGCGCCTGAGCGACCTCGCGCGGCTGCGCCGGGTCCGGGACCGGATCGACCGGGAGTACGCGCAGCCGCTGGACGTCGAGGCGCTCGCCCGCGGCGCGCACATGTCGGCCGGGCACCTCAGCCGCCAGTTCCGGCTTGCCTACGGCGAGTCGCCGTACAGCTACCTGATGACGCGGCGGATCGAGCGCGCGATGGCGCTGCTGCGCCGGGGCGACCTCAGCGTCACCGACGTCTGTTTCGCGGTCGGCTGCTCGTCGCTGGGCACCTTCAGCACCCGCTTCACCGAACTGGTCGGCGTGCCGCCCAGCACCTACCGACGCCAGGCGACGGCCGCTGCGGCCGGGATGCCGTCGTGCGTGGCGAAACAGGTGACCAGACCGGTCAGGAATCGAGAAGCGCAGGTCACCGAGCCGCAACTAGCCTGATCACTATGGACATCACCATTCACGCGAGCTTCCTGCCGCATGACGACCCGGACGCCTCCCTGGCCTTCTATCGCGACACTCTCGGCTTCGAGGTCCGCAACGACGTCGGAAACGGCAAAATGCGCTGGATCACGGTCGGCCCCGCCGGCCAGCCCAGCACGTCCATCCTCCTGGCGCCGCCGGTCGCCGACCCGGGCGTCACCGACGACGAGCGCCGCACCATCGCCGAGATGATGGCCAAGGGCACCTACGGCTGGATCCTGCTGGCCACCGCCGACCTCAACGGCACCTTCGAGAAGGTGCAGGCGGGCGGAGCCGAGGTCGTCCAGGAGCCGACCGAGCAGCCGTACGGGATCCGCGATTGCGCGTTCCGCGATCCCGCGGGCAACCTGGTCCGCATCCAGGAGCTGAGCCGTCCGGCAGTCGCAGACCCGACTGACAGCTGAGACGAGATCTCTCAGGTGCATCTTCACGAGGGGCCCTCGGCATTCCGACGTCTGATCCCCTCCGCTTACCGGGCGCGGTGCCCTCACCGGCCACCGCGCTCGCGCGGGAGCGCGGCCGGGGCGGCCAGATAACCTACAGGGGACGCTACGGCTGCCGGTGTTCTTCGATGGCTCCCTGGCTGGCCCCCAGGCTCCCCCGGCACCCTGAAACAGCTCGGAGGCACGCTCGTGAAGGTTGGGCTCCAGATACCGGATTTCACCAGGCCAGAGGGTCCTTCCACCCTCGGCCCCGCGCTCAGGGACGTGGCCCGGACAGCCGACGACGCAGGCTTTGACTTCATCGCCGTGATGGATCACTTCTTCCAGATCGGCGTGATCGGGCCGTCCGAGCGGGAAATGCTCGAGGCCTACACGACCCTTGGGTACCTGGCCGCATGCACATCACGGGCCACGCTGGTCACGCTGGTTACCGGCGTGGTCTACCGTCATCCCGGGATCCTCGCGAAGATCGTCACTACCCTTGACGTGCTCTCCGGCGGGCGGGCGTGGCTCGGCATCGGCGCGGCGTGGAACGAGGAGGAGTCCAGGAGCCTGGGCATCCCGTTCCCGCCAGTCGCGGAGCGGTTCGAGCGGCTGGAGGAGACGCTGCAGATCTGCCTGCAGATGTGGAGCGGGGACGAGACGCCCTACCGGGGCAAGCATTACCAGCTGGAGCGGCCGCTCAACTCGCCGCAGGCGCTGCGGCGGCCGCATCCGCCGATCATGATCGGCGGTTCGGGTGAGAAGAAGACGCTGCGATTCGTCGCCAGGTACGCCCAGGCGTGCAACCTGTTCCCGGGCCCGGACCTGGCCCGCAAGCTCGACGTGCTCCGCGCGCACTGCGACGCGGAAGGCCGGGACTACGACGAGATCGAGAAGACCTGCTATTTCATCTTCGACGTCGGGGAGAAGGGCGAGAAGGCCGGCGAGGTCGTGGACCAGCTGGGAAACCTGGCCGGGATGGGCTTCCAGGCCGCCATGGGCTCGGTGGCCAACGTCTGGTCGGTCACCCCGCTGGAGGTCATCGGCAGCCAGGTCATCCCGGCCGTCGCGGACTTGTGACCGCTCAGCGCTAGCTGCTGACCCAAGCTGGTGGCCAGGTCAGGGACGGAGGACCGCGAGATCGACGCCCAGCGTGTACAGCAGGTGGGCTATGTCGTCCGGATCCGAGGTAACGACGGCGGCACTGGCTTTCACGGCCGTGAGTGCTACGAGGCCATCCACCACGTCGGACGTGCCCGAGCTAGCCAGCAGCTTGCCCACTGGGAAAATGTCATCCTCCTCAAAAGGGACGATCTCGCAGCCCCGGAGGGCGAGCATCAGCCGGGCCTGGCGCCGCGGATCCCGGACCACCTGAGCGGCCACCGGCGCGGGCACAATGATGTGTTGTCCATCGGCAAGCCGCGTTTGGTGGCTCTCAAGTCGCTCGTTGTCGCGGCGGCTGTCAATGGCGATGAGTGCCCCGCTGTCGTACACGAACTCCCTCAACCGACACCACCGCCGAACCTGGTGAGGTCGACACCACGGGCCGCGTTGCGCGCGCGTGCCTCGTCCATGAGGCGGTACTCCTCATCGACCCGGGCCCGCGCGGCAGCCTTCTCCTCCGCGGTCGGGTAGCCGTGCTCCTGGTAGTAGGCGTCGATGGCGGCCAGGGCGTCGAGCCGCTTGAGTTCCCAGGACACCTGTTTGGCCAGGGCCCGCTCGACCACACTGGAGATCGTGGTGTGCTCTAGCGCCGCCGCCCGGCGCACCTCGGCCGCCAGCGACTCGCTGATGGTGACGTTCAGCACTGCCTTCTTCTCTGCCATGTTAATAACATAACACATACGGGCGGGTCCGGACGGGCGTGGCCAGCGCGTAAAGGCGCCGCAGGCGCAGCGCAGGCCACGCCCGCTCGGCCCGGCCCCCGCCATGGCCCGATACGTTAACCCTGCCAAGCGCAGGTTCCCCGGCGAGCAGCACAGCTACCGTCACCGAATGGAGCAGCCCGTGTCCGTGCTTGAGGCCCTGACCGAAGCAATAAGCAACGGCAGCGTGGAGGTCATCGATCTCACCGCGCCATTGTCGGAATCGACGCCGGTAATTAAGCTGCCGGAACCGTTCGGCAATACGAAGCCCTTCTCGCTGACCGAGATCAGCCGGTACGACGACCGCGGGCCGGCCTGGTACTGGAACGACATCAGCACCGGCGAGCACACCGGGACGCACTTCGACGCGCCGGTGCACTGGGTCAGCGGCCGGGACGGCGCGGACGTGTCGCAGGTGCCAGTGGCGCGGCTGATCGCCCCAGCGGTCGTCCTCGACTTCAGCGCGCAGGCCGCCGCGGATCCCGACTTCCTGCTCGAGGTCGCGCACGTCAAGCGGTGGGAGGACGAGCACGGCCCGCTGCCAGACGGCGGCTGGCTTTTCTACCGTACCGGCTGGGATTCCCGTTCGGCCAGTCAGGAACGGTTCCTGAACGCGGATGCCACTGGGCCGCATACGCCCGGTGTCTCGGTCGGGTGCGCCCGGTGGCTGGCGCACGAGGCGCCGGTCATCGGGCTCGGGGTGGAGACCGTGGGTACGGATGCGGGGGCCGCGCATTCGTTCGACCCCCCGTTCCCCTGCCATTCGGCGCTGCTGGGCGCGGGCAAGTACGGCTTGACCCAGCTGCAGAACCTGGCCCTGCTGCCGCCCCAGGGCACGGTGGTGATCGCCGGGCCGCTGCCGATCACCGGCGGCTCCGGTAGCCCGTGCCGGGCGCTGGGCCTGGTGGAGCGGGCCTGATGCTGGTCAGCGACGCGGTCGGGGCCACGCTCACCGGCCTCGGCGCGGACACCGTGTTCGGCGTCGTCGGCAGCGGGAACTTCCACGTGACCAATGCGCTCACCACCCGGGGTGCCAGGTTCTACGCCGCCCGGCACGAGGGCGGGGCGGCCTGCATGGCCGACGGCTGGGCGAGGCTGTCCGGCCGCCCCGGCCTGCTGTCCGTGCACCAGGGACCGGGGCTGACCAACGCGCTGACCGGCATCACTGAGGCGGCCAAGAGCCGTACGCCGCTGGTCGTGCTCGCCGCCGACGTGGCCGGGGCGGCGGTGCGGTCCAACTTCCGCATCGACGTGGCCTCGATCGCCGCGGCGGTGGGAGCGGTCGCGGAACGGCTGCATTCCCCGGGCTCGGCGGCCGCCGACACGGCCAGGGCCTACCAGATCGCGCAGCGGGAGCGGCGGACCGTCGTGCTGGCGATGCCACTGGACGTGCAGGCGGCATCGTGCGACCCGCCCGCGGTGGCCGCGCCGCCGCCGCTGCGCCCCCCGGCCCCGGCCGCGGAGGCGGCCGCGGCGCTGGCCGCGGCGCTGGCGCTGGCCAAGCGCCCGGTCTTCGTGGCCGGCCGCGGGGCCCGGACCGCCGGGGCCGGTCGCGACCTCAGCCGACTCGCCGATGCCTGCGGTGCGCTGCTCGCTACCTCCGCCGCGGCCAAGGGCCTGTTCCGGGGCAGCCCATGGGACCTCGACGTGAGCGGCGGGTTCGCCTCCCCGCTCGCGGCCGAGCTGATCAGCGCGGCCGACTTGATCGTCGGCTGGGGCTGCTCGCTCAACATGTGGACGATGCGCCACGGCACCCTGGTCGGGCCGGAGACCACGGTGGTCCAGGTGGACGACGATCCGGCCGCGATCGGCGCGAACCGGCCGGTCCACCTCGGCGTCCTCGGCGACGTGGCCGAAACCGCCCGCGCGGTGCTGGGCATGCTGGACGGCCCCGTGGTGACCGGTTACCGCGGCGATGAGCTCCGGGCACGGATCAGCCACGAGGTGCGGTGGCGTGACGTGCCCTACAGCGACGAGGGCGACGGCAGTTTCATCGACCCGCGCACGCTGACCATCGCGCTCGACGAGATGCTGCCGACGCAGCGGCTGGTCGCGATCGACTCGGGGAACTTCATGGGCTATCCGAGCATGTACCTGTCGGTCCCCGACGCGGACGGGTTCTGCTTCACCCAGGCCTACCAGTCCATCGGCCTCGGCCTGGCGTCCGCGATCGGCGCCGCCATCGCCCGTCCGGACCGGCTGGTGGTGGCCGCGCTCGGCGACGGCGGCGCGCTGATGGGCGTCAGTGAACTGGAGACGGCCGTCAGGCTCAGGCTGCCGATGGTGATCATCGTGTACGACGATGCGGCATACGGGGCCGAAGTGCATCATTTCGCCCCGGGGGGCCACCCGCTGGAGAGCGTCCGCTTCCCGCCCGCGGACGTCGCCGCCATTGGCCGGGGATTCGGCTGCGAGGCGGCGACCGTACGGAGCCCCGCCGATCTCGGGCCGCTCCAGTCATGGCTGGAAGGACCGCGCGACCGTCCCCTGCTCCTGGATGCGAAGATCACCTCGGCGCGCGGTTCCTGGTGGCTGGAGGAGGCCTTCCGCGGCCATTGACCGGCGCCCGGCCGGTACCGCTGCCACCCCGGTACCGCTGCCACCCGGCGCCGCTGCCCGGCATACCTTCGCCGGGGCGGGGGCAGGACTGCGCCCGGCGGCCTTCCCCAGGGCTGGCGTGGGGAAGGCCGCCGGGCGGACTACCGTGGTGGCCCGAAGCGGGCCAGCTCAGCCGTCCTCGTGCGGCACCGTCTCCGCCGCCATATGGGCCCGGGCTTCAGTAGTCAACTCGGCTGCCCTGGCCGCCGAGACGCCCGCCAGCGCCATCTCCTCGGACGGGTAGACCTCCTCGCCGTGCACCGCGACGTCGCCGATCTCCAGGTCCTCGTCCGATATCCGTAGCTTCATGAACAGGCCGATGACCTTGAGGAGGATGAACGTGACGAGCCCGTCCCAGATGATGATGGTGAGCGCGGCCTCCGCCTGGACAAGCAACTGGTGAGGGTTGCCGTAGAACAGCCCAGCACCGGAGAAACCTGGGCTCTTCCCGATGCCGAGGTACACGATCATCTTGGGATCGGCAAGCAGGCCGACCAGGAGGCCACCGAAGAGCCCGGCGATGCCGTGGGTGTAGACGACCCCGAGCGCATCATCGACCTTGTTGAAGGGCGGGACCTTGCTCAGGTAGTTCCACGCGAACCAGACGATGGCCGAGTCGACCAGCCCGATGACGATCGCGCCAACGCCGTTGACGTAGCCGGCCGCCGGCGTGATGCCGACCAGCCCGCAGATCATGCCGTTGAGGCCACCGAGGAAGGTCGCCTTCTTCCCCGGGCCGCCGATCATGTCCATGACGATCCAGGTCATCATGGCAACGGCGGTGGCCAGGTTGGTGTTGACCACGGCCGCCGTCGCGTCCGAGCCGGCGAAGTACGGGTCGCCACCGTTGAAGCCGTTCCAGCCGAGCCACAGAATTCCGGCCCCCACCGCGACGAAGAGCAGGTTGTTCGGCACGGCATGCTCGCGGTCCCGCTGGAGCCTCGGCCCGACGACCCACGCCGCGACGAAGCCCGAGACGCCCGCGGCCAGGTGAATGACGTAGCCCCCACTGAAGTCGAGCGCGCCATGGCCCGCCCAGTAGCCGCCGCCCCACAGCAGGAACGCGTTGACCGCGTAGGCGAAGGTGATCCACAGCGGCACGAAGATCAGCCAGACCTTGAAGTTGATCCGGCCGATCACGCTGCCGATGAACAGGATCGGCGTGATCGCGGCGAACACGAACTGGAAGTAGACCAGCGATCCCTCGGGGAACCTGAACTTCGGCATCCCGCCAACGAGCAGGGGGATGACCGCCTGGCTCTGCTCGCCGGACGGGCCGAGCACGGGCTGCGGCTTGCCGACCAGGTGGAAGCTACCGCCGATCCACGGTTCCCCGAAGCCCATCTTGAAGGCCCACAGAACCCAGACGATGAGGGTGAGACAGAACGTGCTGAACACCATCAGCACGGTGTTGACGGCCCATTTGCGCTGCACCAGGCCGCCATACAAGACGGCGAGGGCAGGGATGCTCATGAGGCCGACCAGGGTCGCGGCTGTCATCTGCCATGCGTTATCTCCAGATGACAGCCAACTTGAGTAGGGATTCACTGCTGTCGCCTCCATGGGGCTACCCTGGAAGTGCTTGCCGGGGGGTTTCCGGTCCCGGCTTCACCGGCTCGGGTAAGCCAGTGAAGCCGCGTTCCGGGCTAGCGCGCGCTGTGACCGGGGTCCCCCCCGGGCTAGCAGTATCCGGCCGGCCACTTCGGTGTCCGTCTAGAACGCTTCATGTTTCCCATGGGCGGGTTTCGGACACGTTTCCCAACTGTTACGCCGTGGACAACGGACCAGGACCTCCGGCCAGCCACGTTACTGGCCTGTTTCGGCGCGACCGAAAGTAGCCCCGTTCAACGCGCCTTTTGGGCCGGATCGGCCCGGTGTGGGCCTCGGCTGACCGGCGCGCCGGCCTGGTCCCGGCCACGCCCTGTCCGGCGGGGAACCGGCCACGATCCGGTGTGCTCATACCTCCCGAACTCCTTACGCCAGCGGCACACCGGGGCCCGGCGACGCCGCGGCTCCGCCCGGCGGACGGCATCACCATCCACGGGGCGGGCCGCTGACCAGCGGTTGGGTTAGGGCCTCTGTCACGTTCCCGTAACAGTGGGCCCGAGGGCTTGAGTCCCGTACCAGGACGAAATACGCTCCCCACATCTCGCTTGGTAAGCGCTTACCTCAACGGGGGACCCCCGGCGCTGGATGAGGGAGCACTCCCTTCAGGGCGCGCTTGGTAAGCGCTTACCAACTGGGAAGCAGGCCCTTCCCGGCACGCTGGATGCCGGGCCAGGACGGCGGTGCCGCAAGGGAGCGTGCCGGTGGACCACGGCGACACGGGACACATCCCGCCAACGATCTACGACGTGGCGCGGGTGGCAGGCGTGTCGATCGCTTCCGTCTCCCGGGTGCTCAACGGCCGCCGGAACCCGCTCCCCGACACCAGGGAACGGGTCCAGCAGGCCGTTGCTGAACTGGGCTTCATCCCAGATGGTGCGGCGCGGGCGCTGAGCGCCCGGCTCAAGGAGATCATCGGGGTCGTCCTCCGGCGGCCATCCGTGACCGTCCGGGACGGCAGCATCTTCGAGGACGAAGAGGAGAGCCTGCAGTTCCCCGACCTCATCAACCGAGGCATCGAGGTCGCGGCCCAGAGCCGCGACTACAACCTGCTGGTCAGCTCCGTCGACGTGGACGACCACGACTACAGCAGGCGCATCTTCGCGCTGGCCCGCAAGAGCGACGGGCTGATCCTGCACGACCGGGTGCTCGATCCCGGCCAGCTGGAGCGGCTCTCCCAGCAGATCCCGATCGTCACCCTGGCCGGGCGCCCCACCAGGAGCACCTCCAACGTGGACGGCGACAACATCACCGGTATGCGGAACCTGGCTCGCCATCTCGTCCGCGACCACGGCTACGGCACGCTCGCGTACCTGGGCGGTCACGTTGACAGCCCGGACAACCTGGCCCGGCGGGCGGCCTTCGAGGCCGAGGTGACCGAGAGCGGCGCGACGTTCACCGACGGGCCGCAGTGGCAGGGCAACTATTCCGCGGCGGGCGGCGCCCGGGTCATCGACCGGCTGCTCGCCGGCGCCCACGTCCTGCCGCGGGCCATCGCGTGCGCGAACGACCAGTCGGCGCTCGGCGTGATGTACGCGCTGGGCCAGCGTGGCATCGATGTGCCCGGGGATGTCGCGGTCACCGGCTTCGACGACATCCCGGTCGCCCGTCACCTGCGCCCGCAGCTCACCACCGTGCGGCAGCCGATCCAGGAGCTGGGCGCAACCGCATTCGAGGTCCTGTATTCCATGATCGGAAACGGGGAGGCGTCCCGGCGTGACGTGGTCCTGCCCACCCGGCTGATCTGCCGCGAGAGCTGCGGCTGCCCGCCCGATTCGTCTACGCCCGCGTGGCGAGAGGTCTGAAGGAGGACGGCCATGCGCGTGATCAGCCGCCGGATCGGCTTCTACATCCTGACCGCCATAGCCGCGGTGACCGTGGACTTCCTCATCCCCCGGGTGCTGCCGGGCAACCCGGTGGACGCCGTTCTCGCCAACATGCAGGGCACCGTGGTGACGCCGGCCGACCCGCCGGGCGCTTGAGCTGCAGTTTGGCACGGCCGGTACCCCCGTGGGCCTGTCCGGTCAGTACGTGCACTTCTGGAGCAACGTGCTGCACGGCAACCTGGGTCTCTCGACCGGCAACGGCATGGAGCCGGTGACCACCGTAATCCGCAACGCACTGCCCTGGACGCTCGGCCTGGTCGGCGTGGCGACCGTGATCAGCTTCACGCTCGGCACCCTGCTCGGGATCCTCATCGGCTGGCGGCGCGGAAGCTGGCTGGACAGCCTGCTCCCGGCCACCACGTTCTTCCAGGCGGTACCGTATTTCTTCCTCGCGTTCCTGGCCATCGATCTGTTCGCCACCGCGCTGGGCTGGTTCCCGACCGGCCGCGCCTACAACCAGCTCGACTTCCCCGCCTTCAACGGGGCGTACATTTCCGACGTGCTCGTCCACGCGGTGCTGCCCGCCATGACGATCGTGGTTGCCTCGGCGGCCGGCTGGATCGTCGGCATGCGGAACGTGATGATCACCACGATGGACGAGGACTATGTCCTGCTCGCGCAAGCCAAGGGGCTGCCGAAGCAGCGCGTGGTCTGGTACGCGGCGCGCAACGCCATCCTGCCGAGCGTGTCGAGCTTTTCGCTGGCGATCGGCTTCATCGTCTCCGGCGCCTTGCTCACCGAGTACGTCTTCAGCTATCCGGGGCTCGGCTTCCTCATGATCACCGCAGTGCAAGGCAGCGACTTCCAGCTGCTCCAGGGCATTTTCCTGATCATCGCGCTGGCCGTCCTCGCGGCGAATCTAGCCGCCGATTTCGTGTACGTGTTCCTCGACCCGCGCGTGCGTCAGGAGGCCTGAGCGATGGCCGTCGGCATCACCGAACACCTGGGCGGAGCGCCCACCCCCGAGCCCGGGCTCGTCCCGGCGGTGATCGCGCCGGTCCGGGGGCGGCGGCTGCAGCTGCCCAGGTCGCCGAAGATCCTCGTCGGGCTGGGGATGCTGGCCTTCTTCCTCTTCATCGCCCTGTTCGGCCCCACGCTCGCGCCCTATAACCCCTCGGCCAGCTCTACCACCGGAGGCACCGTTCCGCTTCCCCCGTCCGCGGCGCACTGGCTGGGCACCACCCAGCTGCAGCAGGACGTGTTCTCCCAGCTGCTGGCGGGCGGGCGGAGCACGATCCTGGTCGCCTTCGTGGCCGGGGTGGCCGCGACCGTTCTCTCGGTCCTGATCGGCGTGACCGCGGGGTACGCCGCCGGCTGGACCGACGACCTGCTCTCCATGCTGGCCAACTTCTTTCTCGTGCTGCCGGCCCTGCCGCTGCTCATCGTCATCTTCGGGTTCCTGCCGGCCTCGCGCGGCGGCAGCGACGATCCGCTGATCGGGCTGATCATCGCCATCACCGGCTGGGCGTGGGGCGCCCGGGTCCTCCGGGCGCAGACGCTGTCCCTGCGCAACCGGGACTACGTGGATTCAGCCCGGCTCATCGGCGAGCGCGGCTGGCGGATCGTCAGCTTCGAGATCATGCCCAACCTGATCCCCATCATCGCCTCATCGTTCCTGTTCACCGTGCTCTACGGCGTCGGCACCTATACCGCCCTGGCCTTCCTGGGCCGCGTCAACCCCAACCACTGGAGCTGGGGCGGGATGCTCTTCTACGCACAGCTCTCGAACGCGGAGGTCAGCGGTTACTGGTGGTGGTTCGTCCCGCCCGGGCTCGCCGTGGCCCTGCTGGGGACCGCGCTGGCCCTGCTCAACTTCGGCGTCGATGAGTTCATCAACCCGCGGCTGCGGGTGGCGGGAGTGTCCAAGCGGCAGGCGAAGAGGGACGGGGTACAGGCCCCGCCACGGCGGTTCGTGCTGGGCCTGACCCCGGTCGTGAGAAAGGGCCAGCGGTGATGAGGGAAAGGCGCGCCACGCCTCGCGGCACGGCAGAGGCCAGCGGGGCGCCCGGAGTGGCCAGTACGGGCACGTCCGGGCCGGCCTTGGGCGAGCCACTGCTCGAGGTCAGCGGGCTGTGCGTGGACTACGGCGTCGGAACCCGTGCCGTGCACGCGGTCCTGGACACCGACCTGGTGCTTCGCCGCGGCGAGGTGTTCGGCCTGGCCGGGGAGAGCGGAAGCGGCAAATCAACGCTGGCCTACGCGATCACCAGGCTGCTCCGGCCGCCCGGCGTGATCACCGATGGCGACGTCCGCTACCACACCGACGCCGGGCATACCGTGGATCTGCTCGCCGCCGGAGAGGACGAACTGCGGATGCTCCGCTGGGCGGAGATCTCCGTCGTGATGCAGAGCGCCATGAACGCCCTCAACCCGGTGCTCTCGATCGGCTCCCAGCTCACCGACGTGCTCAAGGCTCATGAGCCGGGTATGAGCGGGACTGAGCGGCGGGCCCGGGCCGGCGAACTCCTGGACATGGTGGGCATCACCGCCGACCGGCTCGGGAGCTATCCGCATGAGCTGTCCGGCGGCATGCGGCAGCGGGTGATGATCGCCATGGCCCTGGCGCTCACACCGCACATCGTGATCATGGACGAGCCAACCACCGCGCTCGATGTCGTCACCCAGCGGGAGATCCTCGAGGAGCTCATGCAGTTGCGCGAGCGGCTCGGTTTCGCGGTCCTCTTCATCACGCACGATCTCTCTCTGCTGATCGAGATCGCCGACTCGATCGCGGTGATGTACGCGGGCCGGCTGGTGGAGCGAGCACCCGCGACCGCCCTCTTCCGGGCCCCCCGGCACCCGTACTCCCTCGGGCTGCTCAATTCCTTCCCCGCCATGCACGGACCGCACCGCCACATGACGGGTATCCCCGGCACTCCACCTGACCTGCGGCAACTGCCTACTGGGTGCGCCTTCCACCCACGCTGCCCCTACGCCATGGACCGGTGCGTCACCGACACGCCGCCACTGCTCCACGTGGACGGAGGTCGCGGGCGCAGCGCCGCGTGCTGGCTGCAGGACGGGACGCAGACCCCGCCTGCCGTGCTGGCCGTGCCCGAGACGGGCACGGATCCCGCCCGCCAGCCACCAGCCACCAGCCCGGGCGCGGGGCCCGACCCCGCGCCCGGGCCGGTGCCCACGCACCCCTACGGCGCGGTGCCCGCGGCCGAGCCGGGATCCACCGCGGCGGTCCCGGCACCCACCGCCGCGGTCCCGGCACCCGCCGCCGCGAACCCGACTACCTCGGAGCACCGGAGCCAGCCGTGACCGACCTCGATACCGCCACCCCCCCGGCCGCCACCGGCGCCGCTCTGCTGGAGGCGCGGAGCCTCACCAAGCACTTCCCGATGCATCAGGCCGGGATGGCCCAAGGCCACGGGCTCATCCGCCGCGGGCTCATCCGCCGCGGGCCGGCCTGCCGGGAACGAGGCGGCACGGTGGTGCATGCGGTGGAAGACGTTTCCCTGTCCCTGCCCGAGTCGCACATCACGGCCGTGGTCGGCGAGAGCGGCTCCGGCAAGTCCACGCTGGCCCGGATGCTCGCGCGGCTGATCAAGCCCACCTCAGGCTCGCTGCTGCTGGGCGGCGCCCCCGTGCCGACGTCGAACCAGGGCCGGCGGGCGTACACCAGGCAGGTGCAGTTGGTGCTGCAGGACCCGTTCTCGTCGCTCAATCCCGTGCACGACGTCCGGTATCACCTCGCCCGGCCGCTCATAGTGCATAAGCTCGGCGGCCCGGGCCGGGGCGGCCGCCCCGGGGGCGGGCTGGACGAGGGCGGGCTGGACGAGGGCGGGCTGGACGAGGCGATCATCGGCCTGCTCGAACGGGTCGCGCTGGCGCCGGCGGACCAGTTCCTCCGCAAGTACCCGCACGAACTGTCCGGCGGCCAGCGGCAGCGGGTGGCGATAGCGCGCGCGCTCTCCGTGCGGCCACGGATCCTCCTCGCCGACGAGCCCGTCTCCATGCTCGATGTCTCGATCCGGCTCGGCATCCTCAATCTCCTCGGCGACCTGCGCGAGCGGGACGGGCTCGCCATCCTCTACATCACGCACGACATCGCCTCGGCCCGCTACCTGGCCGACGACATCATGGTGATGTACGCCGGGCAGATGGTCGAGTCGGGCCCGGCGCGAACCGTCACCGACGAGCCCGCCCACCCCTACACTCAGCTGCTGCTCAGCGCGGCGCCCGACCCCGACCGGGCCGAGCCGCCGTCACTCCAGGGCCGCGGTTCCCCGCCGAGCCTGGTGTCACCGCCCAGCGGCTGCCGGTTCCATCCGCGGTGCCCGCATGCGATGGCGATCTGCGCCCAGAGCACCCCGCCTGGCATCCAGGTCGCCCCCGGGCACCTGAGCGCCTGCTGGCTGCACGCCCAAGACCTGGACGCCGCGCAGGCCACACCGATAGCCGGGCCGCCCGCGGGCGGCCCGGGCGGGCCCCTCACATCCGCACCTGACCCGGGAGAGGAGACGTGATGATCCGGGCTGCCACATCGCGGGTACCGCCCTGAGTTCCGTTACGCCACAGAAACTGCGACCAGGCGCGGGGGCGGCGCCCGGCCGGCCCGCAGACCGCCCCACTGACAACAAGGCCCCGACACGGTCCTCAACAACAGGCCGGCGACGAGCCCGCCAGGCACAACGGAGTTTAAAGCAATGAAACATGCAGCCTTGAAGAGCCTGGCTGTGGCCAGCGTCCTCGCCATGGGGATCGCTGCCTGCAGCAGCTCAAGCAAACCAGCGAGCAGCACATCCAGCTCAGGCAAAACACTGGTCGTGGAGAGCACGGCGCTCTCGCCGATGACCGACACGTTCAACCCGTTCTCCGCCACCTCCACCGGCTACCTGACCCACGCATACACCCTGTATAACGAGCCGCTGTTCATCTTCGACACGCTGAACCCGGCGGCGGCCCCCCAGCAGATGCTGGCGACCGGCTACACCTGGTCAAATGGGGGCAAGACGCTGACCCTGGCCATCCGGACGGGCGTGAAGTGGAGCGACGGCAAGGCGTTTTCCGCCGCCGACGTCGCCTACACCTTCAACCTGCTCATGAAGAACCCGGCGCTCAACCTCCCGGCCACCCCGGTGCCGACCAGCGCCACGGCGTCCGGCAACTCGGTCACCCTGAATTTCGCGGCGCCGCAGTACGCGAACCTGTTCCTCATCGGCCAGGTCAACATCGTGCCCCAGCACATCTGGCAGTCCGTGGGCAACCCGAGCACGTTCGCCGATCCCAGCCCGGTCGGCACCGGCCCGTTCGTGCTCGACAAGTTCAGCCCCCAGGGCTTCACGATGAAGCAGAACCCGTACTACTGGAACAAGAGCAAGCTGCACGTGCCCGAGGTCGATTTCCCCTCGTACACGTCGAACGCCAACCTGGTCCCGCCGGTCGCCAGCGGGCAGATCGACTGGGCGGGTAACCAGATCGCCGGCATCCAGTCGAACTACCTGGCCAAGAGCTCGGACAACCACACATGGCTGTCCAGCGCTCCGTACCTGAGCGACAACAACGTGGTGAGCCTGTGGTTCAACACCACCAAGGCGCCGATGAACGACGTCGCGGTCCGGCGGGCGGTCAGCGCCGGGATCAACCGGGATCAGCTCTCGTCCCAGGGCGAGAGCGGCAACGAGCCGCCAGCCACCTCATCGAGCGGCCTGCTGCTCCCCACCGACAGCTCCTTCCTGAGCTCGTCGATGACCAACGACCTGCCCGGAGCCGGTGACGCGGCCAAGGTCAGCTCGATCCTGACGGCTGACGGCTGGGCCAAGACGAACGGCAAATGGACGAAGAACGGTAAGACGATCAGCTTCTCCATCTCCGACCCGATCTCCTACAGCGACTACTACCTGGACTCCCAGCTGATCAGCCGCCAGCTCGACGCGCTCGGCTTCAACGTCACGGTGAACGGCATCGGCGACCCGACCGTGTGGAATGCCGACGTGGCCAACGGCACCTTCGACACGACTATCCACTGGAGCTCCCAGGGGCCCACGCCGTACTTCATCTACGACAACCAGATGGACAGCTCGCTGACCGCGCCGCTCGGCAAGCCAGCCGCCGGTGACTACGGCCGGTACTCGAACCCGCAGGTGCAGGCGGCGCTGGCCCAGTACGCCAGCAGCAGCGACAGCACGGTCCAGGCTCAGGCCATCAGCAAGCTGCAGACCATCATGTCCACCCAGGTGCCGCTCGTCCCGCTGCTGTACGGCGCGGCGTGGGCCGAGTTCTCCACCCGGCACTACACCGGCTGGCCATCGCCGTCCAACCCCTACATGGACCCAGGTCCCAACGCGCCGTACCTGGAGTACACGATCCTTCGGCTCAAGCCAGTCTCCTGACCGGGGCGGATCCGGGCGGAAGGACAACTTCAGCGATATGACAACCCACTCCTGCGGGTGGGTCCCGCCCGGCCGGTTCTCCGGCCGGGCGGGTCGTCGCCCGCACCCACAGACTCCAGGGAGCCCGCGATGACGGCGGGCCCCGTCAGCACTGAGACCATGCAGGAGGCTGGCCGGATCGCTGCCCTCCCCGTCGAGGACAAGGTGCGCCTGCTGACCGGCGCGGACAGCTGGCGAACGCACGGCGCTGACCTCCTCGGGCTCCGACCGATGATCACGTCGGACGGGCCGGCCGGGGTGCGAGGCGTCACCCTGGACGACCGCAAGCCATCCGCCAGCTTCCCCTGCCCCTCCGCGCTGGGCGCCACCTGGGACATCGAGCTCGTGCTCGAGCTCGCCACGGCCCTGGGAACCGAAGCACGGAGCAAGGGGATCGACATCCTGCTGGCCCCCACCATCAACCTGATGCGCACGCCGCTCGGCGGCCGGGGCTTCGAGTGCTTCTCCGAGGATCCCGTGCTGGCGGCCCGGATCGCCGTGGCGTACGTGCGAGGCGTCCAGTCGGCCGGCGTCGCCACGACGGTCAAGCACTACGTCGGCAACGACTCGGAAACCCAGCGCTGGAGCTACGACGCCCAGATTGCCGAGCACGTGCTCCGCGAGCTGTACCTGGTCCCTTTCGAGGCCTGTGTCCGCGAGGCGGATACGGCACTGGTCATGGCCGCGTACAACGCGGTCAACGGCAGCCGGATGACCGAGCACAGCGGGCTGCTCCGGGACGTCCTCAAGGGCGAGTGGGGCTTCACTGGTCTGGTCGTTTCAGACTGGGATGCCACCCGGAGCACCGTGCCGACGGCCATTGCCGGGCTCGACCTGGCGATGCCCGGACCAGGCGGGCCCTGGGGCGAGGCACTCGTCCGCGCGGTCAGGGACGGTGCCGTCGCCGAGGATCTGATCGACGACAAGGTGCTGCGCCTCGTCCGCGTCGCCCGCAGGCTGGGCGCGCTCGGCGGGCCAGCGGCTGGCATCGCGGTATCGCCTGGCTGGGACGGCGCGGGCCCGGACGGCGCGAGTATGGACGGCGCGGGCCCGGGCGGCGCGAGTATGGACGGCGCGAGTAAGGACGGCGCGGCCCCAGCCGGCGCGGCCCCGGACGGGGCAGGCCTGGACGGCGCGGGTCTGGACGGCGCGGGTCTGGACGGCGCGGGTCTGGACGGCGCGGGTCTGGACGGCGACGGCAGGCCGGTCTCATCCGGGCCGCTGCTGACTGATCCCCGGCTGTTGCGGAGGGCCGCGGCCGCCTCGTTCGTCCTGCTCAGCAACGAACGGAGCGCACTGCCCATCGATGTCGGCAGCATCAGCAGCGTCGCCCTGATCGGCCCCAACGCGGCCCACCCGGTCATCCAGGGCGGCGGCAGCGCGGGCGTGATCCCGGCCGGGGTTTCCACGCCCGCGGGTGCGCTGCGGCAGGCCCTGGCCGGCCGGGCATCGGTCACCGTGACACAAGGCTGCCAGACCTGGACGACGGTGCCACCGCCGGCGGCCGGATCGGTCTGGGATCCGGTCACCGGTGAGCCAGGCGTCCGGCTGGAGTTCCGGTCGGCCGACGGGAACCTGCTCGCCGCCGAGCACCGGAACTCGACGCTGTGCGCCTGGTGGGGCGAGGGGCTGCCGCCCGGCGTCGGCTGGGGCGAAAGCGGAACCATCTCGCTGCTCACCAGGTTCCGCGCGGACACTGCCGGGCCGCATGCGATCGGAGCCGCCGCGGTCGGGCGGCTGGCGCTGACGGTGGACGGCGCCGTCATCGCTGACGGGGAGACCCCCGTCCCGGCGGATCCGGTGGAGACCATGACCCGCCCGGGTGAGGTCAGGAGCACGATCTCGCTGGATGCCGGGCAGGAGGCCACGATCCGGATGGATTTCCGGCCGGGTGCCGATGCGGAGGGCCCGCTCGCGATCCGGCTCGGGATCGTGCCCGCCCCCGATGAGGAGACCATGCTGGACGAGGCGGTTCAGGCGGCTGGCGCCGCCAATATCGCCGTCGTCGTGGTGGGCTCGGCCGAAACGACAGAAAGTGAGGGATTCGACCGGGACACCCTGGCGCTGCCTGGCCGGCAGGACGAGCTGGTCCAGCGGGTCATCGCCGTCAACGCCAGGACCGTGGTCGTGGTGAACTCCGGTATGCCGGTGCTGATGCCCTGGGCGGACCAGGCCGCCGCGGTGATCTATGCCTGGCTGCCTGGCCAGGCCATGGGTGAGGCGCTGGCCGATGTTCTGCTTGGCCAGGCCGAGCCGGGCGGCCGGCTGCCCGTCACCCTGCCGGTGGACGAGGCCGACTGCCCTGTCCTGCACGCCGTGCCGCGTGACGGACAGCTCGGTTACCACGAGGGGCTGCTCATCGGTTACCGCGGCTACGACGCGGCGGGAACCACCCCGCGGTTCCCCTTCGGTCATGGTCTTGGCTACACCAGCTGGGTCTATGAGTCTCTCTCGGCTGACCTGGCCGGCCTGCCGCCGGGTGAGGATCTTGGCCTGCGGGTCAGAGTCCGCAACGCCGGGTCGCGGCCGGGACGCGAGGTCGTCCAGGTCTACGTGGCCGGGCCGCAGCACGGGCCCGGCCGGCCGGTGCGCGTGCTCGGTGCGTTCGGTTCGGCGGTGGCGGGGCCCGGCGAGACGGTGGAGGTTGCGCTCCGGGTCCCGGCCCGGGTATTTGCCGCGTACGACGCGGACGCCGGCGGCTGGACCTGGCCGCCCGGCGCCTGCACCATCGCGGTGGGCCGGTCATCACGCGACCTCCGGCTATCGGCCGTCGTGATGTCGGGCTGACCAGCCCTTGGCTCATGATCGCGGAAGGTTCGCGCCAGACGGCCGCGGACCTTCCGCGATCATGGCCGTAACCAGCGGACCGGATAACGCCTCCGGCACGGGCGCGACCAGCTCGACCTCGTAGCCGTCCGCGTTCTCCAGGTAGGCGGCGTAGTGCTCATCGCCGCCCGCGTAAGGGTGAAGATCAGCGAACATCAGCCGCCAGCCGTGGCCCGGCGCGGCGGCGACCAGATCCTCCACGCTGTCAGTGGTGGCGACGTGGAAGGCGAGGTGGTTGAGGCCGGGGCGGCACCGGTCGTGACGGAACGCGCTGCGGGCCGGTGACTGCTCGATGACGATATAGGTGCTGCCAGCCCGCCAGCTCTTGCCCTGCGGCCACTGCTGGGAGAGCTCGTAACCGAGTTTGCCGAGCAGCCATCCCCAGCTTGCTTCGGCCCGGGTCAGGTCGGGCACCCACAGTTCGATGTGATGAATCGTCCCCGTGGCAACCTGCGTCATTGGGACAGCATGCCGTACAACCGGCCCCAATGACCCCCGTCAGCGCAGTTCCTCGACCCGCCGCTGGAGTTTGTTCATGCCGTGCAGCCAGCGGTCCGGGTCCGCGGCCCGGCCCGCGTACATCCGGGCCACTTCGGGGTGCGGCAGGATGAGAAACCGGCCGTCAGCGATCCCCTCGATCACCGCGTCCGCAACCGCCTCCGGGGCGATGGCCGAGTCACCGAGGATCGCCTGGCCCACGGCCCCGGCTGAGTCCAGCAGCGGAGTCCGCACCCCTTGCGGGCAGACCGCCTGCGTGGTGATGCCCCGGTGCTCGTAGGTCGCGGCCATCCACTCGGCGAACGCGAGCGCGGCGTGCTTGGTCACCGAATACGGCGCCGAACCGAGCATGGTGAGCAGCCCGGCCGCCGAGACGGTGCAGATCAGATGCCCGCTCCCCCGCTCCAGCCACGGCCCGGTCAGCAGCCGGGCAGCCCGGACGTGGGCCATGACGTTGACCTGCCAGGAGATGTCCCAGTCCAGCTCCGCGGCGTCCTGGTCGCCCCCGCGGGCTACCCCGGCGTTCGCGCAGTACAGGTCGATCCCGCCCAGCACCTCGTTGGCGACGGCGATGAGCCGCGCGACACCCGGCTCGCTGGCCGCGTCGCCGGGCACGACCGCAGCGTCGCACGAGGCCGCCACCTCGGCCGCCGCCGCGGCGTTCACGTCGTTCACGACCACGCGGGCCCCCTCGGCGGCGAACCGCCGGGCGAGGGCCGCCCCGATCCCGCTGCCCGCCCCGGTGACCACCACACCCGCGCCCGCGACGGACCTCATCGCGGGAGTTCTACCAGGTCCGCGAGCGCGGCCCGGTGCCAGTCCGGTGGGCCGAACCCGATGGAGGAACTCTTCGACCGCTTCAGGTACAGGTGCGCCGGATGCTCCCAGGTGAAGCCGATTCCGCCGTGCAGCTGCACGCACTCCTCCGCCGCGTGGACCGCCACCTCGCTGCAGCTCGCCTTGGCCAGTGCGACCGCGACGGCCGTGTCTGGATCGCCCGAGGCCAGGCACGCGGCCGCGTACCGGGCGGCGGACCGCGCCTGGGTGATGGCCACCCACACGTCCGCCAGCCGGTGCTTGAGCGCCTGGAAGGAGCCGACCGGACGGGCGAACTGACGCCGCTCCTTCAGATAGGCAACGGTCATGTCGAGGCACCGCTGCGCCACGCCGAGCTGCTCGGCGGCGAGCATCGCCGCACCCGCGGTCAGCGCCACGTGCACGGCGGTTACGGCCGACTCGCCGGACGCGATGCACCGTGCGGGCACGTCGTCCAGCGTGACATCGGCCAACTGCCTGGTCGCGTCCAGGGAGACCACCGGCGCCACGGTCAGCCCGGGCGCCGCCCGGTCCACCGCGTACAGGCCGGCCGGCACCCCGTCGGCCAGCACCAGCAGCACGTCCGCCGGGAGCGCGTCGGCCACACCGGCCACCGCCCCGCGCAGCCTGGTCTGGCCGGCCGGGTCGCCGGGCTGAGGTGCCGCCACCCGCACCCCGCCCAGCAGGCCGTTGGTGGACGGCCACGCCGCGGCCGGCCCGGTCGCGAACGGCCCGGTCGCGAACGGCCCGGTCGCGAACGGCCCGGTCGCAAACGGCACCGCCAGCGCCGCGGTCGCCGTCCCGGCCGCGAGATCCTTGAGCAACGCGTCGTCGGCCGCTTCCAGGAGCGCGGCCGTAGCCACCACCGCGCTACCCAGATACGGAACAGGAGCGACCGAGCGGCCCACTTCCTCAGCGACAACGGCCGCCTCACGGTAACTCGCCCCGGCCCCGCCGTGACCCTCCGGGATGATCAGCCCCGCGCAGCCGACGTCAGCGGCCAGCACATGCCACAGCGCGGTGTCGTAAGGCTCGTCCGTCTCCGTCCTGGCCAGGACCTCGGGCCAGCCGGCCCGGTCATCGAGCAGGGCCCGGACCGCGGCCCGCAGTTCCTCCTCGGCCTCGCTGTACAGCAGACTCGGAATCTCCCGGTCGGCGCCTGGGCTCATTTGGGCAGGTCCTTCCAGGGCACGCGGTTGTCCACCCGGGGTTCCATAGGCAGGCCGAGGACCCGCTCGGCGATGATGTTGCGCAGGATTTCCGAGGTACCACCCTCGATGGAGTTCCCCCGGGCCCGCAGGTACCGGTAGCCCACGTCCCGGCCGTAGAAGTCGACGCTCTCGGGTCTGCGCAAGGTCCAGTCCTGGTAACGGAGACCGGCGGCACCAGTCATTTCGAGTTCAAGCCCGGAGATCTCCTGGTTCAGCCGGGCGAAGACCAGCTTGGCCGCTGACCCCTCCGGGCCGGGATGGCCCGCAGCGAGTTGCTGGCGCAGCCGCTCCCCGGACAGGCGGGCGATCTCGGCGTCGGCCCACAGGCGCAGCAGCCGGTCGTGCAGACCTGGGGTGCGCAGCTCGGGATGCTCCCGCCAGGTCCGGGCGGCCGAACCGATCATCCCACCCTCGCGGGGGATGGCCGCCCCGCCGATCGAGACCCGCTCGTTCATCAGCGTGCCCTGGGCCACCCGCCAGCCCTCTCCCACGCCGCCGATCCGGTCGGCGTCAGGGATAACCGCGCCGGACAGGAAGACCTCGTTGAACTCCGCCTCACCGGTGAGCTGGCGCAGCGGCCGCACCTCCACGCCCGCCACGGTCATGTCGCAGGCGAAGTAGGTGAGCCCCTGGTGCTTGGGCACGTCTGGGTCGGTCCTGGCCAGCAGCAGCCCCCACCGGGCCACGTGCGCGCTGGAGGTCCAGACCTTCTGCCCGGTCACTTCCCACTCGGCCTGGTCTTCGGCCTTGCGGGCGGCCCGGGTCGCGAGCCCGGCCAGATCCGAACCGGCGCCAGGCTCGCTGAAGAGCTGGCACCAGACCTCCTCGCCAGTCCACAACGGCCGCAGCCAGCGCTCCTTCTGCTCGTCGGAGCCGAAGGCGAGAATGGTGGGCGCGGCCATGCCCAGCCCGATGCCGATCCGCTGCGGGTTGTTGCTGGGCGCGCCCGCCGCGGCGAGCGCGGAGTCCACCACGGACTGCATGGCGCGCGGCAGGCCCAGGCCGCCGAGGCCGGGCGGATAGTGCACCGCGGCCAGGCCCGCGTCGAAGCGGGCCCGCAGGAACTCCAGCCGGGGCCGGGTGGCCGGGTCATGGCCAGCCAGGAATTCGTGGACCCGCTGGCGCAGGTCGGCCGGGCTGAGACGGTCTAGCCCTGTGTTGTCTAGCAAAGGGGGCCGCCCGCTACGTAGATCACCTGGCCGGACACGAATCCGGCGCCCTCGCTGGCCAGGAACGAGATGGTGTGCGCGACGTCGCCGACCTGGCCGACCCGGCGCACCGGGATCTGCGACGCCGCCGCGGCCTGGAAGTCCTCGAAGCTCAGGCCCACACGGGCCGCGGTCGCCGCGGTCATGTCCGTGACGATGAATCCGGGCGCGACCGCGTTGGCGGTGATGCCGAACGGGCCGAGCTCGATGGCCAGCGTCTTGGTGAACCCCTGCATGCCGGCCTTGGCCGCAGAGTAGTTGACCTGGCCCCGGTTACCGAGCGCGGAGCTGGACGACAGGTTGATGATCCGGCCGAAACGCTGATCCACCATGTGCTTCTGGGCCGCACGGCTCATCAGGAACGCGCCGCGCAGGTGCACCCCGAGGACCGTGTCCCAGTCATCCTCGGACATCTTGAAGATCAAGTTGTCCCGGAGCACCCCCGCGTTGTTGACCAGGACCACGGGCGGGCCGAGTTCGGCCACCACCTTGCCGACGGCGGTCTCCACCTGATCGGCCTGGCTCACATCGGCGCCAACCGCGAAGGCCCGGCCGCCCCCCGACGTGATCGCATCCACCGTCGCCCCGCAAGCACTCTCGTCCAGGTCGAGCACGGCGACCGCCAGCCCGTCGGCGGCCAGGCGGCGGGCGGTAGCGGCACCAATGCCGCGGGCCGCGCCAGTGACAATGGCGACCCGTTGTGCGTCCTGTGGCATGTGCTGTTCTCCTTGTCGGGTCTCATCCCTGGTCTTACCGGGAATCTTGCTGGTAAGGCCGGAGCTCACGGCGGGCCAGCGAGCGCTTGTGCACCTCGTCGGGCCCGTCCGCGAAGCGGAGTGTACGTGCACTCGCCCATAGGGCGGCGAGTGGGAAGTCCTGGCTGACGCCCGCCGCGCCGTGGGCCTGGATCGCCTTGTCGATCACCCACTCGGCCATCGCCGGGGTGGCGATCTTGATGGCCTGGATCTCGGTATGCGCGCCCTTGTTGCCCACGGTGTCCATCATCCACGCGGTCTTGAGCACGAGCAGCCGGGCCTGCTCGATGCGCACCCGGGACTCGGCGATCCAGTCCTGGATGACCCCCTGCTCCGCCAGTGGCCGGCCGAACGCGATCCGGCCGGTGACCCGCTGGCACATCAGCTCGAGCGCGCGTTCCGACGCGCCGATGAGGCGCATGCAGTGGTGGATCCGGCCCGGGCCGAGCCGGGCCTGGGCAATCGCGAAACCGTCACCCTCCCCGGCGATCAGGTTGGCGGCCGGGACGCGCACGTCGCGGAACTCGACCTCGGCATGACCGCCGTGCGGCGCGTCGTCGTAGCCGAACAGGGTCATCCCGCGCCGCACGCTGACACCGGGGGTATCCCTGGGCACCAGGATCATGGACTGCTGGCGGTGCCGGTCACCGCCCTGGGCCGTCTTGCCCATCACGATGAGGATCTCGCATTCGGGGTTCATCGCCCCCGACGACCACCATTTGCGGCCGTTGATCACGTACTCGGCGCCGTCACGCTCGATCCGGGTGGCGATGTTGGACGCGTCCGAGGAGGCCACATCGGGCTCTGTCATGCAGAACGCGGACCTGATCTCCCCGTCCAGCAGCGGGCGGAGCCAGCGCTCACGCTGCTGCTCCGTGCCGAACTCGGCCAGCAGTTCCATGTTCCCGGTGTCCGGCGCGGCACAGTTCAGCGCTTCGGGGGCCAGCCATGGACTGTGTCCGGTGATCTCAGCCAAGGGCGCGTACTGGAGGTTCGTGAGCCCGGCACCGGAATCGTTGTGGGCAAGAAAGAGGTTCCACAGGCCACGGCTGCGCGCCTGCTCCTTGAGCTCAGCCATCACGGGCGGCCGGCGCCACGGGTCGCCGTCCCGCGCACTCTGTGCCACCTGCACGGCAAACACCGGCTCGGCCGGGTAGACCCACTCGTCCATGAAGCCGAGCAGTCGCTTCCGAAGTTCCTCCGTGTGAGGGTCGTACGCGAAGTCCATGGCGCCTCCCGACGGATCCGAACAGGATTCTATCTACTCACCGGTACCGGGCTACGAGCGGCGGAACACGTAGACATCATCGGCCAGGAAGATCTGCCGGTACGCGACGCCTGAGTGGCGCGTCTCGACGAACGCGAGCGCGTTCTCCGGTTCCGGATTCCAGCCGCTGTCGGAGGCGTCGAACACGATGAACTGGGGAGCCGGATTGGGAGAGGTGCCGATCCAGAACGTGTCGGCCCGGGCGGCCAGGGGGGCGAGCATGGTCAGGGTCGCCTCGACGGTGACCCCGTCGGGCACCCTGGCCACCGCCGCGTTCTCGGCGCGGACATGCTGGCTGATGGTGTACGTCTGCGGATTCCAGAGGCCGTCCAGCGGGAACCGGAAGGCGAGCACCGCCGCGATGGCCAGCATGGCCACCGGGCTGAACCGGATGGTCGCGGTGGCGAGCATCCGGTGCGCCTTCCCGGCCCCCGCGCGGGCCGCCTGGATCCGGGCCAGCCCGTCGATCGCGGCGATGAAGACGATCGGCATCACGGTCGCGTTGTAGTGCCACGCCGTGCCCCAGAAGCTGTTGTTGGTGGAGATGAAGCGGAGGGCGAGGCTGGGCACCGCCACCAGGACGAGCGGTGACCGCAACGCCAGGAACACCACCGGCAGCAGAATCAGCGCTGTGGTCTGGAACTTCTCCCAGAAGCCCTGCGTGACCTGGGCTGCCAGGGCGACGGCCGAGTGGTGCCCGGCGCCGCCGCCGACCATGCCGCCGTCGTACCAGTACGGGTACTGATGCGTCACGCTGAAGTGCGGGATGATCACCACGATCGCGACGATTGACCAAGCGATTCCCCAGAGCACGAGGAAAAGCCCGGCATCGGCCTTCCAGGCGCTGCCTTCGGCCGGGGCGCTCCCTTGGGCGCTGCCGCCTTCGGCCGCCTCCCGGGCCCTCCAGGCACTGATCATGAGAATGACACCGATGGCCGCCACGGTGAAACCCTGGTCCTCCTTGACGAAGACCAGGGGCAGCGACCAGACCACGGCCGCCCTCCTCTTGCCCCGGACCAGTGCCGACAATGAGCAGGCCAGCAGGGGCACCGCGAAGGCGATCTCGTGGAAGTCGAACTGAATCATCTGCTGGAGGCCCCAGGAGAACCCGTACGCCGCGCCGATCAGCCGGCCCGCCGCGACACCCAGCTTCGCGGTGGCCGCGCGGCTCACCGGGATCACGGACAGCGCGACGAGCAGGGCCTGCGCCAGGAGCAGCGTGACCGGGCTCGGGGCCAGCCGGAAGAAGGGGGCCGCCACGGCCACGATCGGCTGGAAGTGGTCGCCGAGCAGGTTGAAGCCGGACCCCCTGATGTCAACGATCGGCGCTCGCAGATGGCCCAACTGCTTGACGTACTCGGTGAAGATGCCCAGATCCCAGGAGCCAGGGTCGAGCCGCAGGTAGCGGGATATCGAGATGACGCCATAAGCGCCGAACGCCAGGAGGGCGATCAGCCACGGGACCCAGTCCGCCCGCCGGGTCGCGGGCGGCTGGCCGGTCCGTGCCGCCGGCACCCGGCCGGTCCGCGCGGCGGGCACCCGGCCGGTCCGCGCGGCCGGCACTCGGCGGCGCCCTGCCACCGGCGGCTGGCCGGTCCGGACTACAGCGGGCACCCGGCCGGTCCCTGGCACTGGCACCTCGCCGGTCCGTGGCGCCGGCACCCGGCCGGTCCCGGCCGCCGCGGCCCGGCCGTTCGCCGCCGCCGACGGCTCACCGGTCCGTGCCGCCGACACCCGCCCGGTCCCGGCCACCGGCGGCTGGTCGGTCCCGGCGGCCGTGCTGGCCTGGCCTGCTGCCGGGGGCGACAGGCCAGGAAGGCCGGGGTCTGTGCTGATCGTGCCCTCCGGTCCTTCGTCTCGCCTCTGGCTGCGCGGCTTGGCCGCGCAGCTTAACACGCCCTTCTGGGAGTTCTGTGAGCTGTTCGATCAAGGTTTCCCGGCGGCCTCCGCCGTGCTCACAAGGGTGCCCCGGCCGCTTCCCGGTGAACCGCGCCGACCGCGTCCGGCCAGCCTGCCCGGACCGGCCGCCAATCGTGTACCAGCGGCCGGACCGGCCACGACAGGTGTGGCCGTGCTCCCGGCCCGGATCGCTGCCAGAGCGCCCCGACACCGAAATTACAGAAACTTGTCATCGCCGCGGCCGATCCGTCTCAGCCCGGCCACTCCCCTACTGCCCCGCGAGCCCGGCGTACACCTCCCGGACCCCCGGGCCGATCTGCGGACCGCGGCCGGCCAGACGACGCCGCCGCATTCGGCCGACTGCGTCATTTGCCGGCTAGCGATGTCTTTGGCTACGCTATTCACTAGCCGGCTAGCGACATGGAGAAAGAGGCGGGTTAATGATCCTCGTGACAGGTGGCATGGGCTTCATCGGGCAGCACACCGCCAGGGCACTGCTCGACCTGGGCGAATCGTGTGTGCTCACGCAGCATCGCGTGGCCAGGGACGCCAGCCTCATCAGTGAGGAGATCGGCACCCGCGCCTTCGTCGAGCCACTCGACATCACCGACACTGCGGCCTTCCTCGGGATCGGCTCCCGCCACAAGATCACTGGCATCGTTCACCTCGCCGGGCCTGGGATCGGGAGGCCCGACCCGATCGACGGCTTCCGGGCCGGGACCCGGGGCTTGCTCAACGCGCTGCAGGCGGCCCGGGACTGGGCCGTTCCCCGGATCGGCATCGCCAGCACCATAGGGGTCTACGCAGGCACGGAGGCCGGTAACCCGCTCCGGGAGGACCTGCCGCTGCCGATGACGGCACCGCACCAGATCGTGGCCCACAAGAAGAGCGATGAGATCATCGCGGCCAGCGTGGCCGGCCGGGCGGATTTCGAGGTGGTCAGCCTGCGCATCGTCGGCGTCTGGGGGCCGCTGCACCGTCACCCGAGATCGAACCTGGCGGTGGCGCCGATCCTGGTACACGCCGCGGTCAACGGCCGGGCACCTGACTTCTCGACGCCGCTGTCGCCTGCCTACGCCGAAGACGGGGGGGACCTGTGCTACGCGAAGGACTGCGGCCGGGCCATTGCCCGGCTGCAGACGGCGGACAAGCTGAACCACGGCACGTACAACGTCGGATCGGGACGCGTAACCAGGAACGCGGACCTGGCCGCCGCGATCAGAGATGTCATCCCTGACGCCGCGATCGAGCTCCCGGAGGGCCGCGACCCGCACGGGGCTGGACGGGACTTCTATCTCGACATCAGCCGGCTCCAGCAGGACACCGGCTTTCAGCCCGAGTACGACACGGAGCGCGGCATCGCCGACTATGTCGCCTGGCTCCGATCAGGCCACGAGCACTAGCCCTGGCTATTCACAGGGGGTGAGTGGCTGAGGGCGGCTGGCGCCTTGACGCCTCGTACCACAAAGCATAGTGTTACGAGGTATGGAGAGGGAGCGGCTGAAGGGGAACCTGGACCTGCTGCTGCTGTCTGTGCTGGCCGCCGGGCCCGCGCACGGGTACGCGGTTATCACGGCGCTGCGCGAGCGCAGCGAGGGCGCATTTGACCTGGGCGAGGGCACGGTCTACCCGGCGCTGCACCGGCTGGAGGCGGCCGGGCTGCTGGCCAGCGGCTGGGCCGAGGCCCCGGGACGCAGGCGGCGGGTGTACGCGCTGACTGGCAAGGGCGCTGCGGCGCTGGCCGCCGAGCAGGCGGGGTGGCGGCGGTTCGCCGCGGGGATGCGGGCAGTTGTGGGGTGGCCGGCATGAGCGGGCTGGTCGAGGAATACCTGCGTCAGCTGCGGGCCAGCCTGCGCACCCGGCCGGAGGAGACCAGCCGCATCCTGGCCGAGGCGGAAGATCACCTGCGCGAGTCGGTGGCCGCCGGGCGAGCGGCCGGGCTGACCGGGACCGAGGCAGCCGAAGCCGCCGTCTCCAGCTTCGGGACGGTACGTGCCGTGGTCCGCGCGCACCAGACCCCGCGCGGCCAGGCCGCCGCCGCTCTCAGCCACCTGTGCATGGCCATCTGGCTGCTGGCCGGAACCGTGCTGACGTCGCTCTTCGCGGCCGGCTTGATCTTGACCGTGGTGATCGCCGCCGAGGGCCCGCCCGGCCCGGGCCCGGGCCCGGACCACGACCCAAGCCTTGGTCAGCTCGCCTATCTGGTGGTGCTCTGCGGGTTGCTGGGCTTGCCCATGCTCGTCAGTTACTCCCGGGTGCGCCGCTTCCTGCAGCGCAGCCTCAGCCGTGGGTGACGCTGAGCGGCACGCCCGGGATCGGCAAGAGGCCAGCGACCGATCAGCCTGAATGATCCGCCGCGACCGATTCCGATTTGTCATTCACCGAATCCCGGCGGGCACCACGGGGATAAGCGCCCGGGCACCACAGGGGATAAGCGCCACGGATATCGTGAGCGGGTGAATTCAGCTGACCCTGGCCGGGCTGCCGTGACCGCCGCACGGCAGTCGGATCTGCTCCATCCAGACCCGGCTGTGCCTGCGCGGCGCCTGCCCAGCGGCTGGCTGCTCGCCGTCGGCGCGGTCGCATTCGCCGTCGCCCTGGGGGTGTACGACTGGTACGCCCTGACCCATCCGGCCAAACTCTGGATCGAGCCGGTTGACCTGCGGGTGTACACCGACGGCGGGCTCATCGTCCGCCACATGGCGCCGTTCTACCACTCTCACCTCTCGTCGCCGCTTTACGAGCGGGCGGTAGAGGGGGATCTGAAGTTCACCTACCCCCCGTTCGCCGCGCTCGTGTTCACGGTCCTGACGCTGACCAACTTCGCCCTGCTGACGAAGATCGCGATAGGCGTCAATATCGCGGCTCTCCTGGCGACAATCTGGATGACGCTCGGCGGCCTCGGCTACCAGAGCGGACGTGCCCGCCTGGGCGCGACCCTGCTCCTGGCCGCGGCGCTCTTCTGGACCGAGCCGGTCCAGCGCACTCTCTGGCTGGGCCAGATCGAGCTCGTGCTGATGGCACTCATCATCTGGGATCAGTGCCAGCCGGACCGCCGGTGGTGGAAGGGCGCTGGCATCGGGATCGCGGCGGGGATCAAGCTGGTGCCGTTGATCTTCATCCCGTATCTGCTGTTGACCAGGAGGTTCCGCCAGGCCGCCGTCGCGGCAGGGGTCTTCGCCGCGACGGTCGTGCTTGGATACGCGGTGCTGCCTGCCGATTCCGAGAAATGGTGGGTGGGCGGCCTGTTCTACCAGGGCAGCCGCACAGGGTTCTCGGGCTGGGTGGGAAACCAGTCGTTGCGGGGGATCATCACCCGGCTGGTCGGCAGCGTGGCGGGCGCGCAGCCGGTGTGGCTGGTGGCCGCGGTGGTGACGGCCGCACTCGGGCTGGCCGGCGCGGCGATCCTCGACCGGGCTGGGCACCGGATGGCGGGCCTGCTGTGCTGCGCGCTGACCGGGCTGCTGGTCTCCCCGATCAGCTGGGACCATCACTGGGTGTGGATCGTCCCCGCCGTGGTGGTGGCGGCTCATTACGCGGTGCGCTCCAGGAGCGTAGCGGCCCGGTGGGCCGCCGCCGGCCTGGCCGCCGGGATCACTCTGGTTTTCGGAGCGTGGCCGAAAACCCTCTGGAGCCCGCCGTCCAAGCATCCGGGCTTCATCGAGGGGTTTATCTGGGCGCCTCCCAATACCAACCCGGCCCTCTACTACCGGTACGGCGACCAGTCGCGGTACGTCGAGTATCACTGGCACGGGCTCTACCTGATCGCCGGCAACACCTACATCCTGACGGGCATGGCGCTCTTCGTGATTCTTCTGGTGCTCGCGGCCCACATGGCCCGGACGGCCCGGACGGCCCAACGCGCTGAGGCCACCGGAGCGGACGTGTCCGCCGTGTCGTCAGCCCCGGCCTAGAGCGCCGGACGCGGCCAGGTCCGGCAGTGGCCGCGGCCGCCGGCCACCATCACGGCCGGGTTGGCCGCCGGGTCCCCAGCGGCCGCTGATGCAGAGCCAGATCAGCACGGCAGTCAGCACGGCCAGGATGGCTGGGACGATGTCGTGGACGTTGGCGATGGCAAAAGATCCAACCCACTGCGGACGGAGCCCATGGAAACCCCCCGATCCGGGAAGTTCCGCCACCGTGGCGGCCATGGTGCGGACCACGACGATCCAGTCCAGCCGGGTCGCGGGCATCAGGGCCACCAGCGGGAAGATCATCGCGTCATACCAGGGCCGCTGCTGCGGCGTGCAGATCAGCCAGGCCAGCGACACGGCCAGCACCGGCCGGACGAACACCAGCCCGGGCGGGCTGGCTGGCCCCGATGGCAGCCCCCACAGCAGGACCAGCGCCAGCACGGCGAACGCGCACAACGCCACCACGTTGGTGAACGTCACTGCGGGCTGCACATGCAGGGCCCTGGTCAGCAGCTGCCACGGCTGGTACAGGTCGGCCGCGCCGGTCCCGCGCGACACCACCCCGGTGACCGCGGCCTGGCCAGCCAGCAGGTAGCTGGGCAGCACCACGGCGACGGCGCCCAGGGCCGCCCCAGCCAGCGTCCACAGCGACCGGCGCGCCGCCCAGGCCGGCCCCAGCAGGAACAGCAGGAACGGTGCCTTGACCGCGATAGCGGCGCCGATCAGCAGGCCCGACGCCAGACCCTGTGCGGCACCCCGCCACCCCGCACCTCGCCGGCGTAGGCACAGCAGGCCGAGGAACCCCGCGGCCGCCGCCAGCCCGTCGATATGACCGCCACCGATGACCGACCACAGCATCAGCGGGTTCACCGACCACAGCAGGTGCGCCCGCGCCCGGGCGGCCGCCTCCGAGCGCAGGAGGCGGTCAAGCGCCAGCGCTACCGCGAGGAAAGCCAGCGCGTTCCACACCTTCAGCCAGAACACCGTCTTCGCCATCGACGCCCCGGCCAGGTGGGACGCAGCTTCCTCGGACAACGTGCCGAGCGGGCCGTAGACCGAAGGTGTATGGCGCCACGAAGCGGGTTCGAACCGGCCCACCGGATCCCCGGAGACTGCGAGCTGCCTGGGGGTCATCACATACGGGCTGTGGCCCAGTGCGGCTATCCGCCCGTAAATCGCATAGTCGTATATGTCATCGGAGCTGAGAGGTGGTACCACCGTCAGCGCGATCACGGCGAGCAGGCATCCGGCGAGCAGCCGCCACGGGTGTGGGCGCCAGCCACGGCGTACCGCGAGCAGCGCCAACACCAGGCCTAGGCCGCCGGCCACGATGGAGAGCCACGACAGGCCGGTCACCGCGATGACGGAGAGCCGAGCCGATCTAGAGTACGGCAGCCAAGGAAACGCCGACGGGACCTTCCGGACGCCCACTGGTGGCTCGCGCAGTCCCACCACGACCGCTAGGCCCACGCTGAGCACCAGCAACCCGATGGCCGCGAAGGCGAGGCGCGGAGTAGCCCGGGGCAGCGGGGCTCGGGGCA
>CAWGIW010000023.1:0-42386 GCA_963822825.1 uncultured Actinomycetes bacterium | reverse complement strand
TTCGCCCGTGCCGCTGACGGCAACCCGCCCGCCACTCCGGCCGACGGTCCGCGCGTTCAGACGGCCGGTGCCGCGACCGGGTTAATCGAGCGCATCAATGAGCCAGGATGTCGAGGCCGAGGCGGCGGCCTTCGGTCCATTCGTCGTGCTGCTCGGCCAGGACCGCGCCGATGCTGGAATGGTCTTGGGCGGCAGGGTTACTTAGCGGCCGCGGTGGGACGGAGTCCATCGAAGATGATGGTGAGTGCCCGGTGCTGGAGGTGTCTGTCCCAGCCGCCGTGGAGCGCGCCTTGGCAGGTGCTGGTGAGGAGGGCCATGACCTCGGCGGTCTGGACGTCCGCGCGGGCTGCGCCTCCCGCCGAGCGCGGGCCAGGAGCGTGCCGATCCCGTGTTGAAGGGCTTGGATGGCGGCGGTGACCTGGACATCGGTGCCGGTGGCGGCCAGGAGGTCGATGACGGTCTTCTTCGCCGCCGCTTGCTCGACCGTACTGGTGAAGAAGCCGAACAGCGCGGTGGCGGGATCGCCCTCGACGGCGAGCAGTTCCACCTGGCCGGTGAGCTGTTGCAGCAGGTCCTTCATGATGGCCCGGAGGAGGTCGTCCTTGGCGGGGAAATGCCGGAAGACGGTCCCGATCGCGACCCCTGCCCGGCGGGCAACCTCCTCAGTCGAGGCCGAGGTGCCCTGCTCGGCGAAGACTTCGGCGGCGGCGGTGAGGATGCGGGCGCGGTTGCGCCGCGCATCGCACGCAGCACCCTGGCGCTGCCTGTGCCGCCCGCATGGGGCGGTGGCGGGGCGGGCGCTCTCATCGTGGCTGCCTGCCCTTGCCCATTGACAACATGAGTGGCCACTCATAATCTTCAGCAATAAGCCGAGTACACACTCACATTAGTCGTGGGAGGCGTGCCATGGCCGGGCAGTCTGGTGCAGTTCTGGGACCCCGTGAGATCTTCGCGCGGATGAAGCAGCAGTGGCTCGGGAACAGCGTGGACGCGATGGACAGCCTGCTCGCCGACGATGCCGTTATCGAGGCCCCGTTCGCGCGGCCGGGCAAGCCGCGGCGCCATGTGGGGCGGGATGAGTTCCTGGGGTTCGCCCGGGCCGAACGGGCCAAGCTGCCGGTGCGGTTTGAAGAATGCCGGGAGACGGCGATCCACGACACCGCCGACCCGGAGGTGATCGTGGTCGAGTACGAACTCACCGGGACCGTGACCACCACCGGCCACCGGGCGAGCGCTCCGTTCATCGGGGTGCTGCGGGCCCGGCACGGGCAGATCGCAGGCTGGCGAGAGTACCAGGACACGGCTGCGATCGCCCGCGCCCTGGCGCAGCCGCCCGCCTGACACGGCGGCCAGTCAGTAACCTCGCAGGCGTCTGCGCTGGTAGTGGCGGTGGCGGGCGACGGCCTGGTGGCGGCGCGGCGCCACTTGGGCGAACGTGGTGACCATCGCACGGAGCAGATCCGGGCTGGCCTGCGCGAGCTGCTCTTCCGGCGCAAAGCCGCTACTACACCAGCGGACGCAACTCCCAGCCAGAAGAAGAAAGCGGCCATCCGGCCCTAAGTCAGCGGTGCTGCATCCAGAGGAGCATGGCTGCGAGCCAGCGGATGGCGGCCAGGTCGGATGGGGCGGCCAGGCCGGCGTGATAATAGGGCGCAGTTCGGTGGCGCCTGCGCGGCGCGGACCACCTCGGCTTGCTCGCTGAGGGTCCCGGGCTCACCGCCCAGGCCGGCCACGGCGAGCAGGGAGGCCGCGATGCGGGCGCCGGGCGGGGCCGTCGCGGCGGTCCGGGCCACGTGTGCCGCCGCCGTGGCTGGGTGCCAGCACGCCAGCACGATTCCGTCGGCGCCGCCCGGGCCGAGCAGCACCGCCGGGTCGTGGCCGGGGTTGGCGCCTGCCGCGCGGGTCGGGATGGGCGTGGACCAGGACGGGCTTGCCCGGTGCCGCGGCGCGAACCGCCGCGATCACCTCGGCCAGGAGCCGCCCGGCCAGGGTGGCCCGGACGGTGAGCAGCAGGTCGGCCATTCCCGCCGGGAGCAGGCCAGGATCGCCGGTGAGCGCACCCGCTTTCCCGCCGTGGCCGCCGTAGATCTGGTCCACGGCCAGCGGGTGGCCGCGCGCAACTCCCCCGGGTCCGCTCCCGCCGCGGCGTACGCCTGGCCGCAGGCCGCGCAGAAGCAGACGGACAGCAGCCAGGCCGCCGCGGAACCGGCCGCGCCCGCGGTCTTGTCGTGGGCGCTGCCGTGCTCGATCCCGTACCAGCCGCACGCTTCCAGTTCGATCGCGTCGGCGCCGGCCAGGGCGGCCACCTCGGCGGCCAGCGCCGCCGCGTAGTCGCGGACCGCGGGCGAGCCGGCGCACAACGCCCACGGGTAACGGTCACCGAAGGCGTTCTCGACGGTGCAGGACGGGTTGGCCGCGCCGATCCGGGAGTTGTGCGTGAGCACCGCCCACGCGGTGACCTTGACGCCTGCGGCACGGAGCTGGGCGGCGGCGCGCTCAAAGGAGCCCCCCGGTTCGGCCGGCACCGGGCGCAGCCGCGAATCCCGCCAGCGGGCGGGGTCGGCGCGGTAGTACACGGCGGCGTCCCGGGTCACGATCCGGTGCCGCGGGTGGTGCGGGGTGACCGCGCGCACCGAGTGGTACGCGGCCGCGAGCGTCACCTCGGTCAGCCCCAGCCCCGCGATCCGGTCAGCGGCGGCCGGATCCCCGTCCACGTCCCACGGGTAGAGGTTCGCTGACCCCCGCACTACGAATCCGCGGGTGGGCGGCCCGCATCCCGCAGCGCCTCGGGGAGGAGGGCGGCCGGGAAATCCTGGTAGACGACCGGGATGAGCCAGCGGCGGATCGCCGTCGCGCCTACGGAGGTGTAGCCGGGCGCGGTCGTGGCCGGCCCGGGCCGCCGTGGTGCTGCGCCCAGGTGACCGCCACTCCGGTCGGCCAGCCGTTGAAGATGACGCGCCCTGTCGTGCGGGCGAACACGGCGGCGATCTTCCCGGCGGCCGACATGTCGGCGGCCGAGCCTTCATCCGCGTGGATGCCCCCGGTCAGGTTGCCGCCCAGCTCGCCGAGCACGGCCGGCAGGTCGTCCGCCGACTGGTAGGTGATCACCAGGCCGGCCGGGCCGAACCGCTGATAGGCCAGGGCCGGCAGTCCGGCCGTGAAGTCAGCCAGGCTGGTCTGGAACACCTGCGGGGTGGCCGCCCACGGGCCCTCCCCCGGCTGGCCGGCCGCGAGCGGCGTCGTGGCGGTGCGGTCGGCCAGGTCCGCGACGGCTTCGGCGTAGGAGTCGTGGATCCGCTCGGACAGCATCGGCCCACCGATGCTGGCCCCGACCGCCTCGGCGATGGCCGCGCGCAGCCCCTGGTCCCCGGGGATGAACAGCAGCCCCGGATTCGTGCAGAACTGCCCGGCTCCGAGGGTGAGCGACGACATAAACCCAGCGGCTATCGCGGCCGGGCGGGCCGCCGCCGCGCCGGGCAGGATGACGACCGGGTTCACCGAGCCGAGTTCACCGAAGAACGGGATCGGGACCGGGCGCTCGGCACAGATCCTGGCCAGGGCCAGACCACCCCGGGCGTAACCGGTGAACCCGGCGGCGCTGATCGCCGGATGCCGGAGCAGCCGGGCCCCCGCGGGCACACCGTGCACGACCGCGAAGATGCCGGGCGGCGCGCCGGCGCGGGCCAGCGCGTCCGCCACGATCTGCCCGGTCAGCACCGAGGTCTGCGGATGGCTTTCGTGCGCCTTGACCACCACCGGGCACCCGGCGGCCAGCGCCGAGGCCGTGTCGCCGCCCGCGACGGAGAACGCGAAGGGGAAGTTGGACGCCGCGAAGACCGCCACCGGGCCAACCGGGCGCTTGATGCGGGCCAGGCCGGGCACCCCGTCCCCCGGCGGGCTGATGATCACATCCTGGTATCCGCCGTCCACCAGGACTTCGCCGAACAGGCGCAGCTGCCCGGTCGTCCGTGCCACCTCGCCGGTGAGCCTGGTCACCCCCAGCGCGGTCTCGGTGTCCGCCACCGCGACCAGGTCAGCCGCGCGGGCGTCCAGCGCGTCGGCCACGGCGCCGAGCATCCGGGCCCGGTCCGTCCGGCTGGTACTTGACCAGGACCCGGCGGCCTCAGCGGCCGCCGAGGCGATCCGGTCGAGGGCCTCGTCCGTGGTTTCCGCCACCGGGTCCCCGGCGGGCTTGCCGGTGCGCGGGTCATATCCCTGGATCATCGTGGCCAGTTCCTCACTGCGTTGCGGGCTTCATACCGGGCGGGCTTCATACCGGGCGGGTCGTTCAGGTCAGGTGGTCGGCGTCGAGGCCGGGCAGGGTGAACTCGCCACCGAGGTGCGCGAGCACCGGGTCGGCGGGATCAGGCTCCCCCTGTTCCGCGATGAGCTCGGCCGCGTAGGTCTCCGCGTCATCCCGGGGCTCATAGCCGAGCGCGCGCGCCTCCTCCAGCGACACCCAGCCGCCCCGGGTATTGGCCGACACCCCGAAGATCACCCGGAACCCGGGCTGCTCCGCGGCCAGGCACGCCTCGAACAGCCGCCCGGTGTCGTCCGGCGAGAGCCAGGTGGACAGCATCCGCACCGAAGTCGGGCGCTCAAAACAGGACAGGATCCTGATGCAGATCGTGTCCAGACCGTAGCGGTAGTGGTACAGCCCGGCCAGGCCCTCAGCTGCCACCTTGGAGACCCCGTAGTAGGTGTCGGGCGCGGGAAAGGCGTAGTCGGGCACGGGAAAGGCCGACCGGGGGGTGAACCCGACCGCGTGGTTGGACGAGGCGAAGATCACCCTGGGCACCCCGGCGCGCCGGGCCGCCTCGAACACCACGTAGGCCCCGTTGATGTTGATCTCCATGATCCGCTCCCACGGAGCCTCGCCGGGAATGCCCGCGAGATGGATCACGGCGTCAGCCCCGGCGCTGGCGTCCGTCATCGCGGCGAGATCGGTGACGGACGCGAGGATGGCCTCCTCGCCGGCGCCTGGAGGCAGAGCGGCCAGGGAGGGCGGGTCCAGGGGGGGCGGGTCCAGGGGGGGCGGGGGAACCACGTCAAGCAGGCGCAGCGTCCGGCCGGGCCGGGCCAGCCGCGTCCGCAGCATGGACCCGATCCGGCCGGATGCGCCAGTTATCAGGATCGTCGGCACGCCGGTCGACATTACGCCGTCACCGCCGGAGGCCATGTGGGCAGGATCATCCGGCTCCCGAGCGCTGAGGCCGCCACCCGCCCAGGTAGCTGGCCACGGTGTACCTCGCCGCCTGGGCCGCGGTGAGCTGCGGGACGTCCGCGGCGACGTCCGCCGCTCCGGGGCCGGTGTTCTGGTACTCGTAGAACCGGGCGTCCTGCCACGGGAACGGCGGGCTGGACCAGTTCTCCCAGTGCTGGGCGTTGATCGCCGCGGTCAGGTAAGTGTTCCTGATCGTGATCTGGCCGACCGGCCGGGTGACACCGGTGTGCTGCCAGGGCCGGCCCAGGAAGTTGCTGCCCGCCGCGAGGGTTCCGTTGCTGTTGATGATGCGGCTGTCGGTGATCAGGTACCCGTAGGGCTGCTCCAGGCCGGTGTCCGGGGCGGTCACGGACCCCCCGGGATGCCCGATGATGTCAATCGTGTCGCGGTCGAAGACGGCGGTACCCGAGCCGCACAGGAAGTCCACGGATCCGTCGATGTAGTCGTCGTAATAGAACTGCCTGGCCGGCGCCGGCGTGGTGCTGCCGGGCGCGGAAGTAGCCGGAGGCCCACCCGGGCCGAAGCAGTCCGCGGGCGTGAACGGATCGGCGTACGAGCTGGCGAAGACGGTGTCCTGGATGCCGAGGAACCGGTCATGGGCGAACACCACCCGGTCGGCGACGGTCTTCACCGCCACCGCCTGCGGCGAGGTGATCTGCGGGTTGGCGGTGGGATCGAAGGAGTTCTGGACGGTGATCCCGTAGGCGGAGAACCCGTTGCCGGCGACAGACACCGTGGCGCTGCAATCCGTCCCGTACTGGTTGCCGTTGGCCGCGATGGTGCCGTGCGCGATGTCGTCGGTGATGGTCACGTCCCGCGGGTCGCCGGTGGCGCCGAGCAGGGTGATGCCCGGCTTCGACGCCGGGACGTACACCTGCCCCGAGTAGGTCCCCTTCTCGATGAGGATGGTCACCCGGCCCCTGTCCCCCGGTGGCACCGCGTCGATGGCCGCCTGCACGCTGGCGAAGTGGCCCGGCCTGCCATCCTGGGCCACCACGAGCACACTGCGGGTGGCCGAGGCCCACGCCGGGGCGACCGGGGCGGCCAGTGCGGCGGCTGGCGCCGCGATCAGGGCCACGGCACCGACGAGCGCCGCGCCGGGCCGCGCCCGGAGCAGGTGCGTTATCCCGTGCTTCACGGCGTGACCGCCACTCCGCCGACAGTCACGTCCTTGACGACCAGGTTGGAGACGTCCACCGAGGAGTTGGCGGCCGTCGAGGTGGTGACCGTGATGTCGGTCAGGGTCACGGTGCCGACCGGGTCAGTGGCGGACGCGCCGGTCAGTGACCAGATGCCCGCACAGGTGTCCACCGTCCAGTCGGCCAGGGTGATGCCGGTCAGGTCGGGCGGGAAAGCGCCCGTCTGGGCGTTGTAGGTGCCCTGGATGAGCAGCAGCGGGCCGCCGACGGTGCCGGCGTTGATCCGGTACACGTTGCTGTTCTCGACGAAGCCGCCGCGCAGCGTGTTGGTCTTGATCCGGTGGCCGGCCTGCAGGTTGGCGCTGTTCATGGTCAGGTCGCGCGCGTACACATTCCGCACGCCGCCCGTCATCTCGCTGCCGATGGTGATGCCGCCGTGCCCGTTGGCGAAGTTGCAGTTCTGGATGACCACGTTCTGGCAGGGCACATTGACCCTCCGCCCGTCGGCGTCCCGCCCGGACTTGATGGCGATGCAGTCGTCGCCGGTGTTGAACGTGACCCCGTCGATGACCACGCCGTCGCAGGACTCGGGGTCGCACCCGTCGGTGTTGGGCCCGGAGGAGTTGATCGTGACGCCCTCGACCGTGACGTTGCGGCAGAGGTTCGGGTTCATGTGCCAGAACGGCGAGTTCTCGATGGTCACGCCCTGGATGAGAACGGTATCGCTGAGGAACGGCTGGATCATCTGCGGCGGCAGGAAGTGACCGGCGCCAAACACCCGCTGCGCCACGGGGACGTTGTCGTCGGCCATCGTCTCCAGCAGGGTGAAGTCCGGGGTCTCCAGGGTTTTCCAGTTCCACCAGTGGTTCGCGTCGGCCTGCCCGTTCAGGGTGCCCTGGCCGGTGATCGCGATGTTGTGCTGGCCGTAGGAGTAGATGGGCGGCGAGTAGTTCATCAGCTCGATGCCCTGCCACCGGGTGAACACGACCGGCAGGTACGCGTTGGGATCCTGGCTGAACAGGATCACCGAACCCTGCTCCAGGTGCAGGTTGACGTTGCTGAGCAGGTGAATCGCGCCGGTAAAGAACGTGCCCGCGGGCACGATGACGTGCCCGCCGCGGCGGCTGCACGCGGCGATCGCGTCCCGGAACGCGCCGGTGCAGTCGGTGGTGCCGTCGCCGACCGCGCCATAGCTGGTGATGGGGAAGAACCGGCGAGGAAATCGGGGCCGCCGGACGGAGCGGATGATGCGGTCGGCGGCGGCGTCCGCGGCGCTGACGCGGTGCCCGGCCAGCCCCAATGCGCCCGCCGCGGCCTGGGCGGTCCGGGTGGCTGACGCTTCGGCCGGGCCACCGGCGGAAAGCAGCGGCGCGGCGAGAACCCCCGCGCCCGTGACAGCGGACAGGCGCAGCAGGGTGCGTCGGTCGATCTCGTGGGACATCTTCGTACTACCTCCGATCGACAGGACCGTCCGGCAGGTGGGCGCGCCCGACAATCAGGTGACGCCGCGCGTTGCCGGGGGAATCATGGTGGTGCCCGCCCGGGCGGTAAACTCGGCTGAGGGTGTTACCGGTACCGCCCGGGCGGGAGCTGGCCGGCAGGTCACTGCGGGTCCGGCTGGGGGTTGCGGCCGGGCCTGGCCAGGAACTCGAAGTCGCAGCCCTGGTCGGCCTGGCTGACCTGCTCGCTGTAAAGCGCGCCGTATCCGCGCTCGAACTTTTTCGGTGGCCGCCGCCACTGGGCGCGGCGCGCGGCCAGTTCCTGCTCGGTGACCTCGAGGCGCAGCTCCCGGGCGGGAACGTCGAGCGTGATCGGGTCACCGGCGCGGACGAGCGCGAGCGGGCCGCCGATCCACGACTCGGGCGCGACATGCAGGACGCACGCACCATAGCTGGTCCCGCTCATCCGCGCGTCCGAGATCCGCACCATGTCGCGCACGCCCTGGGCCAGCAGGTAATCGGGGATCGGCAGCATCCCGTATTCGGGCATCCCAGGACCGCCCTGCGGTCCCGCGTTCCGCAGCACGAGCACCGAGTCGGCGGTGATGCCGAGCGACGGGTCGTTGATCCGCTCCTGGAGCTGGTGGTAGTCATCGAAGATGACAGCCGGCCCGGTGTGCTTCAGCAGCCTCGGCTCCGCCGCGATGTGCTTGATGACGGCGCCGTCCGGGGCCAGGTTCCCGCGCAGCACGGCCACGCCGCCTTCGGCCGCGAGCGCGTTATCCGGGGAGCGGATCACGTCCTCGTCATGCACGGGCGCATCCGCTATCTGCTCGCCGAACGTGCCGCCGGACGCGGTCACGCGGTCTGGGTGCAGCACGCCGGGAACCTGGGCCAGGCGGCCCAGCAATCCCGGCAGGCCGCCCGCATAGTAGAAGTCCTCCATCAGGTACGCGCCGCTCGGCCGGATGTTGGCCAGCACCGGCACCCGCCGTGAGATCTCGTCGAAGTCTTCGAGGCTGAGCGGCACCCCGCAGCGCCCGGCCATGGCGATGAGGTGAATGACCGCGTTGGTCGAGCCACCGAGCGCGAGCACCGTGGCGACCGCGTCTTCGAACGCCTCGGTGGTGAGGATCTGGCCAATGGCCAGGTCTTCCCAGACCATCCCGACGATCCGGCTGCCGCTGGCCGCCGCCATCCGGTAGTGCGCGGAATCAACCGCCGGGATGGACGCCGCTCCGGGCAGGGTCATGCCCAGCGCTTCCGCCGCCGAGGTCATGGTCGAGGCGGTGCCCATCGTCATGCAATGCCCGGGCGACCGGGCCAGGCCGCATTCCAGCTCGGCCATCTCGCAGTCACCGATCAGCCCGGCCCGTTTGTCGTCCCAGTACTTCCACATGTCGGTGCCGCTGCCGAGGGGCTGGCCACGGTAGTTGCCGCGGAGCATCGGCCCGGCGGGCACGAAGATGGCCGGGAGCCCCGCGCTCGCCGCCCCCATCAGCAGCGCGGGTGTGGTCTTGTCGCAGCCACCCATCAGCACGGCGCCGTCCACCGGGTAGGACCGGAGCAGTTCCTCGGTCTCCATGGCGAGCAGGTTGCGGTACATCATCGGGGTTGGTTTCTGGAAGGTCTCAGACAGCGTGGACACGGGGAATTCCAGCGGGAAGCCGCCCGCCTCCCATACGCCCCGCTTGACCTGCTCGGCCCGCTCCCGCAGGTGCATGTGGCAGGGGTTGATGTCTGACCAGGTGTTGAGGATGGCGATGAACGGCTTGCCGAGGTGCTCGTCCGCGCCGAAACCGAGCTGGCGCATCCGGGAACGGTGGCTGAACGAACGCAGTCCCTCGCCGCCGAACCACCGGTGGCTGCGCAGTTCCGCGGGCTGCTTCGTCACGGCCGCACCTCCGGCCCGCGCAGGCCCCACGCGTCAAGAATGGCGGTGACCTGCGCGCGCACCTCGCCGGGCAGGGGCCGGCTGGGCGGCCGTACGTCGGCGCGGCACAGGCCGAGCTGGGCGAGCGCCTCCTTGACCACGCTCACGTTGTCAGCCGACGAGTCCGCCGCGCGCAGTTCCTCGAACGGCCTGACCGATTCCCATACCTTCATCGCCATGCTGAAGTCACCCGCGCGCAGCGCGTCGAGCATGGCGATCGACAACGCGGGCGCGACGTTGACGAGCCCGGAGGTCAGGCCCGTGGCACCGACCGCCCAGTAAGCCGGCGCGTACAGCTCGGCCAGCCCGGCGATCCAGGTGAACCGGTCCAGCCCCGCGTCCCTGGCCACCGACGCGAACCTGACCGGGTCGGGCACCGCGTACTTGATCCCGATCACGTTCGGGCAGAGTTCCCCGAGGCGGCCGATCTGGCCGCCGCCGATCCGCGGGTCGCGGAGATAGAGCACCAGGCCCATGTCCGGCACCGCGTCGGCGATGGCCCGGTGGTATTCCAGCCAGCCGTCCGCGGACAGGTACGGATGCACCGGCTGGTGCACCATCACCATCCTGGCCCCGGCGTCCCGGGCATGCCGCGCCGCCTCGATCGCGGTCGCGGTGTCCAGCCCGACGCCGACCAGGACCTCGGCCCGCTGGCCGATCGCCGCGGTCGTGGCCCCGGTCGCCCGCCGCGCCTCGGCGGGGGTGAGCGTGTAGAACTCCCCCGTGTTGCCGTTGGGCGTGACGACGGTCACCCCGCTGTCCACCAGGCGGTGCAGCAGCTTCTCGTAAGTGTCCCAGTCCACGCCCCCATCTGGGCCGAAGGGCGTCACCGGGATCGCCACCACGGTGCCGAGTGCGGCGCGCAGCGTGTCCGCGGCCGCAGAATCCAGATGCATTCTCAAGCTCCTAGGGGCGACCACGGGGAGGCAGCCCCCGGATCCCCGGACATCGGGCCGACCCGGGCCGCCCCCGGGCCGTCGGGGACGAAGCCAAAGTTCCGCGCGACGAATGACTCGATATGCGCGCTGAGCAGTTCGCAGGCCTGGGATGCGTCACCTATCTCGGCGGCGGCGAGTATCGCCCGGTGCTCGGCGGCTTCCCGCTCCCAGGAGGGGCTCTGCTGCCAGGCGGCCGCGGACACCAGCGCGGTCTGATCCCGCAGGTCATCAAGCACCTCAACGAGAAGCACGTTGCCGCAGCCGAGATAGAGCGCGCGGTGGAAGTCCCGGTTGGCGAGGGACCGGCCGGCCCGGTCGGTCGCCGCGTCCGAGCGGGCCAGCGCCCGGCGGGCCGACTCCCAGTTGCCGGTCCGGGGGATCGACCGGCGGAGCGCCTCGGGTTCGAGCAGTAGCCGCATGTCATAGACGGACCGGGCCAGTTCGTCGTCGACGCTGCGCACCATGGCCCCCTTGTACGGGCTCATCGTCACGAGGCCCGCGCCGGCCAGCGTCTTGAGCGCCTCGCGCACCGGCGTCTTGGAAACGCCGAGCGTCTGCGCCAGTTCGGTCTCGACCAGGCCCTGGCCTGGTCGCAGCTCGCCGGTGAGGATCGCGTGCTTGATGGCGTCGAGCACCACCAGCGTCCGGGGTGGGATGGCCCCGATGGCCCCCTCCAGGAACGTCCGCCCGGCCGGCGCGGCCCCGTCACTCATCACCGCGGCATCACCGCGGCCTGGCCCGTGTTCCGTCATGCTCATCCCGCCAAGTCATCCCAGTCCCGCCCAAAAACCCGATCCAGCAGAACAATCGTATGGCATCTCATATATGACGTACGAGGACGTTACTGCCATGTCACACACCTGTCAACGGCGGTGGGCGAGGGGGTGCCCGGACGTCAAACGGCGTCGATCATGTATTGGCGCGGCCGGGCTGGCTCGGAACGGAGGGTGCCGTCTCGGCCAGCCGGTCTTGAAGGAAGCGCTGTTCGGGCTCGGTTTGCGCGAGGTCGAGCGCGCGGCGGTACGCGTGGTGGGCCTCACTGTGCCGGCCGGCGCGACGCAGGATGTCGGCCCGCGTGGAGTGGAAGTATCGGTAATGGTCGAGGTCGAGCCGGTCGAGGATGGCCAGCCCGGCTTCGGGCCCGTCAATCTCGGCCACGGCGATGGCCCGGTTCATCTCGACGATCGGGGAGCCGGTCTGCCGGGCGAGCGTTTCGTACAGGGCGGCGATCTGCCGCCAGTCGCGGGGGTCATGCAGGTACAGGTCCGCGATGGCCGCCTGGAGCAGGTAGGGCCCGGTGCGCCCCCGTGCCATGGCCCGCCGCAGTAGCCCTCGGCCCTCGTCGATCTGCCGCGTGTCCCACCGGGCACGGTCCTGGTCGTCGAGGGGGACGACCTGCCCGTTGCGCAGGCGCGCCGCTTTGCGGGCGTCGTGCAGCAGCATCAGCGCCAGCAGCGCGAGTACTTCAGGCTCGTCCGGCATGAGGTCACCCAGTGCCCGGCCGAGCTGGATCGTTTCCGCGGCGAGGTCGACGCGGCCGCCGCCCCAGCCCTGGTTGAAGATCAGGTAGACCACGGCGAGGACGGCCGCCAGCCGGTCGGGTAGCTGGTGATCGGGCGGCACGGCGAACGGGATGCCCGCGTCGCGGATCTTGTGCTTGGCCCTGGTCAGTCGTTTGCTCATGGTCTCGGACGGGACGAGGAACGCCAGCGCGATCTCGTCGGTGGACAGGCCGCCGAGGGCGCGCAGGGTCAGCGCCACCTGCGCCTCGAGGGCGAGCGCCGGGTGACAGCAGGTGAAGATCAGCTCCAGCCGCTCGTCCGGGATGGTGGCGGCGTCGTCCATGAGGGCCTCCGGCGGCTGTGGCCCGGCCTCGAGGTCGCGGGCGAGCAGCGTCGTCTTCGCGGCCAGGACCTGCTGGCGGCGCAGCTGGTCGATGGCGCGATGACGCGCGGTCGTGATCAGCCAGCCGGTGGGGTTGGCCGGTTCCCCGTCGCGTGGCCAGCGTTCGGCGGCGATGGCGAATGCCTCGGCGGCCGCGTCTTCGGCCAGCTCGATGTCGCCCAGGATGCCGGTCAGTGTGGCCAGCACGCGGCCCCACTGACCGCGGAAGACGGCGTCAAGTACCACGGAAGCGTCCGTCGAGGATGGGCCGCACCTCGATCGCGACACCGGGCCTGGTCTCCTGGAGCAGTTCCTCGGCGATGGCGAGTGCCCCGTCGAGGTTGCCGGCCTCGATGAGGAACAGGCCGGCGAGGTACTCCTTGCTGTCGATGAACGGCCCGTCGGTCAGCAGCATCCGGCCGTCGTCGTTACGCAGCGTCGTCGCCGACTCCTCAGCGTGCAGGCGGGCCCAGCCGGTGACGTCCGGCCGGTCGAGTAGGGCGGCCAGGCTGCCCGGAATCGGGCGTGTTGCCCGGTCCGTGTCCTCGGGCGGGGCGTAGGCCAACAACGCGTACTGCATGAGTCCTCCGGTCACGGGTCGATGCGGTTTCAAGTATCAGACGAACAGCGTCGCCGTGGACGGACAGCAACCACCGAGGAGATTCTCCGCGCCGTGGTGTCCGTCCGGCGCTTGGCCGTTCGTCAATGCTGCAGATCCGCCCGAGAGGAGGCGGCACAACCGAGGAGAATCGATGACCACCAAACCTACGCCCAGCCCGAACGCCGCGCGGTTCGAGCGCACGTACGACGTTCCGGCGGAACTGATCTGGGAGCTGTGGACCACCGCCGCCGGCCTCGGGGAGTGGTTTGCCCCCGACGGCTTCGAAAGCCGGGTGAACGAGCTCGAGCTCAGGCCCGGCGGTCAGCTGCGGTACACCATGACCGCGACCGCGCCGGAACAGGTCGCGTTCATGCGGAACACCGGCAATCTGCTCTCCATCGAGGTGCGCAAGACGTTCACCGAGGTCGCACGGCCGGCCCGCCTCGCCTACCTGTCACTGATCGACTTCGTGCCCGACCACGAGCCGTATGAGCACCTGACGACCGTCGACATCGAGCCCGCCGGTGACCGCACGAACGTGGTCATGACGGTCGATCCCCTCCACGACGAAACCTGGACGCAGCAGCACCGCGCCCATCGCGGCAACGAGCTCGACAACCTCGATGCGGCGATCAGGCGACGCACAATGAATGAAAGGCTCGATAGAGATGGGGACAGGTCTCAGCAACCTGTCGCGTATGTAATCTCAGCAATAGAGGGAGTTGCGGACGTATCAGCAGTCAAACGATACGCCGAACTTACAGGCTAATTTTTGTGGAGGGCGTCACCGCGCCGCTTGGCCCTTGATCACCACCGTTCTGTTGTCGCTCACGGGCGTGCCGGACGTCAACGGGGCAGGATGGCTGGCCTGCCACCCCGCCCCGTTCGGCTACCGGTCCTGGCTCACCTAGAGCCCCGGGTAACTGGGGAAGCTGCAGGATGGCACGCTCCCGCTGCCGGAAATGCTGCTGACCGTCACGTCCGTCCCGGACGGGCTGATGTTCGTGTTGTACTTCCCGATCGTCGCGTACTCGGCGCTGGTGCTCGTCGCGTCCAGGCTGACGTTCTCCAGCGTCAGGCCGAGCAGGTGTGACGAGTTATAGCCCTCCAGCACGGACTGGGCACTGGACTGCGAACTGACCGACTTGAGCCCATTGACCACGATGTTCGTGTAGTAAGGCGTCGTCGAGCCGTTGCCGCTCGAGTAGAACGGGTTGAACTCCATCGCGTGCTTGACGCCCGTCAGGCAGGTGTTGTCGTAGGTCACCTTGTTGACCGTGCCGCCCTCGCTCGAGGAGGTCTTGATCCGGACGCCGTTGTTGTCGGTGCTTACGTTCCCGGAGCTGTCCACCCCGCTGACGGTGTTGTTCTCGACCAGGATGTTGCTGACGCCGTACTGGGTCTGGCTGCCGATCCCTATTCCGTGCGTGCCGTAGAAGTGGCTGTTCTCCACGGTCATGTTCGACGCGGCGCCCGAATTCGTCTTGATCGCGATGCCGTCGTCGCCGGCCTGGATGAAGGAGTCGTTGACGGTGACGTTGGTGGCGCTGTCCGGGTCGATGCCGTCGGTGTTCCGCGCGGTGGCCGGGGTCTTGATCCGGGCTCCCCACACGGTCAGCCCGTTACCGCCCTCGAAGTAGATGTGGAAGAGCGGCGCGTTGACCAGGTCCACGTCATAGACCGTGAAGCTGTTGACGCCGTGCGCCTCGATCAGGCGCGGGTTGTTCTGCTTGTTGCCGTCGGTCTTCGCGGTGTTCGAGAGCGTCCACCAGCTTCCGCTGGTCCCGAGGATGTCCTGGTCACCGCGGCCGTTGATGGCGCCCTGGCCGCCGCCCGAGCCCTGCGTGCCCATGACGCCGGCATTCGACCCGGTCACGTTGATGAAGGGCTTGCAGCCGTTGCCGGTCGACGCCACGGTCCCGCAGGTCGCCTGGCCGGAGACCTGGTAGTTGGCGGGGTTGCGGGATGCGTACAGCGTGGCGCCGTCGTCGACGACGAGGACCACGCTGGCCGGGAGCGACAGCGGGCCGCTGAGGAAGGCGTTGTTACTGCCGCTGGGCGCGAGCACCACGGCCTTGCCGGTGCCGCTGCAACTGTTGAGGGCGGACTGGATTCTCGACGTGTCGGGCGGCGACGACTCGGCGCTGCTGCTGAACTGCTCGTTGCTGGTGGCCAGCGTGGCGCTCAGCGTGATGCACGCCGACGGCACGGACGGCTGGCTGACCGAGCGGCTGTCGCCGGTCGCCAGCGTCAGTGCGCTGGCCGCACTGGCCGGCGACGACGCGAGAAGCGCCGGGACGACGGCGGCTCCCGCCCCGAGGACGAGGGCCAATGCGGCGAGCGCGCCGGTCAGCGCCTTGACCTGGAAGCCAGGCATTCGGGACTGCGGGAACGTGTCACGGATTCGGGATCTCACGGGGCGTCCTCCTCGGCCAAGTGGGGTGACTCAGGGCATGCCGAACCGTCACCCTCACCCGGCCGCGTTGCGGGAACGCGCCACGGGGCGAATACGCCGCATCGGCGGCGCGTCGCGATGCGCAGCCTAAGAGGGCCGCCACGCGTCCGGCAAGGCCAAGCCCGGCGAAGCTCGTTGCGTAAAGGTTTGCCCAGGGCAACGGGTAACCGCCGGGTACGGCCGGGATGAAATCAGCTGAAAATCGCACCTCAGTACAGCTCGACGCAGTCGTAGCTGAATGCTGGGCTCAGCCAGTTGCTCAGGTTGCCGGAGCCGCTGATGACGGTGATCGTCATGGTGTTGGTTCCGGCGACGAAGGCGCTGGCCGGGACGGCGTAGGTAAAGAGCGCGTTGTTGCCCCGGTAGGTGCCGATGGTCAGGCTGCGCGAACTCGGCTGGCTGGAGGCCGCCGGCCCGGCGGACGTCCAGTTGTTGACCTTGATCTGCGGCCGGCCTCCCGCGTAGGCCGCGGTGATCCCGATCCGGACCGTGCGCGCGGCGATCTGGCTGGAGTTGAGGCTGAACTTCACCGTGGTGGGGTTGTTCACCGCCTTGAACTGGTAGGCGGGGAACTGCCCGGCCGAGCTGCTGCCGACGGTGTAGGTGACCGGCCCCCAGCTGGCCATCCGCGCGTCGGAGGGGTGCATCGAGGTCAGGTTGGCCCAGTTCAGGAAGCCGCTCGGGGTGCCGTCCCAGGTGCCGATCCGGAAGATCGGGCTGGCCGGCGTGACCCAGGCCGAGGTGATGTTCTGGCCGGACGTCGTGGAGCCGGCGGTCACTGCAACGGTCCGGGTGGCGACCGCCAGCTCCCCCTGGTACAGCGTCTGGGTGTAGGTGCCAGGCTTCATGGGCGGGCTGGAGAAATCGCCGTTCGACCCCGGCACCGCCCAGTACTGCGCGGTCGAGTTGGCCCAGCCAATCGTGGTGGCCGCGCCGGACGTCACCCCCGAGGCCGCGCCGACCACATAGCCGCGGCCTGAGGTGGCCACCGAGCCCTGGAGGCCGAGGCTGTACATGAAGGTCATATCCGGCACGGCCGGCGTCGAGGTGCCGCTCACCATCAGCGCGTACGGCCCGTACAGGACGCCGAGCCGCTGTGACTCGGTGTCGTTGTGGCCCGACCACAGGTAGTTGTAGACCTCTATCGAGGCGCTGGTTCCCTGCTGCTCGATGTCGCGGAAGAAGGGGCCGCCCGAACTGCTCTCCCGGCTGCCGTAGGCCATGTACACGCCGATGCCGCTGCCCGTCGCGCCGCGCGGCGTCAGGTTCATGGCCTGGCGGTTGGAGTAGTACTTCGAGCGGGTCTGGCCGTTGACCAGGTCGATGTCGGTGGACTCGATCGCCGTCCCCCCGTTGACGTCCGACGGCGTGATGATGTTGGTGAGGATGCTGCGATTCAGGTACTGGATCCAGCGCACCTCCCCGGCGGAGCCTACGTAGGTGGCCATGTAGACGTTGTTCTGCCCGCTGGCCGCCACGTAGTAGTGGTGCAGCGTGCCGCTGCCGTACCAGGTGCTCGTGGACGCGGTGATGATGATGTAGTTCCCGGTCTGCTGCGCGGTCACGGTGGGGCTGGGTATCCCCGACTCGACGTGCGACTCGTTGGTTCCGGACGCCTGCAGCTCGGTGCCGTTGATGTTCAGCGAGGTCATGCCGCCGGTGCTCTGATGGATCTTGAAGGTCAGCCCCGCGCCGGTGCTCACCGTGTAGTAACCGCCGCTGTTCGTATAGCCGAACGCGGTGGCCGCGGTGGCCTTCGGGGCAGCTCTGTTGGCGACTGCCGCCGACGCCGCGGGCGCCAGCTCGCCAGCGGCCACGGCGCCGAGTCCGATCACGATGCCGCCAGCGCCGGCTCGGGTGAGGAACTCGCGCCGTCCCAGCGGCCGGGGTCCGGGTGACGTGCCGGGAGTGGTCATGGCTGTGTCCTTTGCGGGGTTGCGGGCATCTCGCCCGCACGGGTAGGCCGGGCGCACGACCCTCAGTACCGGCCGGCCCATCGCGGAGCACCGCTCCGCGGCGGCCCGTCAGTCCACCAACGCACGCTTTCGCGGGACGTTATGACCGGCGGGCAGCCGCAACAAGAGGCACGCCCGCCCCGGTGGGGAGCGCTCACATCTGCGCTGGTGGCACCGGCGCGGCGGGCTGCGCTGTGTGAAAGGGCCTGAAATCCGCCTGGGGCGCGGCGGCAGACTGCTCAGGCGCGGGTGACCCACAGCGCCGGACCGCCCGGTCCTGGGTGGGCACAGGACTGGGCCGGCTGCGGGCGCTGCTGGCCGAGGCGGCCGCCCAGGCCATGGCGGCAGGACAGTCCCTCAATAGGTGAATGAGTAGGACGTTCCCGAGGAAATGCCACATGCGGATACATACAGGTTGTATGTCCCGTGGGGAAGGCCCGAGGGAAGGGTGAAGTCGGCGGTCTCAGCCTCCCCGGGAGTGCTAGGCGCCATTGTGCTGAAATTGTAGGAGCGCGCGTAGTAGACGCTGCCGGCCGAGTTCGTCAGGTAGACAACCGGGAAATTCTGCGGGTCCTGGAAGTCATCCTCTCCGGTGGTCACAAAACCTGACAGCTGGGTGCCGGCGAGATGGTACGAGCCGTCGCTGTTCGGGGTGACTGACGTGACGGTCGGCCGCCAGGAGTTCTGCGGGCTGCCGACGGGGGTATAGATCCAGTCCCGGCCGCCGGCCGCGGCGAGTACCTGGCCGTTGGGCAGGTTGATGAAGTTCACCGCCTGCCCGGAGGAATCGGGGGGCTCGCTGATCGCGGTCATGGTGCCCGCGGCCGGGTCGTACTCGACAATCTCCGGCCCGGAGGCGCTGCCACAGGCGCCGGTTACCCAGCTGCACTTTACTGTGTCGAAGATGACTTTCCCGTTCGACTCGGGGTCGGCGTAGGAGTCATCGACGAAGCTGCCCTGCGGCAGCCCGGGGCCCTGTGCCCAGCTTCCCGGAGCGGTGGGGGTGGCTCCGGGGGTATAGATGGCAGACGTATTACTGCCCATGACCAGGATCTTGCCGTTGGACATGAGCGTCGTGGTGGCCGGGTCGACGCCGCCATTCGCGTAGCCCGACGGTGCCGGGGGCAGCGTGATCCACGTGCTGCTGCTGGGGTTGTAGCGGTACTGCCCGCCGGTGCTCATGGACACGACAGACCCGTCGGGCAGTGTCACCCAGCCGTCCTCGCCAGCGGAGGCCGGCCGCGGGCCCGCAGCGGCCCACGTGTTGCTGCTGGGGTTGAAGATCTGCGTCTGCGCGGCGCTGAGGTCGCTGGCCACTATGCGGCCGTTGGCCAGGGTCGCGCTTCCGCTGTCCTCCAGGGCGCCGTAGAGGCCTTGCTGGCCCAGGGTCCAGGTGTTGGTCACCGGGTTGTAGAGCTGGACGGCGTTGTGATCATTTGCCGAACTGCCGGAGGGGAATTCGTAGATGAACTCACCGCCGGCCTGGTAGAAGCGCCCGTCGGGCAGGATGTGCTCCTGCGCTGCCCCCATGCCGTAAGGACTGGCGGCCAGCGTCTGCCAGGTGCCGTTGGCGTAGTTGCCGTGGGAGTCGGGTACGAGCTTGACCCACTGGCTCAGGTTGGCGCCGTTGGACAGGATGCTGCCATCCGTCAGCAGCCACAGGAACGTGGCCGCACCGCCGGTGCCCGGGTTGATCGGGGCCGCGGTCCACGTGCCCGGAGCGTCCGGCGGGCCGGGCGGAGGGCTCAGGGTGGTGGTCGGTGTCGGCGTTGGGGTCGGGGTCGGGGTCGGGGTCGGGGTCGGCGTTGGGGTCGGGGTCGGGGTTGGGGTCGGGGAGCTGATGGCTCCGGTGCATGCTGTGCCGTTGAAGGTCAGCTGGCTGGGTGCGGCGTTGGTACCGGAGTAGGAGCCGTTGAACCCGAAGGAAACGCTCGCGCCCGTGGCGACTGAGCCGTTGTAGGAGAGGTTACCGACGGTCACGGACGCACCGGACTGGCTGGCGCTGCCGTTCCAGAGCTGGGTGACCTGCTGGTTGCCGGGGAATGCCCAGCCTGCGGTCCAGGCGGTTACCGGGCTGCCGAGATTGACGATGGACACGTTGGCGGTGAAGCCGCCACTCCACTGGGAACTTATCGTGTAGGTGGCCTGGCAGCCGGCTGCGGCGGCGGCCGGGATGGCGGCGGCCGCGGCCAGTGCGCTGGCGACGAGCAGGACCGCGCCGGCCGCGGCGACGGCACGCCCGGCACGTTCGCGCGGAGTTCGGCACAGGAGGCTGAGCCTCATGGAATATCTCCTTCTGGGTGCGGCAGCCATGCAGGGATGGCCGGATGACGGACTAGCTGGCCAGCGTGATGACGATCTGCGCGGCCCCGGACGCGCCGGTTACGGTGTGGGTGGCCGAGTCGTAGCTGCCGCCGCTGACCGAGTTCACGCCGGTGGACAAGAAGACCGGCAACTGGACGTAAACGGGCCCGCCGGGCGGGGTTCCGGTGATGTTCACTGTGACGACCCGCGTCGCACCCGGCTTGGTCACCACGATCGAGACGCCGTAGCTGGTGCGGCTGCCGGAACTGGCTGCGTAAGCCGAGGTGAGGTTGCTCACCGCGATCGTCTGGCCGGCGGCGATCCAGGTATTCGGGACGCCCCGGCCGATGTAGAGCGGCTCGGTGTAGGTGTACGGTCCGGTGCCGGAGGCGGACAGGCCGGTCGCGGCGATCGCCTGCAGCAGGCCGAGTTGCTGGCCGGAGATCGGCCAGCCGTACGGGCAGGCGCCGAACTGCGGCGGGGCGTGGTTGCCGATCCAGGGGTTGCTGGGGTTTGGCCCTGAGCCGTTGGCTTCCCACCAGGCGTTCGGGCCGCCGGTCGTGGTCTCGATCTGCCAGGCGTAGCTGGTGATCGGGAGGTCCCGGTAGTTGCTGCTGTACAGCCCGTCGTTGGAGTAGCTGGTGTTGTAGGCGGTCGAGTACCCGTTGAACGCGCCGAACGTCGGGTAGGGCAGGCCGTTCGCGGCCAGCCTGCTGAACCCCATCTGGTACATGGTGTCGATCTGGCCCGGGTCGCCGATGGTGCCGGTCAGGGTGCCGCCCATCAGCATGGTGGACCACTGGTTCTGGCCGACCCAGCCGGGCGAGGCCCAGTTGGCGTCGTTGAACGTGGCGCACCGGTTGGCCGAGTTCGGCTGGTTGATGACGCACGGCAGGTAGGTAAACCGGTTGGCCGACTGGTTGGCGCTGACCAGGGTGTTGACCGCGCCCAGGAGGCTGGTGTAGGCGCCGTCGGCCCATTGCGCCTCGCTGGTCTGGCCGATCCGGGTCGCGATGTACTTGTAGGCCGCCAGCCCTTCCAGCGCCGAGTAGTCGTCGAACAGCCAGCGGCCCTGCGAGTCGTTGTCGTTGGATGAGGCCAGCGCGCCGTCGGCCGACAGCTGCGCCAGGTACATGGTGTGCATCATGGTGAACAGGCTCGGCCCCCACGGGCTCGGGCCGCTCGCGTCGTCATGGAAATACTGGCTGACGAACGAGGTGTCATTGGTCAGCCGGAGATAGTCGGCCCAGGTGCCGGGCGTCTTCCACACGCCGTCCCAGTACCAGTTGGCACCTACCTCGTTGAAGCTCGGGCTTTCCGATATCCGGGCGGTGAGCAGCAGGTTCTGCGCCCCGGTGAAGTCGCCGCTTTCGAACTTGGCCTGCAGCTCGCCGGGCACGTCGTGGTTGAGCAGCCAGGCGTAATTGTTGGCGGCGGAGAATTCGTTCTCGCCGACCTGCATCATCAGGTTGTAGATGGTGCCGGCCTTGAACGCGTTGGCGAGCGCGGTGCCCGGGCTGGCCAGGTTCCCGGTGTTGGGCAGAGTGAGGTTCGGCAGGGTGAAGCTGGCCGTGCTGGCCAGCCTGCTGTTCCAGTAGGACACCATCTGGCTGTAGGCGGTGTCATAGCTGGGCGCGCTCCCGGACAGCGCGGCGCCGGCCGGCAGCGCTGCACCGGTGCCGAAGTTGTTGACCGCCACGACGAAGTCGCTGTTGTTGGTCTGCCCGGGCGCCACGGTGGCCAGGGATGAGCTGGTCAGCTGGATCAGGTTCGGGCCGGAGCCGCCCGGCGGCACGGTGACCGCCGCTGAGCCGTTGTTGGTCACCGACACACGGGCATACACGAGCAGGAACGGGTTGGCGCCGATGGTCACCTTGTCGGCGAAATCCTTGATGGAGATGACGACGCTGCCGACGGTGCGGGTGGTCGTCATGGCGGGCAGGTAACCGCTGTCCTCGGTCCACTGCACGGACTGGGCACCCGGAGCGCCGCCATAGTCGTAGGCGCTGAACGTGTACATGGCGCCGCAGTAACTGGTGCCGCCCGCCGCGTAGGTGTTAACCACACCGCGGGCGAAGAACGACCCCGACAGGTACTCGAAGACCGGCCAGTAGTTACCGTCCCAGCCGATCACCGTGTCGTTGGCGAAGCCCTGACCGTTCGGATCGGATGGGACCGGGAAGTTCGTGCCATAGGAACGCGGCAGGCTCGGGTTCTGGCAGGCGTTGGTGCTGAAACTGGGCAGCCCCTGGAAGGCGTTCCCGCTCCCGCTGCCGGAGGCATAGCCGGGCAGCCGCCACACGCGGGTCGTGGCGGTCGTGCAGGGCAACTGGACGAGCGCCGTGCCATTGGCCGTGGCGTCCCCGGCCGGGACGATGCACTTGCCAGAATGCACGGCCGCCAGGTTGAAGGTGTTGCTGGCGCCGCTCACCGTGACCGGCTGCAACTGGAATTCCTGATTGGTCTGGCCGTTGCAGGCCCACTGGATGACATGCGCGTTGTCGGCGGTCGACCGGCCCGAGATATCGGCGCACAGCCCGGCGAACGAGGTGATGGTGTAGGCGCCGACGGCGCCGGATACCGGGGTGAAAGTCCAGTTCTGGCTGCTGGCGGAATTGCAGGAGCCCTGGATGAGCTGAACGCCGGCGGTGGTCTGCGAACTGGGGTCGTCCAGGCACAGACCGTTGCCCACGTTGATGTTCGTCGTGGTGAAGGCGGCCGGCTGGGCGTTGGCAGGATAGGCACCGGTCATGGCCAGCAGGAGTGCGGCGGCCAGCATGGCGGCTGCCAGGCCGCGCCCTGGGCGGCGCTTCGTGAGGGGATACGTCATGACGTCATCACCAGCCGTCCGGCCACGCCGGCCGGACGAGCCGCGGGGCAAATCAGGTCGTCCAGGGTGGCGTCCCTGCCGCGCATACGTGTGTGCCGTATGGCGATGGAGGCGATAGGCCATGGCGTAGCCCTCATTACGGTTGCTCCGGGACCAGCAATTCCGGCTGGCGCAAGCTGTTAGCGCTAACGCTTAGAACTGTCCCGCAGGCCCGTCAACGGTCAGTCTCGCGGCGACGGGGCAACTCGCCGGACGCGCGCGTCCGATTGCCGAGGTAGCGCGCGTGTGAGCAGAAATCGTTTTCTTCCGCATTTCCGGAGCTCTCGTGAAACATTCACCCGCAGCCGGGGGCTGCTCGGCGGAGCTACCCGCTGATGGCATCGGATAAGCCGGCCCGGGCTGCCCGGTGGGGCCACCAAGCGGCCAGCCAGTCACCGGCCGACCGGGCCGCCCGGCCTCGATTGTCCGATCGCTGCTATGTACCTTGGCTTCGCGCGGCACCGGAACCGGGAGCTACGGCCACCGTGGCAGGCTGGAGAAGCCCACGGAAAAGGATTTCTTAGCGTTGCCGTCGCGAGAGCGCGCAGCGCTCGGACGCTTCATGCACGAGCGCGGCATCGGCGGGAACTCCCTGGCCAGGCGGGTCCCCTGCGATAAGGCGCTCATCTCCCGCTTTATCAACGGCAAGCAGCAGCCCTCGGCCAAGCTGACGCAGCAGCTCGGTGGTGTTACCCGATCCGTCGGCCGACTCCCTGGTCGTCGCGCTGTACGCGCTGTGCAGCGAACGGATCCCGACACCGGCGTTGCTAGCCTCCGATCGAGGGCCTTTGTCCTTTATGCGAGAAGACTTCGACCGGCTGCTCGAACAGAGCGACCGCATCATGTAAGAGGGGCGGACCATGCAGACAGCGGACCTGGTCCGGGTCGACTTCGCGCTGATCCCCCGACGACACGCTGTTCGGTGCTGTGATCACCGCCAGCCAGGCGATCACCAGCGCGTTCTGCTACAACGCGAACGTCATCGACGCCACGACCTTCCGCCCCACGTGAGCCTGCTGATCTGCACGATCCCCAGGGCCGCGCTCACTGCGGTCACCGCCGACCTCGAGGCACTGGCCGCGGACGGCCTGCCCGATATCGCCGCGATCACGGTAGAGGCTTCCACCGGCGGCTACGTGATGCTCACCATCGAGCGCACCCCCGGCCTCATGGCCCTGCATGAGGCGATCCTCGGCGTCGCCGTGCGGGCCCGGGATGGCCTGAGCGGCGATCCCTTCGGCAGCCCGTACATCCGGGACTCGTTCGCCCCCCACATCTCCCTGGCCAAAATCGACACCGGCGACCAGGCCGGCGCGGCCGCCATCGGGCTGCGTTAACCGGGTGCCCGGCGGCCGGAGGCGAAGTAGCCGGGGGCCGGGGTGCCGACGCCGGTAACGTCGTCATAGCCAGGGGTGGCGGCCAGTCCCAGGTCCATGCCGAGGGTAACCAGGTACGGGTCCGTGCCGTAAACACCCGCCGGAATGGCGACGGCAGGCGTGAAACCGGGGCCGAGCGGCTGGTCGGTGACATCGTGGTACGCGGGCGTGCCGTAGCGGGCATAGATAGCCGGGTTGGCGAAGCCGATGGGCATTCCCCCGGCCATCTGCTGCGCATCGGCCTGCATGCCCGCGATCAACGGGCACGAGACGCTGGTACCGAAGCCTGGTCCCTCCACGTAGCTCGGCGGCTGGCCCGGGCCCGGGCTCAGGGTCTCGCCGATGAGGACCCCCATGGCGAGATCGGCGTCGGCGGCGATGTCGGGTACGACCCGCATGGCCGGGGCGCTGCCGCGGGCGTGGCTGAGCGCGGACGGCACGACGCCGCGCTGGTAGGACGGCTGGCGGAACAGGGTACTGGTCCCGCCGCCCGAACCCGCGACGAAGCGGCCGGGCAGATCTGCCCAGCTCTTGCCGCCCGCGGCTGGCCCGGCGACCCCGTCGCCCCAGCCGGTCTCCCACTCGTACTGGCCGGTGGGGCCGACAGCCAGGCTGGTCCCGCCCACCGAGGTCACCCACGGGTCACTCTGCGGGTAGATCAGGGTCGGCTGGCCCCCGGCCGAGCCGCCGGAGTATTCGCCGCCGTCTCCCGCCGCGAAGTAGAAGCCGATACCCTCGGCGGCGCCCTGCTCGAAGACCTGCTCGTACGCGCTGGCCAGCCCCGGTGATGTGGTGGCGTCGCTCGCGGTGGCAGCCCAGGAGTTGCTGACAATGGTGGCCAGGCGCCGGTCGACGACCGTGGCCAGCGCGTCGAGATCCTGGACCGTGCCCTCGCCGTCGTTGGACTTGGCGCCGACGTAGACGATGTTCGCATCCGGTGCCATGGCATGCACCGCCTCCACGTCGCCGGTCTCCTCGTTGGACAGCGGGAGCGGCCTTGCGTGGTTCCCTCGCAGGAGGCGTCGAGTCCGGGCGGCAGGATCTGGGTGAACTGGCCGGGGCGCAGCGGCTCGCCGTGCCGGGCGCCGAAGGTGGCCAGGTCGTGGGCCGCGGTTTGCTGGCGCCACGGATGGACCACGGCGACGGTCACGTTCCGGCCAGTCAGCGAAGCGGGAACCGCGTAGGCCGAGCGGAGCTGGCTGGGGGTGTAGCCACACCCGTAGTAGGGCACGGTCCGCCCGTACGCGGGAGGCAGGCTGGTGGCCAGTTCCTGGCCGTAGTAGCCCGAGCACGCCGAGGCCGAAGAGGCGGGCGAGCCCCCCGCGGGCGCGCCGGCGGCGGGCGGGGCCACGGCGGGCGCGACGGCCGTGGCCGGGTAACCAGGGAGCCCGGTTTGGACCGGTGCCACGGTCAGCACCGCCGCTGCGACCCGCGCGGGGGCCGAGAGCTGAGTGGCGGGCGGGGGTGCCTGCTGGGCGGTGCGATCCACCGTGTAGCAGTGCCAGACCGCGCCGAACGCTAGCTGCGCCCCCGCCGCCGTCCCGCTCACCGCGATGTAGTGATCTGTCACCGCCGTAATTTGCAGTCCGCTGGCGGCCAGCCAGGACTGGACGGCGGCCACCTGGCGCCCCGTTGGGCCGAAGCGTTCCCGCACCTGGACCGGGGTCAAGTAGCCATGGAAAGACTCTGCCGGGGAGGACACCGACGTCGCGTAGCTGGCCAGCCCGCCCGGCCAGGTACACCCGGGCGCTCACGGCGGCCCCGGCGGCCGCTGGTCCCAGATCGGCCGTGGCATTGCCGCCCTGGGCGGCCAGCCTGGACCATTCCACCACATACGGCGGCAGCGTTCCGCGTCCTCCCACGGCCGGCTCGGGACGCGACAGCGCCGCTGCGGCGGGCAAAGCCGCGTTGGCCAGCACGGCTAACCCGGCAGGAACCGCCCGCCAGGCCCGGCGCGACCGCAACGCCGATCTCCGCAGCCAACACATGTGCAGTTCCCTCCTGATGAGGACAGACCCCGGGACTAGCCCCGGAACCGGAGCCAGATCACGGCCAGCACATAGGCCACGCCGCCGATACCGCCCAGCCAGTCGTAGGGGGCGCCGCTATGGCCGCGGGCGAGTTCGACCAGGAACGCGACGATAACCGCGATGATCACGGCGAACCCGGCGGCGGCCGTGGCGTAGACGTCGATCAGGCGGAATCTCTCGTCGCGCCCGTCCCCGCGCAGGCCACGGACCGTCTCGCTGCGGCCGCCCAGGAGGATGAGTACGCCGAAGCCCGCCATAATGCCCAGGGACACCAGCCCGCTGCCAGGGCTGCCGCCGACCCATTGCACGGCAAACACGATCACACCGCCGCCGAGCGCGGCCAGCGGCAGGAGCCAGCGCGACTTAGCTATCCGCATCGAAGATCTCCTCCACCGTGCGGCCGAAGAACCGGGCCAGGGCAATGGCCAGCGGCAGCGACGGAGTGTAACGGCCAGTCTCGATTGAGTTGACTGTCTGCCGGGACACCTGTACCGCCGTGGCCAGCTCGCCCTGCGAAAGACCCTTTCCGGTCCGCAGCTCGCGCACCCGGTTCCTCATCGCTTCGCCCGTGCACCGCCTAGGACCCGGCCCGGCCTCGCAGCCGTGGCCAGCAGGGCCTGCGCGCGGCCGGCCGGGACCAGCCGGCGACCAGGACCGCGGGCAGCCACCCGATCTCCGAGATCGGGTCAAAGCTGCCCTGGCGGGCCGCCGCCGCCACCGCCGCGCCCAGAATCACCGCGGCGACGACGGCCAGCAGAGACCTGGCTGGCCCGATCCGGCGCATGAGTTCTGTCATCGTTGGCCACCACCTTAGGTGTCAAGTTCGTTTGACAAGCTGAGGTTAGCTACCGGGCCGGTGTTCTGTCAAGCTAGCTTTACAGCACCTGCCTGGCTCCGCCGTGACGCTGCTTCAGGCCAGCTGTCAGGCCAGCTGCTTCAGGTCAGCTGCTGCCCGGTGTGATGAGGCCGGATTCGTAGGCCAGCACGACGGCCTGGACGCGGTCGCGGAGGTCGAGTTTGGCTAGTATCCGTCCGACGTGGATCTTGACGGTGCCTTCGGACAGGTGCAGTTCGGTGGCGATCTCACGGTTGGATCGCCCGGCGGCGAGCTGGGCGAAGACGGTTTGTTCCCGGTCGGCGAGCTTGCTGAGCAGGGCGTCCCGGTCGTGTTGCCGGTCCGGATCGGGCAGCAGGGGGACGAACTGGTCGATGAGCCGCCGGGTCGCGGTCGGGGCGAGCACCGAGTCGCCGCCGGCCACCGTGCGGATGGCGGTGAGCAGTTCAGCTGGTGGCGCGTCTTTGAGGAGAAATCCGCTGGCGCCGGCTTTGAGCCCGGCGAAGACGTACTGGTCCAGATCGAAGGTCGTCAGGATGAGGACCTTGCTGGCCGAGCCGGCCGCGGTGATCGAGGCGGTGGCCTGGATCCCGTCCATGCCAGGCATCCGGACATCCATTAGCACGACGTCGGGGTGCAGGGCTGACGCCATGCTGACTCCGGACGATCCGTCGGCCGCCTCACCGACGACCTCAATATCGGGTTCGGCCGCCAGTATCAGCCGGAACCCCATCCGGAGCAGGGATTGATCGTCGACGAGCAGGACCCGGATCATGTGCCCTCGCCGTCCTCCAACTGCAGGCGCGCCGATACTTTCCAGCCCCCGGGATGGTGCGGGCCGGCCTGCACGTCGCCGCCGTAGGCGTGAACTCGTTCCTGCATGCCGACCAGGCCGCCCCCCGCGCTGGCCGGCACGGCGGCGGGGCTGGCCGGGGTGGCACCCACGCCGTCGTCCTCGATGTCGACTCGCAGCTCTCCCGGCAGGAACCGCAGACGCACCGAAGCGCGGGCCCCCGGGCCACCGTGCTTGAGGGTGTTGGTCAGGGCCTCCTGCACGAGCCGGTACACCGTGAGCTGCACGCCGGGGGCCACGTCCGGCGCGGCCCCGTGGATCTCCAGTGTGGTGGCCAGTCCCGCGGCGCGGACCTGCTCGATGAGCATGTCGAGCTGGGCCAGATCGGGTACCGGCTGAAGAGGCTCGGCGGGGTCGTGGCCGGGACGCTGACGCAGGACGCCGAGGAGCCGGCGGGTATCGGCCAGCGCCCGCCGTCCGGTGGCCGACACGCTGCGCATGACTTCACTGGCCCGCTCCGGGGAGGTGGCCGACACGGCGATCGCGGCGTCGCTCAGGGTGACCATGACGGTGAGGTGGTGGGCGACGATGTCGTGCATCTCGCGGGCGATCCGGGCGCGTTCAGCCGCCGCGGCGAGAGCGCCTTGCTGATCTCGCTCATGTTCCAGCCGCTGCGCGCGGTCGTGCAGTTCGGCGAGATAGGCGCGCCGGGTGGCCAGGTACAGGCCGAGCCCCAATGCGGCGGCCACCAGCCCGGACAGGAAGATCGCGTCATACCACCAGCGGCTGCCGACGGCCATGATCGTCCCGACGGCAACGGTCAGTTCGAGCAGGGCGGCGCACGCCAGTGCGTCACGCCGCCGCCGCATCACGGCCACGGTATACAAGGCGATGAGCAGGGCCACGCCGTTGGATGCGTGGAAATCAACCCATAGCCCGACGCCGACGTTGATAGCCAGGACACAGCCAAAGACCGGCATGGGCCAGACCCGGCGGACCAGCAGCGGCAGGGCGCCCAAGGCCAGCACGGCGATCGCCGCCGCGGGCGGGCGGGTGTCGTGGTTCGCGGAGGGCACCGCCGACGCCGCCGCCGCCAGGGCGACCAGCGCGTCGAATACCCAGCTGGCCGCTGTGCGGTTCGCTGGGTATCCGGCGGCCCTGAGTCGCTTCATGCTGGGGATTGTCCCCTCGGGATCAGGCGTCCACGCGCCGCAGCCGCCACGCGGCCGTGGCGGCGAGGACCACGGCGTACCCGCACAGGAGCGCGAATCCCGTCCACGGCGAGAGTGCGTGGGGCACGCTGCCGCCCCACACGACCATCCCCGCGTTGGAGGGCAGGTAAGGGGCCAGGTGGCTGCTGATCGAGGAGGGCAGCAGGTTGGCCAGCGGCGGGAGGACGAGGAAGACTCCGGTGAAGGTGGAGATCCCCGCCGCGGTATTGCGGAACAGCGTGCCCAGGGCGACGCCGATCATGCCAGCCACGGTGACTTCCAGGGCGGCGCCGATGACTGCCCGCAGGGCGCCGGGAGCGGCGATGGACACACCGTGGCTGCTCAGCAGCGCCTGCCCGAGATAGAAGGAGATGAAGCTGGCGACGAGCGAGATCGAGAAGATCGCGCCCGCGAAGACGGCCAGCTTGGCCCACAGCACCGGCAGGCGGCGCGGAACGGCGGTGAGCGAGGAACGGATCATCCCGGTGCTGTACTCACCGCTCATCAGGAGCACGCCGAGCACCCCGAAGGCCACCACGGCGAAGAAAGTGCCAGACAGGCTGGTACTGATGGGGTTGAAGCTGGCCTTGTCGGCCGCGCTGAAGGTGTGGTACTGGCTGGCGGTCACCGCCGAGAACAGCGCGCCGAGGCCAATCAGCAAGACGACAGCGGTCAGCAGGGTCCAGACGGTGGACCGCAGCGAGCGGAACTTGGTCCACTCCGAGTGGAGCACCCGGCCCTGGGTCACCTTCAGCGTGGGTGCCTGGGCGGCAGTGGTGGGGGCGGCCGGGGTAAGGACGGCGCTCATCGTGCTGCCTCCATCTCGGCCTCGTCGCGGGAACGGAAGTCCACAGAGTCGTCGGTGAGCTGCATGAAGGCATCCTCCAGTGAAGCGTGCTCGGCGGTCAGTTCGAAGAGGGGCACGTGGGCCTGCCAGGCGGCCGTGCCGACCTGCTCGGCCGTCAGGCCCTCCACGCGCAGGACGTCGGATTGATCGCTGGTCACGCTGATGTCCGGTCCGAGCAGCAGATCACGCAGCTGGGCCGCCTGTGGCGTGCGCACGGTGACGGCGCCACCGCCGGCGCGGGCCACGAACTCCTCGACCGTGGTGTCCGCGATCAGCCGACCGCGGCCGATGACGACGAGCCGCGTCGCGGTCATCGCCATCTCGCTCATCAGGTGCGAAGACACGAATACGGTGCGGCCTTCGGCCGCGAGGCCCCTGAGCAGATGCCGGACCCACAGCACCCCCTCCGGATCCAGCCCGTTGACCGGCTCGTCCAGGACCACGACGCGGGGATCGCCCAGCAGCGCCGAGGCGATGCCCAGCCGCTGGCCCATCCCTAGGGAGAATCCGCCGACCCGCTGGCCGGCCACATCACGCAGGCCGACCATGTCGATCACCTCATCGACCCGGCGCCGGCTGACACCGTTGGTCTGGGCCAGCGCCAGCAAATGGTTACGGGCCGACCGGCCGGTGTGCACCGCCTTGGCCTCCAGCAAGATTCCCAGCTCGGCCATGGGGGCCGAGGCCGCGCGGTAATCCTGGCCGTTGACCCGGACCCGGCCGCTGGTGGGCTCGTCCAGTCCGGCGATCATCCGCATCGTGGTGGACTTCCCCAACCCTGGACTTTGACACTTCTATCCCGCAAACTGGTGATAGACGTCAGCAACCAGGGCATACCGGAGGAGCATGATGAGCAAGCTGGCCAGGCGGGCCGCGATCTACGTCCGCATTAGCCGGGACAAGCGCCGGGGCAGCCTGGATGAGGGTCTGGGCGTGCAGGACCAGGAAGATCAGTGCCGCGCGCTGGCCGCGCGGCTGGGTTACCTGGTGGTGGCGGTGTTCTGCGACAACGACGTGTCGGCGTATTCGGGGAAGCCGAGGCCGCAGTACCTGAAGATGCTGGAGTTCCTGCGCGGCGGGGGCGCGGATGTGCTGCTGTGCTGGCACACTGACCGGCTGCACCGTTCCAACGCCGAGCTTGAGGATTACATCAACGTGGTGGAGCCGCGCGAGGTCACCACCGAGACGGTCACGGCCGGGATGATCGACCTGAATACCCCGATCGGGCGGATGGTGGCGCGGAACCTGTGCACGATCGCCCGGTATGAGTCCGAGCACCGCGCCGAGCGGGTCGCCGTCGCCCGCGAGCGCCAGGCCCGGCAGGGCAGGTTCGGCGGCGGCCGCGCGCCCGTACGGGTTCGAGGCGGACGGGGTGACCGTGATCCCGGAGGAGGCAGCGGTCATCGTCGGCATGGCCAACGCGGTGATGGCCAAGGTTCACCTGCGCGCTATCGCCCGCGACCTGCGCACCCTGGGGGTGCCGACGGCGGCCGGGACGCAGTGGTCCCCGACTGGGGTGCGGGATGTGCTGCTGCGCCCCCGCAACGCAGGGCTGATGGTGCACCGCGAGGCCGTGCGCGGCCGGAAGGTCTACACCGAGGATGACATCGTGGGCAAAGCGCCGTGGGAGCCGGTCCTGGAGGAGGATCTGTGGAAATCGGTGGTGGCCAAGCTGACCGATCCCGAGCGGCGGACCAACCACGCGACCGGCCCGGCGGCGAAGTGGCTGGGGTCGGGGATCTACCGCTGCCCGTGCGGGTCGGTGATGCGGGTCCACAAGGCCGGGCAGCACGCGAACCGGCCGGTGTACCGGTGCCAGGAGACCGGCAAGGGGCATGTGTCGGTGCCGGTCTCCCCGATCGATGACCTGGTGGCGCGGGTGGTGGCAGAGAAGATGTCCCGCCCCGACGCCGCCGACCTGATCGCCTCCCCCTCTAAGCGCGTGGATGTGGCGAAGCTGCGGGCGGAGCTGGCGACGCACCGGCAGCGGCTGGAGGAGATCGCCGCTGACCGCGATGACGACCGCATCACCCGCGCCCAGTTCCTGGCCCAGACCGCGCGGCGGCGCGCGAAGATGGAACGGGTGGAGGCGCTGCTGGCCGAGGCCACCGACGTGTCCCCGCTGGCCCCGCTGATCGGCGCGGAAGATGTCGCTGCGGCGTGGGAGGCGCTGCCGCTGGGCCAGCGCCGCGCCGTGGTACAGGCCCTGCTCACGGTCACCGTCCAGCCCGCCGGGCGGGGATACCGCCCGGACGTGCGGCACCGGGTGAGCTTCGGCCCCGCGCAAGTGCCGGCCGTGGCCGCCTGACAGCCTCTCGCGGCAGTGCGTCCCCGGCCCGGTGTCCCCGGGCCGGGGACGCGTTCGCATGCGCAGGCTGCCCTTCTGCGGGCGGCCTTGGCTGGCAGCCGTGGGTGCTCACCGTCCAGGCTCGGGACCGTGGTCCTGGTGGCCGGTCACGATCCATGCGCCGCCGAGGCCGAAGGGCCATAGCTGGTATCTGAGCGCGTCGAGCACCTGGGCGAGAGCGCCGTTCATGACTTCGTGTGCGCCGTGATACTCGACCTGGCGGTCCCAGTCCAGGCATAGCAGGTCGTGGGTTGTCCAGGACACCACGATGCCTCCGTGGCCGCTGGGATCGCTGGTGCGGGCGACGGGGAGCAGGCATACTCCGCCGAGCCGGCGCAGGGGGTGCCAGGGGGCGCAGTGGTGCAGGGTGAACCCGGCCTCGACCAGGGAACGGGCGACGTCTCGGGCGAGCGGTGCGAGCGGGTCGCCGGCGGGCAGCCGGCGGCCGTAGCCATCGGTCACCGCGGAGGCCGCGCTGGCCAGTTCCGCGCTGCCGGCGAGAGCCCGCAGGGGGCCGAGGTCTGGCGGCTCGCCGCCGGGGTACACGCTGGTGTTGTGGCCTGGCTGGCCAGGGTCGTGGTCAGGCATGATGCTGGGGTTCCTCCTGTGTGGGTGCTCCGCCATGTGGCCCCTGGCCGGGCGGCGCCCCGGCTGCTGGCGGGGCGCCGCTGTACGGGCCGGTGATCAGGGGCGGCGGGTGCGGAAGATCAGCGCGAGCAGGTCACGCTGGTCGTCGGTGAGCGGGGGCAGGGCGTTGACGACCTCCTTGACGTAGGCGTCCAGGCCGTCGTCGTGGTCGCGGCGGCGCGCGGCGCGGCGCTTGCGCGGCCGGGCCGGTGCGTCTGCGGGGTGCGGTCTGGCGGGGTGGCGGGCGGGACGGGCCGTGGGGCATTCACCTCCTTTCCGGGGTGCGGATCTGGTGGAGCAGGTCGGAGGCGAGCTGGTTGGACACCCCGAGCCGGGCGCGTAGCGCATCGCGGGTAATCACCTGGCCTTCGCTGGCCTGGTGCTCGGCGGCGGCGCGGCGGGCTGATTCCAGCAGCGCCGTGTCTGCCTCCGTCCGGGACGGCCGTCCCACCGGGGACGGGAGCGCCGGGGCTGCGTCCTGGCCCGGGACGGCCCGCAGATCCGGGGACGGCGCGGGGGCGCCGTGGAGACGCGAGGCGGCGGCGCGGCGTTCGAGCATGGACACCGCGACCAGGAACGCCGCGCAGGGGGTCGCGGCCATGACCCAGCCCCACGCGTCCGGCTGGGCCTGGGCCAGGTTCGCGGCGAGGCTGAGCACGATGCCGCCTGCCAGCACCACGGCCGGCCAGGACACGCGGCGGGCGGTGACGCCGTGGCGTTTGCCGCGCTGGAGTTCGCGGGCGGCCATGACACAGGTCAGGTCGATGCACACCGCGATCCCCCACGACATGGGTCCCCGTCTGGCCGTGCTGGGCGGCGGTGTCGCGGATGTGGGTGAACGACCCGGCGCCTGCGATCGCAGCGAGCAGGAGCACCGGCAGTGCGTCGAGCACGGCGCCGGCGCGGCGGCGGGCGGCAGTCACGGGAGACATCCGCTCCTTCCCTCGCGTGCATGGGGGTCATTAAGTGACGAGCCCGGAGCCGCTGGCCGTCTGCTTGATATGGCCGCGACCTGCGGGCGGGCTGTCATGGCCCGTACGGGTCGTCAGGGTCGTCCGGGGTGCCGGGTAGCTCGCGGGCGGGGCCGGTGTCCCAGGAGCCGGGGCGGTGCTGCCGGGCGCGTTCTGCGGCAAGCTCACGTTTCTCTTGTTCGCGGGCGAGCTGCATGGGGTCGGGCATCGCCGTCTCCAGGTCGATCAGCCGCACCGGGTGGCCGTGGCCGCCGTGCAGCGGCATCCAGGCCGGCCCGGCGGGGCAGGTCAGGCGCGGGTCAAGCGCGGCGGTCGCGATCCGCAGCCTGGCCGCATCGGCGGTGGCGGCCAGGGCGCGGCGGGCGGACTGCTCGCGGCGGGGGCCGGGGAAGCAGAACAGCAGCGGGAGGCTGGCCTGCTGGGCGTGGGATACCTCCCCGGCCAGCTCGGCGTAGCGGTGCAGCTTGCCGGTGAGCTGAGGCAGGTGCTCGCTGCCGGTGTCGTATTCGAGCAGGAACACGATGTCCCGGCCGTGCTCGGCCCAGATGCCCAGCCCGTCCGGGTGCGGCAGCGCGTCCAGCGACTGCGCATCGAGCGCGAAGCCGTAGAAGTATTCCGCCGTGCGGCTCTCCCCGGCCCAGGCCCGCAGCTCCCCGCCGCCCTGGCGGGCGTGGCGGGCCAGGGAGACGAAGAACCAGTTCGTGGCGGTGAGGTGGCCCAGCCGCTGGGAACGTTCCAGCGCGAGCTGCCGGTCGGTGCGGACCTGCGGCAGCCATTTGCGCTCGTCGCGGTCCTCGGCGCCGAGCAGCGCGGCGCCGACCGGGCCGAGAATGTAATGCCACGGCGCGGACCCGACCTCGCGGCGTGGCCGGAACCGGCGCAGCACGCCGAGCCGCGTCAGCACGCCGAGCCGGTGCCGCGCGGTGATGATGCTGTCGAACCCGAGCGCGCAGAGCTGGCCGGTGGTCAGCACCCGGTGCTCGGCCACCATGCGGACCAGGTAGCGGTCCCGGCTCGGTCAGGTGCCCGGAAGCGGCCAGCACCGCCTGGTCGTCGGCTACGGCCGCGCCGCGCCCGCCGCGCGAGAGAAGAATGTGATGTCATCAGTCATCAGTCCCGGTTGCGCGCCAGAGGTCTAATTTGGCTGTGACCTGCGGCTTCGCCGCCGCCAGGCCCGGCAAGTCCGCCGGCAGGTCTAGAGGGCCGGGGTACCTGCCGGGCAACCGTCCGGCACACCTGCCGGGGCAAACTCGCCCGCCGGTCCGGCTGACATCCCGGCAGGCAGGACGCCGTTGCTTCATGAAGCCTCCGTTCCGGTCCCCGGCGCCGCTGGCCGGAACCCGTCACATACCAAGTCCGGGGAAACCCCGCCGATCGAACACCCGGGCCGGGAAATTCCCTCCAGGCCGGGCCGGTTCGGGTACAAACACCACGCAGACCCCCCGGATCAGACATGGGGTAAGCACAATGCAGCGCTACGGTCAGCCAGCCCATCGATCCCAGCCCGTCTGTCAGCCGCGTGCCTGGCGCGTGCCAGCCGGCCCGGACGTCCGTCCTTCCCGGCTGCACCGCCGGGTGGCATCACTGCGAGGCCCCGGCGGGCGCCGCAATCTCCCCCTGTAGAGAGAAATCGGGTTTTCGGGCCGTTTTTGACGCCGCCGGCCGCAGAAACTTCCTGGGAACGCGGATCACCGGCCCCTGCCACCACTGGCCCGGGTCGCGGCTGGCCGCCTGGTGCCCGCGAGACCGGCGGCTGGTGGTCCCTGCCCTGTGACACCATGGCGAACGCTGCTCCTAACGCCGGGTGGCCCGGTGCCCTCGCGCCGGGCGGACTTCCCCTCATAGAAGAAATCCGGTTTCCGGGCCCCTTTTTCATGTTGATCTTGAAATTCGCCGCAGACCGGCCCGCCTTGGGCAGCAGCAGGAGCCCGCTGCCGGGACGCTTAGGCTGTGCGGGCTGGTCATTCCTTGCGGTGCCTGCTGCGGAAGATCAGTGCGAGCAGGTCGCGCTGTTCGTCGGTCAGCGGGGGCAGGCTGTCCACGATCTTCTTGACGTAGGCGGCCAGGTCGTCCTCGCGCCGGGCGGGACGCTTGCGCGGCCGTGCCGGGGCGCCGGGCGGCGGTGGTGGTGCGGCGCAGCGGACGGGGCGGCCCGCGTGGCGGTCACCTCCCGGCAACTGGGTCATCGCGTCCCCCGTTCATCATCAAAGGGCTGATGCATGAATTACGCAGCGCCCTTTACGCATGGTTCAAAGGTACCCGCACTTTCCCGCTGGCGGGCGAACGACATTAGGCGTCAAAAGCAAGCGAAATCGTCACGGAACTAACCGCACTGAACAATAGAAGACCGTCCCGGACAGCACTGTAAAAGCCTGAACCTGAATCAGCATCACGGAACATGCCTGAGCCTCACCCAGCCTGACCCAGCCTCACCGCGGGCAGCTTGTCACCGGCCCGCGGCATGAAGCCGCCGCTGGCGGTTGTCCTGATCCCCCAGCTCAACCAGGGTTTACTCACGCGGGCAGGGGTCCCAGCCGGTGCCCGCACCCGCCGGCCGCCACCGTGAACGGACGGCCATCAACGGCACGGGATGGTCTTCCGCGTGTGCGCGCCAGGCGGCCCCTGCCCCGCGCCGTGACGTTCACGCACGCCCATTCCAGGCCCGGGTGGGGTGCGGCCGGAATCGCGGAGCAAGATACGGCTAAACCGCCTTTACGTATGGACCGGGCGCGGTCCATACGTAAACTGAAACCCGGGGGCAAGCCCCCGGGGAAAAGCCCGCCAGGAAGATCGCGGCGAGGAAACCCGGGGCTGCCGGAAAGGGACGCCGCAGCACCGGGGAGTGGTGAGGAATGGCGGACAGGGCCAGCCGGCCGGGAGGCCAGCGCGCCGCTCAGGGGTCGCGGCGGTCACGGCAGCAGGCCAGGCGCCCTCACCGGGTACATTTCTCGCTGACCGCGCAGGAGTTCGCAGCGCTGGAGGCAGCCGCCCAGCGGGCGGGGCTGGCCCGGGGCGCGTACGCGGCGCAGGTGGTCGTGGCCGCCGCCGAGGGCACCGGCACCGGCCCGGACGCTCCGCTCCGCGAAGCGCTGCGCGAGCTGATCCGCGCGTCCGGGCTGGTCCGCCGGATCGGTACCAACTTGAACCAGGCCGTGGCGAAGCTGAACGCGACTGGGCAGCGTTCCGGTGACCTGCTGCCTTACGCGGCGGAAAGCATCCGCCGCGTGGCACACCTCGATGCCGCAGCCGAACAGGTGCGGAAGACGCTCCGGTGACATCCCAGCAGGCCACTCGACAAACGTTCCGCGGCGCGGACGGCGCCCCGGGCGGCGGCTAGATGATCGGGAAAATCAGCGCTCCGCGCGGGGAGCGTGTCGCGCCGCTCATCTACTACCTGTACGGCCCCGGCAGGCGAGAGGTTCTTTGGGATTTTCAGAGCCGTAGCGTGATGTTGTAATGACTTACGGCGAGCCTGCTTAACATCGGTTCCCGGGCGGTGTAGTTCTGTTGCGTCTTGTTGCTGGTCAGAGAGACGCGGGGGTGGGCGGTTGCGGCCGTTTCGGGTGCAGATGCCGTCGGGGAGCCGTTACTGGACGGTGCTTGATGAGGCGATGGACGTGGTGCCGGTCGCTGACCGGTATCTGCGGGAGCTGAGGTTCGGGCGGGACCGGGCCGAGTCGACTACGAAGGCGTACGCGGGCGCGATCGCGCTGTTCCTGCGGTGGTGCCTGGCCACGGGCCGGGACTGGCGCGAGGCGGCCGACAGCATCGGCCTGTTCATGACGTGGCTGAAGTACACGCCGGCCGAAGGCGGGACGGTGGTGCCGGGTCCGGGTGCCAGGCCGGCCAGGGGCGAGCGGCGGGTCAACCGGGTCCTGGTTGCTACCCGGGGGTTCCTGGTGTTCGCGGTGAACGGCGGGGAGGCACCGCAGTGGGTGATCTCCCAGCTGTTCGAGGTGGCCGATACCCGGAGCCTGCCCTTGGCGGCCCAGGGCGAGAGCACGGCCCTGCGTTACCGGATGCGGGCCCGGCACCAGGTGAAGGAGCCGGACAGCCCCGTGAACCGGGCCTCCGACGAGGAGATCGTCGCCCTGCTCGGCGCGTGCCTGTCGGCACGGGACCGGCTGATCGTGCTGCTGCTGTCCCGGGCCGGCCTGCGGCGCGGCGAAGCCGCCGGGCTGCGCCGCAGCGACCTGCACCTGCTGCCCGACAACCGGGTCTTCGGCTGCGGCACCGGGGGCGCGCACCTGCACGTGATCCGCCGCGAGAACGTCAACCGGGCATGGGCGAAGTCCCGGCACGTGCGGGCGGTCCCGCTGGACTTCCTGGTCGTCCAGGCGGCCGACCAGTACCAGGTGGAGCGGCACCAATGCCCGGCCGCGCGGGACAGCGATTTCCTGCTGGTCAACCTGTTCCGCTCGCCGCTGGGCAGGCCGGTGACCCCGGAGGCGATCGGCGAGCTGTTCGAGGCGCTGTCCGCGCGGGCGGGCCTGGCCAGGGCGGTCACGCCGCATCAGGGTCGGCATGCGTTCGGTAGCAACCTGGCCGAGGCCGGCGCGCTGCTGGATGAGATCCAGCAGCTCCTCGGGCACGCGAGTCCCTCGTCCTCGCAGGTCTACATCCACCCGGGTGCGGCGCGCCTGCGGGCCGCGGTGGAGCGGGTGCCCCTGCCCCGCGAGACGGAGGAGTCCCGGTGACGGCGCTGGCGGCGGCCGGGCTGCCCGCCGTCCCTGGCGGCGGTGACGACCTCGCCGCCAGGGTCTGGGAAGCGGTTGACGAGGAGTTCCTGGCGGTGATGAGCTGGGACCCGGCCCGGCAGACCGTGACCTTCCCGCGTGGTCACCCGCTGCTCGGATGGACGGAGTGCGCGGTCTCGGGCTGCCGCACGAGCGCGCAGTCGCGCAGCGGGCTCTGCCTGGCCTGCCAGGACAGGCGGGCGGGTGCGGCGGGCCTGTCCCTTGCCGCGTTCTGCGCTATCCCCCGGCCCGTTAGGCGGGGCAGGGGCGTGGTGCCGTGCGCTGTCGGCGGGTGCGGGCGGCCCTCGGAGCCGGTCCGGGGGCACCTGTGCTGCGCGCATGCCTACCAGTGGGCGAACGTCCTCCGCCTGCCGCTGGAGGAGTTCCTGGCTCATCCCGGCGTGGTCCCACTGCCCTCGTTCGGGCCGTGCGGGGCCGCTGCCTGCACCCGCGACCGGACGGCCCGCAGGCCCTACTGCCACCAGCACGCCCAGCGCCTCGGCATGGCAAGGAAGATCGACCCGGACCTGGACATTGAGGCCTGGCAGCGGACGGTGCCGGCCGTCGCGGAGGGAGCCCGGGTCAGCCTGCGCGGCCTTCCGCCGCTCGTCGTCGCCGAGGTTCTCTACGGGCTGAAGGAACGCGTCAGGGCGGACGTCAAGACGACCCAGGTCTACTTCCGCCCTTACTGCGACCTGCTGCGCCGCGAAGGGGCCGCGTCCATCGCCGACGTGGCCCTGACCGCGAAGCCCCAGTACCAGGTAGAGCTGGAGGGTTCCTTCCTCAGGTCAGTGCGCCGCCGGGAGATGACCCCGGAAACCGAACGGCACAAGGACGAGTGGGACCTGTTCGCGTTCGGCCACTGCGGCCGCCTGGCGTTCACCGGGATCAGCCAGCCGTGGCTGCGCGAGGCCGTCAAGCGGTGGGCGTTCGACGACCTTCCGCGCCGCCGAGGCGACAGCGTCTCGAACACGGCCCAGCGGAAGGTCAGCTCGATCGGGCACCTGTCGGAGAGCCTGCGCCTGCAGCGCGCCGACCACGGCGACGTCATCGGCGCGCTGGGCCGCGAGGACATCACCGCGTTCTGCAACCGGATGGCCTTCCTCGCCGGGCAGGGGCAGATCAGCGAGCACATGAGGTGGACCTTCGCCCGCTGCGCCCGCATGGTCCTCGGCCGGTGCCGGTCGATCGGCCTGACCCGCGAGGGCCAGCCGCTGCACGGCCTGCCGGATGACTTCACGGTCCTGCCGGAGGACGTCCCGGACGAGCCAGAGGAAGAGGACACCGCGGGAAAGGACCTGCCAGCGGAGGTGATGCGGGTCCTGACCAGCCATCTCGACCGGCTGGAAGCCAGCAGTACCAGAGAGGTCCGCGTGGCGGTCGAGCTGCTGATGGACACCGGCCGCCGGCCGGACGAGGTCGCCAGCCTCATGCTGGACTGCCTGGAAACCGACCCGGACGGCAAGCCCGTCCTGATCTACGACAACCACAAGGCCCACCGCAACGGACGCAGGCTTCCCATCGCCGCCGCGACCGCCGCGGTCATCACCGCGCAGCAGGAACGGACCCGGGCCCGGTTCCCGGGCACCCCGGACTCCCAGCTGCGGCTCATCCCGGCCCCGATCAAGAACCCCGCCTGCCGCCCGCCCATGGCCGACAACTTGATCTCGGCCTGTCACCGGGCCTGGGCCGACGGGCTTCCCGACGTCGCCGTCCCGACCGCCGTGGACGACGGCGGCAGGCAGGTGACCAGGATGCTGCCCTTCAGCAAAGAGAAGATCATCCCCCGCGCCTACCGGCATACTTACGCCCAGCGGCACGCGGACGCCGGCGTTGACGTCACGGTGCTGCAGGAACTGATGAACCACCGCCATGTCACCACCACTCAGGGCTACTACCGCGTCGGTGCCGGGCGGCGCCGCGAGGCTGTTGACCGGGTGACGGCGATGCAGTTCGACCGGCACGGCAACCGCGTCTGGCGGCAGGCCGGGGCGCTGCTGGCCTCCGAGCGCCAGCGGCGGGCGGTCGGCGAGGTCGCCGTCCCCTACGGGGGCTGCTCCGAGCCGTCCAACGTCGCCGCCGACGGGTGCGACTGCCCGCTGCGGTTCCGCTGCATCGGCTGCGGCCACTTCCAGACCGACATCTCCTACCTGCCCGACCTCGAACGCTACCTCGCGGACCTGCTGCGGCACCGGGAAAAGCTGCGGGCGGCCGTGGACGCCGACGAGTGGGCCAGGGCCGAGGCCACCCCATCAGACAACGAGATCACCCGCGTCCGCCGGCTCATCGAGCGGATGAAAGGCGACCTGGACGACCTCACCGGCGACGAGCGCGGCCAGATCGAGGACGCCGTCGCGACCGTGCGCCGCGGCCGGTCCCGGATCACCAGCCTGGGCATGCCGAAGGTCCGCCAGGCACTGCCGACATCCGGGCGGAGCGTGGCGCGTGACCGTCACGCCGATGACCCGGGGGCGGCGGACCGACTCGCTCCCCGCCGGCAGCGCGTCATCAAGGCGATCAACGAGACCAGCGGCAATGGCGGGGAACTGAGCGTGTCTGCCATAGCCCGGGCCGCCAGGGTTGACCGCACGTTCCTCTACCCGCACGCCGACCTGCTCGCCCAGGTTCACCTCGCCCAGGAGCGCCCCGCCGCCGCCGAGAACGGCGGCCCCGCCGCCAGCCGGGCATCGCTGCAGGCCGACCTGGCCAACGCCCAGGGCCAGATAGCCGCCAGGCCGCCCGGACCCGCCAACTGGAGGCCAAGCTGTCGCAGATGCTCGGCGAGCAGGCATGGCGCGAGTCCGGCCTCGGCACACCTGAGGACATCGGCAAGCTCAAGCGGCGCATCACCGAGCTCGAGCAGGAAGTCATCGAGATCACCCGCCGGCACGAACGCGGCGAGGAGCTCGACGCCGCCCGCGCCGCCAACCGCGAGCTGATCGCCCAGCTCAACGCCGTCCCGCGCAGGAACGCCCGCCCGGGACGCGAACCGTGAACGGGCGCCCGCAACCGGCAGGCCGCCAGAGGCGCCGCGTCGGCCTCGCCCGCCGCTGGATGCACCCGGGCTCTGCCGGTCAGGCGAGGCCCGTCATGAGACACATACCCCATTGCATAAACCTGCAATGGGGTAGCATGTCGGCATGATGGCAGTGACCCCGCAAGCCCAGGCAGCCAGTGAACTTTGCATAGGCGAGCATGCGGTCGCCAAGCTGAGGGACGCCGCGGTCCTAGCGGCACCGCCTAGCCGCACGGGCATCTACGCGCACTCGCTGGAGACGGCCGCATCGGTCCTCTTCACAACGATCGCCGCCGGCGACATCGCCGTGCACCTAGGCAAGTTCGGTCCGGACCAGAACCCTCACTACGGCCGTGCCTTCGCCGGATGGCACCAGGAGAAGAGCCTCGCCCTTCCCGCCGCACAGCGACGAGACTGCTGGCGGGGAGCGTGGAACGACATGAGCCTCGGCACCGGGCTCAGCTTCGTCGGGCACACCGCCATCGCAACGGTCAGCGGCTTCATCGTCGATGTCGCCAGCGTCACCGGCGCCAGCCTTTGCCCATGCTGCCCGTGCGTCGTCTTGGACCTTCAGACCCCCAGCCCCTAGGCCGCGGCCCGATACCGCGGCCGCTGCGTGACCGTCCCCCCGCGAGGAAAAAAATGGACATCAGGGCCACCCGCAACAGTCAGCGACCCGCGCACATAAGCGGTTACGCCGCCCACCATCCCCAGCAGCCCAGCACCGCCGCACGACACGCGCGCTACACCTGTTGCGCGATAAGCAGCTATCGGCTCTAGTCATGAACTGGCACAACGCGAGAATGCCCGATTCGCGACGTGCTGACTCCCAGAGAACTAACGAGCACACGGACCC
>CAWGIW010000022.1:0-59775 GCA_963822825.1 uncultured Actinomycetes bacterium | reverse complement strand
GCAAGTGGACCCCAACCGGATCAAGGCCACGGTGCTGCGGCTGACCCAGTTCGGCACCAGGCACACCGCATCCAGCCAGACCGACCCGGTGCGCGGCATCGGCGCGGCCACCGACCTGGGTCTTCGAGCAGATGCAGGCCATCGCGGCCACGTCATCGGGCCGGATGACGGTGCAGAAGCAGACGTTCGTGCAGCCCGTCTCGAACAACATCCCCGTGCCGACCACGATCACCAACGTCATCGCGACGCTCAAGGGGACCGCATCCCCTGAGCGGTTCTACGTCATTACCGGGCACCTGGACTCCCGGGTGACCGACGTGCTGGACTTCACCAGCGACGCCCCCGGCGCCGATGACGACGCCTCCGGCGTCGCGGTCGTGCTCGAGCTCGCCCGGCTGTTCGCCACCCGCCAGTTCGCCGGCACCCTGGTGTTCGCCACCGTCGCCGGGGAAGAGCAGGGGCTGTACGGCTCGACCTACATGGCGGCGCAGATGGCGGCGGCCGGCGCCGACGTGCAGGGCATGTTCAGCAACGACATCGTCGGGGCCAGTCAGGCCTGGGACGGCACCAAGCCCGACCCGCACACCCTGCGGATGTTCCTCGAGGGCATCCCGACCGCCGCGACCGCCAGCGAGATCGCGACTCATGCAGTCGGTCGGCGGCGAGAACGACGGGGCGTCGCGCCAGCTTGGCCGGTTCGTCCAGGAGGTAGCGCCGTTCGAGCTGACCGGCATGAACGTCCGGCTGATCTGGCGGCGCGACCGGTACCTGCGCGGCAGCGACCACCTCTCCTTCCAGGGCCAGGGCTACCCGGCCGCCAGGTTCACCGAGCCGCGGGAGAACTTCGACCACGAGCACCAGAACACGCAGGTGGTCAACGGAGTGCAGCTCGGCGACCTGATCCAGTACGTGGACTTCGACTACGTCGCCCGGGTGGCCAAGGTCAACGGCGCGGCGCTGTGGGCGCTGGCCACCGCGCCCGGCACGCCCAAGAACCTGCTGATCCACGCGACGCCACCCGGCACCTTCGCCGGCATCAACACCACGGTGCTCACCTGGAACGCCAACCCCGAGCCCGACCTGGCCGGGTACGAGGTGGTGATGCGGGAGACCACGGCGCCGGACTGGACGAGCGCGATCGGACGTCGGCAACGTCACCGCGGTCACGCTCGACATCGTCCAAAGACAACGTGCAGTTCGGCCTGCGCGCCGTGGACCAGGCGGGAATCGCAGCCCGGTCGCCTTCCCGCAGGTGGCCGCCTAGCGCGGCGGAATCTCGGTCATGCTGACACGACGGTCACGACGGTGTGGCCGAGCTTGATCTTGTCACCTTTCTTCAGCGGCTGGGGTGCGTGGATGCGGCGCCCGTTGAGCCAGGTGCCGTTGGTTGAGCCGAGATCTTTGACGTACCAGAGGCCGTGGGCAATCTGGAAGCGGGCGTGGTGGTTGGAGGCGAATTCGTCGCTGACCACCAGCGTGCCTTGGCGGCCCGCGATGAAGTCGGCGTGGAAGGTGCGCCGCTGGTCTCCGGCCTGGATGAGGAGCGATTGGGTCGGGGTGACGGCATCGAAATCGGCGAGGGTGGCGCCGGTCTGGCCAGCGACGGCCGACACCGCGGCCTTCCAGGCTTGCTGCTCCGGCTCGGTGGTGTCTTCCCACGGCGGGAGAGATCCGGGGTTGGCGCCACGGTGGGCTTCGTAGGCGGTACGTGCGAGGTGTTCGAGGCCGACGCTGGTCACGCTTCGATGATGCCAGAGGGCGCGGGGTGATGGCTTCCAGAAAACCTCCATCTCATCCGCTGGTCACGCGCCACCCCTCCGCTCCAATGGGCGGATTTACGGAGGGATCGTGACGCGCCGCCCCGGCCAGAGCCTGGCCGGGGCGGCGTCCTCCACCGTTAGTGGCCCCGGACGATGAGCCGGTCGGTGGCGGTGTTGTCAGCCGACGTCGAGTCGCTCGGGCTCACCGTCGCGGTCGCACGCAGCGTCCTCCCGGCCCTCGCGTTGACCATCACCGTCGTCGTGATCGTGGTGGAACCGCCGGCGGGGATCGCCACGGAGCGTGAACAGTGCGAGGAGGTCCGCGCCTTATGGCACGCCCAGAACGTGCCCCGGCCGCCCAGCACCACCACCAGCCCCTTGGGCAGGGTGAGCGTGACATCGGTCGCCGCGGCAGTCGCGGCGTCCCCCGTGTTGGACACCCACATCCGGTAGTTGGCCTGGTGGCCGGACCGGAAGTTCCCCAGATGCTTCAGGACGATCTTCAAATCGGCCTGCCCGGACGGGGGCGGGGGTGGGGACGCGGACGCGAGCCCGTAGGTGATGCTCACCTGCGCGCCCGTGACCGTCGCCCCTTGGTCGGTGGTCGCGAGGCTGGAACCGCCGCCCCCGCCGCCGCCGCCGCCCCAGATGACGCCGACCGTGTCCAGGCCGGCGCCGCCGCCCCCGCCGCCGCCGTAGAGGCCGCCGCCGCCGCCCCCGCTGCCAACCGTGGCGCTAGCGCCGCCGGTGCCCAGGCTGCCAGCCGTGCCGTCGCCGCCGTTGGTGGTGGCGCCAACCCCGTGAGTGCCGCCGGCACCGCCCGCGATCCCCGTGGCGCCCGCGCCGCCGGCCCCGCCGGCGTTCGACGGGCAGTTACCGCCGGCGGTGGCGATGGTCCCGCCGTTACCGCCGCCGCCGCCCGTGCCGGCCATGCACTGCCCGCCGCCGCCCGCACCGCCGCCGCCTCCGGCGACGACCAGCCGGGAGGCCAGCGTGCCGCCGCCGAGGTTGCTGACCGTCCGGACGTCGGACGCGCCGCCTCCCCCGCCGCCGCCGGAGTGGGAGTCCGAGCCGACCGCGCCCCCGTTGAAGCCAGCCGTGCCCCCCGCGCCGGCGGTGCCGTTCCCGCCGCCGCCGCCGACCTCCACGTACAGAGTCTCGAACGGGGTCACGGTCAGGGCGGGCGACGACACCTGCTCGCCCTCACCGCCGGTACCGCCGGTGCCCCCGGCCGGGGCCGCTCCGTTCCCGCCGGCCGCCCCGATGGCCAGCACGCTGATCGACGTGACGCCGGATGGGACCACGAAGGTCTGCTCGGCCCCGGTGTAGGGATAGACGGTCGTGAGACTGCTGTTGGTCAAGTGAGCGGTACCCAGCCGGCCCTCGGCCGCGCTCGCCGATGGTGATGCGGCCAGGCCGGCCGCCGCCATGGCGGCCACGCCAGCCAGAACCGCCGCCGGGCGGCCCGCTGGTGCCCAGCGCGATATGCGCATGTTCATTGATGAACCTTTCCCTTTCCCCCTGGAGTCCAGGTCCGATCCCGAATTCTCGCCGCTACGGCCGCCAGGATCAGCCTGGAAGATTGGAAAGCCGCATCTTCAGCCTCATGGGCTAAAGTCGGAATAGAGTTAAATATATCCAGCCCAAACGAGGTGTGAGGCTCCCCATCCCGGGTATTCCCCCATGGCGCGGATTCTAGTCAATTCGCTTATCGCAATTACTACGCACCGATCAGGGAGCTTATGATAAGGAATGCCGGATGCTGCCTCGCCGTCGCGACGCCCGGGATACCTTGGGGTGAACCCTGGGATTCCACCGCGGATGCCGCGTGGCCGGGCACAACGGATGGTGAGCTGATGAGAGCAGTGGTCCACGACCGGTATGGGCCTCCGGACGTCCTGCGGCGCGAGGAAGTCGAGCGGCCGGTCCCCAAGGACGACGAAGTCCTGGTCAAGATCTAGGCGGCGGCGGTCTGCGACGGGGCGATCCTGGCCCTGAACTTCGTGAGACCGGCAGGTCTCCAGATCGGGCAGAAAATCCTCATCTGCGGCGCATCGGGATCCATCGGCACGGCCAGGGTGCAGCTGGCCAGGTACTGCGATGCCGACGTCACCGCGGTGTGCAGGTGGCCGACGCGGCGAGGTACGTCGAGACCAAGCAGAAGACGGGAAATGTCGTCCTCATGGTCAGCGGCGCCCGCCACTGAGCCCATGACCCGGGCCTGGTCGCTCCAGGGTGTAGACCGGCACCGCCGCCTGCGACGCGCCCAGGCCCGCGCAACGATGTCCAGCTCCCGCCAGCCGGTGAGGCCGATGAGCTTCATACTCCCGCCCCGGGGCGTTATGTTGGCCACCAGTCACGGCACAGGGGCGAGGGTCGTTGGCCGCGATCAGTCACAAGAAGTACCGGCAACGGAGCGGCGGTTGACAGCAAATCTGGGCGCGGATAGTTTCTCCGACGATGACCTATCCCCGTTTTTTAAAGACGCAGACAGTAATTCGGCCAGGGCGCAACGGCGGTTTACCGGGCAATTCCGATGGCAGCTGATCCTTCTTACCCTGGCATCGATCGCGGGGGCGTTTACGCTTCGCTGGCGGCATCACGGCGCGGACTATGCCGGGGTGGCCGGCGCCGCGGCCTTTGGGGTAGCGATCTTCATACGGTTCTATGCCGAGCAGCAGCAGGACGAACGCGAGTGGTACGAGAGCAGGGCAGCGGCTGAGTCCGCAAAGACCCTATGCTGGCGGTTTGCCGTTGCTGGTAATCCTTTTCCGGAATCCATGGCTGAAGAACCGGCCAGGAAGCTGCTCATCGACAGATTTAACGATGTCAGCCGCGAGCTGAAGTACATCAAGGTATCGGCGGCCCAGTCCTCGGGCGGGGAAGTGACCGGGGCGATGAGGTCAATGAGGCATTCATCGCGGCCGGACCGGATCCGTGCCTACGATCAGGAGCGGATCAGGTCGCAGCAAGCCTGGTACGCCGCCAAGTCCGAATGGAACAACCGCCGATCCCGGATCTGGCTCAAGGTCTTCCTCGCCGCGGAGGCGGCCGGCGCTTATTGGTGCGGTGGTCAAGGCGATCGCGATCACTGACGTGGATCTGCTGGGAATTTTCGCGGCTATCGCCGCGGGGGCGGGGGCCTGGCTGCAGACGAAGCAGCACCGGACGCTGGCCACCGCCTACAACGTGACGGCGCGTGAACTCCGTCAGGTCGCCACCCTGGTTGACGAGAACATGGACGCCGACGCGTGGGCCAATTTTGTGGATCAGGCCGAGGAGGCAATCTCCCGCGAGCACACGCTGTGGACGGCATCCCGCACTGGCCGGCACCTGGACGTGGCCTGACCGGTTAGCGCATGACCGGTTAGCGCATGACCGGCTACCGCATGACCGGCTAGCGCGTGAGAGCGTGGCGGCCCGAGGGTCCCGATGACGACGGTGGCGTTCAATTCGCCAGAACTGGCCATCCGCGGGATCAGCCCGCTGCGGGCCACGGCCCCGGCGGCCCGCGGCGCCTGGCGTTCGCTCGTCTCAAACAGCAAGTGGCCGCCCGGTGCCAGCCATAGTGGCGCCGCGTCGGCGACCCGCCGCAGAACGTCGAGGCCGTCCGCGCCGCCGTCGAGCGCCACCCGCGCCTCGTGCAGGCGCGCCTCCGGAGGCAGCAGCCCCATCTCCGCGGTGGGTATGTAGGGCACGTTGGCGGCCAGGATGTTGACGCGGCCCCGCAGGGCGGCGGGCAGCGGCTGGTAGAGGTCACCTTCGTACACCTGGCCCCCGGCGTCGGCGACGTTGCGGCGGGCGCATCGCACCGCGGCGGGGTCGATGTTGACGGCGTACAGCTCGACCGGGCCCAGGGCCGCGGCCAGCGCGGCACCCACCGCGCCCGAGCCGCAGCACAGGTCGGCGACGACAATCCGCGGCCGGCCGGGAGCCGGGCCGGCCGGGCTGGCGCCCAGCGGGGCCAGCCGGGCCAGCGCCGCGGCCTGGCGGACAAGGAACTCGGTGCGGCGGCGGGGTACGAAGACCCCGGGGTCCACGGCTATCCGCAGGCCGCAGAATTCCGCCCAGCCGAGGACATGCTCAAGGGGCAGTCCGGCGGCCCGCTGGCCGACCATGGCGGCCAGGCCGGCGGGTGTCCGTGCCTCGGACATGAGCAGCCGCGCCTCGTCCTCGGCGAAGACGCAGCCAGCGGCCCGGAGCCTGGTGACGATGGCGGATTCAGGAAGAGATGCCGACGAAGCGGGCATAGAGCGCCTTTCGGGAGACCGGTGAGCACTCCCCCGGTCACCTATCCGGGCGGACCCCGCGGCCGTAAGAGGGAGCACCCAAGCCTGATCCAGCGGTAATGGGTCTCACCTCCTCGGTACCTCCACTGCTGAGACGGCCACAGTACCCGAAGCGGGCCGGGGGGCGGTTCGGGTGCGCCCCGTGGATCTTCAGCGGCGCCCTGGCGGGCCGGGCCCCGATCGCCTGCCCGTGGGGCCAGAAATCCGCGGCCGCCTGCCTTCAGGTGCGTAGCGTAGTGGTATAGTTACTTTTAGTAGTTTGCGGTAGTCAGCCTGCTGGCGTCTCCGGCAGCCGGCGGGCACCTGCGACCAACGGAGGCAGAAATGACCCTCATGGTCTGGCTGACCTTGCCAATCTGCGCGGTGATATTCCTGGCCGTCGCGGGGATTCCGCTGTGGCTTGTCCTCAGGCGCCCGGAACAGGGACCCGTGTCCGGCTGGGCCACCGAGACGAGGACCGCATCCCATGTCCCGGCCCCGGCCCAAGCCCCGGCCCAGGCCCAGGCCCAGGCCCAGGACAGGGCGCCGGCCGGGGCCCGGCACCGGGCGCCGGCCAGGGCCCCAGGCAGTTCGCCGGCCCGCCGCCGTATCGACGCTAACCGGTAGACCCGGCTCACCCGGTCCCCGGCGCGCTCGCTGGGTACGCTGTGCCCGGTGAACCCCGACGATAGCGCCAGAATGCGGGACCTTCTGGCCAGCCACCGCACGCTGCTCGCCTGGGTCCGCACGGCGATCTCGTTCGCCGGGCTCGGCTTCGTGGTGGCAAAGTTTGGCCTGTTCCTGCGGACCCTGAGCCCGGCTGGTCACCCGGCGAACCCGGTCGTCGTCCACCTCTCGGGCTATTTCGGGATCTTCATGGTCCTCGTGGGGCTCCTGCTCACCATCATCGGCTTCGCCCAGCATCGCTCGGTCATCATCCAGGAGCAGCCACCCCCGGGCTCGCCCCGGCCGGCTGAGTGGCCAGCCGTGGTGGCGGCCGCCGGCTGCGCGGTGGCCTGCGCGCTCCTGGTGGTGTACCTGGCCATCACGCCGACCTGAGAATGATCTTCCTGGTGGAAGGGAACCTAGTTACCGATGCCTGAGTCACGCCTGGGTGCCGGGGCGCCGTCCCGCGACGGCCTTCCAGGAGCCCCGCCGATCCACGCCCTGTTCTACCAGCGCTTCCCGGGCGACGATGGGCTGCTCAAACTGGCCAGTCTCCGTTTCGCTCAGGACGGCCTGGCGGCTGAGACGTACGCCGACACGCCCGGCCAGCTGGACCGCGTGCTCCAGTACGCGCCGCCGCACCCGCGTCTTCCGGCGGTCCACCTGAACCGCGGGCTGAACATGCTGCGCGAGGCGGACCGGCAGGTGGTCGAGGAGTTCGCCACCCAATTCGCCGGGCGGCTCTCCGGCATGGTCGTCCACGACCAGCCCGACATGGGCGCGCAGACCCCCGCCCTGCTGGCCGCCCTCCAGGAGCTGGGCGGCCGCCTGGCCAAGGTGCCCGACGCCCCCTGGGTGTTTCTCGAGTACGCGGCCCAGCTGGAGCCCAGCTGGTTCGTCGAGGTGGCGGAGCGGCTCAGGGATGTCGACCGCGTCAGTTTCTGCATCGACGTGGGCCACGTGGGCAACCGTCAGGCCGCCGCCAGGTTCGACCGCGATCATCCGGGACTCAGCCTGCGGAGCCTCAGCCCGGGCGACGAGCGCCTGCCCGCCGTGGTGACGGACGTCCAGGACGCCGTGGCCAGCGCGCTGGATGACGTCCTCGGCATGACCCGCTCGATCGGGCGGCTCGGCAAGCACGTGCACTTCCACCTGCACGACGGGCATCCCCTGGTCAGCGGCCTGCCCGACCATTTCACGTTCCTGATGCGGCTGCCGATCCCGTTCAGCCACGAGGGCCGGGAGTCTCTGGCCACCTTGTACGGGCCAGCCGGGCTCGCGGCGATCGTCGCGGCCGCGACCGAAGCGTGCGGCCTGGACCGCTTGTCCTTCACGCTCGAGATCCACCAGGTGGAAGGCCGTCTTCCGCTCGGTGACGCCGAGAGCCTGTTCCGGCATTGGCCGGACACCGCCAACGCCGAACGCATGAACAACTGGCTTTCCGTCCTCGGTCAGAACGCCATGCTGGTGGACAGGGCCATCCCGGGGTAGCGGCCCGCGCGCCGCTGGTGGCCGCGGGTCATCCGGAGATTTTGCGCAGGAAACGCTCCATCCGATCCAGGGCCTCTTCGAGCAGCGGCAGGGCCGTGGCGTAACAGCAGCGGATATGCCCCTCGCCTGATGGCCCGAACACATCCCCTGGGACCACGGCGACCCGCTCGGACTGCAGGAGCTGTTCCGCGAACTCCTGCGAGTCCAGGCCCGTGCCTGAAATCGACGGGAACGCATAGAAGGCCCCACCTGGTTCCGGGCAGTCCAGGCCAATCTCACAGAGGCCTTTGACGAACAGCCGCCGCCGGCGGTCATAATCGGCCACCATCTCGGCGACGTCAGAATCACCAGCGCGCAGCGCCTCGAGCGCCGCCATCTGCGAGACATGCGAGGCGCACAGCATCGTGTACTGATGGATCCGGCCGGCCAGCTCGGTGATGGCGGGCGGCGCGCACAGGTAGCCGACCCGCCAGCCCGTCATGGCGTGGGCCTTGGAAAAGCCGCCCAGGAGCACGGTCCGCTCCCGCGCGCCGGGCAGCCCGGCCAGGCAGGTATGGGGCGACAGGTAGCTCAGCCGCTCGTATATCTCGTCGGAGATCACATACAGGTCGTGGCGCGCGGCCAGCTCGACCAGGGCGGCGAGATCGTCGCGGTGCTGGACCGCGCCCGTGGGGTTGGCCGGCGAGCTGACCAGGATCGCCTTGGTCCGCGACGTCACCGCCGCCGCGACCCGGCCGGTATGCAGCCGGAAACCGTCCGCGCCGTCGGTGGGCACGGTGACCGGCGTGCCCCCGGCGAAGGTCACGCAGGGGGCGTAGGCCACGTAACAGGGCTCTGGGATGAGAACCTCGTCGCCGGGTTCCAGCACCACCCGCAGGGCCAGGTCCAGGCCCTCCGACACCCCCGCGGTGATCAGGCACTCCTGGGCCGGGTGATAGCTCACCGCGTAGCGGGCATCGAGATCAGCGCAAATAGCCTCACGGAGCTCCAGGAGCCCGGCATTCGAGGTATACGTGGTAAAGCCATTTTCCAGAGCGAATATGCCAGCTTCCCTGATACGCCACGGAGTGACAAAATCAGGTTCACCCACGCCGAGTGAGATTACGTCGTCCATGCTGGCGGCGATGTCGAAGAAGCGGCGTATTCCGGACGGCGGGCATGCGGCGACGACCGAGTTGAGCGGCTTCACGGCGCGACCCGCAGGCGGTGGTCTTCCGTTGGAGGAATGAACAGATCGCCGTCATCTTTGTACGTCTTGAGCACGAAGTGAGTCACCGTCGCGCTGACCCGGTCGATGGTCGCCAGCTTCTGCGCCACGAAATCGGCGACATCGTGCATGCTCCGGCCGGCGACCACGCAGCGCAGGTCCTGGGCACCGGACATGAGGTACACCGACCGAACCTCGGGGAACTGGGAAATCCGGGCCGCTACATGGTCGAAGCCCACCCCGCGCTCAGGGGACACCGACACGTCGATCAGCGCAGTGATCACCTCGGTGCCGGTGGCGGTCCGCAGCTGGTCCAGATCCACCACCGCTTTGTAGCGACGGATGATCCCGGCGTCTTCCCAGGCGGCGATCTGATCACGCACCTGCTCAACGTCGAGGCCGGTCATCTTGGCGATACGTTCCGGGCTGGCGCGTCCGTCGGCCTGCAGGATCTCTATGATTTCTCGCATCGCCCAAGCCTAGCTTCGGGGAGCACGCCTCCTCGCCCCAGTTTCCGGTGGCCCCGGAGCCCGCGCCCGGCGAGCTCCCCGCGGGCGGGCGGGGACCTTCCAGGGCCGGGCATAATGGCCAGTGGCGAGCGGGAGGTGCGGGTGCGGATCGGCGAGCGGGTACGTGCGGCTCACCTGGGCCACTACTGCCCCGGAGGTCTCGGGTTCCCGGTGACGTCGCCGAACTCCGTGGGCCTGAGCCTGGAAGACGCGCACTTCATCAGGCGGTCGTGGCTGATCGTGGACGACCATGCGGCCCGGGTGGCCGGACCGGTCTGCGCGCGCTGCCGTCAGCCGATAGAGGTCAGCCACGATGTGCGGCGCCGCGTGGGCGGAGACTGGGTCCATGAGAACTGCCCGCTCCCGATGCGGGCCGCCGCATAACGGGTAAGAGATCCAGCCGCCGCAGGCCGGTCCGGTGGTGCTCGGCCAGGTCCAGGTAGGTGGCGACGGCTGAGCGGATCCAGTCCCGCTGCCGGGCCCCCGCGCCGTCCCTGATCGCCGCGGGCACGCCCACCGCCAGCGCGTCCGGGGGAACAACCATGTCCTCGCGGATCAGGGCGGCGGCCGCCACCACGGCGCCCGCTCCGACCCGGGCGCGGTTCAGCACGAGCGAGCCCGAGCCGATCAGGCAGCCGTTCTCCACGACGCAGCCTTCCAGATGGGCCCGGTGCCCGACGACGCAATCAGCGCCGATGATGGTGGGCCACTCCTCGGTCGTGTGCACGACGGTCCCGTCCTGGATGGACGTGCGTTCCCCGACCCGGATCACGCCATGGTCGCCCCGCAGAATCGCGCCTGGCCAGATCGAGACGCCCGCGCCGAGTTCCACCGAGCCGATCACCACGGCATCGGGATGAACGTACGCGCCTGGGTCGATCGCGGGCACGAGGTAGTCGAGCGCGTAGACGGGCACAGCATCACTTCCGGTCTTTGAACAGGGCGTCGGTACCCCGCCCCTATCTTCCTGATCATGTCATTTGACCAGCCCTTGAATGTACCGGAACGCCCGGGAAGCTACCCACAAGCCCAGCTTCCATGCCTTCAACGATCTCCGGCGGCCAGCCCGCCCGCCAGCCCCGGAGCCGGGGGACAGCTGGCCTCCGGGGTCAGCGGCGGCCGTCCAGCCCTCGGTAGATCCGCATGGCGTTGCCCCCCAGGATCTCGCCGAGGGTGTCCTCGCCGACATCAAGCTCGGCCAGGGCGCGGGCGTTGCGCGCGATTCCCGGGACCCCCGGCCAGTCCGTGCCGAATACGAACCGGCGGGCCAGCCGGCGCAGGTTGAACCGCCGGTAGTACTCGGGCAGCTTCCTGGGCGGCAGCCCGGACAGCTCGATCCACACGTTCTCATGCAGCAAGGCCAGGGCCGCGGCCGCCTCGTACCACCAGCCCCGCCCGCCGTGCGCGAGCACCACCGTCAGCCCGGGGAAATCCCTGAGCACCGGGCTGAGCAGGCCCGGATCGGCCATGGCGTTGTCTGAGCCAGGGAACGAACTGGTGCCGCAGTGCACGACGACCGGCCAGCCTTCGGCCTCGCAGGCCTGGTAGGCGGGGTAGAGCATCGGGTCGGCCGCGCAGAATCCGCCGTGCACCGGATGGATCTTGAGCCCGGCCGCGCCCATCGCGGCCTGCCTCGCCAGTTCCGCGGCGACCGGGTAGTGCAGGTGCGGGTTGATGTTCGCGAGGAACGTGAAGCGCTCCGGGTTGTGCTTGATGATCGGCAGCAGGTCCTCGACGGGCTGGATCCCGGTGACCTTGGGGCTGTACTCGCAGAGCAGGATGGCGCGGTTGACGCCCTCGGACTCCATGAGCTCATCGAGCGCCCGCGGTATGACCGCGCCATCGCGGTCGAACACCGCCCGCCAGCCCGGCTGCCCGAAGTGCTCGGCCCAGGCGTGCCAGGCGGCCTTGAGCGTCGGCAGCCGCGGCGGGTGCACATGGGCGTCGACGAGCAGCCGTCCGTCCAGCATTGGGCTCCTCCCGCCACCGGTTCTGGCGCCCAAGTCTAGATGGCGCGCTGTGGCTCATGATGCGGGTGCGCCCCTCACGGGGCTGAACACATCACCATGAAAAGTGAGACAGTATTATTAATCACGCCCGGCTGATTCATCCGGGTCTTCTACAGGAGCGTATTTGGCCGGCCTGTCCAGGGGCATTTGGTCACTGTTATCAGGCCTTAGGTCAGCAAAGGCAGCGACTTAAGTACTTTCTTTGTGCCGGCTGGCTGGCTAGTCCATTTCCTGTTTCTTTTCTAAGCCCTCCAATGATATGAGTGAATAACTAGCCAAGAGGGGGCAATGAAGACTCCGCAGGCATGGCTCCGTGATGGCACGCCTCCGGCAGCCGACGTCCCCGGGCTCCAGGCACTAGACCCTTGCCCACACCCGACTGAAGGACGCGCGATGACAGACACCACCGACACGCAGCAGCACACAGCAGGCCAGCTACAGAACCGGGTCGCCCTGGTGACCGGCGGGGCCCGAGGCATCGGGGAGGCCATCTGCCACCGCCTGGCCGCGGAGGGCGCCGCCATCGCTGCGGGGTACTGGCGTCACGAGGAGCCAGCCAAGAAGTTCCTGTCCAGCATGACCGAAAGCTACCCAGGCCGGCGTATCACCCTGCATGAGGGCAACATCGGCGATGCGGCCGACTGCCGCCGGGTGCTGCAGGAGGTCATCGACCAGCATGGCCGCCTCGACATTCTCGTCAACAACGCAGGCATCACGGCCGACAAGACCGTGGCCAAGATGACCGACGAAGACTGGCTGCGCGTCATCTCGGTCAACCTGTCGGGCGCCTTCTTCATGGCCCAGGCGGCGCTGGAGCACATGATCGAGCGTGGCACCGGGCGGATCATCAGCGTGTCCTCGGTCATCGGCGAGACCGGGGCCATCGGCCAGGCCAACTACGCCGCGTCGAAGTCCGGCCTGTTCGGGCTGACCAAGTCACTCGCCAAGGAGTCCCTCTTCCAGCTCAACCGGGCGGGCCCGCCGGTAGGGGACGGGGTCGGGCTGACCGTGAACGCGGTGACGCCGGGCTTTATCGCGACCGACATGCTCGCCACCGTCCCGGACAAGGTGCTCGACCGGATACGCGGCCAGATCCCGGTCGGCCGGCTCGGTACGCCGGAGGAGATCGCCCGCGTGGTCACCTTCCTGGCGGCCGACCAGTCCTCGTACATCACCGGGCAGGTCTGGTCCGTCAATGGCGGCCTGGACATGTGAGGAACCAACCATGAACTACGTGAGGGAGCAGCAATGAATGACACGTTTACGCAGCCGGAAGTTCTGGTCCTGTCCGCGGTGCGGACGGGGATCGGCAAATACGGTGGCGGCCTGGCCGCCGTGCCGCCGTGCGACCTCGCGGCCGCGGTGGTGCGAGACGCGGTGACCCGGGCGGACGTAGAGCCCGCGGACGTGGGCCATGTCGTTTTCGGCCACGTGATCCACACCGAAGCCAGGGACATGTACCTCGCGCGGGCGGCGGCCATCAACGGCGGCCTGCCGACCGGCACGCCCGCGCTGACGCTGAACCGGCTGTGCGGCAGCGGGCTGCAGGCCATCGTCTCTGCGGCCCAGGCCATCATGCTGGGTGACGCCGACGCGGCCGTGGCCGGAGGTGCGGAGTCGATGAGCCGCGCGCCGTACTGGCTCCCCGACCTTCGCTGGGGCAAGCGGATGCAGGACGCGGTGGCCGTGGACGCCATGGTCGGCGCGCTCACCGACCCGTTCGACGGCTGCCACATGGCCATCACCGCCGAGAACGTCGCGGCCGACTACGAGGTCTCCCGGGCTGACCAGGACGCCCTCGCCGCCGAGAGCCACCGCCGGGCGGCCTACGCCACCGAGGCGGGCTATTTCGCCGAGCAGATCACGCCCATCGAGGTGACCAGCAGGAAGGGCACCACGACGTTCACCGCTGACGAGCACATCCGGCCCGGGGTCACGGCCGAGGACCTGGCCCGGCTGCGGCCGGCCTTCGACAAGAGCGGCACGGTCACGGCGGGCAACGCCTCGGGGGTCAACGACGCGGCCGCCGCCGTGGTCCTGGCCAGCGCGGCGTACGCGCAGACGCATGGGCTGCACCCGATGGGACGGCTCGTCGCCTACAGCCACGCGGGTGTGGAGCCGCGCGTGATGGGCATCGGCCCGGTGCCCGCGGTCCGCAAGGTGCTCGACCGGTCGGGCCTGAAAGTGGACGAGATCGACGTGTTCGAGGTGAACGAGGCGTTCGCGGCGCAGGCGCTGGCCGTGATCCGCGAGCTTGGCCTGCCCCCCGACCGGACCAACCCGAACGGCAGCGGGATCTCGCTCGGGCACCCGCTCGGCGCGACCGGCGCCATCCTCACCGTCAAGGCCCTGCATGAACTGCGCCGGACCGGCGGCCGATACGCGCTCATCACGATGTGCATCGGAGGGGGCCAGGGCATCGCCGCGATTTTCGAACGCCTATAGCCAATTCGAACAGCTCTATAGCCAACCGGGGCCCCGGCCCACAGACTCGATCTAGGAGGTGCCGCATGTCCGAGCACGACATCGCGCAACGGGTGGTAGAAGACGCAGCCGAGGTCCTCGCCCCCGAGGCTGATCTCATCGGCGAATTCGACATGGCCAGCTTCGGCGGGTCAATGGTCGAGGTGCTGGCCCGGGCGCTGCGGCGCCCGGGCGAGTTCGCCGAGGCGGGATTGCGTCTTTGGACCAGCCTGGCCAGGATCGCCCAGTTCACAGCGGCCCGGTCAGTGGGGACGGAGGCCACGCCGCCGATCCCGCTCACCCCGGACCGGCGGTTCGCGGACGCCACCTGGGAGGACAACGCCGGATTTGCCGGGCTCCGCCAGGCCTACCTGGCGTACCGGCAGTTCAACGACGACGTGCTCGAGGCCGGGAGTGGTGATCCGGTGAGCGACGGGAAGGCGCGGCTGATGAGCGGATTCCTGCTCGACGCGGCCGCCCCGACGAACTTCCTGGCCACCAACCCGGCCGCGCTGAAGCGGGCGTTCGAGACTGGGGGCGCCAGCGTGGTCGCCGGGGCCCGCAACTTCCTGGATGACCTCGCCCACAACGACGGGCGCCCGAGGCAGGTTGACCCGGCGGCCGTTCCAGCTGGGGCAGAATCTCGCGGCCACGCCGGGACACGTCGTCTACAAGAGCGACCTGATGGAGCTCATTCAGTACGCACCGAAGACCCCCAAGGTCGGGGCCATCCCGATGCTGATGAGCCCGCCCTGGATCAACAAGTACTACATCATGGACCTCGCGCGCGACCGCAGCTTCATCGAGTGGGCGGTACGGCACGGGCACACGGTCTTCGCCATCTCGTACCGCAACCCCGATGCCGGCATGCGCGGGGTCCGGCTGGATGACTACCTGATCGAGGGGCCACGGGCCGCGCTGGACGTGATATCCGACATCACCGGGTCCGACAAGATCAACATTACCGGGCTCTGCCTGGGTGGCGCCTTGACCGCGATGCTCGCCGCCTATCTGGCCAAGACCGGTGATGACCGCATCGGCTCGATCACCCTGCTCAACACGCTGCTCGACTACAGCGAGCCGGGCGTGCTCGGGGTCTTCACCGACGAGAAGACCGTGGCCCGGATGGAACGTCACATGGAGGCCAAGGGCTTCCTGGAAGCGTCCGACATGAGCACGGCGTTCGACATGCTCCGGGCGAACGACCTCATCTTCAACTACGTGGCGACGAACTGGCTGATGGGCCAGCAGCCGCCCGCTTTCGACATCCTGGCCTGGAACGCCGACAGCACCCGCCTGCCCGCGGCCATGCACTCCTTCTATCTCCGCTCGCTCTACCTGCACAACCAGCTGGCCAAGGGCGAACTGGAACTGGCCGGCCAGCACCTGTCCCTGAAGGACATCAACGCCGACACGTACATAGTCAGCGCGGTGAACGACCACATCGTGCCGTGGACGGCCGCGTACAAGACCACTGGGCTGGTCGGCGGCCAGGTGCGGTACGTACTGTCCAACGGAGGGCACATCGCCGGCATCGTCAACCCGCCCGGCCCCAAGGCCTGGCACGAGGTGAGCCAGGACGGCGACGCCTCCGCGGAGAAGTGGCGCGCGGGCGCGAAGGTCATCAAGGGCTCATGGTGGGAGGACTGGGCCGTCTGGGCCAAGAAGCGGTCCGGTGACCTGGTCAAGCCGCCGTCCGTGGGCAGCAGGCGCTACCCCGCGCTCGGCGAGGCTCCGGGCGAGTACATCCACGGCTGAGGCTGGACCGCTCGGGTATCCAGCACTGAAGCTCCATCGCTGATTAGCCACCGCCAAGGTCCTGCCGCGGCGGTCCTCGCTTGACAAATCAACCAAAGCGCGTAGTATAGCTAGCAGAAGCCAACCCGAGGAGAAAAAATGACTGATACCCGCACCGCCGGCCAGGAAATTCAGAGCGAGATCCTGAGCACGGTCCGCAAGAGCCAGGATGCCGTCGTCGATGCCATCAAGCGCTGGGCCGAAGCCGTCCAGTCGGTCACCCCGCAATTGCCGTCGATCCCGACGCCGAGCCTGCCCTACTCCGACAAGCTGCCCAAGCCCGAGGAGTTCGTGGCCAACGCCTACGACTTCGCCGAGCAGCTGCTGGCCAGCCAGCGCAAGTTCGCCGAGAGCGTGCTGCACGCGACGATGCCGATGATCGCCGGCAAGACCGGCACCAACGGCACCAACGGCACCCCGGCCAGGAAGTCCGACTCCCAGGCCAAGTGACCAACCCTTGCCTAGTGAGCCGCCAGGCCACATGCCCAACCAGGCCCACCTGCCCACTAGCGCAAGTGAGCGACAGCCGCGCGCGGCGGACCAGGAATTCCCGGGTTCGCCGCGCTTGCGCATTCCCGGCCTCGGCGCCTTGCGCGTACTATAGTTAGCAATATCTTCCGTTCCAGCCATTACCGGGGGTTCCGGTGATACCAGATCCGTGGGCCGCACAGCGGGAGGCGCTGGGTGCTTTCATACGCAGCCAGCGCAAGCTCGCCAACCTGTCCCTGCGCCAGCTGGCTGAACTGACCAGCCTGTCCAATCCCTATCTGAGCCAGATCGAGCGCGGACTGCACCAGCCGTCGGTCCGCGTGCTCAAGCTCCTGTCCCAGGCGCTCAACGTTTCCGCGGAAACGCTGCTCGCGGAAGCGGGGCTGCTGGATCCGGACAGTGCCACGGGCGGCGCCACCGCCGCCGACCCCGGTTCCCTGCCGTCTCTCCCCGACGCAGAGGCGGCCATCCGGGCCGATCAGAAGCTGAGTGACGAGCAGAAGGCCGCCTTGATCGCCGTGTATCAGAGTATGCTTCGTCCGACGTAGCATGGTGCGGTTTTGCCGGGCGCCCGCCCGCGTAGCGCGCTGTGACATGACGCGCGAAGTCGGGCCGCAGCACATGTAACCCGGATGCTGCCTGCTGATCCGCGCAAGGAGCCGAGTATGTCTATAATTCCTATATGCTTACAGGAGAATTCGGCCTGCCCGCTGGCGTCCTGCGGCCGGACCCGCCGCGCTCCGTAGTGGCGATCGAACCCCCCCGGAGGGGGGCCGGCTACTGGGCCGGGGCGCCCAGTGCGGCGCTCGGCGATGACGGCGTTTACCTGGCCTACCGGATGCGCCGCCCCGTCGGCCACGGCCGTGGTTACGCGGTGGCCATCGCCCGCTCCGACGACGGCGAGCACTTCGAGACGCTGCTCAGCATCGGCCGCGAACTCATGGATACCGACTCGCTGGAGCGGCCGTCGCTCGTCCGCACCCCGGCGGGCGCCTGGCGGCTCTACCTCAGTTGCGCCACCCCAGGGACCAAGCACTGGCGGGTTGAGCTGATCGAGGCGGCCCACCCGGCCGAATTCGACGCGCGCCGCAGTCAGGTCGTGCTGCCGGGCGACACCAAGACGGCGGTCAAGGATCCGGTGATCGTGCACCGGGACGGGATCTGGCAGCTCTGGGCGTCGTGCCACCCACTGGCCGACCCCGACGAGGCGGACCAGATGGCCACCGATTACGCCACCAGCCACGACGGGCGGGAGTGGACCTGGCAGGGGACGGCGCTGAACGGCCGACCAGGCCTGTGGGACTCGCGCGGCACCCGGGTCAGCGCGGTGTGCTACCTGGGTGAGACCATCGTGGCCTACTACGATGGCCGCGCCAGCGCGGCCGAGAACTACGAGGAGCGCACCGGCGTCGCGACCGGAGCCGAGCCCACGGGCTTGTCGGCACTGGGAGCCGTCCCGTTCGCCCAGTCGCCGCACGCCGCTGGTGGCCTGCGTTACCTGGACATCCTCCCGCTGGCCGACGGCCGGCAGCGGCTCTACTACGAGATGACCGGAACTGACGGCGCCCACGAACTGCGGACTGAGGTCCGCTGACCAGTGCCGCTCGCTGGTCAGGGCCGGAGCTGGGGCTGAGGCCGGCCGTTGCGCGCCTGGCGCTGACCCGGCGGCCGCTCGCCGACCAGCCCGCCGGAGCGCTCCCGGGGCTGCAGCCAGTCGCTGAAGTCCGATTCGGTGACCTTCTCCAGCAGCCGGACGTCGGTGTCGAAGTACGGCAGCAGCGCCTGGCGCTGGGCCCACGTGAGCGGCTGCCGGCTAGGCGCCTTCTGCTGCAGGACCCGCTCCAGCGGCCGGGCCATGGTCGCCGCCGCGGTGCCCGGCAGATGACGCCCGGCCGCGGTGAGGGCGCGGACCGCCTGGGAAACCGCCAGATGGCTGAACGAGCGATCCGGATGGGCCGTGACGTTCTCCCGGGGTACCTCGGCGATGAGGCCCCGCTCCACACCCAGGAAGGCGCAGATGGTGTCCAGCGTCTCGACCGGTGAATCGACCAGTGCCCGGTACCTGAGCACCAGGACCCGCTCCCGGGGGAACAGCATGTGCAGGTGCTCAAGCTGCTCGCCGTACCGGCCGAGCCTGGTGTAGTGCCAGAATTGGGCCCAGCCCGCGGCGAGCCGGCGGTCCTCCTCCGCGCAGGCCGCGACGAAGTCGTCGATGGGATCCAGCCCGGCCGACCACAGGTGCGTCCAGTTGGAGTGCGCGCGCTCCACCGGGTCGCGGAGCACGGCGATCATCTTGACCGCCGGGATCAGGTCCCGGATCCGGCGCTGCGCCGCCGCGTCGTAGAGGTAGAAGGGCGTGGACTCGCCGCGCAGCGTCCCGGCCGGAGCGGCCGCGAAGAGCGCTTCGTAGTCCTCCCGGCGCCAGATGTGCTCCCGGTAGGTCGTGATGTCGCCCGGCCCCCCGCCCCGGGTGGGCGGCGGGCCGTCGGTCAGGAAGAACTTCGGCTCCTTGACCGCCGACATGAAGAGCCCCGGATGCCGGGCGAGAGCGGCGTGAAGTGCGGTGGTGCCTGCCTTCGGGGCACCGATGATCAGGAAGTCCGGTAGAGCCACGAGGGCCTCCTTCGCATACGGTACGACTGCGGAGGACTACTAACTTATTATCTCGATCTGATTAATAGGTTAAGGGCTTGCGCTCCCCGTGTCTTCCCGTCCCGGCGGGGCATACTCGCGTGCGCTGCGCCGCGATCAGGCCTTGCGGCCCACGGCCGCGTAGCCCGGGGCCCGGCCGCCGGGACCCGCGCCTGGCTCCGGCCGCCACTGGTCGGTCTGGACCAGACCCGGCTCGAGCAGGTCCAGGCCCTCGAAGAACCGGGTCACCTCGGCCCGGCTGCGGCGGGTCTGCGGGGTCGCGACCAGTTTGTTGTAGCGCTGCGCCGCCCGGGCCGCCGCCGCGGTGTCGATGTCGCTAGCCGGGTGCCGCCCGCTAGAACCGCACATTCCTCGACCGCGCCGCCTGCGTCGTCTACGTCGGTAGTGACCCGATCGTGCTGGCTCATGCGCGGGCCCTGCTGACCAGTACCCGCGGCGCCACCTCCTACATCGACGCTGATGTGCGGGACACCTCGGCGATCCTGGACGCCGCGCAGCGGACCCTGTTTGCATCGCGGGCCACGCCCCTCAGGCCTTGTCGGCGGGGTCTCGGTCGGCGGCGAAGTTGACTTGCCAACGGCATATGGTTGATTATCAACCAACTGATTGGTTGAGAGGGTGAGTGGGATGACGGAACGACTTGATCGTCGGCAGGCGCTGGTCCGCGCGGCATTCTCTGCGATAGCCGAGCGGGGCTTCGAGGGGTTGCGGTTGCGGCCGGTCGCCGAGGTGGCGGGCATCGACCACTCCACCCTGCATCACTACTTCCCGGCCAAGGCGGACCTGATCGCCGCGGTTCTCGAGCACGTCACCGGTCAGCTTGAGGGGACCATGCGTACCGACCTTGAACCCGCCGCGAGGTTGCGGCATCACCTGGCCGGGATCGCCACGGCTGTTGCGCAACGGCCCGAGTTGTTCGTCGTGCTTGAGGAATTCGAGATACGCGCCCGCCGCGACGAATCCGTGGCGGTCATCATCAAGCACGACGAGCAGGGCTGGCGGCACGCACTCGCGGCGATCTTCGAAGAAGGCATCGGGCAGCGCAGCTGGCCGGTCGCGCTCGATGTTGACGCCAGTGTCGAGCTGGTCATCGCCACCCTCAAAGGCATTCGCCTCAAACCCGGCACGGCCGAGGCTGTCGTCAAGCAGCTGTGCGACCTCTTCACGCTAGGAGCCTGACCCGTGATCAACGTCCTCATCGTCGGCGGCGGCATCGGCGGCCTTGCACTGGCTCAGGGCCTGCGCAAACACAACATCGACGTGAACGTCTACGAGCGCGACACACACCGGGACGGTCGCCTGGACCGCTACCGGCTCGCGATTGACCCGGCGGGCAGCCGGTCCTTGCGTGCCTGCCTGCCCGACCCGCGGTGGCGGGAGTTCCTGGACACCGCGGGCCGCCCGGGCGGCGGCTTCGGCTTCCTCCAGCCCGACCTGCGCGAGCTGGTCCGGGTCGAGGATGCGATCATGTACCCCGACGAAGCGGACCCGGCGGAGCGGGCCTACCCCGCCGACCGGCACACGCTTCGTGGCATCCTGCTCGCAGGCCTCGACCGCGTCCATTACGGCAAGGCCTTCGAACGTTACGAGTTCGCTCCCGGCGGCCGCCCGATCGCCTGCTTCGCCGACGGAACGTCCGTCACTGGCGACATTCTTGTGGGCGCCGACGGGATCAGCTCCCGGCTACGCGCCCAATACCTGCCCACCGCCATCCGCCGCGATGTCGGGGCGTTCGGCGTCGGGCTCAAGCTGCCGCTTAACGGCACCACCAGGGCCTGGCTGCCCGCATCGCTCACCCTCGGCATGAACCTTGTTCTGCCCGCCGCGCCGTATTTCCTGTTCACCTCCATGTTCGAACACCGGAAGTCAGCCATGGACGACTACATGCTGTGCGCATTCGTCGCCCGCAACGACCAGTTCCCTCCGCACCCGGAACGTCTCGGCGGCGCCCAGCTGAAGGCCCGCATCGCCGGGCTGACCACCGGGTGGCACCCGGCGCTGCGCCGGGTGATCGAGCAGTGCCCGCCCGAGGATGTCCGCGCGTTCCCGTTCCTAGCCTCCGAGCGCCCGGTACCATGGGCGCCCTCGCGGGTAACCGTGCTGGGGGACGCCGTGCATGGCATGCCGCCGGCCGGCGGTAACGGCGCCAACACCGCCCTGCGCGACGCCGCTCTGCTCACCCGCCAGTTGGCCCGGGCCGCCCGGGCCGAGCTGCCGCTGCTGGACGCGATCGGCGAGTACGAGGCCGAGATGCGCGAGTACGGCTTCCAGGCTGTCGACCTGGCCATGACAACCCTTCGGCAGGGCCTGATGAGCAATCCGGTCGAGGTGTTCTTTAGCCGTAGCTGGTTCCGCCTCTGCGGCATGGCCGCACCGCTGCGCCGGATGACGTTCGGCAGCAGTTGGGCCGAGGTCAGCGCGCCCCGCGAGTGGGAGCGGGCGGCCGCGGCACCGGCACCCGCGACGCCGTGAGGCACGCACGCGGCGCCCAAGGCACCCTGAGAGCGGTGCCCCGCGCGTCTCTGGCTGCCCCAATGCCTCTGCAGAGCGCTGCTCTGCAGAGCGCTCAGGGGCGCTTACATTCCCGCGTTCGGTTCCGTCAGCCTCGCCGCCCAGTTCTTCGCGTGTGCACAACCCAGCTTGCAACGGTCGTTGTCCACGTACACCACCCGGGACGAGGGCATCACGGCCTGGGCGACCTCATGGGTGTTGTTGGCGGTCGGAATTCCGGTGCCCAGATCGAGGAACTGCTCGATACCACCCTCCGCGGTCAGGTAGCGCACCGCCCGGCCCAGGAAGGCATGGTTCGCCCGGACACCCTCCAGGACGGCCGCGGAACCATCGGCCTGTCACGATCACACCCTTCGGCCCTGTGGTCCAGTTACGGGTTCCGGGGTCACGTTATGTTCCCAGCGCCAGCGTAGCCGGAAACTATGCGGAAGCTGTTGACGGGGCATTGACATGCGGCGCCATGGTGCGCTGTCGTTCGTACTGTCTGGATCACAGAGAGGTGAACAGTAATGAATGCTTGGAACGCGATGACCTTCGAGGGCAAGGACACGATCCTGCGAGTCGTGCGCGAGGAGGCAGACCGGTTCTTCAAGCTGGCGGAGCAGCCCGGTGCCTGGGACGCCCCGACCGCCTGCGAGAGCTGGGCCGTCCGCGACGTGGTCGGCCACCTGGTGGATACCACGGAGGGCTACTTCGCCGCCTTCGAGACGGCCCGCAGCGGTGGCGAGGCGACCGCACACGGCCTCGCTGTCATGCACGAGCGGGCGGGCCAGTCGGCGACCGAGTTCCGGGCCCTGGCCCAGCCGGAACTCATGGCCCGGGCCCGGGCCGACTTCGACCGGATGATGGGGATCCTCGAGCCGCTGACCGCGGACGAGTGGTCGGGCCTCATTGTCCCGCACAGCTACATGGGCCCGGTCCCCGCCTTCATCTACGCGGCCGGCCAGCTGATGGACTATACGGTCCACTCCTGGGACATCCGGCAGGGCACCGGGCGGGCGCACGGCCTCCCGGCGGAGGCGGCCGACCTGCTGGTGCCGTTCATGTTCATCATCTGGCAGTCAACGGTCCGCGCGGATACCGACCCGTCCCCATTCAGCCTCGGCGTCACCGTCTCCGGGCGGAACGCCGGCAGCTACCGGATCGACGTGGCCGACAAGGGCATGGCCTACGAGCCGGGCGACGTCGGCGACCTGCCGACAGTGATCGACTTCGATCCGGGCAGCATGGTGCTCACCGCGTTCGGCCGGAGCAACTCCGGTACCGTCCGCGGTGACCTGGACGTCGCCGACCGGTTCCTCAACCTGTTCTTCCGGATCTGACTTCGCCGCCGTCAGCGCCTGGCCCGCCGAGCTCGCGGGCCAGGCGGTGAACCAGCTCGCTCAGCTGGGCGGATGGTGCTCACCGTATTCGGCCGGAGCAGTTCCTCTCCCAACTCTTCCGCATCTAATAGCGCATGTCACTCTTGTCACCACCCCGCTTCCGGTACACACTGCCCTGCATGACGTTCGCGTTACTTGCAGCGCAATCGTCGCCGGTCACGACAGTAAGCGTGGATGTCGCCGTCGTCGCCACGGTGGTCGCGCTGGCCGCCGGCTGGTACGGCGCGCGGTGGTGGCAGGCCGAACGGGATGAAGATGCGGTCCGTGCCCGTCTCGCCGGGACGCTGAGGATACTGCGGGGGGCCAGGCGGGCCGCCATCATCACGCTGCTCATCGTCGTGGCGGCGGTCGACATGTGGTTCCGGGGCAAGGGACGCTGAGACTGGCCACGCGGCTCAGCCGCTCGGGCCAGCCTCGGCGTCGTATTCCTCGGGCTGGTGTCCCTGGGGGAGCCGGTGCTTGGCCACTCGCGCGGTCGGGGTGCGGGGCAGTTCGTTGATGAGCTGCCAGTAGCGGGGCACCTTGAAGGCGGCCAGCCGGGCGGCCGCGTGCGCCCGCAACTCGGTGAAGTCGGGAGTGGCGCCGGGCGCCGCCACAATGAACGCCTTCACCTCCTCCTCGGACAGCTCCGAGGGGACCCCGACCACGGCGACCTCCAGCACCGACGGGTGCCCGGCCAGCGCCTCCTCGACCTCAGCCGGGGAGAGGTTCTCGCCGCGGCGGCGGAGCACCTCTTTCTTCCGCGCGACGAACGTGAACGTGCCGCCGTCGTCCACCGTGACCAGGTCACCGGTGTGCAGCCAGCCGTCGGTGATCGCGGCGGCGGTCTCCTCCGGCATCCCCCAGTACCCCGGCGTTACCACCGGGTTGCGCAGCAGCAGTTCACCGGCCGCGCCAGGGCCGAGATCCCGGCCGTCGTCATCCACAACCCGGACCTCGTTGACCGTGCCGAGCGTCGGATGCTGGCGCGGCGTGCCGAGGGTGCCGAACGGGCGGGTGCCGCCGGGCCAGATCAGCCCGTACGGGCTCTCCGACATGGCGTACCCGACGACAATGCGCAGGCCGAACCGGCGCTCCATCTCCTCCTGGCGCTCGCGGGCCGGGGCCGGCCCGGTGTAGCAGAGCCGCAGCGGCGTGTCCGCGTCGTCGGGCCGCGACGGCTGGCGCATGAGGATCTCCAGCATCGCGCCGATGGCATTGAACTCAGTCGCGCCGTGCTTGCGGGCCGAGTCGAGGAACCCGCTGGCCGAGAAGCGCGGCAGCAGGATCAGGCCAGCCCCGATGGCCAGCGAGCCCATCACCGAGTACGCGGGGGCATTGATGTGGAACAACGGCAGCGACGTCATCAGCCGGTCGTCGGCGGTCAGCTCCATCCAGTAGGGGAAGCCCTCCCCCGCCATCACGTACGCCCGGTGGGTCTGCATGACCAGCTTGGACCGGCCCGTGGTGCCGGAGGTCGGGATGAGGACCGCGAGGTCATCCGGTTTCACCGCGGCGTCAGGCCACTCCCAGGACCCCGGGCTGGGGCCGGCCCAGTCGTCGGTCAGCTCAGCCACGTCCAGGAGGCCCAGCGGGGGCCGGTCACTGGCCTCCGTCTCGGCGACGAGGGGCGCCAGCTCCTGGTCGGTGACGATGACCCGCGGCTGGGTCTGCCGGATGAGCCCGGCGAGTTCAGCGGGGGCGCTGCGCGGATTGACGGACACCGTGACCGCGCCCAGCGCGGCCACGGCCAGCCAGCAGATCAGGTACGGCGGGGTGGTCCGCGCCGTGACCATGACCAGGTCCCCGTGCCGGACCCCGGCGTCGCGGAGGGCGCGGGCCGCCCGGGCGGCCCGCGCCGCCGCACCCGAGAACGTCAGCGAACCCTCGTCCGCGCGCACCCACACGCCGCCCGGGTCCCGGCTGGCCGCTGCCAGCAGCAGTTCCGGGATCGTGCGGGACGACTCGATCCCGTCAGCCATGGCTATGACGATACGTCGTCCGCCGCCGCGAGCGGCGGGAGCCCGCGGCGCAGAACCTCCAGAAGATCATCCAGCACATCGTCGGGCACCTGGCCGCCCGCCGTCCAGTCGGCCCACCGCATGCCGACGAAGTTGCCGATCCCGGTGTACATGAAGGCGATGACCTCCGGGTCGTAGCGCGCGTCCACCTCGCCGGCCAGCTGGGCCTGACGCACCCCGCGGGCGTAGCCCCGCGCCAGGTGCTCGTAGTACTCGCGGAACAGGCCCGGCGCCACGAACTCCGACTCCCGGACGATGCGGTCCATCCACGGGCGCGTGGACAGCATGTCGAAGAAGGCGCGGAACGAGGCCCGCTCGATCTCCAGCTGCCGGGGGCCCGCCTGCTCGATGGCTGCCCTCATGGCCATCCGCAGATCGGCGTTGATCCGGCGGACGACCGCCGCGAAGATCTCCGCTTTCGAGCCGAAGTGGGCGTAAAAGCTGCCGGTCGCCATGCCAGCCCGGGCACAGATGCCTGCCACCGTGGTCCGCTGGTAGCTCCGCTCCCCGAACAGCCGCTCGGCGGCCCCGAGCAGCCGCTCGGCCGGCGGCTGCTCGGGGCCAGCGGGCAACCGCCGACTCGATGCGACGCTCACGCCTCCTCCGCCCGTTTTGCCAGCATACGGGCCTTAACGTCAATCAGCCCCGATGCGCATGCTAGGGCAAACCGCTAGCTGGTGCCGACTGCGCCGTCCCCGTGTACTGGGTGACAGCACCGGACGGCGTGGTGTCGGTGACGTATACGGGGCCCTGCTGGACGATCACGCCGTTCTTGATGACGCCGATGTACCCGCCGGTCGAGCCCGCATGATTGGTCGCGGAGAAGGCATAGGGCGCCACCGAGGGCCCCGCGGGCAGGCCCTTCTGGATCGCGGTGACCAGGTCGGCCCGGGTCGGATTACGGCCCGCGGTGAGCATGGCCTGGACGAACGTGTAGGCGACCGATTCACCGAACAGCACGTTGCCGTCGAAGGGCAGCTTGGGAATGTACTGGTCGTGGATCTTCTTGAACAGCGTGACCCAGCTGTTGGTGGTGTCCCCGACGCTGGGTCCGTAGCCGTCGGTGATGATGCCCTGGGTCAGCGCGTTGCCGGAGACGGTCGCGCCGCCCTGCTTGGCGAAAGACTGCAGCAGGCCGGCCAGCGTAATCGGGTCGGTGCCGACGTCGCTGACCACCAGGGCCGGGCTGAAGCCGAGCTTGAGGCTGTTCAGCTTCAGCAGCGCGGTGAAGGCCGGGACACTGAATGACACCACCACCTGGGCCCCCGCTGCCTTCAGCGCGGCGACCTGTGGGCCGATGTTCACGTTGGTCGGGTCGTAGGTCTGCTTGCTGACCACGTCCGCCGCGGGGATCTCGTCGCTGAGGCCTTTGACACCGTCCTGGCCGAATTCATCGTCTTGGTAGAAATACCCGATCTTCTTCCCGGCGAAGTTCTTTTTGATGTAACTGCCGAGGATCTTGCCTTCGCGCACGTAGTCGAGCTGCCAGCCGAACGTTTCCGGCAAGGTGGCCGGGGCGTTCCAGCACTCGCACCCGGAGGCGACAAAGACGTCGGGAACCTTCTGGGTGTTCAGGAAGGGCGCGACCGCCAGGTGAGTAGGCGTGCCCAGGCCATCGAAGATCGCATAGACGTTGTCCTGCAGCACGAGCTGCTTGACCACGGACACAGTGTCGGTCGGGTTGTACTGGTCGTTGAGGAACTTGTAGACGATCTTGCGCCCGTAGATCCCGCCGTGGGCGTTGACGTAGTCGAAGTAGGCGTTGGATGCGGGCGCGATCTCGTCGTACCCAGGTGCGGCGACCCCGGTGAGCGGCTGATGGCTGCCAATCGTGATCGTGGTCGCGGTGATGCCCGGCGCGGACGCCGTGAGGGCGGACCCCGAGCTGCCGGACGAACCCGACGGCTTGCTTCCGCCCGAGCTGCAGCCGGCCACCGCCACGGCGGCGACGGCGGCGACGGCGATGGTGGACCGGCTCAGGTTCGATCTTTTCATATGGAGCCTTCTTCCTGGTGTTCACTGGCCGGTTCCCGCCGGCGCGGGATCCCCCGAAGGATGCCCGCGTCCGGCGTCACCGGCTTGAAAAGGCGGCGCAGCGCGCCCTGGATGCCCTCGGGGAAGACGAGCATGACGACGATGAGCACGACGCCGTAGGCGGCGACGGGGATGTTGGATCCTGCCGAGCTGGACAGACCGTGGCTGGCGGCCACGTCTGTGATGTAGGTGGGCACGAGGACGAGCACGAGGCTCCCCCACACCGCACCGGCCAGCGTGCCGAGACCGCCGAGCACCGCCCCGGTCAGCAGCGCGATGGACAGCGTGAGCGTGAAGGCGCCCGGGGAAACGATCGAGGTGGTAACGGCCAGCAAGGCGCCGGCCAGGCCTGCGCAGGCCGCGCTCACCACGAACGCGAGAATCCGGAGCCGGGCCACGTTGAGGCCGCTCAGCGCGGCGGCCACCTCGTCGTCCCGGACCGCCCGCCAGTCACGGCCGACCCGGCTGCGGGCCAGGTTGGCCAGCAGCACCAGGGTGATGAGCGCGGCCGCGCAGGTCAGCCACGCTTGCCAGCGAGTCACCGAGAAACTCGGCCCGAGGAAAGCCGGGACTGTGAGCGCGACATTCAGCCCCTGGTTGCCGCCGAATACGCCCGCGAACCTGGTCGCGATCGACGGCAGCGCCACGGCCAGCATGAGCGTGGCACCGGCCAGGTAGGGGCCGCGCAGCCGGGCCGCGGCCACACCCACGACCGCGCCGCCCAGGGCGGCGATGGCGGCGCTGGCCGCCAGCACCGCCGCGAGCGGCCAGCCGAGGTGGGTGATCATGAGGGCGGTGGCGTACGCGCCGATGGCCATGAACGCCCCGTTGCCGAGGGAGATCTGCCCACTGAGCCCCACCAGCACGGTCAGACCCGCCACCGCCACCACGTAGCAGGCCACTTCGGCGATCTGGTAGTCACGGAAGGCGTTCAGGCGCACGGACAGGATCACGATGATCACAGCGAGAACGACCGCGGCGGCCAGGTGGCGAAGCAGGGTCATCGTCACACCTGCCGGGTGCTGGTGGCGGCGAACAGACCGGACGGCCGGATCATCAGGACCGCGGTGAGCGCGGCCAGGCCGAACAAGGGCACCAGGTCGGCGCCCAGGTACCCGCCCGCGTAGTTGAGCACGACACCGAGGATGAGCCCGCCCGCGACCGCGCCCACGGGGCTGTCCAGACCGCCGATGACCGCGGCGGTGAATCCGAGCACGAAGATCGAGTCCATGCTGTTCGGGTACAGGAACGTGGCCGGCGAGACGAGCACGCCGGCCAGCGCCCCGACCAGGCCGGCCAGCGCCCAGCCGAGGGTGAGCATCCGGCCGACCCTGACTCCGAGCAGCCTGGCCACCTGTGCGTTGAACGCCGCCGCGCGCAGCCGCAGGCCAGCCGCGGTATAGCGGAAGGCCACGGCCAGGGCGAGCGCGGCGGCGAGCACGGCGCCCGCCACGAAAACGTCGTTGGGCGAAATGCCGAGTGATCCGCCCCGCAGTCCTTTGATCGAGAACGCGGCCGGGAACGACCGGAACTGCCCGCCGTAGATGATCCCGGCCAGCCCTTCCAAGAAGATGAGCAGGCCGATCGTGACGATAATCGCGTTGAGCGGTGGCTTGTTCTCCACCGGGCGGATGACCACTCGCTCGATCACGGCGCCGAGCACCAGGCCGGCCGCGAGCGCCGCCGCGAAGCCAGCCCAGTAATTGCCGGTGTGGTTGATCACCGCCAGCGCGATGTAGGTGGTCAGCACGGCCATGCCACCCTGGGCGTAGTTCAGGATGCGGGTGGCCCGCCAGATCAGCACGAGCGCCAGCGCGATGGCGGCGTAGATCATGCCGAAGCTGATCCCGCCGAGCGTGAGCTGCCCGAACTCTGCCACCAGCCCTCCTAGAAGCCCAGGTAATGTTTGCGGAGCCCGACGTCGGCCGCGAGTTCCGCGGCGTCCGCCGCGGCCACCACCTTGCCGAGATTGAGCACGATCCCCTGGTCGGCGATGCCCAGCGCACTGCGGGCGTTCTGCTCCACGAGGAGCACGGTCAGGCCCCCCTCGTCACGCAACCGCGCGGTCAGGCGCATCACCTGGGTCACGATCTTCGGCGCCAGGCCGAGGGAAGGCTCGTCGAGCAGCAGAACCCGCGGCCGGGACATCAGCGCCCGCGCGATGACGAGCATCTGCCGCTCGCCCCCGGACAGCGTGGCGGCGGCCCGGCGCCGGGCACCCGCGAGCGCCGGAAACCGCTGGTAGGCCTCGGCCAGGGCGTCCGCCCGGATGGCACGACCGCGCCGCCACAGCGCGCCCAGCCGCAGGTTCTCCTCGACGGTGAGCTCGGCGATCACCCCTTGCCCCTCCGGCACGTGCGCCACCCCGCTGCGGGCCATGTCATCGGGCGGACGGCCGGTCAGGTCCCGGCCGCCGACCACCACGCGCCCGCCCCGGGGCCGTACAAAGCCGCTGATCGTGCGCAGCAGCGTGGTCTTGCCCGCGCCGTTCGCCCCGAGCACCGCGGTGATCGTGGCCGGGCGGACGGAGATCGAGACACCGTCCAGCGCGAGGACGCCGCCGTAGCCGGCCACGATCCCCTGTACCGCCAGGGCGGCCGGCTCACTCATCGGTGTCCTCCGCCCCGAGGTAGGCGGTGGTGACGGCCGGATCGGCCTGCACCTGATCGGGCGAGCCACTCGCGATCACCCGGCCGAAGTCGAGGACGACGATGCTGTCGCAGACCGACATCATCAGGTCCATCCGGTGCTCGACGACCACGATCGAGGCATCGGCGGCCAGGCTCGTGATCAGGTCGCCGAGCCCGTCGAGCTCGCTCTCGGACAGGCCGCTGGCCGGCTCGTCGAGCAGCAGCAGGCGAGGGCGGCCCACCACCGCGCGGGCGAGGGCCACCCGCTTGCGCAAGCCGTACGCAAGCTGGTCGGGCATCCGGTCAGCCAGGTCCGGCGCGCCCACCCGGTCAAGAGCCTCCAGCGCCCGCGCGCGCAGCAGGCGCTCGCGGCGGTCCGCGGCGGGCAGGCCGCCCAGCGCCGACCAGAAACCCGCGCGGGTCCCGTGCTCACCAATGCCGTGCTCCCCGCCGACCATGACGTTCTCCAGGACGGACAGGTGGCGGAACAGCCCAACACCCTGAAGGGTGCGGGCGATCCCCAGCGAGGCCAGCCGGTGCGGACGCAACCGCTTCAGCTCGGCGCCGCCGAAGTGCAGCCGGCCGGCGTCCGGGCGGACGAACCCGCACAGCACGTTGAGCAGGGTGGTCTTCCCAGCGCCGTTCGGGCCGATGATCCCGGTGACCTGGCGACCCGGTGCCGTGAACGAGACATCGTCCAGGGCGGTCACTCCGCCGAAGCGGACAGTTACACCCTGTATATTGAGCACATCGGCGCTTGGGCTCGCCACCGTCGGCGTACCCGCGTCGGATGAACCATCGTTCACCAGGAAAGTCCTGCTCAGCTAGGCGACGTTGCCAGATTATGAACACTGATTCAAAGGCAGCGTGAAGCCGCCGGCAAGGGCCGGAGCACTACTTGGTGCCGATTCGTGACACAACCGAGATGACACACCACCGGGAGCTGGACGAGCCGTCCCGGCGGCCCGGTCAGGCGGCCCGGTCAGGCGGGCGCCGCCCCGAGCTGGCCGCGCCAGGAGTGCCGCGGCGTAAAGCCGAGCTCCGCGCCGGCCCGGTCGATGGACAGCAGCGTGCCGAACTCACCCACATCACGGGTCACCGGGACTTCGGGGAAGACCTCGGCCAGGAGGCTGGCCGACGGCCGGTTCATGACGGTATCCGCGGCGGCGATGATAAAGCTGGCGCTGCCCTCGGCCGGGGCTTCCAGCGCGAGCCGGCAGGCCGCCGCGGCGTCACGCTCATCGATGTAGCCCCACAGGTTCCACTTGCGCAGCTGCGCGTCAGCCCAGTACGAGGGGAAGTTCTGGTAGTCGGCCGGACCCAGGATGTTGGAGAAGCGCAATCCGATGAACGGGATCTGGGACCAGTCCGCGATGTGCGTGGCGATCGTCTCGCTGGCCACTTTGGACAGCGCGTAGGTGCTCGTCGGGACCGGGTAGTGATCCTCATCCACCGGGGCGTAGCGCGGCGGCACGTCGAAGGGCAGGCCCAGCGTCGTCTCGCTGGACGCCCACACCACCCGGTCCAGCCTGGCGCGAGCGGCCGCGGTGAAGACGTTGAAGTTCATGGTGATATTGGCGGTGAACGTGGTGGCGGGCGTATAGATCTCCGGAGCCGGGATGTTCGCCAGGTGAACCACCGCGTCCACGCCCTGAAGCACCTCAACGGCCTGGCCGTAATCGGTCAGGTCGGCCAGCAGCGGCCTGACCCCCAGATCCTGCGCCGGCATCACCCGGTCCGTGGCCACTACCCCATAGCCGTGGTCGAGCAGTTCCCGCACCGTGACCCGGCCGGCGCGGCCGCTCGCTCCGGTTACGCAGATTCGTTTCGTCATCGCATCAGGATGGCACGGGCGGCCGCGCGGGCGCCGCCTCCTGGACCGTCATGGAGTTGCCCTTGGGCAGGGGGTACGGGATACCCACGTCGAGGCGCCCGGCCAGGGCGTTCAGTACCGCCTGCTCAGCGAGGGCGGTGTCGCCCAGCGAGGTCGCGGGCAGCGCCGGGACGGTGATCACCGGCCGCTGGGTCGCGGCGAGAGCGCTCGTCATGTCGCCGGTCGCCATACGCCGCCAGGCAGACAAGGCCGTCTCAGGACGAGGGCGCCGGAGTGGCGGTGGCAGAAGAAGCCGGCGTCGCACCCGCTGAGCCAGAGGAGGTAGGCGTGGCGGACACCGCCGATGACGGAGACACCGTCGGCGTCGCGGAACCGGATTGCCTAGTCACCGGAGGAGTCGGCCTTGTCGTCTGGCCTCCCACGACGCCGCCCAGGGTGGTCCCGCTACCAGACTGGCCCTTGACCGTCGCGGACAGCGTCTTCCCGACGGACAGCTCGAACACGGTAATGGCGGCCACCACGATGACGAACATTCCCGCGGCCACGGCCGCCAGCATGAGCCACCGCCGCCTCTTCCCCGCGCCGTCGCTGCCTTCGGCCGTGCTGGCCGTCGCCTTGGCCGCCGTGGCCAGGCCGGCCTGCGACTGGCCGACTCCGGCGGCGAAGGTTTCGGTCGGTGAGTCGGGCGTTGGATCGTTGGGGCTGGTAGGTCTTTCGGCGGTGACCGCACCGTGCGCCGCGTCCCGCTGCACATGCAGGATCTGGGTCACCTTGGCGTCCTCGTCGTCCTCGCGGCGGCTGGTTGCTCCTAGCCGGTTCTGGGCGACCGTGGGATCGGCCCGCCCGACGACGGTGCTCCGGGCGGTCCGAAACCGGCGAACATCGACCACCCCGCGCAGCCGTTCGTGAGTGCGCTCAATGTAGTGCCGGTACACCTCGGTCCCGACCGTGCTGGCGATGCTGCCGAAGGCGGCGCCGACCAGCGTGCCCGCGACGCCCAGGTAGGACGCCGCGACCGCTCCTGTCAAAGTGGCCAGCACCCCAGAGGCGACGTGAACACCACTAAGGTTGAGTCGCCGCGACGACATTGCTCCCCTTCCGCAGTTCTGCTCTGCCTTCCACGGTCATGGCCTTCTCGCCACCGAACAGGGCGGGCACCGCGGTCCCGGTACGGTTCCGGCCCAAAGCATTGAGCTTATGCCGGGTTGCGGGACCCGAAGCATGGTCTTCGTCACTGCCGGCGTCTTCGTTACTGCCCGGCAGCGACGTCAGAAACATCCAGCGCGGCAGTTTGCGGCTGCGGCTGCTGTCACCGCCATGAAACCGCCGCATTGGTACGACTGCCCTCTAACTTGCTGTCCATCGGCGGAGGGTGACGAACATGAGGGAAATCACAGGAGACGGGTCACTGGCTGCTGGGGCCGCCAGGCAGGTGAGCCGACGCGGTTTCATGGGCGGAGCAGCGGCATTTGCCGGGGGCCTGACGGCGGTCGCGTCGGCTGGTACAGCGTGGGCACGACCGGGACGAGTATCGTCTGCGCCCGGAACCAGGGTGCCGCTGAGGCTGCCGGAGCCGACAGGCCGCTACGGCATCGGCACGATCGCGCTGCACCTGGTTGACGATTCCCGCCAGGACCCGTTCCTGCAAGCTCCGCGGGCACGGGAGCTCATGGTCAGCATCTGGTATCCGGCGCTCGGAGCCGGCCGGTTCCCGCTGGCGCCCTGGATACCGCCAGAGGCCACCGCGCTCCTGCGTGCCGGGCTTGTCCCGGCACCGCTGATGCAGGTGACCCAGCCCGGCGGGAACGTGGTTACCCAGCCGGGGCCACCCCTCACGATTCCGCTGGACAATGTTGACTTCCCGGTCACTCATGCCCGGCTCGGGGCCCCGGCCGCGAGGGGCGTGACCGGCTGCCCAGTGCTGCTCTACTCTCCCGGCGACGAGACGGACCGGGAATTCAGCACCGCTCAGGCAGAAGATCTTGCCAGTAACGGCTACGTGGTGGTCACGATCGATCACACCTACGAGGCACCCGAAGTGGTGTTCCCAGGCGGACGGCTGGCGCTGCAAGTGGATCCCCAGCCGCCGGTCACCACCGTGCTGACCACGCGCATCGCTGACGCGCGATTCGTGCTCAGCTCCCTCGCCACCCTGGCCGTCGGCGGAACCCCCGATGCCGGTCGCCTACGGCTGCCGCTGGGCCTGGCCAGCATCATGGACCTGTCCAGGACCGGGATGTTCGGTCACTCGCTGGGCGGCGACACCGCAGCCCAGACGATGGCCGCCGACGACCGGATCAGCGCGGGAATTGACCTGGACGGCAGCATCATTCCCACTGTGCCGTTCACCCGGGCCAACGTCGGCGAGCTGGCCGGTGCGGTCGCGACCGGGCTCGGCGGCCGGCCATTCATGATCATGAGCAGCGCTGGCCACGGCCCGTTCGCCGTACCCGGCCAAGGCGAAGATCCCACTATGGTCGGATTCTGGGCGAACCTGACCGGCTGGCGGCTCTTCCTGACCATGACCGGCTCGCAGCACCTGAGCTATACCGACTACGAAGACTTCCTCAGCCAGCTGACCACAGCCGGCATCATCTCGCCCAGCCAGGCCGCCGAGGTTGTCACCCCCTACATCGGCACGATCGATCCAGGGCAGGCCATCGCCGCCGAGCGGGCCTACATCCGCGCATTCTTCGACCTGCAGCTCCGTCACCGCGACCACCACCTGCTCGACGGGCCATCCGCCCGGTACCCCCAGGTCGAGTTCCTAGCGTCCGGGTCAGCATAGTTCCATGGTAGAAGCCCTCGCCCGGCTTATGTCGGCCGCCATCCGCGTCGAGCTGGGTATTGTCATCGAGGCCCGGCTGTGGCCCGCCGGGCAGGACGTTATCGACCGGTTCCTTCGTGACGCGAAGATCGACATCGTGCCCGTCGATGCGGACCTTGCCGCCCGTGCGATCAGCGTTGCGGCGATGGCCAGGGCCGTCATCCGGCGGGGGTCAAGTTCGGCGACTGCTTCACTTACGCGCTTGCCGAGCGGACCGGGCACCCGGTGCTATGCACTGGCGACGACTTCGCCGCGACGGACATCAACGTGGTGCGCCCTCAGCCGGGCGTCGGCCGAGGGCTGACGCCAGTCACCCCATTGCTCACACCACCGGTACCCAGATGCGCGACATGGCGGCTCTGACAACCGTGCGCATGAAGTCGGTTTCCGGCTCAGGAGTAGCGCACCACATGCGTGGTTGTCGCTTGCCCGCTGGTGAGTTGATGCATCCGCAGATACGGCCGCGACCTGGAAGCACAGCGCGTCAGCGGCTCCTCGCGTCACGGGCGCGGCCCCGCGGGGTGATGAGGCCGGTCTCGTAGGTGTAGACGACGATTTGGATCCGGTCGCGCAGGCCGAGCTTGGCCATGACGTGGCCGACGTGGGTCTTCACCGTTGCCTCGGAGATGTGCAGCAGTTCGGCGACCTCCGTGTTGGAGTGCCCGGAGCCGACCTCGGCCAGCACCTCACGTTCCCTGGCGGTGAGCTCGGCCAGGGCAGGCGCCCCTTCCGGCGGCAGCCCGTCCGGGGCGGGCAGGTGCGGCATGAAGCGACCGATCAGGCGGCGGGTCGTGGACGGCGCCACCACCGCGTCCCCGTTGTGCACGCACCGGACGGCGTAGAGCAGTTCTTCCGGCGGCGCGGACTTCAGCAGGAACCCGCTGGCACCCGCCCGCAGCGCGGCGAACGCGTACTCGTCCAGGTCGAAGGTGGTCAGGATGAGTACCCGTGGCCGGTCGGCGGCCTGACAGATTTCCCTGGTGGCGGCGACCCCGTCCAGCTCCGGCATCCGCACGTCCATCACCATGACATCGGCGGGGCGCTCCCTGGCCAGCCGCACCGCGGCCCGGCCGTCCGCGGCCTCGCCCACCACCTCGATGTCCGGCTGGCTGCCGAGAACCATGGCGAACCCGGCGCGGACCAGATCCTGGTCGTCGACGAGCAGCACCCGGATCGTCATGCGGCGTCCCTGGCCGTCGGGCCGTCCGCGGGCGGGCCGTCCGCGGCGGGCGCCCCGGGGAGCGGCAGCCGCGCCGTCACCGCGAAGCCGCCGCCCGGGCGGGGTTCGGTCCGCACCGTGCCGCCGTACATCGCGGCCCGCTCGCGCATCCCGGCCAGGCCATGTCCCGCGCACGGAGCACCGGACAGGGTGCCGCGGCCGTCGTCGGTGACGTGGACCAGCAGCTCGTCCGGGCCGTACCGCAGCCTCACCTCGGCCGCCGCGCCGGGACCCGCGTGCTTGCGGACGTTGGTGAGCGCTTCCTGCACGATCCGGTACACCGCGACGGACAGCCCGCCGGTCACCGGCAGGGCCGCGCCCTCCACTGTGTGGGCGACGCGCATGCCGGCCTCGCGGGCTTGCGCCACCAGCCGCGGTATCTCCGCCACGCGGGGCGATGGGGCGAACGCCGGCGCGGCCGGGTCGGCGCGCAGCACGCCGAGCAGGTGGCTCATCTCGGACAGCGCCTGCCGCCCGGTCGCGCCGATCTCGGTGAGGGCCTGCCTGGACTTTTCCGGAGCGGCGTCGAAGACGTACCGGCCGCCGTCGGCCTGCGCCACCATGACGCTGAGGTTGTGCGCGATCACGTCGTGCAGCTCCCGCGCGATCCTGGCGCGCTCGTCCGCGGCGGCGGCACGGGCGCGGGCGTCCCGCTCGGCCTCGGCGCGGACGGCGCGTTCCTCAAGCGCGGCGAGGTACACCCGGCGGCGAGCCATCGACTCGCCGAGCACCCACGCGCTCACCGCCAGGACGTAAAGCGCTCCCGTCACGACCACGAACGGCAGCGGGTGCTCTCCCCGGCCCGTTCCGGGGTTCCAGCGCGCGACGGCGGCCGCGAACAGCAGCACCAGGCACGCCAGCAACCCCGGCAACGACACCCGCCTGGCCCGGCTGGCCGCGACGGTGTAGAGCAGCACCAAGATCGCGACGTCGGCGAACGTGAGCTGCAGCGGGCTGTCGGTGAAGGAAGAGGTGATGCCGGCTGCCACCTGGGCGACGCCGATCGCCAGTGCCACGACATAGGCGCCCAGCGGGAAGCTCCGGCGCGCCGCCACCGTGCCGGCCAGCACGAGGCTGGCCGGCAGCACGGCCGGGTGGCCGACGAAGACGTTGGCGCTGCCGACCACCAGCACCGCCCCCAGCGCCACGTCGCCAAGCCAGCGGTGCCGGCGCAGCCAGGCGCGGACCCGTTCCACGGACCCAGGGTAATCGAGGGTGCTGTCACGCATCGCGGCGGAGGAACGACCACGCGCCGGCCGTGAGCAGGACAGCCGCGTAACCGCAGAACACGGCGAACTCGCCCCACGCCGAGAACAGGTGCTCCGCGACGTAAGATCCGGAACTGCCACTGGACGAGATCGGGGTCAGCGCCTGGGCGCCGGGAAGCCACCGCACGATGTCGTGATACCAGCTCGTCGGCAGCGCCTGGCCGAGCGTCGGCAGCAGGAAGATCACCCCTAGGATCGCGGTGATCGCACCCGCGGTATGCCGGATGATCGCCCCCATGCCGTAGGCGAGCAGGCCGAACACGGTGACGACGGCCGCGGACAGCAGCACCGCGCGTAGCACGCCCGGCTGGGCCAGCGTGGTGCCGATGTGCTTGCCGGACAGGATCGCCTGCCCGGTGAAGAACGCCGCGAAGCTGGCGACCAGGGAGACCGTGAGCGAGGCCGCCGCGAACACGATGGCCTTGGCCGCGTAGAGCACGCCACGGCGCGGCACCACGGTGAGCGAGGTGTGGATCATCCCGGTCGAGTACTCGGAGGTGATCACCAGCGCCCCGAGCACGACGATGATCAGTTCGCCGAGCGCCACCTGTCCCATCAGGCTGGTCCGCGCCGCGTTGAAGCCCGCCTGCCCTGGGGACCAGTGCGATACCGTGCCCGCGCAGGCCAGGATCGCCCACGCGACGCTCGCCGCCACCTGCGCGAGCAGCGTCCAGTAGGTGGAGCGGACCGAGCCGATCTTGGTGAGTTCCGAGCGCAGCGTTTCCGTGAGCCCGGGCCGGCGGGTCACGGCCGGGACGGCCCGGGCGCGGGCCGCCGGGCTCACAGTTGCTGTCGTTTCCATCGGCTAGCCCTTCGCTTCGAATTCGATGCTGTCAGCGGTCAGTTCCATGAACGCCTCCTCCAGGGACACCCGGGCCGGGGCGAGGTGGTGCAGCAGGATGCCGTTGGCGAGCGCGAGTTCGCCGACCCGATCCGGGCCGAGCCCGCGCACAATGAATTCGCCGCCGCCCCGGTCCAGTGCCCCGCCGGCCGCGGTCACCGCGGCGGCCAGCTTCCCGGCGTCGGGCGTCTTCACCACCGTGGCCCGTGCGGTGCCGGTGAACTCAGCCATCGGGCTGTCGGCGATCAGCTTCCCGCGGCCGATCACCACGAGGTGGTCCGCGGTGTTCTCCATTTCCGACATCAGGTGGCTGGAGACGAACACCGTGCGGCCCTCGGCCGCCAGGGACCGCATCAGCAGCCGGATCCAGCGGATCCCCTCCGGGTCAAGGCCGTTGACCGGCTCGTCGAACATGAGGATCTCCGGGTCGCCGAGCAGGGCGGCGGCGATGCCCAGCCGCTGGCTCATGCCGAGCGAGAACCCCTTGGACCGCTTCCGCGCCACATCCGCCAGCCCGACGATGCCGAGCACCTCGTCCACCCGGCCGCGCGGGATCGCGTTGGTCTGCGCCAGGCACAGCAGGTGGCTGTAGGCGCTGCGTCCGCCGTGCACGGCGGTCGCGTCCAGCAGCGCGCCCACCTCGCGCATCGCGCTGAACAGCCCGGCGAACGGCTTGCCGTTGACGGTGACCGACCCGGCCACCGGCCGGTCGAGGCCGAGGATCATCCGCATCGTCGTGGTCTTGCCCGCTCCGTTGGGCCCGAGCTGGCGACCACCGAGCCGAGTGGGAAACCGCATGTCAACCTCCGCCCGGACCGGCATTTACTGCGGGATAGTGTGATCAGCCGTTCAGGTAGGCAAGCACCGCACGCACCCGGCGGTTGTCATCGTCGGAAGGCTGCAAGCCGAGCTTGAGAAAGATCGAGGCAGTGTGCTTGGTCACGGAGCGTTCGGTGATCACGAGCCGGCCGGCGATGGCGGCGTTGGACCGGCCCTCGGCCATCAGGGCGAGCACCTCGCGCTCGCGCGGGCTGAGCGCGGCTAGGGCGCCGTGGCCGCCGCGATTGCGGGTGAGGAGGCGGGCGATGACTTCTGGGTCCATCGCGGTGCCTCCGGCCGCGACCCGGCGCACTGCGTCGACGAACTGGGCGCTGTCGAACACCCTGTCCTTGAGCAGGTAACCGATCCCGCCGCTGCCGTCGGCCAGCAGCTCCCGGGCGTACAGTTGCTCGACGTACTGCGACAGCACCAGGACGGCCAGCCCGGGCACTTCGCGGCGGGCGACCAGCGCGGCGCGCAGGCCCTCGTCGGTGTAGCTGGGCGGCATCCGGACGTCAACCACGGCTATGTCCGGTTTGTGCGCGTTCACGGCGGCCAGCAGGTCATCCGGATTGCCGACAGCGGCGGCGACCTCCAGGCCGTGTGCTTCGAGCATCCGGGTCAGGCCGTCCCTCAGCAGGAAGAGGTCTTCGGCGATGACAATGCGCACGGGATCTCCACGTTTACCACGGTGGGGCCACCAGGCGGGCTGTTTATGGCGAGGACACCATCGAATGCCGCCAGGCGACGTTCGATGCCGTGCAGGCCGGTGCCGCGGTCGGGGTCGGCGCCGCCACGGCCGTCGTCGGTCACGCCGATCCGCAGCATCCCGCCGTCGCGCCTGACGTCGATCCATACCTGGTCCGCCGAGGCGTGCTTGGACACGTTGGCCAGCAGTTCGCTGACCGTGAAGTAGGCTGCCGACTCCACTGGACTCGGCGGGCGGCCGGGGAGCTCGCTGGCCACCCGTACCTGCAGCGGATGGTCGAGTGCGAGTGCGCGGATCGCGTCAGCAAGTCCCCGGTCAGCCAGCACCGGAGGGTGGATGCCGCGGATCAGGTCGCGCAGCTCGGCTAGAGCGTTGATCGAGCTGTCCCTGGCCTCGTTCAGCAGCGTCCGTGCCGCCGCCGGGCTGGTGTCGATCAGCTGTCCCGCCGCGTCCAGGGTCATACCCATCGCTACCAGCCGTGCCTGCGCCCCGTCGTGCAAGTCCCGCTCGATCCGGCGCACTTCGGCCGCCCCGGCGTCGATGGTGTCGGTCCGGGTCTGTGCCAGGTGGCGGACCCGCTGCGCCAGCTCGGCCTGCCGCGTCGGCCCCAGCAGCGACCGGGCGAGCTCGCCGTAGCCGCGCAGCAGCCACGGGGCGGCCCAGAACCCGGCTACCGCCAGCAAGATGCCGTACAGCGGGTGCGAGGTGACGCCGGCGAGCTGGGTTGACCCGTGGGGCAGGGCCATCCCGAACACGCCGTACACCACCGCCGCGGCGGGTCCGCCGGCCAGCAGCGCGCCCGCGACCGGGTTCGCGACCAGCCACAGCAGGTCGCGCCAGGTCGCCGGGTCGTCCAGCAGCCACTTGCGCCGCTGCCGGGAGCTGGCCTGCTCGCCGCTGACCGCCCCGCCGGGCGGCGGAAGGTAGGGCGCGGCGATGGGCACGCCGCACCACTCACCGGCCAGTCGGCGGGTCAATCCGGCCAGCCGACGCACGGCCAGCACCGCTGGCGTGATCAGCACCCGGCCGATCCCGAGCCCGGCCAGCGCCGCGACGACCGCGGCCAGCGCCGCGACGACCGCCTCTGCCAGTGCGAACACGCCGAGCACGACCCCGCGGGCGCAGGCCGCCACCCGCCCGCGCAGCCACGCCAGCGGCGCGTTCGGCCACACGGCACGGTCCTGGACCGTCGGTTGCCTGCTCATGCCTGGCCTCCCTTCGCCGTGACCCCCTCAGTGTGCCGCGCGAACGGCCGGTATGGCAGTGCTGCTAGGTAGCAAAGACCGCTGGTGTACCTAGCTACACCTAAGACCCCGCTCAGCCGTATTTCGTGCTCGGGCCGCCGGCTCCTAGCGTCGGTGACGACCGGCCTGCTGTGGGTCGGCCAGGCATCCGGGAGGAGCGCACCCGATGGACACGATGGGACGAGAGGAATCCCTGCTGCGGACGCGGGGCCTGCGGAAAGAGTACGGAAAGGGCGATGGCCTGGTGCGTGCCGTCGCCGCGGTCAACCTTGACGTCGCCAGGGGTCAGACACTGGCGGTGATGGGGCCGAGCGGCTGCGGGAAGTCAACGCTGCTGCATCTGCTCGGCGGGCTCGACCGGCCATCGGGCGGGGAGCTGTGGCTGAACGGGCGGCGCGCCGACCGGCTCGCGAGCGCGCCCTCGCCCGGATGCGGCGTCGTGAGGTGGGCTTCGTCTTCCAGGCGTTCCACCTGATGGACGAGCTCACCGCGAGGGAGAACGTCGAGCTGCCGGCCCTGCTGGCCGGCCGCCCGGCGCCAACCAGGGATTCCTCACCCCGGACGACCCGCAGAATCTCCGGCTGGACCAAGTGACGTCGGTCATCTCGGTGATGCTCATCGTCCTGGCCGCGGTCAACGCGATCTCCATCGCGTGGGCGATGGCCCTTGGCGCGCGACACTCAGCGGCGCTCGCCCGGGCGCTGGGCGCGACGCCCAGGCAGGTCGGCACCGGGCTGGCCATGGCGCAGATGTTCCCTGCGCTGGCCGGCGCGCTGCTTGGCATCCCCGGCGGCGTCGGACTCTACGACGCCGCGAAGAGCGGCGGAACCACGACGGTTCCCCCGGCCTGGTGGCTCGTCGCCATGGTCCTGGGGACCGTGTCCGTCGTGGCAGTGCTGACTGTGATCCCGGCGCGTATCGCCGGCCGCCGGCCCGTGGCCGAGAACCTTCAGGCCGAGACCGCCTGACATGCCGAACGGAGTGAAACTGATGGATGCGAAGATTCCTGAACGTGCGATCGCCGCCGCACGCGCCCGCGTACGCTGGCGTTCCCATGGCTTCCCGAGGATGGCCGCCGCGGCCGGACTGCTGGCTGCCGTCCTGGTGCCCGCGGTCTGGGCCGCGGCCCCGGAGCCAGCCACGCCGCCGGTCCCGGTTCTGCACTGGCACTCCTGCGACAGCGGGTTCCAGTGCGCCACTGCCCGGGTGCCGCTGAACTACCGGGACCCGCGCGGCGCGACCGTCGGCATCGCCGTGGTCCGTCACCTGGCGACCGACCCGGCGCACCGCCTCGGCTCTCTGTTCTTCAACGCCGGCGGACCCGACGAGCAGATTCAGGGGTTCGTTGCCGATTTTGGGGAGTTTCCCGCCGTGCTGCGGGAGCATTACGACATCATCACGCTCGACCCCCGCGGGTTCGGCTACAGCACCGAGATCCGCTGTTTCCCGAACATGGCAGCGGAGAGCAAGTTCTTGGCCGACCTGCCGCCGTTCCCCGCCGGCGCCCGTCAGGACACGGCATGGGAGCAGACCTGGGCCCGGTTCGACGCCCGCTGCGCTGCTCGTGGCGGCAGCCTGGTCAACCACGACACCACGGCGGACGTGGCCCGTGATATGAATCTGCTGCGCGAGGCCGTCGCCGACCCGGTGCTGAACTATTACGGCGAGTCCTACGGCACGCTCCTCGGCGCCACCTACGCCAACCTGTTCCCCGGAACGACCGGGCGCATGATCCTGGACGGAAACATCAACCCCGTCACCTGGACCGCGACCGATGGCAGGCTGCCGTCCTGGCTGCGACTGGGGAGGGACCAGGCAGCCGCGGCGACGCTGCGCGACTTCCTGGAGCTGTGCGGCAAGACGACCACCTCGGCGTGCGCGTTCTCCGCAGGCACCCCGGCCGCGACCCAGGCCAAGTGGGCCACGCTGCTGCGCCGGCTACGCCAGCATCCGGTGACCATCGGCAGCCCGCCACAGGTCTACACCTACGCTGATACCGTCGCGTTCGTGCCGCTAGGCAGGGTGGCGGAATGGCGAAAGGGGGCGAGCGTGATCCAGCAACTATGGGTAGCCTCAACCGACCCAAGCCGCGACTCGTTCACGGCCAGCCCGGCGGCACTCGCACACGCAAGCGGCCCCGCTGCGGCCGCGGCCGCGCCGACAGCGCTGTACTCCGGCGTGGAGCAGTCGCTTGCCGTGCTCTGCTCAGATAGCCCGAACCCACGTGACCCGCGCGTCTATCCGAGCCTGGCCCGGCTTTCCTACGCACGATCCGGCCCGTTCGGACCCGAGTTCACCTGGAATAATTCGGAGGAGTGCGCAGCATGGCCAGCGGCCGCAGCCCAAGACCGCTACACAGGCCCGTGGAACCGGTCCACCGCCAGCACCATCCTTCTTTTCGGCAACACCGGCGACCCGACCACCTCCTACCAGGACTCGGTCGCGCTCTCCCGCGAACTAGCCCGCGCGCGCCTGCTGACCATCGACGGGTACGGGCACACCGAGACCAACAACCTCAGCACCTGCGCCATGGACTACGGGGTCCGCTACCTGCTAACCGGCACCCTGCCCCCAGCAGGAACCGTCTGCCCGCAGAACGCCACCCCATTCCCTAGCTGATAACTGAGGTGCCCCGTCCCCCTTTTAGGAAAGATCTTATTGTTCTCCCTGGGCCGGGAACTCGGGGCACCTCAAGGCTTGCCGGCCTCGCCAGCCAGCACACCGCCGGGCTGATCACCCCCGCCCGCCTGGCCCTTCGCGCTCCACTGGTCCCTCCGGCGACGGCTGCACCAGGCCATCGCCGCTGGCATCACTACAGCGCCCGGCTGCTCGCCGCCGCGACCGGATAACCAGCTACGGCCAGGAAGGAGGTGACGGAATGTAACATCATCAGCCAGTCAGGACATCGTGCTGAGCGGAAAAGCAGCCGAGTACTCGTCTCACGTGGTTCGGTTGTCTGAGGCTCGCAAGGCAGAGGGCGGGCCCGAATACCACCGGCCGTGGCTCGGGCTGGAGCACGTAACAGCCTCGGCGCGCGGTGGCAATGAGTGTCTCAATTCAGTAACGGGCTTGCCCGCCCCGTTGGGGCCCAGGAACCCGGTGACCATCCCGGGCCGGATGGTAAATGACAGGCCGTCCACCGCGGTCTTGTCGCCGTACCGCTTATACAGGCCCTTGGCCTCGATCATTGCCTTCCCTTTCCGGCGGCCGCTGGTGTCCGCCATCACGTCCCTGCGAAACGGTTCGGGCCCCCGATCACCCTTCGATCTGGGCCCAGAACGCGCACCGGTGATACGCGCCGAAACTGGTCTCCGGCGCGATCCCGGTCGAGGTGAGTTCCTCGATCCGCTGGCGGGCCGGGTCGAACGCGGGCCAGTAGGGCGCACCACCGCCGTTCGGATTCCCGGTCGCGGCGAAGCGGGACCAGTACTTCATCATCTGGACCGACAGCGCGAACTGCGCGGCGGTGAACGGGGGCGTGACGTCCAGGTACGGGATCTTGCCGAACACGTACTGCAACTCGGTGCTGTGCGCGTCGCCCAGTGGGAAGCTGAACGTGATGCCCAACGCGATGCCGAAGTCGTTCGGCGGGTTCGGATCGCTGAACTCGTAGGCGTAGACGCCGCTGCGCGACACCAGAGTGTCCGTGGCCAGAGCCGGGCAGCTGGACTGCGAGTCGGTGAGCACGCTGGCGTAGGCCAGGTCGGGCGAGGGGTACGCCGACAGTGCATACCTGGCCTCGATCTTCGCCGCATCCGCCGCGCCGAACTGCGATGTCAGGGTCGCCGGGTACTGCGCCGCGGTCATCGGATGGCCGAGCGCATCGAACTCGAACCCGACGGAAAGGCGTTCCTCGTCGTGGTTCGTGCCCTGGAGCAGCGGGACGTGGGCGTAGCGCCCGGTCCTGAACGCGGTGGCCGGCTGGATCGGCAGCGTCCGGCCGCCGACGACCGGCCCCCAGCCGTCCGGCACGCCTCCGGCGGCCGCCAGCAGCGACGTGACCGGCTTGCCGCGCAGGCAGGTGGCCGCGGTCGCGGCATTGGCGCAGCCGAGTTGCGCCGCGAACGGAGCGTCGTGCTGTTCCGCCTGCCGCTGGTTCTGGCCCGGCTGCAAGCAGCCGCTCTCCGCGATCGCGTGAGTGAACAGGCCGGTCGCGGTGGGGGAGGCCATGTTGTCGCACACGCTCGCGCCGCCGGCCGACTCGCCGAAGATCGTGACATCGCGGGAGTTCCCACCGAACGCCCATGCGTTGCGCCGCACCCAGCGCAGCGCCGCCTGCTGGTCCTCCAGGCCGTAGTCACCGCTGGAGCCGTCGGGGCTTTCCGCGTTCAACGAGGGCAGCGCCAGGAAGCCGAACGGGCCGAGCCGGTAGTTGATCGTAACGACCACGACGTTGCCGGTGACGGCGAGCGGCGCACCGTCGAAGATGCTGCCCGCTCCGCCGGTGAACCCACCACCGTGGATCCAGACCATCACCGGCCGCGGCCGGAAGCTGAACGTGGCTGGCGTGTACACGTTCAGGTCGAGGCAATCCTCAGCGGTGCTGGTGACGGGCACGCCGGTGGCGACGCTGCCGTCCTGGGCGCAGACGTTACCCGGCTTGCTCGTGTCCCTGATCCCGCGCCAGCGCGCGGCCGGCTGCGGCGGCCGCCAGCGCAGCGGGCCGACCGGTGGAGCCGCATAAGGAAGGCCAAGGAACTCGCGCGCTCCGCCGTTCTCGGCCCCGCGGACCAGGCCCTTGTCGGTCCGCACCACGAGCGCCGTAGCCCCACTCCCGGCCAGAACGCCTGTCCTGGCCGGAACGCCTATCCCAGCCGCCGCCACGCTGCGGCCCACGGAAACGGATGCCGAGACGCACAGCAGTGCTGCCGCCCACTTCGTGAATCCGCGTACCATCGCCAGCTCACCGGGCCCTCATAGTTAGTGCCCGGTGGGTCACCTTGCCGCCGTAGCGTTTCGAGGGGTCCCGTGCCTCGATCATCTGGAACGTCCCTTCGTCGGGTTCCTTGCCGAGTCCAGGTAACCTCCCAGCCGCCCAGGCACGCATCGGCGGAGACGGCGATCTTTCAGCGCGACCGGGGTCGGAGAGGCTCATCCCTCGGGATGAGCCGTCCCGGCCGTCACCCTTGGGTGAGGCCAGCGCCGCGGCCAGGAGCGCGCAGGACATGCGCTGGTGACGCCGGCCGGTCGGTGTCAGCTGTGCAGGATGGTGGTCTGCAGGTGGGGGTCGGAGTTGATCTGGGCTTGGGTGAATCGTTCGGTGACCCATTGCTTGCGGGCGAACAGGACGGTTTGGTCGCGGTAATGGGACGAGTCAGGATTGGCGGATTCAGAGTAGGTGAGGATGGTGCGGGTGACGGGGCCTTGTGGCGTTAGCTCGGTGGCCATGATGAAGCTTGAGCCATTGTTGATGACGGTATCGACGCCGCTGCCCGGGGAGACGGTTCCTTCGACGCGGTCGAAGCAGCCTTCGCCTTCGGTGCAGCCGGGCAGGGGGGTCCCGGCGTAGTGCTGGGTGCTGGCGAGGGCGACGTTGAGGGGGACGTGCTGGCGCTGAAAGAACTGCACGGCGTCGGCTAGGGCGCCCTGCACGGCGGGGTCGTCGGTGTTGAGGTCGCGTGGTGTGGTGAGCGGTTGTGCGGGGCTGAACTGCGTGCTCCACCAACTGTCGGTGTAGTTCAGGTTGCCGTAGGCCTGCCGCCACAGCATCTCGCCGCGGCTGCTGAGGTCGGCGCGGCCGTTCCAGGCGGCGAGGACGTCGCATGCGGCGCGGACGTTGACGGGTTTGCCGTCGGTGGCGGTGAGCACCGGGTGGGTGCGGCACATCGCGACGGCGGCGGCGCGGCCGAGGTCAGCGCTGTAGTTGCGTTCGCCGAGCATGGTGTCCTGCAGGGTCGGCAGGGTGAAACCGGCCGGGCCGTAACCGTCCGTGCCGGCCAGCCGCTGGGCGATCATGTTCAGGCTGAGCCGGGGGCGTAGTTCCAGTTCGGTGCGGGTGTCAAACACCGGCGGGTAACCGGTGAGCGGCGCGCTGGGATTCGCCAGCCAGGGGCTGTTGTTCGAGTTGGCGACGTAATCGGTACGGGTCAGCTGGGGGTAGCTGCTGGGCCCGAAGATGCCCGGTTCGATCGCATCAGGGTCGCTGCCCCACCCGCATGCCGAGGTGGAGCCGTCCAGGATGATGGTGGTGCCGTCGGTGCGCTGGCCCTGGCCGGTGTCAACTTGGCAGCGCGTTTCTTCGGCGGCGGTGACGTGCGGGGCGACCGTGGCGTCGGCGAAATACACGGTGCCGCTGCTGTCGGCGGCGAGGGTGTACATCCAGGGCAGGCCCTGGTAGGTGTCCTGGGCAGCGTGCAGCTGGGCGAGGTTTTCGGATCTGGCCATGGCGAGCCATTCGTTGACCGAACGCACGTTGTCGGCGTTGGCATCATCGATCGCCAACGCGGCCGCGGCGGTCCAGCCCGCCACAGGCCCGTACCGCGAGCTGTAGAGGGTCCGGGTGATGGTGGAGAGTTTCCCGCCGGATCCGCGCACGGTGACCGTCACGCGCTGCTTGGTCATCGCCGTGGCGTGGCCGTCGACCAGGTAACTGGTCGGGTCGCCGGGCACCAGCTTCAGCTGGTAGAGGGTGACACGCTGCGCATGGGAGGAGGTGGCGGTCCAGGCGAGGCCCTGAGTGTGGCCGAACTCGACCACGGGCGTGCCGTACAGGCTGGCGCCTGAGACGTTCAGCTGCCCGGGGATGGTCAGCTGCACCTGATACAGGCGGGCGTTGCCGGTCCATGGCACGTGCGGGTTGGCCAGCACCATTCCGTCGTGATTCCGCGTCGCGTCGCGGCCCAGCGCCCAGCCGTTGCTGGCCACGTTGGCGGCCTGCACGGCCGGCAGCGTCACGGCCGGTACCGTCGCGGTCGCCGCGATCGTTGCGGCGGGCGGGGTCGCCGTGGCAATGGCCTCCTTGTACTGGGCGGTCCCGGTCAGCCGGTCGATGTCGTAGACGAGGCCCCACACATCGGCCGCGGCGATCGGGGTGACCCAGGCCTGGCCCCGGCAAGTCGGGTCCGGCAGGTGCGCCACCCCGGTTTGGCGCAGGTAACGGTCGTAGCCGGCCGCGTACCCGTCGACCAGCTGGCGGGCCTGCGCCGTCGGGCCCAGCGGCGCTGGACGCGCCAGCAGCCGCTGCAGAATGCCCGATTTCTGGATGCCCTGGTAATAGACGTCGCTGGCGAGGTTGCTGGTCGAGGCGCCCAGCGTGTCGCCGGAGTCCGCCGTGGGACCGAAGTACCGGGACCGCTCCCCCCGCAGCGTGATCACGCGGTCGGCCATCACGCACAGATTGTCCTGGGCGAAGGCGTACCCGTAGCCGTACCCGAGACTCCCGTAACTATCCGCCAGGATGTGCGGGATGCCGTACTCGGTTCGCCGGATCTCAGCCACATACCGGCCACCTCCGGCCGGCCGTCCAGCGAGTCGCGCCGGGGCCCCGGCCGCGGACGCCAGCGTGGGCACCGCCGTCGCGGCGAGGCATAATGCGACCACGATGGCTGTGGGCCACAGGAATCGCGTCCTGCCCTCGCGGCCTGTCCGGTCAGGGTGGAAACGCCGCAATGAGCCGTTCATGGGACTCCTATCGCTGAGGGTGACCGCCGATCCGGCCGATGGTGAGTCGCGGCCGCATGGCACAGCTCCTGGCTGGCCCGAACTGGCCCACCAAGCGGCAATCCCGCGACGCGGCGTCACCGCCACCACAGCGATCAGGTCATCGTCGTCCATCGGTTCTCTATTGCGTTCTGGCGGCGACCGGTTCGCAAGGAAGGGATTTTCTTCGCGCCGCCCCCGCCGGCGCCCGGCTGGGCCGCCGTCACGCGCGCGTGGGATGGCGCCGCTTACGGCTTGCGCCCCAGTCCGCACCACCCCGGGGTAACGCGGCTGCTTTCAACGGGGGGCCGCCAGCGCCGCACCTCCACCAGCCCGGGGTCGATCATTTCCAGGCCGTCGAAGAACCGCAAGACCTCCGCGTGACTGCGGTGGGTGTACTGCTGATGGCTGATGCGGTTGACGCGGTCCCGCACCTCATCCATCTTCTCCGGCTCGATGTCTGATGCGAGATGGGAAATGGCCAGGTAACTGCCGGATGGCACCGCGTCCATGACCTGGGCCACAATCCTGTACGGATCATCGTCGTCGCCGATCGCATGCAGAATCGCGAGCATGGTCACCGCCACAGGCTTGGTGAAGTCCAGCGTGCGGGCCGCCTTCTCCAGGATTACCCCAGTGTCACGCAGGTCGGCATCTATGTAGTCAATGGCTCTGGCTGGGCCGCTGGTCAGCAGCGCGCGTGCGTAGGAGAGCACCACCGGGTCATAATCCACGTACACCACCCGGCACTCGGGGGCCACCTCTTGCGCGACCTGGTGAGTATTGTCCGCCGCGGGGATACCTGTGCCGATGTCGAGGAACTGGCGCGACCCAGCCTCACCAGCCAGGTAACGGACTACCCGGCCCAGGAAGGCCCGGTTCGCCCGGGCCAGGTGAACGATGCCCGGGTAGGCGGCAATCGCCTCCTCGGCCGCCTCGCGGTCGGCGGCGAAGTTGTCCTTGCCTCCCAGCCAGTAGTCATACATCCGAGCCTGGTGCGCGACGCTGGTATCAAAGCTCGGATGCTTAGCCAGCGGGGCAGCGTCGTCGTGCCCGCCTGCTGGTGATTCAGCGTCACTGGTCACCGGTGTGCCTTCCAGCCGTGGGAATGAACATGGATGGCGTCCGCTACTGGACTGCGATGGCGGCCAGCACGTCCAGCCTGGCCGCCCGGCGGGCCGGCCAGCTGGCGGCCACCAGCCCGAGCAGGGCCGAAAGGAGGAGGAAGACCACGAGGCTGGACGCGGGCACGACGGTGTCCGTAATGCCCTGCTGTTTCAGCGAGGACACCAGCGCGATGCCCATTCCGGTGCCGATGACGATCCCGATGATTGCGCCGAAGATGGCCAGGATCACCGCTTCGGACCTGATCATCACCCGGACCTGGCGCCGCCTCATGCCGACCGCCCGGAGCAGGCCGATCTCACGGGTGCGCTCGAACACCGAGAGCATGAGCGTGTTCACGATCCCGATGAGCGCGATGAGCACAGCCAGGCCGAGCAAGGCGTAGACCAGCCCGAGCAGCTGGTTTACGCTGGCCGCCTGGGCCTGCTCGAACTGTGCCCTGGTCTGGACCTGCAGGTTCGGGTAGGGGGCCAGGGCGCTGGTGACGTCCTTGTCAACGGTGCCGCTGCCGTTGGTGCGCAGCAGGAGCCCGCCCAGAGGCGGGTTGCTGAAGTGCGCGAGGAAGAAGCCGGCGCTGACCAGGTAGCTGCCGATCAGGGCGTTCGTCTCGTAGATCCCGCCGATCCGCAGGACCGAGGAACCCGTCCGCGCGAACCGGACGGGAACCGTGCCGCCCACCGACAGGTGTTTCGACGTCGCGGTCGTTGAGTCGATCAGCAGCTCACCCTGGGCCAGGGCGGCCGGAGTGCCCCCGGTCATGCGCAGGATCACCGTGTCGGCCAGGTGATCCGTGGATAGCGCGGTGAGCTTGGCCAGCGAGTTCTGGAACTCGAATTGCCCGCCGTAGACGGTGGTGGCCGCGGTGACGCCCGGCACGGCCGAGGCCATGGCTGGCACCGAGTTGCTGAGCTGCCCGGACCCGCTCGCCGTCACGATGAGGTCGGCGCTGATCGCCTGGTCCGCGCTGCTCGTGGCGGACCTGGATAGCGAAGCGCCGAACACCGACATCGCCGCGACCAGGGCGAGGCCGACCATGAGCGCCGAGGCGGTCTGGGCGGTGCGCCGGGGGCTGCGCATCGAGTTCTCCCGTCCGAGCTTTCCCGGTTCGCCGAGCAGCCGGGCCAGCGGACGCCCGATCACGCTGGACAACGGGCGGGCGACCGCGGGGGCCAGTGTGGCGGCACCGATGAAGATGCAGACCGCGCCCACGCCCACGAGCTGGATAGCCGGCTTGGCTAGCCCGATGGCCAGCATGACCGCGCCGGCCAGGGCCAGGGCCGTGCCCCAGGCGAACCGGCGCCGGAGCGAGACGCCGGCGGCGGACTGACGGTCATCCAGCGCGGCTACCGGGGGGATGCGCACGGCGTTGCGGGCCGGGCCGATCGCGGACAGGACCGTCACGCCGACGCCGACGGCGAGCCCGACCAGGACGGTACGCGGCTCGAACACCAGCGATCCGGAGGGCAGTGTGATCCCGAACCCGCGCAGCAGCGCCTCGAGCCCGACCGCGGCCAGCACACCCAGGCCCAGGCCGATCAGGGACGAGGCGAAGCCCACGATGGCCGCCTCGGCGAGCACGGAGCGGAACACCTGACGGCGGCTCGCGCCGACGATCCGCAGCAGGGCCAGCTCTCGCGTCCGCTGGCCGACGATGATCGAGAACGTGTTGAAGATGGTGAATGCGCCGACGAACAAGGAGATGAACGCGAAGACCAGCAGCGCTGTGGAGAAGAAGGAAAGCGCCTGGTTGACCGAGCTCGTATTCTCGTTGTCCACGGTCTGCCCGGTGACCACCTCCACCCCGCGCGGAAGAACCCTGGCGATGTCCCGCTGGACCGCGGGCTTGCTGGCGCCCGGGGCGGTCACCACGTTGATGTCATCGAGACGACCTGTCTCCTGGACGACGGCCTGCGCGGTCGGGAGCGTGAACGCGGCCAGGGTCGCTCCGGCGATGTTGTCCGCCGAGCCGAACTGGGCGATGCCGGTGATGGTGAACGTCCGGGTGGGCCCGACCGACAGGATGCGGACGCGCTGCGCCACGCTGAAGCCGTACTTCTGGGCCGTCCCGGCGTCCATCACCACGTCACCGGAGGTCACCGGCGGGCTGCCCGCAACCAGGTGCAGGCTGGAGATCTGCTGATCCGGGTCGAAGCTTATGCCGAGGGTCGGCGCGCCACCGGTCTGGATCGCCTTGCCGTCGTGGGCCACGAACTGGGCGTAGCCCCCGACCTGGCCCCCGGCGGCCTCGACGCCGGGCACGCGGCGGACCGTGGCCAGCAGCGACTCGGGCAGCTCGTTGCGCGTCGCGTTTCCGCCGCTGCCCAGCTGCGCGACCCCGCGGACCTGGAAGTCTATTTTCTGGTAGATGTTGCCGAAAAGTACGGAAAACGTGTTGTGCAAGGTGTCGGTCAGGACCAGCGTCCCGGAAATGAAGGTGACTCCGAGCACGATCGCCAGCGCGGTCAGCGCCAGCCGGAGCTTGTGGGCGAGCAGGCCCTTGATCGTCACGTTCCGCATGTCATGCCCCCAGGGTCCGCATCCGCTCCAGGACCGAATCAGCCGTCGGCTGCTGGAGTTCGCCCACCACGGTCCCGTCGGCCAGGAAGATCACCCGGTCCGCGTACGCGGCACCCCTCGGGTCGTGAGTCACCATGACGATGGACTGGCCGAACTCGGTCACCGATCGCCGGAGGAACGCGAGCAGGTCCGCGGAGGAATTGGAGTCAAGGTTGCCCGTGGGCTCGTCGGTGAAGATGAGGTCCGGCCGGTTGATCAGCGCCCGGGCACACGCGACGCGCTGCTGCTGACCGCCCGACAGCTCATTGGGACGGTGCGTCAGCCGGTCGCCGATACCGAGCTGTTTCACCAGGTAATCGAGCCACTCCCGGTCAACCTTGGCCCCAGCGAGGTCGACAGGCAGCGTGATGTTCTCGGCCGCGGTCAGCGTCGGGACGAGGTTGAAGGACTGGAAGACGAAGCCGATCCGGTCGCGTCGCATCTTGGTGAGCCCGGCATCATCGAGTTTCCCGATGTCCAGGCCGCCCACGAACGCCTGCCCCGACGTCGGCCGGTCCAGGCCCGCCATGCAATGCATGAGCGTCGACTTTCCTGAGCCCGATGGGCCCATGACGGCCGTGAACCGGCCGCGCTCGAAGGTCACGGTGATACCGGCCAGGGCGTGCACCGCTGCTTGCCCAGCCCCGTACGTCTTGCGCAGGTCCACAGAATGCGCTGCCGGGGTGGCCTGCGTGTCGTCAGTTAATGTCTGGGATGTGAGTACCATTCTTCCCTCGTAGTCCTTTCCAGGCTCCTCAAGCGTGGCCCCGATCAGCGGTGGGAGCATCGCCCGTTGGGTTGACTACGAGCCTCACCCGCCGGGATGATCACGAGCTCCCGCGATGGCCCACCCCCGTGAGCACACCGGCCGCGATTGGGGGGCAAAAGGGTTCTGCGGACCCAGTATGCCCGCCGGGACCGCGACCTGAGGGGCTGGGGGTACGGCCGGGCTGGCTGGCGCGGACCTGGCCGGCGCCGGATGCGGTCCAGGGGTGGGACCGCGGCAGCGGGACGCTACCGTCGGAGTGTGACAGGTACTGAGCTTGATGTCCTGGTGGTCGGGGCCGGCGTATCGGGTCTGACCACCGCGGTCGGCCTGGCCGAGACCGGGCTGAAGGTAGCCATCCGCACCGATCGTCCGCCGCAGCAGACGACGTCCTCGGTGGCCGGTGCCCTCTGGGGTCCCCACCTGGTCGAACGCAGCGACAGAGTGACCCGCTGGAGCCGCGAGACCCTGGCCGTGCTGACCGATCTGGCCGATGACGCCACCAGCGGGGTGCACCTGGCTAGCGGGTGTCGAGGCCGCCCGGACCGCCACCATGACGCCGCACTGGGAGGATCTGGTCGGCGCCTTCAGCCCGGCCGACCCGGCCGGCCTGCCCACGGGCTTCGTGGCGGGCTGGCGGTACACCGCACCTGCCGCTTTCATGCCGGTCTACCTGGAGTACCTGCTCACCAGGTTCCAGCGGGCGGGCGGCCAGGTGCACACGGCCGCGGTGGGATCGCTGGCGGAAGCGGCGCGCGGCACCTCCGCCCCGGTGATCGTGAACTGCTCAGGGATCGGCGCGCACGGCCTGGTGCCGGACCCCGCGGTTACCCCCGTGCGCGGCCAGGTGGTGGTCGCGGCCAATCCCGGTATCACCGAATTTTTCATCGGGCTCGCGGACGACACCGCGGAGCTGATCTACCTGTTCCCGCACGGCGACGTCGTCCTGCTCGGTGGGACCGAGGAGCGCGGGAACTGGTCCCTGGATCCAGACCCTCAGACAGCTCAACGGATCCTGCGCGATTGTGCCATCGTCCATCCCGGCCTGCGCACGACTCGCATCCTCGCCCACCGTGTCGGCTTGCGCCCGGTCCGGCCGCAGGTCCGCCTGGAAGCCGAAGTCCTCGGCACCGGCCAGCGGGTAGTGCACAACTACGGGCACGGCGGCGCCGGGATCACCCTGTCCTGGGGCTGCGCCCGCGAAGTCACCGAAATGATCCGCACCGCCGACCTCGCCGAGCCACCCGGGCCGCTCCCTGACCGGCCACTACCATCGAGTCCATGAGCGGCCGGCTGAGCGCGGACTTCGCCACCGGGCTGATCACCGGTCCCGACTGGCGGCTGCGGGCCCAGCGGGTGAACCGCGAGGGTGCCGGGTGGCGGGCCCTCGTTGGGGTCCGCAGGGAGCTGAACCTCCTGGTGACCGCCGATAACCCGGAATCCGGCCTCTGGGTCGAGGCGTGGGTGGGAGAGCCCGGCGACTCCGACGGCGTCGCCGTCATTGGTGACGACGGCGACGCGGACAGCATTGCCGCCATACCCCTGTGCGGCTGCGGCGAGCGGGGCTGCGGCAACGCCGGCCTTCAGCTGGCCAAGGAGATCGAGCCCGGCGAACTGGCCGCGCTGGTGACGCTGCTGCGGGAACTGCCCTGGAGGAACGCGGCGCCAGCCCGTTCGGAAGTCATGCGCGGGAACGGCCTCGCCGCCCTTCCTTAGACACCGGGGAAGACGACGCGAAGCCGGTTGAAGTCGATGCCGTCAGCGGACAGTTCCGGACTGTGCTCAGGGTCGAGCCGCCCATAAACCAGACGCAGCAGCGCCTCCGCGGGCACCCGGACCTGACCATCGGTGTCCGTGCCCGGTGCCCAGTCGGACAGCGTCACCGAGTCCGCCGCCTCGAGCAGGTAATCACCGTCGGGATCCGTGGTGCCGACCCGCACCCGGAAGGAGTCGCCCGCCGGCTTGCCCGCGAAACCAACGGTCCGGCCCAGGGACCCCATGAGCAGCGCCACGGCGTCGGGCGCCACGACCGCGGCCGGGTCGAGGCTGACCGCGATGTCCCAGGTGTGCAGCGCGTGCTCGGACAGCCGGAGGCCGATCAGGCCCGTCGCGTCCAGTTCCATGCCGAAGAAGCTGAAGTGAATGCTGTCCAGCTCATCATCGGTGAGCCGTTCCAGCCGGCCGACATACTCCTCGTCCGACGTCATAGCGTCCGCGGCCTGGTCCTCCGGGCTCTTGTTGTTCCAGATCTCCCAGATCGGCCCGAATGCCTCCCGGTCCAGCGGCGTGCCATCCAGCGCCGAGGTCAGCATCAGCCCGGCGATCTCGGCGCCGCTGCCCACGTGCGAGAGCACCTGGGCGATGCTCCAGTCCGTGCAGTACGACCGCGCGCGCAACTGCTCCCGGGTCAACGGGCCGACCAGCGAGGCGAGGCGGTCATGTGAATTGCGCAGCGCAGCGATCCAGGTGCGGGCGTCAGTGGCCATGGTTTCTCCGTTTAAGTACGAGGGTGGTCTGGCAGCTGTCTGCCGGCCTTCCCTAGGGTAGGGGAATGCAGATCAGTTTCGGTGCTCCCGTGTCGGGCGCCTGGGCGACCCCCGGCAATCTGGCCTCCTTCGCCGCCCGTGCGGAACAGGCCGGTTACGCGTCGCTGTGGACGTTCCAGCGGCTATTCGTCCCCGAGGGCTCCGGCATGGAGCCCGTGTATCACAGCGTGCTGGACCCCATGCTGGCGCTCAGCTACACCGCGGCGGTCACCTCCCGGATCAGGCTCGGCGTCGCGATTCTGAACGTGCCCTACGTCTCCCCGGCCGTCGTCGCCAAGCAGGCCGCCACCCTGGACGTGCTCTCCGCCGGGCGGCTTGACCTCGGCCTGGGTATCGGCTGGATGCCTCAGGAGTTCGCCGCGACCGGCGCCAGCATGCAGCGGCGCGGCGCCCGCGCGGAGGAGTTTATCGAGGTGCTCCGCGCTCTGTGGGCTGACCAGGTCACCGAGTTCAGCGGCGAGTTCTATACGGTGCCCGCCGCCCGGATGGCGCCCAATCCGGTCCAGCGCCCCGGTCCCCCGATCATTCTCGGCGGAGTCGCCCCGCGAGCCCTGGAGCGGGCGGGCCGTATCGCGGATGGCTGGGTCACCTCCAGCCGAACCGATCTGTCCCGGATCGGCGACGGGATCGAGGTGATCAGGACGGCGGCGGAGAAAGGCCGGCCGCGATCCAGCCGCGCTCCGGATCATCTGCCGCGGCGTGGTCCGCGCGGGCCCACCGATGGTCGTCCCGGAGGGGGGCGGGCGGGTGCTCCTGTCGGGGAGTTACGACGACATCCGCGGCGACACCGAATGGCTCTCCCAGCAGGGAGTCACCGAGGTCTTCTACGACCTGAACTGGGATCCGCTGGTCGGTGCCCCAGATGCCGACCCCGTGGGGGCGGCCGCCCGCGCCTCGGAGATCCTGGACGCCCTCGCTCCGCTCTAGCCCTGGGGGCCGCTCTTGCCCTGGGACAGCTCGCGGTGGGCGATGGCGGCCGCCTCGGTCCGGCTGGACGCGCCGAGCTTGCTGAGGATGTTGGACACGTGCACGCTGGCCGTCTTGGGCGAGATAAACAGCGCGGCGGCGATCTCCTTATTGCTGCGGCCCGCCACGACCAGGCGCAGCACCTCACGCTCCCGGCTGGTCAGCCCGGCCAGCGGGCCTGGGCCCTGGTAACCGCCCGGCTGCTGTCGGCCAAGCCGGGCCCGGCGGCCCAGGTCGCCGAGCGCGGTCCGCAGCGGTGCCGCGCCCAGCTGGTCGGCGGCCTCGACGGCCAGCCGCCACTCCTGCTCGGCCTGGTCGCGCCGGCCGGCCTCGGCCAGCGCCTCGGCGAGCCGCCATCGGGTCCGGGCCGTCTCGTAGACGAAGCCGGGGCCGAAGGTCTCCAGCACGGCCCACCACGCCCGCGGGTCGTTGTCGCCCTGCGCCCGCCGCCACTCCGCCTCGGCCCGGGCCAGCCAGCCTCGGCCTTCCACGCCGAGCACGAACCGGGGCCGCCGCGGGTAGGCCGCACCCTCGCGAGCCGTCTCGATCAGGACGCGGGCCGCGTCCACCTCGGCCTGTGCGGCCTCGTCCTCCCCGGCGGCCCGCAGCTGCGTGGCCCGGTCGGCGCGGGCGGCCAGCCCGACCGCGGCGACCCGGATCGCCGGCGGCCCGTAGCCGACCTGGCCCCGCTCCCCCTCGATGGTGATCGCGACATCGGCCAGGGCGGCTGCGGTGTCGCCGCGCCACAGCGCGTGCTCCGCGAGCAGACCGCGGGCGATATAGCCGGCGAAATCGTCCGATGACCAGAACGGCTCCAGCCAGGCGCGGCGCTCGGCGACCGACGCGTTGCCGCGGGCGACGTCGATGAACAGGGCCATGGCCGACAGCCGTCCCTCGGCCACCGTCGTCACCCGGATCCCGAAGCCGTCCGCGAGTTCCTGCGCGTGATCCCAGCAGCCGTCGGCAAAATGCGCCAGGTAGTGCATGTACTGAAGGTCCAGGCCGTAAGGGGCGAGGCCGAGACCGGCCGATTCGGCGCGCAGCACCCCCTGGTGGGCGGTCTCGGCCGCGTCGTCGATGTCCCCCCGCTCCAGCCGTGCGCGGGTTAGCTGGAACGCGGCGCGCAGTTCGACGCCGAGCATCTGCGCGTCGTACGCCTGACGGTGAGCCATGGTGAACATCTCGATCGCGTCGGCCGGCTGGCCCGCGCGCTCAGCGAGCAGGCCGAGGGTCACCAGGGCGTCGGCTTCGACCCACGGCGCGTCGGCCGCCCTGGCCGCCACCCGCGCCTGCTCCGCGCGGCTGGCTGCGGCGTGCTCGTCCCTGGCGTACATGAGCGTCTGCGCGTGGGTCGCCAGGGCCCGGGCGTACTCCGGCCGGGGCGGATCCGCGGGCAGCGCGTCGGCCGCCATCCTGGCCGACGACTCCGCGTCGGCGACCTCGCTGATCTCCAGCAGAAAGTAGGCGAGCCGCTCATACGCCCGGCTGGCCAGGACCGGGTCGCTGCCCTCGGTCAGGAAACCCGCCAGCCGCCGCAATTGCTGCACGGCACGCGGCACGTCGCCGCTATGGGCGGCGGCGATCGCGGAGTGGAACGCCAGCGTGCCGCGGTCCTGCCCGGCCAGTTTCTCCGGCTCGCTCACCCGTTCCCAGAGGGCCAGCGCGGCGTCGTAATGCCGGTGTGCCTCCGCCGGTGCGGCGAGCCGTTCCGCTTCCTGGGCGGCCCGGACGGACGCGGTGAACGCGCCGGGGATGTCGTGACTGGCCAGGCTGTGGTGCGCGAGCTCGGCCGCCGAGCCGGGGATGGTGGCCAGCCGCTCCTCGCCGGCCAGCAGCTCCGCGAGCCTGGCGTGCAGCCGGGTCCGCTCACCGGGCAGCAGGTCGCCGTAGATGGCCTCGCGGATCAGGGCATGCCGGAACGCGTACCCCTGGTCGCCGTCCGGGACGAGCAGCTGGTGCGTGACGGCCTCCCTGACGGCCTCCTCGTACTCGGCCGCGGCGAGGCCGGATGCCTGCCGGACGATGTCGTCCTCCATCCGCCGGCCGCCACGGCCGCGGCCCGCAGCACCTGCTGGGCCGTGGGCGAGAGCTGCTCGATCCGGGCCAGCAGCAGAGCAGCGAGTCCGGTGGGCAGCGGGTCGCCAGCGGCGTATCCGCCTCCCGCGGAACTGCCCGTGGCCAGCAGTTCCTCGGCGTAGTACGGGTTTCCTTCGGCCCGGGACACCATGCGGTGCAGCGCCGCCGCCTCGAGCGGGGCGTGGGCCAGCGCGCTCAGATGCTCCGCCATGTCCGAGTAGCCGAGCGGTCCCAGCTCGATCGCGGCCACGCTCGGCAGCCGGAGCAGCTCCGCGACCACGGGACGGAGCGGATGACGCCGGTGCAGGTCGTCGGTGCGGTAGGTGGCGACGACCGCGACCCGCTCCCGGTGCAGCACCCGGCTCAGGAACGTCACCAGGTCCCGGGTGGACCGGTCGGCCCAGTGCAGGTCCTCCAGGATGAGCAGGACGGGCCGCTGCTCGGCGAGCTCGGCGAGCATGCCGAGCACCGCTCCGAACAGCTGCTGCTGGGCCAGCCCGGCCAGGTCGCCGCCATCTCCCGGGCTGGCGCCGCGGTCCGGCAGCAGGCGGCCGAGAACCGGCCGACTGGCGAGCGCGTCGAGCAGCGGGCCGGCGGCGGCGGGGCCGGTGGTTCCCTCTCGCAGGGCATCGGCGAGGGGCAGATAGGGAATGCTGTCGCCGAGCTCGGCGCAGCGGCCGGAAAGCACCATGAAACCGCGGCCCGCAGCCCGCGCGGCCAGCTCCGCGACGAGCCGGGTTTTGCCCACTCCAGCGTCCCCGCTGACCAGCGCGTGCGCGGGCCGCCCGGCGGCGGCGTCGTCGAGCAGGCCGAGCAGACGGCGCAGTTCGCCGTCCCGGCCGACCAGCCGTTCTCTGGGCGCATGTAGCACACTCCGAGTATCCCAGGAGTATCGGACATTCTTGGATCGCGCCCGCCTGGGGATAACTCCGAGGGACGATGAGATGTCCAGGGCTACCAGGGGAAGGACAGGGGTCCGCATGCAGAACGTCAACGGAGGCTTCGCCGACAGCGGAAGCGCCGCCCAGCGTGACGATGACCCGGCCGTCTCCTACGAAGGCGCCGTGCCGGGAACGCCCGTGCTGAGCCGCAGTGGCACCGAGATCGGGACCCTGGAGCACGTTCTCCAGGTCCCGGAGCTCGACCTGTTCGACGGCATCGTGATCGCCACCGACTGGGGCCTGCGGTTCATCGACGCGAATCAGGTCGAGGTGATAACCATCCGGCACATCCGGTGCTGGATCGACGACGCCGAGGCAGCCAGGCTGCCGCCGCCGGACGGGTCGGCCGTGTGCCGGGTGAACATGCTGGAGGAAATCGGCGACTCGCTGCACGAACGCCTGGGCCGGATGTTCCACCGCCCCCACTGGACCGCGGAGTAGGCCTGGTTCCTGGCCTCGCCCCAGTCGTCCCAACGCCGCACCGCTGCCGTTGCCGCCGCTGTCCCAACGACACCAATAGCGCACCGGTGCC
>CAWGIW010000021.1:0-97494 GCA_963822825.1 uncultured Actinomycetes bacterium | reverse complement strand
GTTGCCGGCGCTGGCGGGGCGGGCTGGGATGCTGCGGGCATGGTGAGGTCGATCACGCTGGACCATGCGGCCCTGGCGCGAATTTCTGGGTTTCCTGGCTTTCTGGCGGTCGTCAGCCCGCTGCGCCGCCCGCGCTGCCGGGCACCGGGACCAGGGCTGGCCCGGTCACGGGCCAGCCGGACGAGGTCCAGACGAGCGGCCTGATCTGCACCCAGGCGTCTCCGCTGGAGAAGGCGTCGTAGTAGTGGTACACGAGGTAAGAGCCGGTTCCGTTCTGGTACACCGACGACGAGCCGGGGCCGATCATGCCCTGAACGGCTCCCTGTACCTCCATGCCGCCGGCGTTCATCAGGGCCGTCCCCTCCGAGTCCACGTAGGGACCGGTGATGCTCGCGGACCGGCCGACGATGATGCTGTAGCTGCTGCCGATGCCCCGGCAGCAGAAGCCCGTCGAGGCGAACAGGTAGTAGTAGCCCCCGTGGAACGTGATGGCCGCCCCTTCGAGGGCGTCAGGGGCCGGCTGCTCCGCGAGCGAGGTGATGGCCGGCGCGGAACTGGCGGGCTTGCCGGTAGCCGGATCGAGCCGCAGCAGCTTGATCCCGCTCCAGAACGACCCGAAAACCAGCCATTTCGCGCCTGACGGGCCAGAGACCAGGGATGGGTCGATCGCGTTGAAGTTATCCGCGGTGGTGGACTGGAAGACCAGGCCGTCATCGGTCCAGTGGTAGCGGAGGCTGTTCGGGTCCAGTGTCGGCGTGGTCGCGAGCGCGATAAGGGAGTTATTGGTGCCGAAGCTCGACCCTGCGTAGTACAGATGCCACATGCCGCCAAAATAGGAGATGTCCGGGGACCAGAGGTTGGGGATGTCGCCGAGTTTCGTGGTGATCCAGGCCGGCTTTTGGGTGAAGACAGTCCCGGTATAGGTCCAGTGACGAAGGTCCGGTGAGGTGCGGATCTGGATATTGCCGTTGCCGACGGTGCCTGCCGGGTCGCCGGTGGAAAAGAGGTAGTACGTGCCGCCTTCCCTGGCCATGCTCGGGTCGTGGACGAACAGGTACTGCCCGCTGCCCGTGGCCGCCTGCCTGCTGGCTGTGCCCGCCTGACCGCTGGCTGCGGTCGCCGCCGTCGATAGGGCGGGCCCGCCGAACGCCAGGCCCAACGCCAGCAGGGCCGTACCCGCCGCAGCCACCTTGGTGCCGGGAAGCCGCACGTCAGGAAGCCGCACGCCCGCGAGCCCAACGGCGGGAAGCCGCACGGCGGGAAGCCGCACGGCGGGAAGCCGCACGGCGGGAAGCCGCTTGTCCCAAAGCCGCCCGCCCGCAAGCCGCACGCCGGGAAGCCGCCCGCCCGCGAGCCGCACGCCGGGAAGCCGCCCGCCCGCGAGCCGCACGCCGGGAAGCCGCCCGCCCGCGAGCCGCGCGCCAGGAAGCCGCATGTCCCGAAGCCGCACGCCGGGAAGCCGCATCTGTCCTCCTCCGTCGGAGCCTGCCGCTCCTGACCAGCCAAAAGCCGTGAGCGAACGTTCGCTCACGGCATTAATTTTAGAGCCTTTCCACCGATTACGTCTAGATTTGTCGGCGTCCCACGCCGCGTGCGGGACCGGCGTAGTGATCTTCGGGCTTACCGGCGACCGGGCACGAGGCGCATCCCGAGGTCACTGACGTGGTAGATGCGCCGGCCGTCCACCCACAGCCACCCGTCCGCGATCGCGTACCGGCCGCGCTCGTCCTCGCCGACCGCGGTGACCTCAAGCTCGACGATGACGCACCGGTCGGCCGGGACCACCTGCCCCCGGTACTTCCAGGTCACCCGGTGGCCCGTCATGATCGGCTCGAATCGCGGTGCCGGGCAGGCCGGCCGCCGTGCCGCGCTCGATCAGGTACCACTGGAGCAGCTGGCACATGGCCTCGACGCCGAGCGAGCCGGGCTGCACCGGGTCCTGGAAGAAGTGCGCCTTGAAGAACCACTCGCCCGGGTCGATGTCCTTCTCGGCGCGCAGCCAGCCGAGCCCGGCCCGGCCGCCATCGGGCCAGTACCCGGTGACCCGGTCGAGCATGATCAGCATCGGCCCGGCCAGGGACGCCGGGCCCGCGCAGTACCTCGGCGGCCGGGTCAGCAGGTCCACGACATGCTCGGATGGCTGTTCGAGCCGCGTCCGCTCGGCTCGGAGGGTGGCAGTCCCGGCTGCTGGGCAAATGCCGCTTTCGGGAAAAACCCGAACGTCGTCTCCAGTCTCGAAGACGGCTTCGCCGTCGGCGGCCCCTCCGGCGATCGCGCACCTGGCCGTGAAGGACTCGATGATCACGTTGTCGAATCGCGATATCTCCCGCAATTCGACATGGGTGCGCAGCGCCTGGGTGCCGGGCCGTACCTCGCGGTAGACGGTCGCGGTGCCGTCGAGATTGCGGAACAGCAGGTCGCTCTGGGCGTCCAGGACGCTGCCGACGTACATGGCCAGCCAGCCGCAGGGCTGGAGCGCTACTTCCATCAGAACGGCGAACGGCATCGTGAGCGCGCCGTTGCTCTCGAAGTACCAGGCACTGCCGGGCACGTCGTACTCGGCGGTGACCGCACTGCCCGCGCGCATGCCGCCCAGCGGGCCGTCGAGCGCGACGATCCTGGTCATGAAGTGGTACGGCGGACCGGGCAGCCGCGGCGCCCGCCGGTGCCGTCGAACCGCGCGTAGTCGGGCCCGATCGCCCGCGTCGGCCGCCCCCAGGCGCAGGCGAGCAACGCGGCGTGATCCTGGCGCACCCCTCCGGCCAGGACGGCCCGCCCGTCCCCGGCGGCGTCCTCCCCCGCCGATCCTTGCCCCTCCGCGTCTTCCAGCGGCCAGCCCGGCACCAGCCGCAGGGCCGCCCGGCGGGCGTGGAACGCCTTGACGCCATCCACGGTGCCCAGCACGTCCGCGTACAGCGTGGGGTACGGATCCGCCGAAAGCTCCGAGACGAACACCTCGTACACGATCCGGTGGCTGGCCGGGCTGACCTGGCCGCGGCAGCGCAGCAGGCACGGTTCTCCCGGCACCGGCTCGAATCGCCAGCCGTCGCGGTCGATCGTGAACCCCAGCGCGGCGAGGTAGAACGCCATCGCCTGCAGTCCGCCCTCGAACATCAGCGTGCCCGGCATGCACGGATCGTTCTTGAAATGCCCGGCGAAGAACCAGTCGCCAGCGGTCACCGTGGTCTCGGCCCGCAGGTAGCCGCGCTGCCACGGGCCGCCCGCGGGATCGACGTCGGTCACCTCGCCGAGCAGCAGCATCCGCCCTGAGCCGATGCGCGGGCTCCGCACGTGCGCACGGGTCGCCCGCCAGCCCGTCCCGAAGCAATCAGCCGGGCGTCCCTCGGCGAAGGCGACCACCGCGTCGGGGCCGAACTGACGGCCGCTGAGGGTGGCCACCGGCGGGTCCAGCGGACCGTCGCCCGGCGGCATCTGCGCGGGATCCCAGAGCACTCCCTCCGTGCTGGCGAGTTCGTCGTCGGTGAAGAACCCCGCCTGCCCGTTGCGCACGGTCATCCGGAGCTCGTCACCGACATGGCAGTCGTAGTGAAAGAAGAACAGCCGGACGCCGCCGTGCTCGGCGTGCCGGTCGATACGGATCTCGTAGCGCAGCGTCTCCCCCGCGGCCGCGGGGCCGCCGTGGTAGGTCAGCTCGCAGCCGAGCAGCCGGTAGACCCGCTCGCCGTGGCCAAGCAGGTCGACCCCGAGCCAGCTGATGAGCAGCAGGTCGGCCTGTCCTGCCTCGACCATCAGCCCGGCGGGCATGCGTCCGGCCGCGTCCAGGTACCAGCCGTCCCGCGCCACGTCGGTCTCGGTCCAGATCGTGCCCGTGCCCATCGAACCCGCGATCGCGTCGATCCCCGTCACCCGGTCCACGAGCAGCATCGGAGGCGTAGGCAGCCGGGTCTGGCCGGGGAAGGTCATCCAGGGCAGCGAACGTCGGCCCGAACAATTCGGAAATCCTGCCGTCAGCGAGCTGCTCAAGCTGGGCGCGGTCGAACGTCGGCCCGGGACGGGCCGCGCGGACGGCGGCCCGGGCGGGCCGGTGACGGGCGGATGATTGTCACCGGGAGGCGGACCGGTGACGGGCGGCTGACGGGCGGACCGGTGACGGGCCGGGGCGGACCGGTGACGGCCGGACCGGTGACTGATGGCGCCGTGCCCGATGCCAGCCCGGCCAGGGCGGCGATGCTCTGCTGGCGTGCCCGCAGGAACTGGCCATGGGCCTCAGTCTGCTGGGCCAGGAACTCCCGGTGAACCGCCGTGACCCGCTGGAACTGGTTCGCGACGGCCCGCATGATCGCCGTCGGCGCCCCGGTCGGCGGCCCCACTGCCGACGGCCCTACTGCCGACGGCCCTACTGCCGCTGGCCCCGCTGCCGCGAGCCCTACTGCCGCTGGCCCCGCTGCCGCTGGCCCAGCTGCCGCTGGCCCTACTGCCGCTGGCCCTACTGCCGCTGGCCCCACTGCCGCGAGCCCTACTGCCGCTTGCCCCACTGCCGACGAGGGCACCCCCGGCGGGCTCTGAGCCGGTGTGGCCACCCCGGGTATGGTCAGCGCCGGCGTGTGGTTCTGCACGGCAGGGAAGGGAGCGTCAAGTACGGCCGGCAACCGCGGCGCCCGGGGCATGACGGCCGCTGCCGGTTCCGCCTGCGGCAGCCGGAGCTCGGGAGGATGCGCGGGGAACTGTATCGTATCGGCGCTGGGCTGGCCGCGGCCCGAGGCCTCGGCGAGACGGTCGAAAAGCGCCGCTGTCTCGACCGGCACGCCCGCGGCGATCAGCTCGCCGACGGCGTGGCATAGCTGGTGCACGGCCCGGCCGCCGGGCGCGTCAAGAGCGACGGCCAGGTGGTCGCGCTCGCCCAGGATCCGCCGGATCCATCCGATGGTTTGCCCTTGCGGGCCATGTTCTATGAACACGCGGATCCCGTCGGCCCAGGCACTTTCGATCAGCCGGACAAAATCGATCGTGCCGAGAGCTTGAGCCAGCAGGGCGTCAGCGGCACGGTCGGCAGACGCCCGGTACGACTGTCCGGTCGCCCCGCTGTAAAACCTGACCCCCGGCACGTCCCGTGTCGGCCGCAGATGCAGCCTCCGGTACTCCTCCCGCACCTCGGCGAGCTCCGGGGCGTGCGCGGCGACTCCGTAGTCCACACGGAATGCGGGCGCACCCAGTCGGCGCAGCGCCGCCTCGCACGCGGTCTCCTCACCGCTGATCACGCACGCATCTGGCGCGTTGATCGCGGTCAGGTGGACGGTGGCGTGGCCGGCGAGTGCCGCACGGACCTCCTCCGCCGGCGCTGTGACCAGATAGCCCGCCCACCGTTGGCCAGGCAGGCCGAGGCGCCGCCAAACCGCGCGGACGGCGCGGAACTCACCGGCCAGGTCCTTCGTGAACAGGTCACTGGCTCGGAAGTCGCGATACAGAGCGGCCGGGTCGGTCCAGGCCCCCAGTGCGAGGAGAGCCGTCGACTCTCCGGAGGAGTAGCCGATCGCGGCGTCCGGCTGGATGCCGAGCAGACGACGTGAGATCTCGGCGTGGAAGCTGCTCAGCGCCGCAGTGCCCGAGATCCGGTCGAACATGCCCAGCCCGCCGGAAGGCAGTGAGGCGGCCGCCCCGCCGGCGCGCAACCGCAACGGAGCGTGACTGGCGTCGATCGCGGCGGCGATAGCTGGAAAAGCCAGCTCCAGTTCGGCACCCATGCCCTGGTATGCGGCCGACCCGCTGGGGAACACGAAGGCGACCTCGCCACCCAGCGGTGCGTCCCGGTAAGCCACTCCGTCTGGCTGCGCGCCGCCGTGGCTCAGCCAGCGGCGGGCCGCCTCCGCGCGGGCCGCCAGCGCCTCGCGCCCCTCGGCGACAATGGCCAGCCGGGCTGGCCCGCCGGTCGCCTCCCGGCCAGCCGCGAGTGCCTCGAGCGCTGCCGTCCGGTCTGCTCCCGAATAGACAAACAGCCTGGGAACCGGGCTTGCTGCCCACGGCTCCGCCGGGTCCCCTGGCCGTAGCCGCACCGTCGTACGGGACGCGCCGAGCGGTTCCACTGCGACCTGCGCGGCAACACCGTCAGACACCGGCACGGCCAGGCCTCCCGGACGCGGGATCACCTGATGTCGCACCGCTGCCGCCGCCGCCGCCACCGCGACCAGGCCGTGTGCGGCGTGGGCCACGCCGAACAGTTCGGCGGGGTCAAACCAGCCGGTACCGGCTGGGCCTGCACCCGCCCCGCCTGGGCTGGCCCCGCCTGGGCTGGCACCGCCTGGGCTGGCACCGCCTGGGCTGGCACCCCCTGGGCTGGCACCCCCTGGGCTGGCCCCGGCTGGGGGCTCGCGGTCGCCGACGACCAGTCCGGGCTCAGGTCCCGGCGGCAGCGCGTCGTCCACCAGCGCGATCACCCGGTGGCCGGCCCGGCGAGCGTCCGCCAGGCGCTCCAAGACCAGGACCACGGCCGCGTCACCAGGCAGGCGGTCCCGGCCCAGGGCGCGCACCGCCGCTCGATGCACCGGCTCGCAGGACAGGTCCACCGCTCCCACGACGGCGGCGTCGGCCTCACCCATCCGCAGCGCGCGGCCGGCCAGTTCGAGCGCGACCAGGCCGGATGCCTCCTCCGCGGAGACCGTGTAGCCCGGACCCGCGAGGTCTAGCTGCACGTTGATCCGGTTGGCCACGAGGTTCGGCATCGTGCCGAGCACGGCGGCACCCGTCAGCGGGGCCAGGTCTGGCCCCACTCCCGCACGCTGCAGAACCGGATGCCGCGCCACCTCGGGATCGACGCCCATGCCGACGATCACAGTGGTCCGCTCGCGCGGCAGATCAATGCCCTCGGTGGCCTCCCGGGCCGCTTCCAGCAGGAGGACGTGCTGCGCGTGGGCGCCTTCGAGGTCGCGGGGCGGGAAGCGCAGGCCGGGCAGCGTGACATCGATCGTGGCACGCGGGCCCGGCCGCCGCTCGCCGAGCATGACGGCCTGGCGGAAGTCGTTGGCATCCGCCCCGTCCCCGACTTTGGCGCCGATGGCGATAATCGCGACCGGTTCGCGCGGGCTGGGCACCGGCCGGAGCGTCCGGCTTGCCGTTGGGGATTCCCAGGCATCAACGATCAGATGCGCGTTGGCCCCGCCGAAACCGAAGGCGCTGATGGCGGCGCGGCGGAGACCGGGCCAGTCCTCGGGATCGGCCAGCAGGCGCAGCGGGGTGCCGTCCAGCGCCTCGATGGGGTCATCGGCGCTCAGCGACGCCGGGCGCAGGCCGGCCCGCATGGCGCCGAGCACCTTGAGCAGCCCTGCTCCCCCGGAGGCAGCCAGCAAGTGCCCGATATTGGACTTCACCGAGCCGACCGGGAGATCAGTGCTGGCGGCGAAGATCCGCGCCGTGCTGCGGGCCTCGACCGCGTCCCCGACCGGCGTGCCGGTCGCGTGGCACTCGACCAGCGACACGGTCTCCGGCGGGACGCCCGCCTCGGCGTAGGCCAGGCGCATCGCCCGCTCCTGCCCCTCCTGGGCCGGGGACAGCAGGCCGCCACCCCGGCCGTCGTTGGACAGCCCGACGGCCCGGATGACGCCGAAGATCGGGGCGCCGGCCCTCAGCGCGTCACCCACCCGCATCAGTGCCACCACGGCCGCACCTTCACCGGGAACGAGCCCGTCGGCGCCGCGGTGAAACGGGCGGCTGCGCCCCGTCGGGCTCGCGGCGGCCAGCGCGCGGAACCCGGTCCGGATGAGCAGGCGATCCGGGCAGCTGACCGCCCCCGCAACGATCAGATCAGCGGTACCGTCGCGCAGCCGATCACAGCCGAGCTTGATCGCATAAAGGGACGACGCACAGGCGGCATCGAGCGCGAAGCCGCCGGCACCCAGGCCAAGGGCGCGGGCGGCGAAATGCGCCGGCAGCCCCGAGGAAAACCGGTCGCGAGGATCGGTGCCCGCGGACGGACGGCCGTCTCGCCAGATCTGCTCGGCGAAGCGGGCCAGCCCGGCGGACGGATATGACAGGTTGCCCAGCACGAGACCCGCGCCGGGCAGCGGCCCGGTTCCACGGCCAGCTTCAAGAAGGGCCTGGCGCGCCGCATGCAGAACCCACCGGTACAGCGGGTCCAGCACCATGATCTCGTCGGCGCTGATGCTGAAGCCGCGCGCGTCGAAGGCCTCGTCGAAGTCCCGCACGCACCCGCCATCCTCGATCGATGACAGGCTGGAGCGGCCGGCCGCGACGTTCTGCCAGAACGTGTCGGGGTCGCAGGCGTCGGGCACGACGCAGCCGCGCCCGACGATCGCGATCGGTTCCTGCCCCACGTGAGTGCCGCCTGTCTGCGAGAGAGAGTTGTACCAGTTCCGGCTGGCTAGTCGGGGCGGCGCACGAGCTGTACCCCGAGCAGTTCGACGCGCGGCGACCCATCCGGGTCGATCAGCGCAACATCGCACGTGGCGCTGGCGTCATCGGCCCGCAGCGCCCGCACCACGCAGCGGGTCGCCGCCTCGACGGCACCCGGCCGGTGCACCCGGCACTCATGGACCGCCATCGGCAGCGTGCGCCCGGTTCCCGCCTGCTGGGCCCACAGCACCGCGAGTTGCAGCCCGCCGTCGACCGCCGCCGGATCCAGCTGGCCAGACGGTCCCTCCCAGCCCAGGGCGCGGGACCCGACGACAGTGCCCTCGGCCCCGGCCGGACCGATCCCGGGAGCGGCCGTGAGGGCCTGGAACCTCGGCCCATGGAACAACGTCGGGCCGTCATAGGGGTCGTTCAGCGGCACAAGGTTCCCTGGACTCTCCCAGATGCCGGGTGCGGGCGCCGGACCTGCGGCCACGGTGGCGCGGTAGCGCGGCCGATCGGCCTCGTCCCGCAGGTCGAGGTCCAGCGCCGGGCCGTCCGGCCCGGCCGCCTCGCGGCCGCGCAGGATGAGCCGGTGCCCACCGTCAGCCAGCCGGGGCAGCGGAATCTTGCCGAGCACCCGCAGATCGCGGATGACGACCGGGTTCGCGGCCGGGCGCCAGGCCCGGGCCACGCCCGCGAACCAGTCGAGCACGGTGGCCAACGGCACGACCGCAGTGCCCCCGATCTCGTGGTCCATGAGGTAGCCGTAGGCCGGCTCGGCCACGGTCACCTGCGCGGCCAGGCCATGGCCGGCTCATCCCAGGGCCCCGGCGCCGTGTCCGGCGGACAGGATGACCCGCACTTCTCCCGCCGACGTGCCCAGCTCGGCGACGAACGCGGCGGCGCCCGCGTCCGGTTCGATCAACGGCACCCCCGCGCCTCGGAAGCGCCCGGCGACCTCCGCCGTCACCATTCCGCCGCGCCACGGCCCCCATCCGATGGCCCGCACCAGGCAGCTGGGCCGCCGGGCCCGCTCGGCGGAGAGAACCTGGTTCAGCACCTCGTTGGCCATGGCGTAGTCGCTTTGTCCGGGGTTGCCGAAGTGGGCGGCGACCGATGAGAAGGCGCACAGCACATCGAGGGGGTCGTCGGACGTAGCGGCCAGCAGCGCGCGCAGCCCTTCGACCTTGGTGTCGAAGACGTACCCGAACTGTTCATCGGTCTTGCCCGCGATCAGGCCGTCGGCCAGGACGCCCGCCCCATGCACGATCCCGGTGATCGGCCCCCAGTCGGATCGCACCGCCGCCAGCGTCTCGTTCAGCGCCGCGGTGTCCCGGACGTCGAACGCGGCATACCGGACGCTCGCCCCGGACCGCTCGATAACGCTGAGCGTCTCCCGGATCTCACGGACCGCCAGCACCCGGCGCGCCTGAGCGGCGACTTCGGCGGGCGTGCCGTGCTCGCGCCCCGCCAGCAGCCGGATGAGGGCCGCCTCGTCGGTTGCCGCGGACAGGCCCTCGGGTTCGGCGGACAGCGGTGTGCGGCCCAGCAGCAGCAGCCGGGGACGATGCTGCCGGGCGAGAAGCCGCAGGGCGGTCGCGGTTATCCCGCGGGCACCGCCCGTGGCCACGATTACCGAGTGCGGGCCGATCCTCGGGCGGTCAGGGCGGGCTGGTGCCTCGGCCAGGTCGAGGGTGACCCGGGTTCCGTCGGCGCCCAGGCCGACGGTGCTGGTCGCGCCCCCGGTGAGCAACTCGGCCACGATCGCGTCGGCGACGGCGGCAGGCGGCCGGCCGGCCGCCGCGCAGTCGATGGCCTTGACCGACGCTCGCGGCCACTCTCTCGCCGCCGTCCTGGCCAGCGCGGCGAGCCCGCCCAGCCACGCCCGCGTCGGATCGGTGCGGCCCGCCCCCGTGCCGCCAGCCCCCGTGCCGCCAGTCATAGTGCCCGCGGACGAGAAGCTGCCCAGCCCGAAGTCACCGCCGGTGTCCTGGACGGTGACGAAGACGCCGCCTTTGGCCTCCATTCGGCGTGCGATCCGCCGGGCCGCGGCGAGGCCCGCGCGTTCCACATCCAGCGCGGCGTCGACCGAGGCGACGCAGCGCAGGCCGTCCAGCAGGATCACGCCCCACGCGTCCGGCGGGACCTGCGCCACGACGTCGGCCCGGATCCCGCGGCCGGCCAGCCGGTCCACCACGAGCGGTGCGATGCCGGCCTCGTCATCGGTCACGGCCAGCGGCCCGTCCGTCAGCCCGAGCATCGCGAGTCCGCTGGGCGGCGCTGGCACCGCCCGTACCGTCCACCGGGCCAGCGGGGCGGCCTCCGCGCGAGACGGGCCGGCCGCGGCAGGGGCTCGCTCGCCCACTCCGCAACGGCCTCCGCGCGAGACGGGCTGGCCGCCGGCAGGGGCTCGCCCGCCCACTCCGCAGCGGTCTCCGCCCGAGACGGGCTGGCCCCGAGCGCAGCCCCGCTCACCTGCTCCGCTATCGCGCGCAGAGTCCGCAGGGTGGCGAGCGCAGAAAGGTCGGCCGCCGGCATATCGCCGATCCGTTCCCGGACGGTGGACAGGATTTCCACCTTCTTGATCGAGTCGATGCCCAGGTCGGTGTCCAGTTCCATGTCAACGTTGAGCATCTCGACCGGATAGCCGGTCCGGTCCGCGACCACCTCGAGCAGCATCGCCGCGATGCTCTCCGCATCCATCGCTTCCAGCCGGTCCTGGCGTCCGGGCGCAGCGGCGTCCTGCCCGGCGGCTGGACCGCCAGCCTGGCCGTTCGGGAACGCGACGGCCGGCGGACCGGCGGAATCAACCGCCGGCGGCCTGGTATAAGCCGCCGGCGGCCTGGTATAAGCCGCCGGCGGCCTGGTATAAGCCGCCGGTAGCCCGGCAGAAGCAGCAGGCAGCAGGCCGTCAGACCCTGCGAGCGGCAGCGCTGCCGACGGCGGGATCGCGGGTACCTCCCCGCCGCCCACCCCGAGCAGTCCCGCGAACGTCGCCTCGGCCATCCGCAGGTAGGTGAGATGGCTTTCGGTCATGGTGCGCTGGAACTCGGCCTGAGCCGCGGCTGTCTGCTGCTGGGCGTCCTCGATGATCCGCAGCCAGCCCTCGTCAGCGCCGGCCGGGAGGGTCAGGCCCGCTGCGGCCGGGCCGGCCGGGACGGCTGGGATGGCCGAGGCGGCGGCGGGGATGGCCGAGGCGGCGGCGGGCGGGGCGGCGGCGGGCGGGAATGCCGAATCGCGCGGGGCTGGCCCGTTCACGGGCCCGGTCAGTCCCGGTTTCCCGGGCGCGGCGCCGTTGCCCGCCCTCTGCTCAAGGGCCGGCTGGTGCGGCGATTCCGGAGCGCTCGCAGTGGTGTCCCGCGACGGCATTCCGCTGCGGCCGGGGACGGGCGGATAGGGGCGGCCGTAATTGCCGCCGTCGATCCTGACCGTCACCGCCGGGCGGTTCTCGACGGGGCTCTCGGGGACCGGGGCACAGCCGTCCCACAGCAACCCGAAATCCATGGCCAGGCCGCTGACAGCCAGCCGGCCGAGCCCGTCCTGGAGACTGGTGACCCCGTGCTGTCCTCGGCGGTCGAGGCTGACGGCGGCGTGCTCGCGCTGGCCGAGGATCTGGCTGGCCAAGCCGGTGAGAGCCGCGCCCGCGCCGACCTCGACAAAGGTCCGGACGCCGCGTGCGTACATCGCTTCGATCACCTGGACGAACTCAACGGGCTCGGCGATCTGGGCGGCCAGGCCCTGGCGTACCTTGTCGGGGTCGGCCGGATATACGCCCGCATCGCGGCCGGCATAGACATCCAGCGCCGGGGTGCGCACGTCGGCCCCGCGCAGGAACTCCAGCAGCGGCTCGCTCGCCGACGCGACCAGCGGGCTGTGGAACCCGGTGGCCGCGTTGAGCCGGGCCGTGGTGATCCCTTCGGCGGCGAGCCGGCCCGCGACCGGCCTCGACCGCCTGCACCGTTCCGGCCAGGACGACCTGCCGGGGCGCGTTGTGGTTGGCCAGCCACACATCGGGCGTGTCCGCCACGACGGATTCGACCCGATCCCGGGCGGCCGCGACCGCGAGCATCGCTCCGGCGGCCGCCGACGCATCCCGCATCAGCTCGCCCCGCCTGCCGGGCCAGCCGGATGAGGGTATCCGCCTCGAACGCGCCCGCCGGCGTGCAGCGCGACCAGCTCGCCGAAGCTGTGGCCGGCCACGCAGTCGGGCCTGATGCCCAGCCCTCCGAGCACATCCAGCAGCGCCAGGCTCGCCGCGGCGAGCGCGGGCTGCGCCCACTCGGTCTCGGTCAGCCGCGCCTCCTGGGCGGCGCGCTCGGCGCTCGGTGAACACCGGCGGCGGGAAGACGATGCGGTGCAGCGGGATGTCACCGAGGTCGAGCCCGGCGGCGCGGTCCCACATCTTGCGCGCTCGCGGCACGTGCATGGCCAGGTCAGCGCCCATGCCAACGTACTGGGCGCCCTGCCCGGGGAACAGGAAACCGACCTCCCCGGGCGATGCCGGGCCGGCCGCGTAGTGAACCAGGCCCGGATCCGGAAGCGCGTCACCGGCCTCGATCCGCGCCACCGCGGCGGCGAGCTTCGCGGCTAGGTCGTCAGTGCCGTGGGCCACGACGGCCAGCCGCGCGAGGTCCGTGGGCCGGAAGCCTGCGCTGCGCCTGGCGGGCCAGGCCGGCCAGTCCCCGTCCGAGGTCAAGCCGCGCGCACCGGGTGCGCAGTTCCGCCGGTGACCCGGCGCTGAACAGGACCAGTTCGGTCGGGGCGGCGGACAGTCGCCGCGCGGTGCGCACCGCCGACCCGGCGGCCTGGGTGTCGAGCGGGCTGTACTCCTCCAGCGTCACGTGGAAGTTGGTGCCGCCGAAGCCGAAGCTCGACACCGAGGCGCGGCGCGGATACGGTGTCCGGCCCGGCGGCCGCACCCACGGCCGCGCCGCGGTGTTCAGGTAGAACGGGCTGCTCTCGAGCCCGAGCGCCGGGATTGGGCCGGTCCACCTTGATGGTGGGCGGCAGCACCTTGTGATGCAGCGGCCAGCACCGCCTTGAGCAGGCCGGCCGCGCCCGCGGCGGCCTTGGTGTGGCCGATCTGCGACTTGACCGAGCCGAGCGCGCACCACTGCTGGTCCGGGCGGCCGGCCGCGCCGAAGACCGTGCGCGCAGCGCCGCGAACTCGGCGGCGTCGCCGGCGCTCGGTGCCGGTGCCGTGCGCCTCGACCAGCTCGACGGTCTCCGGGCCGTAGCCGGCCGCCTCGTACGCCCGTCGCAGCGCGCGCACCTGGCCGGCCGGCAGCGGCGCGTAGATGGCCGCGCCCCGCCCGTCCGAGGAGGTGCCGATGCCGCGGATGACGGCGTAGACGCGGTCGCCGTCGCGCTCGGCGTCGGCCAGCCGCTTGAGCGCGAGCATGACAACGCCCTCGCCGAGCATCGTGCCGTCGGCCGCGTCGGAGAACGGCCGGCAGTCGCCGGTCGGCGACAGCGCCGGGCGTCTTGGTGAAGCACCGTGTACATGGTGATGTCGTTCATCGTGTCCACGCCGCCGGTGATCACCAGGTCGGACCGGCCGAGCGACAGCTCGGCGACGGCGGAGTAGAGCGCGGCCAGCGAGCTCGCGCAGGCGGCGTCGATGGTGTGGTTGGTGCCGTGCAGGTCGAACCGGTTCGCGATCCGGCCCGCCACCACGTTGGCCAGCAGGCCGGGGAAGGTCTCCTCCTGCCAGGGCACGTAGTGGGCCGCGATGCTGTCGCAGATCGCCTGGGCCTCCGCCTCGGCCACGCCGTGCTCGCGCAGCGCCTTGAGCCAGACCGGCCGCTGCAGCCGGGCCGACGCTCGACCACCAGGTTCGAGCGGCGAGACGCCGAGCAGCACGCTGACGCGTTCCCGGTCCGCGGGCAGGCCAGCCGCGCAGTCCGCGAGACCTGCTCGGCCACCATCAGCGCGAGCAGCTGGCTGGTGTCGATGGCCGGACAGAGCTGTTCGGCGGGATGCCGTAGCGCATCGGGTCGAAGTCGACCTCGGGCAGGAACGCGCCGCGCCGGCCGTACGTCTTGTCGGGCGCCCGCGGGTCGGGGTCGTAGTAGTCCTCGACGAGCCATCGGCTGGCCGGCACGTCGGTGATCAGGTCCCGGCCGGTGAGCACGTTGCGCCAGAAGCCGTCCGGGTCGGTCGAGCCGGGCAGGAAGGCGCCGACCCCGACGACGGCGATGGGCACCTGACGGGCGACCGCATCGGCTGCCATGCATCCTCCTGAGCGCTCGGTGCCGACGGCCAGCGGGTCAGGCCAGTCGACGCGGGACAAACGTGAAAGCCTCGGCCGGGACCGGAACACCGTAGGTGCGCGCCTGGTGGGCCCGGGTGACCACGGCCGCGCCCTCCAGCAGGTTGAGGGCGATCTGGGTCACGGTGCGCTGACCTGGCTCGGCGAGGAAGCTCCCGGCCGTCCAGCGGTTGAACGCGCCCATCGCCGGCCCGGCCCAGAGCTGGTAGTCGGCCCGCCGGGCCGTCTCGCCGTCGATCGCCCAGCGGCTGGACTTGCCCAGATACCAGCGGAAGACCAGCGCCATCCGGTGCCGGGGGTCCTGCTCGGCGCGGGCCAGCTCGGCCGGGTCGCGCTCCTGCCAGAAGCTCCGCGTCTCGGCCCAGATCTCGTCGAGCGTGGCGTGCAGGACGTCGCGTTCCAGCGTGGCCGCGCAGCCCGGCCGGGATCGCTTCGAGCGACGGATAGCCGCGGTAGGCCTCGTAGAGCCGGCGCGCCCGGCCGGCGAACATGGTCCCCCGGCGCAGCACCTGCACCTTGACGCCCATCTCGAACATGTCGGCGGCGGGCGCCATCGTCACGTCGGCCAGGTCCGCCTGGGCCAGCAGCGCCCGCGCGTCGTCGGAGACGCCGGACTCCACCGCGAGCTGGTTGACCGAGCCGGTCAGCACGTAGGCCGCGCCCAGCGCGAACGCGGCGGCCACGCCCCTGCGGGCTGCCGAGCCCGCCGGCGGCGCCGACCCGGATCGGGTGCCCGTACCCGTACCGGGCGGCGAGCCGCGTCGCGCAGCGCGAGGACCGCGGGCAGAACGGCGCCGAGCGGCCGGTTGTCGGTGTGGCCGCCGCTGTCGGCCTCGACCGTGACGTCCTCGGCGACGGGCACCCGGGCGGCCAGCCGGGCCTCGCTGTCGGTGAGCTGGCCGCGGGCCACCAGCGCGGCCAGCAGCTCGGCAGGAGCGGGCGACATGAACTTCTCGGCCACCTCAGGCCTGGATACCTTCGCGAACATACGCACGGGCCGGACGATGCGGCCCGCGCGATCCAGGCGTCAGCCCGGCCGCCGCGCACCGGACCAGGGCCGGGGTGATGTCCATGAACGCCGACGCCGAGATCGTCGGGACGCCGCGGCGCAGCAGCAGGTCGGCGACGCGTTCCTCCAGCGTCGGGCTCGCTCGGCGAGTGGATCAGGTTGACGCCCCAGTTGGGCCGGCCGGCCGAGAACGCTGGCCGAGCTCGTGCACCGCCGCGTTCGACGGCGTCCAGCGCGAGTCCGGCCGCGCCGAAGAAGCCCAGCATCTCCGGCCCGGGCCATGGCGATCACCATCCGCGTGGTGGCGATGCCGTTGGCCATCTCGCCGGCCACGTACGGGAAGCGCACCCCGTGCGCCTCGCAGAACGCCCGGTCGCCGAGCCATTCCGGGTACAGCGGCGGCAGCATGCCCACGAGTTCGCAGTCGCCGGCCGCTGGCGCCGCGATCTCGCCGCCGGGTGCGAGGCCGAGACCCGCACCTGGCCCCCGGCTCACGATGCAGAGCGGGCTCGCGCACGCGCCGCAAGTACGCGGCGATCTGCCGCTCGTCGAATGCTGGCGGGTCGGCTCCGGCCCGCCAGCCGGGTACCGGGCCGCGAGCGGTGACCGGCGCAGCGGCGGACGTCATCCCCGGGCCGCCGGTCTGACCGGCTGACCGGGCTGTTCCTCGACTAATCCCGAGGGCTCGCCGACCATGCCACCGGTGACGGCGACGGCCATGAGGCTACCTCCCCGATTGCGCCCGATCATCCTGGAGCCGCACAAGCCTCATAGCGTGTCAAACTTGGCACCCGGTCTGGAAGTTCCCTAGCCCCCAACGAGGCTATGCCGCATCAAACGCCAGATACAAGGCATTACCTGACGATTCGGAAGCAGCGCCGCGTCTCTTGCCACGGGCCGGTTCCGGGGGGAGGCGGGGCGGTTCTACGGTGACATCTCTCCGCTGGCCGCTGGCCTGGCCCGGCTGGGCTGCACCCGCATGGGCTCGCCGGGCATCTTCGGGTAGTCGGGTGGGTAGGGCATGTCGCCCAGGCCGCGATCACGCTCGTCGGCCGCCGCCATCTCCAGCAGCCCATCCAGGCGGCAGGCCGCCTGGTCCATCCCGCCGTGCGGGTCCTCGATGCTCGCGAACCGCTCCGGCATCGTCACGATGGTGAAATCGCCCGGGGCCACGTCGTCCAGCTCCTCCCAGGTCACTGGGGCCGAGACGGTGGCCATCGGCGTGGCCCGGGCCGAGTAGGCCGCGGCCATGCTGCGGTCGCGCGCCGCCTGATTGAAATCAACGAACACCCGCTCGCCGCGCTGTTCCTTCCACCACTCGGCGGTGACCAGCTCGGGCTCGCGCCGGGCCAGTTCCCGGGCCAGCGCGATGGCGGCCCGGCGGACCTCGATGAAGTCCCACTCCGGGGCGATCCGCACCGCGAGGTGCAGGCCGCGGCCGCCCGACGTCTTCACGAATGCGGTGCAGCCGACCTGGCTGAGGACTTCGCGGGCCAGCCTGGCCGCCGCGACCACGTCCCGGAACGTGGTCCCGGGCTGCGGGTCGAGGTCGACGCGCAGTTCGTCCGGATGGTCCACGTCGGGCCGGCGCACCGGCCAGGGATGGAATTCGATGGCGGCGAGATTGGCCGCCCAGGCGAGCACGGCGACCTCGGTGGGGCAGATCTCATCCGCGGAGCGGCCGCTGGGGAACCGGATCGCCACGGTCTCCACCCACGGCGGTGCGCCCTTCGGCGCCCTTTTCTGGAAGAAAGATTCCCCGCCGAGCCCGTCCGGGTAGCGACGCAGCGCCGTGGGCCGGGCGGCCACCGCGCGCAGCATCCCCTCGCCGACCGCGATGTAGTAGCGGACCAGGTCTTCCTTGGTCAGCCCCGGCTCGGGGAACAGCACCTTGCCTGGGCTGGTGACCCTGACGACCCGGTCCCCCACGGTGATCTGCAGTGCCTCCGCCGCCATGCCCCCACCGTAGCGGGCACAGCACGGCCGGACGCGGCGACCGCGGTCAGGCGCCGCGGCGTCCGGCGAGGATGCGGCGGATGTCCGCGGTCTCGTCCTCGCTGTGCCGGTCGAGGATCGCGTCCAGGTCGTTGAGGTCGGCTGGCGAGGTGTAGCTGGCCAGCTCGCGCTCCAGGGACTTGCGTTCGGCGCGCGCCGCGCGGGCGGCGCGGTGCTCGTCGCGGATCGCGGTCCACAGCGAGCCGAGTGAGTAACTAGTGCTCTCCATTGTGTGTCCTAAGGCTCGGGGACTCTCGTCATCTCTAGTGTCACCGACCACGACCCATGCGTCCAATGACTAGAATGCAAGTTATCCATGATCTAAAATCATGGGTGTGGATACCGACTCCCTGCGCTGGTTCCAGCAGGTCGCCGACGGCACGACCGTGACCGAGGTCAGCGAGCTTGACTCGGTCACGCAGTCCGGCGTTTCCCGTGCCCTGGCGCGTCTGGAGGCACAGATCGGCACGCCGCTGCTGCGCCGGTCCGGCCGCACGCTGCGGATGACCCAGGCGGGCTCGGTATTCAAGCGGCACGTCAACGCGCTCTTGCATCAGCTCGACGACGGGATCGCCGCGGTCAACGAGCTCATCGAGCCCGACACCGGCAGCGTGGCGCTCGCGTTCCAGCACTCGCTGGGCACCTGGCTCGTGCCTGACCTGGTCCGCAGCTTCCGGGCCGCTCACCCGCACGTCCGGTTCCAGCTGACCCAGGTCCGCGACGAGCTGGAGTCGGCCGCCCTCGACGGCGGGCAGGCCGACCTTGAGATCGGCACGCGCCGCCGGCGTGACCCGGCCGTGCATACGCGGCGGGTCGCGGTGGAGCCGTTGCGCCTGGCCCTGCCCCGCGATCATGGACTCGCGCAGCAGCAGCGCGTCTATCTGGCCGACGTATCCGAAGAACCGTTTGTCAGCCTGCGGCCGACGTCCGCGCTGCGGAAGCTGACCGACGAGCTCTGCGATCGGGCCGGCTTCCGCCCGGATGTTGTCTTCGAAGGCGACGACCTGTCCACCGTCCGCGGCTTCGTAGCCGCCGGGCTGGGGGTGGCGATCGTGCCGGCGCCGCGCGCGGGTTCGCCGGAATCGGCGGCCGGGCCGTTGCTCTACTGCGAAATCCTGGACGCCGGCGCGGTCCGGGAGATCTGCCTGACCTGGTCAGCCGAACGGCGCTTGCTGCCGGCCGCCGAACTGTTCCGTCAGCACATCATCAGGAGCGCAGCCGCGGGACGCGTCCCTGCCCTCTCGCCATGACGCGCGCCACGCTGGGATCGGCCGCCGGTCAACCCGGGCCGGGCATCCGGGCGCCCCCTGATCCCGTCAGCCAGTGATCAGGGACCCATCCGGGGTCTTCCGGATACCCAGGCCGGGCGGGCGGGCGCACGCTGGAGCCATGACCACCACCGACATGGACCCAGAAGCCCCCAGCCCCACCCAGGCGAACCCAGAAGACCGCCGCCGTCCCGGCCACGATCCCCTGCCGCTGCAGCGCCCGTGGCACGGCCGGATGCTCGCCGGAGTCGCCGCCGGCATCGCCGACTACCTCAACATCGACGCCACCCTCACCCGGATCGCGCTGGTCGTGCTCACCTTCGTCGGCGGCATCGGCGTCCCCCTCTACCTGGCCGGCTGGCTGCTCATCCCCGAAGAAGGCGCCGAGCAGTCCATCGCCAGCGAACTGATCCAGTCCATCTCCCCCCGCTCCTCCTGACCCGGCCGCACCGATCCCAGCCCGCAACCACCAAGGAAGCCGCACCCACATGCCCACCCAACCCAGCCCAGCCTGGCTGCTCAACGCGACCCGCCGCCGCGCCGGCCACGGCGACCTGCGGATCTCCGACGCCGAACGCGCCGAGGTCGCCGACCTGCTGTCCAAGCACTACGGTGACGGACGCCTGGACCAAGCCGAATTCGAGCAGCGCCTCGACCAGGCCATGAAAGCCAAGACGTACTCGGACCTGAGCGGGCTGTTCAACGACCTGCCCAGAACCGAGGCATCGGAAGCACCGGAAGCAGCCAAGGCGTTGAGGGCCGTGGCGCAGCAACGGCACGGGCACCTGCCCCACCGCGCCCTCGTCCTCCTCCTCGTCATCGCGATCGCCATCATCGCCGGACATGTCGTGGCGGCGTTTCTCACTCCCTGGCTGTGGATCGGGCTCCTCGTCGTGATCCTCGTGTATGTCTCCGGGGGACCGCGAGGACGGCGGTAGATCCCAAGAGCGCCGGGCTTGGCCGCGGCGGCCAGGTGTCACGCGCCCAGCGAATTGAGGCGGCCCTCGATCGCGTCAAGCCGGTGCAAGATCTGGTCGAGGGCGCCGTCCGCCTGCCGGGCATGGGCGTAGCCAGCCAGGGTGGCCGTGATGGCCCGGCGGGCGCTCGCGGGCTCGGCACCGAAGCGGCGCAGGGTGCGGCCGGCGGCACTGCCGGGGTCGGCCAGCAGGCCGACCAGCAGGTGCTCGCACCCGATGTAGTTGTGGCCAAGTTCGATCGCCGCCTCCATGGCGGAGGCGAGGGCCTGCCGGGCAGGCACGGTCAGGCTGGCCAGCAGCGGCCGGTCATCGGCTCCCTCACCAGTACCCGCATCACCGGGGCCGACCCCACGAGTACCCGCATCACCGGGGCCAGCCCGCCAGCGCCGGCGTCTCCGATATCTGCCTCGCCAGTAGCCGCCTCGCCAGTAGCCGCGTCCCCGGTTCCCGCCTCGCCGGCATCAGCCTGGCCAGTTTCAGCCTCGTCGGGCTGGGCCTGCTCCAGGGCGGCCCGTAGCTCGTCAGCGTCAACCTCGAGTGCCTGGAGTACCCGGAGTCCCAGGTTGTCCCCCTCGTCGAGCACGCCGAGGAGCAAATGCCTGGTGCCGGTCGGCGTACCGGGATCTGATACCTGCCGCGCGAGGCCGACCGCCCGCCTGAGCCGTACCGTCATCCGGTTCGCGAGGCGCTCCTCGTAGGCCGGGTACCGGTTGGGATCGAACCGCGGATCGCGCATCGCCTGGATCGCTTTGCGCGCGGCCGTCACGGTCCGGACGGTCTCCGCCAGTGCCTGCTGGCAGACCGGCGAGACCGGGAACCCGGCCGCGCGGACGGACGCCGCGAGTTCCTCCGGCAGGTATACGTTGATCTTGGGCATGACATCTCCCTATGGGGGTTATATAGGGGTTATACGAGGGAGTATCTCACTTGTCAATGGGTTATGTGCCGTCCGGGCCGTGCTGCTCGCCGCGGCGGCGGGGCACGGTACGCTGGACGCCATGAGCACCGATTCCCGCCCCAGCGCCGCGGACACGCGGCACGCCAGCCTGGTGCCGGGCAAGCCTTCGCTTGACGGCATCGAGGAGAAGTGGTCGCGCCGGTGGGAAGAGGCGGGCGTAGTACAAGTTTGACCGGACCAGGCAACGGGGCGACGTCTTCTCCATCGACACTCCCCCGCTGACGGTCAGCGGAGCACTGCACATCGGTCACGTCTGCTCGTTCACGCACACCGACACGGTGGCGCGCTTCCAGCGCATGCGCGGCAAAGAGGTCTTCTACCCCATCGGCTGGGACGACAATGGGCTGCCCACCGAGCGCCGGGTGCAGAACTACTTCCACGTGCGCTGCGACCCCTCGCTGCCCTATGACCCTGACTTCGTGCCGCCGGCCCGCCATGACGGGGACCCGCAGGCCGTGTCCCGGCGCAACTTTGTCGCCCTCTGCGAGCGCCTGACCAGCCTGGACGAGCAGGCGTTCGAGCAGGCCTGGCGGCGGATCGGGCTGTCGGTGGACTGGTCCACGATGTACCAGACCATCGACGAGAACTCCCGCACGATCGCGCAACGGGGGTTCCTCCGCAACCTGGCCCGAGGCGAGGCCTACCTGGCCGAAGGCCCGACTCTGTGGGACCTGACCTTCCGCACGGCGGTCGCCCAGGCGGAACTGGAGGACCGGGAAATCGCCGGTGCCTACTACCGGCTCGCGTTCCGCGAGGCCGGCGCGCCGGTGCCGGTGGCCACCACCCGGCCCGAACTGCTGCCCGCCTGCGTGGCGCTGGTGGCCCATCCCGACGACACGCGGTATGCCGCGCTCATCGGCACGACGGTCCGCACCCCGTTGCTGGGCGCTGAGGTGCCGGTCACCGCGCACCCCCTGGCCGACCCGGCCAAGGGCACCGGCATCGCGATGATCTGCACGTTCGGCGATGCCACCGACGTCATCTGGTGGCGGGACCTGCACCTGGACACCAGGCCGGTGCTCGGCCCCGATGGCCGGTTCCTGGCCTGCCCGCCGCCCGGGATCACCAGCCGGGACGGCCGCGCCGCCTACCAGCAACTCGCGGGCGCCACCACCAAGGCCGCCAGGCAGCAGATCACCTCGCTGCTCCGGGCGTCCGGGGACCTGCTCGGCGAGCCCGAGCCGATCACCCACCCGGTGAAGTTCTACGAGCGCGGCGACCGGCCGCTGGAGATCATCTCCAGCCGGCAGTGGTATCTGCGCAACGGCGGGCGCGACGACGCCCTGCGCGACGCGCTGATCGCCCGCGGCCGCGAGCTCAGCTGGCACCCGCCGCACATGCGGGCCCGTTATGAGAACTGGGTGGCCGGCCTGACCGGCGACTGGCTGGTCAGCAGGCAGCGCTTCTTCGGCGTGCCGGTGCCGGTCTGGTACCCGCTCGATGCCGACGGCCAGGCCGCGCCACGACTTCCCCATCGTGCCCGGCGAGGACCTGCTCCCGGTAGATCCCGCGACCGACCCGCCGCCCGGCTTCACCGAGGATCAGCGCGGCCAGCCGGGCGGGTTCACCGGCGACTCCGATGTCCTGGACACCTGGGCCACGTCCTCACTCAGCCCGCAGATCGCCGGGCGCTGGACGCTGGACGATGACCTGATGGCCCGGATCTTCCCGATGGACCTCCGGCCGCAGGCCCATGAGATCATCCGGACCTGGCTGTTCTACGCGGTGCTCCGCTCCCACCTGGAGCACGGTGTGCTGCCGTGGCGGCACGCCGCGATCTCCGGCTGGATTCTCGACCCGGACCGCAAGAAGATGTCCAAGTCCGTGGGGAACGTGGTCACGCCCATGGACCCGCTCCGCCAGCACGGGTCGGACGCGGTGCGGTACTGGGCCGCCAGCGGCCGCCTGGGCGCCGACATGACGTTCGACCCCGGCCAGCTGAGGGTCGGGCGCCGGCTCGCCATCAAGATCCTCAACGTTTCCCGTTTCGTGCTCACCCTCCCGGCCCCGCAGCCGGGCCCGGAACTCCCGGCTGCGGCCACCGTAGCCGCTGGACCGCGCGATGCTGAGCAGGCTCGGCGGCGTGGTGAGCGCGTGCACCACGGCGTTCGAGGCCTACGACCACGCGCGGGCGCTGGAAACCGTTGAGGAATTTTTCTGGTTTTTCTGTGACGACTACGTGGAACTCGTCAAGTCCCGCGGCTACGGCGAGCAGGGCAGCCAGGCCGCGCGGTCGGCGATCACCGCGCTGCGCCTGGCCCTGTCCACCGTGCTCCGGCTGTTCGCGCCGTTCCTGCCGTTCGTCACCGAGGAGGCGTGGTCGTGGTGGCAGGAGGGTTCCATCCACCGTGCCTGCTGGCCGGATCCCGGTGAGCTGCCCGGCCTGGCGGGCGGCGCGGACCCGGCCCGGGTGCTCGACGCCGCGTCGGCCGCGATCGGCGCGATCCGGGCGGCCAAATCAGCCGCGCGGCTGTCCATGCGAGCCCGGGTCGCCGCCCTGGTCGTGTCGGCCGGGGAGGACGACATCGCCGCCGTCCGGGCGGCGCTGCGCGACGTGCAGGCGGCGGGCAAGGTGGACCAGGTCGTGGTCCGCCCGTCGGCCAGCCCCGTGCCTGTGCACCGGGTCAGCCTCTGAGACCCGGTGATCAGCCTGGCGACCGGCCGCGATGAGCTCAGGCCCGGGCGGCGATGCGGAGGTCGTGGAAGGACACGCTGAACCCGGTGCCGTCCGGCGCGGCGCACATGGCGCCCGCCAGGAGCTCGCGGTCCGGCGGCAGGAAGACCAGGGCGGCGAGTTCCGGCGTGCCGCCGTCGGTGGTGGTGTAGCGGATCTCAACGGCGTCGTTGCGGCGGGACACCCGCAGCGAGATCTCGTCGGTGCCGTCTGGCAGGTCGGCCACGGCCCAGCTGGACAGCCCCAGGGTCAGCACCGTGCTCAGCCGGAGACGCCCCTCGAAAAATTCAACCCCAGTTTTCAGCCAGGTGCGCTCGTCCGCCCGCAGCATGACGCCGGCCTGGTCGTACTGGGTGGCGTAGTTGCCGCGCAGGCGCACCGCCACGTCCAGGTCGCCGGCCACCACCTCGCCGTAGACGTGGCCGCTATCCCTGATGTACCCGTAGCCGGTGACCCGCCAGAAGTCAGTACCCGGATCGACCTGCACTTGCAGCACGTCGTCGGTCCGCTGCCAGCTGGCAGGCTCGTTCAGCCACTGCATGTCCGGTGCCTCCGTGATCTCGCGTTAGAGGGTAGCGGTAACCGGGACGGGTAGTCTGCCCGGCATGGAGAAGGTTGAGCGGACCGATACGGAATGGCGCCAGCAGCTCACCCCCGAGGAGTACCGGGTGCTGCGCCAGGCGGGCACCGAGGCGCCGTGGCAGGGGGAGTACACCGAGACGAAGACCGAGGGCGTGTACCGGTGCCGGGCCTGCGGCGCCGAACTCTTCCGGTCGGCTGAAAAGTTCGAGTCGCACTGCGGGTGGCCGAGTTTCTACCAGCCGTCCAGCGATGACGCCGTGGTCCTGCTCGAGGACCGCTCGCCCGGCGGGGTGCGGACCGAGGTCCGGTGCGCCCGCTGCGACTCGCACCTGGGGCACGTGTTCGAGGGCGAGGGGTATCAGGTGCCCACGGACCAGCGCTGGTGCATCAACTCGGTCTCGCTGAGCCTGGAGCCGGCCGCCGAGTGAGCCCGCCCCTCACGGGAGGGCCGGCGATGAGTTCCCCGACCGGCTTGCGGCGGCCGGTGTAGAACGGGATCTCGACCCGCGTGTACAGGCGGGCCCGGGAGCCACGCAGATGGCGCATCAGGTCGACGATCCGGTAGAGCTCATCAGCCTCGAACGCGAGCATCCACTCGTAGTCGTTCAGCGCGAAGCAAGACGACCGTGTTGGCCCGGACGTCCGGGTAATCCCGCGCCATCATCCCGTGCTCAGCGATCAGGGCGCGGCGCTCGTCCGGATCCAGCAGGTACCACTCGTACGAGCGGACGAACGGGTAGACAGAGACCCAGGCCCGCGGTTCCTCGTCGGCCAGGTACGCGGGAATGTGCCCCTTGTTGAACTCGGCCGGGCGGTGCAGGGCCATCGCCGACCAGACCGGCTCGCTGGCCCGGCCCATACCGGTCCGGCGGAACCGGGCGTACTGCTCCTGCAGGTCGTCAGCGGTCGGCGCGACCCACCAGAACATAAAGTCGGCGTCGGCGCGCAGCCCCTGCACGTCGTAGCAGCCGCGGGTGATGATTCCCTTGCCCGCCGCCTGCTGGCCCAGTGCACTGATCTCGGCCGCGAGGCCGGGCCGCCCGCTCCCGCTCGCCGCCCCGGCCTCGTCAAGCGCCCCGGGACCCCGCACCCGGAACACCGACCACATCGTGTAGCGGATCAGTTTATTCAGATCACGGGCCCGCGGCTTGTGGGCTGTTCCCGGCGCTGCCGCAGCCCTGCCCGCCTCGTCTGTGCCTGCCATCTCGTTGCCACCCATGCTCCTATTGTCGGCCATCCCACCCCGTGCCCGCGCCCGCCGCCCCGCCGCCGCTGGGCCCCCGCAGGGAGGCGAGGATCTGGGTGACGGCCTCCTGCGCCGTCGCGATGCACGCGGGAATGCCGACGCCGTCGTACGCCGCGCCGCACACGGCCAGGCCGGGCTGGGATGCGACCGACGCCCGGATCGCGGCCACCCGGTCCCGGTGGCCGACCGTGTACTGGGGCAGGGCGCCGCCCCACCGGGTGACCCGGGTATCGGCCGGGGCGCCGCGCACCCCGGTGGCGTCGGCCAGGTCGGCCGCCGCGACACGGGCCAGGTCCCCGTCGTCGCGCTGCAGCAGGCTCTCCTCGCCGATCCGGCCCACCGAGCACCGGGCGAAAACCACATCCGGGGCTTGCGCCCGCAGGTGCGGCCACTTCACGGAGGAGAAGGTGACCGCCTTGACCGCGCGGCCGTCCACGGCGGGGACGAGGTACCCGCTGCCCTCCGGGGGGCGCGGGAACGCGGCCCGCGGGTAGGCGAAGGTGATGATCGCCATGCTGGCGTAGGCGATCTCGCCGAGCGCGGCGGCCGCGGGTTCCGCGCCGGGCACGCCATCCAGCAGCCTGCTGGCGGGCCGGCCGGGCACGGCCACGATGACAGCGTCCGCGTCCAGGTACTCCGGGGCGTGGGCCGAGCCGATCGTCAGCCGCCAGCCGCGCTCGGTGCGCGCGAACTCGCGGACCATCGCGCCGACCCGGACGGTGGCACCGGAGGCGGCCGCGACCGCATCGGGCAGCAGCCCGAGCCCCCCGGCCAGCGTGGTGAACACCGCGGGCCGGGCCGCGCCATTCGCCGCCCCGCCAGGCTTCGGGGCGGGCAGCAACGAGGCCGCCGCCTCAGCCAGCGAGACGTGGGTGCGGGCCGCTTCGGCCAGGGCCGGCAGTGTCGCATCGAAGGACAGTTCCTCGGACCGGCCCGCATAGACGCCGCCGAGCAGCGGATCGACGAGCCGGTCCACCACTTCCTGGCCGAACCGGGCCCCCACGTAGGCGGCGACCGCCACGTCGCCGCCACGGCCCGTGGCGGGCAATTCCGGCTCCCGCGTGGCCCGGGCCAGGCCCGCCGACGACAGCACGCCGGAGCGGCCCAGGTCACCGAAGTCCGCGGGCACGCCCATCATCTGGCGGGCCGGCAGGCACCGCAGCACACCGCGGCTCCAGACGCGTGCCGCCGTGGTGCCCGGCGGTACGAGATCCCCGGCCAGGCCGACCGCCCGGATCAGGTCCGTTCCCTCGGGCCGGCGAGCGAGCAATGCCTCGGCGCCCGCGTCAACCGGCACCCCGGCCACCTCGGAGATGGCCAGCTTCCCGCCCAGCCGCGATGAGCCTTCCAGCACGACGACATGCACCGGCTTGTCTCGTAGGAAGAACGCCGCCGCCAGCCCGGCGATGCCACCGCCGACGATCGCGACCACCGGCCGGGTCCCTGGCTGCTCCACCCGTTCACCCTACGGTGGGGTGAAGCACCGGCCGGTAGCCGGCGGCCAGGGTGGCTACGGTGGCTCGCGGGGTGATGACGGTCAGCGGGCTGGCGGGCGGGCGGGTCTGCCGGTCGTGATAGCCGCTGGGACTCCAGGCGAGCAGGTGGCCCTGGTACACCAGCCATGGCCGGCCGTCGAGGTCAACCATGGCGCCGTCCGGGAGATCGGCCCGCCGCGCCCGGTAGGCGCGCCGGGCACCGGGGCTGGTGAGCCGGTCGGCGTGCAGGCGGGCATCGATGGCCGGCGCAGTGACCGCTTCGCCGGGGTAAGCCTCGGCCCATGCCTTCTTGAAGGCCCGGTGGGCCTGGGCCCGGCATTCTCCGCAGGGCCGGTGCCCGGCGGCCAGGCCGGTGGCTTCGTCGAGAAAAAACAGCTCGGTGAGCCTGCCGGGCGCCCATAGCTGCCGTCGCCGCCCCTTGAAGTCCAGGACGCAGATCAGCCACGCCCGGCCGGTGGAGTAGCGGACGACGTTCCCGTCCTGGTCATGCAGCCGACCACGGTTGCCCCACAGCAGGCCCCGGTCGGCCACGGCGATCAGCTCACCGGACGGGGTGACCCGGTTACGCATGGGCACGATCGCTCTCCTTCTCGGCGGCCGCCCTGGCCGCCACCACGTTAGCCGCCGAGCGGAGGTGGCCTGAGCTCACACGTCCGTCTCATCGAACGGGGATGTCATGGGCAGTCCGTTTCAAACCAGACCGTCCAGCCGGTGTCGCTGTCGCCGGTGATTCCCCAGGTGCGGGCTAGCTGGCTGATGATGTGCAATCCGTGCCCGTGCTGTTCTTGGCCGGGTGTGGGCCTGGTCCAGGGGCCGCCCTGATCTTTCACTTCCACCCGCAGGCGGTCACCGTGGATCTCCGCGCAGACGGTGAAATGGCCACCGGAATGCCGCGAATTGCTGTGAACCGTGCGTTAGTGACTAGCTCGGACAGGCAGAGGATCATGTCATCGGCGGCCGGGCAGCCGGCCAGGATCTGCGCCAGGAACCGGCGTGCCTCACGGACGTGCGCGGGGGTGGCAGGGAAGGTGCGGGACCATGCGAGCGGCCTTGTGTGGTGGTCTCGCTCACTGGCTCTCCTGCCCGGCTGAAACTTGATTACTGGTGGTTATCCTTTCTAGCGCGGATCTAGGATCTCCAGGGAAAGGATGCTGTCGGCAGGATGTGTCCGGACGGCAGAGGTGGTGTCGGGGACCGTCGGGAAGCGTGGCTGTGGTGCCGCTGATTCGTGAGCTTGACTCGGGCGCGGGTCCGCTGAACTTCTTCGGCGCGGAACTGCGGCGCACACGGGCAGCGGCCGGGCTGAGCCAGGACCAGTTAGGCCAGCGAGTCGGCTATTCGGCGGCGCAGGTCGGCAAAGTCGAGACGGGTGACCGCGCGCCGTCCGTGGATTTCGCGCAGAATTGCGACCAGGCTTTGCCGGATGCGGGCGGCCTGTTCGGGAGGACCTACGAGCTTGCCCGGCGCTGGGATGGCGGCTACCCGTCATGGTTCACCGGGTGGCTGGAAGCCGAACGGCGGGCAGCGTCGCTGTGCTGGTGGGAGCCGCTGCTGGTGCCCGGGTTATTGCAGACCTCCGATTACGCACGCGCGCTGTTCGTGGCGTGGCGCTCAGCCGACAGCGACGATGAGATTGACCAGCTTGTCGCTGGCCGGATGGAACGGCAGTCGATCTTTGAGCGTCCCAAGCCGCCTGGGCTGTGGGTCATCGTTGGACGAAGGGGTGCTCCATCGCTGCATCGGCAGCGAGAAAATCATGTATGACCAGCTTGCGCATCTGGCGGACATGGCAGACCGGCCCAAGATCACGATTCAGGTTGTCCCTGGCGAGGTAGGCGCTCACGTAGGCCTGCTGGGAGCTTTCGCTATGGCCAGCACCGATAGCGCACCGGGTACCGTATACATGGAGTCACCCGACCAGGGGCAGACGACCGAGATACCGTCCGTGGTGTCGAAAGTGAGCGAGACTTTCGACACGCTGAGGGCCGAGGCTCTGCCACGCGGTGCCTCCCAGGACTTGATCAGGAGAGTAGCTGAGGAACGATGGACCTGAGCAGCGCCATGTGGCGTAAGAGCAGCTATAGCGGCGGCAACGGCGGGGGCTGTGTGGAGGTCGCGCGCAACCTCCCCGGCGTCGTTGCGGTACGCGATTCCAAGGACCCGGACGGCCCGAAGCTGACCTTCACCCCTGACGAGTGGCGGGCGTTTGCCGCTGGCATCCGGGGCGGGGATTTCGACCTGTCCTGACTCGTTTTCAGGCTGGGTCGCCAGGCTAGAGGGGCATCGTTGTGTTTGCGGTGCCCCTTTGTTGTGCAGGCTGCACCAGGCCAAGCCGTGCGGTTTTCGCGGTGCCCGCAGGCAGGGGGCGGTCCGCCGGCCGGCCGCGGCCGGTACCGCTGAGACGGCTCAACCCGGCGGGTCAGATAGCGTCGCCTCATGGCCACCCTGGTGTCGTTTCACGCCCATCCTGACGATGAGTGCATCGCCTGCGGAGGCGTGATCCGCAAGGCTTCCGAGCAGGGCCACCGGGTCGTGCTCGTCGTCGCTACCCGCGGCGAGCAGGGGGAGGTGCCCGAGGGGTTCCTGGCCGACGGAGAGGAACTGTGGCAGCGCCGGGTGGCGGAGACCCAGGCGTCGGCGGAGATTCTCGGCGCCCAGCGGACCGAGTTCCTCGGCTACCTGGACTCGGGGATGATGGGAACCCCCGCCAACGACCAGCCCGGGTCGTTCTGGACCGCGCCGGTCGAGGAGGCCGCCGGGAAACTGGCCGTCCTGCTGCGCGAGGAGCAGGCGGACGTGCTGACCTGCTATGACGACAACGGCGGTTACGGGCATCCGGACCACATTCAGGTCCACCGGGTGGGCCTGCGGGCCGCCGAACTGGCCCGCCCCCGGCGGGTCTACCAGAGCACCATCAACCGCGATCACATCCTGCGGAGCAGGAAGGCCTTTGCCGACCGGGCGGCCGCGGCAGGCATCGAGATGCCCGACATCGAAGAGCAGCAGGATTTCGGCAAGCCCGAGTCGGTGATCACCGCCGCGGTCGACGTGACACCTTACCTGGAGGTCAAACGCCGGGCCATGCGCGCGCACGCCAGCCAGATCAGCGAGGAGTCATTCTTCCTGGCCATGCCGGACGAGGTGTTCCGCCACGCGTTCGGCACCGAGTGGTTCATCCGCGACGGCCAGGGTCCCGGTATCACCGAGACGGACCTGCTGGCCGACCTATGACGGCGCCGCTGGCCAGAAGCTGACCGGCGCCGATACGAACCTGTGATCATTATCCCGGAACCGCGTTCCAGCAGCGTGCGTCACAGCGGCATGAAAGCGCTGATGAACCTGCATATCGCTGTTATTCAGGGCCGCCTGCGCGGCCGGCCCGGCTCCGCTTTGTGGATAATCGTGGCGGCCAGCCTGCTGGCCGTGGTCGCGGCCGGCTGCACGGCTGGCACCAGCAACCCATCGTCGGCCACGGGCAGCACCGCCGCCCCGGCCCAGGCGCACGCCCCCGGAGTGCCCGCCAGCGGCGCGAACTCAGTGCAGTCCGGCATGGCCCCGGGCGCGGGGGGCAATACCGCCACGCTGCCCGCCCCGGCTAACCAGGCCATCGCGTATACCGCCAGCCTCACCGTGCGGGCGGCCAGCATCAGCCGGGCCGCCTCGCTGGCCGCACGCCTCGCCACCGCGGCCGGTGGCTACGTGTCCAGCGAGAACACCCTGCTCGACCGGGCTCATCCGGCGCAATCCACGGTCAGTCTCCAGCTCAAGATCCCGGTCGCGGCCTACCCGGCCGCGCTGGACGCGCTGTCCAGCCAGCTCGGCACCCGGATATCAGTGTCGCAGCAGGCCCAGGACGTCACCGAGACCGTGGCCGACGTGACCAGCCGGGTCTCCTCCGCACAGGCCGCGATCACCCAGCTGCGGGCCCTGCTGGCCCGGGCCGGCTCGGTTGGCGACCTGCTCACCGTCCAGAACCAGATCGACCAGGAAGAGTCGGACCTGGAATCGCTGCAGTCGCAGCAGCGGGTGCTCAGTCACGAAACCAGCTACGCGACCGTCACGCTGATGCTGATCAGTAAGCCACGCACGGTCATGACTGCGCATAAGAAGCTGGCTGGCTTCCTCGGCGGCCTGGAATCCGGCTGGCATGGGCTGCGGGTCCTGGTGTCGCTGCTGCTCACCGGGATCGGCGCGGCATTGCCGTTCGCCGCGCTCGCGGCGCTGGCGGGCTACGGCGCCTACCGCGCGTGGCGGTGGCTGCTGCGGCGCAGGCCGGGGCCCGGGGAGCTGGGGCCCGGGGCCACGCCGCCTGCCGCCGGGCCATCCACGGCCGGCTGACCGGCGCCGGTCAACCGGTCCCCCGCGCCGATTCCTTGTGCACCAGGTCGGTCAGCCGGGCCAGTACATCGGGGTTGGTGTCGGGCAGGACACCATGCCCGAGGTTGAACACATGCCCCTCGGCGGCCCGGCCGCGGCCGAGCACGTCCCTGGCCCGGCGCTCGATCACGTCCCACGGGGCCAGCAGGACCGCCGGATCAAGATTGCCCTGGAGCGCCTTGCCGTGGTCCACCCGGCGTACCGCCTCATCCAGCGGCACCCGCCAGTCCACGCCCACCACATCAGCGCCGGCCTCGCCCATCATGCCGAGCAGTTCCCCCGTGGCCACGCCGAAGTGGATCCGCGGCACACCGGAACCGGCGAGCGCCTCGAAGATCCTCCTGCTGTGCGGCAGGACCGAGGCCCGGTAGTCCTCCGGGCCGACCGCGCCCGCCCACGAGTCGAACAGCTGGATCGCGGACGCTCCGGCCGCGACCTGGACCCGGAGGAACGAGATGGCGATATCCGCCAGCCGGCCAAGCAGAGCGTCCCACAGCGCTGGATGGCCGTACATCAGCGACTTGGTGCGATCGTGGCTCTTCGACGGGCCGCCTTCGATCAGGTACGAGGCCAGGGTGAATGGGCCGCCCGCGAAACCGATCAGCGGCTTGCCGTCGAGCTCAGCCGACCAGCGCGGTGATGGCCTCGGTCACGAACGGCACGTCGGCTGGCTCCAGATCGCGCAGCCGGGCCAGGTCCCGCTCGTCGCGGATCGGCCGGGCAATGATCGGGCCGACGCCCGGCTTGATGTCGATATCCAGGCCCAGCGCCTTGAGCGGCACGACGATGTCGCTGAACAGGATGGCGGCGTCGACGTCGTACCTGCGCAGCGGCTGGAGCGTGATCTCCGTGATCACATCGGCCCTGGTACATGCCTTCAGAATGGGCAGACTGCCGCGCGCCTTGTGATATTCGGGCAGCGACCGGCCGGCCTGGCGCATGAACCAGACCGGCGTGTAGGGAACCGGCTCACGGCGGCACGCGCGCAGGAAGGGGGAGTCGTGCGTCGCGGTCACGCCAGCGATCGTCTCACGGGCCGGGCTCCCGTCCCTGTGCAATTGCGGTGTGACCTCGGGACACGCCGCAGTATATCCACCGATCGGTGGCCCCGGCGTGCCACGATCATGATCGGCCTCGTGCTGGCGGCGCTCCCCCGGGCCTACCGCCTGAGGCTCCGGTGGTGAGGAGGTCGCAGGTCTTGAGGCAGATGATCCGCCTGTGTCCCGAATGCGGGGCCAGCCGGCCGTTCGAGCAATATCACGGCGAGCGGGGCGGCTGCCCGGACTGCCCCGGCGGAGAATGCCCGGAGTGGGGCTGCTTGGCGTGCGGCGCCGCGCTTTTCGCAGGTCTGGCGGCTGACGACGGCGCACCGGCCAGCGTCGTGGAGTTGCCTGGCCGCGCCGCGTGAAGGGCCGACGGCGACGACGTACGCTCACATCATGAGGCCAGTCAGCAGACTTGCGGAGCCTGGCGGCGCATTGGCGTCCGCCGCGTTCGGTCGCGTGGCCGCCGATCTGACGGCGCAGTGTGACCATCTGAGCACACTGCGCCCGGAGATTTCTTTCGAGGACCTCCCAGCGCCCAAGACTCTGGCTCCGTACGCGAGCGCGATCGCCGCCGCGGTGCGCGTGGATGACACCGAGATCGGCAGTGGCCGGCTGGTGCTGCTGTATGACCCGGCGGGCCAGCCGGGCTGGGCCGGGCCGCTGCGCATCATCGCCTTTATCCGCGCCGAACTCGACCCGGAGATCGCCGCTGACCCGCTGATCGGGCAGGTCGGCTGGAGCTGGCTGACTGAAGCGCTCGACAGCCGCACGGCCGGGTACGCGGAGCCGAGCGGGACGGTCACCCGGGTGGTGACCGAGGGCTTCGGCGCGAAGCACGGCGAACCGGCGGCGACCGGGTTCGAGATGCGGGCGTCGTGGTCGCCCACGGGAGCTGACCGGGAGCCGGGGCCGGACCCTACCGCCGGGCTGGCGGACCTAGCCGAGAGCGGTGATCTGGCCGGTCACCTGACCGCGTGGTGCGAAGCTCTCTGTGCCGCGTCGGGATTGCCGCCCTGGGCGGTGGGAGTGACGGCGCTCAGGCCAGCCAGCGGCCGGCGGCGGCGGTGATGGCTAGGGGGCAGCTGCACCAGCCGCCCGAACAACCTGAGCCCGCCGAGCCGCCCGGCCAGCCCGGCCGGGCCGAGCTCGCCGAAGTACCGGAAGACGCCAAACCGGCGGAGGCCGTGCCGCTGCTCGAGCCGCGCGATGGGATGCCGCCCCTGGTGACCAGCCCGGCCGCGCTCAGCGAGGCCATCCGCGCACTGGCCGCGGGCGAGGGCCCGGTGGCCATGGACGCCGAGCGAGCCTCCGGATTCCGCTACGGCCACCGGGCCTTCCTCGTCCAGCTGCGCCGCCGTGGCGCCGGAACGGTCCTGATCGACCCGGTCGCCTGCCCAGACCTGTCCGGCCTCGACACCGCGCTCGCCGACGCTGAGGTGGTCCTGCACGCCGCGTCGCAGGACCTGCCCTGCCTGGCCGAACTCGGCTACCGGCCGCGCCGGCTGTTCGATACCGAGCTCGCCGGGCGGCTGCTCGGTTACCCCCGGGTGGGGCTCGGCGCCCTGGTCGAGATCGTGCTCGGGCTGGCGCTGGAGAAAGGGCACGCAGCCGACGACTGGTCCACCCGCCCGCTGCCCGACGAGTGGCTCCGGTACGCCGCGCTTGACGTGGAGGTTCTGGTCGAGCTGCGCGACGCCCTGGCCGTCCAGCTCGAGGAGCAGGGCAAGACCGAGTGGGCACGCCAGGAATTTGCCGCCGTGCTCGCCGCCGAGCCCGCCGGGCCCCGCGCCGATCCGTGGCGCCGCACGTCCGGCATCCACCGCGTCCGCAGCCGCCGGGGGCTGGCCATCGTCCGTGAACTCTGGCTGGAGCGGGACAGGATCGCCAGACGGCGGGACCTCTCGCCCGGCCGGGTCCTGCCGGATTCCGCCATCGTCGAGGCGGCCAGGTCCGCCCCCGCGACGGCCGAGGCGCTGGCCGACCTGCCCGGGTTCAGGGGCCGCGGCGCCCGGCGCCACGGGGCAGAATGGCTAGGCGCCATTCGGCGCGCCCGCAACCAGGCCGATGTCACGCTGCCCGGGCCGTCGACGCCGGTGACGGATGGCCCGCCGCCCGCCCACCGCTGGTCGGAGCGCGATCCGGTGGCCGCCAAACGCTTGGCGGCGGTGCGGGCGGTGGTCGCGGCCCTCGCCGACGAGCACTCCCTGCCGACAGAGAACCTGCTGCCGCCGGACGCGGTGCGCAGGCTCGCCTGGCAGCCCCCCGACCCGGCCAGCCCGGAGGACGTGGCGGCCGACCTGGCCGCCTACGGCGCACGGCCCTGGCAGGTAGAACTGACCGCGCTGCCGATCGCCAGGGCCTTGCTGCGGCTCGCCGAGAAGAACGGCGAGTAAGCGGCGTTCCACCACTGGCTGACGGACCAGGATGACGGCGTACGCGCTCAGCGCGGAGGCCCGCAGGTTGATCTGCGCCTGACCTCGCCATTGACATGGTGGCCTGATCAACCGCGCAGATCCGAGGGAGAATGGAGGCATGACCGAACTCGCCCGGGCCACGGTGGACACCCCCGTCGGGCCCGTGTCGCTGACATGCAGCGATAGCGGCCTGGCCCGGGTCGGCTTCCGGCGCCCAGCCGGGCCGCCCGGGCCGGCTCCCAGCGCACCGGAGCACCCCACCGGATCGTCGGGGGAGGTCACCGGGCCATCGGGACGGCTGAGCCTGCTGACCGCCGCCCACCACCAGCTAGCCGAGTATTTCTCGGGGCAACGGCGCGCCTTCGACCTGCCGATCGACTGGTCCGCGGCGTCACGTACGCAGCAGCAGGTCCTCTCGGTGCTCTTCGGCACGGTCGGCTACGGCGAGACGATCACGTACGGGTCGCTCGCCCGCCGCGCCGGGCTCGGCGACGGCGGCCCCGATCTCCCGGCCCGGGCGGTCGGCACGATCATGGGGTCGAATCCGTGGCCGCTGATCGTGCCATGCCACCGGGTGGTGGCCAGCGATGGGCTCGGCGGCTACAGCGGCGGCACCGGGGTCGAGATCAAGCGGTGGCTGCTGATCTTCGAAGGCGCGCTGCCCGCCACGCTGGACTGGGATCCGGCTCGCGCCCAGGGTGTCTAACCGCTGGACGCACGGGTCCGCCTGCGACGGCGGCGCCTCGCCGCGTCCGGGACCGGGCAGCATCCGGCCGGATTCTCAGTCCGAGGACGGATCGTGGCGCTCCGCGGAGAGTACCGCGCCGGCGCCGATGTGCAGCACCCAGAAGCCCCCCTTGGCCAGCGGGGGGGCATCCGGGGTCTTGCTGCCCAGCCGGTCACATGCCCAGTCCAGGAGGGCCGGCACGTTCTCCCCGTGCGCGCAGACGACCGTCGGCACCGCGTCGTCAACCAGTTCCTCGATCCTCCGCCGGGCCGACCGCATCACATCCGGCGGCTCCGCGCCGGCCCGGCTGACCGCGAAGGCCGGCTCGATCTCGATGGCCACGCCGGTCAGTTCGGCGTAGGGCTGGACCGTGGCCAGGCAACGCTGGGCGGGGGAACTGAACACCCGGCCCGGTGCAAAGCAGCCCAGCAGGCGGGCCAGTACCTCCGCGTGCCGGAGTCCCCGGGCGTCCAGCGGCCGTAGCAGGTCGGGGCCGGACCAGGCGTCCTTGCTCCACGCCTTGGCGTGCCGCAGCAGGATGCACGGGATCGTGTCCGCCGGGCCGGACGCGAAGTCGTTGAGCACGTCGGCGTCGTGGGGGTAGGACAGCCGGGCGCGTGCGGCGGGCACTGGCAGCCAGTCCACGCGGTCCACTTCGTCGTTGGGGAAGAAGGCGGCCTGCGGGCCCGCGGTGGCCGGCCGAACCGCCCAGTAGTCCACGACCTTGGGCCGCCCGCCCGACCGATAGCTCGTCGAGCGGAGGCGCCGACCAAGGATCACCGCTACCCCGGTTTCCTCCGCGACCTCCCGGACGGCCGTCTCCAGCACATCCTCCCCGGGCTCGCGTTTTCCCTTCGGCAGGCTCCAGTCGTCGTAACGGAGCCGGTGGACCAGAGCGACCTCGGGGCCGCTGGCACCTGGCCGCCATAGCACACCGCCGGCCGCACGGATCTCGGCGCCGATGGCCGCGTCACCCTTCGGCATCAGGGAGCGGGACTGGCCGACCGCGCGTCTGGATCAGGTACCGCTGCAGGTCGCGCAGCGGCTTCCCGCCGGAATCGAGGTGGTGCCTGACCCACGTCCCATCGGCACCCAGCCACCACGACGACGTGCTCTCGTCCATCGCCAGGTCGATCAGCGACCGCAACTGCGCCTGCTGGTCCGGGTCGATCACGTGGACCAGCAGCTCTACCCGCCGGTCCAGGTTGCGGTGCATCAGGTCGGCACTGCCGATCCAGACCTCCCCATCATCACCGAACGCGTAGATCCGTGAGTGCTCAAGGAACCGGCCGAGGATGCTGCGCACCCGGATCGTCTCCGACAGGCCGGGCACGCCGGGACGGACCGCGCAGATCCCGCGGACCAGCAGGTCGATGGGCACGCCCGCCCGGGATGCCCGGTACAGTGCGTCGATCACCGCCTCGTCCACGATGGCGTTGCACTTCAGCCGGATCCGGGTCGGCTTGCCCTCCCGCTGCCTGGCCGTCTGCGCCTCGATCCGCTCCACCAGGCCGGCCCGCAGCCCCTCGGGGGCGACCAGGAACCGGCGGTAGGAACTCTTCAGGCTGTACCCGGTCAGGTGGTTGAACAGGTCGGTGGCGTCCCCGCCCACGACCGGATCCGCCGTGAGCAGGCCAAAGTCTTCGTACAGGCGGGCCGTGGAGGGGTTGTAGTTCCCGGTCCCGATATGGCAGTACCGCCGCAGCGACCCGTCGGACTCCTCCCTGACCACCAGCGCCATCTTGCAGTGCGTCTTCAGGTTGACGAAGCCGTACACCACGTGGCAGCCCGATTCCTCCAGTTTCCGGGCCCAGAGGATGTTGGCGCGCTCGTCGAACCGGGCCTTGAGCTCCACCACCACCACGACCTGCTTGCCCGCCTCGGCCGCGTCGATGAGCGCCTCGACGATCGAGGACGTGTCGCTGGTCCGGTACAGGGTCTGCTTGATGGCCAGGACCCGGGGATCGGCGGCCGCCTCCACGATGAGCCGCTCCACGGTACTGGCGAACGAGTCGTAGGGGTGGTGGACCAGGACATCCCGCTTGCGCAGCGCGGCGAAGATGCTGGTGTCCTGGGGCAGCGCCGATTCCGACGGGACGAACCGCGGGTACTTCAGCTTCCGCAGATCCAGGTCGGCGATCGCGTTCAGGCCCGACAGGTCGAGGGGCCCCGGCAGGTGATACACGGCCCGGCGGTCGATGGCCAGCTCGGTCACCAGCCGCTCCAGCACCTCGGCCGAGATCGACTCCTCGACTTCGAGCCGGACGGCGGGCTCGAAGCGCCGCCGGAGCAGTTCACGCTCCAGCGACTGCATCAGGTCCTCGGTGATGTCCTCGTCCACCTCCAGGTCCCGGGTCCGGGTGACCCGGAACACGTGCTGCTCCAGCACGTCGAGGCCGACGAACAGCTCGTCCAGGTGAGCCGCGATCACGTCTTCCAGCGGCACGAACCGGTACTGCCCCACGGTGAGGAACCGGGGCAGCAGCGGCGGCACCTTCACCCGGGCGAACAACGTCACGCCGGTCCGCGGATCGGCCAGCATGACCGCCAGGCTGAGCGACAGGCCCGAAATATAGGGGAACGGGTGGGCCGGGTCCACGACCAGCGGCGTCAGCACCGGGTAGATCCGGTCCCGGAACAACTGCTGCATGTCCTCCTGCTCGTCCGGCGAGAGTTCCTTCCAGCGCAGGATCTCGATGCCCTCCGCGGCCAGCGCGGGCACTATGTGGCCGTGAAAGTACTCGGCGTGCCGCAGGCTGATCTCGCGTGAGGTGTCCAGGGTGCGCTCGAGTATCTCGTCGGTCGGCAGCCCGCTGACGTTCTCCACCGGCAGGCCGGTAGCCATCCGCCGCATCCGGCCCGCCACCCGGACCATGAAAAACTCATCCAGGTTGCTCGCGAAGATGGCCATGAAGCGCACCCGCTCGAGCAGCGGGATCGCCTCGTCCTCGGCGAGTTCCAGCACCCGCTGGTTGAACCGGAGCCAGCTCTCCTCACGGTCGAAGTAACGATCGGGTGGCAGTTCCTCGCCGGCCGTCTCGCTGGCGGGACCATCGGCCGGCCCTCTCCGTCGATTCGGCCATGTCCCCGCCGACCCGTTGCTCGGCCTCCCGTTCGCGCTCAGCATGGCTATTCTGGCCGCTCGCCGCCGGGCCCCCGCCCTTCCCGTCCCCGGTTCGCTGGATGCCTGCCTGGCCTACGCTCATGTCCCCATTGTCCCCAGCCAGCACTCACTCCAGACTTCGGGGGCATTGCTGATGGATGAGTGGTTTGAATCGTTGAGGAAAATAGGCGGTTTCGGGCCGCCGTTATGTGCCGGGCGGGCGGCAGATGCTTTCCAGCGCCTCCCGGCCGGGCAGCTTCACCCGCGCGCCCCGGCCCAGTTCGCTGGCCAGCGCCGCCTCCGCTTGCTCGACCCTGAGCCAGTCCCCGTAGCTCACCGGGGCCACACCGCGGGACACGAGCAGGTCCTCGAACGCCCGCCGCGCCTGGCCGGTACGCTCTCCGGCACTCCCTCCGGCCAGATCGGCCAGCAGCGACCGGACTGACCCGGCGGCGTCGGACTTGTTCGTGCCGATGACGCCGGTGGGGCCGCGCTTGAGCCAGCCCGCCACGTACTCTCCCGGCAGCGGCACGCCGCCCCCGCCGAGGACACGGCCATCAGAGTTGGGCACGGTGGCGGTGCGCTCGTCGAACGGGACCCCCGGCAGCGGCACGCTCTGGTACCCGACACTGCGCAGCACCATCTGGACGGGGACCGTCTCCAGCTCACCGGTTCCGGTGAGCACCCCCGTCTCGTCCAGCCTGGTCCGCTCGACAGTCAGGCCGGACACCCGTTGAGTGCCTTCGATCTGCACGGGCCGCAACCAGAACCGGACGGTCAGCTGGCGCCCGGCCCCAGCCGGGGCGCGTTCCGCCCAGCCCCTGATCACCGCCAGGTTGCCGCGGACCCGCCGGTCGGTCTCCGCGGCCAGGGCGCTCAGCCCGGCCGGGTCGGATGCGACGGAGTCGATCTCGGCCGGGTTGACCCGGATGTCCACTCCGCTGAGTTCGCCGAGCTCACGCAGCTCCTTGGTGGTGAACTTGGCCTGGGCCGGGCCACGGCGGCCGATCATGTGGACCTCGCGGACCTTGCTGGCCATCAGGACCTCGAGCACCGGCTGCGGCACATCCGTGGGGCGCAGCTCGGCCGGGTCCCGCACCAGGACGCGGGCCACGTCCACGGCCACGTTGCCGACCCCGATGACAGCCACCGATTCGGCGTCGAGAGCGAACGCGTCCATGCTCATGTCCGGGTGGCCGCAGTACCAGTTCACGAAGTCAGTGGCCGCGTAGCTGCCGGGCATCTCCTCGCCCGGGACGCCCATCCGCCGGTCCCGCATCGCGCCGGTCGCGTAGACCACCGCGTCGTAGCTGGCCAGCAGGTCCTCGCGGGTGACGTCCTCCCCCAGGTGCACCCCGCCGATGAACCGCACGTCCGGATGCTCCAGGACGGTGCGCAGATACTCGGCGATCGACTTGATCGACGGGTGGTCCGGGGCGACGCCGTAGCGGACCAGGCCGTACGGGGTCACCAGCCGGTCGATCACGTCCACCCGGACGCTCGCGGGCGGGTCAAGCGCGGCCGACTGCTTGATCAGCGCCTCCGCGGTGTACAGCCCGGCCGGGCCGGAGCCGATGACCGCGACTTCCAGTGTGGTCATGACCGGGGCCCGTACATCATGGCCCGGTGGTGCATGAATCCGTGGTTCATGACTCCGTGGTTCATGACTGGGGATTGTGGGCCAGTTCGGGAGTGATCCGTGCCACCGCCTCGGTGATCTTCCGGGCGAGATGCTGGGGGTTGAGGCCCAGGTCGTCCAGGATCTCCTCGCGCTTGGCATGGTCCAGGAACTGCTGTGGCAAGCCGAACGTCTTCACGGGGGTGCCCACATCGTGATCGCGCAGCAGCCGGCAGACCGCATCGCCGAACCCGCCGACGACGCCGTTGTCTTCAACCGTGACGACCAGCCGGTGAGCGCGCGCCGCGCCGGCCAGCGCCTCGTCCACGGGCTTGCTCCAGCGCGGGTCCACGACCGTCACCCCGATACCCTGATCCGCCAGCCTGCCCGCGGCCTGCACACAGATCCCGGCCATCGGGCCCACCCCGGCCAGCAGCACGTCAGGCGCCTGGTCATCGGCCGGGACCCGCAGCACGTCCATGCCGCCCAGCACGCCTACGGCTGGGATGTCGCCACCGGGCGCCCCCTTCGGAAAGCGCACCACCGTCGGCCCGTCCTGGATCGCCACCGCCTCACGCAGCAACTCGGCGACCCGGGCGCCGTCCCGGGGGGCCGCGACCTTCAGGCCAGGGACTACCTGAAGGATCGACCCGTCCCACATGCCGTTGTGGCTGGGGCCATCGGAACCGGTCACGCCGGCCCGGTCGAGCACGAACGTCACGGGCAGCCGGTGCAGCGCGACATCCATCAGCACCTGGTCAAAGGCACGGTTCAGAAACGTCGCGTAGATCGCGACGACCGGGTGCATCCCGGCGAGCGCGAACCCGGCGGCGCTGGTCACCGCGTGCTGCTCGGCGATGCCGACGTCGAACGTCCGCTCCGGGTACGCCTGCCGGAACGGCGCGAGCCCGGTCGGGTAGAGCATGGCCGCGGTGAGCGCCACGATGTCCGGCCGCCCGGCGCCGATCGCGACCAGCTCGTCGCTGAACACGTCCGTCCAGCCACGCCGGGCCGGCGCCGTCGGCCGCCCGGTGGTCGGCTCGAACGCACCGATCTGGTGCAGGCAGTCTTCCTCGTCATTCTCGGCCGGCAGGTAGCCAAAGCCCTTCCTGGTGATCACGTGCACGAGCACCGGGCCGCCGAAATCACTGGCGCGGCGCAGCGCATGCTCGACCAGTTGCTCATCGTGACCGTCGATGGGCCCGAGGTACTTCAGGCCGAGATCCTCGAAGAGCACCTGGGGCTGCAGCACATCCTTGATGCCCTTCTTGATGCCGTGCAGGGTCTCGTACACCGGCGGGCCGACCAGAGGCGTCCTGGACAGCGTCGTCTTGATGTAGTCGAGCACGTGCTCGTAGCGCTGCGACACCCGCACCCGGGCGAGATGATCCGCCAGGCCGCCGATGGTGGGCGTGTACGAGCGGCCATTGTCGTTGACGACGATGATCAGCCTGCTGTCCTTGGAGGCGGCGATGTTGTTGAGCGCCTCCCAGGCCATGCCGCCGGTGAGCGCGCCGTCGCCGATCACCGCCACCACCGTGCGGTCGCCTTCCCCGCGCAGCAGGTAGGCCTTGGCCAGCCCATCCGCGTACGACAGGCTGGTCGAGGCGTGCGAGTTCTCCACGATGTCGTGGTCAGACTCGGCCTGGCTCGGGTAACCAGACACGCCACCGCGCTGCTTCAGCTTTCCGAATCCGGCCTGCCGGCCGGTAAGCAGCTTGTGCACGTAAGACTGATGGCCGGTGTCGAAGACGATCCGGTCCCTCGGCGAATCGAAGACCCGGTGCAGCGCGATGGTCAGTTCCACGACACCGAGGTTGGGCCCGAGGTGGCCGCCTGACCTGGATACCGCCTGGATGAGGAAATCGCGGATTTCGCTCGCCAGGACGGGGAGTTGGTCCGCGTCGAGTGCCCTGAGGTCCCGCGGACCGGCGATGGATTCAAGCAAGGTCACCTGGTCTGCTCCTCATCGTCGTCGTCCTGGCCCGAGAGCCCGGGTAGCCGGCCCACCGCGTGCGCCGGGCCGGCAATTCCTGGCCGGCGCCGCGCGGCAAACCTGTGCCGAGTCTATTTCGCCCAGATTGTTGACCGGACGAAAGGCTCACCGCGGCTACCCAGCCCGGGGGTTCCGTCCCATCATGCCGTGCCAGGCCGTCCGCCGCCCCCAACCCGCGCAGCTCAAGGGAATTCCCTCCTCCCCCGTGCGCAACGGCACCAATGGCGCACAGGTGCCGTCCCAACGACACCAATGGCGCACGGGTGCCGTTGCATGGGGGTGTTAGCGGACGCCGTAGAGGTGCTCCAGGGCGAGCTGGTCCAGGCGCTCGAAGGCCATGCCGCGGGCGGCGAGCGCGTCGATGTCCGGTGTGAAGCCCTGGACGTCGCGCCAGGTCTCGCCCTCAGCCAGGGTCGGCAGCGCCAGGTCGGCGACGTGCGAGGCGCCCAGCGCCTCGGCGACCTCGGGGTCGGCCCGGAAGGCGCGGACCTTCCCGCGCAGGATCAGGTAGTTACGCATGCACGCCGCCGCGGAAACCCAGACGCCGTCATCGTCCTCGGTGCGCGGCGGCTTGTAATCGAAGTGGACGGGCCCGTCGTATCCGCCGGCCTCCAGGGCGTCCACGACCCAGAACGCGCCGCGGGCGTTCCCGGCCCCGAACCGCAGATCCTGGTCGTAGCGGGGGCCGTTCTGGCCGTTCAGGTCGATGTGGAACAGCTTGCCGTGCCACAGGGCCTGGGTGATGCCGTGGGCGTAGTTGAGGCTGGCCATCTCCTCGTGCCCGACCTCCGGGTTGATCCCGACCAGCTCGGGATGCTCCAGCTCGGTGATGAAGGCCAGGGCGTGCCCGGCGGTGGGCAGCAGGATGTCACCGCGCGGCTCGTTGGGCTTCGGCTCGATCGCGAACCGCAGGCGGTATCCCTGGTCGAGGACGTAGCCGGACAGGATGTCCATGGCTTCCTTGTACCTGTCCAGCGCGGCCCGCACGTCCTTGGCCGCGCCCGACTCGGCGCCCTCCCGGCCTCCCCAGAACACGTACACCCCGGCGCCGAGCTCCGCGGCCAGGTCGAGGTTGCGCATGACCTTAGCCAGAGCGAAGCGGCGCACGTCCCGGTCGTTGGCGGTGAACGCTCCCTCCTTGAACATCGGGTGCGCGAAAAGGTTCGTCGTGGCGGTCGTCACGACCAGGCCGGTCTCCTCCAGCGCCTGGCGGAAGTCCGCGATCCGCTTGTCCCGCTCCGCCTCGCTCGCGTCGAAGTCGAACACGTCGTTGTCGTGGAAGTTCACCCCGTACGCGCCGAGCTCGGCCAGCTTGCGCACCGCACGGTCGGCAGGCATGGGCGGGCGGACCGCCGGGCCGAAAACCTCTGCCCCCTGCCACCCAACGGTCCAGATACCGAACGAGAAACGGTCGGCTGGGGCCGGTACGTAGGCATCTGCGCTCAACGGTCAGTCCTTCCAGGTAGTGGTGGCCTCGCGGAGCGCGGCCAATTTCTCTCGGATGGCGGGCTGCGGCGGCCCGGAGTGCTCCTCGGCGGCGCGGCGTGGCCAGTCCGGCGGGGCCTGGGTGCCCGCGAGCACCCAGGCGGCCTGGCGGGCCGCACCCAGGGCGACGTACTCCTCCGGCTCAGGCACCGCGACCGGCACGCCGAAGATGCCCGGCGCGATGGCGCGGACCGCCGGTGAGCGGGCACCACCGCCGATCAGCAGCACCCGGCGGCGCTCGACCCCCTGCGCCGCGAGCAGGTCGGCGGCCTCGGCCAGCGAGGCGAGCACGGCCTCGACCGCGGCCCGGGCGAGATTCGGGCGGGTGGCGTTCTGCGTCGTCAGCCCGCGCAGCACCCCGGTCGCGCTGGGACGGTTCGGGGTCCGCTCACCGTCCAGATAGGGCAGCAGCGTGATCCCGCCCGCGCCGGGTGCCGCCGCGAGCGCCTGGGCGTCGAGCCCAGCCAGATCGGTACCGATCAGCGAGGCGGCGGCGGACAGCACCAGACCCGCGTTGACGGTGGCCACCAGAGGGAGGAAGCGCCCGGTCGCGTCCGCGAACCCGGCGACCGCGCCCGACGCGTCGGCCGCGGGCGTCACGGTGACGGCGTAGGCGGTCCCGGACGTCCCGATGGAGATGACCAGTTCTCCAGGCTCCAGGCCGAGACCGAGCGCCGCCCCCATGTTGTCGCCGGTGCCCGGGGCGAGCACCGCCCCGGTTCCGGTCTCGCCCACCGCCTCGGCTGGTTTCGCGACCCGCGGCAGCCCAGGTTCGTGACCGAGCGCCGCCCCCGCCAGTTCGGGCAGCCAGCGCTCCGCCGCTGGTGAGAAATAGCCCGTGCCGGAGGCGTCACCGCGGTCGGTCACCGGCTCGGTGGTGCCGAGCCGCCAGGTGAGCCAGTCATGCGGCAGCATGACCCGCGTCACGCGAGCCGCGTTGCCCGGCTCGTGCTCGGCGAGCCAGCGCAGCTTGGTGACGGTGAACGATCCGTTGGGGACGCTCCCGGTGTGCTCCGCCCACCAGGCCGGGCCGCCTCGTTCCGCGATCAGTGCCTCGGCCGCGGCCGCCGACCGAAGGTCGTTCCACAGCAACGCGGGCCTGATCACGTCCCCGCCCTGGTCCACGACGACCATGCCGTGCTGCTGGCCCGCGACGGCGACCGCGTCCGCCCGGCTCAGCAGTCCGTCCCCGGCCTCCTGCAGCGCAGACCACCACGCGGCCGGATCGCACTCGGTGCCCCCGGGATGCGGCGCACTGCCGCGCGCGACGACGGCGCCGTCCTCGGCGCGGCACAGCAGGATCTTCGTGGACTGCGTCGAGGAGTCCACCCCGGCCACGAGCATGCTGCACCCTCCCTGGCTGATATCCGAAAGTTTCCGATCATCGATGAGGACAGGACGCTATCCGGGATGGAGGGCCGTGGATTCCCGGATGACCAGCTCGGTGGAGAGTTCCACCCGCTGGCTCCGCAGCGAGACGCCCTCGATGAGATCACCCAGCATCTCAGCGGCGACCCGGCCCATGTCCGCGAGCGGCTGGCGCACGGTGGTCAGCGGCGGCGATACCCAGCGGGCGGTGGGAAGGTCGTCGAAGCCCACGACGCTGAGGTCCTGCGGGATGCGAAGCCCGCGCTGCCGCGCCGCCTCATACACCCCGAGCGCCTGCTGGTCGCTGCCGGCGAAGATGGCCGTGGGCCGGTCATCCAGGTCGAGGAACTCACCGCCGCGCAGGAAACCGCCCTCGTGCTGGAAGTTCCCGTGCTTGACCAGCTCCGGGTCGTAGCGGACACCGGCCCGCTCCAGGGCCGACCGGTAGCCGTCCACCCGGGCCCGGCTGCACAGGTAGTCGGGAGGACCGGTGATGGCGCCGATCCGGCGGTGGCCGAGGCTGAGCAGGTGGTCGGTGGCGGCGAGGCCGCCCGCCCAGTTGGTAGCCCCGACGCTGGGCAGGTCGGGATCGGGCAGGTTCACCGGATCGACGACCACCAACGGGATGCCTTCCTCGCGCAGCTGCTGCAGCTGCGGGGCGGTCAGCTTGGAGGTGACCAGGATGACCCCGTCCGTGTCGTGGCTCGCCAGCGCGCTGGTCCAGCTGGCCGGGCGGGCGCTGCCGTGGCGCACCGCCGAGACCGCGGCGCCCAGGCCGTGCCCGGAGCACCAGTCCTCCGCACCGCGCAGGATCTCGACCGCCCAGGGGCTGTCCAGCCCGTTGAAGATGAGATCGATCAGGCCCGCCCGCCGCCCGCGGCGCAGGCCGGGACGATGGTAGTTGAGCTCGCCGAGCAGGCGCTCCACCCGGGCCCGGGTATCAGGAGCGACATCGGGACGCCCGTTGACGACCTTCGAGACGGTGGGCAGCGAAACACCCGCCTCGGCCGCCACGGCGGCCAGCGTTGGCCGCCGTCTCGGGCTGGCTTCCGCCAGCGCGCTCTGCGCCTCCCGCGACTGGGCCCGGCGGCCCGGCCGGAGCACAGGATCGCCTGCCACAGCCCACCATCCTTCCCCCGCGGCGTCCGGAGCCGCACCGAGAGCACGGCGTCGACATCTCGAAATCATTCGACGGGAGTATCGTAACCCAGGTCAATCGCGGCTTGGGGACCCGGCCGCGGCCTGGTAGACGGTCAGCCGGCCGCACATGCCGAAGCCGCGTGGGCCGGCCGGATGCGGGATGCGCAGCAGCGACCCGGCCAGCAGGTGCCCCGGCCGCATGGCCTCGATGTCGTCGAGGTGCCGCCCAGTGAGGCCGGCGACCGCCGCCGCCTGGGACTGCCAGCGCCCGCGCCAGTCCGGAACCCGGGCCGCGACCAGCCGGACGGCCGCGGCCAGAAAGTCTTCGAGGCCAGCCTGGCCCATCCCGGGCCACCTGCTCGCGCAGCGCCAGGAATCCCTCGATGGCCAGGTCCCGGCGGCGCCGCGCGGACTCCTCGAGCGCGGCCGGGTCCAGAGTCGCGGCGGCGGCGTACCGGCTGGCGTCGGCCAGCACGTCCGGGGGGAAGGTCAGCACGCAGTCGCCCGCCTCCGGCAGGCCACTGTTCTGCATGACCACCAGGATCTGGAGCTGGCCGTCGTCGTTGACCAGCCGGTGGACAGTGCCGGGCGTGAACCACAGGCAGTCGCCCGGGCGCAGCGCCACTTCCGCGTAGCCCTGCGCTCCGAGCGTCTGCAGACGGCCTTCCCCCCGCAGGACGACGTACCCTTCGGTGGACGCGAGATGGATGTGGGCGGAGCCGCCGCGCAGCCCGTCAGGGCAGGCCCAGTCGTAGACGTCGAGCATGGTCACCCCGGTGGCCCCCGGGAACGCCGCAGCCGCAGCCGCGGCCTTCGGCGGCCCGTCCCCGGTCACGGGACGTTCCTGGCGCCGAGCACGTCGCCCGCGCCCATCAGCGCGGCCAGCGCGCCGCAGGCCGGGGCGCCCAGGTCGCCATCGGCGATCGCGACGTCGTAGCGGAGGGTGAGTGACTCTCCGTCGGCCATGATGTGCTCCTTGCTGAAGAACGGCGCCGGGCACAGGCACGCGAACGGCTGGCTGCGTACGAACCACTGGCTTGGGTAGCTGAAATTGGCCGGGAAGTCGCGGAAGACCACGGTGGACGCGCCGTCCTGCTCGTCGTGACGGCCGGCGAACGCCATCCATGGGCCGCTCCAGCCCATGTACTCGTCTCCCCCTTCACCGTCCGGGGTCACCACGCGGCCCCCGGTGAAGGACCTGGGGCCGCGCCAGAACAGCCCCCCGTAGCCCGCGTTCTCACGGCCTGCTGTCGTGGGGCTCCCGATGGAGATGGCGGCGCCGCTCACGTTGCGTATGTGCGTCTCGAACGCCAGCACCCACGCGCCCTCCCGTGGCCATGCCAGCGCGCCCATCCTGCGCCGCTCCCGGAACCATGTCTCACCCTGCTCGGTGACCCAGCTCAGATCTTCGTCCACCCGCAGCAGCCCGTCACGGACCATGACCCCGCCGAAGCCGACGTGCTGGATCCGGCCGTTGTTGGGCAGCTGGCGGTAGCCCTGGCCGCGCTGGTACGTGGGTCCTCCCCAGAAATTCGCGGGCCCAACGTGCGGCAGTGACCAGGAGATTCCCTTGTGCCATACGTGGTCATGAGGCCGGTAGAGGCTGACCAGCGCACCGCGCAGGGTCCGGACGGGATGGAAGTACGGCCGGGGCGACTCGACCTGCTCCTCTCCCGGCGCGTAGACGTAGCGGAAGAGCTCGGTGTTCGTGTCCTCCCAGATCACGTGGATCGAGCCGCCATCATCTTCGGCCGCGCGCATCACCATCGGGCACCGTCACCGTCCATCCGCGCATAGAACGGCGATGCCGGGCTGAGGTCGGCCGGGCGGACCGGGTGGCCGCCGAACGCCGCGGCGTAGATCCCGGCCACCAGCGACAAGGTGCGGCGGCTCGACGAGCTCGTCACCGGCGGCGGGTTACCAGCGCTCAGGCACCGCAGCACCTCCGCGAATTGTGCGCGATGGCCACTCTGCGTGCCGGTCTCCCCGGCCTTCCAGGCCGCGAGCACCTCCCGCTCGTGGCCGCGCGCGGGCGTCACCCGCCAGTCGTCGTCGCCGAACCCGTACAGATGCGTCAGCTCCACGGTGGCCCGCTCGAAGTCAAATCGCAGGTAGCTCTCCTCACGGGGGGACAGCACGCTGTTGACCACGCTGGCGACGGCGCCGTTGGCGAAGCTCACATGGGCCAGGGACAGGTCCTCCGTTTCCATCCGGCGGGCCTGCCGGCGCGCGACGGCTGACACCTCGACCCAGTCCCCCAGCACGGAAAGCAGCAGGTCGAGCTGATGGATGCCGTGCCCCATGGTGGGGCCGCCGCCCTCGGAATCCCACCGGCCCCGCCAGGCCACGTCGAAATAGGCCTGGTCGCGGAACCAGGTGGTATGGCAGACCGCCAGCAGCGGGCGGCCGAGCACCCCCGCCGAGCCCATGGCCCGCAGCCTGCGGACGCCGGATCCGAAACGATGCTGGAAGACGGTCGCGAACCAGGGCCCGGCCGCGTTCCCCACCCGGGTGGCCGGGGCCGCGGGTTCCTGGGTTCCTTCGGCCAGCGCGAGCTGGTCGAGTTCGCGCAAGCTCAGGGCGGGCGGCTTCTCCGCGAGCACCGACACGCCCTCTCGCAGGCAGCGGCGCGCCTGCCGGTAATGGAGCGCGGGTGGGGTGCACAGGTGCACCAGGTCCGGCTTCGCCTGCCGGAGCAGTTCGCCCAGGTCCTCGTATTGCCGGGGGATGCCATGCTCCACGCCGAAGGCCGCCAGCCGGGCGCGGTCCACATCGCCGGCCGCCACCACGTCCGCCAGGCCCGGAAGAGAGCGCAGGGCCGCCATATGAACGCGCGCGATGTTTCCCGTCCCGACGATCGCGACCCGGGCCGCTGCCACGCGTCACCTCCCACGCAGGCTGTTCTCGCGGCCCGCACAGCGGCCGCCGACCGCTCCTGCTGCGCACGCTACGGCGCGCCGAACGACACCGCAATAACTATCGGAAACTATCCGCCAGCCACCCCCGACGGTGAGACCCCTTAACTGAGTGATGTCCTGATGTGCCATGGCCCGCAAGTCTCGCAGGATTCCCGGCCTGCGGCAGTAGCCGGCAGCCGGGCAGTGTCGGTCAGGCCTGGCGGGGGCCGGTGCCTGGCGGGGGTGTGGTGACGGCTTGGAGTGCCTGGATGGCGGTGGCGGTGACCTGGGCTGGCGGGGTACGCGCATGTCCTGGGTGTCGTAGTGGGCCACTCCGGTGAGGGCTGGGCTCGGTTCGATCATGGTCGTTTCGCCTTCTGGGTGTGGGCTGGTAGCGGCGGGCGGGGTGCTGAGGTTGATGGTGAACCAGACCGTCCATCCGGTCATGCTGTCGCCACGGCGGCCCCAGTCGTGGGTTAGCTCGGCGACGAGGAGTAACCCCCGTCCGTGCTGCCCGTCGCGGCTACGCACGGGGCAGGTCCAGGGCCCGCCTTCGTCGCGGACTTCAACCCGTAGTGAGCAGCCGTTTAGAGTGGCGCGGACGGTGACGTGGCCGCCGGGCCTGCGCGAGTCGCTATGGACCGTGGCGTTGGTGACCAGTTCGGATAGGCAGAGCACTGCATCGTCGGCTTCCGGGCAGCCGTCCAGCACGTCGGCCAGGAACCGGCGTGCTTCCCGGACCTGTGCGGCTGTGGCGGGAAGCACGCGGGACCAGGGGCCGGACGCGCTGGCGGGCGCTTCCCGAGTGCTTGATAACCGCAGCGGGCGCGGCGGCGTGGTGGTCATGAGGTTATGGTGCGCGCGGTGGGAGCCGGTGAAGTTTCACCGGTTGTGAAACCTGGAGACCGGGTGGTTAGGACAGGTCCATGCGTGCAGCGATGCTGCGTAGTGGCTCGGGCATGCGCCGCTGGATGTCGAGCAAACGGGTGACAGTTTCGCGGGCCATGGGGTGGTAACGCGTCCGTTGCGGGGCGAGCCGTTCTGCTTTAGTGACGCAGGAGAGGGCCTTAGCCTCGATCCACCGCGTGAATTCTGACTCTTGGGCTGCGTGCTTTCCAGCTGACGGTGATCTCGGTGGTGTTGCCGGGCGCGGGTTTCCCGCCGCTGGCTTGTTCTGCGGCTTGTCCAGGTCCTCGTGCCGGGCTGGGATGGGGTGGCCGTCAGGGGCCGTGTGAAGTGCGGGTGACCGGGTCTGGGCTGGTCAGGCCGTCTGTGCGGGTGGGCCGCAGGCGGCTTCGAAGAGGTTCATCCATTCCTGGTCGCGGTGCCAGCCTTCTGGCAGGTGGATGGTGATGTGGCCGCGGCCGTGGCGGGCGGTCCGGGCGGCGATGTTGATGAGGTCGCGGCGCAGGGTGGCGGCTCTGGCCTTGGCGCAGGTGAGGCTGGCCAGGGATCCGGCGGCGCGCAGCAGGTTGTGCGCGATGGCGGCGCAGGCCAGCCAGGCCGCGTTCGCGGGAAACGAGCCGGAGGGCAGATGGGCCAGGGGCCCGTCGGTCAGGTCGGCGAACACCTGCTCGGCCTGGGCGTGGTCACGGTGCTGTTCCTCCGCCTGGACCAGCTCGAATGGCGAGTCGGTGAACACGGCGTGGTAACGCCAGGCAGGGAACAGCTCGTCCTGGCCCGGGGCGGCTGTGCGGTTGAGGTCTTTGACCCGGCGGACGATCAGCCGGGCGGTGATGGCCTGGTCTTTCTTCGAGGCGAACGCCGTGTATTCCACCTCGGCGACCTCGGCGTCGGAGATCCAGCAGCGCAGCTGGTCATCCCAGATCGCCCGGGGGTAGCGGATCGCTGTCCAGGCAGTTTCGGGGATGCCGGCGATCGCCGCCTTGACCGAGGGGTTCATCGGTGCCGTGACGGAGAAGTAAGCCCCGGCCTGGCGCACGGCGCCGGTGAACGCCGCGGAGTAGAACGCCGAGTCCGTCCGCACGACCAGGGTCCCGGTGCACCCGGTGGCGCGGGCAGTGCTGACCGAGACCGCGGCGAAGCTGGCGGCACCGCGGGAGGACGCGGCGCTGCCGCCGCGCAGCCGGGTGGCGGCGATCACCGGCGCGGCCAGCGGCGTGCTGATCACGGCTGCCAGCGCATTCAGGCCACGGACCAGCAGGCTCTTGCCCTGGATTTTCGTATGGCCGAACGCCGCGCCCTGCTTCTTATGCCCGTAGACGCGTTTTTGCATGGAGTCGATATCGATGAACGCCACACTGTCTTTGCCGGGCAGCAGCGGGGTGCGGCGGGCCAGGTCTGCCAGCAGCAGCCAGGCTCACCTTCTCCACCTGGAGCACATTCCCCCAGGTGAACGAGCGCAGGAACGAGCCCAGCGTGGACGGGGCGCGGATCCCGCCGAACAGCGTGGGCATCGCGCCGTGCCGCAGCACGTCCATATCATCGATGCTGTCCGCACCAGCGATCATCCCGGCAGCCAGGCACGCCACCTTGAGATGCGCGTTCACCCCGCACGCACGGCCGATCGCGACATGCGCTTCGATCAGGCCGCCCAGGCCGGCCCGCTGCGCCAGGGCCATCACCGGGACCAGGCCCGCCCGCGACACGAGATTCGGGTCATCAAACGTCGCGCACGTCTTCGCCAGCCCGTGTAACAATCGCACCTGCGAGGTGTCCTCTCCGCTCGGAACGTGGAAGCTTCAGTAACTCCCATCGTCCCAGTTCAGAGGGCACCTTTCGCGTTGACGCGCCCAAACACAGCCCTATTTACACGGTGGATCGAGGCTTAGCGGTGTCGCGCTGCCAGAGCCAGGCGCGGGACAGGTCAATGTAATGGTGGCTGGATCGTTCGCGGGGCGTGTCGGCCGGGAGTTCCAGGTCCGCGCCCCGGCGGATGGCCTCGTCAGCGTCTCCGAGTTCGATCGCGACGGCTACTTCGTGGATGGCGACATTGGCTGGGCCGAACAACAGCCCGTAGTCGCGGGTGTCACGGCCGACACGATCGGAGACCTGCCGCGCGCTGCCCATGCTGTCCCATGCCGAGCCGGCGTGGCCTGCCCGCGCCGCCATGATTGCCGCCCGGAGGTGGACAGTGCCGAGCACGCTCAAGGCAGCCTGATCATCTGGCATTCCCCCGGCGCTGACATCGCGTCCCGCGCGTTCCAGCAGGCGTGCCCCCCCGTCCCACGCCCCGGTCTCCAGGAACGCGGACGAGCGGCGGACCGCTGCGACGGACCGCAGCAGAGGGTCATCGGCTTGCTCGGCTGCCCACGACATCCGCTCGACCGCGAGCGCGAACAGGTCCAGGTAGCCAAGTTTGTAGGCCATCGAGTCGACGGCGGCGTAGGTGTCGGCCAGGAGGCGGAACACGCGGGCGCGCTGCGCGCCGTGTGCCTCGTGGGCATGCACGACCAGTTCCATGATCAATGCTGGCAGCAGTGCGCCGAGTTCGGTGTAGGCCGCCTGCATCCGCAGGCGGCTGACGTTCTGGGTCTCGGCGGCCAGGACGTCTACTGGACGCGCCGGCACGTCCAGCGCGGGAGGGATGTCCCAGTAAACCAGGGCCTGGCGCATCTGCGCGATCGCGGCGTGTACACGGTCGGTGCGCGCGTTCTCGCCCCGGTAGGGCTGGCCGGTCAATTCGGTGACATCGACGTCCAGCGCCCCGGACACCGCCGCGATCAGCGAGGGCGTCGCCGGCTTATGACCCGACTCCACCTGGGCGATGAGGCTCTTGGACACGTGAGCGCGCCCAGCGAGCCCGGTCTGCGTCAGCCCCCGGAGCTTGCGGGCATGCGAGATGCGCCGTCCGATCGTGCTCGCCGCGTCCACGATCTGGCCCCTCTCGGCGGTATAGGCAATGCCAGGCTACGGCAGGACGCGAAGCCGAGGGCCGCCAAGACTTCCCGTGATCATGGAATGGGGCCGGTCATGGGAGGTAGCGGTCGATGATGGCCATGAGCTGGTGGATGTCGTAGGGCTTCACGAGGAAGCCGGCCGCGCCGGCCGCGAGGAGTTCGCTGGCGATGGCCCGGCCTGAGTCACCGCTGACGATGACGACGGGGATCGCGGCGGTGGCTTCTGCGGAGATGAGCTGGCGCAGGACTACGGAGCCGGTCGCGTCGGGGAGGCGGTTGTCGAGCAGGATGAGGGCGGGCTGTTCGCTGATGGCTGCGGTGATGCCGTCGTGGCCGCTGGTGGCCACGCGCAGCTCAGTGTCCGGGCGGCGCTTGTGCATCAGCCGTTCTACCAGGCGGATGTTGTTCGGGTCGTCTTCGATGTAGAGCACGGAGCGGTTCACGGGGATGGCCTTCCCGGGTCGTAGCGGGGGCGCCTGGGGCCGATCGTGCTGGGGACGGTATTCATGCTGGTGCCTTTCGGTCCGGTGTGAGGGCCTGGTGATCTTGGGCGGGGGCGAAGGAGTCGAGCAGATGGCCGAGCTCGGTGAGGTTGAGGGGCTTGGTGAGATAGGCGAGCGCACCGCTGGCCAGGAGACGGCGGATGATACGCGGGGCGGCCTCGGCGGAGAGGACCACGACCGCGATGCCAGCGGTGGCTGGCTCGGCTCTGAGTTCCTTAAGGACGTCCTCGCCGTGGATGTCGCTCAGGTGCAGATCGAGCAGGATGAGGTCGGGAATGTCGCGGATGGCGCAGTCGAGTCCGGCCTGGCCGGACTCGGCGGTCTGCAGGCTGATGCCTGGCCGGCCTCGCAGGAACCGGGAGACCACCTCGACGTTGGCCGGGTTGTCCTCGATGTAGAGGACGTTGAGGGTGGGTCCGCCCCGGCGTTGCGCCGACCCCGCCGACGCCGCCGACGCCGGTGGCGTGCGGTGGGCCGCGACGGGGGCCACGTCGGGGGCGCGCGGCAGGGTGACGGTGAAGGCTGATCCTTCACCGGGGACGCTCGATGCGCTGAGCCGTCCGCCCATCGCCTCGGCGAGGGCGCGGGCCAGGGGCAGCCCGATCCCGGTGCCCTCGATCCCGGTCTGCTCGGCTCCGAGTCGCTCGAAGGGGATGAAAATGCGCGTGAGGTCTTCCTCGGACATGCCTGGCCCGGTGTCGGAGATGGTGACGCTGGCCTGGCCGGTGCCTTCTTCCCGGCAGGTGATCGTAATGCTGCCGCCACGGCGGTTGTATTTGACGGCGTTGGAGAGCAGGTTCACCAGGATCTGGGCGAACCGCTGCCGGTCGGCGCACGCCGCGAGGGCGGCATTCGGGCAGTGCTGGACGAGCCGTATCGAGCGTTCAGCGGCCAGGGGCCCCATGAGGCTGCTGGCCTCTTCGATCAGCGGAAGGACCGCGACCGGCTCGACGGAGAGGCTGAGCTCACCGGACTCGATGCGGGCGATGTCGATGAGCTCGTTGATGAGGGCGAGCAGATGGCGCCCGGCGCCCAGGATCCGCTCGACGCTGTCATGGTCTTCGCCGCTGAGGTCGGACATCTCCAGGAGCTGGGTGAAGCCGAGGACGGAGTTGAGCGGTGTCCGCAGCTCGTGGCTCGTGCTGGACAGGAACGCGTTCTTGGCCCGCGTGGCGTTCAGCGCCTCATCCCGGGCGGCCGTCAGCTCGGCAGCCCGGCTGGCCAGGAGCCCTTCGGCCGCCACCAGCGAGCCTGCCAGGTGCCCGAGTTCGTCACCTGAGGGGCTGGCCGGTTCGAGAGCCAGCCCTTCTCCCAGCCGGTCCGCGTTCGCCGCGGCGGCGGCGACCCGGCGGGAGATGCCCGAGGCGAACAGGGCTATGCCCAGCAGCCCGGCGAGTATCCCCAGCAGCAGGCCGGCGATGTTGAGCAGATCAATCGCCGTTTCCAGCCCGTTGATGTTGTTGCGATGGACGTTCATCTCAGCCGTTGGGCCGCGCGTAAGGCTGGCCATCTGGCCGCGCAGCCGGTCCATGGTCGCTTTCCCGCTCACCAGGGCCGGGCGCAGGCCGCCGGCGGAGGCGCCCGCCGCGACAGCCGAGCGCAGCTGCGCCAGCTCGGAGAAGGCCAGGCTGGCGGTAGCGCCGGCCACCCGTTCCTGGCCGCTGTCACCTTGGGCGATAGCCGCGTTCCGCAGTGACTTCCGGTCCGCGCCGATCCGCGTCAGCGCGTCGCGGTAGGGGGCAAGGAAGGCCGGTTCGCGCGTCGCGGCGTAACCGCGGACGCCGGTCTCCGCGTTGATCGCGTCGATCAGGACCTGGTCGGCCGAGGTGATCACGGCGGAGGCGGCCCGGGAGACGCTGCGTACCTGGCGTTCCTGGAGCTGCAGGGCCAGGCTCGCCGAGGTGGTGCCGATCAGGGCGATCAGCGGGATCGCGATCACGGTCAGGCCCTTCGCCCGCACCGACCGGTCGAGCCACCACTGCTGGAGCCGGCCCGGACGGTCGGCCACGGGCCAGGCTGAGCTCGCTTCGCGTGATCTCATCGCACCCCCGAAATCACTTTTTGTAACTGATCGCACACTACACGCTACAACGGGCGGATGGCCAGTTAATGTGTCGAGCAGCCGCACGCCGGCGGCGTACCATCCCCGATCGCGCCGGGAACACGCCCGCGGGATCATGGAATGGGGCCGGTCATGGAAGGGGGGCCGGTGGCTGGGACCCGCGGAGGGTTTTGGCCCGGGCCGCCTGCCAGCCCGCCGCGAGCTCGAAACCGAGCACGGCGAGCAGCGCCGCTATCGGGATGGTCCAGCCGCCGGTGGCGGCGTGCAGGAAGCCGACGGCCAGCGGGCCGACCGTGGCGACCAGGTAGCCGACGCTCTGGGCGAACCCGGACAGGGAGGCGGAGGCCGCGGCATCGGGCGCCCGGGCCATCGTGAAATAGATGGCCAGGCTGAGCGCCGCACCCTGGCCCAGGCCCAGGACGAGAATCCAGCCCACGGCCTCGCCCAGGGGGGCGAACCAGACGCCGGCCAGGCCCGCCGCACTCGCCGCGATCGCGCCCGCGATCAAGGTGCGCTGGCTCGGGGCGCGGTGCGCGAGCACCGGGACCAGCAGAGCCGTGATGGCGCCGCCGAAGTTCATCAGGGCCAGCAGGGTGCCCGCGTGTACGGCGCTGGCCCCGCGGTCACGGAACATCGTGGGCAGCCACGAGAGCGTGGCGTAATAGGTGAGGCTCTGCAGCCCCATGAATATGGTGACCTGCCAGGTCAGCGCGTGCCGGTAGACCCGCAGCCGGCTGGCAGGCCCGGGGCGTCAGGGTGAGGCGCGTCCGGGCCCGGCGGCCCGGACCGGAACCTGCTCTGCGGAAACCAGGCCACGGCGGCGACTATGGCCGGCGCGGCCCACAGGCCCAGAACCAGCCGGACCGACCCACCCCCGGCCCGGTACACGGGAACGGCGATCAGCGAGCTGAGGATCGAGCCGGCGGACAGGCTCAGCAGGTAGACGCCGATCAGCAGCCCGGCCCGGCGCGGGGCACGCCGCTTGACCAGGCTGGGCAGCAGAACATTCATCAGCGCGATCGCGGCGCCGGCGAGCGCTGTTCCCGGCAGCAGCATCGCCCCCGGCAGCGCCCCGCGCAGCAGCAGGCCCGCGGCCAGCAGGCCCAGCGCCGCCTCGAGCACGCGTTCTTCCCCGAACCGGCGGCTGAGCGGCGCCGCCACGCCGGAGAAAACGGCGAAGCACAGCACGGGCAAGGAAGCGAGGACGGCGAGCTCCGCCGAAGACAACCGCAGCTGGGCCGACAGCTCGGGGAAAACCGGCGGCAGGCTGGTGATCGCGGCCCGCAGGTTGAACGCGAGCGCGACGATGCCGATGACGAGGATGGCGGCGGCGCGCCCGAGTCGGCCCGCGGCCCCCCCGTCACCAGCGCGGCCAGCGCTGACTGGACTGACGGGATGCGGCCGCGAGCGCGAGGTCACGCCGTGACGGCGCGAAGTCCGGGCGGCACATGCGCAGCAAGCTGGGCGGCGATGCCGGCCGCGCGTTCCCCCGCCGTGCTCACGGCCGAGGGAAGGGCCTGCGCTGCGCCCGCGCTGGCACAGCGATTCGCCAGCACGGCGGCCCGTTCACTCAGCACCGCCCACGCGGCTTCCCGCGAGGGAACGAAGTTGCCCATCTGGTAGTACATCTCGAACACCGGGCCCGCTGTCCGCTCCGGGTAGCCGGCTCCGGCGGCCAGCCGGGAGAGAGCCGAGCCGAGGGGCTCGAGGACCCCGGTCATGAGCCCGAAAGCACCGTCGATCAGCAGCTCCAGCTGCTCATCACTCTCATCCGTGTGGGTGAAGAACCGGGTCAGCATCTGCAGCAGTACTTCGTAGCCGAGGCTGAACAGATCCGCGACCGCGCCCGCCGCCGGCTCGGTGAGCACCGGCTGCGGCAGCGGGACGTCGAAGGGCTGCCGGGTGAAGGCGGCGATGACCGGCCGGGCCGGCTCGAATGACGGGTCCTGCTTGCGTAGTTCGCCGTACTCCTCCCACATGGCCAGGAAGCGGCCGTAGTGTGCGGACCGCCAGTCACCGCGGGCGCCCTCGCCTTGCTCGATGATTTCCTCGATGGCCGCGTGCGCGGACCGCAGGTCCGTCACGGCGATTAGCTTAGGCCAGCGGAACAACTCCGGGGTCGCCTGGGTGCGGGGCGGCCCGACGAACACGGCGCCTTCCCCCAGGGTCCTGACCAGATGGCTGAGCCCTTCGGCGATGCCCCGGTAGAGATGCCCGACGGTGGCGAAATCCTGCACCCGCGGCAGCGCCTCGCCCGGCTCCACCGGCTCGTGCGGGGGCGCGCCGGGAACGAATCCCTCGGCGTCCTGCCGTTCCATGCCCTCAGGTCGTTCCAGGTACAGGAAATGGGTGAGTGCGGCGTCGCCGAATGGCAGCAGATCAAGCTGGACGCCCGGGGGGAAGTAATTCGAGCGCTGCGGGAAGTTAGGCCTGGTCATGACCGGAGCGGCGCCGATCGAGGACATGAGGTTGGCGACCAGCGCGAAATGGAGCATCTCCTCGACCGCGATCCCGCGCAGCACCTCCCGCCACCTCGCGACCGCGGCCGCCTGCTCCGCGGTCAGACCCTCGGCCGCGTCCTGCTTCAGGCTGAAGCCCGCATAGAGGTACTGGCACATGATCATGTGCTCCAGCTGGGCCGCCTCAGCCAGGAGGTACCAGAGGTGCTCACGGTGCTCAACTACGAGTCTGGGTTCAGCCATCCAGTGCTCCAAGGGCCAGCCGCATCACGCTCCGCCAACGTTTACATGATTACATGCCTGTCCGGCCCGGCGGGGCCGCTCAGCCTTTCGCCACGAGCGAGCGGAGCACGTACTGCATGATCCCGCCGTGGCGGAAGTAATCGGCCTCGCCCGGCGTATCGATCCGGACGACGGCCTGGAACTCACGTCCATCCGCGCTGACCGTCACCTCGCGCGGCACCGGCCCGGCGCTGATCTCCTCTATCCCGGTCACGTCGAACACCTCGCGGCCGGTGAGACCCAGCGAGGCCGCCGACTCCCCCGGGCGGTACTGCAGCGGAAGCACGCCCATCCCGATCAGGTTGGACCGGTGGATCCGCTCGAACGACTCGACGAGGACGGCGCGGACGCCGAGCAGCAGCGTGCCCTTGGCCGCCCAGTCTCGCGACGAGCCCGAGCCGTACTCCTTGCCGCCGAGCACGATCAGCGGGGTGCCATCCTCGGCGTACCGGCGCGAGGCCTCGTAGATCGACATCTGCTCACCGGACGGCTGCTTGACCGTCACGCCGCCCTCGGTGCCCGGGGCCAACTGGTTGCGCAGCCGGATGTTGGCGAACGTGCCGCGGATCATCACCTCGTGGTTGCCGCGCCGCGACCCGTAGGAGTTGAAGTCACGCCGCTGCACCCCGTGCTCGCGAAGGTAGTCACCGGCGGGGCTGTCGTTCTTGATGGCACCGGCCGGGGAGATGTGGTCGGTGGTGACCGAGTCGCCCAGCATGGCCAGCACCCGGGCGCCGTGGATGTCGTTGACCGGGGCGGGCTTCTCGGTCATCCCCTCGAAGTACGGCGGCCGCCGCACGTAGGTGGACTCCGGATCCCAGGCGAACGTGTCACCCTCGGGCACCCGCATCGCGCGCCACCGGTCGTCACCCTCGAACACGTCCGCGTAGTCGCGGGTGAACATTTCCGCGGCCACGGCGTCGTGCACCACCGACGCGATCTCGTCCGGGGATGGCCAGATGTCGCGCAGGTACACCGGGGTGCCGTCGGACCGCGCGCCCAGCGGCTCGCCCACCATGTCGATGTCCATCGTCCCGGCCAGCGCGTACGCGACGACCAGGGGCGGTGAGGCCAGGTAGTTCATCTTCACGTCCGGGTTGATCCGGCCCTCGAAGTTCCGGTTGCCGGACAGCACGGACACGACGGCCAGGTCGTTGTCGGCCACGGCCGCGCTGATCGTCTCGGGCAGCGGGCCCGAATTCCCGATGCAGGTGGTGCAGCCGTAGCCGACCAGGTTGAACCCGAGCTTCTCCAGGTAAGGAACCAGCCCCGCGCGCTCGTAGTAGTCCATGACCACCTTCGAGCCCGGGGCCAGCGTGGTCTTCACCCACGGCTTGCTGGACAGCCCGGCCTCGACCGCGTTGCGCGCGAGCAGCGCGGCGCCGACCATGACCGACGGATTCGAGGTGTTCGTGCATGACGTAATGGCCGCGATGACCACGGATCCGTGATCGACGGAGGTAGTCGTTCCGTTGTCGAGGGTGACCTGTACCGGTGCGGACGGGCGGCTGTCTGGCTCATCAGCCACCGGATCGGAGGCCGGGAACGTGCCCTTCAGCCCGTTGTCCAGGCCGGGCGCGGACACGTATGCGCCGAGCGCCTCGCGGAACGCGATCTTGGCGTCGGCCAGCGCCACCCGGTCCTGGGGACGCTTCGGGCCAGCGATCGACGGCACCACGGTGGACAGGTCGAGCTGCACTTCCTCCGAGTACCGGGCGGGCTGGCTGGGGTCGTGCCAGAGGCCCTGCTGCCGGGCGTACACCTCGACCAGGGCCACCTGCTCGGCGGGGCGCCCGGTGAGCCGCAGGTAGGTCAGGGTCTGCTCGTCGATCGGGAAGATCGCGCAGGTCGAGCCGAACTCCGGGCTCATGTTGCCGATCGTCGCGCGGTTGGCCACGGGGACGGCGGTCACGCCCTCGCCGTGGAACTCGACGAACTTGCCGACCACGCCGTGCTTGCGGAGCAGTTCGGTGATGGTGAGCACCAGGTCCGTGGCGGTCGCCCCGGCCGGCAGCTCGCCCAGCAGGCGGAACCCGACGACCCGCGGGATCAGCATGCTGACCGGCTGACCGAGCATGGCCGCTTCCGCCTCGATCCCGCCCACGCCCCAGCCGAGCACGCCGAGGCCGTTCTGCATGGTGGTATGCGAATCGGTCCCCAGGCAGGTGTCCGGGTAGGCCCTGCGGGCTCCGTCGTCACCAGCCTGTGTCATGATCACCCGCGCCAGGTGCTCGATGTTGACCTGGTGCACGATGCCGGTCCCCGGCGGGACCACCCTGAATTGACTCAACGCTTCCTGGCCCCACCGCAGAAACTGGAAGCGTTCTTGGTTGCGGCCGAACTCCAGGTCCACGTTCCGCTGGAACGCGTCGGTCCGTCCGAAGATGTCGGCGACCACCGAATGGTCGATGACCAGTTCAGCCGGGACGAGCGGGTTGATCTTCCCCGGGTCGCCGCCAAGGTCCCGCATGGCCTCGCGCATGGTGGCGAGGTCGACCACGGCGGGTACGCCGGTGAGGTCCTGCAGGATCACCCGGGCCGGGGTGAACTGGATCTCGGTGCCGGGCTGGGCCGCCGGGTCCCATCCGGCCAGGGTGCTGATGTGCTCCGGGGTCACGGCCCGCCCGTCTTCGGTGCGCAGCAGGTTCTCCAGCAGGATCTTCAGGCTGAACGGGAGGCTGGCCGCACCGGGCACCGCGTCGAGCCGGTGGATCTCGTACGCTGCCTCGCCGACCTTTAGCGTGGCCCGGCTGCCGAAACTGTTCGCGGTCATTGTCTGCTGGCCTCCTGTCCTGTCCGGCTCTTCCTGCATCCTGCCGCAGAACGCCTTGCATGAACCTATCGGCCCGGCGGCCTTCGGGTTCGCGCCCCGATGGGAGAGAATGAAGGGAGCCGCCAGCAAGGTATCTCGACGTCGAGCTAACTTACGGAACTCACCGTAGGGCGAAACTTATCTCGACGTCAAGCTATCTCTGCTGAACGGCGGCCTGGCGCGTATCTTTCATCCTCAGCAGGGCGAGAGGGCGTGGCCAGAATCGGGTAGCGGTCCGGCCAGCACTTGCTGTCTTCTGGGTCGCCTGGCGCCCACCCCGGCCGGGCTCGCCTCAGGTGACGAGGCAGCGCGCCCCCACGCCTTTCTGATGGGGCGGCGTGCGCTGCGCTCAACCCTTCTTGCCTGGTAGGCCCGCTCCATACGGCGGCGGTAGCGGAGAGTACCCGGTCCGTTCGGCGCCGGAAACCCGCCACTTCACGAGGGCTTCGCCGACGACAGTCTAGACGCGCTGGTTACTCGGAGTCAGAGATCCAGCGCATTCCGCGCATAGCTGCCTGGTTGGGGCGGACTAGACAGCGCTGGCCAGAGCGTTGATGCTCGCAAGCAGGCACGCCTGCGCCCGAACGAATTGATGGAGTTACTGACCATGCCTGAGCGGGACCATGGCCGCCGCGCGGTCGCGACTTCGCTTTCCGCGTTCGACCCAGCAGTTAGACCGGCCGACCCATGATCGTGATCGCCTGCGGTCCGTGCCCGTACATTCCATCGTTCCGCAACAACGGGAGCAGCTGGACACAGAGGACGGGTGGCCGCTGCGGAGCTACCTCCAGCTCGGCGCCCTGCCGGGCGCGGTGCCGTGTGCGCGGCTGCACACCAAGCTGGTGCTCTGGGAATGGAGACTCGATCATCTGGTCGAGACCGCCGAACTCCTGGTGTCCGAGATCGTCACCAACGCGGTCCAGGTGTCCACTGGCCCGGCGGGCGGTCAGGCCGGCGACCAGCCGCCCAGTGGGCTGCCCACCGTATGGTTCTGGCTGGCCGCCGACGAGCGGAATGTGCTGATCCAGGTCTGGGACGGCAGCCCTCGGGCGCCGGCGTGGCGCGAAGTGGATCCGGAGGCAGAATGCGGGCGGGGGCTACTGCTTGTCGAGCGGCTCAGTGACCGGTGGGGCTCATACACCCCGGACGGCTGGAGCGGGAAGGTGGTCTGGGCGGTCATCAGCGAAGCGCAGGAACGCCTGGCAGGCGAGCTGACCTGAGCCGCATGTTCCGTTCTTTCAGGCGCTCGTTTCCCCGGCCGCTCTTTCAGGCGCTCGTTTCCCCGGCCGCCCGTTACGGCATGATGTAGCCGCCCAGGCTGACCAGGAAGCGCTTGGTGCTGCCGCCGGTGCGCACTTCAAGGCGGAGCCACCCGTCTGCCTGCCTGGTGATCCGCGTTGCCACCGGGGCCGAGCGGCTGGTCGGAACGACCACGGTCAGTATCGCCGTGCTGGTCCCAGTCCTGTTTATGGCCACCACATCCGCTGGAGTCCGCTGGAGCATCTGCCTGGACACCCACCCCTGCCAGGGGTGGGTCTGCCCGCGGATGACCTGGGTGGAGCCGGGCGGCAGGGCCTGCCCGGGCAGCGCCACCTGGCAAATCCACAGCCGGGTACCGTCGTCAGGCTGCGGGCGGGCGACAGCGCACGACGGGGTCAGCGTGGTGACGGTCAGGGCCGGGTCGAGGTGCCATAGCTGCTGGTAGCTGCGGGCGCCGGTGGCACTGTCCAGCACCACCATCATGTCGGGCCGCTGGGAGATAAAGATGCTCCGGTCGCGCGGATGACCGTCAAAGGCAGTGTCGGCGAACTCGAAGAACTGCCCGGACGTCCCGATGAACTGGCGGGTCAGGGTGGTGGGCGCGGCCGAGTTGAACGGCACGCCGGGCATCACCAGGACGTTCTGCGCCTCGGGTGAGCGCAGGTACTCGCGGTAGGCGCTCGCCACATAGCCGTCATGCCCGCTGTCGGTGATCAGGTTGCGGCCGCGCGCATAGTAGGTCACCGACATGTGGTCGTCGTGGCCGTGGATCTCCCGGCCAGGGCCGAACCGCAGCGAGTAGAACGACTGACGGCCAAACGGCCTCGCTTTCGTTCCCCATCCTGAGCGGCCGAACACGTAGCCGGCCGAATAGACGGCCACCCGCTGCGCCGGGGGCGATCCTCGCCTCCCTTTCGTCGCGGCGTAGGTGACCGGGCTGCCGGGGACCATGGCGGGCGGCAGCTGATAGGTATCGCCGATCTGCGCCACGTTGCCGTCGGGTTGGACAGATTGCGCGATGAACATCGGCATGAGCGCGACGCGGGTCTTGATCATGGCCGGGACCGGGTAGCCGCACGCGGTCAGTTCTTGCTCAGCGGCGACCCAGAGGGTGTGGGCGAAGCTCGCATAGCCGGTCGACTGCTCGTTGGTCACTCCCTGAGCGTCTATTGCGGGCCCGAGCCGGTTAGGGGCGAATGAGTCGAGCATCTGCTGCCGGGCGATGGCCCGCCACTTGACTGGCTGCCCGCCCCACGCGTGCGCGGGATAGCCACAGCCGATCCGCAGGAGCGCCAGGTCCTGGAGGAGCCCGTGATTCCAGGCCCCCATCCAGTGCTGGGCGGAGTAGTTGACCTGAGCGGGGATCTGGCTGTCGATCCAGTTCTGGCCCGGGAACGCCTGAGCGGAACAGATCAGGGCGCTCGGGTTGCGCTCAGGCAGTGGCACCTGCCGCAGCCAGCCTTGCAGCAGGGCCTTGGCCCGGGTCCGGTAAGCGGCCGCTCGAGGGCCGCCGCCAGATACCGGCTGATGAGCGGCTCCACCCATTCCGCGGATATGAAGTCGGCCGTCCACGAGGGATTGTGCCAAGGGTCCATCGACCAGTTGACGGCGCCGTCGCGCCCGGGGTCGATCGTCACCGCGGGGAAATGCGGCACGGTGAGCCGGCCGGCCATGACCTGACCGGCCGTCGCCGGCGGGAAAAGGTCCTGCTCCGCACAAGCCTTGGCGTCGGCGGCGGCCATCAGTGCGTCGGGGCTCGTGCCGCGGGCATCCGGCCCTACGCCCGCAGCGGCCGTGCGGGGAGAGCAGGCCGCGCTGGCTATGACCAGTATCGCGGCGACCAGTGCCGCGGTCGCGTACCGGGTCACGGGCATGATCCGGCTATGGCCGTCGCGCCGCCCTCGGCCATTACGCACAGCCCATCTCCTTCCCGCTGACCAGGTGCGACGGCGAGCCCCTTACCGGCGACGGGGACCAGAGAACCTCGGCGGCTTGTTGACCACGCCTTCGCCGCTCCGCGATGCGGGCACATCGCCTCCACGATGACGCCAGGCCGGGTCATCCGTTGCTGCCCGATGTATCACGCAGCGTCTCAGGTGAGCGGCCAGCGCGGGTCGGCTACGGCCGATCATCTCCCGCAGCGGCCATGAATCATCGGCTAGTTGCCGCCCGGTCCAGCCCATGTCGCGCGGCACTGACATCCAGCGCGCCGAGGCCCTCATCGACGAGCGCCTGCCAGCGCTCGCTGATCGCGCCGAGGACGGGCAGCGGCCGGTCCGACGCCGCGTCGAGGGCCAGCCGGATGTCCTTGAGCGCCCACTGGAGGGAGAAGTCGGGCGAGTCGTCACCCGCGTCCATCTTGCGGAACTTTGTCTGTGCGAACGGCGCGGCCATGTTCCCGCCGCTGAGGAAGTCGAGCACCTCACGGCGATCGACGCCCAGCGAGTCCGCCAGCGCCATGATCTCCGCTGTTCCCTCGGCCAGAAAGACCAGCCAGCTGTTCGTGACCAGCTTGAGCCGGGTGCCTGCGCCGGCCTCGCCGAGCCACTTCGTCGCCCGGCCGATCGCCTCGAATACGGGCTCGAGCACTGGCTTCGCCTGCTCCGGGCCGGACGCCAGGATCAGCAGCTGGCCAGCCTCGGCCGGCCCCGGGTCCCGGAAACCGGCGCGTCCACCAGGTAGACATCCGGGCGCTCATCCCCGACCCGGGCGATCAGCTCATCGGTGGCCGCCACGCCGATGGTGCCCATCTGCGCCCAGACGGCGCCGGACCGCATCGCGGCCAGCATGCCCTGGCCGAAGGCGACCGACTTCACGGCCTCCGCGTCCGCGAGCATGGTGATCACCACGTCGGCGTGCGCGACGGCCTTGGAGGGGAATTCATGCGCGGCGGCACCCTCCGCCGCCAGCGCGGCCGCCGGCCGGGCGTCCGGTTCCATGCGTTGACCGGGAGCCCGGCCCGCAGCAGGTTATGGGCCATGCCCGCGCCCATCGTCCCGATGCCGAGCACGGCGGCCCGTGGGCGCCCGGCACCTTGCGTTGCGTCTGTCACGAGTGCCTCCTCGTCGTGTGCGCAGGCTGCGCCTACGGCCCAGTCTCGGGCACGGGGCGGCCCGCCTCACAGGGGCAGGGTGTACTTCAGCACGAAGTTCAGGACCACGGCGAACACCAGGTACATCAGGTACAGGCCGGTGCCGAGGTGAAAGAAGCCGAGCGCCTTGTCGGCCAAGCGGCCGATCCTGGGCACGTCGGGGCCCAGGGTCGCGAAGAACTCCGCCACATAGACGCAGGCCAGGCCGATGAACAGCCCGCCCACCGGGTCATCGCCGACCTTGAAGAACACGATGATGCCGAGGACCGACAGCGCGAGGAACGCTACCGTCATCCCGATATTCGCCCGTGCATCGGCGCGGCGCAGCCGGATCCAGCCGAGCGCGAACCAGTGCACGCCGTAGGCGGTGAACGCCAGGGCGGCCATGTACAGCGGCGCCGCGGTGAACGTGCCGAACAGGGTCAGTCCCAGGAATAGATAGACACCGGTGATGAACTGCATGAAGCCCGGCATCCAGATGCCCCAGATGCCCGTGGCCAGGTCCACCCGCTCATCGCGTTTGGGGTAGCCGAAGAGCTCCTGGGTTCCGTAGACCAGATAGCCGGTGCCCAGGCCCATGAAGCCGACGGCCAGCGGCGGGAACGGGGAGGCAGGCAGATTTAACAGGATGCTGGCGTGGGACAGGGACATCTCAGCTCCTAGCATGGGCGTACAGCTCGCTGTCCTGACCGATCCTCCGCACCACGACCCTAATGCCGCATCACTAAGACGACTAGCAATTGGAGGCAACCTTGCTGTGCCCGGCTCGTTGACCGCGCCAGGCGACCAGAGTGGCCAGGCCCGCGACCATGGCCCCGGCCAGCATGGCGGCCCGGTCGCCGCCGACGCCTGCGGTCTGAGTTCCGTGGCTGGCCGTGAGGGCGATCGCCGGCAGCAACGCGGCCCCGATGCCGGCGCCGATCTGGCGGCTCGTGTTGATCACGCCGCCGACGATTCCCTGATCACCGTCAGCCACGCCGCGGCTGGCGGTCACCATGGCGCCGAACGCGGTCCCGGCCGTCCCGAAGCCGACGAACATCACCGCCGCCAGCAGCGGGCTGTAACCGCCCGTCGCCGGGAGCTGGGTGAGAACCAGGAATCCGATCGTCGCTGCGGCGTTGGTCAGGACGAGCAGCCAGCGGATGCCGACGCGGGCCGCGAGCCGGGCACCAAGCGCCCCGGCGGCGAACCCGACGACCCCCTGCGGGGCGATGGCCAGGCCGGTCATGAGCGGGGAATCGTGGAGGACCTGCTGGAAGTAGAGCGACAGGACGAGCATCTCGCCGCCGTTCCACACGCCGAGTAGCAGGATGAGCGTCCCGCTCTTGCGCAGGCACGGCAGCCGCAGCAGGCTGCCGCGGACCAGCGGATCGGGGTGGCGCCGCTCGACCACCGCGAATGCGGCCACGGCGGCCCCGGCGGCCGCCACGGCGCCCAGCACGACCGGCGACGTCCAGCCTGCCGCCCCGCCCTGGGACACCGCGAATACCAGCGCGGCAATGGCCCCGGTGATCAGCGCGGCGCCGCCGACGTCCAGCCGCCGCCTGGCCCGCTCGTCATGCGACCGGCCGAGGAGGCGCGGCGTCAGCGCCACAGCAGCGATCCCAACTGGCACGTTTACCAGGAAGACGGCGCGCCACGTCGTGAACTGCACCAGGACGCCGCCCAGCACCTGGCCCGCCACGAAGCCGACGGACGCGGTGGCGCCGTAGAAACCGAGCGCCCGGTTGCGCTCGGGCCCTTCCGGGAAGCCAGTCGTGATCAGCGACAGGGCGGCGGGCGCCACCAGCGCCGCCCCCAGCCCTTGCACGGCCCGCGATGCCACGAGCAGAACGGGATCGTGGGCCAGGCCCCCCGCCAGCGAGGCGGCCGAGAAGACGATCAGCCCGGCCACGAACATCCGCCGGCGGCCGAACAGGTCGGCGGCGCGGCCGCCGAGGATCAGCAGCCCGCCGAAAGTGATCGCATACCCGGTGACCACCCACTGCACCGCGGAGGCGGCGAAGCCGAGCTCCCGCTGGATCGATGGCAGCGCCACGTTCACGATGCTGAAATCAGTCAAGCGTTTTTCGTAACATGTCCAGCTTGGTGACTGTGCGTGGTCGAAATCGCCTCGCAGGTTGTCTCACGCCTCGCGCGCGTCTGCACGCGTAGGGGCCACACTCGGCCGTGAGATGAGACGACGAGACGATCACGCAGCGTGACGAACGGTTTGTCTACGTCTACGTCTACTCGCGTGTCTGCACGTAAAGGGGCCGAACGCATCGGTAGACAAAGACGAAGACAGTCACGAATTGTAGTGGAGTTTTAGGCCAGAAAGCCGATTCCCCGATCTTGTGCACATGCGCGTGCACAGGCTGTGCAACCGTCATTGAGTGCAGACGCGCGCGAGTCGTGCACGTGCACGGTGCACAGCCGGCCTGCCATGCGCGCCTCGCAATAAGTCACGCTGGGTAGCCACCTGTCGCGCAAGCGCAACGCGCAAATGCGCGCCATCAGTGCAGACGCGCGCGAGGCTTGCGCGTGCGCTTGCGTTTGCGCGTACACAACCGGTTACGGGCAGAAGCGCATGTGGCGTACGCTACGTCGCGTAGGCGTGCCTCGCCGGTGAGGGGGTCGTGTCGGTGGCTGGCTCTGGTTCTGGGCGGGTTTGTGAAGGCTGCGGTCAGCCTTTGAGCCGGTACAACCCAGAAAGCCGCTGCCAGGCTTGCGTAAGCTCGGCGGGGGGTAAAAGCAGGACGAGCAAGAATAATGCGCGTACTCTCGCGCCGCGAGATAACGTGCAAATAGGGCCGCGCCTGGCCAGGATCCGCCGTGACCGTGGCTTAACTCAGGAACAATTGGCCGAGTCCGCTGCGCTCAGTGTTCGACACAGTGCGGAAGCTTGAGCAGCAGGCCAAGAGCTGGGCCAGGCTGGACACGCTCAACGCCTTGGCACGGGCATTGAGTATCTCAATCGGGGAACTAGTCCAGTCACCGGTCGGGCAGCCTAATAGTGCGTCCATCCTAGTGTCATCACCCACAGATCACGCATTCGCGAAGCGGAAGCGTCCAGCCGATTATCTTCCTGCTAATGTGCTTGCCCGGCCGGATTTCGCCGCAGCGTGCGCGAGCCGTGACCTTGGCGCTATTTTCAGGATCGCTAATAAATGCTGCGGTGTCAGCTTCACAATTAGCCATCTGGCGCGCCGCTGTGAGATGACCAGCAGTCAGGTCCAGGATTACATGACGCGTGGGAGGCTGGCGCAAAAGGTCAGGATATTCGAGCGGGTAGCCGACGGCCTTCATGTTCCAGGGGATATGCTGGGGATTGGCCGTCGCCCGTGGGAAGCCGAAGGAGCCGAGCGACATCAGCCGTCCGTTTCCGCGACGGAGTCACTAAGCGATGTGGGACGAAATGCGGCTGGGAGCCACACATGGCAAGCGCCGAGTTCGCCGGAGGACACAGATCCCAGGGATGTAGCTAACGCTTCCGAGAAGCTTGCGGAGCAAATATCCGAGCTAGTCACCTGGACAGAAGTAACAAATGTCGGAAGCGGGACTCTAACCTATCTCCATGAAGCTACGTTGCGGCTGGCTCACGATTGCCTAAGTGCCCCTCCCCTTCAATCGCACCAGCGGGCGGCCGCTCTTACGCGGCGCGTATTCGAGCTTTTGCAGGCCGGACGCCAGCGAATTGGGCAAACTCGCGATCTATATGTCACCGCCGGCAAGCTCTGTGCCGTATTGTCGTGGGTGGTGAGCGACCTCGGGCAATTGGCATCAGCCGAGACGCATAGCCGTAGCGGATGGACACTGGCCGATCAAGCGGACCATGATGGACTCCGCGCCCTATTGCTTTGCACGCAATCCAAGAACGCCTTCTGGGCCAAACGCTACGATGACGCGGCCCGGTACGCGCGGCGTGGCTACGAATACAAACCTTCCGGAACGTCCCGTGTCCTGCTTGCCTGCCAGGAAGCCGACGCTCATCAGGCTTTGGGACGAGTTGATGACGCACGAGAAGCACTCGACCGAGCACAACGAGCGCAGGACAGTCTTCGCGGCGCCGACGAACTGGGCGGGATCTTTGCATGCGGTACCGCCCGGTGCGCGAATTACTCCATAGCAACTTACCTGCGCGTCGGGGCGGTAGAACGGGCCTTGCAGCAAGTTGAGCGCGCGGAGACTGCTTGGCGGGACGGCGAAGAATGGGCATACGGCACATGGGCGCAAGTCCGGATCGGAGCGGCAATAGCATATCTCATGAATGGTGAGATAGAGGCTGCGGCCGGGGCATTGCGGCCGCTGATCAATGATCCGGCAGAGCGGCACCTCGCAACATTGACGACCCGCCTCCGCAGTGAAGTGGCCCCGCTATTGGCAAGCCGCGCGATCGGACAGAGCAAGACTGCTATCATGCTACGCGACGAGATCGCTAATTACTGCACTGAGCAGTCTCGTAGTTTGCCGCTTCCAGCAGGGGGCGAATCAAACTCATGAGCGCAATCGGGCAGTCCGGTCAGATGCGTGATCACTGGTGGTGGCGGCCGGAATGGCGGACCGGCCGGCGAATGTACACCTGGCACGTCACCTTTGATCACCAAACGCCGCTTCACGAACTTGTCAAGGCTTACCAAGCAGCGCTTTCTCCGCTACCGGGCATTGACCCCATACCCGCACGCTGGCTCCACCTGACCATGCAGGGCATTGCGTTTACCGATGAGATAAGCGAGCAAGATATCACCGATATTGCGGAGGCTGCCCGCAAGCGCCTTGCGACTCAGCCCCCGGTGTCGCTGACCGTGGGTCCTGCGCTCGTTGATCCCGAAGCAATCATGCTGGAAGTGCGGCCAGCTAACGCGCTCGACCCGGTGCGAACAGGCATCCGCGCGGCGATAGCCGACGTGCGAGGTGCGGCGAAAGTCCCGGAAGCCGACCAGTGGGCACCGCATATCAGTCTCGCGTACAGTAACAGCGATGAGCCAGGCGGCCCCTTTTGCCGAAGCACTCGGTGCCGTCACCTGCCTGCCGGTTGATGTAACAATATCCGCCGTTGACCTGATAGAGCTGAGCCGAGACACACATCTTTATCAATGGATTACCAGGGCGGAAGTGCCGCTTTCGGGCTGAGGCTGCTTGGGCGGCATCGCCCGAAAGCGGCGGATGACGTGCCCGAGCTATCCAAGACGTTTCTCCAGCTTATCCAGCACGTCTCTTAGCTCTGAACCGTATACGGTCAGCGTGCCATTTTCGCCGGTCGGGTAAGTCGCTTCCCATTTTCCCGTTTCGCGGCGAAACTCGAAATTTACCTCGGGATGAGCTTCGCTGAACTCGATGCGGCGGACCACCTGATCCTCCGTCCTGCTACGTGGCATGACCTGGCTGCTTTCGTCTGTCATCCTGGAAACCGGTAAGCGTTGGACTTAAACGATGTCGGCCAGGAATGAGAAGTACCAGGTACAGCGCGTACGACCCCGCCGAAGGTTACCGGCGGGTTTACCTGCCACGGTACCCAGATCATCCCTTCCGGCCAGCCAGCCCGCCGCTTACCCTGGCCGGCATGATGGACCTTCGCTAGCGCGCCCGAGCGCGCCACGGTGGCCGTAGACGGTCGGCCAGAGTCCAGGCCATGCCCAGATGAGGGTCAACCGTCTCGGACGCTTCTAGACGCTCTCAGACGTTGCGGCGGACACGCCATCACACACGGTGATCGTCCGTCGTCCACGGTTCGTCCACCGCCTCGCGCGCGCCTACGCGTTAGGGCGACACTCGCGCCGTGGACGTCCGGACGTGGACGATCACCCACGGTATCGGCGATCGAGACCTTGAAGGGAGGGGATACCCGCCAAGTCATCGGGGGAGGTGATGCCCCACGACAGACCAGCCCACCGAGGAAACGACAACGGAGGTGAACGCCTATAGGCGGCACACGGAACAAGACGCGCTCCGCGCGTACCACCTGGACAGGGTGACCAGCAGATTCAAGACGGTGATCAGCGCAGAGAACGCGGAACTTCTCGCCGGATTGCTGGGCAGCGATAGCGACGACGAGCAAGGCGTAGCGTAGAAAGCAACGAAAGAGCCTCCGGCGGGAAACTGCCGGAGGCTCTTTCGTATGGGCTTGTGTTAGCCTAGCTCGTTTTCCTCGATTTCGATGCGCCCGTAGTCGAGAGTGCCGGAATGGGCGACCTTGCCTCATGCGGGCCGATGATTACCGCGCTGAACAGGAATCGCAGGACGCTGTTCTTCCGTTCGGCTGACAGCTTGCCCCATTTGGCTTTCGCGTTCGGGGCCGATCAGGTCGGCTACCGACGCCGCCGGACGTCCCTTGACGATGCGTCTTCCGTCTCGTTCGTCGCGTATGCGCTTCTTGATGTCGCGGCGCATCCTTGCGGTATTCGGGTGTCTCGATTTCCTTGTTTTTCCACATGTCGTTGAGTTCGCGTAGCTGGCTGCTCGTCTTCCGCGATTTCGCGTTCGGCCTGCTCGACGCTTGCGCTCCGGCAGTACGGCGGCGGTGCTGACCGATAGGTCTGTCAGCAGCCGGATTGCCGCATCCTCAACGAATTGTTCCAGCGGTTCTGCGAGCATGGTCCGCGCGCATCTGTGGCCGTCCTGGCGCTTTCGCGCGTGAGCACCGGTAGACGGTTTCCGCTGTTTCCCGCCATGGCGGTACCGCAGTTGCCGCAGATGACCAGGCCGCGCAGGATATAAGTTCTACGGTTCCTGTCTGCCGTTTTCTGCGCGGCTATGCTGCGGAAGGTCAGCAGCTCTTGCGCGAAATCCCAGGCCGGGCGGTCGATGATCGCGAGCCACTTTCCCTTGGCGACTTCCCGGCCGTTGTGCCAGCAAATTCCGGCGACGTGCTTGTTCTTCAACTGGTGGCGGATGCTCGTTTCCGTCCATGCCTTGCCCTTTGCGGTCAGGATTCCTCTATCGGTTGAGATCTACCGCTATTGAATACGGCGTCTCACCCTTGGTGAACCGCTCGAATATCTCTCGGACTATTTCCGCCTCTACCGGAATGATTTTCATTCCGTCCCTTGTTATCCGTAGGCGCGCGCGCCGTTCGGCAGGCCGCTTTCCGCACGTTCCTGCTTCTGGTCTTTCATGCGGCCGTGACGTATCATCGGATGAACGGCAGGCGTGTGCTATCTCGATGCGCAGCGCATACCGGTCATCAGCGGTCTTGCAGATTACGGCGATTCACGCGGCCATAGAGCATGATCCCGTACTCGTCGGATATCGAGAGCAGTTCTTCTAGGTCGCGCGGCTGGCGCATGAGCCGGTCAGGATGGTAACAGACGATATGCTTGATTTCGCCACGCTGCGCAGCTTTCGCATTAATTCGTCCCATCCGGGCCGCCTCCGGTTCCGCTGCCACGCGGAAGCGCCGTTATCTATGTAAATATTCTTTCCGATCCACGGAGAGCCCGAGCTTTCCGCAGTCATCCAGCGCGAGACGCTTTTGCCGGTTGACGGTAATCTGCTGCCTGTCGCCTTTGATCGACTTCCGGCAGTAGATCGCCGTATGGTCGGCATACGGGACAGTCGCCATGGTGAGGGTTCCTCGGCTCGTCAGAGCCCTGCTCCGGGGGGTGTTATAGCTGGTCATACCCCGGATGTTACGAACCACACATGGAGTCGAGCACGACCATGAACGATGCCACCAGGATGAGCGCCAGCCCGGCGCCCCGGTAGCGCGCCGGGACGGCCTGTGCCGGGACGGCCTGTGCCGGGACGGCCGAACGGGGAGCGGCCGCAGCCCGGGAAGGCTCCGGTGTGAAGACCGGGGCACGGCGGGCGGTGGCCGCCCGGGAATGGCGGGAATGGAGCCGCGCCGTGGCCCGGCGACGGTGGGCGGCCGGTGCGGTGGCACGGACCGCGGGCGCTCCCGGGGGCCGGGAGGGAGTCAGAGCCGGGGCGTGGGGGGCCTGCGGTTGCCTGGTCATTGTCCTGTCCTGGGCGATTATCGATACGGACCGTTGCGTTTTTATATTACGGTAGACTCCAACCGCATGGAGACGCACGGTATTCCGGCCGCCGCGGCGGCGCCCGCGTCGGCGGTCAGGCGTGGCCGCCCACGGAGCGAGGAGGCCGACCGGGCGATCTTGAGGGCGGCCACGCAACTGCTGGCCGAACGGGGCCTGCGCGGAATGTCCATCGAGGAGGTGGCGTCCCGCGCCGGAGTGGCCAAGGCCACCATCTACCGGCGCTGGCACTCCCGGGGGGCACTGGCCCTGGACGCTTTCCTGGCCGAGTTCAAGGCGCTGCAACCACTGCCCGACACCGGCCGGCGCCAGGATGACCTGCTCGCGGCCCTGCGGGCCTGGATCCGGGCGGTCACCCGCACTACGGCCGGTGGCATACTGGCCGACCTGATCGCCGAGGCTCAGCACGACCCGGAACTGGCCGACGCCTGGCGCGCCCGCGTCGTCGAGCCGCTGCGCGCGCAGCACCGGATCATGCTGCGCCGGGCCATCGATCGCGAGCAGCTAGCCGCCAGCACCGACACCGAGGTCGCCCTGGATCTCCTGTACGGCGCCGCATACCACCGCTTGCTGAACGGTCATCAGCCGCTCAACGACACGTTCGCGCGTCACGTGGTCGAGGTGATCGTGGCCGGCCTGAGCGCCGCCCAGCCCGGCTAGGGCGTGCGCTCTTCTCGCCATTCACAGGACGCAAGATCCATTTCACATGTGAGCGCTTGCAATTCTGGCGACCGCCCGACCGGCCTGATGCTCACTGACCAGGACGGAAAGCGGAATCGGATGTTACCGCAAAGTTACCTGTTGACGCTGAACCGGTTAAGTGGTCCGATGGCAGCGAAGCGCTAGCCATTGAACTCCTGCCGCAAGGAATCCGACTCATGAATGGAGATCCCATGAAACGAATCATTGCTGCGGCCACCTTTGTGGCAACGGTAGCGGCGGGTGCCGTCACCCTCGCGACGGGTGCCCTGACGCTGGCGGCGCCGGCCGCCAGTGCCCTTTCCTGTCCCTCTGGGATGAGTTGCGGCTCCTATACGATCAGCGGCCTGGGCTCACGCAAGCAGCAGGTTCTCCACGCCGGCGCGAGCGTGCTGGACCTGGCCGTGGCCATGCTGGAAACGAACACCATGCAGGCCAACTACACCTACGGTGACGGCAAGTCGGGCGACGCGGCCAACTTCGGCATCTTCAAGCAGAACTGGTACATGCTGCGGACGTCCTGCGGTCAGTTCGCGGGCCAGAGCACCAGCCAATACAACAACGGAGCGGTGCTCAACAGCAACCTCAGCGAGGATGTCTCCTGCATCAACCAGAGCCAGGGCCATTACGGACTCACCAAGTGGTTCGCTGGCCAGCGCGACGGCACGAATGGGCTCAGCAACCCCAACCAGAGCGTCATCACGGAATACGAAACGGCGGTGTACTGGATCGAGTCGCAGCTTAACTCAAGCTCGGCGAATCTGAGCAACGACACAAGGTTCTGGGTCTCCGTTCCAGCGATCTGATAATCGCACCGGACCCGGCCGACGGCGATCGTGGTTTACTCCACGGTCGCCTATCCGGCCTATTAACACTTCAAAATCTGGTCAATCCACGGCACATACCGCGCGAAAAGGCCCGCAGCGAGATGCCCGGTACACGATGCTGGGAAGCATGCTGATCAGGGATGCGACCCTGGACGACTGGCCCGCGATCTGGTCCTTCATGCGCGGCATCGTCGCCGCGGGTGAGACGTTCTGCTGGGACAGGTACCTGAGCGAGGCCGAAGCGCGGGCGTACTGGCTCCGCGACCCCCCGGCCCGTGCGGTGGTCGCCGTCGACCCCGACGGCACGATCCTGGGCACCGCGGAGAGCGGCCCCAACCACGGGGGTCCCGCCGCGCATGTCGCCAATGCGGGGTTCATGGTCGCGCCCGAGCACTCGGGGCGCGGTGTCGGACGGGCCCTCGCCGAGCATGTGATCGAGCAGGCCCGCACCGACGGCTTCCGCGCGATGCAGTTCAACGCGGTCGTGGAGACCAACGACGGGGCGGTCAGGCTGTGGCGCTCGCTCGGTTTCGAGGTCCTGGCGACGGTGCCGGAGGCGTTCTGCCATCCGGTGCATGGCTACGTCGGCCTGCACATCATGTACCGGCGCCTGTGACCGTGGACCGGACCACGGGGCCGGGTCAACCGCCGGACGCCGCCCAGCCGGTCCAGTGCTGAACCAGGACGCAGATCACCGGGCCGGGCGGAGGCCGCTCCCGGTACTGCTCATAGCGCTGCGCCAGCAGCCGGAGCGGGCGCGCCGTGTCGGCCGGCTGGTCGAGGATCGACGCCTCGCCGTCGGCGCGCACCCACCACAGCTGGGTCCAGTCACCGCTGTAGTGATCGGCCAGGACCGCCGCGTGCGGGTCAGCCCGGATATTGCGCAGCCGTTGCAGGTACGCGGTCGTCTTCGGCTTGAAGTCCACCGCGCTGAAGATCCTCTCACCGTCCAGTGCGAAGGTCATCGGCACGATGTGCGGCCTGCCCTCCGGGGTGACCGTGGCCAGCCTGGCCACAGCGGCGGCACCGAGCCGCCGCCGCGCTTCCCGTTCTGGCAGATCCACCGCGCATCAGAGAACCGCTACGGCTGGCGGTTCTTGTCTATCTGGTCGAAGTCGCCGTACCCGTTAAAGGTCCCGCCGCCGCCCGTCCACTGCCACATCAGGGCCTGGGCGTCGGAACTGCGGACCCCGCCGAAGAACTGCGCGCAGACCGACGTGCCCGTCAGGCACCAGCCGGACGGGACGCGCGCGAGCGAACTGGTGTCGGCGGTGTACGTCCACTCGTTGACCCCGCGGATGTTTGCCGCGCTGCCGGTCCCGAAGATCGAGGCCCAGATGGATGGGGCCGAGTAGACGCCGACCTTGTCGTGCGAGTGGCTGAGAATATAGGCCTGGTACCCGTTGAAGTCCGCGCGGTCGATGGCGGGCGCGATGTACCCGGTCTTGACCCGGCCGCTGCACGGCGCCGTGTAAACGGCGTTCCAGCCGTTGTCCGGCGCGGGCGCGATGCCGGGCAGTTCGATGTCCGCGAAGATGACCGGGTACGTGATGTGCTGTTTGGCCATATCGCCCAGGGTCTGCCCGGCCTGCCTCACTCCCCACGCGTACGCTTCCTTGGTTGTCCCGTTGTAATGCGGGTTGACGCCCGGGCCGGCCATGAACCAGTAGACACCGGTGCCGATGCCGTCGTGGTACGTGGTGTAGTTGGTGTTCGCCTCCGCGCTGTTGGCCGCTGACCAGGCGAGCCGGCCGCCGCACCCCCTGACCCAGATCGCCCAGTTCCCGATCATCCCGATGTAACCGCCGTATGGGCTGCCGATCCGGGGCTCGGAGTAGGGCGCCTTGCCGCTGATCGTGATCGGCCAGCTGTCGGTGCCGTACCAGAAGCCCGCTGGGTGGTCGGCGGCCGGTGCGGCGGCCGCGGTCAGCACAGCGCTGCGGCTGGCGGGCGGGCGGGCCGCTCCCCCGGCCACAGCCACGGCGATGACCAGGATAAGCGCTAGGGTGAGGGCGAATACGGCGGCGGTCGTGGCGCGCGGGCGCTTCATCGTGCTCCTTGCCGTAGGCGGCGACCCGCAGAACGCGGCTGGCTGAATTATGCCCTTTCGTCGCTGGCCCCGAACCTTGGTGCTACTTTCGCCCACGGCATCCGCCATCGCCATGGTAGATAATGTTTTGCCTGGTCAGTTCCTATTCACAACGTTCCGCGGGAGGCACCCATGAGCCGTCAGGTCAAATACGTGCTCCAAGAATCCGAGCTCCCGCGGCAGTGGTACAACGTGATCCCCGACCTGCCGTCGCCGCCCCCGCCGCCGCTGCACCCGGGCACCCACGAGCCGGTCGGCCCGGACGATCTCGCGCCGCTGTTCCCGGCCGCGCTCATCGGCCAGGAAGTCTCGACGGAGCGGCACATCGCGATCCCGGACGAGGTCCTCGACATATACCGGCTGTGGCGGCCCACCCCTCTGTTCCGGGCCCGGCGGCTGGAGAAGGATCTCGGCACACCGGCCCGGATCTATTACAAGTACGAGGGCGGCAGCCCGGCAGGCTCGCACAAGCCCAACACGGCCGTGCCTCAGGCCTACTACAACGCCGCCGAGGGCGTGACCCGGCTGACCACCGAGACCGGCGCCGGCCAGTGGGGCAGCGCCCTGGCGTTCGCGTCAGCCGTGTTCGGCCTGCAGTGCGAGGTGTGGCAGGTGCGCGCCTCCTACGACCAGAAGCCCTATCGCAAGCTGCTGATGGAGGCCTACGGGGCGACGGTCCATCCGAGCCCGTCGGATGTGACCTCGTCGGGCCGCGCGGTGCTGGCCGCTGACCCGGACTCCCCCGGCAGCCTGGGCATCGCCATCAGCGAGGCGGTGGAGGTCGCCGCGAGCGATCCGGCCGCCCGGTACGCGCTCGGCAGCGTGCTCAACCACGTGCTGCTGCACCAGACGGTGATCGGCGAGGAAGCGCTCAAGCAGATGGCCGAGGCCGGGGACACACCCGACCTGATCATCGGCTGCACCGGCGGCGGGTCCAACTTCTCCGGGCTGGTGTTCCCGTTCCTGCGGGAGAAACTGGCCGGCCGGATGAACCCGGTGCTGCGCGCGGTCGAGCCGGCCGCTTGCCCCTCGTTCACCCGCGGCGTCTACGCCTACGACTTCGGCGACACGGCTGGATTCACTCCGCTGCTCAAGATGCACACGCTCGGCCACGAGTTCGTGCCTGATCCGATCCATGCCGGTGGGCTGCGCTACCACGGCATGTCACCGCTGCTGTCGCACATGTACGAGCTGGGGCTGTTCGAAGCGGTGGCCAAGCCGCAATCGGAGTGCTTCGCGGCCGGCCTCCGTTTTGCCCGGACCGAGGGCATCCTGCCCGCCCCCGAGCCGACGCACGCGCTGGCCTCGTGCATCGAGGAGGCGCTGCGGTGCAAGGAGAGCGGCGAGGAGAAGGTCATCTTGACCGCGCTGTGCGGCCACGGACTGCTCGACCTGTCCGCCTACGCGAGCTACCAGGCGGGCGAGGTCACCGACCTCGAGCTCCCGGACCAGGCCGTCGAGGACGCACTCAGCCGGCTGCCCGCTGGCGTGTGACGTCAGGCGGCGCGGTGGCAGCACCCGCTGGCGGTCAGACACGGTGAGCACTTCGGGCAGTGCGAGCACTTTTGACACGGTGAGCACTTCACGCAGTGTGAGCACTTCTGGCACGGGATGACGGATGACACCGAGGTGGCACACGGGCGGGCCGCGGTGGCGGCGCTGGCCGCGGTGGGCGGCTGGATCATGAAGATCACCAGCAGGACGAGGGCGCCGAGGCCACAGACGATCCAGGCACGCACGAGGTTCGTGGTGGTGATGATGGAAGCTGTTGTCGCTGGCATGACGCCCGCCTTCGGTTGGTGACTGTGTACTCACTCTCCGTTGTTTGTTGGGTGGGGTGCAGAGGCGCAATCCCCTGCTGGACCAGGCTTTATCCCCGTCTTTCCGGCCCGGGCCGTTCAGCCCGGGCCGGACGGCCCGCCGCCGCTACTGGGCCGGGTGCGGGCGCTGGGATGGAACAGGAACCCGCAGCAGATCGTGGGCCAGCACGACCTCGCCGCCGAACGCGGCCGCCGCCTCCCCGGCCAGCCGCTCGCCGCCGGCGTGGTCGTAGCGCTGCGAGAAATGGGTCAGCACGAGCAGCCGCGCCCGGGACTCGGCCGCGATCCGGCCGGCCTGCCCGGCGGTCAAATGCCCGTACTCACGCGCCAGCGAAGCCTCGGCCTCAGCGAAGGTGGATTCGCAGACGAGCATGTCCGCCTGGTCAGCCAAGGCGAACGCGGCGTCACACAGCCGCGTGTCCATGATGAACGCGAAACGCTGGCCCCGCCTCGGCTCGCTCACCTGCTCAACCGTCACCAGGTGATCACCGGCGCGGAGCCGGCCCTCGCGCTGCAGGCGGCCGACATCGGCGCCCGTGATGCCCCAGGCAGCCAGCTTGTCGGGGAGCATCCGCCGCCCGCCGGGCTCCGCCAGCCGGTAGCCGATGGTCGGCACGCTGTGTGAGAGCGGCTGGGCCTCCAGGCGAAACGGCGGGCCCTGGGTTATCGTGCCGCCGCCGTCGACCGGTCGTTCCCGCAGATTCGCCACGTCATGGAACAGGGCCGCGTGCCGCAGCCGCCGGAACACGTCCCGGTTTTCCCCCGGGTAGCAGGCTTCAACGACGTGCGAGACCCGGTCGAGGGACATCCGCTGGAGCACGCCCGGCAGGCCCAGGCAGTGATCGCCATGGAAATGAGTGATGCAGATGCGGGTGATCTGGCTGGCCGTGACCCCGGCGAACAGCATCTGCCGCTGGGTGCCCTCTCCCGGGTCGAACAGGAGCCCTTCGCCGTCCCAGCGCAGCAGGTAGCCGTTGTGGTTGCGGCTCCGCGTGGGCGCCTGGCTCGCCGTGCCGAGCACCACTAGCTCGCGATTGGCCACGGCACCCGACCCTAATGGACGGAGGCGCCGTCAGCGGCTCGCCCGCAGCTTGATCAGGCACGCTGACGGCGCGTGCGGCAGCCCCACAGCCAGTTCCGCGGCGGATGGCTGCCAGCGGACCTCAGCCGGGGGATGGCGTGGATAAAGCACCTCGGGTATCACCGGCACGCCACGCAGGTACGGGACGGCCGCCGTGATCACGGCGGAATCGCCATCAGCCGGCGGCCCGCCCAGCGGGCCGCGGCGCCAGGCCACCAGATATGTGGCGTCAGGGGCACGCATACCGAGGGCCATCAGTGAGCCGGTCCACCGCGGCAGGCCGAGCGGCCAGAACGGCACGGCCTGGGCCAGGTCGGTCCTGATTCGCTTGTACACCTGCACCGCTTCCGCGACGAGGCCGCGCTGCTGCTCGCTCATCTGATCGACGTGGCCGGACAGGTGGATACGGCCGAGCATGGCACTGCACAGGGTGAAGGCGATCTCATCGTCGCTGAACGCGGGCTGCGGGTACGCCCAGACCGCGGCCTGCTCCGGCGCGATCGCGGCCGGGGCCGCCGCCGCGATCGCGGCATAGCGGAGGTAATCCTGCTGGTCGCTGGTGGACTGAAGCTGGACATGCGACAGCATGGCGTAGTCCACGCGCATGCCGCCCGATGCACAGTTCTCGATGGTGAGCGCCGGATACCGGTCCAGCAGCCGGTCCAGCCAGTGCAGGTAAGCGCGGTTATGCTCCAGCAGCCCGGCTCCCGCGCTGACCCCACCGGTCTCCGTGCCCGGGCCAGCGTTGATGTTGTAGTCAAGCTTGAGATAACCGACACCCAGGTCGCCCACGAGGAAATCGACCACCTCGTCCAGGTGCTTGACCGCCGCCGGATGGCGCAGATCAAGGTGGTACCGGCCATGCTCGACCACGCGTCCGCCGCCGCGCGCGAAGAATGCCTCGGCCGGGAGCTGGCCGGCCACCGGGCTGCGCACGCCGACGACTTCCGGTTCCAGCCACAGCCCAGGAATCATTCCCTCGGCCCTGATGCAGTCCAGCACCTCGGTGATGCCGTCCGGGAAGCGGGTGGATGAGGGCTTCCACACTCCGACGCCGTCCCACCAGCCCTCGCCGATCTCCGCGTACCAGCCGGCGTCGATGCAGAAATACTCCGCGCCTGCCCGCCCGGCCGCCGCGATCAGCGGAAGCAGCCGCTCCGTCGTCGGATCCCCTTTCAGCGTGTTCATATAGTCGTTGAAGATCACCGGGAGCCGCCGGTGATCTTCGTGCGGCCGCCTGACCGCCCGGCGACAGGCGGTCAGCCCCGTTATCGCGCCCTCGAAGCCCTGGTCGCTCACGGCGATAGCCGCGGCCACGGTGGTGAAGGAGGCACCGGGCGCGAGCGGAAGGCGCCAGTGGTGCTCGGAGTCGGTGGGCCCGAGCAGCGCCAGGTAGGCGCGGTCCGCGGGCCCGCAGGCGGTGAACTCCCCCACCTGCCAGTGCCAGGCGCCGTTGTGTTCTATCTGCCAGGCCCACGCGCGCCCGGTGCGCCGGCTGACGACCGCGCCCATGGGCAGGTACGTGCCTGAGGGCCAGCTCCCCTCGCTGGTGAGGCCGAAGCGGCCGCGGGGATTACCCCCGTTGGCACCCCGATTCAGCTCGGGTAGCGCATCGCGCAAGGCCCGGCGCTGCCACCGTCCCTCGGCGAGCCAGTCATTCTCGGCCCACAGCACGTCAAGATCGGCCAGGCTCGCCTCCCGCGGTGGGCCGGTCAAGGCTCCGGCCAGGAAGGATGTCACCGATTCGACCGTCACGGTCTGGGTGCCGCGATTCGTCAGGCGAACCCAGGAACGCAGGGCACCACGCCCAACGAGCACCTGGTAGAAGACCTCGGCGCGCAAGCCAGTGAGCGGATCCTCGAGCTCGATCCGCAACTGCCGCCACTGACCCTCAGCGCCCTCCTCGTGACCCAGGTAGCGAAGCCGACGCCCGACGACCGACTCGGCATACCGGCTTCCTGACCAGGACCGGCCAGCGCCCGCGATGATGATGTCGGCCAGCGGCAGCCAGGGCTCAGGCCCGGGCTCAGGCCCGGGCTCAGGCCATCGTCCGGCGGCCAGGCAGGCCAGGCTGGCCGTTCCGTTCTCCGCCACGTCGATCCGCAGATCGAGCGCTCCGTCGGTCCAGCCGATACGAGCCGGGGCTGATTGCGTCCCGTTGGCCAACTCCGCCCTCCTGACCAGATGCTGTCGCTTAACGCGTGTTTCGTTTCTGTCGTGTTTCGTGTGTGAAGTGCTCGTTACGTGTTCGTTGCTTGACAGCGATTTGTGTGACCGGTCACAATCCTGGCATGAATGTGACCGGTCACACAACTGGCGGGGCGGACCGTGCCGCGCGGCCGGTGAGTATCCGTGACGTGGCCGCAGCGGCCGGAGTCTCCTACCAGACGGTCTCCCGGGTGATCAACGAGCATCCGCGGGTGAAGCCCACGACCCGGGAACTCATCCTGGCCACCATCGAGGATCTCGGCTTCCGGCCGAACCGGGCGGCCCGCGCGCTGGCGGGCGGGCCGGTCGAGTCCGTCACGGTCCTGACCTCCAACACGACGCTGTACGGCCAGTCGGCCGTCCTGCGCGGGATCGAGGAGGCGGCGCGCCCGGCCAGGTTCGCGGTCGGCATCAGGGTGATGGAGTCCGACGACGAAGACGTCGTCGCGGACGCCGTGGCCCGTGCGGTCGAACCAGGTGGTGCCCTCATCGTGCTCGCCTTTGACCGGGCGGGCACCCGCGCGCTGGCCGCGATCCCCGCGGGCACGCCGATGGTGGCGGCCGTGGAAACCCCCATCGGCGACGAAGGCCAAGGGAAGCCCTGGGCCTGGATAGATGACCGGGAGGCCGCCCGTGACGCCACCCGCTTCCTGCTCGACCTGGGCCACCAGACCGTGCACTACGTCGCCATACCGCCATCGACCGACAACATCCCCCAGCGGACGGCGGGCTGGCGGATGGCCCTGCAGGAGGCGGGCGTGGCCGTCCCCGAGCCCGTGCAGGCGGGCTGGCATCCGAGCTCGGGCTACCAGGCCGGCCGCACCCTCGCATCCGACCCACAGGTCACCGCGATCCTCTGCGGCAACGACGACCTCGCGATCGGCGTGATCCGGGCCCTGCACGAGGCCGGGCGGAGGATCCCGGAATCGGTCAGCGTGGTCGGCTTCGACGACACCCCGCAGTCGGAGTTCTTTACCCCCGCGCTCACCACGGTCAGGCTCGATTGGATCGAACTTGGCCGGGCCTGCTTCGCGCAGCTGCGGCCCTTCCTCGATCCGCGCCGCGCCCCCGAGCCCAAGCCGTGGCCCCAGCCGCAGCTCGTCGTCCGGGAGAGCGCGGGTCCCCCGCCCTCTCCCCCCGGACGCGGCCGGACCGGCGGCGCCCGCGCGGCCGGCCCGCCCCACGTTCTTCCGACCAAGGCGCCGACTTATGCACGTATCCGCTCTGCGGCGTTCCAGCATCGCCGCGCCGGAACCACCGCCCGCCCGCACGCACCGGAACTCGGCAGGCGGCGGCCCGCCGGCTGGCCGCGGCCGCACCATTCGTCCTCCCGAGCCTCATCGGGGTGGCGGCGTTCCTGCTCATCCCCGTGGTCATCGTCCTGGTCCTCAGCTTCGTCCAGTGGAATTTCCTGACCCCGCCCCGGTGGGTGGGGCTCGCCAATTTCTCCACGATGGTGAAGGACGACCACGTCCTGCACGCGCTGCTGGTCAGCGCGTACTACGTGCTCTGGAATATCCCGTTCCAGACCGTCCTAGCCCTGACGCTCGCGATGCTGCTGGTCAGGAAGATGCCGGCGATGGGCCTCTTCCGGGCTCTGTACGTCCTGCCCTTTATGTCAACGCCAGTGGCCATGGCCGTCGTCTGGAGCTGGCTGTTCAACGCGCAGAACGGCCTCATCAACCATCTGCTGCAACTCGTCGGCGTGCATGGGCCGGACTGGCTCGGCAGCACCAGCACCGCCCTGCCCGTGGTGGCCATGGTGAATACCTGGCAGTACGCGGGATACAACATGCTCTTCTTCCTCGCTGGCCTGCTGGCCATCCCGCCGCAGCTGTATGAGTCAGCGAGCATCGACGGGGCGTCCGCCTTCAGGCGGTTCACCAGGATCACACTTCCCCTGCTGAACTCCACGATGCTCTTCGTGCTGGTAACCGACATCATCGGGTCGTTCCAGATCTTCGACACCGTCTACGTGATGACCCAGGGTGGCCCGGGCAACGCGACGAACGTCATCAACTACCAGATCTACCAGACCGCGTTCCAGAGCTTCGATGTCGGCTCGGCCGCGGCGATGTCGTTGCTGCTCTTCGCCGTGATCCTGGTCATCACCTTGATCCAGTTCCGTTTCTTCCGGAGCCGCATCACTTACGAGATTGCCTGAGCGATGGCCGCAACGACGCAGGCGCCGGAGCGACGGCCCGCAGCCGCCCAGAGGCCACCGCGGGCGGCGGCACTGAGGGTCCTCGAGTACGTCGTGTTCTACGGGTGCCTGACCCTCATCGCGCTGGTGTTCCTCGGCCCGTACGTGATCGCCTTCTTCGGCGCCTTCAAGTCTGAAGCCAACCTCTTCTCCACCGCTCCGTGGGCGCCGCCGCATTCGCTCTACATCGGGAACTTCAAGACGATCCTGCTGCGCGACGACTTCATCCGTTACCTGGGGAACACGTTGCTGGTCACCTGCGCGCTGACCGCCGGGCAGGTCACCTTCGGCGTGCTCTCCGCCTATGCCTTCGCCCGGCTCGAGTTCCCCGGCCGGGACGCCTTGTTCGCCGTGTACCTCGCGACGCTCATGGTGCCCAACGTGGTGACGCTCGTGCCGCTGTACACGATGATGCGCGAGTTCCACCTGACCAACACCTACTGGGCGATCTTCCTGCCGTACGTGCTGGGAGTTCCCTACACCATCTTCCTCATGCGGCAGTACTTCAGGTCACTGCCATCCGAGGTGTTCGCCGCGGCGCGCGTGGACGGCTGCTCGGAATGGACGATCCTTACCCGGATCCTGATCCCGATGGCCAAGCCGATCATCGTCACGGCGACACTCATCGCCTTCGTTTTCGGCTGGAACAACTTCCTCTGGCCGCTGATCGTGACGGACAGCAACTCCAAGCAGGTCCTCACCGTCGCCATCGCGGGCCTGCAGTCGAGCTTCAACGACCAGTGGAACCTCGTGCTCGCGGCGTCTCTCGTCTCGCTTATCCCGCTACTCGTGATCTTCGCCGTGTTCCAGAAACATATCGTGCGATCCCTGCAGCTCACCGGCGTCAATCGCTGAGCTCCACATCGCTGAGAACCCAAGAGCCCCGCCGGAGTGGCTCAGTTCCGGCGGCGAAAAGGAGGAAACCTTCATGCCAAGAACCCCCATGCGAAGAAAGAGACTCCTTCGGACGGCACCGCGGCGGGCGGCCATCGCCGGTGGATGCGCCGCTCTCCTGGTCGCCGCCGCGGCATGCTCGTCGAGCGGATCGAGCAGCTCCGGCAAGATCAACCTGACCTATGCGCAGTGGGTCACGCCAGAGAGCACGGGCTACCAGAAATCGATAGACGTGTTCGAGAAGGCCCACCCGAACATTCACGTCACCATCGAATCGATCGCCTACAACGACTATCAGCCCAAGCTGACTACCGAGTTCAGCTCGGGCGGTGGCCCGGACGTGTACTGGGTCAACACGCCGATGATCGCCTCGTGGCTCAAAGACTGAGGTGCCCCGAACCTTCCGGACAGCGGCCCCACTAAGATTGGGGCCGTCTGAAAGGGATGGTATTGGCGAGACGCAAGCACAATTACACACCTGAGTTCCGGGAAGAAGCCGTGAAGCTGGTGATCGAGACGTCACGTCCGATCGCGCAGGTGGCCAGGGAACTCGGTATCGTCGAAGGCACTCTCGGGAACTGGGTGAACGTCTACAGAAGTGAGCATGCCAGCGATGAGCCGTCGCTTACGATGAGCGAGCGTGTCCGGCTTCGCGAGGCAGAGCGTGAACTTCGGGACCTCAAGCAGAAAGTCGCCTTCCTGGAAAAAGTTGCCGCGTACTTCGCCAGCGAGCCTCGGTGAGCGACAAGTTCGAGTTCATCGACGCGGAGAACGCAGCCAGCACGACCGCGAACAACAGCAGGCCTCCTTCGATCGTGAAGATGTGCGCATGGCTTGAGATCTCCCGTTCGGGATTCTACGGATGGCGGGACCGGCCGGCTTCGGCTACAGCGGAAAGGCGTGAGAAACTCAAGTTGTTCATTACCAGGTCCTTCGACGACTCTGACGGGACCTACGGGCACCGGCGGATCCACGCCGACCTGGCAGGCTGGGGTGTGCCGTGCGGGCCTGAGCTGGTCCGGTCTCTTATGCGTGAGCTGGGCCTGGAGCCCTGCCAGCCGAGGCCCTGGCGGTTCAGCCTGACCGAGGGCGACGGCCAGGAGCACCGCATCCCTGACCTCGTCAAGCGCGACTTCACCGCGGGCGCTCCCGGCCTGAAAATGGTCGGGGACATCACTTATATCGAGACCTGGGAAGGCTGGGTCTATCTGGCGACCGTCATTGACTGCCATACCAGGGCCGTCGTGGGCTGGGCAATGGACGACAACTATAAGACGCCGCTCATCGAGAGGGCCATAGACATGGCCGCCCGGAACCATGTTCTTGCCGAGCAGGCGATCTTCCACTCGGACCGCGGAAGCAATTACACATCCAGTCAGTTCGCCAGGAGACTGAAGCATCACAAGCTCCGGCATTCGGTCGGCCGGACCGGAATTTGCTACGATAACTCGATGGCCGAATCGTTCTTCGCTATCTTGAAGAATGAGCGAGTTCACCGTACTCAGTATCCGACCCGTGCGCACGCATACCGTGACGTTGCCAGGTACATTGAGTTCCGGTACAATTCTCGGCGTCGGCACTCTGGACTTCAGTACAGGACTCCGCAGCAGGTCTATGGCGAGCATCTTGACCGGCAGCTCTCAGCATGAATTAACCATTAAATGGCTGTCCGGAAAGAACGCGGCACATCAGACGGCGTGATGGAGGACCTGACGGCCAAGATCAAGGCGGCTGGCATCAACATGAGCCAGTACATCCCGACCCTGGTCAGCTTGCACCAGTTCGGCGGCAAGATCTACGGCCTGCCCAAGGACTGGGACACGATCGCCTATTACTACAACATCAACTACTTCAAGCAGCACCACATCGTGATCCCGTCCTCGCTCACCTGGAACCCAGCCAACGGCGGGACTTGGCTCAGCTTCCTCAAGCAACTGACGGTGGACACCAGCGGCCACAACGCCCTGTCACCCCAGTTCAACTCCTCCTCGGTCGCCACCTACGGCACCGACTCGCCGAACGAGATGCAGTGGGGATTCGAGCCTTACCTGGCCGAAAACGGCGTGAAGATCATCAGCGAGCCGTACGCGAAAACCGTCGCGTTCAACACGCCCGCCGCGCAGCAGACCTTCCAGTTCCTGACCGACCTCATGTACAAGTACCACGTCGCCGCCCCCGGCTCCGACCTCGGCACCGACGCCGCGGCCAACAACAACGAAGACCAGCAGCTGTTCGCCAAGGGCAAGGTTGCGATGATCGAAAATGGCGACTGGATCACGGCCGGGCTGCCGTCCGAGGTCAAGTTCCCGATCGGGGTGCTGCCGTTCCCCGCGGGTCCGGCCGGCAAGTGGACCGTGCTGAACGGGCTCATCGACTCGATCAACACGCACTCCCCCAACCAGCAGGCCGCATGGGAACTCGAGCAGTGGCTCGGCTCCTCGGCGTCGGAGAAGATCATGGGCACCGGCGGGTACATCTGGCCCGGCATCCCCTCGCTCGACCCGCTCATGGCCGCCTACTGGAAGTCGCACGGCATCGACATCCAGCCGTTCCTGACCGAGGCCAGCTGGAACACCGTGTTCTGGCCGGTCACGCCAGGCATGAACAAGGCCCAGCTCGACATCGCCAACCTGCTTGCCCCCGCCTACCTGACCGGGAAGAACGTCCCGCAGGCGGTCAGCGCGGCCGCCAAGCAGGCGGCCGACGACCTGGCGACCGCGGGCTGACACACCCACCGGGCCCTGCGACCGCCGGGCCTCTCCCGGCTGACAACCCTCCGGCGCGGATGGGCCCGCCGACGGATGCACCCGTCGGCGGGCCACCCGCCGCCCGACAAATGATGCGCACTCACACCGGCATAGACACCCCAGTGGAGGGATCCGTGATCGTGCACAAGGCCCGGACGGCAGTGACCGCCATCGTATTCGCCACCGCCACAGCGGTTACGACACCGTTAGTCCTGGCCCCGGCCAGCGCCGCACCGGGCGCCGGGCCCTCGGCGGCACAGCAGATCACCGTCAACCTGGCCAGCCCGACCGGACCGGTGTTCCATGGGGCCACCGGCGCGCTGTACGGGCTCAGCGAGGACGGCGTGCCTGGCGCCGACTTGTTCAGCCCGCTGCACGTCCGGGCCATCGCCGCGAAGCCACCGGGTGGCCTGCAGCATCCCAGTGGCGACGCGGACAAGATCGCGCCCGAGTTCTTCGGCGCGGGCGGGCAGTGGATCCTCGTGTACGTACAGGACCTCTACTCGGACTGGCCGTACCAGAACCTCGGGCTCAGCGACTACCTGCCCAAGCTCGAGTCGATCGTCAGGACGCTCGCCGTCAGCCCTTACCGCGGCCGGTACGCCTACGTCCCGTTCAACGAGCCGGACTGGATATGGTACGGCCTGGGCACCTCCAGCCCGAGCCAGTACATAACGAACAGGGACCATTTCCTGGCCGACTGGACAACCGTCTACCGTGCGATCCGGGCCATCGACCCGCACGCGCTGATCGTGGGGCCGAACGAGGCGTACTACGACTCACGCTTCATGCCCGATTTTCTGGCCTACGCGAAGGCCAACCACGTCCTGCCCGACATCATGAGCTGGCACGAGCTGAGCCCGAGCTCGCTGCGGACCTATCGGTCGAGCTACGCCGCCTACCGGGCCCTCGAGAAGCAGGACGGCATCTCCCCGCGGCCCATCGACATCGACGAGTACGCCGACCGGTACCACCTGTCCAACCCGGGCGAGATGGTCCAGTGGCTGTCGATGTTCGAGGACACCAAGGTCTACGCGGCCATGCCGTTCTGGGACATCGCCGACAATTATTCCGACAACGCCGTCAGGAATGACGAGCCGAACGGGTCGTGGTGGCTGCTCGACTGGTACGGCGCGCTGACCGGGCACACGGTGAGCGTCACCCCGCCGCAGCCGAGCATGATCGACACGCTCCAGGGACTGGCCTCGCTCGACACAGCCACCAAGCAGGCCCGCATCATCGTCGCCAACCCGGCCGGCGGCGACGCGTCGGTCGCGATCAACGGGATCGGCCGGTCCCTCTTCGGCGAGCGGGTCCATGTCTCCGTCCAGTCCATCAACTGGACCGGTTACGACGGTTCAGCGTATACGCCGCTCGACGTGTCGGAGGCCGACTACCAGGTCTCGGGCGGCAGCGTCACCGTGCCACTCGCGGCGACGGACCCGACGGCCGCCTACCAGCTCATCGTGACGCCCGCCACCGGGGCCCGGATCAACGCGCCACCGCCGCCGCAGACCCAGCAGTACCTGGCCGCCGACGCCAGCCTCACCGACGCCACCGTCTACCAGCAGGGCTCGGAGTCCAACCCGAGCTACTACACGGCCGGCGGCAGGGACGTCGGCTCGATCGATCAGCCGGACAGCCGGGTCGCCTTCCATGTGACGGTCCCGCACACCGGCCGTTACCTGATGTCGGTCTTCTACGGCAACCAGACCGAGGACATCGCGCAGCAGATCATGAGCGTCGACGGTGGCCCATGGTCGTTCGTCAGCTACCCGCCCACCCTCAACTGGCTGTTCCGCTCGCACCGAGACCTGTACCTCAGCCTGACGGCCGGCTCGCACACCATCACGTTCGGCGTGTCCGACCCCTCCATCGGCACGGCCAAGGGCCAGATCACGCTGGATGACATCCAGTTGACCTACGCACATGGCCCGGTGCCAGGTGTCACCGGCCCGGCGACTAGCTATCCGGCCGCCTACGCTGACCTGTCCGGCGGCGCCACGACGGCACCGTGCATCTTGGCCTGCGCCGCGCCGCAGAGCGTGTCGGCGCCCCCTGGCTCTGACACCGAGTTCATCGTCGACGCCGGCCACGACGGCTATTACGATCTAGGGCGGCGCGCCTCCGGACCCGCGCAGGCCGACAGACATTTCGACCTGCGGGTAAGCGGAACCAACCTGGACGGCACTGGCCGCGGGTTGCCGTTGAGCCGTTTCATGAATTTGATCTTTGGACAGGTCTACCTGCACGCGGGAATCAACCCGGTCGAGTACCTGAACGCCGGTCCGGGCACGGCCGAGATCGGATCGCTGGACGTGACGCCGGACGCCGCTGCCGATGCCACCGCGGCGGTGACCTATGCCGCCGCCGCCCCGCAGAACATCCTGTCCGGCGCCGCCGTGGTGCAGAGCAATCAGTACGCATACGGCGGGGCGGACGTCGGTTACATCGGCAACGGCGCCGCCAACACGCTCACCTTCACCGGGGTGCGCGCGGCGCGGGCCGGAACCTACCGGGTCATGCTCAGCTACGCGGACGACGAGCGGGCCGGGTCAGGTAACTACAACGCCAACCTGGTCGACCGGGGTTTCACCGTCAGCACCTCGGCCGGCACGAACGAGACCCTGTATGCCCGCAACACCTACAGCTGGGACCAGTTCGACACGATTGAGCTGACCGTCCGGCTCGCCTCGGGCAGTAACACCATCACGTTTGGCAACCCGACCGCCTATGCGCCCAACATCGACAAGATCACCGTGGCCCCGGCGTACCTGCCATAGACCGGCCGCACGCCGCCACCGCCGCGGTGACCCGTGGTCAGCGTTCCGGTGAATCGTGCTGCTGGGGCTCCGGGCGGTCAGGGAACGGGCCGGTCCAGCCGCAGTCATGATCATCACGCGTCCCCCGGCACACCCACCGCAACCGCGGGACGCCGTCGCTGCTGCGCTGGGCCACCTGGCGGACCGGCTGGCCGCATTGCGGGCATGCTGGCGGCTGGCTGAGCACGCCGGCGAACCCGTGCAGCGCGTGCCAGATGTCGGACGCGATCGGGTCATCAGCGGGTTCGGCGGTGAGGCCGAGGATCTCCGTCACATGGACGACGCGCACCTGCTTCTGTTCCACCAGCCAGCGCAGGGCGTACAGCGGCCCGGTGCCGCTCTCGTGCAGCAGCGCCTCACTGGCGATCAGGTACAGGCGCCGCCGAGCGCGGGTGATCCCCACGTTGAACAGGCGAAGACCGTCCAGGACGTACCGGTCGGTGCTCTGGCCGGCGCGGGCCACCCATCCGTCGCCGTTCTCGGCCAGGTCAAAGATCACGGTGCCGAACCCCCGGCCCTGGAATCGGTGCGCAGCACCGATCTCGATCTTCGGCTGGGTGGCTAGCTTGGCCCCCGAATCGGTGAGCTGGCTGCGGATGAGCGCTTGCTGGCAGGCGTAAGGGGTGATGACGCCAACCGGTTGTCCCGACGACTCACCATGCCGGGCCGCCAGCGCCGCTGAGATGAGGGCGCCGGCCTGCCACCACAGTCCAGTGCCATCTGGGCTGGGCCGCGCCGTCGATAGCCCGTCATCCAGGCCGTCCACGTCGACCAGGACAATCTCCTGATCGGTCCCATCGGCTGGGCCCCGGTCCGCTGGGCCCCGGTCGGCGACACGCAGCAGGCCTCGGTACGCCACGGCGTTGGCCAGGTCGTTGATGGTGGGCCCGAAAAGGTACTGCTCGGAGAGGGTTACGCAGGCCGGGCTGGTCCGGGCAGAACCGGGGTCGTGGATGCCGAAGAGCGCGAAACAGTCCTGGTGGAGCCAGCGCTGGATCGCCCGGTCAGGTGACTTCTCGAATTCGGGGCCGACGATGGGACCGTTGTGCAGGAAATCGCCGATGAGGGTGACGCCTTCGGTGGCCCGGCTCGCCGCGTACACGATCTCGGGCAGGCGAGCGGCGGCGGCCTCGTCGATGAGGACATGGTCGTAGCCGCGCTCGTTCAGTTCCGGCGTCATGTACAGCGTGGCCAAGGTCGTCGCGACCACCGCGGCATCGCGGATGATCTCGCGGCTGATCGTCCGTCGCTCCCGGATCAGTTGGCCCGCGAGTTTCTCGTCCCGTTCCTCCAGCCGGTCTATCTCCGCCCGCAGGTCGCTTGTCTGCCTCTCCATCTCGGGCACGGCGGCGAGCTTCCGGGCCAGGTCGCGCTCGTCGGCCGACGCCACCATGGCGAGATCGGCCGCGGTCGGCTGCGGCTCCTGCTCAGCCGCCGCGATCTGGTCGGCCACGTCCTGTGCCTGCCGGATGCAGTCCTGCTGTGCTTCCCAGGCGTGCCTGAGCTGCTTTTCCGCCGCGCTCAGGGTGATGCGGCGCCGGGCCACCGCGTCATGGGTGACGGGCTCGGCGGCCTGCAGGTGCGCCTCGATCTGGGCGCCCACCTGCCGTGAGAACGAGGCCAGCATCTGCTCGGCCTGCCGCCTGCGGGCTTCCGCCGCACCGAGCTGATCGTCAAGGTCGGCCGCATGACCGGCCAGCCGCCGGTGTTCGCGGAGCCGGCCCAGCCGCGCCATTCCTCCCGGCCCGGAATCGAATTCGCCAAGGATCCGCTCGCGGTCGGCCTGTAGCCGCATGACCTCAGCGGTCGCCCGGTCGCATTCCCGCGCGACATTGCCAAGTTCTATCTCCAGTTCGGTAGCCGCTTTGAGGTGCTGCCGCGGCACATCGGTTTCCACCCAGGCATGCCGGGCCTGCTCGTACTCGGCCTGCGCCGCCGCCAATGTCTCCAGCGATGCGGCGGCCCGCTCCCGGAGCTGCTGCATCTCCGCCCGCAGGCCAGCTAGCCGGTCGTGCCGCTCCATGTGCCGCCTCGCCTCGTGATAGGCCTCGGCGTCGAAATCGGCCAGTTCGCGCTGGGTGCTGTCGAGACGGGCCAGGTCCGACTGGCGGCGCAGGAGGACTATCCGTTTCCCCAGCCCGGCCCGCTCGCGGTTGAGCTCCTCCAGCCGGTCAAGGGCCATACGGTCCAGGCCGGTGCGCGGATTCGCGCCCCCCTCGGTTACGTGCGGCGTTCCGGCCCGCACCATGACGCCGGGCGGCGGGCTGAGCTCATCGGCCACCCGGCCCAGGGCGTTGTTGACCGAAACATCGGCGCTGGAGACCAGCAGGACGCTCTGGCCGCGCTCGATCAGATCCCGCAGTGCCGCCGCTATGAGCGTGGTTTTCCCCGTGCCTGGCGGCCCCCAGACCAGCTGGACGCCCGGCGCGAGGCAGGCCGCCCGGCCGCGCGCCTGATCAGGGTTGAGCCCGTCAGCGGGCTCCGCCGCCGGCACAGGGTCAGCTCGGCCCTGACCGAAGCGATCTACCAGGCCGAACCGGCTGATCTGCGATAAGCCATCGAGCAGCGCCTTGTCCAGCATCGCCCGCCGGCGGCGCGACACCCACAAGAAGAGCCCGTCCGCAGGGGCGGGCAACGCCACCTTGACCTGCAGGACGTTGCCGTCCTGCACCGCTTCCAGCACCGGGAACCGGCGCTGCCCCGGTCCGTCAGTCGGCGCGAGGACGGCTGTCTCAAGCTGATCGGCTTCCCCGGCCGGGCGGCCGAGATCCACCCAGAACCAGCCGGGATCGGACTGCGGGTCCCGGTGTGCCTCACCCAGCCGCTCCGGCTCCCCGTCCTCGCGTAACCCGCTGGTCCCGCCACTGGCCTCGAACAGCTGGCGGGCCACCCCGATGAGCTCGATCAGCCACGCCGGACGCGACGCCTCCGTCATGAAACCCCCCGTCATACCACGATGGCTCCCCGTATACATAACAACATACGTCGAAATCCGGCATCGAGGACGGTGGCGGACATACCTTCTAGCGAGCCGGGCACAGCTAGACGACGGCGACCAGCGCGGCCACCAGTGCGGCCACCACTCCGGCAGCGACGGTAGCGATCACGGCACGCTGGAAGCGGCGCCCGCGCCCGTCGTCTGGCCCCGGGTCCGGCACCCCGGCCATGGCGTCGGCTTCCCGTGGAGCGGGTGAAGCACCATCGGCGGCTTCCGGGCCGGGAACGGGCCGCGCGCTATTCTCGGTCACCGCGCCGCCGTTGGCCGGGGAGGTGCCGAGGATGGACTCCCGGGCTCGCTCGCCGAGCGTTCGCTGCCTCAGTCGCTGAAGCTCGGCGTCGCGCAGCCCGAAGATCTCTTCGCAGGCGAGAACGATGTCCGACGGTGGCACACGCCGTCCGCGCTCGTAGTCCGACAGGTTGCTGCGGGCACTGAGACCGAGCTTGCGGGTCAGTTCGCGCTGGGGCATCCCGGTTCGGCGGCGCAGGAAGACGATCGCGTCACCGAGGGAGAGATCCTCGGGTAAACCAGGAAGGTCCGAGCCCACAGCTACTCTTTTCCCCGTACGGCGCCTGCCGCGCGCGAATGGGTCAGCAGAACTATACGAGGTGTGCCGCAGGTCCGGGGCCGTCGGTGTTCGGTCGGATTCTGGTCGGTCGCGCCGTTCTGGCGGCCGGCACGTGAATCAATGGTGCGGTGCAGATCACAGATAACCGACGGCTACTCACCATGCACGTGGCTGACAGCGAAGACAAGGACCCTGGGATCGAATTCCAGCCCGCGTCCGCGAGACGCCGGCGCCGGGTGGCTGCCGATGTCTGCGGTGTTCCGGCCGCTGGGCTCGCTCAGTCGGCTCAGCCGCGTTCGCGCAGCTCAGTTGCGGCTCCGGAAGCCAAGCTGGGCCGGGTCCTGATGAGTTCTGGGTACCCCGGGCTCGCCGGAGATGCCACCGTGCGGATTGGCTTCGGCTACTGAGCTGACGGCCAGGAGTGCCATTAGCCCTAACGAGGCACTGGTGACTGGCTGACCGCCGATTCTGGCCGCCTGGAACAGTACCGGAATCTTTGCCAAATCCGCTCAGCCGGCAACGATCGGTTCCCAGGACAATAACGGCCGGGCCGCCCGGCGGAACGGGGCCAGAAAGGCCCGGCAGCCGGGAGAACCGGTTCTGTGAACGGCGCCCCCGCCGCATCACGTGACCGGGATAATCTCGGCGCTGACGAGGCGCCCCGCGCTGATGTCCAGGAGCCCGACGGTTCCCCGGGGCTGACGCCGCCGGTCGGTCGGCGACCCCGGGTTGAAGATCCGCAATCCATCCGCTGAGTCATCGAGCGGAATGTGCGAGTGGCCGAAGACCACCAGGTCCGCGGCCGGGAACCGGCGGCGCAGCCGGCCGGCCCGCCCGGCGGCGGGACCGGCGTCGTGCACCATCGCCAGCCGGAGTCCACCCACGTCCAATTCCAGCGTGTCCGGGGCCCCCCAGGCGGCCACGTCCGGGCCGTCATTGTTACCGCGGACCACCCGGACCGGGGCGAAGCCGGCCAGTTCATCGAGGACAGCGGGGATGCATACGTCACCCGCATGCAGGATCAGGCCCACACCGCGCAGCTGACTGGCCACCGGCGCCGGGCAGGAGCGCCAGCGCCGGGGCGCGTGCGTGTCCGCCAGCACCGCCACCCTCACGTCACCATCCGCCTCTCGTCACCATCCTCGCCGCACGTCGCCATCCTGCCCGCCGCACGTCACCATCCGCCTCTCGTCACCATCCTCGCCGCACGTCGCCATCCTGCCCGCCTCTCGTCACCATCCTGCCCGCGGATACGAGCGCGCTTTCCGAGGCCCGGAGTTGAACGTGTTCAACATCACATGGACAGGCCTGGCGGGCGGCCGGATACTTGAACGTGTTCAAGAAGGGATGCACGCCGGGAGGAGCCGCCGTGGGAATCGCCGTCACCTACGTTGTGTACCTGCTCATCAGCGTCGCCCTCACGGTGTTCGTAGGCTCGGCTTTGTCGCGCAGCGGCCGGATCTTCCTGCTGGACGCGTTCGGCGGCGAGGCCGCGCCCGCGCAAGCGGCCAGCCGCCTGGTCGTGGTCGGGTTCTACCTGCTCAACCTGGGTTTCATCACCCTCACGATGCGCATGTCCGGGGAGATCGGGAGCGCCCGCCAGGCCATCCAGGTGCTCTCAGCCAAGATCGGCGAGGTGCTATTGGTGTTGGGTGTCCTGTACCTGGCGAACATTGGCTTCCTCACCCGGCTCAAGCGCCGGGCGCAGGCGTATCAGCCGCTTCGACCGGGAGGTGACCGGACCCAGCCTCCGCCGCCCCCGCCGCGCGGGCCGGAGACCACCGCTCCGCCGGAGCCTCGGACGGCGGATTCCACAACGGCAGCCGTCCAGGCCGCGCCGGCCAGCACGGCCGCGCAGACCAGCCCGGCGACGCAGACCAGCCCGGCCGCGCAGACCAGCCCGGCAACCCAGAGCAGCCCGGCCGCGCAGACCAGCCCGGCGACGCAGACCGTCCGAGCCACACCCGGGGACCCGGGACTATGGCGGCCACGACCGCGGCAGGCTCTACATTGACCTGTGTGGCCGAGCCCGACCTCACCCCCCGTGCCGAACAGACCAGGACCGCCATCACCGAGGCGGCGCTGCGGCTGTTCCGGGAAAACGGCTATGAAGCAACCACCATGCGGGCGATCGCTCAGGAGGCCGGGGTCTCGACCGGGAACGCCTACTACTACTTCGGCTCCAAGGAAGAACTGGTCCAGCAGTTCTACGCCCGCAACCAAGCCGAGCACCTGGCCGCCTGCCGGGGCGTGCTGGACAGCGAGACCGAGTTCGCCGCCCGGCTGCGGGGAACGCTGCGCGCGCTGGTCCATGTGATGGACCCGTACCACGCGGTGGCGGCCCGGTTCTTCAAGTACGCGGCCGAACCCAGCAGCCCGCTGAGCCCGTTCAGCAAGGAATCGAGCCCGGCGCGTGACGCCGCGCTCGCTCTCTACCGGGAAGTGGTGGACGGCTCAAGCACGCGTATCGACAACGAGCTGCGCGCCGACCTCCCCGAGCTGCTCTGGCTGTATTCGATGGGCATCGTCTTGTTCTGGGTCCATGACACCTCGCCGGGCTGCGCGAAGACCTTCCGGCTCATCGACCGCACCGTGCCGCTCGCGGACCGGCTGATCGCCCTGTCCCGGCTGCGCGTGCTGCGCGGCACCATAAGGGAGATCACCTCCATCATCGCCGACATGCGGAGCTGACCAGGCTTCTCGCGTCCCGGGGTGCTCCCTAAGCGGCTTGATGCGAGCCTCTTAACCGCCTAGGGAGCACGTTCCGCTAGCTGCAACCGCCAGCCATCTCAGCTAGCGATCGGGGGCGTGCATTCACATGGGACGGTGTTTCCCAGGGCCAGGATTCCCATGACCGTGGCCATGGCCGTGACCTTGGCCGTGGCCATGGCCGTGACCTGGGCCGTGACCGTGGTGGTGCCGGTGGACCGACACCAGCTCGCACTTCGCGTACATGCCGTGACCGACGAGAACCCAGATCTTCTTCCCTTGGTCGAACGGGGGCACGTGCCGCTGCGTGCAGTCCCCGGGCAGCACCTCGTGCTTCACCTGACTTGCCGTGGAGGCCGATGCGACCCCTGGGAGCGCGAACACCGCCGCGGCCCCGATTCCCACTAGCGCGGAAATGTACTTGCCCTTCATCCTGCCCTCCCCTTCCAGGACGAAGCACGGGCTTTCCGTGCTCCGCAATACCCGCCCGGCTGACGTTTCGCCTGGCGGGCAAGTATTTGAGTGGTCGGCAGTACGCCTCGCCGCGCCGCCATCAACGACACCGGTGCGCCATGG